>CAVZRE010000070.1:0-126843 GCA_963777595.1 Terriglobia bacterium
ACGACGAATCAAGAATACCGAGCAGGAGCAGTCCGAAACCGCCCAAACTCGCAAAGAAATGGACGAATTGCCAGATGGCGTTGTGCACAAACAGTCAACAGCACTTTGGCTTCCGATACTTGGCGGACATTCGCTGCTCGGAAAAGATACGCCAGTTGTCGCGCGACGCCGGAAGTCGACGTGAGGCCAAATAGCGATCGTAGGCGTTTTCGTCCCCAATTTCGCGAAGCAGCCTCCAAATCAGCCGTAAGGCTTTCACAATTCCTCCGTCGATAATTGCGACGTGACGAAAGGGGTCTCCCTCACCTCCGCCGTACGTCCACGCCACAAGAGCCCAAACCAGATTCTCAGCGAATCTGCCAGGATCACGGCCACCAGGACGAGGAGCAAACCACAAATCACGGCATCGAGCCGCGCATTAAAGATCAATGTTTCCGTCGCGGAGACGGATGCCGCCGGAACGCCGCCATTTCGTAATGCGCCTTCGAGTTTAGCGGCCTGCGCGAGGAATCCGATGGCCGGGACGGCTGAGAAGATCTTCTGCGTTGCGGCCGTGAAGGTCACGGCGACCAGCCAGACCATGGGTGCCGCCGTGATCCAGGCGAACTTTGCGCCATGCATTTTAATCAAGATCGTCGTCGCGACACAAAGAGCGATGGTCGCCAGCAACTGGTTCGCGATACCGAAAAGCGGCCATAGCGAATTAATTCCGCCTAATGGATCAAGCACGCCCTGCACTAGAAAATAGCCCCAGGCAAGCACCACCGCGGCGCTCGCGCTAATCACGCCTGGCATCCAACTCGTCTGTCCCATCGGTTTCCAGAAATGGCCCAGCAGGTCCTGCAGCATGAACCGGCCCACGCGCGTTCCGGCATCGATGATGGTCAGGATGAACAGCGCCTCGAACATGATCGCGAAATGATAGAAGAATCCGATCAGCGCCTGCCCGCCGGATTGCGCGAAGATGTGTGCCATTCCCAGCGCCAACGACGGACCGCCTCCGGTACGGCTAAACAAGGTCCGCTCGCCGACCAATCGAGCGAGGCCATCCATATCCGCGACCGTCACGGCGAAACCCCACCCCGATACCGTCCTCACAGCATCCGCCGCGGTCCTGCCGATGACGCCGGCCGGAGAGTTAACCGCAAAGTACACGCCGGGCTGCATCACACACGCCGCAATCATCGCCATAATGGCGACGAAACTTTCGAGCAACATGGAACCATAGCCGACCGGAGTGGCGTGCGATTCCCTCGCCAGCATTTTGGGCGTGGTCCCGGAAGAAATCAGCGCATGGAAGCCTGAGATCGCGCCGCACGCAATGGTGATGAAGCAGAATGGAAAAATCTTTCCCGCGAAAATCGGCCCCGTGCCGTCGACAAAGCGCGTGAACGCCGGCATCTGCAGCGTTGGCCGCGCGATCAGGATGCCGATTGCCAGCAGCAAAACTACGCCCAGCTTCACAAATGTGCTCAGGTAGTCGCGCGGAGCGAGCAACAGCCACACCGGGAGAGCGCTGGCGAGGAATCCGTAAATGATGATCGAAACGGCGAGAAACATCGCCGATACTGTGAACCAGGGCGCGAAGCTCGACTGGCTGATCCACTGTCCGCCGAATTATGCTCAGCCATGACCAGCACGAAACCCGATCGCCGAGCATTCCAGCACCTTCCCGGGACGCAAATAGCGGAGGTAAAGTCCCATGAAGATCGCGATCGGCATGGTCGCCGCAATGGTAAACGTGCCCCAGGGACTGCCCACCAAGCGCGTTCACCACCACCAGAGCCACCACCGCGAGCAGGATCATCATGATGATCAGCACCGTGAGTCAGGGCGACGAAGCCTCCCGTCTTGCCAATCTCCTCGCGCGCCATCTGCCCCAGCGATTTTCCGTCCCGGCGAATGGATGCGAAGAGAATGACGAAGTCCTGCACCGCGCCGCCCAGCACCGCGCCGATAATGATCCACAACGTGCCCGGAAGATATCCGAACTGCGCGGCAAGGACCGGGCCGACGAGCGGTCCGGGGCCGGCAATGGCGGCAAAATGATGTCCGAAGACGATCCATTTATTGGTGGGTTCGTAATCGTGACCGTTGCGCAGCCGTTCCGCTGGAGTGGCGCGCCGGTCGTTCAGCGCCATCACGCGCACCGCGATGAACCGGGCATAGAAACGATAGCCCGTGAGATAAGTGCAGGCTGCCGCCATCACCACCCAGAAACTGTTGATGGGTTCGCCCCGTTCGACGGCAATGGCGCCCAGACACAATCCTGCGACTACTGCGATCACGATCCAGATGAATTGCTCGACGGTTCGTTTCATGGGCTCCCGGAACACACAGAATAAGCTGGCAGTCAGTCGGAATGCAACGTTAACCGGAGAGACTTCGAAGGCGGCTTGTAAACCCGGGCAAGCGACGAACCAGCACCGTCAGGTGCGGCTGATGGCGGCGCTTACCGGCCGGCCACCCACCGGGACCATGGTAAACAGTGGAGCAGTCTTATTATGGTGGTTGCCCCATTGGACGATCGACGGCACCCGGATCACGGCGACATCTCCGGATTTTCGATTCAGCACAAGGGCGTATTGACCGTCGGGCGTAACCACAACTTCCTCGGGATCCTGGCCAACCGGAATGCGCGCCAGCACTCGCCGCGTGTAAATATCAATCACGGTCACATCGCCGCTATCGCTATTGGTAACGAACAAAGTGTCGCCCACGACTGCCATTCCCGCCGGTGAATGCCCCGCAAGAATGGTTTCTCCAACCTCAGTTTGATACGGACTGACAATCGAAACGGCATCCATCCCTTCACCACTGATGAACAACTGGCCGCCGCCGGCGTCGTAGCAGTAGCGCCGCGGTTTGAGCGGCAGCGGCAACTTCACCAGCAACCGACCGGTCGCAGGATCGGCAACCGCGAGCACCTGACTCTGTGGATCTCCGCCCATCACTACGCCGCCATCGGGACGGAAGCAGATCATCTCCTGAGCGATGTCTGTTGCGATGATGCGCGACACACGATTGTTCTCGATAATCGCAATTTGTCCGCTGTCCGGCAAACTGATAGCGGACATTTTGCCATACAGGTCCATCGATGCCGCTTTGCCAGGTAGCGGTATCTTGGCGCCCATCCGGAACGTTGCCAGATCCACGGCGACCAGCGAGTGCGGAGATTGATTGAGTATCCAGACGCGCTTGCCATCAGGATCGAGCCGCATGGCGACCGATTGGTCGCCCACCCGGACACGCCGGCGCTCCGAGATCGCTTGAGGATCGGTCTCGACCAGCGTGCCACGGTCCGGCAACAGGCATAATACCCGGGACGGATCGGAAAGCGCCATCACCACCGAGGGCGCTGCTTCAAGCCGGAGCTGATGGGTAACGCGAAAACGCTCCAGGCTGATTGCGGAAAGCGTGTGCTCAGCTTCGCTTGCCACGATGGCAGACCCGGGAAATCCGGTGGCGCGCTGGCGATTACATGACACTATCCCCAAAGCGCCGCCAACTCCCGCCATGAAAATCCGGCGCGTCATCACAGACTTCATTTCACCCGTCCTAGCATCGAGGTCCCACGCGCCCGGGGCAACTTCACTCCCAGGACTTCCGCGAAAGTAGGTGCTTCATCCAGCATAGAAGTTTCGCCCAGACGCATGTGCCTGATTCCATATCCCGATAACACAAAGACTGCGCGTGAGCTGTCATGTGTCGGCCACAAGCCGTGAACACCCTTGTGATTCCCCGCGCCAACCGCCGGGCCGTGCGTGTCTTCGCTGGCCACAAAGTTCAAAGTG
Organism: Terriglobia bacterium; assembly: GCA_963777595.1. Taxonomy (GTDB): domain Bacteria; phylum Acidobacteriota; class Terriglobia; order Bryobacterales; family Bryobacteraceae; genus CAVVFX01. Next base: position 3,795 of record CAVZRE010000070.1, read on the forward strand.
GTATCAAAAGCGGCAATCCAATTGCGCAGATCCGGCGCAAGTCGCGTTACTTCGGCCATAGGGACCTCACGCGCGATCCCTGAACGCGGAACGCCAATCGAGCGGCGCAACAAGGCCGCGGCCTTGGCATTCGTCGTGCCGATGAGCCCGTACATCACCGACACTGTATCCGCCAAACCGGAGGCTTTCAGCATGACCTTAGGACGCACCACGTACCTCACGGTATCGAAACCATGGTCTGAGACTATCGCCACCGCTGTTCCGGGCGCCATCTTCTGCAGAGCCGTGCCAAGCAATTCGTCGTCGTTCTCAAGAACCCGCCTCGAATAGATGCTCAGCGCGCCGGTCTCGTGCTGCTCCGCGTCCAACTCCGGAAGGTGCAGCAGAATCAGGTCGAGTTTCTCCCTGGTGAGAAGAAAGCGCAGCACGTCGATCCCTACGGCGTCATCCCAAAGCGGAGCCAGAAACGAGTTATCCCACTTCGCGATCCGGTCGATGAGACCAGGCGTACACTTCGCAGTGACCTGGTCGAACTCGATAGCATTCTGCGCCCCGCCTTCCCAGTACTCCGGACAATTGAAATCGATCCGTGCGCCGACCGTGCTGGGCCAGTAAATGGCCGCCGTCTTCAGCCCCTTCTGCGCAGCCGCTCGCCAGATCGGAGTCGTCTTCAGATCTTTGTCGAACCAGAAATGGTCGTCCGGTTTTCCCGGCTTGCTATTGTCCGTGACACCGTTAACGTCCGGCGGCGTTCCCGTGGCGATAACCGCGTGAGCCGGCCAGGTGATCGTTGGGGCCATCCCGACAATGTCGGCGCTGATTCCGGTCGCCGCCATCTTTCTTAGATTCGGAATCTTGATGTGTAGCCGGTCGGCATCGCGGAAGAAGCGCGAATCCAGACCATCAATGGAGATGATGATCAGTTTTCCGTTTGCCTTGGCAGGCGGCAGGGTTTTCGGCGGAGCGGTCTTCGCCGGTACCTGAGTCAACCACACTCCCGCGGCTACGACAATTACCGTGGCCAGTCCGGGAGCGAAGAATTTACTCAAAGCCCCAGTTCTCCAGCACGAGCCTTCATGGCTTCAATACAAAAGGCAATGTGCTCGTCCAGATCGACCCCCATTCCGGCGGCGCCTTCGATAATGTCCTCGCGACTCACCGATCGCGCAAAGGCTTTGTCCTTCATTTTCTTGCGTACAGACCTCGTCTCGACTTCCGCCAGACTCTTCGAAGGCTTTACCAGCGCCACAGCTCCGATAAACCCGGACAGTTCATCGCAGGCAAAGAGCGTTTTTTCGAGCATCGATTCCCTAGGCACCCCCGAGTAGTTGGCGTGTGAAAGAATGGCTCGGCGTATGTGCGGGGCAACACCTATGGCTGCGAGAATAGGCTCACCATCCCGGGGATGCTCGGGTGCGTTGGGATGAATTTCGTAGTCAAAATCGTGTAGCAGGGCAGTGACGGACCAGTCATTCTTATCCTCTCTGAACTTGTCTGCGTATGCTACGACACAGGCTTCTACGGCGAGCGCGTGTCGCCTCAAACTCTCCGATTTCGTATACTCATGTAAGACTTCGAGCGCCTTCGCCCGGTCGATGCTTCGATCATTCATGGTGGGAAGTACTATTCTAACGTCTGTGACTTCCTGGTTGAACTCTTCACAACTCTTGACAATCGTACCCGTTGGCAAGTCACATGCATGTGGTAGAATCCGTAATAAGGAATCTTTGGGTAAGTGAATTCCAATTTTCGTAACCTATTGGCCTTACAACGCGTCAAAGTCAATGTTAGCTGTCAATTGGTTGGGTGAATTGGCTCCCATGGTGCGATGTCAGAAATAACTCCGAAAGACGATCACCTCGACCGGCTGCTGCCCGAGAACGTGGAACCACCCTGGTTCGTAGGCATCTGGAGAAACCTTCAGGAAATGCTCCATCCCGAGAAACTGCCGCCACTCGAAGTGACTTCGAAGCCCGTCCCGGTGAAGGATATCTGGGGGCTCTATGCCACCAACCGGAAGTCGATGCTGTACTCCCTGGCATTGCAGGGGAGTTTGATACTGGTTCTGTTTACCGTGTCGTTCAGTAAGACCGTCCAGCAACACGTGAAGGATACGGTGACGCTGATTGCTCCGGTCTTGGAACCGTTGAAAGCGGAGAAACAAACCATGCAGGGCGGCGGAGGCGGCGGCAATCGTTCTCCTCTTCCCGAAGCGAAGGGCAAGCTCCCGAAGATAGCCCCGAAGCAGTTCGTGCCTCCGACTGAGGTCGTGCTCAACGAACATCCCAAGCTGGTCATGGAGCCGACTATCGTCGCGCCTCCGGACACCATTCTTCCGAACGTGAACCTGCCGAATATCGGCAATCCGCTCGCGAAACTCGGACCTCCGTCGAATGGCATGGGGTCCGGCGGCGGAATTGGGTCGGGGAGCGGCGGCGGGATTGGCTCCGGCACAGGCACTGGATGTAGGACCTGGTTCGGGCGGAGGATTCGGTGGCGGGGCGTTCCACGTCGGCGGAGGAGTGTCCCAGCCCGCGGTCATCTATAAGGTTGATCCCGAGTATTCGGAGGAAGCCCGCAAGGCGAAGTATTCGGGCACCGTGGTTCTTCAACTGGTGGTGGATGTAGATGGCAAGGCGAAGCAGATTAAGGTGATGAAGGGCGTCGGCTCTGGGTCTGGACGAAAAAGCCATCGAAGCCGTCGAGAAATGGAAGTTCGCGCCCGGGAAGAAGAACGGCGCAGCCGTACCGGTTTTTGCAACAGTAGAAGTCAACTTCAGACTTCTCTAAAGGAACAAATTCTTTCCTCCGATCGAGCCGGGGACTCACGTCTCCGGCTTTTTTTCGATATGACGAGCATGTTCGACTGGTTTCGCCCATAGCCAGCCGATCCAAACTCGGTGGAGCTTCTCAGGATCGGATACGGTGCCTGGGAGCGGCGAAGCATTCCCACTATCTCGACCTGGTTCCAGGGCTACTGTGAGGCCGTGATCAAGCTCAATCCCGGCGGAGACGTTGACCCGGCAACGGTCACTTGCACAACCGGGTTGCTCAACGACAAATCCTGGGGCAGTTGCACGTTTACCTGATACAAGCCGGCGTTGAATGGAGCCAGCCCTACGTACTGCACCAGCGCAGGGTTAATTGCGGTGCCGTCGAGCAGAAACTGGAAGCCGGCGAGTTGGACGATGGGAGCTGCCGTGGTCGCAACCGACCGGTCCGGCGGATTGGGCTGAGCGGGTCCCAATCCGGTCGCATAGAAAACCACGACTTCCCCCGGCACGGCTGGCGCGGCATTCGTAACCGGCGTTCCGTCTGCGTGGGTTGCCGCGGCAAAGCCGGGACTTGCAGCAAATAGACCCGGCGCGACAGGCTGAATTACGATGGTTGCGGATTGGCTGGCAACTCCGTCGCGAACCACCCAGATCGGATAAGTACCGGGTGGAATAGAATTCGGAATCAAGAGATTGATCTGGTTCGCGGAAATAAAAAAGAGGCCCGCTGCAGTACTGCCGATGACCACCGTAACGCCAACCAGCGTTTGAGGGACCTGCGCGCCTCCCGAAGCGTTCGTAGTGCCGTCGAGAAAAAGGTTTATCCCGTAGAGCGTGCAAACTGAATAGGGAGCCAGGACAGGCTGCCCGGTAGCGGCGTTCACCAAGCCGGCGGAAGTGATAGACGGCGCTCCAGGCTCGGTATCGGCAATCGAGGGAGCGACCCCAAACAATGCCATCACCAGCACAAGACGCGGGAAAAGCATACAGCCTTACCTTAGCCGGAGATGCGGATTTGCGCTATTCCTCCGAAGAGGTATGCCGGTAGCGTCGACCGTGTTCCGTCGTCCTTTGGCGACTGCGGCCTCTCACGGTTGACGGCTACCGGCTAAATGACGACGGGTTACCGCCGCGGCCCCAGACAACACGTCTCAGGGCATTCGTCCGGCGGCGCCCCCAGCACTCCTTCAGCTTGGCGTGGTGTGCCCGGAAGCGTACGCTCGCGGATCAACTCAGCAATCATGGCGATGAACTTCGGATGCGTTCCGGCAGTGCCTGCGCGAACCATCCGGATGCCCAACTCATCGCACAACTGTGCGGCTTCGGTGTCGAGGTCGTAGATCACTTCCATATGGTCGGAGATAAAGCCTAAGGGAACTATCACCACTCCACGCGGATGCTCGCGTCGCAGCCAATCGCCGATATCCGGCTCAAGCCAAGGTTGAGAAGGTGGCCCGCTGCGGCTTTGGTACGCGAGCGCCCATTCCGTCCTTCCGACCCGCCGCGACACTAACTCTGCGGCTTCACGCAACTGTTGTTCATAAGCGGAGCTTTGGGCCATCACCAGCGGGACGCTATGCGCGGTGAACACCAGCCTGGCATCGGGAACCTCCTGCAACGCCGCGGCAGTCCGGTCAGCCATCGCATCGATAAACAGAGGATGATTCGAAAATGTCCGCAGCTTGTGGATGATCATGGGCCCTGCCGTCTACTTCCGGCGACACTTCCGCTAAGGCTTTGGCGATATCTTCCCGATACTGACGGCATCCCGAATACGAACTGAAGGCCGACGTAACAAACGCCAGCGCACGCCTGATCCCGTCTTTTTGCATTTGCCGACAGCGTATCGGCGAGCATCGGATGCCAATTGCGATTGCCCCAATAGACCGGCAAGGTCGATGCTCTTTCGCAGCGCCGCGATCAGCTCCCGATTCTGGTCGTTGATGGGACTCCGGCCGCCGAAGTGATAATAGTGTTCGGCGACCTGCAGCATCCGCTCACGCGGTACGTTACGCCCGCGCAGCACATTTTCGAGAAACGGAATAACGTCCTGGGTCTTTTCGGGGCCGCCAAAGGAGACGACGATGAGCGCGTCGTAGATCATGCGATTCCTTATGATGATTACACGGATGCCAATTGCACGAGCCACATGGCTTTTTTTATTTAGTTTTCTCGCTACCTCGACGGCCCTTGGCCAAACGCTTCCCGGCGCGGCCGATCTGGATGCGGTAATTGAACAGGCGATTCACGACAATCGCATGCCTGGGGCGGTTCTGGTGGTCGGGCACCAGGGCCAGATCGTCGATCGCAAGGCTTATGGGAACCGCGCTCTGGTTCCCGCGATCGAACCTATGACCGTCGACACGATCTTCGACCTCGCGTCGCTAACCAAGGTCGTCGCCACTACCAGCGCCATGATGAAACTTTTCGAACAAGGCAAGGTGCGTATCGACGATCCTGTGACGGCTTATTTACCCGAGTTTCAGGGTGGCCAGAGTACCATCACCGTGCGCGACCTGATGACCCACTACTCGGGAATGCCACCGGATTTGAAGCTCGTTCCTGCCTGGAGCGGCTACGACACTGGAATCAGGATGGCGCTCACGGTGGCCCCAACTGGACCTCCAGAGACCACATTTCGTCTATAGCGACATCAATTTCAACCTGGTCGCCGAGATCGTCCATCGCGTCAGCGGCGAGATGGTGAACGATTTCTGCCGGCGCAATATTTTCGAGCCTCTGGGCATGAAGGAAACCATGTTTCTCCCGCCGGCCAATCTCCGGCCGCGAATCGCGCCCACCGAACAGCAACCGGACGGCGAGATCCTGCGTGGCGTAGTCCACGATCCCACGGCTCGCTTCATGGGCGGTGTCGCCGGCGACGCAGGCCTCTTCTCCACCGCCGATGACCTCGCCCGTTTCTGCCAGATGATGCTCAATCGCGGCAACGCTCGACGGAGCCCGCGTCTTCAGCCCGCTCACCGTAGACTACTTCACCTCGCCGCAATCTCCCCGGTCAACCTGACGATTCGCGGCCTCGGTTGGGATATCGATTCGCGATATTCCGGCAATCGCGGCGAACTGTTTCCGAAAGGCCGCTCCTATGGGCACACTGGGTTCACTGGCACATCCATTTGGATCGATCCGGTTTCGCAGACATATCGTGATCCTGCTGGCCAATTCGGTGCATCCCGAAACTGCGCCCCGCGATCACGTCGGTTCGAGGCAGGGTGGCGACCGCTGTCGCGGCGCAACTGGGCTATGAAGGCCCCCGCCCGATCAGCCCGTACGCACCGGGCTCGACGTGATGGCTGAGCAGAAATTTCTGCCTTTAAAGGCAAACGCGTCGGTTTGATCACCAATCAGACCGGAATCGATCGCAATGGCCGCCGGAATATCGATCTCATGCTGGAGGCCGGAGTGAAGGTAGTGGCGTTATTTTCGCCGGAGCACGGGATCGAAGGCGTAGAAGACAAGGAAAACGTCGGGAATTCCGTCGATCGCAAGACCGGAATTCATGTCTACAGCCTCTATGAAGGAGCCAATCGGCGGCCAAAACCGGAAATGTTGAAGAGCTCGACGCCCTGATCTTCGATATCGCGGACGTCGGGGTTCGCTTCTACACCTACGAAACCACCATGGCGTATTGCATGGAGGAAGCCGCCAAAGCGCACGTGCCTTACTATGTCTTCGATCGCCCGAATCCTATCACTGGCATCCATGTGGAAGGGCCGGTGTTGATCGCACGAAACGAGTCGTTTATCGGCTATTTCCCACTGCCCGTGCGCCACGGCATGACCATCGGCGAACTGGCGCGGATGTTTAAAGTCGAAAATGCCATTCATGCGGACCTGACCGTAGTCCCGATGTTGGGCTGGCAGCGCACGGAATGGTTCGATGCTACCGGGCTGCCTTGGATCAATCCATCGCCCAATATCCGCAATCTGAACGAAGCCATCCTCTATCCTGGGTCGCGCTGCTGGAAGCTCGGAGAATTATTCGGTTGGGACGCGGAACGGATTCGCCTTTTGAAGTGGTGGGCGCCGAGTTTATCCATGGCGTGGCGCTGGCTGCGCTATCTAATCGTCGGCCTGATCCCGGGAGTTCGCGCTTATCCCGTTCGCTTCAAACCGACGCGAATCGCATCTGGCGGGAAAGACGCATCGAAGGCGTCCGTTTGGTGGTCACCAATCGCGATGTTTTCGATGCCGGGCGGTTTGGGGTCGAATTGGCTGCCGCGCTACAGCACCTGTATCCGGGAAAGATCGCGTTTGGGGTGAACCGGAAGTTGATCGGCAGCAGGCGCTCTGGTGGAGGGACTGAGGAAAGGGAACTAGCCCGGCAGAATCTTTTGAAGCAAGAGAGGAGAAAGTTTAGCTGCGGTTTGAATGCTGAGGGAGAAATACTTATTATATTGCATGAATGAGCTGGGGCAGGCTGGTCGGCCTGCCCCGTTTTAGATTATGATGCTGCAGATGCCTTCGAGACAGTCTGCGTCTTGTTCTTACTTCCCGGCGGACGACCGCGTTTCTTGGCTACTGTCATCCAGGCTGGAGGCCGTCCGCGACGTTTGCCGCGTCCTCGAGCCAAACGCTCAAGGCTGAGAATAGCCTCCTCCAATTGATCGCGTTCCTGGCGTAGATCGGCCAGGATTTTCGTTACATCCATAAATTGCCCCCTGCGTCTTTCTGTTTGTTCCGGATGTGAAACGGGACGGGTCCAATCCAGTTCACACACCACACTCTAGGTGTACTCCAGATAAAGCTGCGCGCGCAAGCCTTTTGTTCCGTTTTCGGAACAAAAAGTTCTATTCGCCTTCAATTCGTACTGATCATGCGGCCGGAAGGTCACCGGGTGATACCACCGCGGCACGTCTTTTCCAGTAAAAATAAAAAGGCAATCCCAATAGAATCAGCACAATTCCAGCAATCGATTCGCGCGGCGATTGTTTAAGCGTGAAAACTTCCAGGAGAATGGCCGTCGCGACGAAAAGTACTGGCACAACGGGATATCCCAACGTCCGATAAGGCCGCGGAAGATCCGGCCGTTTCTTTCTCAGAACAATCACGGACGCAGTTGCCATGGCATAAAGAATCCAACTCGCAAATATCACGTACGTATAGAGCTGATCATATCGCCCCGAAAGCACCAATATCGCCGACCACGCACTGAGTAGCAGAATCGAAACTCCCGGACGTGCGGAACGCGGATGCACTTCGCCACCGAACGGAAGAAGATGCCGTCGCGAGCCATGGCGTACGGCACTCGCGCACCCGTCAGAATCGACCCGTTCAATGCGGCAAAGATGGAGATCATCGCCGCCAGCGAGACCCAATTGGCGCCCGCTTGTCCTTGAATCCGCCGCATCATTTCTGCGGCCACCAGCTTATGTTCCACGATACTCGCGGGACTGAGCACCAGAAAATAGGCGATATTCGCCAAGAGATAAATGACCATTACGGCCAACGACCCGCCGATCAAAGCGCGCGGCAGATTGCGCTGCGGATTCTTTACCTCGGACGCCACCATGCCTACGTTGTTCCAGCCGTCATAAGCCCACAAAGCCGCTACCAGCGCGGCGAAAAAGCCCGCAGTCGATAGGCAGGGCAACAGGCGAATGCGTTTCCGCTGTGTTGCCGTGTAAAAGCCCCGCCATGATAATAAACGCGATCAGTCCTACCTTGATGACGGTGACCACGATCTGCAGGTTGCCCCCGGTTTTGACGCCAAAGTAGTTCACCACCGCCAGCGACAGAATCACGACAATAGCGAAGATTTGCCCATAGCTGACGTTGAGCGGCGCGCCGTGTTCTCCGAGAGGGAGCGGTATTTGAAAGAATACATGTTCGAGTTCAGGCCAGAAATTACCCGAATACTCGAAGAATGCTGTAGCCAGCGTCGCAATTGACCCGCTTTTGGCAACCCACATCTGCGTCCAGCCATAGAGAAAGCCCCAGATCGGACCGTACGCTTCGGTCAGATAGACGTATTCGCCTCCGGCGCCGGGCAGCATGGAAGCCAATTCGGCGTAAGTCAAGGCGCCTGCCATGGTGAGGATTCCGCCGACAATCCACACGGCAAACACCATGCCGACCGAGCCTGCGCTCTGCGTCATGGCTTGCGGTACTCGAAAGATACCGCTTCCAATGACGGTGCCGATAACAATGGAAACGGCGGCCCCGATACCGAGATCACGTTTGAGTTCATTCATGGGAGTTGTTCTGAATTTGGAGCAGTAAAGTGGAGAGACGCCGCGCAGCCGGCGAGAAACGTGGAACAGGCGCCGATCGGTACCCACCAGGTGAATGCGATGTGGGTTTCCAGTTTGACGTAGAGAATCACGGCCAACCCGGCCACGACACCGGCGATGGCCGCGTTTTCTCCAACACGTGTGGTTAAGACGCCCAGCAGGAAGACGCCTAGCAAAATGCCCAGGGTCACCGACGCAATCGAAAGTCCGGATTCGAGCACAGATCCCCAATGCCGGGCCACCAGGCCAATAGCGATCAGCACGACCGCCCAGAAGACCGTCGCCCAGCGCGCCAGGCCCATCTGCCGTTGATCTCGCTTCCCGCCGAAGAAATCGACCACGGTTGCCGACGAGAGCGAGTTCAATGCCGCGCTCAGATTCGCCATGGCAGCCGCAAGAATCGCGGCCATCACCAACCCCGCTGCTCCCACGGGAAGTTTTTCCCAGACAAAGCTGGGGTAAAGGCGGTCCATCGGCTGAGGCGCCGGCAGGTGGTTCTCCTGATAATGGACGAACAGCAGCGCTCCGATTAAAAGGAAAAGTGAAAACAACGCGAAAACCACAACCCAACTCGACATCAGCGCCAGCCGGCTCTCCCGCTCGTTTCGGGCGCTGAGCAGCCGCTGGACCACCAGTTGATCGGTTCCGTGGCTGGCGGTCGTCAGAAAGCAGCCGCCGATAATTCCAGCCCAAAAGGTATATGGCTTGTCGAAAAATCCAGGCGTCAAGGGAGACGAGAAATCGAAGACCACGAACTTACCGGTTGTCGCAGCGACCTCCACGGCATGGCTCAAGCCGCCCTGCGCCTGCTGAATAATGACAACCAGGCTCAGGACCGCTCCAGCCACGTACATACCCATCTGGACTACATCCGTCCAGATCACCGCCGTCATGCCGCCTTCAAAAGTATAGAAAACCGTGAGGGCGACGATCAGCAGAATCGAGGCGATTTCACCGGTTCCCAAAATAATGGAGACAACGATCGCGATGGCAAACACCCGTACTCCCTCCGCGAGAGAGCGGGTCATGAGGAAAGTCATGGAGGTGACGCGGCGGATGCGAGATCCGAAGCGCCGCTGCATCAATTCGTAAGCCGTATAGAGCTCGCCTCGGAAATAATGCGGCAGTAAGATGATCGAAATGACGATGCGCGCCAGCAGATAGCCCAATACGATCTGCAGAAAGCCAAAATTTCCGCGGAAAGCGAGCGAGGGAGTGCCCACGATCGTCAGCGTACTGGTCTCCGCCGAAACGATCGAGAGGCTGATCGCCCACCATGGCGCACTGCGGCCGCCGAGGAAATAATCTTTGAGATTCTGCTCGCGTTTGCGGAACCGGGCCCCAAACCAGGTCACAGCTATGAGATAGATTGCGATCACGCCGAGGTCGATTGGCCGCACGGAGTTTGCAGTCTACCACGTCGGCTTCAAGGGGGCTGTTGCTTCGCGGCCGCGGGTCCCGTACAGAAGACCATCGTTCCATCAGGACTGCCGCTCGGCTGGAATCAGGGCCCGCCTGCGCACCTGACGCTCCGGCTGCCGGCAAAGTGCGTCCGGGAACTATTGCCGAAAGTTCGACGTCCAATGGTTCAGACGAATTAGTTGCGAATTCTTAAGTACCTCGGATATACTTCCGCAAGTACCCTTGTAACTTCGTTGTTCGCCCGGGGAACCCCACAAACGGAGTCAATACCCATGGAAATGAGCTGGAGGCATGAGTTGCTGAATCGAGTAGTGAAGGCAGTTTTCATCGTCGGAGCGGCGTGTCAGATAGCGCAGTTGCCGGTTTTTGCGCAGGACCCGCCCAAGAAGGAGAAAAAAGTCAAAGACCAGGGCGAGTACGACATCTTCACCACTGCTAATAAAGAGGCCGACCCCACCAAACAACTGGCAATTCTACAGACCTGGAAAGAGAAGTATCCGGACTCCGACTTCAAGCAGGAACGGGCCGACGCGGTTGCAATGGCGTACCAGAAGCTGAATAAGCCGGCGGAAACCATCAAAGCTATTCAGGACGCCATCGCCATCAATCCCAAAGACCTGACCGCCCTTCAATTACTGGCAGGGCTTGCCGGTGGCGTGCTTCGCAATCCCAATCCCACCGATGATGCGCTGACCGTGGGAAGTCAGTCCTCCGGTCTGCTGCTGTCCAATTTGGATAACTTCTTCGACGCGGCGGTCAAGCCGCCCAACATTCCCGACGCAGCCTGGACGAAGGCCAAGGCCGATACCCAGCAACTCGCGCTTACCGTTCAAGGGTACGCGAAGTGGAAACAGAAAGACAAAGATTATCCGGCTGCCGAAAGTGCTTTCCGGAAAGTACTAGTGGCAAACGGCGAGAACGTACAGGTTTCGCAGTGGCTCGCCTCGATTTTCTACTCGCAGAAGAAATACTCCGAAGGTCTTTTCGAGTATGCGCGAGCCTCGTCTTATTCAGGGACCGGCGCGCTCGACCCCAAAAGCCGTCAGGCTCTCGCGGACTTCTTGAAGAAAGCCTACGAAGGATACCACGGTAAAGATGATGCCGGGCTCGACGACCTGAAAAAGCAAGCTGTCGCCGCTTCCCTGCCTCCCGACGGTTTCCATATCGAAAGCGTCATCGACATCCAGAAAAAGGAGGAGGGCGACCAGGCCAAGTTCGCAGCCGACCATCCCGACGTGGCTTTCTTCCGTACCCTCAGGGAAGCGCTAAAAGGGGAGACCGGACAAAACTACTTCGATTCGGGCGTGAAAGACGCTCTGATTCCGCCTCAGGATGGCGCATTTAAACAGTTCAAAGTGCACGTGGTCTCGCAGCCGAGCGCCAAGGAAGTACTAGTCGCGCTCGATGACACTAACGGAGACGTCACGCTGGTGCTCGAGCCGCCGTTGAGGGCAACCACCAAGCTCGATCCTGGGATGGAACTCTCTTTTGCCGGCGCCCCGGAAGCCTTCACCAAGGATCCTTTCAACCTCAAGTTCAAAGTAGAGCGGGCAAATGTGACCGGACTCCCGAAAGAGACCGCTCCACTACGGCATACTGGCGCTCAAAAGAAGACGACTGCTAAGAATTAGACTATTCTATGAAAGTGGTCTGAGGACGCGGAGTTGAGTGGCTGGACGAACGGATACACTCCGTGATTCAGATTCGTGATTGAAATTTAACGGGAGGCAGCAAGTGCTCCATCGAGTCGTGAAATCGGTATTGGGAATCGGACTAACTGCGGGGCTACTTTTTACGCCCCTTTTCGCCCAGGCGCAGAAGAAAGTCAAGGATCAGGGCGAGTATGACATCTACAATGCGGTGTCGAAGGAAACTGATCCGAACAAACAGTTACAGCTTCTGCAGACGTGGAAGGAAAAGTATCCGGATTCGGATTTTAAAGAAGATCGGGCCGCCATGGTCGCGCAGGACTACGCGAAGCTAGGCAAGCCTGCGGAGGCGATTAAGGCTGCGCAGGACGTACTGGCTGTGAATCCGAAGAATTTGTCGGCCCTGGTGATCGTGGTAAATAATGCCATCAGGGTGAACCCGCCGACGCCGGATTCGCTCAGCGCAGGTGAGCAGGCAGCCAACAGCCTGTTGACAAATCTGGATGCGTTGAAACCTCAAGGCGTAAAGGATGCGGATTGGAACACAGCCAAAGCTCAGATTGAGCAGCTCGCGCAAACTACGCTTGGCTGGGTCAAAATGCAGCAGAAGCAGAATGATGCAGCCGAAGCCGCGTTCCGCAAGGTACTTCAGCTCAACCCTAAGAACGGCCAAGTCGCATACTGGCTAGGGACTGTCCTCTATGCGCAGAAGAAATTCGTGCCCGGCCTCTTCGAATTTGCGCGCGCCGCCGTCTACACGGGCGAAGGAGCTCTCCCCGACAGCGTGCGCCAGGGTGCTGACCAGTTCCTGGAGAGAGCTTATAAGGGCTACCACGGATCCGACGATGGTCTCGACGCCCTCAAGAAGGCTGCGGCTGCGGCTGCGCTTCCTCCGGACGACCTGAAGATCGCCAGCGTTACCGATGTCGCGGCGAACCAACAGCAGCAGGAGGAGGCGTTCTTCAAGGCGCATCCGGACATCAAGCTCTGGCGTGAACTGCGTGACGCCCTCAAGGCCGACGGCGGCGAGGATTACTTCAATAAAAACGTGAAAGACGCTCTCATCCCCCCGCAGGAAGGTGAATTCAAACAATTCACGGGCAAAGTGGTCTCAATGGAGAATCCAAAGGAGATCATCGTCGCGGTCGATGACACCGATGGGCCCGCCGGCGACGCTACTCTGGTGTTCGAGGCTCCCATTCGTGGCAAGCTGGATGCCGGCGCCGATATCTCTTTCGCCGGCGCTCCCACCTCTTACACGAAAGATCCTTTCAATATCAAATTCGTCGTGGATCGCAAGAACGTGACGGGACTACCGAGCGCCCCCGCGCCGACTCACCGCGCACCAGCAAAGAGGAAGACTCAATAGCAGTCTATGAACCGCGTGCCGCCAGGCACTATCATAAAATCTGATAGAATAGGACTCAGGTCCAAGTTGTAATGCCAATTTACGAGTACAAATGCAATTCGTGCGGTAAGAAGTTCGAAAAAATCGAGAAGTTCTCCGACTCGCCTCTGCAAATTCACGAGGAATGCGGAGGCCCCGTTGAACGTCTGATTTCGGCTCCTTCATTTCAGTTCAAGGGTACCGGCTGGTACGTTACGGATTACGGTAAGTCCAACGGCGGCGTCAAGAACGGCTCCGACTCGAAGTCAGAGGCCAAGAAAGATTCGTCTACGTCGGAAGCCAAGTCTGAGAGCGGTAGTTCTTCCACTTCGGAGAGCACTAAGTCTTCCGAGTCGAGTTCGAGCAGCACGCCCGCCGCATCGACGTCTTCCAGCTCTGAGAAGAAGTAAGGCTGTGGCGGCGGACGCTATTTTCCGCACCCGGCACCCAGGCCGGCAGATTTGTGTGTGACTGCTATCCGTTTGGAGCAACCCCATTTTCCTTAGGGGGGCGGCTCGATCTACTCTGAGAAACATTATCAACTTATGGAGTTCGACCATTTGAGTTTTAGAAGGCACCTTACTTTCAGGTGCCGGGGATTCGCGCTCTCCGGCGCGGGTAACGGCGGCTTTCACACGGGCGTCAAAGAAGATGGCATTCCAAACATTTTTGCGACGTTTGCTGCCGGGCGTCGCGCTTTCGGATAGAATGTCAAATATCTGAGAGGATACCGATGTCAGAAGAGAAAGATCTTTCACGCCGCGATGCCATGAAGTTCGGGACTGCGGCGGCTGCAACCGTCGTCACCCTGACAGGAGCGCCCGCGATCGTGCATGCTGCTCCGGACCAGGTGAGGTACGGCATTATCGGCGTTGGCGGACGAGGCCAATACCTGATGCATCATCTGAGCCGCGTGGACAACGGCAAATGCGTCGCGGTCTGCGATGTGGACGAAGATCATGCCAATTTAGGTATCCAGGCGCTCGGCGGAAACACCAAGCCCAAGTACTACAAAGATTATCGAAGTCTGCTCGCTGACAAAGACGTCGACGCGGTCATCATTGCGGTACACCTCTCGGCTCACTACCCGGTGACCAAGGACACGCTGCAGGCCGGTAAACACGTCTTCTGCGAGAAGTGCCTGGTGTTCCGTCCGGAAGAAGTTCACGCTCTTCGCGCTCTCAAGAAGGAGCATCCGAATCAGGTCTTGCAGGTGGGCCTGCAGCGTCGCTACAGCAAGTTCTATCAGATGGCCAAGTCCATCGTCGATAAAGGTCTTCTGGGCGACGTTACGCACATCCACGCGCAGTGGCATCGGAATCCGGGTTGGGTCATGAAGGGCGATGCGTCAAAGGTCGGCAAGTATAAAGCCAACTGGCGGATGTACCGCGAATACTCAGGCGGGCTTGCAGCAGAGATTGCCTCTCATCAAACCGATGTCGCGGATTATATTTTCGGCACGACTCCAGAATTTGTTATCGGCCTCGGCGGCCTCGACCACTGGCATGATGGTCGCGACGTCTATGATAACGTTCAGATGATCTACCAGTATCCGGGTGGCCGCAAGATGACCTACAGCGCCATCACCACCAATTCGCACCTGTCGATGTTCAGCAGCACGCGACCCGAGATGGGCGAATGCATCATGGGGACAGAAGGCGCGATCGAGATTACGGTGGGCAACGGAGAGAGTACATTGCCGACTGCGCTTTGGTACCGCGAACCGGTAACGGCGAAGGTTGTGCCCGCAAGCAGTGGTCCCGCGCCGAAGGCCAAGGCTGGGGCCTCGTATGTAGCGGGAGGAGCCCAGAAGGGCTTTCCGCTGGCAATGGCGCTCGAACCGACGCCCAAAGTCACCGATCCTTTCCTCGATCGCGAAGTACGATTCGCCAAGAACTGGCTCGCCCAGAAAGGCGTCCTGACTTCGGATGAAGATCGAAACCCGGTAGAAACGGAACTCGAGAGCTTCTTCAACGATGTCAAGAAGAATGGCCATCCGTTGGCTGACATGGAAATCGGTTTGGCCGACGCCATCGGCGTGATGATTTCCAACGTCGCCATGGATGAGAATCGCCGTGCCTATTTCAACGAAATAGAGAAAATGGGCCGTACTCCCGGGCCCGAACCGCAGCCCCCCTTCTTCGGAGGAGCCCCCAACTTCAAGCTCAGCACGTAAGTTCTTCTATTGGGGCAGGCCTCAGTCTGGTCTGGAACTGCGCAAGTTCGTGTGATAAAGAATTGGCGCCTGCCCCATCCATTTGACGCAATCGTACAGAAAAGCCATTCTCGTAAGGCACTCCCGCTTCCCTCGATCGAATGTCCCCTCGTCAGACGATTGCTTTGCGTGAACTCGCCCTCCCGTAAGGCGCCAGGAATCGCCGATCAATCGTCGCGAGGGCTCCCCATATCATCCGCTCATCCGTCCTGCCGTCCTAAAAAGAAATTGGGCCGGTTCAACCCGAGAGGCGGGGAGAACCGGCCCAAAAATCAAGCCCCCGCAAATTCGCGGGACTGACAAGTTCGCTCGAATATCAGAAAACGAACTTAGCGGATACTTGCAGCTGACGCGCCCCGTAGAGGCCGTTGGCTGAGGTGGTCGATGTCGGAGCGAGGAACGCTGCATTCGGCACCAGGCAGCCATTCGAGCCCGCTGCCAGGTTCGCCGTACAAGCCCCGCTGCCCAATGCTGTGTAGTTGAACGAGGTGCCGTTCAGCGCGCTGACGTTGGTGTGGTTGAAGATATTGAAAGCCTCAGCCAGGAACTGCACGTGGTACTTGTCCAGAATCGCGAAATCACGCATCACGCGCATGTCGAAGTTGTAAAGCGGAGGTCCCGTGTAAATGTTACGTCCATACTGCGGCGGACGTCCGCCGGTGCTGCCCCCCGAGTTGGTCACTTCGCCGCCCGTAACGCCGTAATCGACGCCGCCGCTGGGGAAGCCGCTGATCGTATTGAAGACCTCGCCAGGTTCGCCACTGGCAGCCGTAATGACAAAAGAGAGAGCGTAGCCGTCAAGCAGAGTCTTCGCCGCCTTGTTGCTAAGTTTATGGAACATCTGCGGAGCATAAATCAGGCTGCCGGTGAAGCGGTGACGCTGATCCAGATCGGAGAGTGAATTTTCCGCCTTCTGGTTATACGGATTCAGCGTATAATCGGTGCCGTAGAACGTGCCATTTGCGCCTCCTACGGCGCCATCGTCGATCGATTTGCAAACGTGTAATTCAGCAGAGCCTCGAAGCCGTGGCTCATGGGTTTGCGCCATGACAGCACCAGCGCGTTGTACCAGGAATTCAGCACGCTATAGCCGTTCAGTACTACGCCGGTTTGGGGATTGATGCGCTGCGTATACCAGGGCACCGTCACCTGAGTTGCCAGGGAGCCGCCCGAGTTCAGAACATCGTAGGTGTGAGTCTGCGTGGTCGGTGCGAGGTTGGCGTCGAGGAATACCGGCAGATGCAAGCCGCGGCTCATCAGGTAACTGGCCGAGAGGCTCGAGTTGAAGGGCAACTGTTCCTCGATGGCGACTTCGCCTTCATGCACCAGCGGATTCACGAAATCAGGCGTCAGGCCGTGCGCCAGTTGCGTCCCGGCAGGAGGCGTGAATGGGGTCACCTGCGGAGTGAGCGCGCCCGCAAAGGGAGCGGCGGAGCCGGTCCCGGGGGAGTGAAAATCAGGTTCGGGAACTGCAGCGCGGGGCAGCTGGTTGGAGTGCAATTGAAGGTCTGTTGATAGACGCCGTTTTCCACGCGAATCGCATAGAAAGTGCTGTTGGAGGTCTTGCCGTAGAACATGCCGTAACCCGCGCGGACGACCATTTTGCTCGTCGGCTCCCAGGCGATGCCGATGCGCGGCGCGAAGTTATTGGTGTCGATGTTGATCGATGAAGTATAGTGCCGTCGTCAGAGGGGTTGCAGTATTCGGATTCGGCGGCTGCGGAATGTCCTGCATTTCGTATCGCATGCCGAGATTCAGGGTCAGATTCGGCCGGACTTCCAGCTGTCTTCGATGAACCCGGCATAATCGTTATCGTAGAAATCGTCTTTGCCGACGCCGGTGATCGGATCGGTCACCTGCGCGAAGGAAGTATAGTGACGGCCGGTCAGACCGTCGCCGGTGTTGATCCCGAAAGTGTCGAGCGACCCAGTTATTGAAGGCCGTCGGTCGCGGCGCCGCTATAGCTGTAAACGCCGCCACCCTGGAACAGGTTGACCAGCGACTTCGTGAATGCCGTTGACGTCGTAGCCCATTTTGACCTGGTGCTTGCCGAGGGTCATGGAAAGCGTGTCGGCGAACTGCAGGCGGTGCTCATCCGGAAATGCCGGACGGGGCAGCGCGTTGGGCATGCCGTACGCCATGACGCTGGCAATGCTGACGCTGGGTCCGCCCGAATTTGCGCCCGCGATTTCATCATCCAGGCCCCACTGAAAGCGGAAGTTATTCACCATGTTTGGCGCTATCGTGGAATCCCAGGTTGGTGACAAAGAACCGCTCATGCAAGTACGAGCGGACCATTTGCCGTGACGGAATTGTTCGAGTACGTCGCGGCCGAGCTATAGGAGTTGGGGGCATGATAGTCATCGAGATCAAAGGCCATGCTCGAGCCGATTGTTCAAATTGATCTGATAATCGAGCTTGCCGAAGCCGATATCGTTGATGCCGGTGCGCGGGTACGAGCCCACCAGCCCCGCCAGATATCCACGCGCCTCCGAACATTGTGTTGCCGAGAGCTGCGCGGGGCACGCCAGCGACGGGATATTGGAGGTGCTGGTGTAGGTCGACGGGGAACACTCTGCGCGAACCGTCATAATTCAGGAAGTAGAAGAGCTTGTCCTTCTTGATCGCGCCGCCGACGCTGCCGCCAAACTGCTGCTGCTGATGGATCGCCTGGGTGTAAATCCCTTGCGACTTTCCATAAGAATCGAGCGCGTTCAGCGCCGGATAACGCAGGTAATAGAACAAATCGCCATGCATCGTATTGGCGCCCGATTTGGTCACGGCATTCACGACTCCGCCCGCCGCCTGTCCGAACTCCGCGCTGTAGTTGCTCGCACTGACCTGAAATTCCTGAATCGAATCAATGCTGTAGATGTAGGGAACGCCGTCGTAGCCTGGCTACGACCGCGCGCTTCCGAGAAGAACGCCTGGTTGTTGTTGGCGCCATCCACCGAATTGTTGTTGTAAAGGCCGGAGATGCCGCGATACGAAACCAACCCTCCGTCGCTTGTCACGCCGGGCGTGAGCAGCACAAAATTGTCCCAGCGGCGGCCGATGATCGGCAGATCCTTCACCAGGTTCTCATCGACTTCCTGGGACACCTCGGTTTTCTGCGTATCGACTATAGGAGCTTCCCCGGTCACCGTCACGGTTTCCGTCCCACTCTTGACGGCCATCTTCAGATCGATGGTGATGGTCCGGCCAACTTCTACCAGAATGCCTTTCCGCTCGACGCTGGAAAATCCGGTTTTGCTGGCCGTGACATCGTAGTGCCCTGTTTGCAGGAAGGTGGCGCTATAGAGTCCAGCCTCGCTGGTTAGAATCGTACGGTCCGAACCGGTATCTGAGTTGTGCACTAATACCGTTGCGCCGGGAACGGACGCGCTGGACGGATCGGTTACCGTGCCGGTAATGGTTCCGGATCCGGCCGTCTGGGCCATGACCGTCCCTGCCAGCAAACACAGAATAGAGATGTGCTTACATATAGATCGACTAAGCTGTCGTTTTTCCACTAAAACCTCCTGAAGATAGAGTCATTGTAACAGCGCCTGGGAACAGAATCCCACTGACGGGGGATCTGCTTGCATCGACTCTTGACCTAACAGGCAGATACAAATGTGTGGGAACAAAAAGTATAACACGCAGAGGTATAATTTTTGTTACAAATTGGTTAACAATTGCACTGAAGCGTGGTGCCGACCAGACCAGTAAGTTATTTCACTGCAGGAACTTACGATCAGTCATCCACGCTATGAGCCGGTCCGGCCAGGTGGCCACTGGCAGGTTCGTCTGACGCATTCCGAAGCCGTGGCCACCCGCCGCATAAATGTGCATTTCGGACGAGATCCCCTGCTTCTGTAAATCCAGATAAAGGTTCACAGTGGTGACAACATGGCTCTTATCGTTATCGGCGCAGACCAGAAACGCGGGAGGCGCATCTTTGGGTACGGTGATCTCTCCAGGCTTGAACCCAGGATATACGATCACCGAAAAATCGGGCCGCGAACTCTGACGCTCGATCGGATCGGACGAACTGTCATTGCCCTTATCGAAACGAGTCTCCATGAGCGCGGCAATTTCGCCACCAGCCGAAAAGCCCATGAATCCGACACGCGCGGGATCGATCCCCCACTCTTTCGCGTTCGCGCGCACCATCCGGAGCGCCCGGTGCGCGTCCGCCAGCGCGTCGCCCTCCACCGTGTACTTGGAATCCTTCGCCCTCGCCAAGCGGTACTTCACGACGAACCCGGCGATGCCATGTTGATTCAGCCAATCCGCGATCTGCCAGCCTTCATGATCGATCACCAGTTGCGAATGCCCTCCGCCGGGAGCGATCACCACCGCCATTCCATTCGCCTTGCCGGCCGGCGGAAGAAAGGCATAGATCGAAGGATAATGCACCACCTTGAAAGGCTTTGGGGAACTTTGGATTGTCGGAAGGCGTGAAGACCTCCTTCGCCGTCACACCTTCGGATCCAGGCGCGCCATTGGGCCAAAGCTTGATCTCATCGCCATGATTTAAACCGAAGGCTAGAGTCGGTAAAAGAAGGGTAAAGAGGAGTTTCATGTTGCGGAGACGAGTTTAACAGAAATTGTGGCTAACTAGGCGTCATCTTGGACGTCGAACGATCCGCCGCTTTCATCCGTCTCAGAACCTAGGCTGTCGCGACCGCGTTCGGGTGATCTTTGAGCGGATTGTTTGTGCGTGCTCTTCGCCCAACAACCGGGACCTCAAGTCGAAGACTCCGGCTCAATCAACGGCTCGGGACGTAGCGTAAGATGTAGATCGTCTAACGTCGTCGCCGGGCCGTCGAGAGTCGGGTACATACAACCACTAGTTTAGGCGTTATACCTCTAACTTCCAAGGCTTCCGGTAATGCGCCTTCAAGTAGGGCTTAACCGCATCCTGCTTTACGGTCCAAAGCTTCTCATCCCAATCGAGGAAAGTCTTGTGACGCATGGCTAGATTGCCCAGCAGGCAAGTCGTCGACGATCGCACGCAAGTCTCGATTTCGCTCGTAGGCTTCTCGCGCGACTTGATGCACGCAATCCAGTTTTTCCAGTGCGGCACATTCATCGGCGACAACGCGCGATCGTCCCACGTCTGCGTCTCGCCTTTCGTCGGAATCAGCACTGCACTTGCTGCGGTTGACGAATATCGTCCCATCCGTGCCATGGATCGTCGTCCCAGCGCTCTGCCCAAGCTCGAACATCGGCAGTCGGATTGCACGTGCGGCTCTCATAACTCATCAAGAATTTCGGATAGCGGAACGTCGCCAGCATCGTATCCGGCGTTTCGCGTATTGTCGTCGACGTAGAACTTGTCGCCCTGCGCCGAGACCGAAACCGGCATCACTTCGTCGAAGCACTGATGCATCGGGATCGATCAGATGGACGCCCCAATCCGTCATCGCGCCGCCCGCGTAATCCCAGAAATAGCGGAACGTCGGGAAGCCGGAGCCGAATTGCGGATGCGCCGCATCATGCACACCCCACCGATTCAGATTGAATGCCACTTTGGGCGCCGGTCCCAGCCACATATCCCAATCGAGATCGTTCGGCACCGGCCCATCTTCCGGGCTCCCGAAGCGATGCTTGCCGGTCGAACCACTCTGGAAACGCATGCAGGAAGGTGACGTCGCCGAGCACGCCGCTCTTCACCAGTTCTTTGGCTTTCAAGAAAGTAGCCGCCCGAGCGCTGCATGGTGCCGGCCTGGACGATCCGGTTATACTTGCGCGCGGCCTGCGACCATCTTCTGGCCTTCTTCCACGTACACGCAGGCCGGCTTCTCCACATAGACGTCCTTACCCGCTTTGCAGGCTTCGATCATCATGTAGGCGTGCCAGTGGTCGGGAGTCGAGATGCAGACCGCATCGATCGATTTATCGGCGAGAACGTCGCGGAAATCCTTCACCAGTTTCGGCGCGAATCCCTTCTTCTTGGCCGCGGCTTCGTTCCGCTCGAGCGCCGGTTGATAGACGTCGCATAGCGCGACCGGCACAATCTCCGGCACCTGCATGCCGTAGCCGACGTTGCCCGTGCCCATGGCGCCCAGGCCGATGTAGCCCGACCGCGACCCGGTCGTTGGCTCCTTTCACGTTGCCGGTGAATAGAGAAGTAGTAAAGACTGCGCCGGCGCTCGCAAGTGCGTTTCGTCTGGTGACTTCTTTCGGTGTATCCATATTGTTCCAATTGGCGGATGACACTGATTGTATATCGTGTCAACCGCCGGTGCTAAGGTAGGCCACTATTTAATGTGGTCCGCCGGTTCTACACCACGCGAATTCCCAAACGCCAATCCCCTTCCATGGGAGGTTTTTCGCATTTCAATAAAATCCGGTACAGCCGGTCGCCCCAGCTGCTGCGCAGATGACCATCCGTGATGTTAATCTCTTCCGTTACCGCGTGAAAAGCCTTCGCGTCGAAGCTGACCTTCACGCCCGCCGGCTGAAGCGTCAGTTCCCCGGGAGCACTCTCCACCGCACGGCACGGACTCATCAGCGTCAGCGTAATCTCTCCCGCCGCTTTCTTCATTGCATAGCGATCGCGAATCTCAATGTCATTCGCCGCACGATCGAAGCGAAATGTCCGCCGCCACGACTTGAGCCCCGCTTCCGAAGGATACGCGTGCTCGATGTTCATCCCCATCTGCGCCACCTTGTCGTCGTTTTCGTGCGTCACTTCCGATGCCGCGAACTCACCGCCTGCCCTCTGCATCACCCCATCGATCGTCGGACAGTTGTGAAACGCGGACTGCATCGTCCAGATGTCGTATCGCTGGGCGCTAAATGTCTTTGCCGAGTAGGTCTCCACTCCGACATCGATGATCGCCGGCTTGCCGTTCGCGAACACGATGAAATTGCCGACATCGTTATGGTTGTGGCTCTTGCCGTTGTTCCCGCCCTCCGCCGCTAAATATAGACCCTCCACCGACCCTTCGCTCTGCCGCGCGATCATCACCTGCAACCCCGGGAACCAGGCGTCCCGCACGTAAGGAGCGTTGCCCTTCTCCGCGCGCAGCATTGCCAAATCGAATAGCGCAGGCAGTTCCCGTCCCAGACTGCCTCCCGACGGGGCGCCGTGGTGCTGAGCCTCTTCCGACCACGCGCCCAGAGCCGTCATCTTCTGGTCCCCGATGCGTTTGCCGAATCGATAAACCATATCGGCGCCGATCGTGACCTTGGCCGGAGCGTCCGAAAAATTCGTGAAATACGGCCCGGCGATGTGCGCCCGGTAAATGTATCTGCCGATTTCCTTCACCAGCGGTTCGTTGAATAGGTCGATCGAGCCGTTCGACGCCGATCGCAACAGTTCCAGATTGTCGAACAACGACCCGCCAGCCCTGTCCCAATATCCGGGACCTTCGTCGCAGCCTCCATCATCCGCGTAACCATTCAGGAAGCGGTCGAGACAACCCAGGATCTTGTTCGTAGCCTGCACTCTCCGGGCTTCATTTCGCTCTGCGATCAGGGCAGTCGTCAGCCAGTTGGAGCAGATCCAGGGAGTCCAGTTGTTGAGGCTGCGCGCGGGATGGCCGGGCCTGCTGATTCCCATGAAACCGAAATCGTCACGCTCCAGATTCGGCGTCAGGACGCGGTGGTCCATTTCGTAATAAAGCCTCGGCAGGACCATCGGCGAAAGCTTGGTCAGCGCCGGCTCGAGCAGATAGAGAGTCCATGCAATTTGGGCGGAGGTCTCGGCGGCGAAGAGTTCCACAATGGGCTCGGTAACATCGGGCAATCCGAAGCCCGCCTTCTGCGCGCTCAAGTGCGCGGGTAGTCCCCAATAAGTTTCCTCGCACGTCGCCCACAAGCCGTTGAGGATTTCGTCCATGAACCGGCCTTTCCCGTCGACGCATTCGGCGAGTGTCAGGTCGAGCAGGCGGTTGCGCCGGGCGCCGCGGAGCGCTTCATAATGAGAACGGTTACCGGTACGTTTGAACTCGAGGAAAACCGTCGCCGGCAGTACCGGCCATTCGCCCTTGAGCTGTCGCTCGCCTTTCGAGACCAGATCCTTCCGCACATCGGCGGGAAGGCCTTCCCATGCCGTTCGCTCGGCGGCGGCTGGCCATGGATGCCACTTCTCGCGCGGCAGCAGAGACGCACGCAAAGCGTCAAGATTGACGCGCTTGGCGATCAGGTTGCGTTCGGTAAGTCGTGCGGCTGCCCGATTCATGGGCGCAGCAAGAAGGGCAGACGAGCCTGCCAAAAAGCTGCGGCGCGACGGCTTCCACGCAAAGTAAGAATTCATGCCACCACTATATGCGAGAGTCAAACCTCCGCTCGCACAACAAGCACCTTTGTGTGTCAGGCGTAAACGCATCTCAATGTATATGGCTGCGCTTGCCCCTTATACCGACTTCCCCAGACCCTCAATACCCAACGGTCGTGACAAACCTCTTTTGAGCTTCCACGTCTCTTATACCAGAGGCAAGAAAAAGGGCCTCAAAATCCTGGAGGTAATGTGAAATCGTTTGAATTCTGGAAGGCTGCGAAGCGCACTCGTATCGCGGTATTGTGCGCGCTCATGGTCGGTGGAGGCCTGGCCGTAGCCCGGGCCGGGTTCCCCCTCACCGCCTCACACATCAATCTTAAACTAGCTGATGCGAACGAAGGACCGAGCCGCATCACCATGGCCCCGGCTGCCAAAGCCGCCATGCCGTCGGTCGTTAAGATTTCGGTATCCAAAGTAGTGAAATCGTCCGGTATGCAGCAGATGCCGGATG
Organism: Terriglobia bacterium; assembly: GCA_963777595.1. Classification (GTDB taxonomy): domain Bacteria; phylum Acidobacteriota; class Terriglobia; order Bryobacterales; family Bryobacteraceae; genus CAVVFX01. The sequence goes on from CAVZRE010000070.1 coordinate 28,218, forward strand.
GAATGCAAGATAACCCTCTGTTCCGCCAGTTCTTTGGCGGCAACGGATTTCAAGCCCCGGCCCCGCGCTCCCATCGGGAAGGCGGTTTAGGATCGGGCGTAATCATCAGCCCTGACGGCTATATTCTCACCAACAATCACGTGATCGATGATGCCACTGACGTTCGAGTTACGCTGCCGGATCGGCGTGAGTTCAAAGGCCGCGTGATTGGCAAAGATGCCAAGATCGACCTCGCGGTAGTCAAGATCGACGCCAGCAACCTTCCGGCAATCACAGTGGGTAATTCCTCTAAGATGCAGATTGGGGATTGTGTGCTCGCGATCGGCAACCCGTATGGTGTCGGCCAAACCGTAACCATGGGGATTATCAGCGCTACCGGCCGGGCCGGACTCGGTATTGAAGACTATGAAGACTTCATTCAGACGGACGCGGCCATCAATCCCGGCAATTCCGGTGGGGCTCTCGTCAATGACCGTGGCCAACTGGTCGGCATCAACACCGCCATCCTGGCTGAAGGCGGCGGCGGCAATCAGGGCATCGGCTTTGCAGTACCTGTTAATCTTGCCCGGCAGGTGATGGACCAGATTGTCGAACACGGACATGTCGTCCGATCTTACCTGGGTGTTTCGGTTCAGGCAGTGACGCCCGACATCGCGAAGGCGATGAATCTGCCCACACCCGACGGAGCTCTCGTAAGCCAGGTGTCGCCTGACAGCCCGGCAGCCAAGGCTGGTTTGCAGGAAGGCGATGTAATCCTCTCGATCAACGGCAACCCGGTGAACGAGTTCAACCAACTCCGCATGACGGTGTCGATGATGATACCGGGCGACAGCGCCAATCTGAAGGTGTTCCGCAACGGCCAGACCATGAGCTTCAATGTCAAGGTCGCCGAAATGCCGGGTGAAAAGCTGGAAAAAGCCAGCCTCGACCAGAATAACTCTGATAAATCGCTGCAGGGCGTGCAGGTCCAGGATCTGGATGCGCAGACTGCCCGTCAGTTGAACCTGCCGGCCAGCACTAAGGGCGTCGTGGTAACCAACGTCGACCCCGCCAGCCAGGCAGCCGCTTCCGGATTGAAGGAAGGCGACGTGATCCAGCAGGTCAACCGCAAACCGGTGACGAACTCACAGGAATTTGCGAGCGCCCTACACAAATCGAACGGTGAATCTCTGCTGCTGGTAAATCGTGGAGGCAACAAGCTGTTCCTCGCGGTTTAACCTTGTCCCTGTGCTTGTACTTGTGTGACAGACTTTAGTCTGTCTTTGAGGCCCGGAGCAATCCGGGCCTTTTTTTATATTCCAGCCGCCCAGTTCAATTAAAGATGGTTGCCGAGCTGTAAGCCGGTTTCTGTACCCTTGCGGGCAATAGTCATTCATCTCGACCGGATATTACTATCCGGCTCTAGCGACCTACCCGGAAGTTCGTCGGAGCGGGCCGCTCCTCCTCCCCTATTTGGTCTTGCTCCACGTGGGGTTTACCATGCCGGACGGATTACTTCGCCCGCGGTGCGCTCTTACCGCACCTTTTCACCCTTACCGTTTCGCTTGCGCGAAATGGCGGTATATTCTCTGTGGCACTTTCCGTTGAAACCGCTTGAACGGTTCCCCCCGGCCGTTAGCCGGCACGCTGCCCTTTGGAGACCGGACTTTCCTCCCGTCCCTTGCGGAACGAGCGACTATCCACCCGGCAATCCATCGCCTACCAGTGTCGCATGACCGTCATCCGTTATCAGTTTTCCGTTATCCGGTTTCCCGGCCTCGGCGCGTGTTACTCTAACCTACGAATTTTTATATTTTTGAACCAGGCCTCGGTGCCGTGGTTTTGCAGGCTGATCGGAGTGTCGCGCTGGATGGGCGTCGACGCGTCCTCGCCCTTCTTCCGCAGACCCGCAAACACTTTCTGGGCCTCGGGACCTTTGAGATCAAACTCCACCACGCGCACATCGTCCAACCAATGCTCGACATGGTCGCCGCTAACGACAATACGCGCGTGATGGAACTGGCCTGTCGCGGGTGCAGTAGGAGGCTTCGGGGCAATTGCCGAATAGAGGGATGCAGCCGAACGTGCAGGTTCTACCGCGTCCGGACCATGATTGTCCGCCAGTTGGTACTCCAATCCGCGAGCGCGCGCCTGACGTCCGAGCGCATTGTTCCACTCGTCAATGTGCTGCAGCAGATATTTGACGCCGGAGTTGCCATTTTCGAGCACCTTCCAGTCGAATTGCAGATCGAACGACCGAAAGCTTTCCACCGTTCGGATGTCCTGTGCGCCACCCGGGTGCACAACCGTTTTGAGACACCCGTCTTCCACTGTCCACGAAGTAGGAGGAACCGGTTTGCCGGTCACTTCAACCCAACCCGCGGTAGACTTGCCGTCGAACAACGGACGCCAGTCGTCAGCCGCGGCCAGGAGGGAGACGCCCACGAAGAGGAGGAGAAATCGCATATCATTGGACCGGCGTTCCGTAGGGCACCAGCGTTTTGACCCGCTCAGTCGAATCTACCTGCGTAATCTTCCAAACGCCTGATTGTTTCTCGAGATACATGATCTGGGCCTCGTTGCGATCCTGGTAAACATATTCGACACGCACCTTCACTTGCGTATCCGTGAGTTGCTGCGGTTCGGAGATGGCGACCCCCTTGATCGCCGCATTGGAATCTTTGAGATACTGCGCGAACTTCGTCTCGGTAGTTTCGGCGATCGACTGTTGCAGCGCAGGTGTCATCTGGCCGGAATAGTTGGAGAGATACGCCTTCACGTCGCCGGACCGGGCAGCGTCGAGCATACCGTAGATAGCATCCTGCGGCGTAGGGTCGGGCTTGGGTTGCGGCTTGAGGGAGATCTGGGAGAGTTGATCGCTAACGGTCGAAACCCGCCAACCATTTTTCTGTCCCAGCACTACTCCAAACGCGGCGACCAGGACGACCACCGTGACAATTCCGGTCTTGCGCTCTTTGCTCATGGCTTCTTGGTCGGCGCCGGCGCGGGATCTCCCTTGCGCAGTATCGTGAGGTCCAGATTGCCGTCCGGATCGACAATCATTTTCCTGATCTTGGGCATGATCTGCTCCATCGTTTCGATGTAGAGACGGTGGCCTGTAACCGCGGAGGCTTTGGCATACTCCGCTTCCATTTGGTCGAAGCGCGCCGCGTCGCCCGACGCCTGATTCACCTTCGAAAGCTTATACGCGTCGGCCGAGTCGTGAAACTGCTGCGCTTCGCCGCGAGCCCTGGGGATCAGATCGTTCGCATAGCCCTCGGCTTCATTCACGATACGAGTGGTATCGGCGCGGGCGTTCGTGACATCGCGAAATGCGTCGGCTGCTTCGGCGGGCGGCGTCACGTTTTCGATGTTGACCGTCGAAAGGATCACGCCCGCATGGTAATCGTTGATGCGCTTTTGGGCCGCGGCGCGCGTTTCGTCCTGGATGGCGACCTTTTGCGTGGTTAACACGTCATCGACGCCGCTGTGCGCAATGCGCCGCGCAAGTTCGGCTTCCACCGCCGCTCCGATCGACTTCGAAACATCCTGGGTGCGGAAAAGATAATCAGCCGGCACACCAACCGAATATTGAACAACCACGCGCATATTGATAATGTTCTGATCTCCGGTGATGAATTGCGATGCCAGCGGATTGCTGCGTCCCAGTACGCTGTCCGGAAGATCGCCGCCGATCACCAGGCGCTGCAGTTGTTGGACCTTCAGCTTGGTGATGCTGTCAATCGGCCATGGCAGCGCATAATGGATTCCGGGCAACACGCGTGGCTCCGTGACCGCGCCGAATCGCGTAACGACGGCCTGTTGGTCCGGTTGCACCAGGAAGATTCCAGACAACACCCAGAGTCCGAGCAAGCCGAGGATAATGCGGCGGGGCGACCAATAGCGTTCCTGAATCGGAACCCCGGATGGATATTCCGGCTCCGGCTCAACCAGGGCCGGTGGATTCAGCAAAGAACTCATCGGACTCCCGCTTCACCCTGGGTCAGCACTCTAAGCAATTCGGAATCGGAACTGAGGATCGCAGTCGTCTTGTCATCCAGAATCTTCTTGTACGATTCCAATGTGCGGAGCAGTTTGTAGAAGCGCGGATTGCGCGAATAAGCCGCACTGTAAATCCGGGTCGATTCCGCGTCGCCTTCACCGCGCACCTTTTCCGCTTCTTTGTAAGCCACGGAAAGGATCTCTTCCTTTTGTTTATCGGCGTCGGCGCGAATGCTCAGCGCCTGCTCCTCGCCTTCCGCGCGATACTGACGGGCGATGCGTTCACGTTCCGCGCGCATCCGGGCATACACACTTTGCTTGTTCTGCTCCGGCAAATTCAGACGCTTGATCCGCACATCCAGCACTTCAATGCCATACTGCGCAAGAGCCGCACGGTCGGTGAGATCGGTGAGATTATCAAGCATCTCGGCAGCTTTGATATGGTCCGCCGAAGTAGAGACGATGGACTCCAGGTCGTGCGTCCCTAGCGAGGCCGACAGGCCGGACCAGATAATGTCATGCAATCGCATCTCCGCGGCGACCGGATCGCCGACAGTCTGCACGAAGCGCTCCGGATTCTGGATTCGCCACGCAACGTAGTTCTCGATCACCACGTTCTTCTTGTCCTGAGTCAGGAACTCCGAAGGACGTGGATTGTAAATGCGCAGACGTTTGTCGAAGTAGAGATTGGTCTGGAAGAACCACTTCATATGCAGGCCGGCGTCGGTAATGGTGCGGACCGGACGTCCGAACTGCGTCACCAGAACGAAGTCGGTTTCGCGAACGGAAAAGAAGGTGAGATAGATCAGCAGCAGCGCCGCGATTACGCCGGCCGCCGGGTAGTATTTCTTGTATTTATCGGGGATCATGCTATTACTCATCGGGATTCAACCTGGGAGCCGGCGCCGATGGCGCGGCCATCGGACCGCTCAGTTCCACTCCATCGTCCAGCAGAAATAGATGCCTGCGTCCTTTACTCTTGTCTAGGATCAACTTCTTCTTGCCGGGTAACACTGGTATCGATGGTGTCGAAATAGAGACGCGTGTCATTGGGTCCCGGAGCGCCGCGATACGAAAGCTCGCGCAAATCAAACCGGTCGGCGTCGCCCTGGGCCCGGTTGACGCGACCTAGCGTGAATGCCGCCGCGTTCTGCAACTGCGCCTTGGCATTGCCGCGCGCCAGGGCCACCTGCTCGTTGCGGTAACCCTCCGCTTCGTTGATCAGCCGGTTCTTCTCTTCGTAAGCCCCGGACACTTCACGAAATGCATCGACTACTTCGAGCGAAGGATGCACATCCTGCAATTTCACCTGCAAGATCTCAATGCCCGCCTGGTAGCGATCCATGCGCGCCTGCAGCAGCTTTCTGGCTCGCTGCTCAATCGCGCGGCGGCCCGTGGTGAGCAGATCGTCGAGAGGCGTTTCAGTGGTGAGCATCTGCATCACCGACTCGGCGGCTGCGCGGACCGTGATGTCGCCATCAAGTTGCCGGAAGATAAAATCGTCGGGATGCGAAATGCTGTAATGCACCGTCGCATTCAACTCGATCATGTTTTGGTCGCCAGTCAGCATGAGGGCTTCTTCGGGCATGCGCTGGAAGCGGCCGGAGCGGTGCTGAACATTCCATTCGTAGGCGGCAGGCTCGTTATCGGGCGAGGAAGAAATCGACCGGTAACCGATTTCGACCACCCGCACGCGCTTGGCTTGAATTCGTACGAGTTGATCGATCGGCCAGGGAAACTTGACGTGCAATCCTGGCTCGTCATAAGGCAGCACTTTCTCACCAAACCGCACAATCACGCCGGTTTCTTCAGGCCGCAACGTGTAGAAGGAACTCCAAACCACGAGCGCCGCGATAACATACATCGCGGGCCGGATCAGTCTGAGCCGATTATCGATAAGCCAATTAAGTCCGTACGCAAAATCCAGAGCGCCAAAATCGATCTTCTCGGTGACATGATGAAGCCGCTCCCACGCTTGCGGAAGACGTGTACGCGTCCAGAGCCGCGAGAACCGCGTCTCTCGATGTTCCAGCCCGCCGCGCTCCACGTGGAGAAGCCGCAGCGAGTTCATCATGACAAAGAACGAGGAAAGCTGATGCGTGAACGCCGCACCCACCGGAGTCAACTTGCCCGTCGCGCACAAGACAACCGCAATGGCGTTGACCGCGCCGGCGAAAAGGAAAATATTCTGCCATGCAGTCTGGACGGCTTTGCGGCTGACTTCAAACAGTTTTGGCAGACGTTCCAGCGAGTGCGGCAGATAGACCACGTCCGCTGCTTCCGCGGTGATGTCGCTGGCGCCTGCCACCGCGATGCCGACGCTCGCCGCAGCCAATGCCGGCGCATCGTTGATGCCGTCGCCGATCATCGCGACGTGACGTCCCTGCGACTGCAATTGTCGGACCCGGTCGAGTTTTTGCTCCGGCAGCAATTCCGCTTCGACTTCCGGGATCGAGGCTTCGCGAGCGATGACTTCGGCCGCGCGCCGGCGATCGCCGGTCAGCATAATCCGGTGCTTGATGTCGAGCCGGTCGAGACCCTCGGACGCTTCGATAACCCCTTGGCGCAAACGGTCGCGCAACAGGATAGCGCCTGCCAACCGGTCGTCTTCCGAGATGAGGATCGCGGTCGCGCCTAGTCGGTCGGCGGTATCGAGAATCGCCTGGACCCCGGACTGTCCGCCCGATATCCCCGCATCGGCCAGGTAGATCGCATTCCCTGCGCGGATTCTGCGGCCGGCCAGATAGCATTCGACTCCGCGCCCCGGCACCACATGCGCCGCAAGCGGGTCATAGGTCGGGACCATTCGGCGCGAAGCTTCCTCGACAATTACTTGTGCCAGGGGATGATCAGACGATTTTTCGGCCGCGGCAGCTATGGCCAGCAACTCGGTTTCGTCCCGATCCAGCGCGATGATGCTCACAATTTCGAACTTGCCTTCGGTAATCGTGCCGGTTTTATCGAAGACAGCCGTGTCGATTTTGGCTGCGAGCTGCATGATGCTCGCGCCGCGCACCAGGATGCCCCGGCGGGCCAAACCGCCGATCGCAGCCACCATGGCGGTCGGGGTGGCCAGAATCAGCGCGCATGGGCACGCGACGATGAGGACTGCAACCGTGCGCAGCCAGTCTCGCGTGAAGTAGAAGGTCAATGCCGCCGAGAGCAGCAATGCGGGTAAAAAGTATTTCGCCGCGCGATCCGCGAGACGTTCGACCGGCGCCCGTTTCTCCTGGGCTTCCTCGACCAGTTTGACGACGCGAGCGAGCGTGGTCTCGTCGCCCGCCTTCGTGACGCGAATGCGCAGCAGTCCGTTGCCGTTCAGCGTGCCGGAGAAAACCTCGTCGCCAACTTGCTTGTCTCGCGGCAGAGGTTCACCGGTGATAGAGCTTTCGTTAATCGACGACGCACCCTGGTCGATGATGCCGTCGGCGGGGATGCGTTCGCCTGCCCGGACCACAATGATGTCCGCCGGCGTCAGCGATGCGGCATCGACTTCTTCCTCCCGTCCATCACGCACAACGCGCGCCAGACGCGGAATCTGTTCGATAAATTTTTGGATGGCGGCAGCCGTGCGGCCGGCCGCATACGACTCCAGTCCCTCGCCCACCAGGACGATGAACATGGCTTCCGCCGCGGCCATGTATTCACCTACTGAGAGCGCGGCGATTACCGCGATGCAAAGAGCAAGGTCCGCGGAGATTTCCTTTTCGAGAAGCGCGGAGATCGAGTTGTAAAACGTCTTGTAACCGGCGAGCAGCGTGACGAATACGGCCGTATCGATTCCGAGGAACGTCTTGAAGACGCCCGTCAGATTCAACGCGAGTAGTATGCCGACGAAGGCCGCAAAGCCGTAGTATCGAATTCGTTCCTGGCGTTCCTGATCCATGGGTAGTTCTAGGGTGAAAGCTTAGAATTATATGCTATTGGGTACGCATGGGTAGCAATGGAGTCGATTTGGACCGGCCTGGCGAGTGGTCGAAAGCGGCCTGATGATCGCGGCGGAAAAGTTACAACCGACAACATTGATTCCATGGCCACGCTCAGAAGTGGCCCGACTGCATAAACCCAGCGGTCTTTTTGTGTCACCTCATAATACATCAAACTTGCGGTCAGTTTGCTGAGGTTCGATGCAGCTATACCGTTCTTGGTCGATCTCCGGCGCGCATTTTCATTGCCCTTCCACCAACTTTGGAAGCGACCTCACCAGCGGCGCCAATTCATCATGCTTCGCTTCCCGCCACGCCACGTTCAGCACGAAATGATCGGTATAAAATTGTGCGTTGTTCCGTTCGGGACGCCACCGCTGGACAAGATCGAGTCCCTGAGTGTTCGACTGCACGGCATATGCGCTGACGATCGCTACGGCCCCGTCGGACGCGCGGTATTCCGCTTCCCATCCGCGATGAATTCCGCTGTCGCGAACCACTCGCGGAAATTGCGACTCGGGTAACGAATGCATCGCTGACCGTGTCCACGACGGCGCGATGCTGCCCGGGAACGATGGCTCTTTTGGGGGGCGGCTGCAAGCTGCCAACATGACTGCCATCGCAATCGCCCGGCGCATCAATTCCCCGACACGTGAACCGTGACCTCTTCGACTCGGATCGGCGCCTGCGATTTGAAGTACGCCCGAATCACAGCTTGAAAGTATTTGGGCATAACTCACCATTATGACGACTCCCAGCCCAACCTAAACGGCAGTCCCATTCGTTCAACCCCGGAGAGGACTGCCGAGTGGTTCAACGCGGCGGTTTTCGCCGTTCCAGCAACCGGTCCCTACGGCGACGTCGGGCAGAATGTGATGATTGGTCCCGGGCTGAATTCCACAACGTGGCGCTAATAAAGAATTTCCCTTTCAACGAGCGGCGGCGATCGTGACCTTCAATTCGCGTTAAAGTTAGTCCTGGTAGCATCTCCTGTCCACAGGTTTCGGTCCATCCGGCTTATGAGAATCCTAATCCTCGCCTTTCTCACCGCAACCCCTTTAAGCGACCCATCGGCCTTGCGCGAAAAAATCCAGCAAACCTTCCATGTTCCGAATCCGCTCCCGGCGCTGGACACGGAAAATCATGGCAGCTTCGAGGTCGAACATGGCATCATCGCCGACCGCGTTACCTATAGCACGCAACTCAACATGCGCGTACCGGCGATCGTTTACCATCCGGCCAACACCTCGATCAAACGCCCCGCCCTCATTATCGTGAACGGTCACGGCGGCGATAAATACACCTGGTACGCATTCTACGCAGGCGTGCTTTACGCGCGAGCCGGAGGCGTCGTCCTCACGTACGATCCGATCGGAGAAGGTGAGCGAAACTCCCAGCATAAATCCGGAACCCGGGCTCATGACAAATACGTGCCTCCCGACGAGAATGGCCGTTGGATGGGCGGACTCATGATGACTGATATCCGCCAGGCGACTAGCTATCTGATCTTGCGCCATGATGTCGATCCGAAGCGCATTGCCGTAACCGGCTACTCCATGGGTTCCTTCGTCGTGTCTTTTGCATGCGCCGTGGAGACACGATTGCACGCCTGCGCCCCCACCGCCGGAGCGGTTCTCGACGGGCCGGGCGAAACTCTCGACTCAAGCAGCAAGAAGATGTGTCAGGCGATCCCCTACCACTCACTTCAGTTCCTCGGAGACCGTGCCGCGGTTTTGTTCGCGCTCAGCGCGCTACATGCAGCCGTACTAATCCATAACGGCGGTTCCGACGAAGTCGTCAACATTCCAACTCACGGCGACGCTTTTTTTCATGACATGCGCGATCGTGCCACTAAACTGCTCGCTCCCGGCGCGAAGAACGCCTTCGAATACAGCTTCACTCCCGGCGCCGGCCATCGTCCCTATTTCATAACTCGTCCGGTCGGCGAATGGTTCAACCAGCAACTGCATTTCCCCGATTGGAATACCATCTCGCATGGCGAGACGCACATCAGTGAATGGGCTGCGGAGAACAATGTGCCGATGGACCGTATGTACGCCGACGAGCATCGTGAAGGCGGAGCGATAGCCCTCGGCAAGAACATCCCTTATATACCTCACGATAAGTTGAACGTGCTCCCCGAATCCGAATGGCAAACGCAAAAAGACAAATTCATCCTCGAAACCTGGCTGGCGCGTGTGCGGCAAGCCTCGTCTTCGCAGCCCTAGCTCACGGCGCAATCTGCGACGTAGCCAAATACGGCGCAACCGGGAACGGCAAGTCGCTCGACACTGCCGCAATCCAGAAAGCCATCGACGCTTGTTACGCAACCGGCGGCGGGATCGTCGATTTCGCCAACGGCAGATTTCTCTCCGGCACCCTTTACCTCAAGAGCAACATCACCCTACGGATCGAGCCGGGAGCAGTTCTGCTCGGCAGCACGGATATCAAAGACTTCGAGGTCGATCAGCAGGGAGCACTCAAGGCAACCTCCGGCGAAGTTGCCGGAGAACTCGGCGCACATCACATCGGCCATCATTTCATCTACGCCGATAATGTCGACAATATCGCACTGGAAGGCGGCGGCGTGATCGACGGTCAAGGCGACTCGTTCTTCGATAAGGACATGAAGCCGCGGGCTCGTCCCAGTCCCTATTTTGAGTTCTGGAATTCGCGCGACATACGTATCGAAAACTTGACCATTCTGAAAACTCCAGGCTGGGCAATCCATCCCAAGAACTGCGATCGGGTCAAAATTCGCGGAATCAATCTGATCAACAATTTCATGGCGATCAATACGGATGGTATCGATCCCGACTCCAGCCGGAACGTGATTATCTCGGACTCCTATATCGAGGCTGGAGACGACTGCATCGTCCTCAAGACCACGAATCGCGGCGGCGTAACCAGCCCCACGGAAAACGTCACCGTAACCAATTGTGTCCTGCTGAGCGCCGCCTCTGCACTGAAGCTCGGCACTGAAAGTTGGGGCGACTTCCGGCACTGCGTCTTCTCGAATTGCGTGATTCGCCAGGCCCGCACCGGCATCGCGTTACTCGCGAAGGACGGCGGCTCAATGGAAGATGTTCGTTTCGAGAACATCACGATGCAGACACAGCCCAAGTGGGGTAAGGGCGTGGAATGGCCGATCGAGATCGACATTGAACGCCGCAATGAAAAATCCAAGCTCAGCCACATTCGCGACGTCAGCCTCAGCGATATTTCAATGGTGACTAAAGGCCGCGTGTTGATTGAAGGCATGCCGGAAAGCTTGATCGACACACTCTCGATGCGCAACGTAATCATGCGAATCACGGGCTACGAAGCTGTCAAGAACGCGCACAAAAACCGTGGCGGAAACGGCGGGCTGAAAGACGCTGTCGACTTCGGTTCCGTGCCCTCCGCCCTGATTCTCGCTAATGCCAGGGATGTCGACCTTAGCGATATCCGCGTGATCTGGCCGGAAGGCAAACCAGAGGACCGCACCGGCTTGTTCTCCCACAATGTGAGCGGCCTGACCACATCCGGTATGCATACACCAGACTCGCACGCTCCGCCGCGGTAAGGAGGCTGTCACACTAGTGAGGAATGAGTCGCGAGGCCAAGGTCACCAATAAAGAACAGGTCACCATCCCATTTCTCTGCACTCTGGGATATCAAACATTCTCTCAACCTGACTGCAGGCACGATTGGACAGCACCTTTCCGTCTGGCGGGATCGTCATTGGAGTTCCTGTTTATCCGGAACTGCTTGCCGCATCCGGCAGAGACGATCGATTCATCGATCGCTTTATGCATGAAACACGGATTGTCGTAGACTGGTCCATTGGTGAACACATCTGGCATGAAGCCCGGCGCGCACGCCATGGTAAGTCGGCACCGGCTCCTGACGCTCGACGCCAGGATTTATCGCTCCGCCCTCCCAGCGCTGGACATCATCTCAATTTGAAACCCCAGACGCCCCGCAAAACCATCCGCTTCACCGCAAAGCAGGCGTTCGCGCCTCGCCGGCGCGTTATCCTTGCTCGTCCTTTATCTCTATGGCCTCGGTCGCATGGGACTCTACAGCGCCGACGAGCCCCGTTATGCTTCCATCGGGCGAGAGATGACGGTCCGCGGCGATTACATCACGCCGCGTCTCTGGGGTCAGGGATGGTTCGAGAAACCGGCTCTCCTTTACTGGATGATCGCAGCAGGATTTCGCGCGGGGCTCTCTCCCGACCTTGCGCCACGCGTGCCGGTCGCGCTCTTTAGCGTCGCGTTCTTAGCCGCGTTTTTCTATATACTCCGCCGCGAGTTCGGAGTTGTCGCTGCCGCTTACTCGACGATGATTTTGTCGACCTCGGGCATGTGGCTTGCGTACAGCCAATTAGCCCTTACCGACGTTCCGATGTCGGTGGCGTTTGGCTTAACCCTCCTCTGCGCTCTACCGTGGCTGCGTACGGGCGATCGGCGCTGGCTGAATGGTGCGGCTGTAGCGCTCGGCTTCGCCTTCCTCGCAAAAAGCGGACCGCCTGTGGTGCTCGCCCTTCCAGCCCTCTGGTTCGGTCGTGAACGGATGCGCGACCTCTTTCGCCCCCGGCCGCTGTTGCTCTTCCTGCTTGCGGCCGCGCCTTGGTATATTGCCTGCTATCTGCGCAACGGCAGTGTCTTTCTTCAGACGCTATTCGTTCAACAACAGTTCCAACGCTTCGTTTCCACAAGCCTGCAGCACGTCCAGCCATGGTGGTTTTACATTCCTTGGATCGTCGCCGCATTCTTTCCCTGGACGCCGGTGTTGGCGCTCCTCGTCCGGCGCGACTTATACGCCGACAGGCGACTCAAATTGCTGCTCGCCGTAGTGCTTTGGGGCTTCATCTTTTTTTCGAAATCGCCGAACAAGCTTCCGGGATACATTCTGCCTTTGCTTCCGCCGCTCGCGATCGTGGCCGGCGTCGCCCTGGAAAAAGCGCGGATCGCGGGCCGCGTCGTCATCGGACTCTCTGCGCTCGCCTGCTGCGCATTCCCCGTCCTGGTGAGAATGCTCCCGGCTTTGATGAGCAGAGAGCCTGGTAACATGGCGCCCGCGCCGGTATGGCTCGCCCTCATCGCAATAGCGATCTCCGGGACTGTTTTCTTCCTCAAGAGCAGATCTGCAGCGGTAGCGCTTGTTGCCTTGTCAGCCGCTACTGGCTACCTCTGGATCAAAGTCGAGACCTTCCCTCGCCTGGATGTCGTCGCAACTGCGAACCGGTAGCGCGCCAAATTCAATCAGCACACGTACCCGTCTGCGTCAAGCCGAATGTGCCCCGCGATTGGCGCTACGGATTAAATTACTACACCGAAACGCCCTTGCCGGATTGCGGAAATAATCCAGCCCCGCAAGCCTTCGTAGATTATCGCCGGCATATGTTATTTCTGCAATTGCTTCAACGATGACAACATTGACGGCATCGTTCTGTGCTTTATTATCTGCGCAACCGACCTCCCGCGCACGATACTCTAATCCTTATGCACTATCGCGAGTTAGGACGCACCGGGTGGAAAATCTCCGATATCAGTTTCGGCGCGTGGGCCATTGGAGGAGCCTGGGGAAACGTCAGCGATCGAGACTCCTTAGCCGCTCTCCACAAAGCCATCGATTCGGGCGTTAACTTCCTCGATACCGCGGATGTTTATGGAATGGGGCGCAGTGAACGCCTCATCGCGCAGTTGAAGCGCGAGCGCAAAGAAGAGATTTTTGTCGCCACCAAAGCGGGCCGCCGCCTCAATCCCCATACGCCCGATGGTTACAACGTGGCGAATCTTACCGGTTTTATCGAAGATAGCCTCCGCAACCTCTCCACCGATTGCCTGGACTTACTCCAGCTTCACTGCCCGCCCACGGACGTTTATTATCGTCCCGAAGTCTTTGGCGCGCTCGACGACTTGATGAGAGCGGGTAAGATCCGCTACTATGGCGTCAGCGTGGAGCGAGTGGAGGAGGCATTAAAAGCCATTGAATATCCCAATGTGCAGACGGTGCAAATAATTTTTAACTGCTTTCGTTTGCGCCCTTCCGAATTGCTTTTCCCACAAGCGAAACTTCGTAAAGTCGGTATCCTGGCAAGAGTCCCTCTCGCCAGTGGAATGTTGACCGGCAAACTCTCCCGCGACTCGCAATTTGCCGAAGACGACCACCGCAATTTTAATCGTCATGGCGAACAGTTCGACGTCGGTGAAACATTCTCGGGCGTTGACTTCAGCGTCGCGTTGGACGCAGTGGAGGAATATCGAAAACTGGCTCCAGCCGGCGTGACTCTGTCACAGTTGGCGCTGCGCTGGATCCTGATGTTCGACGCAGTCACCTGCGCCATTCCGGGCAGTAAGCGTCCCGAGCAGGTGGCTCAAAATTGTGCGGCGTCGGACTTGCCGGAACTGACCCCGAACATAATGGACGCCATCCACAAAATCTATGACACACGGATTCGCAGCCTGGTGCACGCACGGTGGTAACGAAATGAGATTCCTCGTCATGCTCGCTCTATGCGCTATGCTCCTCATCGCGGAGACGCCTCCGTCCCCGGTCCGAGGGACGAAACCTGCCGCGGCCGTGTTGGGAATGAATGCCGACACACTCGCTACAATTCGCATTCGGATGCAGGAGTTCGTGGATCGCGGAACAGCCGCGGGTTTTGTCACGTTGGTGGCTCGTCACGGACGCGTCGCCGGCCTTGATGCCGTCGGCTGGCAGGATCGGGAGTCGCGCATGCCTATGCGCACGAATACGCTCTTTCAGATTATGTCGATGACCAAGCCGATCACGTGCGCGGCCGTCATGACGATGGCTGACGAGGGACGTCTTTCAATTAACGATCCCGTGGAAAAGTATCTTCCGGAATTTAGGAATCAGAAGCTGAAGTCGGGGGCCGCTCCGGCGCATCCCGTCACATTACGGGACCTGATGACTCACACTTCCGGTGTTCCGGCGGGATCGTCCAAAGGCTTTGATCGCAAGTTCCATACTCTTGCGGAAGTGGTCGCCGATGCAGCGCAGCAGCCTCTTGAATTTGAGCCGGGTTCGAAGTGGAGCTATAGCAATAACGGCATCGCGACGCTTGGCCGCATCCTCGAAGTGCTCGACGCAAAACCCTTCGAGCAGTTGGTCGGGGAGAGAATCTTCACACCGCTCGGCATGCGCGATACTTCCTTCTGGATCCCGCTAGAGAAAGCGAATCGCCTGGCTGTCGTGTACACGGACGACCATGGGATTCTTAAGCCTGCCGATGCGGATCCTTTGCGCAAAGGCTGGAAATATCCCATGCCCGAAGGCGGAATTTACAGCACGGCTTCTGATTTATTCCGGTTCTACCAAATGATGCTGAATAAAGGTAGCTATGGTACTGGTCGCCGGATTCTTTCTCCCGCAGCCGTAGAACTGATGACGACAGTGCAAACAAGAGACCTCCAGGCCGGCTTCGCCCCCGGGGTTGGATACGGACTCGGTTGGGGCATAGTCAGGGACGCTGCCGGTATGTTTCGCTACAACTCAATCGGAACCTATAGTCACGGCGGAGCTTATCGTACCTACGCGTTCGTCGATCCCAAGCGCGACCTCATTGGTATCATTCTCTATCAACGCACCAATGGCGGGGGCGATCTTGCCGACGAACAGACTGCATTTATCCAGTTAGCCAATGCGGCGATTGAGTAAGCCGACAGTACCTCCCCAAGCCTACCGATGAGTCCGAGTCTAAGCGAATGACTGTGGCAGAAGTCAACGCAGGCCAAGGGGCCTACTCCACGTGGAGTAGGCGTTTTCGCCTGCTCCTGGCCGTTGGAGAGAGCTGTGTAAGTTACGAGCGGAACAGAACCGGCACACATTGTGCTGAACAACGCGGTCCCTATCCTTATGTTTGTTCCCGCGGCACGTTCAGTAGCTCCTCAATTGCCGTGGCCGATCGTACGAGCCTTGTTACGGCCCCGGTTAGGTCGGGCGGCCAAACGTTACAGTGCGACGATCGGCTTAGCCCTGCTAATGTCCTTCGCAGCGCCGCCATGGTCGGCGAGGCGTACAATCGATAGAAAGATGCGCACAACAAAGGTCCTGTACCGCGGAGCGGGAACGCTCATGTTTACACTGGTAACCGGCTGTCTGCTCGCCCAGGAAGTTCCCCGCCCTGCACAGCAGCGAGCCCCTGACGTAAAATCGCCGGAGATCCTGCCCGACAAACGGGTGGTTTTCCGGATCTACGCGCCCCAGGCGAGCGAAGTCTCGCTCACCGGCGATTGGATCACGCAAGGGCGCGGCGCCGGCGGAAAACTCGAGAAGGACGGGAACGGCGCATGGTCGATAACCGTTGGCCCACTCGTTCCAGATTTCTACACCTACGTCTTCACCGTAGATGGCGTGCGCGTACTCGATCCGAAGAACGTCCTGGTTAAACCAGGTCTCTCTTCACTAAACAGCATGGTCGAAGTCCCTGGCGACGAGATGGCTTACGAAGCTACGCGGAATGTCCCGCATGGTGAAGTTCGCACCGCGTGGTATTGGTCGAAGGCGCTCGACACCATGAGGAGCATGCGCGTCTACACACCGGCGGGTTACGAGACCGGAAACCAGAAATATCCCGTGCTCTATTTGCTGCATGGCTCCGGAGACGACGATGAGGGATGGAGCACCATCGGGCGCGCTGGGTTCATCCTGGATAATCTCTTGGCCGAAAAACTGGCTGTTCCGATGGTTGTAGTGATGCCCAACGGCTCGATGCCGCGCGCACCAGGCGCGACCGGTGACTCCACTAGTTCACTGTTCATGTCGGAGCTTCTCGACAACGTCATGCCGTATGTCGAGAAACACTACCGTACCGCGGCCAATCGCGAAAATCGGGCTCTCGCCGGACTTTCCATGGGCGGTAGCCAAACTCTCCGTATCGGCCCCGGACACCTCGATACCTTCGCTTACCTCGGCGTATTCAGCTCAGGCGTGCGTGCCGGCGCGACCGAGCAGTTCCAAACCAACGCGGGACATTTCTTCGACGACGCAGCGCGCACCAATAAGATGCTTAAGCTGTTCTGGATCGGCGTCGGAGAGAAGGATCAATTGACGCGCGTCAGCGCGGGAAATTTGGCGGATCTGCTGAAGGCTCACGGAATCAAATATGAGTTCCACGAATCTGAGGGCGGTCACACCTGGATCAACTGGCGTCACTACTTACATGATTACGCGCAGTTGCTATTCCGGACGGAGAAATAAAGAACTCACTCGCAATCTGTAATTGCTCCGCCATCATTCCGTATAATAGCTAGAAACCTGCAGTTTAACTTCGCATGGCGCGCCTACGTCGGATGCACGCTAATTCAACGAGCAGATGACTCGAAAAGAATTCAGGATTTGCGCGTCCGGTACACCCTCGACTCTTGCCTCTGAGGTAACAGAACTGTTGTCGAGGGGCTGGCAGCTTTATGGACATCCGTTTGTCGGGGTGAATAACGGGAATGCCAACTCAGGCGACCCTATTTGTCAGGCGATGGTGAAGGAAGACGGCCGGCGGATCGCACCAATTAGCGCGCCGGAGGTCAATCCTGGGATCAGCCCTGGAAGCAGGTCGACCGTTCCGAAACTTTCCCCCGCGCCCCGACCGTCAGCAACTCCGGCGTCCAAACGCTTTACGCCGCCGCCCAAAGTGGTGCGCGCCCCGAGACCCTCGCCGGAAGCCACGGGTCGAAGTGTCGCCGTCTTTCTTACAGTGGCTTTCTGCGGCTGTTTCCTGGCTGACGCCCTAGTCTTTCGCGGCGGTTTTTACGGCCAGTATCTCGAGCCGCTCAGCTCGACCGGAACTTTCGAACGAATCTTCTACGCGGAGGCCGAGCGTCCCCCGAGTGCTAAGAAAGAGGTTCTGGTGTTGGGGAACTCGCGGGTTGCGGAAGGCTTTTCTGCCAAGATCGCCAACGAGTACAAAGAGGATGGCTATCGGTTCTACAACTGCGCAGTGCTCGCATCCGCCGCGCGCGCATTCTATTATTTTGTGCGTGATGTCGACCCGCATCGCAATCGCTACGCTGCGATTGCCGTCCCGATCGACGATTACAACGATATTGATCCGCCCGAGCCATCCGCCGACCAGGTGAGTGAAATGCCACTGGTCATCAACCGGCTTCGCGTTTCCGATATCCTGCCGTATACGCTGTCGTTTCTTTCCTGGCCGGCGCGCTTCGAGGTTTTCCGCGGCTCAACTCTCAAGGGGGTAGTATTCCAACGAGACGTCCAAGACTTCATCGAGCATTCGGAGAGCCGGCTACAAGCCGTCAAGAAGTATCGTCAGTATGGCAGCGACTGGCTGTACGCTTACGGCGGCAACAGTCAATCCCTGGCAGGATTGTCGGTGGACTGGTACACGCGCCGTGTAACGTTCCCACCCGGACTGCCTCTGGATCAGCAGGACGAATTGACTCATGAAATTTTTGTTGTGCCGCCGCAGACCGGCTTAACCCGAAAATTTCGTATCGAGTGGCTCGGCGCCCTGGTCGATCTCTACAGCGCGTCTACTACGCGCATTATCTTTTATCAGTTACCGCGCGACGTGGCGCCGCGGCCCGTTCCTCTGGCGCATTGGCCCTCCACCAGCGTGGACGAACTGCGCAAACGATCCTGGGTGAGAGTGGTCGATCATAGTGTATTTGAGCCGCTCGAGAAGCCTGAATTATTCTTTGATTTTAATCACCTCAATTCCGCCGGACGAAAGTTGTTTTCACCCCTGCTCGCGGATACCGTAAAGGCGAACCTTTCATGAGCCATGTTGGGAACGCGGACTGGCGCATGACATGACCGGAACCGAATACAGAATCTGCGTTGCGGACGAACCGGCGCTTCTTGCCTCTGAGGTGACGGGCCTTCTCGAGCAAGGCTGGGAGCTATACGGCTACCCGTTTCTGAGCGGACAGAATGGCGCGAACGGAAACGGTCATGTGGGGCCGAAGTTTTATTGCCAGGCAGTGGTGAAGGGCGCGGTTCAAGAAGTGTCGGCGCTCCCTTCGGACACTTCGACAGCGATCCCGGCAACTGAGGAGTCCGTTCGCCAAAAGGTTCGGCCGCCCAAACCCATTCGACCGCCGCGCACGCGAGTCGCCGTATCCGCCCGCAGTTTGGCTGCTTTCCTGGCTGTCACGCTTGGCTCCTATCTGCTGGTTGAAGCGCTCATCTTCCGTTCGGGATTTTATTCCCAATACCTGGAACCGGAGTCCCATGCGGGCGCTTTCGAAAATGTTACCTGGAACGAGATCCAACGTAAGCCGAGTGGAAGGAAAGAGGTTCTCATTCTCGGCAGTTCGCGTTTGCGGGAAGATTTCTCGGCCAGAATCGCCAATGAACTTAAACCGGACGACGGCTATTTCTTCGTTAACGGCTCCATCCCGCACGGGAGGGACCGAGCGTGGTATTACTTCGTCCGCGAAGTCGACCCCCATCGCAACCGCTACCAGAGCATCATGATCCCGCTCGAAGACTACGACGATCCGGATACGTCCGACGATGTGCCCGATCGCGTCGTCGACTTGCGGTTAATGCTCACGCGTCTGCGCCTGACCGATATCCCGTCCTTCACGTCGTCTTTCAGAACTTGGCCTGGCAGATTCGAAGTCCTTCGGGGTTCGCTCTTGAAAGGTATCGTCTACCAGCGCGATTTCCAGGAATTTTTTGAGGATCCCCTCGCCCGGATCGATAAGGCAAAGTTATGGCGAGGCCATGAAGGGGATTGGTTCTACGCTTACGGCGGCATTCATCACGCGCTGACCGGCCTGGCCGTTGACTGGAAGGCGCGTCGCGTCACCGCCCTACCTCCCGACAATCAGGGACCCAGTTGGCAAAAATTTTATGATGACGGATTGATCGACAATACTCCGCAAAACGGCATCGTGCGGGGCGATCAGGTGCGATGGCTCGGGGCGTTAGTCGACTTATACCGTGGATCGAAAACAAGGATCATCGTGTACCAGGTCCCTCGCGGTCCCGCGATGCCTCCTTATCCGCGCGCCCACTACCCGTGGACAACGGTCGAAGTTTTGGCCAAGCGGCCGTGGGTAACCATCGTAGACCGGCACAAATTCGAGTCGCTCGAAACGCCTGACTTATTCGGCGACCTGCTCCACATGAATACGGAAGGGCGCGCGGCGTTTACCCCCATGCTGGCTAACCTCGCGAAGGAGATTTCGCATTAATGCTTTTCAACTCCGTCCAGTTTTTCGCTTTTCTTATTGTCACGCTAGTGCTTTTCTACTCGTCCCCGCAAAGCTGGCGGCGAGTCGTTTTGCTGATCGCCAGCTACTTTTTCTACATGAGCTGGAACTGGAGATTCATTCCGCTTCTGCTCAGCCTTACGATCATCGATTTCTTTTGCGCGCTGTGGATTGTGCGGGCTGAAGGCGCGAGGCGCAGGCTGGCCATGATCTTGAGTGTGGCCGCCAACCTCGGGTTTCTCGGGTTCTTCAAGTACTACAATTTTCTGGCAGGTAACGTCGCCATGCTGGCGGCCAAGCCCGACAACTTCTTCTATCTGAATATCGTCCTGCCGTTGGGCATCAGCTTCCACACGTTCCAAAGCATCTCGTATGTGGTCGACGTGTATCGCGGTGAGCAGGAACCGATACGCAATTTTCTCGATTACGCGGTCTTCATTGCTTTTTTCCCGCAACTGGTTGCCGGCCCGATCGTGCGAGCCCGTGAGTTCTTTGTCGATCTGTTCCACTGGCAGCCGCCCTCCCTCGATGACATCCAGAGCGGCGTCTTTCTCATCTTCATCGGCCTTTGCAAGAAGATGGCGTTTGCCGACCAATTTGCCATCGTGGCGGATTCCTACTTCAACAATCTGGCCGCCAATCCGGGCGCGGTTCCGGCGTGGAGCGGCACGATCGCGTTCGCGATGCAGATCTTTTTCGATTTTTCCGGCTACACGGACATAGCGATCGGCACGGCTAAACTTTTCGGCTTCCATTTCCCGCTCAATTTCGCGCGACCCTATCTGGCGACCAGCATCACCGACTTTTGGCATCGCTGGCATATGTCGCTCTCCCGCTGGCTGCGCGATTACCTTTACATTCCGCTCGGCGGTAATCGCCACGGCGAAGTGAAGACCTATCGCAATCTGATGCTGACCATGTTGCTCGGCGGAATGTGGCACGGCGCCAGTTGGAACTTCATGATCTGGGGCGGATATCACGGATTGCTGTTGTCTGTTGAACGGACACGACGCGGCAAAATCACCGATGTTGCACCGTGGCGGAGTCCGTTGCACGTCGCCTTGACCTTCGTGCTGGTCTGCGTAGGTTGGGTCTTCTTCCGCGCCAGGACATTCTCCGATAGCTCCTACGTGCTGCGCCAGATGTTCACCAACGCTCATGGCAGCAGCCTTCTCTTGCATCGCCACTACGCCATGATCGCGGTGAGCCTGATCATTGCGGTACTCGAAGAGCGCTGGCAGGTGATTGACCGGATCATCGAGGGCCCTCGCTGGGTTCAGGCAACCGCTTTTGCGAGCATCGCTTTGACGATCGAGTTATTCGGCGTCATTGATCAGACCATCCCGTTCGTATACTTCCAGTTCTAATGTAGGCGGTGCCGCTTGCGGCGGGCCGAGGTTCGCTATAATTCATTCCACGAGATTCGCCACTTGGGCGCTTCACTTTTAAAACTCGCCTTACTCGTTGTAATTTTCGCCATTTCCCTTACCGGCCAGATAAGCTGCCCAGGCATAAACCTGGCAACCACGCCGCGCATCGTGCCTGCGCAGAAACAGTCGGTGTTCACGATCCGGCAGAGCGACGGATCCGAATGGCCGCGTGTCGCTCACCATTGTGGATGCGAATGGTGACGGCAAGCCAGACCTGGTCACGGCATCAAACCTAAACCCTCCTTATGCCATTACGACGGCGCTGAACAACGGCGACGGGACTTTCGCCAAAGGCATTGCGACGACCATCAACCAGCCCATCCTCTCGATTGCCGGCGCCGATCTCAACGGCGACGGCAAGGCCGACCTCATTCTCGCACCAACCTGCAGTTCGCCGACTTCAATGGGGATAGTCGTCCCGATCTTCTCGCAGGAAGCGGCTCATATGTTCCAAACGGGTATTTCGTGACGATATTTACGGGCGCTCCACCAACGGTGGCGCAACCCTCCGCGAGCGTTGTGAATGGCGCGAGTTTCACGTCGGGGTCGCCAGTCGCAGCGGAATCCATTGCATCAGCGTTTGGATCGCATCTGGCGGTTGCTTCCAACCCCGGCGGCACTGCGGTCCCGCCACCGTGACCGTCACCGCCGCGGACAACACCGCGACCAACGGCCCGTTCCAGGTTGTGAACACGGCCCCAGGCATGTTCGCGGCCAATGGCACCGGACTCTTCGCGGGCAGCGTTTTTGTGGTGAGCGCGAGCGGGACGCAGACTGCGCAGAACAACTATCAGTTGGATGCCAATCAGAATGTGGTTCCGCTTCCGATCAATGTGAGCAACGCAAGCAACCAGGTTTTTTTGATCATGTACGGGACCGGCGTTCGTCACGCAGCCAGCGTCACCGCGACAGTGGGAGGCCAAACCGTGCCGATAACGTTCGCGGGTGCGCAAGAACTCTTCGTGGGCGAGGATCAGGTCAACATCGGTCCACTGCCTTCGGGGCTAGCCGGCGGCGGTGTTGCGAAGATCATCATCACCGCCTACGGACAGACCGCCAACACGGTCAATCTGACGATCCAGTGACGCTGAAGCGTGTCAGGGAACTTCCCCCGTCGCAATGGAAGATCGCGCCGGTTATGAAAGATGCGGCAGATGAGCAAAGGAACAGTGCCAGATCGGCAAGTTCGTCCTTAGTGCCGAAGCGCCGCAGAGGAACACTGCGCTCGACGCGGCGGCGGATTTCGTCTGTAGGGGCGAGCCTTCGCATGCCTTCGGTATCATCGGTCGGGCCGGGTGTGAGACAGTTGGCGCGGATGCCTTCGGGGCCCCATTCAAGCGCAAGAGTCTTCATCAAAAGTTCGATGCCGGCTTTGGCGGCGCACACGTGCGACTGATACGCGATGGGTACTTGAGCGTGCGCGGCGGAGATACTGAGGATCGACGCACCGGGTTTGCGCAGAAACTCGTAAGCGGCGCGGCAAGTGTTGAACGTGCCCAACAGATCGATGTCGATGACCGCTTTGAAACCGTTAGCCGACATGCCGGTCGCCGGCGCCGGGAAGTTGCCGGCTGCGGCACACAGCAGGATGTCAATGTCGCCAAAGGTGTCTCGGGTGCGGCGGACCGCGGTCTCGACGGCTGCGTAGTCGCGAACATCGAGCGCCGCAGTTTCGACGGTACCGCCGGCAGAGCGGATAGCGGAAGCAGCCGCGTCCAGTTTCTCCTGTTTTCGACCGGCTAAGACCACCTTCGCGCCGTGTTGTGCGAAACGGTCGGCGATCCCTTGGCCGATACCGCTGCCGCCTCCGGTGATGAAGGCGACTCTTCCCGCGAGGAGGTCTTCCCGAAAAATGCCAGGCACGTCCGGAAGAATATCACGATCGCGTAAATGTAATGGGATGGTCAAAGGTCCTCCGCGTGCTGCGGGCCAGCAAGTGTCTGCTGAGTGCCTTGTTATGGCAGACTAATACAGCACGGACTCAAGTCTGTGACGAAAATAAGAGGAAACTACATGCAACTGGGAATGATCGGCTTGGGCCGAATGGGCGCGAATATGGTCAAGCGCCTGACGAACGGAGGACATCAGTGCGTGGTCTTCGATCTCAACCAGGCTACAGTTCAGCAAGTGGCCAGAGACGGTGTCGGGGGAGCAACTAGTCTGGAGGACCTTGTCCAGAAATTGACCAAGCCGCGGGCGATCTGGATCATGGTCCCTTCGGGTGACGCGACCGAGCAGACCGTGGATCAACTCGCGGCGGTGATGGAGCCCGACGACACGATCATCGACGGCGGCAATTCCTATTTCAAGGACGATGTGAGGCGCGCCAAGAAGCTTAAAGAAAAAGGCATTCATTATTTGGACGCCGGCACGAGCGGCGGCGTCTGGGGCGTGGAGCGAGGCTACTGCCTGATGGTTGGCGGCGAGCCGGAGAATTTTAACCGGCTGGAGCCAATCTTCGCGACGCTTGCCCCTGGAGTCGGCAGCATCGATCGAACCAAGGGCCGCACTGGCGAGCCTACCCGAGCCGAGAAAGGCTACATCTATGCCGGGCCGAACGGAGCCGGTCATTTCGTCAAGATGATCCACAACGGTATCGAGTACGGGCTGATGGAGGCTTTCGCTGAGGGTTTCGACATTTTCAAGAATGCCAACACCAAAGAACTCCCCGCGGAACATCGTTACGAGCTGGACTTGCCGGAGATTGCGGAGGTCTGGCGTCGCGGCAGCGTGGTGGCGTCATGGCTGCTCGATCTGCTCGCGATCTCGCTCACCGAAAGTGCCGACCTGCACGAATTCACCGGGTTTCGTGCAGGATTCCGGCGAAGGCCGGTGGACTGTCCTGGCGGCCATCGAAGAGGCCGTCCCAGCCGATGTGCTCACCTCTTCGCTCTACACGCGTTTCCGCTCCCGCCAGGACCATACGTTTGGGGAAAAAGTGCTCTCCGCCATGCGCAAGCAGTTCGGCGGTCACATGGAACGACCTTCCGGAGGATAATCGAACGCAATGACTCCAGTACCTACGTACGCTTACCGACCCGAACGAAGTGCAACAGCCGGCGCGTCCCGCGGATCCCTGCATCATGGTGATCTTCGGCGCGTCCGGCGATCTCACGGGGCGCAAGCTGATCCCGGCGATCTACAACCTCGCTCACGCCAAGCTGATGCCCAAGCAATTCGGTATCGTGGGTGTGGCGATCGATCAGATTTCAGACGAGGATTTCCGCGCAGAAGGCCCGTCACAATATGACAGAGGAAGCCAAGGCGCCGGTCGATTGCTCGATGTGCGACCACCTGGTTGAGCGGATGTCGTACATTGGCGGAGACTTCAAAGATCCCAAGCTCTACGAGAACCTCGCGAACAAGCTGGCCGAACTTGATAAGAGCTACGGCACGCCCGGCAATTACCTTTTCTATCTGGCGGTGTCGCCCGCGTTCTTCGCCGAGATTATCAAGCAACTGGGCGATGCGAAGCTGAACTGCGAGACCGAGCATATCTGGCGGAGGGTGGTGATCGAGAAACCCTTCGGCAGCGATCTGGATTCGGCGCGAAATCTGAATCGCGAGATCCAGAAGGTTCTCAACGAAAGACAGATCTACCGTATCGATCACTATCTGGGTAAGGAGACGGTCCAGAATATTTTAGTGTTCCGATTTTCGAACGGGATCTTCGAGCCGGTCTGGAATCGACGCTACATCGATCATGTACAAATCACCGCGGCCGAGGAGTTGGGGGTGGAACGGCGCGGTGGCTACTACGATCATGCCGGCGCTTTACGCGACATGGTGCCGAATCATGTGATGCAGCTGATTTCGCTCACCGCCATGGAGCCTCCGGTTTCATTCCAGGCGGACGCGGTGCGCGACGAGCAGGCAAAGGCGCTGCATGCGATAACGCCAATGAGTCCGGAAGAGGTGCTTGCGCGGGCGGTGCGCGGGCAGTATGGCGCAGGGGTTATCGGACAGGATCATGTTCCGGCTTATCGCACCGAGCCTATGGTCGCACCGGATTCCAATACCGAGACGTTTGTCGCACTCAAACTGTCGATCGACAACTGGCGATGGGCTGACGTGCCATTCTACATTCGCACCGGGAAGCGGCTTCCGAGCCGGGTGACGGAAATCGCGATCCAGTTCCGGCGTGCCCCCTTCGTACTGTTTCGCGATACGCCGGTCGAGAAACTGACGCCAAATCTGCTGGTGATGCATATCCAGCCCGATGAAGGGATTTCGCTGCGTTTCGGAGCTAAGGTTCCGGGACCGCAGGTGCGGGTCGGCGCGGTGAATATGGACTTCCACTATGCCGATTATTTCGGGACGCAACCCAGCACGGGCTATGAGCGGCTCTTGTACGACTGTATGATCGGTGACGCGACGCTCTTTCAGCGCGCGGATATGGTGGAGGCCGGGTGGTCGGTGGTGCAGCCGATCCTGGATGTCTGGAAGGCGCTGCCTCCGCGCAACTTCCCCAATTACCCGTCGGGAGCCTGGGGGCCGAAGGATGCCGAGGATTTGCTCAAGAAGGATCACCGGCATTGGCGGGAATTGTAGGCGCGGTTCGGACGCCGCGGGCCGAAGAGACTGGGTTGTGCGGAATTTGGCGTTTTGGTGCACAGGAGGGCCAGCGGTTTTTGCGGTACGAAAGCCCTGACCTCCAAAGTGCGGTCACCCCAGGGAATGAAAATGGCCGCAGATGAACGCGGATAAGGCGGGCGGCCTTTTGTTGTGCTGCTTGCCGCGTTATTTGCGGTACGAAGCCAATTGTTCGGCCGCGGGCTTTGCGAAAGGGCTCCCGTTGTGCATTCTTGTGCATCTGGCGCAATTTTCGAATGGGTGGAGTGTATGAAAACCCTGACCTCCAAAGCGCGGTCACCCCGGGGAATGAAAATGGCACCCGATGAACGCGGATAAGGCGGGCGGGCTTTTGTTGTGCTGCTTGTCGCGTAATTTGCGGTACGAAGCCAATTGTTCGGCCGCGGGCTTTGCGAACGCGCTCCCGTTGTGCATTCTTGTGCACCTGGCGCAATTTTCGAATGGGTGGAGTGTATGAAAACCCTGACCTCCAAAGCGCGGTCACCCCGGGAATGAAAATGGCCGCAGATGAACGCGGATAAGGCGGGCGGGCTTTGTTGTGCTGCTTGTCGCGTTATTTGCGGTACGAAGCCAATTGTTCGGCCGCGGGCTTTGCGAAAGGGCTCCCGTTGTGCATTCTTGTGCACCTGGCGCAATTTTGCAACTGCCGGCACGGCGTGGAGTGAGCGAAAAAAGGCGCACTTCGGCTCATCTAATTTCAGCGTGGCATACGTTCGCCATCCGGCGTAGGGCAGTTTCCTCAAACTATTGAGCTGAAGGGCTGAAAAAACATGAATGCCCGGAACTGCCGGCGCGCCGAACGTTCAAAATTCAATACGGCTTAGGGTAAGCTTACACATATGTCTGCTCTCCGGCTCGCGACGGCCGCCTTGTGCGCGGCGTTCGGCCTGCACGCCCAACCCATCGAAATCCATATTGACGCTGCCAAAGTAACTGCCCACGTAAGTCCCGCACTCTACGGCCTGATGACCGAAGAGATCAACTATTCTTACGACGGCGGACTTTATGGCGAACTGGTCCGCAACCGCAGCTTCAAAGAAGATCCGGGGTCGCCTGTTCACTGGTCCCTGGTACAGGAACACGGCGGCACGGGCGCCATCGCCCTCGACCCCTCCACTCCGCTCAATGACGCCATCGCCACGAGTCTCAAACTCACCATCACCGAGGCGTCCGGCAAACAGGGGGTTGGCATAGCGAACGATGGCTTCTGGGGCATTCCCGTCAAGCCCGACACCCGCTATTTGGCTTCGTTCCGTAGCAAAGCCGCGCCAGATTTTTCGGGTCCTCTCACCATTTCCATCGTCAGCAACGACGGGACAAGCGTCTATGCCACAGCCCAGGTCCCTCACCTTAGCGGCGCCTGGCAGAAATATCAAGCCGTCCTGACCACCGGCAAGGTCACTCCCTCCGCCGACAATCACCTCGTCATCACCGTCAATCACCCCGGCACGGTCTGGTTCAGCATGGTGTCTCTTTTCCCGCCCACGTACCGCCACCGGGCGAACGGCAACCGTCCCGACATAATGCAACTGCTGGCCGACATGCATCCCGCATTTCTGCGCTTCCCGGGCGGCAACTATCTGGAAGGCAACACCATCGCTACTCGCTTCGACTGGAAAAAGACCATCGGCGACATCTCCCAACGGCCCGGCCACATGAACGATGGTTGGAAATACTGGTCGTCGGACGGCATGGGTCTGCTCGAATTTTTGGACTGGTGCGAGGATCTGCATATGAATCCCGTGCTCGCCATCTACGCAGGTTTCTCCATGCATCAGGAACGTGTCAAGCACGGCGAAGATCTTGCGCCGTACGTCCAGGACGGTCTGGATGAAATCGAATATGTAACCGGGGGCGCCAACACCAAATGGGGCGCGCGCCGGACCAAGGATGGGCATCCCGCGCCGTTCAAACTGGAGTACGTCGAAATCGGCAACGAAGACAATTTTGATCGCGAACCCGGCAGTTATGACGCGCGCTATACCCAGTTCTACGATGCGATCAAGGCTAAATATCCGCACCTGAACGTAATCGCCACGACAAAGGTCTCGACCCGCGTTCCGGACGTGATTGACGAGCACTACTATCGCCGCACCGAGGACGAGATGGCTTCGCACGCACACGATTACGACAGTCGCAGCCGTTCCGGCCCCAAGGTTTTTGTCGGCGAATGGGCTACTCGCGTTGGCGAACCGACGCCCAACATGAGCGCCGCCCTCGGGGACGCGGCCTGGATGACTGGCATGGAGCGAAATTCCGATCTGGTCATCATGTCGTGCTACGCCCCGCTCTTTGTCAACGTGAACCCCGGAGCGATGCAATGGAAGACCGACCTCATCGGCTACAATACTCTGACGAGCTACGGCTCGCCTGCATATTATGCCCAACAGATCTTCAGCCGCAACCATGGCGACGAGGTGCTTTCCATGGAAACGAAAGGGATTCCAACGCGAGAATGGCAGCCTCCCTCGCCTCGTGGCAAGACCACGCTCCCGCCGCCGCAACAGGTTCCTCTACTCTTCTTTAACGCCACGCGCGACAGCAAGACGGGGTCGTATTTTCTAAAGGTAGTCAACCGGGCGAGCACGGCGCAGCCAGTACACATCACCCTAAACGCTGCCAGAATCGACCCGAGGGGACTCTCTGTCACCCTGTCGGCCACCAGCCCTGACGACACCAATTCCATCACAGACCCGGCCAAAATCGTCCCCGTCACCGCGGTCGTCGAAGGCCTCGGGAGGGACTTCACCCATAGCTTCCCGCCCTACTCCATCACCGTTCTGAAATTCACATTCAGGGATAGTACTGCAGGAGAGCATAGCATCAGATAACATATTCATAAGCGTCGTAACATGCCGGCGGATGACCAACAAGTAACGCGCCTTCTCAAAGAATGGGGTGGGGGCAGCAAAGAGGCACTGGATCGACTGATGCCCCTGGTCTACGATCAGCTGCGCACGCTTGCGGCGCGTTGTCTTTCAGCCGAACGGCCCGAGCACACGCTTCGCGCAACCGCTCTTGTCAATGAAGCTTACCTTCGCCTCGTCGGCTCCGAACTCACCTTCAACGATCGCGTCCATTTCTACGCCGTTGCCGCGCGTTTGCTGCGCCACATCCTGGTCGATCACGCCAAGTCCCTCAACCGAGCCAAACGGGGCGGCGGCGCAGTAAAGCTCTCGCTCGACGAAGCGTTGGTTATTGGACAGGCCGCGCCCTCCGGCATCCTCGATCTTGACGATGCGCTCAAACGTCTCGCCGTCCACGATGCCCGCAAAGCGGAAGTCGTCGAATTGCTGTTCTTCGGAGGCTTGACTTATGATGAGGCTTCGGCCATGTTGAACATCTCACCGGCCACGGTGCATCGCGAACTGCGGATGGCAAAAGCCTGGCTGCATCGCGATCTCACGGGTGGCCAAGCCGCACACGCCGACTAAACTATGGCTTCCGCCGACACTCCGAGTTTTTGGAAGCGTCTGGACGAGCTCTTCAATCAGGCGATGGATTTGGATCCCGCCGTCCGCAAACAGTTCGTTGCGGAGAACTGCGGAGACGATGCTACGCTCCGCGCGGAACTCGAATCTCTCTTGGAAGCCGCCGAGACGTCCGATGCTCTCGAAGGGCTGGTGCACGGCGCGGCCCAGGACTTCCTCTTTAAGACGCCTCCCGCCCTCGAGCCCGGCAGCCGCATCGCGGGCTACGAAATCATCTCGCTGCTCGGCGCGGGAGGAATGGGTCAGGTGTACCTGGCGCAGGACGTCAGACTCCGGCGCAAGGTCGCGATCAAAACGCTCAACGGTCAGTCCGTGCAGGATCGCCAGAGCCTGGGTCGGTTTGAACAGGAAGCGTTGGCGGCATCGGCCCTGAACCATCCCAACATTCTCACCATTTATGAGGTCGGCAAGTCGACGGGAGTGGAGTTCATCGCGTCCGAATTTGTCGACGGTCCCACGCTGCGCGAAAAGCTCAAAGCCGGCAATCTGGAAACCTCTGAAGCGCTCGATATTGCGATCCAGGTGGCGACCGGATTGACAGCGGCGCATGCAGCCGGCATTGTCCATCGGGACATCAAGCCGGAAAATATCATCGTACGGAAGGACGGGATCGTAAAGATTCTCGACTTCGGTATCGCCAAGCTGAGTTCCGACACCAGCGGCCAGCCGACCCAACTCCGCTCGATCCGCAGCTATTCCGCAACGAGGCCCGGCATCGTTCTGGGGACCGCTCGTTATATGGCGCCAGAGCAGGCGCAAGGACTTCCTGTGGATGGCCGCGCCGATGTTTTCAGTCTAGGAGTGGTGCTCGATGAAATGTTTGTGGACCGCTCCGTCTTCAAGGGTGCGGATCGGCAGCAGATCATCGCGGAGCTGCTGAAAAAGGAGCCGGCGCCCATTACCGTTCTGACATCAATCGTCGCCAAGGCGATGAACCCGGAACGCGAACAGCGCTTCCAGACCGCCCGGGAGTTGCTCGATGCGCTCCAAACGCTGAAGCGCGATGTGGAATTCCGCAGCGCTGCGCGTTCTACTGCGCCGGTCACTGCGCGGGTAGGGCGCCGCAGCTGGCCCATCGTCGTCCTGCTGATGGCGATCTTCGCGGGATCGGCTTACCTGGCATGGAAGCACAGCGTGGATCATCCTGCCGCGATGACCCTCCACCGCCTGGCGATTCTGCCGTTCCGCAACCTGAGACCGGATAACTCAACCGATTTTCTGGGATTTTCCCTGGCTGACGCCGTGATCACCAAGCTGGGCTATATCAGTTCCATCGCAGTGCGCCCATCCTCTTCCATCGATCAATACCGGAATCAATCTGTCGATCCCCGAAAGGTGGGAGCGGACCTCAATGTGGATACGCTGCTCACCGGCAGCTACCTGAAAGACGGTGACGACCTGAGGATCAACACGCAGTTGATCGACGTGAAACAGGACCGGATGATCTGGCAGGACACCATCGACATTCGCTACGAAAAGCTGCTCACGGTGGAGGATCGGGTCGCCCAGCAGATCATCAGCGGCCTGGAACTGAATCTGTCCGAAACGGAAGTGGGCAATCTGAAGCTCGACAACCCCGTGAATCGCGCCGCGTACGAGGACTATCTTCGCGGGGTCGATCTGTACGCGCAGAGCGATTTTGCAAGCGCCGTCGTGGTGCTCGAACGCTCCGCGTCGGAGGCTCCGGACTATGCGCTCACCTGGGCTCACCTCGGCCGCGCGTACACCACCGCGGCGTCGCTGGAGTTCGGCGGGCGCGAAATGTACAGGAAGGCTCAGGCGGCTTACAAGAAAGCCCTGGAATTAAATCCGGCGTTGATCATCGCGCGCATCTATATGGCTAACCTGCTTACCGATACGGGACACGCCGAAGAAGCTGTGCCGTTGATGCAGAGTGCCCTGGAGGAAAACCGCAACAGCGCCGAGGCACATTGGGAACTGGGCTACGCCTACCGTTTCGGCGGCTTGCTGCCTGAATCGAT
Source organism: Terriglobia bacterium (assembly GCA_963777595.1). Taxonomy (GTDB): domain Bacteria; phylum Acidobacteriota; class Terriglobia; order Bryobacterales; family Bryobacteraceae; genus CAVVFX01. The sequence continues at coordinate 59,812 of CAVZRE010000070.1, forward strand.
TACCGAATGCGAGCGAGCGCGTCAGATCGCGCCCGCCGTGAAGATCACCAGTTCGGCGTTGAACACCTACCTCTATACAGGCGCCTATGACAAGTTTCTCGAGAGCCTACCGCCCAACGGCACGCCCTATCTGACCTTCTATCGCGGCTTCGGGGAATACTACAAACACGACACGCGCCGCGCCATGACAGACTTCGACCGGGCATATCAACTGGATCCCGGGCTGTTGCAAGCCGAAGTTGGCGAAGTACTGGCGGCGAGTATCCGGCACAAAGATCCTGAAGGCCTTGCCATTCTCCGCGACACGGAAGCCAAGATTGTAGATCGGGGAGTTGCCGACGCCGAAGGCATATACAAAGTGGCTCAGGCGGCCGCGGTGCTCGGCGATCTCGATTCTGCCATACGCTTGTTCCGTCTGACTATCGATGGGGGGTTCTTCTGCTATCCCTACTTCGTCAGCGATCCCTTGATCAACAATCTGCGCCACGACTCTGGCTTTCCCGGATTAATGGAGCGAGCCCGTCAGCGCCATGAAGCTTTCAAAGCAAGGTTCTCGCACCCGTCTTGATGCCTGACAAGTCGGGGGGAAGGTAGCGTGCGGCTGTCTGTGCTCTGCCCAAGGTGACGCTGTGAATTCCTGATCGATAGACTTATCAATAAAACTTTTGGCTCGATGAGGGAGTTCCCGGCTGGACGTCGCTTTGGAGGGTGAAAGCAGAGATTCACACCATGAAAATCCAAAACGTTACGCTACGTACCCTTGCCGCCCTGTGCGGCGTCCTGACCGCCGGCGCACAGACGCAGAATGCCATTTTGCCGCTGACACCGCCGATCGTATCCACCGTTCCCTCAAATGGCGACGTCAATCCTTACGGAGTGGCCGTGGTACCCCGTACGCTCTTGGGAACCGCTGTACTTCAGAACGGAGACATCCTGGTCTCTAACTTCAACAATTCGCAAAATCTGCAAGGCACCGGAACGACGATCGTGCGGATCAGCGCGCAGGGCCAGCAATCTTTGTTCTTCCAAGGCCAGGCTCCCGGACTCACAGCTGCGCTGGGCGTGTTGGCGGACGGCATCGTCGTGGCGGGCAGCCTTCCGACCACGGATGGGACTTCGGCTACCGTACAGCCCGGCTCGCTGATGTTCATCGATCCGCGCGGTAATCTTCTCGGCTCGATCGCCCAGCAGCCCTACGTCAATGGACCCTGGGGCCTGGCGATCAACGATTTTGGCGGCGGGTCGGCGCAAATCTTCGTGTCCAATGTCCTGAGCGGCCAGATCGTCAGATTTGACGTTGTTTACGACGGCGGCGGCCAGACGGTGTCAATTCGAAACACGGTAATTGTCGCTTCCGGTTATTCACATCGGACCGATCCGGCTGCCCTTGTTCTGGGACCTTCGGGACTGGCCTATGACGCCCGGCACGATATTCTGTATGTGGCAAACTCGGCCGATAACTCCATCTACGGCATTAACGGTGCAGGAAGCGCGACGTCGACGATGGGAACCGGTTCGATGATCTGGGATGACGCCACCAAGTTGCACGGGCCGCTGGAACTCTCGCTGACGCCCACGGGTCACCTCATCGTAGCCAACAGCGATGGCTCAAACGTAGATCCCAACCAGCCGAGCGAACTGGTAGAGTTTACGATCACGGGCCAATTTGTAGCGCAGTACTCGGTCGATCCGAACAACGGGGGCGCCTTCGGCCTGAACGTCGCGTCGATTGCGCCCGGAATCGTACGGGTTGCCGCAGTCGATGACAATGCCAACGCGCTGAAGATTTTCACAACTCTGATTCAGTAAACGACACAGACTGAAGTCTCGAGTTACGAGTGAAGGCGGTGTCGCGAAAGCGATGCCGCCTTCGCGTCGTTTATGCTACATGCATGAGCACTCCCGCGGAGATCCTCCGCCAGTACCATCGCATCGCGATCGTCGGGCTCTCCCCCAATCCTCTCCGGCCGAGTCACGGCGTAGCGGCTTATCTGGACCGGCAAGGTTACGAAATCACGCCGGTCAATCCGAAAGAGAGTGAAATTCTCGGACACAAAAGCTACCCGTCGCTTAAAGATGTCCCTCAGCCGCTGGAGATTGTGGATATTTTCCGAGATCCCGCTGCCATACCCGGGATCGTCGCCGAGGCGATCGAATGCGGCGCCAAGGTGATCTGGATGCAGTTGGGACTGGTCCACGAAGCGGCGGCGCAGCAGGCCCGAGCAGCAGGCCTTGATGTGGTGATGAATCATTGCATCGCGGTGGAGCACTCGCTCTCCAGAGTTCCGCCGAAGTAAACTGGACTCGATGATACATACTCCCGGATTTCTCAAGCTGGTCGACGAGGCTAAAACCTCTATTCGCCAGATCGACATGGAAGGCTACAAGAAAATGCTTTCGGGCAAAGAGCAGCATTTGTTGATCGACGTGCGCGAGGATCGCGAGTTCGAGGCGGCCCATGCCGCCGGCGCAATGCACTTGGGCAAAGGCGTTATCGAACGAGACATTGAGCGGACGGTGCCGGAGAAGGACACCCGCATGGTCCTGTATTGTGGCGGAGGGTTTCGTTCGGCGCTGGCTGCTCAGTCGCTGCAGAAGATGGGCTACACCAACGTCATCTCGCTGGACGGTGGCTGGCACGCGTATGAAGTGTCGGGCCTGCCCATAGAGAAATAGCTTTACTGACGGCGGTCCGGAGGAGGCTGCTTCACCGACGCGGCGATTTTCGCGAACTGTTCCGGATCGAGCGTGTTTTTCAATTGCTGCAACAAATCCTCGCGAAGCTGCCGCTGCTTTTCGCCATACTGCTGCAGTATCGCTTGAACTTTTTGCTTCTGCTCCGCTGATAGCGTGAGGCCGGTCAATGCTCTCTCCAATTCTTGCTGAGGTCTTGGGCCGCCCTGTGCGCCTCCGCTCCGGGAGTACGTGACGTCAACTGCAGTCTTAGCGAGGGTGGTGTCTTTGATCGCCGACAGCAGCATGTCCATGGTCACCGGCTTGAGCGGCTCCGCAATTTTCACTTCGGACGACAACGCATAGACAGTGAGCGTATAGGTCTTCGGGCCCGGCCCTTTCGAGCAGGGCGGCGTGTATTCGGGCTGTCCATTCACGGTGTTGATCCCCCAGGCGCCAACGCCGCGCGCATTCTTCGGGAGATTGGTGACATTGGCCGGGATGTTGTAGACGACGAGATAGACATGCTTGTCCCCGGGTCCCGGAATGTGGTGCATGGTCACAGCATAGAAGCGCGTCCCGGCAGGAGGGTTGGACCAGGCGAGAGGTGGCGAAGCGCTGGCGCCGTCACAAGTGAATTCGGCCGGAAGCGCGCCTCCGCTCGGAAAGGCGTCGCTTCTCACCGCGAAACTCGACGGAGTGGTCTGGGCTACGCAGAGAGCCGCCAGAATTGCGGGCAAAGCGAGGAGCGTTTTCATAAGGCTTTGTAACCAATGTAGACGAAATGCTTCACGCGAGGTTTACAAATTGTCCTGGGGCTCTTCAGGAAGGGAACGGACGAAGCTGAATGGCGGCCGAATCCGAGACTGGTCGGTGGAAAGCACTCCCTCGCTCCTTACCAATCGGAAGACGCGCCGCCGCCACCGGAATCTCCTCCGCCGAAGCCGCCAAAGCCGCCTCCGGATCCGCCCGAATCGTAGCCGCCGAAACCTCCGCCGCCGCGCCCTCCATAGGAACCGCCGTTCAGCAGATTGCCCAACAGCATGCCGGTCCAGAACCCTCCGCCGCCTCCGCCGCCCCGGCTTCCGGCTCGTATCAGCAACCAGAATACGAACAGACCGAAGAGAATTGGGATCCAGGGCACATCTCTATGGCGCTGGATGACGCGTCGGTGCTCCGGCGCGGGAGCGGCAATGGTGACGTTCTTCGATTTGGCGATCACCTCACCGATGGCCTGGGCAGCCGTGAGCATCGCCGGCCCGTACTCGCCGGCGCGAAGTTCGGGACGCATGTTGTCGAGCAACAAACCATCGAAGCCATCGGGCAGAATCTCCTCAAGACCATTGCCGACTTCGAGGCGGCTTTTGTGATCCTGCACGACCAGGAGCAGCATCACGCCGTTATCCTTGTTCTTTTGACCGATGCCCCAACCGTGAAAAAGATCGTTGGCGACGTCTTCGACGGGTTCGCCCTGCAAAGAGGTAAGCGTGACAAACGCCATCTGCGCGCCGGTCGCCTTCTCGATGGCGGCGGCATATTGATCGAGTGCGGAGCGGCTCTGCGCGTCTATGACACCGGCGAAATCACTGGCGTAGCCTTGGGGCTTCAGGGCCTTCCAGTCGACGGCTGAAGCCGTTGCGGCGAGACAGAAAAAAAGCGCGGCAGACTGAAGCCTATGCCACATCAGCAGACGAGTTCTTCGCGGCTGATCTTAAACCCATCCAGATTGCCGAGAATGGTGAGCGCGATGCTCTTGGGCTCGAAGAACTCGCACGCTATACGCTGGACGTCATCTTCCGTGACGTTCTCAATGCTTTGTCCGAGTTCATCGAGGGTGAAGAACTTTTTGAAGTAAATCTCCTGGCGCGCCAAATTGGACATGCGACTGGAAGTTGACTCCAGGCTCAACATGAGCGAGCCCTTCAGGTGATCCTTCGCGCGCCGGATTTCGTCCGGCGGAATGCGGTTTTCCTTCAGGTCTTTGAACTCCTTCAGGATCGACTCTACCACCTTGCCAGCCGACTCGACCGAGGTGCCTGCATAGATGGAAAGGCAGCCAGTATCGCGGTAAGGGTTAAGTTCCGAGAAAACCGCATAGGCCAGGCCCTGGCGTTCACGGATATTCTGGAACAGCCGGGAGCTCATGCCTCCGCCCAGGAGTGTATTCATGACATAGCAGGAGAAACGGTCTTCGTGAGGGACCGGGTACGATGGTACGCCCATGCACAGGTGGACTTGCTCCAATTCCTTCTTATTTCGCAAAGAGATTCGCGCGTGCGTGGAGGGTTTCGATTGCTCCTTCGCTGCCCCGTTGCGGGAGAAATCGGAAAAACGCTCCTGGACGAGATCGACCAGGCGCTGGTGCTGCAGGTTGCCTGCCGCGGTAATCAGCAGGTTATGCGGCCGGTAAGCGTCGCTGTAGAACTGATGGATCATCTGGCGGTCGAAGCGTTTGACTGTTTCGCGAGTGCCGAGGATCGGCTTGCCAAGCGGATGATCTTTCCAGAAGTTCGACGAAAAAATCTCGTGGACCAGGTAATCGGGATTATCGGCATCCATTTTGATTTCTTCCAGAATGACGCCTTTTTCCTTCTCGATATCCTCCTCGCGGAAGAGGGGATTCAGCAGCAGGTCGGCAAGGACATCGAAGGCCAGCGGCAGATGCTCATCGAGAACTTTAGTATTGAAGCAGACCAGTTCTTTGGACGTGAAGGCATCGAGATTGCCGCCAATGGAATCGACGGAGCGGGCGATATCCTCGGCGGACCGTGTCTTGGTCCCCTTGAAAAGCATGTGCTCGATGAAGTGAGATAGGCCATTCTGCTCGGGTGTCTCACAACGCGATCCGGAGTCGATCCAGAATCCGACTGATACGGAACGTACGTGCGACATCCTCTCGGTAATGATGCGGAGACCGTTGGGAAGAACGGTCGTTTCGATATCACGCTCGGGCGTGAGGGTAGGTAACATGTTTAATGGCCTGAACGACTCTGCTTTTATTAGACCTTGTTTTTGGCAGCCTGGGAAGTTTTGGAAGGCGGTCTGGAAGCAGCGTGCTAAACTAACTGAGATGTCGCAAGCGATTGTAGGTCTTGAGCTTAGCGAAATCCGGGAACTCCTCGGCCCCCAGCAACCCGCTTTCCGGGCAAAACAACTCTATAGTGCAGTTTATCACGAGCGGGTGGGGGACCTGATCCAGATCTCCACGCTGCCCGTTTCGCTGCGTGGGGACTTGGCTGAAAAACATGAACTCGGATTACCGCGGGTAGACCGTTGTTACAACTCGACTGACGGCACGCGGCGCTACCTGCTGCAGCTATCGGACGGCCGCACCATCGAGACGGTGCTGATGCCGGAGGGTGAGCGCGACACCGTCTGCATCTCGAGCCAGGTCGGCTGCCCGGTGGACTGCAAGTTCTGCATGACGGCGCTGATGGGGCTCGAACGGAACCTCACCGCCGGCGAGATTGTGGGCCAGGTGCTGTTCGTCGCGCGTGATAATCAACTGCTCGAAACCAACTCGCGTTTCAATATCGTGATGATGGGGATGGGCGAGCCGCTGCTCAACCTGCAGAACGTCTTGAAGGCGACTCGCCTGCTCACTGACCCGGAAGGTATTGGGATGTCGGAGCGACGCATCACGCTCTCGACATCAGGCATCATTCCCCGCATGGAAGAACTCGGGAAAGCGCCTGTGCGGCCGAAACTCGCCATTTCGCTTAACGCGTCAACGCAAGAGACGCGGCAACAGCTGATGCCAATCACGCGGAAGTACACGCTGAAGGATCTGCTTGAGGCGTGCCGCGCCTATCCCCTGCGCGTATGGGAGAAGCTGACGTTTGAGTACGTGCTGCTGGGCGGCGTCAACGATACCGACGCCGACGCCCGGCGTGTAGCCAAACTGCTCGCCAATCTAAATTGCAAGGTCAACCTCATCGCGCTGAATCCGGGTCCCGGAATTCCGTTCGAGACTCCGTCGCAGGAGCGCGTAGATGCCTTCCGGGCGATTGTGCGGCGTTCGGTCCCGTGCTTTGTGCGCAAGCCGCGGGGACGCGATATCTTCGCCGCATGCGGGCAATTGAAGCGCAACGAAAGCTAATCTTCTGAATGCACAGCTGCCGCGCAGCTTAGCAGACCACAGACACGAAGGGTCTGGCCCGCGGTGGGCTTCTATTACACGAAAACTGCATTGACTGTCATTCGTTCTTAACTTTCCCGCGATAGTCTTTGTAGACGCATATGGCTACTGCTGCAACCCCTGCTCCCTCCGTTCACGACAAACTGAATAAAAGCCCGGGTAAGATCGGGATGGCACTTTTTGGCCTGGCACTGGTCGTCGGCTTTGGATACGCTGCCATGCAATTGGTATCCGATCTCGGCCAAGTCCATTCAGACTCGATCTACCCATTTGTCCTCCTCGGCACAGCTCTTTTCATCGCTCTGGGCTTTGAGTTCGTCAATGGCTTTCACGACACCGCGAATGCGGTCGCAACAGTGATCTATACGCATACGCTCGAGCCGCACGTCGCGGTGGTCTGGTCGGGAATGTGGAATTTCATCGGCGTGCTGACTTCGAGCGGCGCGGTGGCGTTCGGGATTATTTCGCTGCTTCCCGTGGAACTGATCCTGCAGGTGGGTCGCGGCGCAGGGTTCGCGATGGTGTTCGCCTTGCTGACGGCAGCGATCATCTGGAACCTGGGAACGTGGTATTTCGGCCTCCCGTCTTCCAGTTCGCACACCATGGTCGGATCGATAATCGGGGTCGGAATCGCCAACCAGCTGATGTCTGTAAAGACCGGGACTAGCGGCGTGGATTGGGGCCAGGCGGCGAACGTCGGCAAGAGTCTGCTGGTTTCGCCGATCGTCGGATTCGTTTGCGCGGCGCTACTGTTGCTACTCTGCAAAGTTCTCATCAAAGACGAGCGTCTTTATCAGGCGCCGGAGGGAACGGAACCGCCGCCACTCTGGATTCGCGCCCTGTTGGTGCTGACCTGTACCGGCGTCAGTTTCGGACATGGCTCGAACGACGGCCAAAAAGGCATGGGTCTGATCATGCTGATTCTGGTCGGCACCGTTCCCACGGCATATGCTTTGAACCATGCCATCACAGCTGAGCAGACTCCCGACTTTATCGCCGTTTCGCAGCAGACCGCAGGTGTCATTCACCGCTACGTGGACAGCAGCGCCATCATCGGTCAACCCGCTGACGACATCACGGATTATGTCCGGACCAAGGAGTTCAAGCCGGGGACCATGCTCGCGCTGCAACAACTGGTTACCGATATGAGCGGCGAGTTAGAGCACTACAAGGATTTAAAGGGCATCCCGGCGAAAGACGCTCCGAACTTCCGCAACAACATGTATCTAGTGAGCGAAGCCTTGCGGCTGATGAAGAAATCCGGCAAACCGGACATCAGCAGCGACGATTGGAAGGTATTCGACAACTATAAAAAGCACATCGACGGCGCGACCAAGTTCATCCCGATTTGGGTCAAGGTTGCGGTGGCTCTTTCTCTCGGGCTTGGGACGATGGTTGGTTGGAAGCGCATTGTCGTCACGGTTGGAGAAAAGATCGGTAAACAGCATCTGACCTACGCCCAGGGGGCGGCGGCCGAGATTACCGCGATGGCTACGATCCTTGGAGCCGATTATATGGGACTGCCGGTGAGCACGACACACGTGCTGTCGTCCGGCGTCGCGGGGACAATGATGGCGAACCATTCCGGTTTGCAGTGGAGCACGGTTCGCAGCCTGGCGATGGCATGGGTACTGACGCTGCCGGTGTCGATCATCCTATCCGCATCGTTGTTTTGGTTGTTCCGCCAGTTCTAGGGTTCCTACAGAGTGAATATCCACGCCGCGGCTGACGAGCATGGAGAAAGTTCGCGCGGCAGGCGGATGAATCATGGCGCGTCCCACGTTATAAGCTGTATCCATGAGGCGGCGTGAGTTTCTCAAGCAGGCTGGGTTGATTGCGGCGGCAAATCGCGTGTCCGTCGGCGCGGCCGGCGGGGTAGCCATCATCGTCGAGCCGGATGACTGGCTGGCCAACCGGGCGCAAGTCAAATGGTCGATCGGTGAGTTGCAAGCAGCACTGAAGGACCGCGGCGTGGATTCGCGGGTATTGCCGAAGTTGACGGAGGCGGCAGCCGGCGAACAGTGCATTCTGGTCGCAAACCAGGGCGGCGCGGAGGAGTCGTGCCGTTTATCCGCGCTTCGAATGGGTGGACGGACTGTTCTGCAGGCCGGCGGCACAGACGTGCGAGGCATGGTTTACGCCGTGCTCGAAATCGCCGATCGCGTGCGTTATGCTTCGGCGCCATTCGATGGACTCAGACTTACGGCGCAGGTGAGTGACCGGCCGGCGAATGTGATTCGCAGCATCTCGCGCTGTTTTCAGAGCGACGTTGAAGACAAGAGCTGGTATCACGATCGCGAGCACTGGCGCGAATATCTGACGATGCTCACCACCCATCGATTCAATCGTTTCAGCCTGGCCTTTGGATTAGGGTATGATTTTCCGCGCGACGTCACCGATTCGTATTTCTACTTTGCTTATCCGTTCCTGCTGGACGTGCCGGGATTTAAGGTTCGCGCGGCCGGACTCCCGGATGCCGAGCGCGATAAAAACCTGGAGACGCTGCGATTTATTTCCGACGAGACTGCGGCGCGTGGACTCCACTTTCAGCTGGCACTCTGGACGCATCAATATGTGTTCGAGAATAGCCCAAACGTCAATTACCGGATCGAGGGGCTGACGCCGGCGAACCATGCGGAGTATTGCAAAGCGGCGTTGGGTGCGCTGTTGAAGGCCTGTCCGGCGATCTCCGGCGTGACGCTGCGGGTACATGGCGAAAGCGGAATTCCCGAGGGAAGTTACGATTTCTGGAAGACGCTGTTCGAAGGCATCACCGGATGCGGGCGCAAGGTCGAGATCGATATGCATGCCAAGGGCATGGATGACAAGATGATCGAGACCGCGCTCGGGACAGGGATGCCGGTAGTGATTTCGCCAAAGTACTGGGCTGAACATATGGGCATGCCGTACCATCAGGCGGCGATTCGCGAACTGGAAATGCCACCGGAGGGTGCGGCGGATCATGGCGTTTTCGCGCTAAGCAACGGGTCGCGCAAGTTCCTGCGTTATGGCTATGGCGATCTGCTCGTCGAAGGACGGAAGTACGGGATTCTGCATCGCATCTGGCCCGGTACGCAGCGTGTGCTGTTGTGGGGCGACCCCAAGTTTGCGGCGGCTTATGGACGGGCATCGAGTTTTTGCGGGGACCAGGGAGTCGAGTGGTTCGAGCCGTTGTCGTTCAAAGGACGCAAGGGTTCAGGGAAGCAGGGCGGACGATGCGGATACGCAGACGCGTCGCTGAATCCGAGATTCGACTGGCAAAAGTTTGCTTACACGTATCGGGTGTGGGGAAGGTGCATCTACAATCCGGATGCGGATCCGGAACAATGGAGGCGATGGCTGCGGAACGAGTTCGGCGAGGGGGCGTTGCATGCGGAGGAGGCACTTGCTGCGGCGAGTCGCATTTTGCCGATTGTAACGACCGTGCATGGAGCGTCGGGATCCAACAACACCTACTGGCCCGAGATGTATACCAATATGCCGATTGTGAATGAGAATCGGAAACAGCCTTATAGCGATACGCCTAAGCCGAAAGTGTTTGGCAATGTGAGCCCTTTCGATCCGCAAATGTTCGCGACGGTGAATGAGGAAGGCTCTTTTAAGTTTGCGGCACCGCAAGTCGCGGATTGGCTAAGTTCGGCAGCCCGCCGGGCAAAGGAGGCGATCGGCAAAGTGCCCGCAGACTCTACCTCGGAATATCGCAGATGGCAAATGGACATCCGGATATTGAGCGGATTGGGGATGTTTTACGCGCACAAGATATCCGCCGCGGCAGCCTGGCATGAATTTGAGCGCACCAGGCTGCAAGCTCACCTGACGGCGGCGGTTGAGTTTTATGGGAAGGCACGAGACGAGTGGGCCGGGTTTGCGGTTCTTGCCAAAGGCAGGTATTCAGACGATATCACCTATGGAACCGTGCGGCACATGCGCGGGCACTGGTCGGATCGACTGGCCGACATCGACGCGGATATCGCCGATATGAAGCAGTTGCTGGTCAAGGCTCCCCGGGAGCAGGCAGAGCTGGTGGACCAGGCGCCGCTTCATTTCGAACACACTCCGCCGGCCCGCTTTGAACCAGGAAGGGATCTCGAAATCGTAGTGCACGAAACGGACGCACACCTGTTCTACCGCCATGTCAACCAGGCTGAAAGATGGCGCGAAGCAGAGATGAAGGCTCGTCCGGGGGGCGCTTCGGTGGCGCTGATTCCGGCGGCATACACGGTATCGAGATTTCCTCTGCAATACTATTTCTCCCACCATGGGAGACTTTATCCTGGCTTCGGCGAGGATCATTCCCAGACGCCCTATTTCGTTGTGCGAAGCTGAACGTGCATTGAAGTCCCGCTGCGGTTCCAGCTACGGCAACTCGCGCAACGTGACCAGTTCGATTCCGGCCGGCACACCATCCCGCAATTCGCTGTGAAGGATTACTTGAAAATGCCACGGCCCGGAGTGATGAGTCGCGGCCTTATGCAGAGCCGCTCCCAGAGCGCGCAAACTGATCGGTTCAGTCAAGTAGTCAAGCGCCATCAAGGTGCCTTCCGTATTCACGCCGTTAATCAACGCGAGCCCGTGATGCCCGTCGATTCCACTAAGAAGCGAAATGAGCGCATAGTCCTCCGCCGGCGGGTCAAGGCCTTTAGAGTAGTCCGGATAATACTCGGACCGTTCTCCGGCGCGCGGATCGGTGATCACGATCCGCCGCGGCTTCTCAAGGGTGGTCCTCGCGAGCCGGAACGGTAGTCTGCTCAGAATCGGGTCCAGCCACTGGTTGGCTTCGTCGTGCCCGAGCAGAATCAAATTCTGATTCCGGAAATCGTGCCAGTTGAGGTATCGACTTTGCGTCGCGCGCACGGGTACACCCGCTTTGGTGAACATGGCAGTGAGCGGAATGCTTCCCAGAGCCTCTCCCATCTTGGCGTGGGCCAAGGCCGGGTTCATATAGAAGAAGCCACCTTCCGGAAGGTGGAATTGCTGACGGATTCGCTCCGCCTGTTCCTGATGAAGGGTAATCCCCCGGGTAAGATTTCCTTCCGGGAATGGTTCATCGGTGCGGCGGATGCCGGCGGTCAGCGCGTTGCTAAAGCAGATTACGCTGCCATCTGAAAACGAGAGCCAAGGTCCCCAAATTTGGGAGAACACCGGGTCCAGCGCTGTCGTCCGCTGGGTCCGTACCGCGGCAAACCATCCCAGCGCCGCGCTGACGACCGCGACGGCAACCGCCAAGGCCGGCCATTTCCAAGCCACCGGGACGCCCGTTGCCGTGTGGGGAGCAGGGCTTGGGAATACTTCCTCTGCCGTATCCGTCGATGGTGCGGGAAGCGGAATCGCGAGGGTTGCAGGGTTATGTTCGACAAATTGAAATGTGGGAACATACCTGCCGACGGGCAGTTCGATCCGTACCGCGGAGTTGCGGCCGTCCTCCTTATAATATTCCTGAAGTTTCTGACGCAGCGAGTAGGCTTGTCTCCGTACGACGGAATCCTCGCCAGGAGAATAGTCGGCGCCGCGTTCGAAGACACGATGCGCGATCAGGTACTCGTTCAGATGTGCCGCTTCCCCGCTCAGCGTCTCCTCGCAAACAAAACGCAGGAAACGCGAATGGCGTTCAGAGCGAAGAAATCCGCGGCTCTGGAGAATTAACTCGAGCTCAGCCTTCACCAGCTCGGTTCTCCCAAGGTCCAGAGCGGGAAGACCGGAACTTTTCTGTTGAGTCGTCATGGACAGAAGTTCGATGCTAAAACATCGAATCTATCACTTTCCGCCCTGGTGTGGGATGCCCCGAGGCCGTGATGGCCCGACACTCTACCTCGGTGTGCGCCGCCCCACCCCAGTTGCTATGGGAGCAATTAGTTGAGCGAAAGTACGAATGCAAAAGCCGGCCGGCTGGATTTCCACGAAAACGCATCGGAGGCTTGCATTCCCGCGGATGATAACAAGTATGCTCCGGTTTTTTATTCGCTTCAATAGTTTCGCGGCCCCTTTCATTTAAGTCTTGGTAAAAGTCGCGTTAAGTCCGTTATTCCGTGGGATCGCATTCCGCACAGGCGCTTACGTACAATCAGAACTGGAGGTTCGCAAAATGTTTTCAAGGGAGATGAGACGTTTTCCATTCGAACCCTTTGCGACAGATCAACATGTCGATCCGAAAAAGCGTTATCATCTCGAACTCAACCGCCGGTTTCCCTTCGCGATCAGGCTTTTGTCTTACGATACGGTGAAGCCGCCGTTTCCATTAAGCTGGCACGAACGGCTGGAGTTATTTATTCCCTGTAACGGTCATGGCGATTTTGTGATGGGTGAGACAAAGGTTGCTTTTTCGCCCGGAGACGTCGTGGTGGTCGACAACATGAAACTCCACGGGATCGTCGAACATTGGGGAGCGATTCGCCGGGCGATGGTCGTCACGTTCATGCCGGAGTTCGTTTTCAATCTGGCTTCCCCCGCGTGCGATTCCCTATTCCTTACTCCCTTTTATTGGCAATCCGCCGGCATTGTGCCTGTCATTCGATCGACGGATGCGGTGGCATCGGCAGTTCACGAGGCCCTCACGCGCCTGGCGCGCTGTTACTACGCTCCGAACCGGGGACCGCATTATCAGGCAGGCTGCAAAGCGTTTCTACTAGAGGTGCTCTATCTCCTGGCGGCCCATTTCGGCTGGCCGGAACGTACTCATCAGGAATATGTGCTTCAGCAGGAACGTTCGCGGCTGCTAGGCAAATTGCATGAATATTTACTCGCGAATGTAGCGGAAAAGATTACCGTCCGGTGCGCGGCCTCGCTGGTGAATATGAGCGAATCCACATTCATGAAATACTTCAAGCGAGTCACCGGAGAAACCTTTGTCTCCTACTTCACGCGACTCCGCCTGGAACGGGCCGCGGAACTGCTTGAAGGCAGCAGTATGCCGATCGCCGAGATCTCATATGCCGTAGGGTTCCCCGACCAAAGCTATTTCGACAGGGTCTTCCGGAGGCATTTCTCAAAGACTCCCCGGGAGGTTCGCAAGGGTTCGGCGAAAACAGGGTACGAATCCGCCCCTGTGAGAGAATTGTCCAAGTTCGAGGCAGGATCCTTCTAGAAAGCCCTGGCCACACGCGAATAGACTAGCTTTAAACGGGGCTTTCGGCGCATATAGCGGGCGCGCCACCGGTCGCCGGCGTCTTCGTCGCCGCAACAATGAAGTGGATCCACCTGAAGGAGATTCGTGTATGCGACATATATCAACCCTATTTTCGGTCGGAATTACCTTGGCCCTGGCGACTACCGCGGCGGTGGCTCAAATGGGCACGGCAAGCCTCGGCGGCCTGGTCACCGACCCCAGCGGCTCGACGATCCCAAACGCGACCGTGTCTCTCGAGAGTGTTTACCAGAAGTATGTACGTTCCACGACCACAAATAATGCGTGGCGAGTACAAGCTACCGGCTCTGCCACCTGGCGAGTACAAGCTGACGATTTCGAAAGCCGGCTTCACAGGTAGAACGGAAACCGGTATCAGCCTTACCTCCGGCCAGGCGAGTACGCTCGATGTTCGTCTGACTGTTGCGGGATCGGCGCAGCAGCTTACAGTCACCGAAGCGCCTCCTCTGTTGCAAACCGAGAGTGCCACCCTGGGAACTACTATTCAGGCGCGTCTGGCGACCGATCTACCGGTGCTGGGCGGTAGCTTCCTGAATTTGATGTCCATTGCGCCCGGTGTTGCGCCGGTTGCGCCGGCGGGTTCTACGACCAATTACAGCCCGGTAAATCAATCCACCATGCCCTCCGTTTATGGGCAGCGTCAGAAAGACAACAACTTCACCATCGACGGCGTGGAGAACCGCGATCCGGATCTGCTGGGTGTTCCTCTCTATCCGCCTCCGGAAGCCATTGCCGAAATGAAAATGGAGTCCGGAATGACCTCCGGCGTCTACGGCCACGCGTCCGGCGCGACGGTCAACATCGTGACGAAGTCCGGATCGAACGAGTGGCACGGGGCGGGCTGGGAGTTCTTACGCAACAACGACATGGATGCCCGCAGTTTCTTTCTGCCCGCGGTGGGAGCTTATCGTTGGAACCAGTTCGGCGGCGATATCGGCGGCCCTCTTACGATTCCCAAGTTACTGCCGAAAGAGAAGGCCTGGTACGTTTTCGGCTACTACGAAGGCGTGCGTATTCATTCCGCCGCTAATTACACTGCGTCTGTTCCCACGGCCGCGGAGCTGGCAGGAAATTTTGCCGGTGAGGCGCCGATCTACAATCCATTTACCACGACGACCGTTAATGGAGTGAGCACTCGCCAGCCTTTTCCAGGAAATCAGATCCCATCGAGTTTGATCGATGCTTCAACGGTCACGATTGCGAAGGCTCTCTATCCGGCCCCGAACCTTGCTCCCGGCCAAATCCCGGGCGCTAACTTCCTTAGCACCGCGCCGTCGGTAGCGGATGGCGACCAGTGGAATACGCGTGTCGATCATCAGTTCGGCAAACGAGACAGTTTCTTCGCCCGCTACACCGACGCGCGCAATCCTTCTCACGGGTCGGGCTTGCCGGCAGAACCGGGGCACACGGTTTCGCGTCTCACCAACGTGGAGGCCAGTGACACGCACGTCTTCGATCCTGAATTTTTGATCACCGCCCGTTTCGGAATGATGCGTTTGAACGGGCCGACGATCGTGACTCCCGTCCCTGGATTGGCCAGCGACTCGGGCTCGCTCGCCGTCTTCCCCGCTTTCCACGGGCTTGAAGTCATTCCTCCCATTTCGATCTCCGGCTATACCGGGCTGAGCGAGGCAGCGGCGTTCCTAGGTCCGATGTATCAAAACTCCTGGATCGCCGACGGCCAAAAGATTCACGGGGGTCACACGCTGGAGTTCGGCGGCGCCATAGTCCACACCCGCCTCCTGCTCGACAACCGGACGGACGGCGTCACCTTCTCCTCCAGTCCAACGTCCAATTTTGTAGCCAACACAGGACTGGGCTTCGCCAGTTTCCTTCTCGGCACACCGGATACGGTCACGCGGAACGCGGGCAATACCGAGGGATTGATGCATGGCAATGTTTACTCCCTGTACGTGCAGGACACCTGGCGCGCGACGAAGAAACTTACTCTGAATCTAGGCTTGCGCTGGGATTATGCCAGTCCTTTAATTAATGACTACGGCTTGGGGACCTTCGTTTGGGAGACAGGGCAGTACGTCTGGGACCAGAAGAACCCGATCACCGGGGCACCGGCGAACATCCCGCAGGCAGGCATTCCGCCGGACTACAAAAATTTTGCTCCGCGCGTGGGCCTGGCCTACCAGATTTCGCCCAAGACCGTGGTGCGCGCAGGCTACGGCATCTTCTATGACACCTTCGGCAGTAATTATGTGCAGAGCCAGCAGTCGGCGCGCGGCAACTGGCCCTTCGCCTTCCCCCAAACCGTCACCGGTTTGAATACCGGCGTGCCGAATGCCATATTTCCCAACGTGCTTCCGGGTCCGCCAACAGGTTCGACCGTTCCGCTGGGATGCCAGCAATGCCTCAATATCAACCCGGCTACTTCGCGGACGCCATACGTGCAGGAGTGGAGCTTTTCGGTTCAGCAGCAACTCGCGGCCAACTGGGTATTCGAGTCCGCCTACTTCGGTTCCCATGGCCTGCGCCTTACCGGGCAGATCGTGGATAATACCGCTATCATTCCCGGCCCGGGGTCAATCACCGCGCGCCAGAAAGATCCGCAATTTCCGCCCTATGTCGACAACGGATTCAACGTGTTCCCTTCCTGGTATGACGGCCTCAGCTTAAAACTTTCTAAACGTCTGTCATACGGCCTGACTTTGCTGGTAAGTTACACGTGGTCGAAGACCGAGGATGTATCGGATAACTTGTCGAATGCCAGTCTGGGCGGGAATCCGACTTCCAATGCGACGCGTTTCAATCTTGCCGCTAATAAGGCCGTGGCTGGTTTTGACATTCCGCAAAACTTCGTCACCAGCGTGGTCTACACGATACCTGGTAAGACCAGCAGCAAGTTGGCCAACCAATTGATAGCTGACTGGAACATCTCGACCATCCTGGTGCATTACAGCGGTCTTCCGTTCTCCGTCTTTCTGGGCACTGACGTCGCTAATATCGGCACGGTATCCGGCAGATACACGCAATATCCGAACCTGGTAGGAGACCCGAACGCAATCGCCAATCGGAGTCCCAGGGAGTGGTTCAACATTGCGGCCTTCGCGCAGCCAGCGCAGTACACTTTCGGCAACGCGGGCCGCAATATCCTTCGCACTGACGACGATAACAACGTGAACTTCTCGCTCTTTAAACGCTTCCCGTTCCTGGAACGGCGGGACGTCGAGATACGGGGGGATTTCTTCGACCTTCTGAACCACACCAATTTCGGATATCCCAGTGATATGGTCGGTACCACGCAGTTCGGTACCATCTCCAATACCAGGAACTCCGGACGCCAGGTGCAGCTCGCTGTTAAAATTCATTTTTAAACCCATGCCGGCACTTTTGTTTCTCTTCTTCCTCTTCTGGGCAGGTATCGGAGTCGTCAGTGACTTCGAAGGCGGCAATATCGGCAAGGTGGATCATGTTTCGCCGACGCACATCCAATGCGCCCTCCAGGGCCAGACGGATCAGGACCACCGCAACCGGCAGGCCAATTGGTATTACTTCGAGCTGACGAATTTGCCGCACGCCCAAGTAACCGTCGAACTGGTTAACCTGGCCGGAGAATATAACTATCACAGCCCTGCCTATGCAGTGAACAAGGACACCCGGCCAGTCTACAGTTATGACGATGTGACTTGGACGCACTTTACCAACGATCAGGTGAGCTGGGACGACAAACAGGAGCACCTCGTCCTGCACCTGGAGCCGAAGAGCGACCACGTCTGGATCGCCCATGTTCCGCCTTACACCAATAAGAACCTCACCCAGCTACTCGATTCGTTCCGGTCGAGTCCCTACCTGGAGAAGCAAAATGTGGGACGCACCGTGCAGAATCGCGAAATGGTCCTGCTGACCATCACCAATCCCAAGCTTCCGGAGTCGAAGAAAAAGGTGATCTGGTTGATGTTCCGCCAGCACGCCTGGGAGACGGGCTCTTCCTGGGCCGGCGATGGCGCGGTACGCTTCCTTCTTTCCAGCGATCCGCGAGCAGCGCGCATCCGCGACGAGAATATTTTCAAAATCTTTCCCATGGCGGATCCGGATGGCGTCGCAACCGGAGGTGTGCGCTTCAACAAGAACGGTTTCGACCTTAACCGGAACTGGGATACCATCAATCCCCGCACCATGCCCGAGATCGCGTCGCAGCATCAGGCCATTCTGGGCTGGCTGGATTCAGGTCATCACGTGGATCTTTTTCTTTCCTTGCACAATACCGAAACGGGCGAGTATCTGGAGGCGCCGCCCCTCTATCATGCCCTTGGCGAGCGACTGTTCCAGATTCTGGTCAAGACGACTACGTTCAATCCGACCAGTCCGTTGCGTGAGATGGGCGAGACCACCACTCCAGGGAAGCCTGGACGCATGCAAGTGGATCAAGGGTTGTTCCACGATCGCAAAATTCCCGGCATGGTGATGGAGCAAATGGTGGATTACAATTCCAAACTCGGGCACTTTCCTGAGATCGCGGATCGCAAGGATTTCGGCGCCGGGCTGGTGCGGGCCATGGCGGCCGCATTGGCGGAGCATTAGAATCAGAGCCATGACCCTCCGCGCAGGCTGCTCTATGGCGGCTTTGGCCACGATCGTGTTTGCCGCGGTTCAGAGCAGCACTTCGGACATCAGTTGGGTACATCTATCCAGCCGTGCGGGGGATCTCCCCGTACCAGGCGAATCTCACCAACAAACGGGCGCCCTGGTTGTCAAAGTTGATCCACGCGGTGGAACTGATTTCGTCCTGAGCTTCCGCGAAGTAGGACCGTCGCTCGTCTGGTATCGCCATGCGGCCGGAGGATGGACACGCTACGGGATCGAAAAAGAACTGCTGCCGCTCGAAGCCGGAGGGGCCGCTTACGACATCGACGGCGACGGTGATCTCGATATCGTCTTTGGCGGCGATTACCGGAGCAACGAGTTATGGTGGTGGGAAAATCCCGCTCCGAACTTCAATCCCGCTACCCCGTGGAAGCGGCACGTCATCAAGAACACGGGCGCCAAGCAGCAGCACGATCAGATCTTTGCCGACCTGAAACATACCGGGAAGCCGCAGCTAGTCTTCTGGAATCAGAAAGCCAAAACCATTTTCCTCGCGGAGATCCCATCAGACCCACGGAATTCCGGACCGTGGCAGTTGGAAACTATTTTTTCCGGCAATACTGGCGAAGGTACCCAGGATGCCGCGGCCTATCCCGAAGGCCTCGATGCGCTCGATGTAGACGGAGACGGAAAGGTGGATCTGCTGGCCGGAAATGGCTGGTTCAAGTACACCGGCGGCCGCTTCGAGGCGATTCGGGTCGGAACGATTGGCGGGCGAATCAGGGGCGCGCGATTCAAGCCCGGACGCGCCGCGCAGATCGTGATTGCTCCAGGAGACGGCAGCGGTCCCTTACGCATCTATGAAGCCGTTGGAGATCCGACGAAGTCGGCCTCGTGGGTGGGACGAGACCTGCTCCACCGCGACATGATTCATGGCCATACTCTCGATATTGGAGACGTAAACGGAGATGGCAACCTCGACATTCTGGCCGCGGAAATGGGGAAGTGGAGCGATCAGCCCGGACCCGCTGACAATCCCAACTCGAACGCATGGATCCTCTATGGAGACGGCCACGGCAACTTCCGGACCACGCTCCTTAAGTCTGGCGATGGCTGGCACGAAGGGAAACTGGGAGATTTCGACGGAGATGGGAGGCTCGACATCCTCAACAAACCCTACGGGTGGGATGCACCGCGGATCGATCTCTGGCTGAACAAAGGAGCGAAACCGGTACGGTAGTCCGCCGGTTGCGCCCTGCAAGTTCGGGCGTATACTGACCCTGTCATGAAACACCATTTTGCCTGGCTCCTATTTCTATTTTCGATACCCGTGAGCAGTCACGCTCAGGAATCCAAACCGCACCCCGAATGGCTCGGCAATGAGCCTCTGATCACCGTCGGAAATTGGGACAGCACTCCTATCTTTCGAAGAAGAATGGGAGGGCAGGCGATCGACTTCGAACAGGAGTATGAGAGCCAGCACACCGAAGAAGCAGTCCGTAAGTTGAAGGACCTGGGCGTCACGATGGGGATCATCCATTTCTACAAGGGGTTCGGTCTGAAAGCCGAAGCGGCCCAACTGCAGGACTCAAGAAAACTTGCGGCACTGTTGAAGAAGTATGGAATTCGGGTGGGGGTCTACGTCGGCAGCACACTGGGCTACGAAGCATTCCTGGCCGAGCGTCCGGACGCGGCGGATTGGATCGTACCTGACTTTCTTGGCAAGCCGCTCCTTTACTCGAATCAGAGCTTTCGAAAGCGCGTCTATTTCATGCACCCGGGCTATCGGGAATATATCAAAGGTGTACTGCGCATCGCTCTCGAGGACCTCCACGCCGACCTGATCCATTTCGATAACACGAGTCTGCAAGCCCAAGCGCCGATTTTCCTGCACCCGCTCGCGGTGAAAGACTTTCGCGCTTTTCTCGAACATAAGTTCACGCCGGATCAGCGCACCGTCCGCTTCGGATATCCGGAAGTGCAATACATGGAAACGCCGGTGATCGACCGGCCGATGAGCACGATCGACGATCCGCTGTTCCAGGAGTTTGCCGATTTCCGGTGCGAGCAATTAACGGCTTACTACGCGGAAATGGAGCAATACATCCGTCGCCTGAATCCGCAAGCAGCGGTCGAATCCAATCCCCATTCCGGTATTTCGGGACGCAATACGGTTTGGGAACAGGGCGTGGATTATCCGCGCCTGTTGTCCCACATGGATATCGTCTGGACGGAAGAGGGCAACCAGGCGCAGGTAACGCCGGCCGGCATCCTGGTTTCGAAGATCCGCACTTATAAGATGGCCGAGTCACTCAAGAACCGCATCTTCACTTATACGGGCGGAGCGCACGGCGGGAAGTTACAGATGGCAGAAGCTATGGCGTTCAACCGGCAAACTCTTGGACAGATTGGCGACGTGATGGCCGGCTACAATTTCCCGGCCGAGCAGAAACCGTATCTCGATTTCTTCCGCAGCCATTTTGACCTTTTCCGCAACGTAAAAAGCCGTCCCGACGTGGCCGTACTACACTCATTCGCGTCGATGGCCTTCAACAACGATCTGCCGTGGCAATCTGCCATGCTGGTCGAGCAGGCTTTGATCGAAGCCAAAATTCCGTTCGATATTGTTTTCGACCAACAGCTGGAGCACCTCGAAAAGTATAAAGCCCTAATACTACCGGATCAGGAGTGTTTGACGGATACTCAACTCGATTTGGTGCGCCGGTATGTCGAGTCCGGTGGCGGGTTAGTGTCCACGGAACAGACCGGACTTTTTGACGATTGGCGACGCCGTCGCGGTAACTATGGACTGCACGACGTAATTGGCGCCAACGCGCCCGGTTATCACGAGAACTTATACACTTTCCGCCCCTATGCATCCGCTCTCCCTGCAGCGCCGGCGGCATCACCAATGGCGGCGAAGCAGGCTCCGGGATCCATTCCCGCACCGCTCCGCCATGCATTTGGCCGCGGCCGTTCGGCATACGTTGCAGACGTTCATCCAGCCATTCAGAAGCCTGCCGGCGCGTCGATGACGAGCGATTATTGGAAACTGCCGGTAAATGCGCAACAGATCATAGACGAAGTCCGGTGGGCTGCCGGCGGAGTCTCCCTGGAGGTCAGAGGTCCTGCCACCCTGGTCGTCGAAGCGGTAGAACAATCCGGCACAGGACGCATCATCGTCCACCTGATTAACTACGACGACGAGCGGCATCCTTCGATCGATAACGTGCAGGTCATGATGAATTTGCCCAACAAGCCGGTGAGAGCCGTCCAACTTCTCTCGCCGGACACGCCGTCGACAAGTGTCGCAGTCGCCACGACCGCGAAAGGCACGGTCTCATTCACTGTGCCTCATGTTCGGACCTACACGGTCGCAGTTATCGAATAGCGCTAGTCGGTCAGTCGTAAGAAGGATCTCAGCCTGTGCTTCCGCTCGTAGCTATTCCCGACAAAGTGAAGCAGAAAAGCGACTCCGCAGCCGAGACAGATCGCGGCAGGCAACATGTACCGCACCAGCGGAATGCCCCAGAAAAAGATCATAGCCGTGCCAATGGCGAAGATCAGTCCACCGACGTTTCCGTCAGCGGGCACCTTGGCCATATTGATTTGCGCGTAAGGCAGGCAGGGTTTCATGATTGACCTCCGACCCAAAGCTATCACGAATTCGGGCCGCCTGCCATCGGTCAGCGACTGAATAGAACCCACGCGAAAAACACCAGGCCAATTACAATGACCCAACCGACAGCGAAGCCTTTCAGATCGATCCGGTAAGCCCGCCACCCAAAGCCAGCCGCAGCTTTTCGCAATTGCAGGAGATTGGTGACAAGTAACTGCCGTCCATCGCGCGCCGCGGCAACGGCATCGGCACGCGGAGGCAGCTCGACGTCCGGTCCCATGGAAGGAGTATTAATTCTGACGTAGAACTTCTCGAGCCGGCCGGAAGGTTCCGGTTGAGTCAACAAACTGACCACAACCGTCGCTGCAATCCCGGCCGCCAGCGCAATCACAAAGACGCCCGGATCCCACGCATCCAACCTTTGATTGCGTGCGAAGTAAAGCGCGAAATTTACGGCCGCGGCACTCAGCATCCCCGCCAGGGCGCCCCAGCGGTTGGCGCGATCCCACATCAGACCGGCATAGATGCTGATCCCCATGAATGTCGCCATCGTCTCCGTCAGCAGAAAGGAATAGAGCACGCGGTCAATGAAGAAAACGGAATAAAGCACGGCGCCCAAAGCGATAGCAGTGCCGCTCCAGCGACCCACCATCAGGTAATGACGGTCGTCACGATCGGGCACTAAATAACGGCGATAGAAACCGCGCGTGAACAAGGCTCCGCAGTCGACCATGAAGGCGGAGCAGCCGGCCATATTCGTCGCCAGAATACTGGCGATCAACAGTCCCACTCCTCCCGGGAACAAGAGATGCCGGCAGGCAAAACCAAAGGCATCCTCCGGATCTGGCAGACTACCCTGACCGAAGAGTCCCATGGCTACCATTGCGGCAGCGATCAACCCGACCAGAGCCCAACCTATGGTACAAACGCGTTTGACGATATTCCCGTAATACTGTCCCGTGCGGCAGGTATCTTCGTCCCGGCCGGTACCCACGGCGGCGATCAAATGCGGCTGCGCAATAATACCGATCAGGCCGTTCAAGGTCAGCATGGCGATGAACCAGGGCGTAATCCCATGCGGCGTAGCCAGCGAAAATTTCTCCGGACCCAACACCTGCCTCATGCCATGAATCCCGCCCACCATTCTCCAGCCCAGCGGAATCAACATGAATGACAGCGCCAGAATCAGAAAGCCTTGCAGGAAGTCGGTCCACGCGGTCGCCACCAGCCCACCCGTAAAGCTGTAGGCGATGAAGACCAGTGTCATCACGATCACGACGGTATTCACCGGGGCTGCGCCCGCCGCAGCCTGATCGATTACCTTCGCGGCGCCTTTGAGCATAGTGCCCATATTGATGGTGAAAAAGACCAAAGCGAAAAGGGTATAGATCGCGCCCATCCATGGACCATAGCGGTCTTCCATCACTTCCGCCGTCGTAGTCCGGCGGAAGCGGCGAAACAATGGCGCAATCAACCAGTAGAACGGGGTCGCAAAGAGGTTCTTCCACTGGAACCAGATCCCTGAAATACCCGTACTATACACCGCCCCTGCCAGTGACACCGGCATCTCGGCATGCGTGCCGGTGCCGAACGTCTGGCCGATCATGATCCACTTGTTGAACCGGCGATCTCCGAGAAAATAATTACCGGTCGTCCTGATGCGGCGTGACGCAATGATGCCGACCACGGCCATACCGGCGAAGTAGATCGCCAGCACCATCCAGTCAATTGCGGAGATCTTTAGGACGTCCATGAACTTCGAACCCGCATTATAGCTTGCGCCACGAAAATCTAACGTTCTAAGTCAGTCAGCGGCACCGCGCAGTGGACAGCGGAAAAAAACGAGGATCTGCCTCACGGGAACTGAAATTCTAACTCAGCCCATTGTCGCGACATGGGATACTTTACAAAGTTAAGACTTGCGTGAAGAAACAGACATGCATCGCTTCAAAACTTTGCTCGCGACGTCCACCGCCTGGCTGACCCTCGCCTCCATACTGACGGCCCAGACGCCTGACACCGCGATCCTGCACGGCCATGTCACCGATCAAACTCGCGCGCCGATCGCGGGCGTGGATATCAAGGTGTCTAATTCCCTGACTGGCGTCGCGCGTACGGCCCGAACCGATCCTGACGGCGACTTCACCCTGGCCGGACTTCCCGTTGCACCCAGCTACAGGATTACGGCCGATAAGCAGGGCTTTGCGCAATCCAAATCGTCCGACATCAGCCTGGGTGGCGGCACTGAAGCCAGCGTCAATCTCGTGATGAGCGTAGCCGCCGGACAAACTCAGATTACGGTAACCGGTGTCGCCGGCGAGGTGCGGACTGACGCGCCTCAACTGGGCGACCGCATTGCGGGTCGTCAGCTCGAGGAAACACCTATGCTGAACCGCCGGATCACTTATCTGCCCTTGCTCGATTCCGCCAATCGCCCCGCCATTAATCAAGGTGATGTCTTCATGAATCAGTTTATGTTCACCACCAATGGAGCCGGCCGCCGCCAGGCGTGGTTCGAAATCGACGGTAACACCGGCAACGACAGTTGGGGGCGGCAGACCATCTTCACCAACATCCCGCTCGCAGCTGTCCAGGAAGTGACCATACTCGAGAATTCGTTCTCGTCCGAATACGGCGGCAGTACGGGAAGCGCGGTGGACATCGTGACGCGAAGCGGCGGCAATCGTGTGCGTGCGGTGATGGTCGAGTCCTGGCGGCCCGGGAGCACCGAAGCCGCGCTCTCTGGCTTCACTTCAGGCAACGCGGCGAGCGGTAACGACGTTTCCAGCGACACTCTTGGGCAAACCTCCTTATCGGTCGGCGGACCGGTTGGATCGGACGGGCGCACGCATTTCTTTACCGCCGGTGAATTCAGCCGCGAAGATCGCGCATCGCCGATTATCTCTCCCATCCAGCCTGGCAGCTTCGTCGGCCACTACCGGGATTGGATGGGCTTTCTGCGGCTCGACCACCAGATCAACAGCCAGAACAGTGTATTTCTGCGCAGTAACCTAGATGGCTTCCACGACACCAATCCCAACGGGATCGTAGGTGGCAACAGCCTGCCGAGTGTGGATCGTGTCTTCCGCCGCCGCACTTACTCTGAAGCGCTCGGCGAGACTTACGTCTTCAGCCCTACGCTGATCAATACTATCCGGCTGCAGTTTCAGCTCGCCTCGCCCATCACTGAATTCGATCCGGTCGTATACGGCACCGAGTATCAAGTACCGATTTCGACGGGCGGCACTTTTTCGTCGGGCACGTCGCAATCGGCGCTGCTGATGAACCGCCAGTATCAATTCAGCGACACCGCGTCGGCCGTGCGTGGGCGGCACACTTTCAAGTTCGGAGGCAGCGCCATCATCGCTCATACGGGGGGCAACAGCAAGGAGTTCGGCGGCCCGATCTATCTCGGAGAGTTTATTTACAAGACTTGCACGCAAAGTCTGAGCTATTGTGAAAGCTCAGCCTACACAGGCAACATTGCGAACGTCAGCACTTACACCCAGAGCTATGGCAACGCGCAGTATACGGTGAACGATGTGCTCTGGTCGGGCTTCGTGCAGGACGACTACCGCGTTCGACCGGACCTGACGGTGAATCTCGGCCTGCGTTATGAGCGCCAGACTTTCACCGATTTCAATAAAGGCTTCGCGCCCCGCATCGGCTTTTCTTATAATTGGCTCGGCAAAGGGGACACCGTCGTACGCGGCGGCTTCGGCATCTATTACTCGCAGATTGTAGACAACAGCGAAGCCAACTATGCTCTCACCGGACCGACCGGCGTCTTTAATTACAGCGCGGCGCCAGGACAGATTGGTTTTCCCGCAAGCGTGGCTGCGGCTCCAATAGCGGCATTTCCCTCCGGCGCACAGGCGCCTCTCCGCAGCCTCTATATCCGCCCTGATGAGAGCGCCTATCTTAACCAATTCTTTCCGACTTCAACGTTGATCGGCTATCCTGACGCGCTGTTGAATCCCTATTCCGAACAATGGGTATTCGGAGTTGAGAGAAAACTTACCGCCGGTTGGGTGCTGCGCGTAGACTACGTCGGCTCGCATACCCTCCGCATCAATCGCCCGCTGGACGTCGATCCGCCGGCGCCCTTCATACGGACCACGCCCGGCGCGAGCCGCAGTGCCCAGGCGGCAAACTGCACGCGTCCTTATTGGATCTGGTGGTACGGCCAGCACAACATGACCTGCAATCCGAATGCGGCGACCAATCCGCAACCGCCCTACAGTGTCATTCAGAGCGACGTCAACGACGGTTACTCATACTATGACGCATTACAGGTCAACCTGACGGGCCGCATCGGGCGCCGTCTCACCCTGATGGCGAGCTACACCTGGTCGCACACCATCGATAATGTCGACCCCGACGTCACCAGCCAGAATCCGAATGATCCGTACTTCACCGGCAAGCTGGAAAACGCCAACGCCATCTTTGATCAGCGCCAGCGTTTCGTGCTCAGCGGCGTCTGGCTCGGGCCATGGGGCTTGCATATAGGAGGCGTCAGTTCGCTTGCATCCGGTTTGCCATTCAACTTCGTTACCGGGACTACCAATAGCGGAGACACCGGCGCCACCACTGACCGTCCCGTGATCAACGGTGTGGTGGTCGGCCGCAATGCCGGACGTGGAACCCCGATCTACGAGCTATCGCCCCTGGTCGAGCGTCCCATCGTCTTCAACGCACACCTCCGCATCGAGCCGCGGATCGAGGTTTTCAACCTCTTCAATCACGCCAATTTTGTCGGTTTCAGCGGGACGTATGGAAACGGTGTAACTCCCGGCCCCGGGTTTGGACAACCACTCGTCGGAATTACGAATCAACTTCCCGCGCGCTCCGTGCAATTCTCCCTCAAGGTCATCATGTGAGCTTCGACGTTCGTACGGCTAATCACCGATATCGTCATCCGCATCATCGTCGTCCATGCCGATAGCCGGGGCATTCTTCTCGACTTCGAGTTCAGGCAGCCTGGCTTTAGCCAATTGCTGATTCACAGACACCAGGTCGGTATTCTGAATCGCCTTCCATCTCCGCAGCAGTTGCGCGAGCGACGCTCTCTGTTGCGCAACCGCAGCGGCTTCCTGGCTGGTCGGAGGAACATCCGCCTCCTGCATCGCTTGCATCAACGATGCCAAATTGGCGCTCACACTCGATAGCGTATCCGGACCCGTGGGCACCGCGAAACGGCCTCCGCCACGCGCTCCGCCAGCCTCGCCTTCTATCGCCACAATCTTCTTATCGAGAGCCGCCAGTGCATCCGCCGCCGCGCCCTTACCTGACTTCCCCTGCGCTTCGCGAATCCTCTCTCGAAGCTCGCGTATCTGTCCCAACACGGCCGCAGTTTGTAAGACATCGTCATAGGCCGCTTTCGATAAAGTGAATTGCTCCCTGACGGACGTATGCACTCGAGGATCTAACTTCACCGTAATCGGTTCCATAAAACTCTTGTCGCCAACGGTGAGCCGGACTTTATAAGTCCCGGGCAGCACCCACGGCGAGTTCGGCGGAGGGGCCGTGTTGTGAAAAATGGCTGCGATCGGAAGCTGCGCACGGCCGCGGCGCAGAGGTTGGTAGTGCAGATCCCAAAGGAAGCGATGGAGTCCCGGAGCCGCGGAAAGGCCATGCCAGGGCCGCACCCAGTAGGTGGGAACATTCAACATCGGATCCACTTTCTCAACCGGATCCTCACTCGAGTAACGCCGGATGACTTTGCCGGAGGCATCGAGAATCTCGAGAGTCACCGGCCGCGCAGCGCCTTTGCCGAGATAGTAGTCAATCACCGCGCCATCCGGAGGATTCGGCCCGGCCGCTTCGTCGGGAGGCAGCGGTGTGTCGGTATTCATATCCCAGCGAATTCGAACGGCGGTTTCGGGTTTAAAAAGAAATGCATTCGCCGATACAACGGAATCTCCCAATTGGCGCAGAGGCGTGATGTCATCCAGGATCCAGAACCCGCGGCCATGGGTGGCCACCGCCAGATCGTCATCCTTGACGATGAGATCGCGAACCGAGGATGCGGGCATGTTCAGGCGCAGGGATTGCCAATTGTCGCCATCGTCGAACGAGACGTAGACCTGCCGCTCCGTGCCGGCGAAGAGCAAGCCTTTACGTTTCGGATCTTCGCGCACGACATCGACTGGCGCGCCGGCAGGGATCCCGTTTACAATTTCAGTCCATGTCTTACCGCTATCATGCGTACGGTAGATGTGGGGATTCATGTCGTCGAGCCGCAGAGTGTTGATCGCGGCATAGGCGGTGGCCGTATCGAAATGGCCCGCATCGATGATCGACACTTTTTGAAACGGTTTGAGTTCGGGGGGCGTGACATTCTTCCAGTGCAGGCCGCCGTCGATGGTGGTGTGGATCAAGCCATCGTCCGTGCCCGCCCAGATACGATTCACGGTCAAGGGAGAGAGTCCCAGCGCATAGATCACGCCGCGTCGCACCGGCGCGGCGGTGGGAGCATCCGTGTACTTGCCCACATTCGCAGGAACCACATAACTCTTGCGCGAAAGATCGGGACTGATCTCGATCCACGACGCGCCGCCATCGCGCGTCTTCCAGAGCGTGTTGGCCGCGAAGTAAAGTAGGTGCGGGTCGGCGGGAGAGAAGACGACGGGAGCGGTGCGCAGTGCGCGGAAGTCCGCTGTGCGAATCGGTTTCGGAGAAACGTTGCGGACCTGTCCGGTGCGGCGATCATAAACCGTAACCTTGCCCCCGTAAACCAGGTCGGGATTCAGTGGATCGGGAGCCGCATACCCGTACTCTTCGAGGCCCACGGGATGCCATTCGCGAAAAGTAACCTGGCCGTCGTCGCCGCGGCTGGCAACGCAAGCGGATCCGCTCTCTTGTTGACCTCCGCAGAGTCGATACGGAAATGCGTTATCGGCGGTGACATGATACATTTGCGCGGTTGGCTGGTTATACCAGGAACTCCACGTCTGCCCGCGATTGACGGTGACAATCGCGCCTTGATCGCTGACGATGAGGATAATATCCGGGTGGTCGGGGTTGATCCACAGGTTCTGGTAATCGTCGCCGCCCGGCGCGCCACGCAACCCTGTCCAGCTTTTGCCGCCGTTGGTGGACCGCCAGGTTACCGTGCTGGTGACGTACACCGTATCGGAGTCTTG
This sequence comes from Terriglobia bacterium, assembly GCA_963777595.1. Lineage (GTDB taxonomy): Bacteria > Acidobacteriota > Terriglobia > Bryobacterales > Bryobacteraceae > CAVVFX01. Next base: position 89,064 of record CAVZRE010000070.1, read on the forward strand.
GGGATCGACACCGGGAACCGGAAGGTCGCCGCCGCCAATGCGCCCCGCCGGTCGCGGATCGGTCGTAATTTGGGTCCAGCTCTCGCCGGCGTCTTCGGAGCGGTAGATGCCTACGCTTCGCTGATCTGCGGCCGTCGCATACAGGCGGTGCGGATGAGAGGGCGCCACCCGGACGTAAGCCTGCACTACGCCAGGCAGTCCCTTGGTAAGCGGATGCCAGGTGTCTCCGCCGTCGGTGGACTTGAAAATGCCGCCGGTCGTGCCGCTCCATGCGCCATTCTCCCAGGGCCCCTGCCTGCCCTCCCACAGACAGGCATAGAGAGTACGCGGATCGGAGGGATCCATCTCGATGTCCGATGCGCCGGTGTCTTCGTCCAGGTAAAGGATTCTCGCAAATGACCGGCCGCCATCCGTCGAGCGAAAGACACCGCGCTCGGCATTCGGACCATAAGGATGCCCCAGCACCGCGACGAACAGCCGGTTGGGATCTTTGGGATCCACGACAATGCGCGGAATTTGCTGGCCATCGCGCAGTCCGAGATGGGTCCAACTCTTCCCCGAGTCCGTCGATTTATAGATCCCGTCGCCGACGGAAAGATCCGGACGCTGCAGTCCCTCTCCGCTGCCTACGTAGAGGATGGAAGGGTCCGACGGAGCGACTGCGATCGATCCCACCGAACCGGTCGGCTGATCGTCGAAGATCGGATTCCACGTGCGGCCAAAGTCCGTGGTCTTAAAGACTCCTCCGTTGACGGCGGCGATGTAGAAGACATTCGGCTGCTGCGGAACTCCTGCCAGCGCCTTCGTGCGTCCTCCTCGAAAGGGGCCGACGGTGCGCCATTTGAGTTCAGAAAAAAGCGACGGTTCGACCGTGGCGGCCGCGGCAAAAGATCCAAGAAGAGAAGTGAGGAAGAAGAACTTTAGGTGTTTCACGGCTGGATTCGGCAAATGTAGCATAAGCCGGCGAAGCAGTCCGTTAAGACCGCCAGGGTCAGTCCACGGTAGCAGCCCGTTGTCTCCTAGAATCTGTGTTTTCTGCCTGCGGAGAGTTCAGCGGGTGGCGATTTGTACGAGTTCGCCGGTCTTCGGTTGTTCAGGCGCCAGGATTGTCTGTGGCGCGCGCCAGAAGTCCATGTAAGACGTATAGTGCACGCAGGCGATGGTACAGCGCGGCGCGCAACTTTTCTGGGTAATGAACTCGCGGCGAATGTGTTCCACCGTGTAGTCTGCCAGCGGAATCGCCGGAAAGCCGCGCTGCTGGGAACAGTAATGCACCAGCCCGTCCTCGCAGACATACAGGTAGCGCGCCCCGGAACGGCATTTCCACTGATTCTCGCGGCCGTTGGCGATGTTGTCCTGAAAAAAGTTGAGACGGGCATAATTTTTCTTGCCCATCTGTTTCATCTTGAGAAAAACCTCGCGCTCTTTCTCACTGAGAGGCCTCAGTTGTCCGTCATGATCATGAATAATTCCGACAGTTGACGTGAAACCCAGATCGACGGCCCGCCGCCCCACCTGTAGGGCGTCCTCGGGGAAATGAACGCCTCCACCCACCACCGAATTGATATTCACGTGGAACTCGGCGTACTCGGCGAGCATCTCCAATTTCTTGTCGAGAACCTTCAGGCTCTTTTTCGAGACGTCATCCGGTTTCACGTTGTCGATGCTGATCTGCATATGTTCCAAACCCGCCCGGTTGAGGCGTTTAATGCGGTCCGGCATCAGCAGATAACCGTTCGTAATCATGCCCGAAATGCAGCCATGGCTACGCACCCGGGCGATCAAATCGTCAAGTTCCGGATGTAGCAGCGGCTCGCCGCCACTCATCGATATGATGCTGGTGCCAAGGTCAGCCAGCTTATCGATGCGCCGGTACATGTCGTCCACCGGTACGGGCTTCGAAAAATCATCGTATTCGTTGCAGTAGGTACAAGAAAGGTTGCATCGCCGGGTCGGAATGATGTGAGCCAGTACCGGATGGTCCGTCGAACGGAGTCCTTTAGCGACCATCATCCATTCGCGGGACCGGCGGTGTATGGCTTTCCAGCCTCTGCGCAAACGAAGGGACAGATCCATAAGAACGCGGAATCTTTATTAGAACACAGTGTAAAACGAATTAGGCGATTGATCCGCAAGTCGAGTGTACGACAGAGCAGTAACGGGATCGTGGAATTGCACGTCATCTAACAGATCTTTAGGCTCCGTGTTACAGACGCGGATCTGATGTGGCTTATCGGCACTCCCAGGGGCGGCTGATTCAACTCCATGCTGCCAATCGCCCCAAGGAGATTTAGTTGAAGGGACCAGTAGGCGTGAGATCGGCGACTGATGCCTATGCGTCTCCTTAACGTGGTAACCAGGCATTTAGCGGCACTCCGTCGACGAGCCTGCGCTCCACATTCGCGTATCGAGCAACGGTCCTCCAAAGCTTCGTCTTCGAGCCGACTCTGGACTGCTGTAGGTTCCATTCTGGGCACACGGAACAGAGATACTCCCGCAAGGGCTGTTGTCGTCCTACGCTTCTCGCACCGCCAATCTTATTCATCTTCATCCCATGATGCCGCCCTGTGGGTGAATCGAACGAAAGCCGCCAACGCGCGGTTACGCCAGGGAATGAAAATGGCACCCGATGAACGCAGATGAACGTGGATAAGGCTCGGCCGATTAAGGACTTGGCGGGCTTGTTGTGCTACTTGGCGCGTTATTTTCGAACGAAGCCTGTTCGGTATTCGAACAAGAGCAAGAAACGCTGAGCTGATTCAATTCTCTCTCGACGCGGACACAGACGTGCCTTCATACAGAGCGTGAAGAAAACAGGGACACTGCAGTGCATGAACATTAGCCCTAAAGGGTTCTACGAAGGATTTCTGCTCAAATCGGGTAAAAATGTCGTACAAGTCAACTTACCCAAGGAGCATCTCCACATTTTTGCTGATGGCTGGGCACCTGACGGCGAGATTTCTGTTGAAGTGGAAACCAGAGGAACCTTGGGGTACGCCCACGCATAGGGTATTCAGGCTGGTTCGCGTCGTGGACAACGGCGGCCGGAAAGCCGAAAAGGACCACCGTGCGCCAAGAAGATTCTCGGGCCGGATCGAGAGACTGAACTACGCACTTCATGGGGAGGTCAATGGAGGGATTCTCGAATCCGGAGATTTCCTCCATCTCAAGCCTGAGGGCGCACGAGCCGTCGGTCTGGTGGTCGGCATGGCCGTCGAAGCGCGCGGCACAACGAAGCCCATGCCGGGCGGGTGTTTTGTGATTGAGGCCGAAGAAGTCAACGGAACCGTCATCAGGCACGGCAAAGCCAAGAAGAAACACGGCAAGTAACTCCCCATGGAGAATAACAACCAAGAGCGCAGCCTGAAGGGACTCGATTGGGTCAATTTCTTCATGGCGGATGTGGCGACCGGAATCGGTCCGTTCCTCGCCATCTACCTGACGGCCACAAGGCATTGGGACCCCGCCAGTGTCGGCATGGTCGTCGCGGCTCAAGCGGTTGCCGGTGTCGCAGCGCAGGTGCCCGCCGGCTGGCTGGTTGATAATTCAACCAAAAAGAAATGGCTCGTCATTTTCGGCGCGATGCTGATCGCCGCTGGCTGCGTGGCGATTGTCCTGGCCCGAAATGTCGCCTCTGAAGTCGCCGTTCAAATTGTCATCGGCCTGACCGCCGCAATCTTTCCCCCGCGATTGCGGCTATTGCGCTGGGGATTGTCGGGAAACAGAAATTATCGAGGCGAGCAGGCCGGAATGAAGGCTTCAACCACGCGGGGAACGTGCTGTTCGCGGTGCTTGCCGGCGGCATCGGCGCCGCCTTCGGCCAGGAGTGGATTTTCTACGCATCCGCATTGTTCGCAACGGGTACAGTGATCTCCGCCTGGGTCATTCGCGACGAGGACATTGACAACGACGCGGCGCGGGCCTCCGACGGGGGCGACGGCGCAAACAAGGATAACCGGAAAGCGCCGCGGATCTCCAGCCTGTCCGATTTGTTTGCCGACCGCAGGATACTGATCTTCACCGCTTCGGTGCTCCTCTTTCATTTCGCCAACGCAGCCATGCTTCCTCTGGTTGGCGAACTGCTGTCGAAAGGTAAGGACGGAGCATCGTCGATTTACATGTCCGCCTGCATCGTTGCGGCGCAGTTGGTAATGATCCCGGTGGCGATCCTGACCGGAAAACTTGCCGACCCGTGGGGAAGGAAGCCGTTATTTCTGATTGGCTTTGCCGTCCTGGCTTTGCGGGGCATTCTTTATACGCTCGGCAAAGGCGCGGTTTACTTGATCGCGGTTCAGAGTCTGGACGGTGTCGGCGCTGGCGTTTTCGGCGTACTGTGGGTCATTATCATTTCTGATTTAGCCAAAGGAACGGGAAGATTCAACTTATTGCAGGGCGCGATCCAGGCAGCTCTCGGGGTGGGCGCGTTCCTGAGTAACTTCCTGGCGGGCTTCGTGGTGAAATCCCTGGGACACAACGCGGGTTTTCTTGGACTGGCCGGAATCGCCTCCATGGGCCTCGTGTTTTTCGCGCTATTCATGCCCGAGACAAAAGATCAGGCCAGGCGCGAGACCGCATTGCCTTCACCCTCGACCGCACCGGCATCCGTCTAGATTCTTTGGATTCATTCGCCCTTTTCACCCTCCCTCATCATGCCGAATTCCCTCAGCTTCTCGTAAAGGAAACGTCGGTGGATACCGAGAATCTCGGCAGCCTTTGATTTGTTCCCTCCCGCAAGCGTCATTGCACGTTCCACCATAGATCGCTCGAGCATGGCGACACACTTCCTCCAGCCGCCCTCAATCGGCACGGCGTCGGCCCAGTGAACGGGAATGCTGTCCACACGCTGTGCCAATTGAATCTCGGCTGCGTCAATGACCCCGGCTGGGGCGAGCACGCGCGCCCTTTCGACCGTGTTTTCCAGTTCACGTACGTTGCCTGGCCAGTTGTGCCCGCACAGTTTCTGAAGTGCCGCCGGCGTCATGGAGACGGCCCTTCCGCTGCGATGCAGGAAAAAGTCCACAAGGGAGGGGATGTCTTGACGCCGCTCACGCAAAGGCGGCAACGTAATCGTCACCACGTTCAGCCGGTAGTACAGGTCCTCGCGGAAGCGCCCTTCGCTAACAGCCTCTTCCAGGTTTCGCGCCGTGGCAGTAACGAGCCGGAGATCCACCCGGATGGGAACGTTGCTTCCCAGCCGCTCAATGGTCCGCTCCTGAACAGCACGCAGCAACTTAGCCTGCAGTGCAGGCGCGAGTTCGCCAATCTCATCCAGGAAAAGAGTTCCCTGATGGGCCTCCTCGAAGCGCCCGACCCTGCGGTACATCGCGTTCGTAAAGGCTCCCTTCTCATGTCCGAACAACTCGGATTCCAACAACGCTTCCGGGATGGAGGCGCAGTTTACCTTGACCAAAGGGCCGCGGGCGCGGGCACTGTTGTGGTGGATTGCATTGACTACAAGTTCTTTTCCGGTTCCGGATTCACCGCGGACAAGAACCGTCGCGTCGCTGCCCGAGACCTGCCCGATGCGTTTGTAGACATCCTGCATCACCGGGCTATGGCCGATCATTCCGGATTCAGGGGTAGCGGCCGGCGGATTGCCGGCGTTACCCTCCCCTTTCGCAATTCTGGCCAACTTACGGTGCTCTATGGCACGCCGAAGCTGAGGCAACAGGGTATCGAAGTCGATCGGTTTAGCGACGTAGTCGAAGGCTCCCAGTTTCATGGCCTCGATGGCGGCGGTGCTGTCGCCGTGGGCGGTCATGATGATCACGGCAGTGTCGGAACCTCCTTCGCGCGCCTTCCGCAACACTTCCAGGCCGCCAATGCCAGGCATCCGGATATCCAGCAAGGCAGCGTCCGGCTCCTCGTGCAGCAGGAGAGACAGAGCGGTCCTGCCATCCTCCGCGGAGATGACGCGAAGTCCTGCCGCTTCGAGCAGCGCCGTCAGCGACACGCGCGCAGCCCGCTCATCTTCAGCTACCAGGACGGTTTTCATATCAAGATTCTCCGCTGGGTAAATGGATCGCAAAAGTGGCGCCTGTTCCGGCATCCCTGTATTCGAGCGTCCCGCCCATGCGGTTCATCAATTCGCGCGAAACGGCAAGTCCCAGTCCGCTGCCCTCATTCCGGGTTGTATAGAAAGGTTCGAAGAGGTGCTCGCGAGATTCCGGCGGCACACCTGGTCCCGTATCGTGCACATTGATTGCGAACCCACTGCCGTTCCGTAACAGGTGCAAGTCCACGATTCCTCCTTCCGGTACGACCGCCAGGGCATTCAGAATCAGATTCGTGAGGACCTGAGTGAGATGCTTCGCGTCGACCGCAGCGTGCGCATTCGCGTTATCCGCCCGAGTGCGGATCGCGACATTCCGTTCCTGCGCCTGCGGTTCCAACAGTTCGACGCAGCGTTCCATGATCGGTAGGAGATTCTGTTCCTGCAGGTTGGGCTTTGGTGCTTCCCGAAAGGCCAGAAGGTCGCTGAGCAAAGCATTTAAACGATCGACTTCGGCGATGACCAGATCGAGGTCGCTCGCGCGGATCTCGTTATTTCCGAGCTTTTGTTTCAGCATCTGCATTGTGAGCCGGATACCGTTGAGCGGATTCCGAATCTCATGCGCCATGCTTGCGGCCATCCGTCCAATCGCGCCGAGGCGATCCGCGCGTCGCAAAGCGGCTTCAAGGTTTCTTCGAGTATCGGCCACGCGGTTGACAGAGCGGCTGATGCTTCCCAGTTCGCCGCCGCTGACCGGAAGGTCGAAGGCGAAGTCAGTTTCCAATCGAGCGAGTCCGCTTTGGATTTCCGCGATCCCCTTCCGCAGTCCGATTACCGTAGCCAGCGTACCGATGACACTGACCAGAGCGGCGATCACCAAACTGATCAGCAAGAAAGTTCTCCGGGTTTCAGCGGCATCAGTGATCCCCGCGAGGCGTTTCATCGTCCAGGCAATGTGATCGCGCTGAGAAACAGCGTCAATCACCACGATGTCGCGGGAGCCGCGAAGAACCCTCTCTCCATTACCAAACTTTGCTGCAGCCTGAATCGTGCTTTCGATCTCTGGCCTTTCCGCCTCGGGAACGTCTACCTTCGGATTCCCGGAACCATGCGTCGGGTAGGAGTAGCCGAGGATTCGGCCGCCCACAGAATAGCCGCCCTCCACGCCTGGATAGGATCTCAACGTCGCCTGCGAAACCGCTCGGAGCGAGATGTCGCGAGCCGCATCCGGAAGCGTCGCCCAAGCTGAGTCAGGGTTGGCCCGTTCGGAATACTGAAGTTCCAGTTCTGCATTAGCGGCAGAAAGAACGCGCCGTGTGTCGCCGAGTACCACTCTCTCGGCTCCGCGGATCGACCTGACGATGAGAATCGCGCTCAACGTCGCCACAGAAATTGCCGCCAGGAGTACAAACACCAATTGGAGCTGAAGGCGTCTCATGGTTTTCGAGGTTCCGGACCAGGCCGTGGCGGCAGGGCGGTGGATAAAGCGAGGTTTTCCAGTGCCCGCATGAGCTCGTCAGCGGATTTGGCGCATTCATCGGCCGCTCGGAGGTCGCCTTTGTCAGATGCGCGCAGCGCGCTCTGGTAGTACTGGCGCGCGAAGCCTGCGATGGTCTGGGCATTGGGATCGCCGCTCTGCTTGACGAAGTAGTCTGCCTGTTGCAGACGGAAGTAAACACGATCGACATGACGGGTGATCTCGGCACTGTTCGGAGGTGGAGGCCCCTTTTTTTGGTCAAGGTGCTGCTGGTGCTCGGCGGCGCGTATGAGTGCATCCGCCGCGCCCAAAATACGGGTTGCTGCAAAGGGAGAGCCGACTTGCAGACTCTCGCTTTTCTCCAGATAAGTCCTGGCGAGCGCGAGCATCTTCCTTGGTGCTTCTCCAGCGGGTTTAGCGTCGGTGAGCCGTTGTCGCACGCCTCGCCAGCCACCCGGAGGAGGCGGCCCTCCTGGTCCAGGGGGCGGCGGCGCTGGGCCTCGCGGAGGCGGCGGTGGCTGTCCAACGAGGCTAACCACGCTCATCAGTACTAACAATGATTCCCCGATGTTCACGATTCCCACGATCTAATGGCACGTCCTGAGCCATAGCGATGATCGTTCGTTTCATCGCAACTCAAGAGTTCAGTTGTTCGATCCCGCTGCAAGGACCGTTCGGTTTCTGAACAGCGCCATCTTTACATTTCATTGCACCCGTTGCACTTGCGGTTGGGCACAGGCCTGCAATTTCATTATCCGAGGTTTGAATTTATGAAACGGACATCAGTTCCTCTTACCGCGCTGCTTGCTGCCACCCTCGGAGTGAGCCTCAGCAGCGCCCAGCAGCCGCCCTCATCCGCACCGGCGGGTGCGCCGCCGCTCGCGGTGTCAACCGTTCCGCCGGGTGCTAACGCCTATGGTTCCGGGATTGCCGCCCAACCGGCATACTCGAGGAAAGGCACGATTAAGGCCTTCAACCTTGGACCAAACGGAGGAACCGACGGCTTGATCCTCAATGATGGGACGGCTGTCTTTTTTCCTTCTGAAACAGGAGAAGCGCTGCGCGCGAGCATCAAGGAGGGCTCCAGAATTACTTTCACCGGTGTGAGCAGGCCAGGAGCCTTTAACCGGTTGGTAGTGGACGCGCAAACGATCACGGCGAACGGGCACACGTTTATGGCTGCCGTAGAACCGCCTCCGCCTCCCGGCGGACCACGCGCACCGGGCATAGCAGGGGCTCCGCCCTCGCCCGATGGACCACCGCCACCTCCGGGCGGCCGCGGAAGAGGGCGCAGAGGACCCGGACCCGCGTTTGCAGGCGGGCCTCCGCCTCCTCCAGCAGGGTGTCCTGCCCCTCCTCCGCCTCCGCCGCGAGGACCGGGCCGATAGTGGAGAACATCGTAAAACTCAGTGGCAAGCCGCTTTCTAGAAGTGGAGAAGTATTGTGAACTCGACAAGTTGGATTTAGCCTTTCATCATTCCGGGCGGCGTACTCCAGACGTGCGGCGCCGCCATGAATGCACAGCTCTTTCATGCGTTGGGAAACCGATGGCTTGCCAGTTCTGTTTCCTTTGCGGTATTCACCGCCTTCTTCCTGTGCGTATTCGCCATGTTCCCCACCCCGCTTCCGACCACGGAGGGACTGGCGAATATGCCCTGGTGGGCGGTTGTCGACAACGCTCGATTCGGGTGTGATCAGCTGGAAATTCAAACCCATATCCGAATGGCCGCTGGTCATGATCACCTCTCCTTGGCGACCGGCGGCTCATCGTGGATGCGGCAAATCCGGCTCAAGTTGTGCGAGGAAGAGTTCGGGTCGGTGGCCGTAAAGAATTCTCCTGTTTCTGACGATAGGAGATGAGCATGCTCCCTTCCCTCACCGGGCTACGCTTCATCCTTGCCGCGATGGTCCTGGTGTTTCACTATGCTCGTTTCCAGTCGATGCCTGGCCCGGACTGGCTGCTGGGCCTGGTGGGCAACGGCTTCGCCGCGGTGAGCGGGTTCTTCGTTTTGTCGGGGTTCGTTCTCGCGAGGAATTACATCACCCCAGAAGGGGAGCTAAAGGGCACCCGAAGAGGTTTCTGGGCCTCTCGATTTGCACGCGTCTATCCGGTCTATTTTCTGTCAATTGTACTCGTGTTCCAGTCGTACTGGAACTCGCCGCAAGGGACAGGTGAGAAGGTGTTGGCCACTATTACTACCCTGACCGGCACACAGGCGTGGATTCCGCAGGCCGCTCTGGCATTTACCTCTGCAGCGTGGTCGCTATCTGTGGAAGGATTTCTCTACTTGTGTTTTCCTGTGTTGCTTCCTCTGGTGCACGGCCCGACGCGACGGCATTGTTGCATCGCCGCGATTTGCGCCTTCGTGAGTTTACTGCCCCCCGCAGCATTGTGGTTTGTGACTGGATCACCCAGTGCCGATTTGCTTGCGCTCATCCGCTACAATCCACTGTTTCATTTGCCGGCTTTTGTCGCAGGCATGGTTGCAGAACAAGCCTCCCGCCGAATTTGCGTGCCCGTGTGGATCGTCTGGCCGGCGTTGGGATTGATCCTGTGCGTGCTGTTAGTGGGTCGCCGGATTCCGTACGATTTCGTCAATAACGGTTTGTTGATATTGCCCTTTTCGGCTTTGATTCTCGGTCTTGCCCGTGAGAGGGGTCTGCTTAGTAGGTTGCTTTCGACTCGGATTTTTGTGCAAGCCGGTGAGGCGAGTTGCTCGCTGTATCTGCTGCATTTGCCGCTGCGCCCCTGGGTCTTGGCGTTGAACGACGCCGTGTTTCGTCTCGACCGGTCTTCCTGGCTTTTGGTGAGCCTGGGATTGGTGCTCTGCGTAATCGCGTCGCTGGTTGCATTTCGATTTGTCGAGGAGCCTTACCGTCGATCCGTTCGGGCGGCACTGACGAGAGGCTGACTCGGATCGGCTTCGGTCACATAGGACCGGAACCGGAGATGATAGACGGATTCAAGGGTTCGTAACAGTCGAGGAGCGCCTTACGCGGTAAATTCCAAACGTCCCCTTGCCGTTTCTCCGTCTCCAAAGGGGGCAAACACTTTACTGAGAACTTTCTCAGCCGGGGGGCACGATAGAGGTGAGCAGTACCTAGACGAGGAACCTTCACACCGGGGGGTGCGGCGTGTCCTGCGTCACGAAGCGGTCGAACGCGTCTGCGTCTCCCGTCATCAGTTGTCGTGCGAGATCGACTTCCGCTTCCCGTTCCGATGGTCAGTACCGCCTCCGATTGTAACGGGCCTACCGCTAAGCCACCGCGAGTTCGCCGCCAGTAACTGTGATCTCGATGCCCGGCGCTCCCAACAGCGTGTTGTGAATCAAACAGGCTTTTACGGCGCGCAGGATACCCGCCTGGTGGCGCTCATCCAGACCGATTGCCGTCACCTCGATCTCGAACGACGCGAGCCGGGCTGGCTGCGCTGCCTTTTGCGCGGTGACTCGCACTTTAAGATCCCCGGCGGGCAATCCTCGCAACTTCAGGTATTGAGTCGCGTAGTAACCCTGCGCATGTTGCGAGTGATGCTACCAGAAACTCCGGCGGTGACATCCCTTGATCGCCACCCCCATTATCGATTGGCTGGTCGCAGATCACCCGATGCCCTCGAGCGGCGACTTCAAACTTCGTTTCTCCCAGATAGCGAACTGACACTTCCATAATTTTGCCTTCAGTTTCCGAGATGCAGTTACGGCAAATAGGTGACGCGCTGTCACCTCGGCCAAGCGATTGCATCTTCGCAACCAGGACCAATGAAGAAAACACTGCTGATGCTGACCTGGTGGGCGCTTCCCGGCTGGACGCAAGACCCAATGTCGCTAAACGACGCAGTTCACCTGGCGCTGGACAGGAACAAGTCGGTGGAATCTTCCGATGCGTCCGGGAAGGCCGCGGAGAGCCGAATCGCGGAAGCGCGGGGCGGCAACTTACCCAAAGTAAACTATTCGGAGTCCTGGGCCCGCAGCGACAACCCGGTCTTTGTATTCTCGTCGTTGCTGACGCAGCATCAGTTCGGCGAGCAGAACTTTCAGATCGGTCCTTTGAATCGACCGGGTTTCCTGAACAACTTCCAATCTCAGCTCACCGCCGACCAACAGTTCTATGACGGCGGCCAGACCAGACATGCAGTTCGCGCGGCGGAGTTAACAAGAGACATTACTCTCGAGGACGGCCGACGTACCCGTATGGAAGTCATCGCCGCCGTGATCAGTTCCTATTACGATGCGCTTCTGGGCGCGGAGGAGCTTAACGCGACCAGTACAGGCAATGCGCTCGGCGCAGGCAGACCTGGATCGCGCCGAGTCGGTGCGCTCAGCTGGGATGTCCACCGATGTCGACGTGCTCTCGATCCGCGTCCACCTCGCAGGTGTTCGTGAGCAACAGATCCGCCGAGAGGCCGATCTTGACGTGGCGCGCGCGGCTCTGAACGATGCGCTCGGCCTGCCGCTCGACACCGCGCACACTTTAACCACTGCGCTGACGTCCCATGCAACTCCCGGACGGCTTGCTTGCGGACTACGAAAGAAGCGCGCTGAGCGAGAGGCCGGAGGCGCGCCAGGCGAAGCTGGCCATCAATCTGGCCGAAAATCAGGCAGCCACAGCGCGCAGCAATCTTCTGCCGCAGGTAGGTGTTCACGCCGCTTTTGAGGCGGATCGCCAGAATTTTTACGACAAGGGCGGGGCGAACTGGCTGGTCTCCATCGGACTGCGCTGGAACCTCTTCAACGGCTTCAGTGACAGGGCCCGCATCGAGGAAAGTAATTTTGCACTGCGCCGGAGCAAGGCCAACCAGGCGCATGCCGATTCCGCCATTCAGCTTCAGGTGCGGCGGGCGTACGCCGACCTGCGCGCCGCTGCGCAGCGCATCGAAGTGACGGATGCAGCCGTTGCGGAGGCGGCGGAGAGTCTTCGTATCACCCAGAACCGCTACGAAACCGGGCTGAGCAATGTCACGGACTTGCTTCGCACGGAGACGGCGGTTCTCGAAGCGCGAACCCGGCGTCTGGCGGCGATTCACGATCAGCGCATCGCCGCGGCAATGCTCGAACTGGCAGCAGGGACGCTGACGGAATCTTCGGAGGTCCTGAACTAAATGACGAAGCAATTGTTTCTGGTAGTCCCGGTCGCCATGTGGCTCGCAGCGTGCAGCGACGCTCCGAAAGCGAAGCCAGTCGACTCTTCGGCGCAAGCCCGTTGCCGTATCCGTCATCACGGCAGCCACCGAGACGTGGCCTTCGATCTACGAAGCGACAGGCACGGTGCGCGCCCGCACTTCCGCTGTCATCTCCGCGAAACTGATGGGCTATGTACGCGAAGTGAAGGTGCAGACGGCGATCACGTGCGCGAAGGCCAACTGCTCGTTACTCTCGATCCACGCGATCTGGATGTCAGTTCGCGGCGCGCCGAGTCTGCCCGCGAGGAAGTCCGCGCCGGAATACCGGAGGCTGACAGCGCCGTCGCCGCGGCGAAAGCGAACCTCGATCTGGCGCAAGTGACATTTGGCCGCATGCAGGACATGTATCAAAAGAAGTCGATCTCGAACCAGGAGTTCGATGAAGCCTCGGCCAGACTCAAGGCCGCACAGGCCGCACACGACATGGCGCGAGCCAGGCGCACTCAACTCGACTCCCGGCTTGCTCAGGCCGATCAGGAGGTACGCTCCACGGAAGTAACCCGCAGCTACGCCGAGGTCCTGGCGCCTTTTGCCGGGGTGGTCGTTGCCAGGTCGGTGGAACCCGGCATCCTTGCGATCCCCGGCACGCCGATGTTCACCATCGAACGCGAAGGCGCTTACCGGCTCGAAGCGTCAGTGGAAGAGTCTCGTTTGTCGGCGATCCGGGTCGGACAGCCGGTGTCTGTGACACTCGACGGTCTTGACCACACCCTCGAGGCGCGTGTCTCCGAAATCGTCCCCGCAGTCGATGCCGCATCGAGGGCTTACATCGTGAAGATCGATCTGCCGGCGCTGGCGACGTTGCGCTCGGGAGTCTTCGGGCGCGCCGGGTTTCAGTTGGGAAGCCAGTCGGTGATGGCGATTCCGGCTGCGGCAGTCGCGGAACACGGCCAGTTGCAATCCGTATTCGTGGATGACAACGGCATTGCCCGTGTCGCGCCTGATCACCACAGGGCAGAAAGGTCAAAGACCGGATTGAAGTGCTCTCTGGCCTGACCGCCGGTGAAAAGGTGATCTATCCCGATTCCGCCGGACCTCTCCGATGGGGCAGCGCTGACAGCCAGCGTGGAGGTCCGCCAGTGAAAACAGACCGCCCGCTCGGTCTCGCGGGAAAGTTCGCCGGCGTCTGGATCGGCTCGAAGCTGACTCCGCTGGTGATTGCCGGCTCCCTGCTGCTGGGCGCCTTCGCGGTATGGAAACTGCCGCGCGAAGAAGAGCCGCAGATCATCGTGCCGATGGTCGACGTCTTCGTGCAGATGCCCGGCGCATCGGCCCGCGAAGTGGAAGAGCGCGTCACCAAACCGATGGAAAAACTGCTGTGGGAGATTCCGGGCGTGGAATACATCTATTCCACTTCCAGCCCCGGCATGTCCACTGCTATCGTGCGCTTCCTCGTCGGTCAGGACGAGGAGAAGAGCATTGTCCGGCTGAACCAGAAGCTCAACGCGAATCTGGACCTTATTCCGCCCGGCGCGTCGCCTCCGCTGGTTAAGCCCCGCTCGATCGACGACGTTCCCGTCCTGGCGCTGACGTTCTGGAGCAAGCGGTACGGCGACCTCGAACTTCGGCGCATTGCGGCTCAGGCAGGCGACACGATCAAACAGACGCCGGACGTTTCCGCCGTCGCTCTGATCGGCGGCCAGCGCCGTGAAATTCGCATCACTCTCGATCCGTCCCGCCTCAGCGCTTACAATCTTTCTCCTCTTCAGGTCGTCAGTGCTTTGGGCCTTTCCAATCGCAGGATGCCATCGGGCGAATTCGCCAGCGGCAACCAGGAATACCTTCTGGAAACCGGCCAGTTCCTGCGCACCCCGGACGATGTTCGGCAACGTAGTCGCGGGCGTCCCCAACGGTACACCGGTCTTCGTGAGGGACGTCGCACAAGTGACCGACGCCGGTGAAGAGCCCTCGCAATACGTGCGCTTTTCCGACGGCAAGGGCTTCTACCCGGCCGTGACGATCGCTGTCTCGAAGCGCAAAGGCACCAACGCAGTAACGGTCGGCGAGGATGTCCTGCATCGACTGGAGCCGCTGCGGGGTACCGTCATCCCGTCCGGCGTCGAAATGACGATCACCCGCGATTACGGAGACACGGCCAAGGAGAAGTCCAACGAACTGCTGTGGCACATGCTGATCGCCGTGATTTCGGTGAGTGTTCTGGTCGCCGTTGTTCTCGGTCTGCGCGAATCGCTGATCGTCTTTATCGCGATTCCCGTGACGCTGGCCCTGACCCTCACGGTTTTCTACCTGTACGGCTACACGCTGAACCGGATTACTCTTTTCGCCCTGATCTTCTCCATCGGCATTCTGGTCGACGACGCCATCGTGGTCGTGGAAAATATCGTGCGCCACTGGCGGATGCACGCCAATCAGGGCAGGCCGCCCTTCGAGGTCGCTCTGGAGGCGGTGGACGAAGTGGGCAACCCCACGATTCTGGCCACCCTGGCCGTCGTCGCCGCGATTCTGCCGATGGCGTTCGTCGGCGGACTGATGGGGCCGTACATGCGCCCGATCCCGATCGGCGCCAGCGCCGCCATGCTCTTCTCTCTGCTGGTGGCTTTCATCGTGACGCCCTGGGCGGCCGTGCGGATCCTGAAGCCGGGCAAGCATCATGAAGGCGAACGGGAAGACTTCGTCACGCGGCTCTACCGGCGCTTCATGGGCAGCCTCCTGCATCGGCCCGTCCTGCGGTGGGGCTTTGTCGGCGGCGTGGTGATCCTGCTGCTCGCCTCCTGCTCCCTCTTCTACTTCGGCTTCGTCAAGGTCAAGATGCTGCCGTTCGACAACAAGAGCGAGTTCCAGGTGATCGTCGACATGCCCAACGGCACCACGCTCGAAGAAACGGAGCGGGTTACGCAATTGCTGGCCGAAGAGACGCAGAAGCAGCGCGAAGTGGTGAACGTCCAAACCTACGCGGGCACGGCATCGCCTTACAACTTCAACGGACTGGTGCGCCATTACTACCTGCGGCGCGGGCCGAATGTGGCGGATATTCAGGTGAACCTGCTGCCCAAAGGAGCGCGGGATCTGCAAAGCCACGAGATCGCCAAACAGGTGCGCCTGCGGATTCAGCCCATTGCGGACCGTTATGGCGCGCGCATCAAAGTAGCCGAAGTGCCGCCCGGCCCTCCGGTTCTCGAAACGCTGGTTGCCGAAGTCTATGGCCCGAGTATGGACGGGCGGATTGCGCTGGCCCGCCAGATTCGCGATCTGTTCAAACAGACGAAGGGTGTCGTCGATGTCGACTGGTACGTCGAAGACGATCAGCCGAAATACAGCCTGTCGGTCGACGAGGAAAAGGCTGCAATCAACGGCATCTCCGAAGATGATATTGCCCGCGAGATGCAGGTGGCATCCGCCGGTTATGCTGCCGGTCTGCTGCATCAGGATGCTGAGAAGGAGGATGTAGCGCTCACCGTGCGGCTGGATCGGGCTTCGCGTTCCGATCTGGAGCGAATCCAGAGTCTGAAGATCGCCGGGCCGCAACGGCCATCTGGTCGCGCTGGGAGAACTGGTCCACGTCACAAAGCTCATCGAGGACAAGAGTATCTACCACAAGAATCTGATGCCGGTGACCTACGTAACCGCCGACATCGCGGGAGAGATCGAGAGTCCCGTTTACGCGGTTCTCAAACTGGGTCCTGAGATCGACAAAATCAAAATCCCGGAAGGCTATCAGATCGAGCAGCACATGGCCGCGCTGCCTTCCGATACCAGTCGATATTCCATGAAATGGGACGGTGAGTGGCAGATCACATATGAAGTGTTTCGCGACCTGGGCATCGCGTTCGCGGCCGTGCTGATCCTGATCTACGGGCTGGTGGTCGGCTGGTTCCAGTCGTTCCTGACACCGCTGATCATCATGGCGGCGATTCCGTTCTCGCTGGTGGGCATCATCCCGGCGCACGGCCTTCTGCACGCGTTCTTCACGGCGACGTCGATGATCGGCTTCATCGCCGGGGCGGGCATCGTGGTGAGGAACTCGATCATCCTGGTGGACTTCATCGAACTGCGTCTCGCCGAGGGCATGCCGCTCGACGCTGCCGTAATCGACGCCGGCGCCGTCCGCTTCCGGCCGATGATGCTGACCGCCGCGGCCGTGGTTGTTGGCTCATCAGTGATTCTGTTCGATCCCATTTTTCAGGGCCTGGCAATTGCGCTCATGGCGGGTGAAATCGCCTCTCTGCTGCTCTCGCGCATGACCGTCCCTGTCCTGTTCTATCTGTTCCACAAAAAGAGGAGGCCTGTATGAATGTTGATCGTTATTTGCGTATGATCGCGGGCGCGTTCGTGATCGTTGAGCCTCGTGCTTGGACATTGGGCGAGCCCTTACTGGTATCTGTTCACCGCGTTCGTGGGGCTCAACTTGTTTCAATCAGCTTTCACCGACTGGTGCCCGATGATGACAATCCTGAAAAAACTAGGTGTACCCGAACGACGGGCGCTTCTGGAGCGGGGCAACGCGCATTCGGCGCCCGGGGGTTGAGCCAACTCGTTTTTGACGCGAGTGAGTGTGGACGAATTCGCGCTCCGACAGCGATGTCTAATGCCGGAAGTGCTTAGGTTTCAGAGTAAGCGCCCGGTGACGACCGCCTTCACAATGACCTGGTAAATGCTCATTCTCGTAATAGGCCGCCATTTGCGGTCGAGGCGAGGAGTATGAGAAGTAATCCAAATCCAACGAGCGCCAGTTCTGTCATTTCTCCCGAGGCCGCCAAACGGCGGATGCGATCCAAGCTTGAGCGTAGGCGGATCGTCGAAGAGACATTGGTTCCGGGCGCTTCGGTTGCGGTGATCGCACGGTCACACGGCGTCAACGCCAACCAGGTATTTAACTGGCGGAAGCTGTATCGGGGAGGCCGACTCGAAGTGCAGCCGTCAGGAACGCAGTTTTTGCCGGCGAGGATCATCGATTCCAGCCAGATCGAACAACGGCGGACGGAGGTCCATAGCGAGTATTCCGGAGTAATCGATATCGAGCTTGGCGGCGTGCGAGTTCGAATCACCGGCTCGGCCGACCCCAATTGCATTCGTGCTGCACTCGAACAACTCCACCGATGATGAGCCCACCGACCGGAACGACAATCTGGGTTGCGGCAGGCGTGACCGATATGCGCCGCGGTTTCACCGGACTCAGCGCGGCGGTGCAGACCGTGCTCAACGAAAACCCGTTCGGCGGGCAAATATTCGTGTTTCGCGGCAAACGGGGCGACTTGGTCAAAGTGCTCTGGTGGGATGGCGACGGGCTACGTCTGTTTGCTAAACGTCTGGAGCGCGGCCGTTTCGTCTGGCCCAAAACTAGAATCCGGAGCAGTGGCGCTGACCAGGGCCCAACTCTCCATGTTGCTGGAAGGCATTGACTGGCGACGGCCAGCCGAACGAGCGCTCCGCAAGTAGCCGTATAAAACATTTATTAATGTAAATGTTTGTGAATGTTGGCGAGGAATTATTTCCCTTCTTTCCCTTCTTATGGCATATTCGAAAACGTGACTTTAGCATTGCAGCAGGCTTTGGATCGGCGGTTTGCCGAATGTGGGTTGGTGCTTCATCCAGAGAAAACGAAAGTAGTCTACTGCAAGGACACCAATCGCAAAGGCGAGTACTCGATTTATCAATTCGACTTTCTGGGGTATACATTTCGACCGCGGCGAGCGAAGTGGAGGGACGAGTTGTACGGGTTATCATTTCTCCCGGCAGCGAGTCCCAAGGCGTTGAAAGCAATTCGTAAGGCTGTCCGGGGCTGGTCACTCCAGACCCGGAGCGACCAAGGCGCTGGACGATCTGGCGGATGTTAATCCGCACATCCGCGGCTGGATCAACTACTACAGCCATTTCTACAAGTCGGCGATGTATCCGACTCTGCGTCGGATCGACGTCTTCTTGGTTCGGTGGGCACGTCGCAAGTTCAAGCGTCTGAGGCAAAGGCCGAAAGGTGCGCGGGACTGGTTGGCAGGAGTGGTCCGAGCATCACCGGATCTCTTTGCTCACTGGAAGCTTCTGTATGGACAACGGCCGAACACTGGGAGCCGTATGAGCTGAGAGGCTCACGTACGGTTCTGGGAGCGCGCGGAGGTGAGATTCCTCCGCGCGACTCGCTTGCCGTTGTATCGGCAAAGCGCGATTCTGGAGCGGGAAGGCGTCGACCTGGACCGTTCGACACTAGCCGACTGGGTGGGCGGGTCGAGTCGGCTACTAACACCACTGGTCGATGCCGTGAAGAAATATGTACTGAGTCCCGGCAAAGTGCACGGTGATGATGTGCCGGTCCCGGTGCTGGCACCAGGCAACGGAAAAACCATTACGGGACGATTATGGACCTATGTCCGGGATGATCGGCCCGCGGGAAGTCGGGCCGCTCCGGCAGTCTGGTTCGCCTATTCGCCAAACCGTAAGGGAGAACATCCCGCAGAACACCTGAAGACATTTCGCGGCGTCCTGCAGGCGGACGGCTATTCCCGGCACTCCGATCAGGAGACCCTGCCTTCCGAATTTCAGAATGAGATCGTTCTCAGCGATGAATTCGTCAGGGAGATCCTCGCCCATCCGATACCGACGGACATGGAGGCTGCGAAGGCGCTGTCGTGTTCGCCAGCGGCGCTCGACCTGTTTACATGGCTTTCGTACAGATGTTTCGTTGCGAAAGGCCGCGAACGAGTTCCGTTGTTCGGCGAAAGCGGCCTTGTGAGTCAATTGGGCAGCGCCGATTACAGTCGACCCCGCAAGTTCCGCGAACGACTGGAAGGTTGGCTGAATCTCGTTCGGTCCATGTGGCCGGAGTGCCCTGCTGTGATCGATTCGAATGGCACCGGTCTGTATGTTGACAGAGCGAATGCGGTTCTCCCAAACGGAGGCAATCATGGGACCGAATGAGCAGAGAGTCGGGATCTGGCGTCTCTCGCTGGAACAAATCGAGGCGACTGTCGCGGATCACCTTGGGCGAGGTCGCGTGCCTGGAAACCAGCCAGGACCATGTTTCAGCCGCCAGGTTGCCATGTATCTCGCGAAGAACGTGGCCGGTTGGAGCACCACCCGAATCGGGCGCTTCTACAACGGCCGACACCACACTACTGTGCTTCACGCCATTGCAAAGATTGAGCGCCTTCGACAGACCGATGAAACTTTGGACGCATTGCTCGAAGTGTTGACCGCAGCGTTGAGTCCCACCATGGAGAGTCAGCTCACTTAGCGCTTTGAACGCGGATGGAGCACGGCTTTGATCGACGCCGTTACAGCCCGAGTACTGGAACGTATTTCAGCCACGACTGTAGGATGAAATTCCTGTTCGTGCGCACGCCGGTGAACCAGCGGTTTTTGCCGTCTTTTTTATCGAAGAGGTTCGGTCCCCTCGTTGAGAATGTCCATAGCCGCGATACGCGAACAGCCGGTGGCGCTGCCTGCCGGTGATCTCGTGCAGAATGCCGAGGCGCTGCAGGTGCTCGATGGCCGCGGCTACTGTCGGGAAAGTCGATTCGATCTTCTCCGCAGCTGGAGCGATGGACAGGATCGGATGTGTCTGGGCGTAATGAAAGACTCGCAGAACGGAGCCGGCGGGCCGACCAATCGCCTCTATCTTCTTGCGGTCGTCCTCCAGCAATGCGATCAAGCGACGAGCGCTGGCGATCGCCTTCTCCGAAGTCTCCTTGACGCCAGTAAGAAAGAACTCGATCCATGCCTCCCAGTTGCCGGAGGTGCGAACGCTTGTAAGGAGCTCGTAATAGACCTGGCGATTGGCTTTGAAGTACAGACTCAGGTAGAGGATCGGCTCGGATAGCGCGCCGCCCGCGCAAAGCAGGAAGGTAATCAGAAGGCGTCCGAGGCGCCCATTGCCGTCAAGAAACGGATGGATACTCTCGAACTGTACGTGTGCAAGTGCGGCCCGGATAAGGAGGGGCAGATCCCTGGCCTCTATGTGCAAAAAACTTTCGCGCTGGCCCATACACTCCATCACGAGCTCAGAAGGAGGGGGAACAAAAGCTGCGCTGCCCGGGCGGGTGCCCCCGATCCAGTTCTGGCTCCGACGAAACTCTCCGGGTTCCTTGTTGCTTCCCCGCCCGCGCGAAAGCAGGATTTCATGAATCTCGCGAATGAGCCGCAACGACAGGGGGAAGCCCTCGCGTATGCGTTTCAAGCCATGAGAGAGCGCGGCGACGTAATTGGACACGTCCTGCACATCCTCGATGGGAACTCCCGGAACTTCTTCATTTTCGAAAAGCAGGAGATCGGAAAGGGACGACTGCGTGCCTTCAATCTGAGAGGACAGTAGCGCTTCTTTGCGAACATAAGCATAGATAAACAGACTGAGGTCAGGGAGGAATGAAGCGAGTCCGTCCAAGCGGCCCAACGCTTGATTTGCCTGCTCAAGGAGCCGCTGAACCGAATCCAGGCGAACGGGCGGAATCGGAGGAAGGGCTGGTGGGACATACGCCCGCACCGTTTCTCCACCGACGGTGGAGACGAGAAAACGTCCAATTCGCTGATTAGCTGGAGGCGGCATGCATTGAGCGGAGCTTTAATTAGACCCCGCACTATTAAAGAATAGCGCGCCTTTCTTTAATTAGCCGGTTCACCCGGCGAGGGCTGGATTTTCGCATGCATCATCTGCGAAATCGGTTCCTGCAAATTCGACGGTCTTCCATCGGCTAGTCACACTATGATTGTCTTCTAGCGGTCAGCGAGCCCTCGCAGAGAAGGCATTACGAAAATCACGCGATACGAGGCGGATGTTTCTGTCGGCGCCGAGGTACTTGTCACGTTGAGTGCGGAGGGTTCCATCGCGCCGACCAGAGAAGCGAATAAACTGAACTGTTGTTATCCCGATTCCTGATCCACAGATCAGTGCTGGGACTAGGGGAGCGACCACTTCGAGAGCCAACACCTTTTGTTTGAAAAGTTAGGAAAGACAGTTTCGTGTCGACGTACGAATTTTGTACCAAGCTTGGTCACGCGTGACTCATTGATGGGCATACGAGCAGCACGCATAGCATGGATTTGAAAATCAAATCAGTGAGGCTTGGATACCGGCTGCAGCAGCCGGATTTGATCGCAAACGCCAGATAGCGTATTCGCTGACTTGCTTCGCCGCTCAGAATCCATTTACAAATATGTCCATGTTCATGCCGAGCGGCTGCGAATGTTCACTGTCCGCCCGCAGAATGCTCGAAGGGCCATCTTTTTTAGCTTTGCTCTTCGTCGCCGTGACTGCCTTCCCGGTTTGGGCTCAGCAGGCGAGTCCCACCCAACCGGCAGGCTGGCTTGACCGGCCACGCTGACCGGAGATTGGGGCGGCGAACGAACGACCCTTGAAAACGCCGGGATTGCACTGAACGCCGGTTTCACCACGGAAAGTGCGGCGAATCCGGTCGGCGGCCAAAGACAAAGCGCGGCGTACACACAAGAGGTGGATTTCGGGGCCGATCTTGATCTACGCCGCCTGGTCGGCGATCCGGGTGGCAAGATCCAGATTCTGTTTACTGATCGCGTGGGCCAGAGCCTCTCTGCCGATGCAATCGGAAACATTTTCGCTGTTCAGCAACTTTATGGGGCTGGTCAGAACTTCCGGATTGTCGAGTTGAATTATCAGCAGAACCTTTTCGCGGACAAGGTCAACGTCGAATTCGGGTGGTCGCCTGCCGGCGATTATTTCGCAACGTTGCTGGTTCTGTGCGATTTTCAGAGTGGCTTCATCTGCGGACATCCGAGCCCGATGACGACCAATAGTGGGGCGCGCAACTATCCGGTTGGACAATGGGGAGCCCGCAGGAAGGTGAGCCCGACACGGCAGTTCTACGCACAGACTGGCATCTACCAGGTCAATCCCAATGCGGGCAATAGCGACCAAGACTTCAACCTGGGCTTCAACGGCAGTGGCGTTTTGATTCCGGTTGAAGTCGGATGGCTGCCGGGCAACGTAAACGGAAAGCTTCCGGGGATTTATAGAATCGGAGCTTACTACAACTCCTCCGTTACAAACGACGTTCTGGAGGATGTTCATGGGCTCCCGGCGGCGTTCACGGGCGCTCCTTTTCTGACCCACAGCGGGCATGCCGGCGCTTATGGGATGGCAGACCAGGTCATTCAGCGGGATTCTTCCGACTCTCGGCGGTTCTTGAGAATAGGAGCATTGGGAGGAATTGGCGACCGGGCGACCTCGATATACCGCTCGTTCATCGCGGCAGGCGGGGTCCGTCAAGGCACCTTCAAGCACCGCGACGCTGATTTTATTTCAGTGCTATTTGCCTATGCCCGCATCAACCCGCGACTTACCCAATACCAACAGGACCGTAATTCGGTCACACCCGGCTCAGTAGGCATTCAAACTTGTGAAAGCATCGCGGAAGTCGACTATAACCTTCAGGTCGCACCGTGGCTCTCGGTGCGACCGAACGTTCAATACGTGATCCGTCCCGGAGGCACCGGCAACATACCAAACGCCTTCGTCATCGGCCTACATACTGGCGTGACGTTCTAAGTTAGCAAGCTAACACTTTCCACAAGCGTTGTCAGGTTCACAAGCGATCTGCTCTTTGAGCGTGCTGCCCTCAAAGCCTTCTCGCCGGCAACGGAGAGCAGGCTCTACAATCTGAGCGCCTGAAAGCTAGCTTTTGGAAGGCGGGTCGCCCGGAAACCTCGCAGCGGGAAGCCGCCAGCCGTAGCGCATGGCTCCCAAGCGAATGAGGAAGCAAAGGACGGCACCGATGGATGCGGAGAGAAATGACGGCAGATTGAGCGCATGCCCGCCGACAATGGTGGTCGCGCCGATCAACGCGGCGAGGGCATAGATATCCGTGCGCAGCACAGTCGGTATTTCCCGGAGCAGGACATCGCGCATCATGCCGCCACCGATCCCGGTGAGCGTGCCGAAGAGAATCGCCGCGACAGGACCGACGTTATACGCGAGTGCTTTATCCGTGCCGGTGGCCACGAAGAGGCCGAGACCGGCGGCGTCGAACAGCAACACCGGGCTGCTCAGCTTGTTGATGAGGGGATACCAGAAGAACGTGACCAGACCTGCAAGAATGGAGACCGCGAGATAGGTCCAGTCGTTGATCGCCGCGGGCGGAATGGACCCGATCATGATGTCGCGGGCAATGCCGCCGGAGTTTCCCGCCGCGAAACACAGCACGAGGACGCCGAATAGATCGAGCTTGTGCTCGACGGCCTTGGTCGCACCGCTGATGGCAAAGACGAATGTCCCCGCAAGGTCGAACACGGTGAAGAGCGTAGTGGCCAGGTGCGGATCGAGGGGTGCTATCTGCATCATGCCGAGAGCCATGCCTGCGCGGCGACGACCATCGCCTCGACGCCGGCTTTCAGGGTGGGTTGGATCACGGGTGCGAACCCGGGGTTGTGATTGGTGGGAATTTCCCCGATCTTGCCAGCGGCCTTCGCTTTGGCATAGACGGCCGGATCGGTGCCGCCCACGAACCAGAACACCGACGGGACGTGCCATTCCGAGCCGAAGCACCCGAAGTCTTCGCTTGCCGTCGTGGGCTGCGTTTCCTGGACTCGCTCGGCCGGGAAATATTCCCTGAACGCCCCACCGACGCGCTTCGTGGCCGCCGCATCGTTCTGCACCAGCGCGTAACGATCAAGCACGGTAATCTCCGGCTTCCTGGGCGCGCCCGACGCTTCGGCCTCCGCATTGACGATGCGCTCGATGGCGGCAAGCACATGTTTCCGAACCGCCTCATCGAAAGTCCGGACGTTAAGCTTGATGATCGCTTCGTCGGGTATGACGTTTTCTTTGGTGCCGGCCTGAAGCGAACCGACGGTAACGACCGCGGAATCCGTCGCGGCAATTTCGCGCGACACGATGGTCTGAAGGCGCAGCACCGTTGAGGCCGCCATCACAACAGGGTCGATGCTGGCCTGCGGCATCGAGCCATGAGCGCCGCGTCCAAACATCCGGATCTGGAGGCTGTCCCCCGCTGATGTGATGACGCCGGGCCGCGACGTGAGTAGCCCCGACGGACCGACCATTACATGCTGGCCGAGAATGGCCTCGGGCTTGGGAAAACGGGTGAACAACCCGTCGTCTATCATCTCCTGGGCTCCCTCGCCGATTTCCTCGGCAGGCTGGAACACCGGCATGAGCGTGCCGCGCCAGGCCGCCTTGTTCCGTGCGAACAGCGTAGCGGCGCCAATCAGCCATGTCACGTGCATATCGTGCCCGCAGGCATGCATCACCGGCACGGTCTTCCCCTCGCGGTCCTTGGCCGTCGCGGTGCTCGCATAGGACAGCCCCGTCGCTTCCTTGACGGGCAAGGCATCCATGTCCGCGCGCAGCATCAGGGTGGGGCCGTCGCCGTTGCGCAGCACGCCGACGACGCCCGTCTTGCCGACGCCGGCGCTGACGTCGTATCCGGCGGCGCGGAGATGATCCGCGGCGAGACCCGCCGTCCGAACCTCCTGCATGGAGAGTTCCGGATGAGAGTGAATATCCTTGTATAACGGCTCCAGTTCCGGCAGGAGACCGTCAAGGGTTGAGAGTACTTTCTGGGATTGTTGTTTCGTCATGATGTTGCCTCTCCAGTCAGGCTATAACTTTCAACCGCGTTCAGGTGTGTGGCGGTCTGCTGTCGTCGTTTTCGAGGAGCCGCGAAACGCCAGGCTTTATATCAGTAGGCCACGGGGTACTCGCCCGGTCAACCAGCGCGTTGCGGCGATTTCACATTCTGTAAAGCAGGCAATCATGGGAGTCTCCACTATGGTCTGCTCGGCCATTGTTCAGCGCGTCCCTTCTTCCTGCGCCTTCTTCCCGCCGGGGATTGTCAATACGATAGAGAGGAGCGCCACGGCGACCATGAATACGTTGGACATCAGCGCGATCATCGCCGCCGCGCGAACTGTCTGGTTGTCCTGGCGGCCATAGAATGTGATGACTCCTTCCATCCAAAGCCTGCTGCCGTTATCGCTGCTGAGGATGGTGAAAATTGTCGCTGAGATGGCCACTCCAAACGCCGCCCCGAGTGAGGAGGCCATCTTGTAAATGCCCGACCCGGCGCCTGCCTGGTTCTCCGGGAGGCTCGAGAGTGCGGTGTCCGTCGAAGGAGTGGCATAGAATGCCAGTCCCACTCCGTACAAGGTGTAACCGATTATTGCCAGGACTTTGTAATCCTTCAGCAGCAGGTTCGCCGGCGAAAGAAACAGTATCCCCAGGCCTGTGATGAGACAGCCCCAGACGATCGGCTTGCGCGCGCCGAAGCGCTGCAGTAGCTTCTCCCCCACCCGGATAAAAGCGATGATGGCGACCGCGTAGCCGAGCGTGAGGACGCCAGCTTGCTGTGCTGTCATGTTGCCGCCAAGTTGAACGAACTGCAGCGATACGATCATCGTGCCAGCCACAGCGTTCAGCAGGAAGTTGGAAACGGTGGCGCCGGTGTACGTCGCATTGGAGAAGAGCGAAAAGTCGACGAAGGCGGCTGACGTTCCCTCCTCGATACGGACAAACAAGCTACCAGCCACCAAGGCGACCCCACCAGAACAAGAACTGGCAGGCTGGTCCAGCCGAATTTGCCGCCTTGCGTGACGACAATCTGCAAGGCCAGCATCGCGACCACGAAAGTGGCTACGCCGGCAAAATCGAAGCGATAGGTCGTTTTCCCCGTCGTCCGGCTCTCGGGCGTGCCCCTCATCAGCACAAGACCAAGGAACGCAGCCACCACTGAGGTAAAGAAGATGTACCGCCAGCCGAGACTTTGTGTGACGAGGCCGCCAAATAGCGCACTCACACCCGACCCGCCCCAGGAGCCGATCGACCAGAGACTGATCGCCCGCTGGCGCGCAGCGCCATTCCAGTACGTTTTCACCAGCGCCAACTCGCCGGCATGATGCAGGCGCCGGATAATCCCTGCAGTGCCCTTCCTATCAGCAGAAAAGACGCGGCCCAGCGGTTGGCGGGAGCGAGGCCGACCAGGAGCGAGCCGAGGATGCTCAGATAAAACAATCCGCACGACGCGAACACGGCCCATGCGGTCGGCAAGGCTGCCGATGACCACCATGAAGACGCCTGAAAACAGGGCGGTCATCGCTACCGCCGTGTTCATCATGTCGCGCCGAGGCCAAGATCGTGGCCCATGTTAGGGGCGATGTTCAGCGTGGTCTGGGCGAACAGCCAGAATGTGAGGACGCCAAGAACAATACCGAAGAGCACGCGATCATTGCTGCGGAATCCCGCGTGTCCGGCGTCAACTACTTCTTTGGGTCGTGTTGCCTCACTTAAGGATGTTACCGAACTGCTAGTCGTCGTTGGCGAAGGGCGGCAAGATGTTACCGATGTCCCTGTCCGACATCTGGTCCGGTTGAACGCCCTCGGGTAACAGAACCACTCGGACAGAGCAATCTGGTCGTAGCTTTTGAGCGATGACTGTGCTCGCTTTGCGACCGGTCGAATCGCCATCCAACAGGAGGATGACGCGATTGAATCGCTTCAGTAGGGTGTGCCGTTGTGATTCATAGAGGACTGATCCCATCAAGGCGACGACCGACCGAATGCCAGCTTGGTGCACTTTCATGCAATCGAAGAAGCCCTCCACCACGACGACGGTGTTTTTCACTCCCGCGGCAGCGCGATGCATGTTGAATAGGATTTCCGACTTGGCAAAGCCCGGTGGGACGCGGTACCGCGGTTGAGTCTGATCCACGGAACGTCCGCAATAGGCGATCAGTTGTCCTTCGGCATCGTGGATCGGAATGACCAGCCGGCGGTGCATCAGCCCCGGTCCGGCGTAAAAGCCAACGCCAAACTCCCGAGCCGTCTGTTCATTGATTTCCCGCTCGGCCAGGTAGGGATGCCTGCAGTCGATGCCAGTCAACTTGAAGTTCAGGGGTGAAAGAACCCTTCTTCTTTCCGTAACCAGTTCCTTCTCATTCGGTGTCGATGTCATCGGAACCGAAGAACCTCGTCATCGCCTGCAGCTTTTGGGCGGCTTCAAACAGAGAGCAGCGCTCCATTGCGGCGACGAAATCCAAAACGGTTCCGCCGGCTCCGCACGCGAAGCAGTGAAAAATGTTTCGAGCCAGATTCACGTGAAAGGCGTCTTGCCCATCGCCCCGGTGGATCGGGCAGCATCCGCGATATTGGTCTTTTCCACTCCGCCGAAGTTTTACGTGATAGTGCCGGAGGACAGGTTCCAGCTTCACGCCGCGTTTGATTGATTTGAAATCCGGCGAGAGGTGATCATGAGCGCACTTCCTCGCAACTCATGCCGTGACACATTTCCCGGTTGTTGTCTAAGTCGGATTCCAGGCCGAGCACCAACTGCCGGGCGATTTCGCTGCGCCACTGTTTAATTCGCCGTTGGAGAGTTCGCAGTTGCCCTGGCGGGAAAGCACCGGGCATGTTTTCCTGCAAACGGAGGAACAGATCTTTGGCATTGGCATCGGGCTGTTCATTCAGCCACGACTGAACCTGTGGCCAGACTGCTTCAAACGGGTCCACACGAGTGCGATAGCTTCGTGGCCCCGTGGTTGTCTTGCGATGTGTCGGGCGCACTTCACCATCGCGCCACACCGTGGAGAGGCTGGCAACGAAACCGCGCAACGGTGGGGTTGATTGAGGCATGTCGGCGTGGGCGGCGCCGACTTCCAGTTGGGCGATCACTCGCTGCGCTTCCCGAATTTCGCTCAGCAATCGCACCGGGTCCAGTGCCGCTAACGTCTGCCGAAGTTGGTCCTTGCACTCGGCTGAAACGTCTTCCCGATCCAAGAGACGTTCACAAGGCGTCGCTGGCGAATGGTACTTCTTGATTACTTTCGCACCTACTCGTGTCTTCGACAGCAATTTGAAGGACGGCTGGAAGAAGTTCACGAATAGCCGCATGGAGGTGTACAGTTTGTTTAACGCCGATGCTGCTGCCGGGCCTTCCAGTCTTCCATAGCCCACCATTCGCCGGATCACCGCGCCGTTCTTCTGTTCGATCCACGCTTGATCGTTTTTCTTGTAAGCGCGACATCTGGTGAGCTCGATTTTGTGGTCTCGGCAATAGCCCACCAGCGTGTTGTTGATGAACGCGCTGTCGTTATCAACATCGAGACCGCGCACTACGAACGGCAGCTTCGCCCGAACTTCACTGACCGATTCGGTAATCAGGGTTTGCTCACGGACGACCATCGCGATGGCTTCTGTCCAACCCGACGCGATGTCCGTCAACACCAGGCTATGGACGTAACTCCCGATGGTCGACTTTCCACAATGCACCACCATGTCCATTTCAAAAAAGCCCGGCGCGGGATCATTCCAATCGCCAAAGGTTCGTATGGCGATACTCTTTCGCAGCGGGGTGTTGATCATCGTCCTCCGACGACGCTGTTTAGCCGTGTCGCGGACCGTTTTCAACAGCCGGTCCATGGTGGCAGCGCTCATCGACAGCAGACTTTCGCGCACTGCGGGATCTAACTTCAAATGCCCATGACGCTCCATGGCGTCGATCAGGCCGGCGATCACCTGACGGAGCCGTTTCCCGCAGATTCGATCCGCCGCCTCCCAAACGATGGTTAATGCTTCCCGAACCGCTTCGTTGTAGATCCGTGCTCTCTGTCGTGGCTCGCTGGTCTCCGGTCTGGGTGATCCTTTCAGCACGCGGATGGCATGCTTCCGATGAAATCCGGTCACCTTGACGAATTCATCAAGAATCCCTTTCTTCTCGTCCCGGTCGGCGGCTCGATAGCGCGCCGCCACCGCCGCTATCACTTCTCGT
Source organism: Terriglobia bacterium (assembly GCA_963777595.1). Taxonomy (GTDB): domain Bacteria; phylum Acidobacteriota; class Terriglobia; order Bryobacterales; family Bryobacteraceae; genus CAVVFX01. Next base: position 118,409 of record CAVZRE010000070.1, read on the forward strand.
CTCGTTGCCATGCTTAGTTGCCTCGTCAATCTGCCACTCATCCCTTTCATAGGGACGGGTAACATTTTTCATGAGGCAACGGGCCGCGTCGGGTAACAAAAGTGATGAGTCAACGCGGCGATCGTGCGTTCCACATATTGACTCTGCCGTTTCTCGTCGCCCTTGTGCGAAAGGTCGCGACTGTGGATCGCCGATGCCACCTGATCAACACTCGAACCGTGGGAGAGTGCATAAATGGCGAACGCCAAATCGACCCGGGTATCATCGCCCCTGTATCGTGGATTCGATCGGAACTCCTCGATGCTTCTCGAACGATCTCGTGGCAGCGTGTTCGATGGTCGCCGCTGCAGTTCTCGGCTTCGATACTCCGTCTCCCGCTGGGCGGTGATAGCTCGCCCTCACAATAGGTCTTCCTTGATGCCTCAATGAGGCGAACGAACGGATATAGCCCGTCCGCGCCCATATACTTTCCCTTCCGGTTTTTCTGCACAAGTCACCGATTTTCACGCTGCTTCGTGTCTGCGCGCATTCTGAATATGTGGCGGTATCGCATATCTCGTCTTCTTCGTCGCCGAGCCCTAAAGCGGAGCTCCAAACGGCTTCATTCCTTTCTTCAGGACTGTCTTCGGGTACTCGTCCGTGCCGCAGAGGATAAATGACCCGAAGTCTTTGTACCAATCGCCTGCTGGAGCATGTGGTTCAGTATTGACCCACGTTCTCAGCCGTTGAAGATCATCGAATGAGATTGCTCGCTCCGCTACCCTATCGAGAATGTGCTGCCAAAGAGGCCGCGGAAGGTTAGCGAAGTGGATCTTCGGCAATCGCTGCCTTCCCGAAGATCGCCTGGATCAGTTCCTGGCCAACCTCATTTCTTTCTGGCGGGATCTTCCGTGCTCATGAACTGTTCGTACGCGGCTGCAAGCCTGGCACGTTCGGCGGCTTCCGCTTCGACACCTTGCTCCGCCAGCGTCACGAGGGCGCGGCTCATCGTCACTTTACGCTCCTTCGCTACGCGCCTCACCTCGCGAGCAAGACTGGCAGGAATCGTCACACTCTGGCGAACAGAACGCGATGTTCTTTTGGCTGCGGGTTTTCGTTGGCTCTGCACTACCCCATTATACCGCTTGTGCACCACAGTGGTGCACAGCAAAACACTATCAACGTCCGTATCCGCGTGCCTCCCGAACGTGATCGGCTACGATTTCGTTGATCTCTCTGGATGCGAGTTGATCGGGTTGCCTGCCGTCGGGCAATCGGATGGTCGTCACTTCCATCGCTTGAGCCGAGTCGACTTGCGATGACCGTGGTCGCCTTCTGTCCGGCAGCGTCGCCGTCCAACATCAGTACCGCCGACCGAAAGTGCTTCTCGAGAAGACCAGCCTGCGACTCTGACAAACTCGATCCCATGAGAGCGACCACGTTCCGGTTGCCTGCCTGCCACACTTTGGCCGCATCGAAGAAGCCTTCCACGATGATGACCGTATCTGTGCCCGCCTGCCGTGCGCGATGAAGCTGGAACAGTTCCTGACTCTTGTGGAAGCCAGCCGGAAAGCGATACTTCGGTTCTTGCCCGTCGATTGATCGGCCAGCATAACCTACCAGTTCATGTGCTTTATTTCGTATCGGGATTACGATACGTCCCTGCATGATCCCCGGACCGGCATAGTGTCCGATACCCAAACTCCGGGCCGTGGCCGGAGTGATCCCACGTTTTTCGAGGTAGCTATGCGCATGATCGAGATCTCGTCAGTTGAAACTTCAGTGGGAAGATTCGGCTCCGAGACAGGCCTCGGTTTCTGTTCGACCGTAGGCGCCGCACTCTCCATCCCTCCGAACCACTCAGCCAACTGACCCGCCGCCTCACGAATGGAACAGCGTTCCATCTGCGCCACGAAATCAAGTACCGTGCCGCCGAGTTGCCCGCCGCGTGCGTCGGCGCAAGACATCGATTGGCAGCACCAGATGTTGCGGCCAAGATTCACCGAGAAACTGTTCCGGCTTTCCTGGGAAGTGTGTGCTGGCAGAGGGCATTGGCCTCGCATTTCGCCGCCCGAGGAGCGCAACTTCACACCATATCGTGCAAGCACTCGCCCAATAGGGATCTCCTTCATTCGTTGAAAATTGATTGTTTCGCCGTTCATTGGGCACCCCCTTTGCTCCCGGTCGAAGGATGCAGCCGTAGAATCTCCTCGCGAAGCGCGTCCTCCCGATCAGCTTGACGCTTTCGTTCTGCTTTCGAGTTGCAGCAACCGCGCAATCAGGCTCGTCTTTCGATTCGCGCCGCAATCGGTTGATCTTCGCTCTGAGGTTGACCGCGTTTGCCATTGGAAGGCTTCCGCAGCATCATCGCAATGGCCGGATTCGCCGGACCTGATCACTTCCCGCGCAGTACGGTGCTTTTGATACGCTGCATGGGCCCCTTCATTACGTTGAATCGTGTTCGCCGAGATCGAGATTCCAAACAAGGCTTTGACCGTGTGCCGGATACCATCGAGTGTCACCGGTTCGCTCTGCTTGACCATCTCTTTTACTGCCTGTTCCACCCGTTTCGCCGTCTCGCTCTTCTTCCTTTCCCAAAGCGGTTCCAGCCATTTCGGATTACTATTTGCGGCCATGAGCTTCCTCCTGATGGATCGAGATCTGCTGCGCCTGGTCTTCTCTCGCGCGTTCGATGAGAGACATTTCCTCAAGCAACAACTCACAGTCCTGGACGACGCGACGCATCTGCCGTTCTTCCGCCGGCAACTGTTCCCGATGGGCCCAGGTGATTTGTTCCAGCGCCCAACTGCGCTTCGTCTCGATCTGGTACCGGCGTTCTGGATCGGGCGCATTGCCGGCACATCCGATGCAGGCAAACTTCGCCGGACAAAGATTGCTGACAACGCAGGTACCGCCGAGGACCTCCGTTAACGCGCCGATCTGACCCTCCGCTTCGCGCAACATTCGTCCGATCTCGTCCGGACTGCGGACCGCTTCGGCGGCGACATCGATACGCTCCACAAACAGCAGTTCCGCAGCGTCCATTACCTGCTGTTTGGTGGGTTGTGAGTAGTACTGGGTGACTTCCAGATGCCTCTGGTGCAGAATCTTTGCGATCACCTCAACCGGCACTTTCATGCTCGCCATCTCCGTCGCGAATCCGTGACGCAACAGGTGAGTCGTCATGTGAACGCAGTTGCCGTTGGGATCGAGAATGGCGCCATGTAGCAGGAATCGCAGTGCCGTATTCAAAGCTCCCTGATCGAGGCCGAGTCCGTTCCATTGCAGAAGATAGCGATCGGCCCCGTAGCGGGTGGACTGGTGTCTCACTACCGGGAGCTTTTTCATCTTCGTGATGCGTCGTTGGAAGCTCACCACTTCAGCCAGCACATTTTTTGTGTCCTCATCGATGAAGTAGTCAGCGCGTTCTTTGCGTCCTTTGGGGATCATTCGCAACACCCAACGCGTGCCCGCCTTCGGTCCGACGTTTACCAGTTGCTTGATGCATTCGGAATTCTGGGCAACTTGCTGCACCTCTCCGATGCGAGCTCCGCTGATGGTCTGTACGCGGATGATCATGTGCGCAAATAGCGACGTGGCGTAAATACTTTCGTGATACAAGAATCGATAGCCGTGCTCACGCTCGAGGAAGCGCATATCCGTGCTGACATTCCGTCGCATGGGTTTCATCAGACCGGCCATTTGTTCCCAGACGTTGCGTGACGTATAGCCATGCTGCTGGAAAAAGCGATTGCGGCGCGATGTAATCTCTTCGGTCTTTTTATGCGTGAATACGTCGTTGCTGTACAGGTCCAGGAACCAGAACGGCGCCGTCACCGGCGAGCCAATCGCTTCGGTGCCACGATATTCTGCGAAGAGACGTTTACGAAGTGGAGCAAACCGGCCAACTCCTCGCTTGCGAGCTTCCAGGCTCACCCGATGCCCCTTTTCGAGAGCATGGTCCCAGAGCGAAGTAGCGTCCCAGAGGGTCAGCAAGACACGCTGCTGAACCGGTCGTCCGCTATCGGTAGCAACCGTTTCGTCGTAACTAAAGTGGTAAGGAAGCGGTAGCGAGTTCACGGTTACGGTTTCGGCGGCGCTCTCCACAGCCTGATACAACCGCGCCGCCTGGTTGCAGCGAATTTTCGCCATGAACCGGAGTTTGTGGAACTGAGTGTGCACCACGTCTGTCTTGGCCTTGACGCTTCGCCGGGCGGAATCGCGAACCACAATCGATGGCCGGCTGCGGTGCATGCGGTAGCGTTTTTGCAATGGCCGAAGAAAGAACCGGGACATGGTTTGGCGTTGTGACTCCGACAGGCATTCGCCATATTCGAGGAATGCGTTCGCCAGCGTGTTCCATCCGAGGACGATTGCAGAGTGTTGATTTAGGGTAAGCGTGGATCCGGCGGTACGTTCGGAGACGCGCAGCAGCAGGTCGTCGGGATCGATGTCGTGCACACTCGAGAGTTCGTTCTCTTCCATTAGCTTTCTGAGCGGCACGGCATAGCTACTGAGGCGGCAGTACAACGGATGCTCGCCCAGACTCGATTTGATGAGCGCGTACAAGGCCATCGCATCGCGCAGGCTCTGGTTGGAGATTGATGCGAGATAGGCGACTACCTTCGGATGAGGAGGAACCCAGCGGCCGTCGTTCACCGGATCAAAAAACGTCAACGGGGCTGCCGCGATGTCGGCGGATACCAATGCGGCCAGTGCCTTTGGGCCGCCAATGAAGGGATTCGCCCATCGCGGATAGTGCAAATGCAGCCCACGGGCTTTGCGCCAGGCATGAAAGCCGGGTATGAGCGCCCGTTCATGAAAGAACGGGAGGTGTTCGCGCAGCAACTGGATCTGGGGATATTCCGCCGCATTCCAAAGTGCGTCGCAGAGATTTGCAATCAACTCATCGGCAATCGGCGTCGACTTGTTGGTTTTGCCGGCGGTCGCCGACGTAATACAGCTAACGGCTTCGTCAATCGTCATCGTCATCTCCAAGTAGGAAGGCAAGTTCGTGGTTGATCGATGGACTCGTCGCGGAAACCGGAGCAGTCCCGCCGCGAGCCAGTTCCTGTGATGGTGTGGCGCTCACGTTTTTCCATCTCGCGATGAATCGCCTGCATGCGCAATGCGAATGAGCGTCCCCGCTGCACATGTTCGTAAGCGTTCATGGTCCGCTCACCACTGCGCCACGCCATATACTGGATCAACTCCTGTTTGTGCCGTGCCAGATCAGCGTCATCCGCTTCAAAAACCTGAGCGCCCATTGCTGCGATTTGCTGTTGAACCGCCTGTGTAGTCTTGTCCACGAGTCGCCTCCACTTGAGAGAGGGGCCACGAGCGCCCCTGCTCCGTACGGCACGACCCATGGCCGACGTGACAGCTACAGTCTTGCTCTTTTACGATGGTTCGAGTGAAAGTATTTGGAAATTCTCTGAAACAGGTCCTGCCAACTCCGATTCAAACATTTCTGAATTGAAACCTTCCGCAAACTTTCCGCTAAAATTTTGAAATTTTCTGTCACGCGTCACCCTTTCCGGAACTTACAGGGTGAATGCAGGTATCCATGCTGTTCTCTAAAGTCAATAAAAACAATAACCCCGTCCGTTGCGTTTCAAGTCCCCACGCCCGGATCGTCGCACTCATAGTTTTGGGATCGCGCCGATGTGCGTGAATGCACAAACACCAGCGGAACTAATAGCTCAGGCGGACCAGTTTGCGGATCGCAGCGATTGGCAAAATGCCGGACCGCTCTACGCGAAGGCCGAAGCCGAGTATCACCGCACCGGGGACGCTCGAAATGAAATGTACGCCAAACTGGGCCGACTGCATCGCGACCTTGAAATGGCTCCTACAGCTCAGTGCGCGCAGAGGTCGTAAACGCTCTCGCCATGCCGGTCGCACAAAACGATCCAGCGCTTAGAATCCGCGGTCTGGCCCTGTTGGGCAACCTCAGCCGCGCCGTAACGCTGTCCGCCGCTCCATCAGCAACGGTTTACTACACGTTGAACAGAACTCCGAATACGGGCATTGCCCACAAGCCGTTTCTCGGCGTGGCGTTCAGTCCACCCGCCCAGTCGGGCAAGTCGCCCCCCGCTGCCACTCGCGCGATATCGGATTTGCGCGCGGGAAGCTTGAGACCGTTGCGTTTTGCACACGAAGAAATAACCGAGGCGGCTAAGGTTTTCGGTCCTGAGAGCGTGATTTTAGATGGCGCGCAGGCGACTGAAGAAGCAGTGAAATCGGAACCGCTCGGGGACTTCAAAGTAATTCATTTGGCCGCACATGGTGTCAGCGATGAGATGGAGCCGGATCGAGCGGCTTTGGTTCTTGCCCCCGGCAGCGAGTCCGAAGACGGTCTCTGGCAGGCGAGAGAAATACGGCGCGCGCGGATGAATGCTGACGTTGTCGTTCTCTCTGCCTGCGAAACGGGCAGTGGCAGATTGCAGGGTCAGGAAGGCGTAATGAATCTGGCACGCGCGTTCCTGACCGCAGGCGCACGGAGCGTGGTTGCCAGTTTGTGGGATGTCGACGACCGCTCAACCGCGACGGTAATGGAGTCGTTCTACGAGCACCTGAAGGCGGGATCGACGGTAAACGAGGCGCTTCGGCAAGCCCAGTTGGATTTCATCAAGAACTATGGAGACAAGGCCAAGCCCAACCTGTGGGCGGGCTTCGAGGTAATTGGAGATGGCACGAAACGATTCACATTCGAGAAATCTGACCTCCGCTCAGCGCGCTGAAGTATTCGACAAGACGGCCGCCACTGTTACGAAAAAGTATTTTGATCCGCGCTACAGAGGAACGGATTGGCCGAGACTCGCCTCAGAATCGAGAGACCGTATAATTTCGATCGGCGATCCTGAGGAATTCGAACTTGCGGTGCACGACCTGGTGCGAAAGCTCGGTACCAGTCATACCGGCTTCTTTCATCAGTCAGTACGGCGCGTGCCCGGGCGCCGGTCCATCGGAGCCAGCTTTCGCCGGGCTGAAACGGCGGCAGGGCCGCGGTGGGTGGCGCAGGACGTTCATGCAAGCGGCCCCGGCCATAAAGCCGGTTTGCGTCCGCTGGATGTTCTGACTGCCGTCAACGGCAAGCCCATCTCACCACCGGAAGCGCCAATGTTCGCCATGGGCACTGACGTCGTTGCACAAATCCAGCGCGGGTCGGAAGACCTGACGCTGACGATTTCAATCCCTACGCCACGTTCACGCAAGCAGCCCTACGCCGAACCCGAAGCAGTTGTTTCGAAGCCGCTTTCAGTCACTACCGGTTACCTAAAGGTCAGCATCCTTCCGGGCCTTCTGGGCTTGGACGTCGCCCGCGCGATCGATAAGGCGGTGGCGGAACTCTCGTCGTTCGACAATCTGGTTCTCGACCTGCGGGGACATCTCGGCGGAGGCTTGGGGGTTCTGCGGTTGATGAGCCATCTCACTCCAGACAAACTGCCAATCGGCTACACCGTCACGAGAAAACGAGCCGAATTAGGTTTCGAAAAAACTGCGCTGCGTAAACTTGATCGGTTACCGACCGATCTTCCCAACCCCCTGGCGATCGCATCGATGGCAATTCAGTTCGTCGGTCGCGATCCATCTGTTGTGCTGGTTTCTGAGGGGCTCGGTCCCAAACGCTGGCACCATCGAGTGGCAATTCTCATCAACGAGCACACTGTGAGCGCCGGCGAAATGGTTGCCGCCTTCGCATCGGAGAATCGTCTGGCGAAACTGGTCGGGACTGAAACCGCAGGCCGTCTGATACCGGGATCAGGTTTTAAAGTCGGTTACGGACACATGCTGGTCATGCCGAAGGCAGATCACGTGGAGCGGCCAACGCTTCGAAGGCTCCGGGGTGAAACCAGATGTGGAGGTCCCATGGATTCCGCTCGCTCCTCAAACCGACAACCAGATCGAAGCAGCACTGCAATTGTTGCAGGCGCAGGGAGACGCAGAAGTTCTCAACCATCATCACGCGTGCGTTTGACGCCAAGCGAAGTTCCATACTCAGCGGCACGTTGGTGGTGGGCCGAAAGGCTGAGTCTACACTTCGCCGTCAGGCGCGGGTTTGCGGCGGCCAGATGTCAGCCATGCGCATTTTACGGCCAAGTGTAATTTGCGAGTACGCGAGCTGAAGTAAGATCCCAGTCGACAGGCCAACTTTGCTATCGGTCAGACAAGCAGCGATCCAATTCGATCAAGCTTTGAAGCCAGGGCATGATCGACGAACCGGGCCTAAGCCCCAACCCAGCAGGCCTTGAGCATTTTGCAGGATGTCGTCTCGCCTTCGTCGCCAGTGCTTCGGACTCGTGGACGAATGAGCGGATCACTTCCGTGTTGGTGAAGGTCTTACTGCGGAGCCGATGGGTTTTATCCCTATGAGTGTGACAAGGACGTTATCACATTTTAAGGACTGGACGAGCGAGATCCTCATGAATTGGATGGCTGTGCGGTGCTGAGAT
>CAVZRE010000071.1:0-45663 GCA_963777595.1 Terriglobia bacterium
CATAACCGGACGCCTCACCTGGGCCAAGCAGACCGCCGCCGCCACCACCGCCACCCCCGGCGGCGCCGCTGGTACCACCGGCGCCGCCCAGCACAGTGTTGCCCGTGAGCGTGCTATTGAGAATCGTCAGCGACCCTTGGTTGAAGATAGCGCCGGCCAGGCCGGCACTGCCGCCTCCCCCTGCAGCTCCCGCGCCCGCCTGCGAACCCTTTGGCGCTGCCGCCGGTGAGCGTAAGGTTCTGCAAGGTCAAGTTGCCGGTGCTGGTCACATTGAAGAGCGTCATCGCCGTCCGCGGCGGACAACGTGATGCCGCCATTGCCGGGACCATTGATGATAACCGAGCTGTTGACGAGAAACGCTGACGCACTAATCGTTTCGTCGCCCACGGTCGATAGCGTGACCGTGCTGCCGGTCAGACCGCCCGCGAAGGTGATCGTACTGACGTTTCCGGTGACGAATCGGATCTGGTTCACTTCCGAGGGCAGGGCATTGAAGGAAAGCAAGCCGGTGGCCAGCTCCATGGCCTCGCGTAACGACAACTTGCCATCTTCGGCGACCAGGTCGTTTGTGGTGTTGACCTGCATTGCGAATGCCTGGAGTTCGAAGGCGCGATGTCCATACCCAGGGCAAACGGGCGGAGCAAGCCGGTGACTGGTCGGTGGCCAGGGGATTGCCCGAGGGGTCGACTGCCAGAGCAGTATGGACGACGGGTGAAACGGTATTGCATCAACTGCTGCGCACGGAATTCGAGGAGAACGTCCAGTATGCGATTCAGACGTTGGCCCCGGAACAGCGAATCGTAGTTGTGCTGCGGTACACCGAAGGTTTGTCCTACGAAGAGATCGCGGAGATTCTAGGCTGTTCGACCGGGACGGTGGGATCGCGCCTCAGCCGGGCGCATCGTGTGCTCGAGCGGCGGCTATCGCATTTGCGCGGGACACGAGGAGGCAACTGTGCGCGAACCTGAAATCGACACGACGTGGCTGGCGCCGCTCCTGGAGCAGAAGTTGCGCCAGGTCGCAGCGCCGGAGGAGATCTTGACACGAGTTGGAGATCCCCAGGTTCCACGAGCCTGGTCGATCTTCCCATCCCTGGCGGTGCTGACGGCGGTCACGGTAGTCGCAACGGCACTATGGGGATTCTTCCCCCGCCTGTCGAGTTCTGCGAACACGCAGGCCTCGCCTGCGCAGGTCTTTGCGATCCAGGCTCTGGCGGGTGGCCCGGAGCGTCTGGACTTCCAATCCGGCGCAGTGCCGGAAATTCGTGCATGGGTCAAGGCGCGGACCGGCCTTGAAATTCCCTTACCATCCATGACCTCGAACCGGGTGCGGCTGATGGGCGTGTGTGCGGTAAGGGGCGGAACGCCGGCCATTGAGGTTGCCTATCGCGTGAGCGGTCACAGAGCCGCGCTCCTGGTCTCAAAAGCCTCGGCATCGACATCCGGCTGCAGACATCAGTTCCTCACATGTGAATCGACTGGCGGCGCGCGAGTTTCCACCTGGATCATGCGCGGTCAGTTATACACCTTGGCCTACGCTGCTCCGGGCAATTTGCGCGACGAATGCCTCCTTTGCCATAACACCGCCAGCCCGGCAATGTAGCAGCCGTTGTGTGACACTTCTGAGGGCCTTACACAATTCGCCAATCGTGAGTCGTGGGGTTGGCCAGGTCGCGGCACCTCTTTAAGCGGCGCTGATTGCGCCAGGTGCCTGCCGCAGATTCTGATTTTGCAGTCCTCTTTGGTCTGTCAGTCTCCGACGTTCTACGCCGTCCACTATTCCGTGTGTTAGCCTCAAGAATGCGGGCGTTTAGCTCAGTTGGTTAGAGCACTTCCCTTACAAGGAAGGGGTCCGGGGTTCGAGTCCCTGAACGCCCACCATCCTCTGTGTGAGAGGTTTCTTCCTTCCAGCTTGTCCGGGCTGAGATTCCACGCTTGTTCAAAATGGAGCCCCACAAGAGCGTGTTAATTGAAGGGCTGACCAACTCGGGTTTTAGTTTTGATGTATTCGCCGGCACGCGACGCTCGATCAGCCGCCACAGCGAGGATGGCGTCTTGGAGGGTGCGGTTGAACCATTCGACGGCAGGCTGCTGGGCGCTCTCGATGTAACCTTCGAGGTCGGCATCTTCGGCTTCGCGGTAGACGAACAGGTTGTGAATTAGCACGTTGTTCGACAGGATAGGGCGGATCTTGGCGGTGAAGGCTGCCGTCTGCGCGGCCAGATTTTCCGGCATCCGCGCGCCCATCCCGGCGGACATTGCGTTGACAATTCCAGCTACGATGCGCACCTCGAGCTCTGTGTTGTTCATGGCTTCATCCAAACGCCGCAGGATATCGATGCGTTTGCGTGTAGGCGGATTCGCCTTCAAATCCGCCTCAAAGCTGCGGCGGGCCGGCATCGAAGAGGCTTCCGCGGCTGCTTCCAGACGGTGCATGGGGCGATAAGCCGGGGTGCGCTCCAGCGCCAGGAAGGTGGCCATCTTCGAGGCGTTGTAATGCTTCTCAAAATAGGTCCTCAACTGTCGTGAGAAGGCGTCGGGATCGAGAAATTTCAAGCTGACATCGCGAATGAGGGGATCGAACTGCAGCCGTTCGCCGGGGGGAAGTTGGCCCATGGCCGCGGCGGTCATTTCATTTACATGGGAAGGAAGCGATTGCAGAAGTGAACGCACACCGGCCAGGCGAAAGGCTTCGTCGATGTTCGCCATGGTTGCAGGATCCTGAGCCCTTAGCGAAAAGGTAACCGCCAGGAACGCAAGCCCGCTGAATCTCACGGTTGCAGAGCTCCCACGAGAGAGGTTGCCGTGACGAAAACCGGCGCGATATCGACGGGAACGTCTTTGAGGCTATCGATAGTCTTCTGTTCCTCGGGACGGATGACGCCCAAGATATCCATCATGTGTTTGGCTCCGGCATAATCGCCGGTGGCTTCGACCGTCAGGAGATCGTGAACCAGTTCGCGGACGGCAGCTTTAATTTTGCTGAAATTGACTTCATAGCGCCCGTCCTTGCGAACGAATGCACCTTTTTCGGTAAGGAAATTGAACTGGATCGCCATGCCTTTGCCGTGGGCTTCTTTCAAACCGAACCGCAAGGTGCGGAAAGACGACGCGAGATAGGTGGTATACAAGCCACGCTCACTGATTTTGAGATAGCCATGATCGTTCATATACTGCAGCATGTAGAGCCCGGTCGCATCGGCTTTGGCTTCTTCGATGGTGGCGTAGAGTTCCTTAAGCTCCTTGCGCGGCGAGGTCTGGCGGCCATTCAGCGTCACCTGCTGCGGTCCTATCCCGTGACTTAATTCGTGGGCCAGAATGTGGGTAAAAAATGCATCGAAGTCGAGAGAGCCGCGGGATGACGCGGGCAGGACACGCTCGGCAATCGGCGTCAGGATGGTCTTGAACTTGGCCTCCTGGACATTGCGCAGCATGACGCGCTTGGCGCCCTTCTCGCGCACGACACGCTCATCGTTGGGGAGATTATATGCCGCAGTCTGGACACCATGCGCCGCGTCGCCTGCGCAGTAGACTTCATTGACTACTACGATGGGCGCCAGCGCCCCAATTTTAGGATTGCGATACCTGGGGTCCATCGGCAGGTTATTCTCCATCTCCTGCAGGTGGTTGGCGAAGAACTTCACCTTGGCGGACTCGGACTCGTCTCGCAGATTCACGTACGCTTCGAAGGCCGCTTTGTAACCGAATAGCTCGTCGTTGTAAGTCTCATAGGGGCCGATGGTGACGTCGAGGGGCGAATCAAGATCCATCCAGGCGACATCGCTGGCGTAGTAATCGTCGGTGTGGAAGGCGTTGGCCCGGGAGGCGAGGAAGTGTTTCAGCGTGGCGTTGGTGGTATGGTCGGCTGCCTGGCGGAGGAGCGCGGCGGCAGCTTCGAGCGGCGTCTTGTACTCTTGGCTGTAGGGGACCATCGCGAGTTCGCCCTGTCGCCGGCGAATTACCGTAAAGAAGCCTTCGGCGTCTTTCTGCTTCGCCGCGGGCAAGGTCTTGACCCAGGATTCGAATTGTTCCTTCGACATGTCCTCCGGATAGAAATTCGAGCCCAGCGGTTTTCGAGGAGGCACGCCTGGAAGAAACGCGATGTGTCCGTCGAGATCGGACCATGGGCCGAGGTTCAGGCGGAAATACTGCAGCCGGGCGCGGCCGAGATCGGTGTGATCCTGTTTCAGTTGGGCCAGCAAGGCATGGTCGCCGCTCCAGAGCTGATCCATGAAAATGTCATCCAGAATTCGTGCGGCGCGGATCAATGCCTCGAGAGCGCTTCGATCTCCGGGCGAGAGATGCGACGTGTCTACGCGAATTTCGGTGGGCACGAAGCGCGACGACATGCGTTGCAGTTCCTGGAGGTCGGCGGCGGAATAAGCGGCTTCGGTAAGAGTCATGATAAGTAGAACGATGGCGGCGTTTTTCATTATTTGGGCAGTTCAGTTAAGATTTTAGCGGGGTCGGCCGACGTTGCCGGTTCCGCAGCTTTAGAGGGCTGCCAGAGACCTCCTCCGATCGACTTCGGCGTCTTCAGACTGGCGGAAAACTCCTCCTGATTGCCCACGAAGAAGCCGTCGCGCTCACCCTCCGCGTCGGAAGTTTTTTCCTGTGCCCAGACGCGGCGACCGTCACCATCCGTACTGGAAAGCCGGACTCTCTTTTCGTCAGGACCTTGATAGTAGAATTCGGATCGGTCCCATGAGGGATTCATGCGGTTTCGAGTAAATAATTTCAGATCCGCGCCGAGGTGTGCGATGGCGAACCCATTCTGAACCGGCAATTCCTTTTCTTCCGGTCGATCGTACACAATTTTCACCCAACCCGTCCTTCCGCTGTCGATAATGTACATTACTGGAAGCGCATTTTGGGGTTGATTGGTCTTGCTTCCACCACAACTGGTAAGGCCGAGCGAGAGAAATACAATGGTTGCTGTAGCGCCCTTCACTTTCCTAATTCTAGTCCACTGCGGGATGGCGAGCGAGATGCCTCAAGATTAATCGGGAATTATCCCAAGAGGTTAATATGAAAGCATTGTATGCGCTAACACTACCTGTCCTGGCCGGGTTGAGCTTGCTCGGGGCGTCGAGCGCGGATACCCACTTCGCGACGAAGGCCGCCGCGGGCGGGATGGCGGAGGTTCAGCTAGGCCAATTAGCTTTGAAAAATGCATCCAGCGGCGATGTAAAAGCGTTCGCTCAAAAGATGGTCGATGACCACACCAAAGCCAACGATAAACTGAAAAACGTCGCCGCGAAAGACAACATTACCCTACCTAGCAGTATGGATTCAAAGGATCAAGCGACGTACGACCGCTTGTCCAAACTGAACGGGGCCGCGTTCGATCGCGCTTACATGCGGGACATGGTGGCGGATCACAAGAAAGATGTAGCGGACTTTCAGAGAGAAGCAAGCAATGGCGCAAATCCGGATTTGAAAAACTTCGCTTCCGAGACTTTGCCGACACTCCAGGAACACCTGAAATTAGCTCAGGATACGGAATCTAAAACAATGGCCGCATCTCATTAAGCATGCGGTAAACCAGATCGACGGGTAGTCCCACTACGTTGGTGTAGCTACCGTCGATCCGAGGAATATAGTTCGCAGCCACTCCTTGAATAGCATACGCTCCGGCTTTGTCGAATGGTTCGCCTGACCGGACATAGTTCTCGATTTCGGCCGACGTCATCTCGTTAAACCATACACTGGTGCACGAAAAGCGCGTTAGCATCAATGTGGAACTCCTTAGGCACACGCCGGTGTAAACGTCGTGGCGCCGGCCGGAAAGTTTTTGCAACATTACCTTGGCATCGTCACGGTCCAGGGGTTTACCGAGAATTTCCTCACCGATGGCCACGGTGGTGTCTGCGGCGATAATTATTTCACCGTCGTTGATTTCCACGGCTACAGCCTTTTTCTCTGCCAACCTTTGAACATAAGCTATGGGAGATTCCTGACCTCTCACAGATTCATCTACATCCGCGGCGCGAATGATGAAAGCAAATCCGGCGGCGCGGAGCAGATCGCTTCTTCGCGGGGATCGTGAGGCAAGAACCAGCATCAGTGCCTCCTGTACTGCTTTTCGCCAGCCGGTATCGCCGCAGCAATAGTGTTCTGCCGTGGGGGGAGCGGGCAGGTGGCGAAGGAGGTAAAGGCGCACGGAGGATTGTGGGCCTTGTTGAAATCGAGGATCACTTCGCCACGGCTTGGCATCTCCGTATTCAAGAACCTGCCTGAGGGATAGGTTTGTTTGCCGGCCGTCTGGTCGCGGAAGGTAAAGAAGAGCGTGTTGTCTTCGACAGTTGGTTCGAGCCGCGAAGTTTTTCCATCTAATTCGAACTCCGCATAGCCCGGGGAGTCGTCTGGCTCGGTCATTCCGAGGACATTTGTAATTTGGATTTTGTGTGGGGGATTGTAGGCGTGCCAGCGGGCGCGAAGCCGGTACCGTTCGTCCACGGGAAACCAGTGCAGGCCTGAGAACTGGCGACGGGTTGCGCTGTCAGGATCGCGCAAACGGATGCCGATGCGAGATCCCCGCTCAATTACGACAAGCGAGAGCGTGCCGATCGTCACCGTGTCCGGATGGTCCTTGGCGTCGGATCGAAGCTCCTGTCCTTTTGACGGTTTGCCATTCACCATAAGAATGACATTTGGCGCGGTACGGATTTCAACTTTGTCTCCATGCAATGACAAGGTCGCTGCCGCACGGGGAGCGGAAGCGGGGAGCACGATGTCGCTTTGAGGATCGGAGCCGACGCGATTGGCGCCTTGGTGAAGCCAAACTAGCCCGGCAACCGATAGCCACCCCTGGGGAGCTTTCAGATCCTCTTCGTATTGGCGCCTCCATGCTTCGACGGAAGCCTGGTAACTGGTGGTGGAAGCAGCCAGGAGAGCTATCATGCCAATCGTCCTCACCTCTTTAAGATACAAAGCCCGGAAGGTAAAAGGCACGGAACGAAGTCTGCGTTACGACTGAGAGGCTGTGCCATACTTCCGATAGTGCCTCGACGCCTTACCTACGCCATTTTGTCGGTTGCCGGAGTGGCAGCAATATTCCTTGCGTGGAACGCCTGGCGCAACTCTCGTGGTCTGTCGGACGCGCAGATGTTGCAACGGCTGCCGACCGCGGACGGGGTGGTGGTCTCTATCGATTTCGCGCAGGTTCGGCGGAGCGGAGTCTTTAGCGAGCTGCTCGGTTCGAAGATCGCCGAAGAAGCCGACTATCTGGCATTTGTACGCGACTCTGGTTTCGACTACAAGCGCGATCTGGATGGCGTTTTGGGATCCTTCACGCCGGCAGGCAATTTCTTCGTGGTGCGCGGCCGGTTTGACTGGAAAAAGCTGGAAGCCTTCGCCGCCAAATCGGGGGGCAGTTGCTATGACAAGCTCTGTCATCTGCCCGGCAGCACTCCAGAGCGCCACATCTCGTTTCTTCCGCTCGCGACGGATGTCATGGGACTGGCCGTGAGCACCGAAGACCTCGCCGCTTCGCAGTTGCAGCATCCAGGAACACAGCGACCTATTAGCGTCCCTTCGGAGCCGCTATGGTTGTCGATGGGAGGGGGCGCATTGAATCGCACCGTCAAAAACATTCCCGGTGCATCCTTTCTCGCGTCTGCAATGGACGGCGTGGACGATATGATGCTGACGCTGGGCCCGAAAGGCCCAAACTTCGTACTTCGTCTGGAGGCGCAATGCAGAAGCACGAAGAATGCGGATAATCTTGCAGGACAACTCAAGACCTATACGTCCATCTTTAAAGCCGCCCTGGAACGTGAAAAAAAGAAGGCGAATCCGAAGGACCTAACGGGTGTCCTCACCGCCGGCCAGTTCCGCGAATCAGACCGGATGGTATTCGGCGAGTGGAATCTGGAGAAGTCGTTTCTGGAGAGCCTTGCCGGGGGCCAGTAAATTCTGACAGACTGAAGTTCTGTCAAAAAAAGCTCATGAAACGCTTTCTTCCTTTCCTATTGTTCACGTTGCTACCGGCCCAGCAGTCGACTCCGACATTCCGTGCCTCGCCTGAAGACCTGGCGGCGATTCGGGCCAAGGTGGAAAAGATCGATGCGGCGGTACGGGAGTTGAGAGCCCATCACAAGGATGAAGACCTGATCGCCGACGTGGATGTCTACGGGAAGGCCGGCAAATGGGTGCTCGAGTTCCCCGAGGATTTCTTTGCAGCCGACGATGTCAAACACACGCTCGCCGTCCTCGACACGGGCATTGCTCGAGCGGAACAGCTGCAGAACGGCCAGTCTCCGTGGATTGAGAAAAAAGGCAAACGCATCCACGGTTATTACTCCACGCTGGATGGTTCGGTCCAGCCGTACGCGGTGAATCTTCCCGAGTCTTACGACGGCACCAAACCTACCCGGCTGTACGTGTGGATGCACGGCCGCAGCAATAAGAATCCAGAGTACCAATTCCTCTACACGCAACCTGCCCAGGGTCCGCAAAAACCTCCCGTCGCGGATTGTGGACAAATCACGCTCGATCTGTTCGGCCGCTGGAATGGGTCAGCCTATCATTACGCGGGCGAAGCAGATGTTTTTGAAGCTCTGGCCGCGGTGGAGAGGCGCTACAAGATCGACACCAAACGCATCGTGCTGCGAGGCTTTTCCATGGGCGGAGCGGGCGCGTGGAATATTGCGCTGCATCATCCGGACCGATGGGTTGCGGCGGAGATCGGGGCTGGGACGTGGTCGAATCGTGCCTCTCTGCCAGGACTGCCGGCCTACCAAGTGGCAACGCTGCGCATCTGGGAAAACATGGAGCAGTGGGCCTTAAACGTATTCAACCTTCCGTTGGCCGGCCACGACGGCGATCATGATACACAGGTTCCTTCGCTGCCGGCTCCCCCCGCCGGGACGCCGCATCGGGGACAACTCGAGTCTTCCCTGCGCACCAAAGCTCAACTGGTCAGGGAAGGCTTCGAACTCGAAGGTGAGCCGGATTTCCAACGGGTAAAGGGCACGCCGGCGATCTTTCTTATTTCGAAGGACACAGGTCACGGCACGAGTCCGTTGACGCGCGAACGTCTGGATGCATTTTTAAAAGAATGGGGCGATCGTGGCCAAACCTCACCCGATCATATTCGGTTCGTCACTTATACAACGCGGTACAACCGGGATTACTGGGTCACGGTAGATACGCTGGCCAAACACTATGACCGGGCGGACATCGATGCGCAGCGGGCGGATGGTGGAAAGCGATACGAAATCAAGACGCACAACATCACGCGCCTCACTCTTCAGGAAACCGAGCACGCGCACGATGTGCAGATCGACGGACAACAGATTAGTGTGAAGCCGTCGCCCGAGATTTCGCTGGAGAAGACGGTCTCAATTTGGCGCATCGCGCGTTCTCAGCCAGGCGGTCTCATGAAGACGCACGCTCTCCAAGGTCCGATCGACGACGCCTTCATGGACCCGTTCATCCTGGTGCGTCCGACCGGGAAACCGTGGAACGACGCAGTCAACGCGCAGGCGCTGCGCACTCTGGCCCGCTTCGACAAGCTCTACGCCAAGTGGTTTCGCGCTCATCCACGCGTTATCGACGATAAGGACCTTAGCGCGGCCGATATTTCCCAGTTCCATGTGGTTCTCTTCGGCGACCCGGGAAGCAATCGGTGGATTGCCAAGGTTAGCGGCAAGCTTCCGATCCACTGGACGCGCGAGTCTCTGACGTTGGGAGACAAGAAGTATTCGGCGGAGAACTTTCCGGCGATGATTTATCCGAATCCGCTGAATCCCCGGCGCTATGTGGTCCTCAATTCCGGAATGACGTTCGAAGAGCGCGGATACCGCGGCGATTATGGAATGCCGATGCTGGGGGATTATGCGGTGCTCAAACCCAATGGCACCGATAGTCCGGAGGTAGTGACCGCAGGATTGTTCGACGAGCACTGGAAATAGGCGTATGAGGGCTGAACCGTGGCTGCGCGAGATTGATTTGGGAATACATCCAGCTTTGGCGCAGCCTGTGTTTGCGTTGGAGCAGGTTCTGGAGGATCTGGCCGCTCACACGTCAGGTCTGACAGACGCGCAAGTTTGGTTATCGCCAAGCGGTCTCACTCCGCTGGGCTTCCATCTGCGCCACATCGCCGGGAGTACCCAGCGACTAACAACTTATCTTCGCGGGGATCAGTTGACTGAGGCGCAGTTGGCCGAGATGAAGGAAGAGAAGACGCCGGGACTCACTCGCGCTGAACTTCTCGACAGAGTCGATGCCGCGATCCTGGAGGCTCAAACCGCACTCCGCGGGATGGATCCGGGTCGACTCGGGGAGCCGCGTTTTATCGGAAGAAAGCGGATCCGCACAACTGCCGCCGGGCTGGCAATTCACATCGGCGAACACGCCCAGCGTCATGTGGGGCAAGCGATAACGACGTGTCATGTGATTCGACTCTTTTCACCAGGAACGCCAGGACTCCGATCTCAAGATGCCTGAAATTGTTGGAGATCACATTCAACGCGCGCCAGGCTAAGGGTGTTGAACGAGATTCCGGCTTCCGATCATGAGGACTTTTGCTCCCGACATCGTAATTTGCATCGTAATTTGCATTTGACTGGAGCCTAAGCCATTATTAGACACGGAGCTTTTGTAGGGTATGAACGTGCTGTTCGCAGTCGCTGCATGTTTGCCAGGAGCGATCATCCTGACTCAATTGGCATGTCCTGTCACAGGGCAGGAGGATCAAGAATCCAGAGATCGCCAGGCGGAGAACCGCAAAATCTCCGCAAATCTTCCGGACGGAGAGGGCAAGACCATCTTGCTGGCGCGTTGTGGCGACTGCCACAGTCTGGCGAGGGTCACGGCCGGCAAGAAGTCCCTGGTTTCCTGGAGAAACACAATCAAAGTGATGGAGGCGAACGGCGCGATTTTCGAGGATAAGGAGATCGAGCCGCTGGCGCTATACCTTGCGGCTAATTTAGCATTACCTGTCAACATCAACTCCGCGACTGCGGGAGAACTCAGTGGCATTCCTGGCCTTGAGCCGGAGCTTGCCGCGGCGATTGTCAGCTACCGCGAGAAAAATGGCCGTTTCATGGCAGTGCAGGATCTCTTGAAAGTTAAGGGTTTCACCGACGACGTTTTCAAGAGGATAGCCGCCCGCATTACGATCGGAATTCCCCCTAGATAGCTGCATAACGTCGAAATTCGCATTGACAGTGGGCTGCCGGTCGACTATAGTTTTCTTAAGCATGCAACCGCTTGCATGCAAGCAATGATCGGGTGTGGAGGCACGCTTGATCATCAGGTTACAACTTACAGGAGTTCCGATGATGTCCGTCCGTTTCGCCAGTGTGACGACTGCTCTCTTGATGTTTGCGCCGGGATTCTGCGCGGCGGAGGAGGGCCACAGCAAGATTACCTTTTCCAAGGATGTTGCGCCGATCCTGTACTCGCGCTGCGTATCCTGCCATCATCCCAACACAACCGCTCCAATGTCCCTGATCGAATACAAGGCTGTGCGGCCGTGGGCCGCAGCGATTAAGGAAAAGGTCGTGACACGGGAAATGCCACCGTGGAGCGCGGACCCGCATTACGGCAAGTTTTTGAACGATCCGCATCTTTCCGATACCCAAATTGCCACGATCGTGGCATGGGTCAAGGACGGCGCACCGGAGGGCGATCCGAAAAACCTGCCTCCCGTGCCGCCCGCGGCGCAGGGCTGGCATATCGGTAAACCGGATGTCGTTCTCGAGATGGCGGAGGAATTCGAAGTTCCCGCCGATAAGGAACTCGATATGCAGTATTTCATCCTGGATCCGAAGCTGACTCAGGACACCTGGGTTCAAGCGGCGGAGATTATGGAAGGCAATACCCGGGTCGTGCACCACGCCACCGTGTTTATCTACGATCCTAGCGACCTTAAGGCCAGGCCCCGTAATGAGCAACTTCCCGGAGTAGTTGAAATGCCGATGTGGCAATTCAAACCGCCGGCCCGATACAAGCCGACAGAAATCGAAGCACGCTTGAATCTGGCTGAAGTGCGCACGCATGAGCCGTTTGCCAACATTGGTCACGGCGAGCCGTCGCGAGGTTGGCCGGAAGGAACTGCCAAGCTAGTCAAGGCGGGATCAAAGATCATCCTTCAAGTTCACTACCATCCCGATGGCCGGATTGAAAAAGATCGAAGCAAGGTTGGGTTGATTTTCTGCAAGAAGCCGCCAGAGAACCAGATGTTCGAGTTAAGCGTCGTGAACATGAACTTCACCGTGCCCGCGCGCGATCCGAATTACGAGGTCAGGGCCGAGGCAACGTTCCTCGAGGATGTTCATTTTTGGTCTTTCCAACCGCATATGCACCTTCGCGGCAAAGACATGACTTATACCCTCATTCATCCGGACGGTACCCAGGAAATCCTACTGCGGGTTCCTAAGTTCGATTATGGTTTGCAATTCTGGTATGAGTTGGAAAAGCCGATGGCGGTGGCCAAGGGCAGCAAGGTAATTGTAACGGCTCACTTCGACAATTCGGTCAACAATAAACTGAATCCAAATCCCGATATCCCCGTCAAGCGAGGATTGCAGACGACAGACGAGATGATGAACGGCCATCTCAATATGACAGTCGACAGCCGGGCTGCTTCACGGAACGGCGGCAAGGCGCCGGTGGAGCTATCGCGCAAGACCGGCGAGTAAGCAAGGTTTACGGAGAAGGGCGCCGGCGACCGGTCTCCTTCTCCGCCGTTACGAATTACTTTTCAGACGTACCGGTAACCAGCCTGTTTTTCACCTGCGCAAAAGTCTCGGCTCCGATTAACTTGATCACTTGATCCACGTCCTGAAAAGGACCGTACTCTTTACGATAGCGAATCACCTTTTCCGCGAGCTGGTCGTCGAAGTGAGGAAGCGACGCAAGCTGGTCTGACGTCGCGGTATTCACGTAGACCTTAGGGCCGAAATAAGTACTCAAATAGCGCACGATGACGGCAGTTTCGTCGGGTTCCAGTTTCAGCCCGCGGCTGTCGTGGGCTTTGATGGTCTGTGCCCATTGAGCTTTATCCCTGTTGTTCGCGGCTACTCGAGCCAGCGTGTGGCAGGCAGAGCAAGTTGACGTAACGGTTTCTTTGTCTTCGGATTCGGGGAATCTCTCCAGGACATTTTTCACAGGAGTTTGTGACCAGACTAGCGAACCGGTGAGGAATAGCTGCAGCAGTCTCACGATGGCTCCTCCTGCCAGCGAATCTGCTTGAAGTGATTGCGCCGCTCTTCTTCCTCTTCCCAAGTCAAGGGTCCTTTGTAATTCGCAATGTCCCACCCGGTGACCAGGTTTCCTGTTTTGATCTGGAAGATCTCGTGCGGCTGATTAGGAATCGGCGCACCGTTTTCATCGCGGTCGACGTGGTCATAAGGGAAATTGCGATAGAACACGTTCAGAATGCGGTCACGCGCCAGCTTGAGCGTTTTTTGGAGACTTGTGAGCGTTGCCGGCTCCAGTTTCACGATGCCACTGGACTCGCCCGTAAACAGGCCGTCCACATAGGCAGCGCGTCCAGTCTCGTCGAGTTCGACGAACGTCTTTCCGAGCAGCGTATGTGCGGAAATATTGAATAGCGTCAGGTCCGCGAGAGACACGCGATCGAGGTGCCGTAGCGTATTGAGGACCTGAGTCGAGATACCGCTGGCCTCCAGGCGCTTGTAACCCGGGTACTGCGGACCATCTGTGGGGATGATCGTATCGCCCAGCGCCGCAACAACGGCGCGAGGGTCGGCTGCGGCCGGCTCATCCGCGGCAAGATTCTCGAGTGGGAGGGTCGCGCTCAAGACGGTCACCGTCCCCTTCAGAAACTGACGGCGGGTATCTTTCTTCTTCGCCATGGCCTCACCCCCTCTTGAAATGATTCTTCACCAGCCGCTGTGCCGCGAACACGCCCATGGTAGCCGTCGCGAGGCCGGAATTACACGAGACCGCCCGAGGATAGGAACTGGCGTCGGCGATGAACAATCCGCTCACTTCGTGCGATTCGAAGTCCTGGTTAATGACGGAATTTCGCGCGCTGGAGCCCGCGCGGCAAGTGCCGTTGGTGTGCATTCCTCCAGTGTTCTTGAACGTTTTAGGAAACTTCGTGGAGTACTTGCAATTCATTTTCCTGGCGACATCAATGGCGACTTCCCAGCCTTCCTTGATCCTCTTGTCGATGTAGTCTCCGCCGGGGTAGTTATGACCGCCGGTTTCGAGGTCCACCGATCCTTTGATGTTGGTGGGGGGCTTGGTGACGCTCACTGTCATCCACCCCAGGCGGGTATTGGCTTTGCGCATGAAGTCCATGTGACGTTTGCCAAAAGCGGGAGCGAACTCGCTGACGGCGGCGACGTGCGGGTAGACGATACGGGTCAGGTCTTCGGCAATGCGAACACGTCCGCTGCTATCGCTGAATCGGTGATCGTCGACAAACCAATAGTAACCGCCGTTAGTTCCTCGCCCGGGTTCCTTCACATCGTCATCAAACATGACGGGGATATCAAAGGTGGTGTCACCGTCAAGATTCTGCCCGATGTTGGGATTGTCGACGATTGTTTTCGGTCCGAGGATCGCACGAGGCCCGTAGCCGGAGCGCGCCAGGAGGACCGGCGTTCCCCAGGCGCCACACGAGACGACTACCTTGTCCGCGATGGCTTGATGGACTTCGCCATCCTTGCGATAGGTCACGCCTTTCGCGACGCCACTCGCACCGCGTTTGTCGATGAGCACCTGCAGGACTTCGGCATCCGGGATCAGTTCGCCGCCGTTCTCGAAGAAAGCAGGCAGGTACCACACGGAACTGGCTTTTGAATCGTACTTGCAAGCATGGCCGCCGCCAATGTAACCGCAATAGATGCAGTTGTGACGAGCGACCATATAGCGGTTGGGTTGAAATCCGAGAGAGCGGCCTGCATCACGGAAGATTCGGTTACAAGGGGCGTAGGCCTCTTCGATATCTTCGTGGACATGAAAGTTCCTGATGACGTCGTCAACTGCCGTTTTCATGTTGTCTTTCGACCAGTCGATCTCCATCTCGTCGACCCAGTTTTTGTAGTCGACATCGAACGGGAGGAACGCGAACGCGCCCCAGTGAAGAGAACAGCCACCGACAGCTTTCAGGCCGTAAGGCCATGGCCAGTGAGGAACGTGGGAGAACTCTTCCCACTGCATCTGGACTACCTGCTTCCGCCAGCGTGGGTCACCGTGACCGGGGTTCTTCTTGCGTTCGAGATAAGGTCCCGCCTCGATCAACGCGATTCTCAGTTTATCGCCGGTTTTGGGATTAACGCCGTTTTGGGCGATGCGGGCTGCAAGGATGCAGCCCGACATGCCGGCACCAACGATGACGAGATCGTACTCTTTCTTTAACTCGGCCAATCAGGTTCTCCAGGTCAACCGACGTCCGGATCTTGGATTGAAGCTTCAGTTCCCCCTGTTACCAGAGGAACTTCACCCCAAACTGGATCTGTCTGGAGGCCGTCTGCGTTGCCGTAAGTTGCCCGGCGTTGCCGTTTAGAACTCCGCTGCCGTTCCACATGGTGGTGTGAGTGGAGTCCGGCAAAGCGAAGTTGGTGTGGTTCAAAACGTTAAAGAACTCGGCGCGAATCTGGACACGGAACGTTTCCGAGATTTTGGCTATATCCAGATTCTTGAACAGCGAAAAGTCCACGTCCTGCAGCCCGGGTCCGATGAGGTTGTTTCGTCCCAGGTTGCCGAGCGTGTACTGCACCGGGTATGTGAAGCAAGATGTGTTCACATACTGCACCTTGCCCGGGTTTGTGCCTTGGCAGCCAAGCACATAGTTGGGACGTTGGCCCAACTGCTCTGTGGTCAGGCTGCTCTTGGTACCTGCCTGGTCGTTATTGAGCATGACGCTAAAGGGCAAACCGCTCGACGCGGTGAAGATGGTGCCAGCCTGCCAGCCTCCCAGGGTTCCCTTGGCGAATCCGTTCCAGGTCTTGGGTGTCGGAATGCTGTAAAGCAGGTTGACCACAAGAAGGTTTTGGACGTTGTAATCGGAAAGCCCT
The DNA here is from genome assembly GCA_963777595.1 of Terriglobia bacterium. Taxonomy (GTDB): domain Bacteria; phylum Acidobacteriota; class Terriglobia; order Bryobacterales; family Bryobacteraceae; genus CAVVFX01. Next base: position 16,001 of record CAVZRE010000071.1, read on the forward strand.
TTATTGAGGCCCGGGAAAAAGATTCCCGTAGGATTGTTCATAGTGTTGGAGAATTCGTTGGAACTGAACGTACTCGAGTCTGAATCGGTGCTTTTCTCGAAGGTCCAGGCTACCTGCGCCATTAACCCATGGCTCAGACTCTTTTTCAATCCGGCCTGCATGGCGGCGTAATGGCTGGCGAGATCCCAAACCGTGCCGGCAATTCGGGAGAAGTTCGGATTTAACACCGGAGTAGACGGACTCCAGGTAAACGGATTCGTGGTCGTCGGCATGGCGATGTCGGTTCCATCCTGGCTGCTGAGCATGTTGTAGCCTGTCGAGCCGACGAAACCTACCGTCAGAACGGTACCCGCAGAAAGTTGCCGTTGAATATTCAGGTTGTACTGCGTCACGAAATTGCGCGGCGGATTCTGTTCGGTATAGATGGTGCGGAACGTCGCTGGGGTTAGGAGCGTAAATGCCGCGTTGGGGAAGAAGTTCGCCGGACTGGTACCCGCCTTGTAGCTCACGCTGCCGTTCTCGAAAAATGGCGGCGTGCGCGTGAAACGGTTAGCGAAGATGTAAGCGAGAGGCAGAACGTCGTAGATACCAAAACCGGCGCGAATCGAGGTTTTTCCGTCTTTGAACGGATCCCAGGCCAAACCGACCCGAGGTGAGAAGTCTTTTAAGGTGGGATTGTTGAATAGCTGACCCACTGTGGGCTGCGAATTGGTGATGTTCGTAAGAGTTGCCATCTTCCCGTTAATTTCGCTGGGAACGGTCACCATCTCATAACGCACGCCGAGATTGATCGTCAAATTCGGCAGGAGTCGGATCGAGTCCTGGGCGTAAACCCCTGCAAGCGACTGCCGGATTCCGCGAGTGTTGTCCGACCCGGGGAGAAGACCGGTGAAGGTCGTCGGAATGTTAGCCATGAAATTGGCAACAGAACTGAAGGTAAACGCCCCATCGGTGGTATAACCGGCGAAAAAGTTGTCCTGCATGCGTTCATAGACGCCGCCAAACTTAAACGAATGTTTCCCCCTGACGACGATCACGTCATCGTACGCCTGATAAGAGTTGTAATGGAAGAGATTTGGATCGGGTCCGTTAATGCCGCCGCTGAATAAAGTGAGTCCGGCGACGGTGATGGTGCCGGGCTGAAGCCCTGGGATGAAGCTCAGTGCCGGGTTCTTGAGCGCGGAATTCAGCTCATCGAGGACCGTGTTATTCGACGCCACGGTGCGGGCAAAACCTGCGCGAAATGAGTTAAACGTGGTTGGCGAGAAGATATGAGCTTCCTCCAAGGTGATGTCGTTACGCCGGGTAGCAGCGCCGACGAGCATTTGATCGAGCCCTTCGGGAGCATTGAAACTGCCGTTGTCCCACTGGTAAGCCACATTCAGGCTATCCTTATCCGAGAATCGGTGGTCGAACTTGCCCGTTATGAAGTCGTCATGAGAAACGCGATCAGAGGCGAAGATGAACGATCCGGTTTGGCCGTTAGAGGCAATCGGACCGTTGGGTAAGGGGAAGAACGTGAGGTAAGGTTGGATCGCGGGTACCGCGGTGGCACGGCTGGACGCGGTAGGTACGGTAGAGATCACGGTAGACTGCAGATTCTCTCGAATACCCTCAAAATCGAAGAACCAGAAAGTCTTGTTCCTTTTGATTGGACCTCCTGCCGACGCGCCGTAGTTGTTGCGGCGAAACGGCAGAGCGCTATGAGTCACGTCGAAAAAGTTCCGGGCATCGAGGTCGCTATTGCGGAGGAAGTAGTAGGCCGAACCGTGAAGGAGATTGGTGCCGGAGCGAGTGATGGCGTTCACTACACCGCCAGACACTTTCCCGTACTCCGCGCCGGGCGTGCTGCTTTCCACCGAGAACTCCTGGATCGCGTCCACTCCGAGGTTGCTTCCCATCGCGCTGCCGGGAGCGGTATTTGCATAGTCATTAATCGAAATGCCGTTTAGCCGGTAGTTATTGCCGGACGGCTTTCCGCCGGAGATAGAAAGGTCGACGCCGTTGCCGCGTTGGGCGCGGTTGGTGTCGGTAGTGTTCTGCGAGCGAACTTCAGCAATTCCGGGCTCGAGCTGCGCTAACTGCGTCCAGTCGCGACCGTTCAGCGGCAGTTCCGTGATGGTCTTGGTTCCAACCACGTCGCTCATCTCAGAGCTGGACAACTCGACGTTCGCGGCGGTTGCCTGGACCACAACTTCCTGTCCTACGGCGCCGACCTGCATCTTCAGGTTCACCGTGACCTCACCGCTCACCGCCAGTTCGACGTTCTTGACCACGGTGGTGCCGAAGCCGTTTGCCTTTCCAGACACCGAGTACGTACCAGGATCAAGGTTTGGAGCCAGATACAGGCCGCCAGCAGTGGTAATAACATCCCGGATTGTACCGGTTTCCTGGTTTTTAAGCGACACGCGGCCGTCGGGGATGATCGCGCCACTCGGGTCCTCCATACGACCCAGAATCGTTCCACCCACGGTTTGAGCGGCGCCACTTGCTGCCAGCATCAAAATCAGGCCGGCGATGATAGCGGACTTTGTGAAAATGCGCGGTTTCATTTGTTTACCCCTTGGCTCAAGCCAGTGTCTAACGTTCAATGAAGAAATTGGAAAGGGACCGTGAGGGACCCTTATCTTGCCGGCAACAACGCCGGAATCTTGCCATCGAGCACAACAAGAATGCTTGCAACGACATGGAAGGCGAGTTCCGCCAGTGTGCGCGCAACGGAGCACGCGCGGTTGACCCTGATCCGAACTATCGCCGTGCAACCGATTGCGCCAGCGATTTAGTGGAATGTTACCCTGGAAGCGGATCCCCTGTCAAGAAAAAGTGATGGATCTTTCCCATTAAGCTGGCATGCCGGGCCGTTCGACGCCGCATTGTGGCCGTCTGAGCAATTCCAAAGTCCATTAGCCGCGCGCCGCTTCTAGCCAGCTTTCTGGCGCAACCGATTGCATTTCGACCGAAAGTCTGGTTCCATATGGAGAAGTCCCATTTTCTTCTGACTTGGTGGTCAGCTGAAATCTTCCTCGACACTTTTGAAAGGCGCCCGGAAATGGAAACAGAGCTCAATGTCAACGGCGAGAGGGTCCGGCTCCAAGTGGATCCGAAGGTATCTCTGCTCCGTCTGCTGCGAGATGATTTGCATCTGTGCGGGACCAAGGAGGGTTGCAGCACGGGAGACTGCGGTTCCTGCGCCGTGCTCATCGACGGCAACCCGGAAGACGCCTGCCTTTTCAACGTCAGGCGCGCAAATGGAAAGCGAGTCGAAACCATCGAAGGCCTCACGGGACCCAACGGAGGGCCGCACCCCATTCAGGCGGCTTTTCTGGAGTGCGGCGCGGTGCAATGCGGTTTCTGTATCCCGGGCATGATCATGACGGCGAAGGGCCTGCTAGACCGCAGTCCTTCTCCCGGCAGGACGGAAATTCGCGATGCGCTCAAAGACGTAATCTGCCGCTGTACAGGATACGTGCAAATCTTCGAGGCAGTCGAAAAAGCGGCACACTGGTTGGCGCATCCGCAAGAGTTCGCACGTTGGAAGCCACGCAGCGGCGCCATGGGCGTTTCCGCCATCCTGGCCGACGGGCTGAATAGCGTCCGGGGAACGCTTGCGTTTGCCGACGACTTATCTTGTGACGGCATGCTATGGGGAAAGGTCGTCTGGAGTCAGCATCCGTATGCTGAGATTCTGAGCATCGACATCAGCCGGGCGAAAACCGCTCCAGGTGTAGTATGCGTGCTGACCGCGAAGGACGTTCCCGGCCTGAATTTGCACGGGCGTACCAAGCCGGATCAGCCAGTGTTCTGCACGGACGTGGTTCGGTATACGGGTGACATCATCGCGCTCGTGGTAGCGGAAACAAATGAGCAAGCGAAAGCGGCGGCCAAGTTGGTCGACGTTGTTTACAGAGTGATGCCAGGACTTTTTTCTCCGGAAGACGCGCTGAAGGAAGGCGCAATTCGACTGCATCCTTCGGGAAATATCTGCAAGCAACTGCTGCATGAAGCCGGCGATACGGACGCGGCATTCCAGGCCGCGGATACTGTTGTCGAAGGACATTTCTCCACGCAACGGGTAGACCACGCTTATCTGGAACCGATGTCCGTGCTCGCGCAAATGGAGGACGGCGTGGTGACCCTTCGTGTCCCGCAACAGGCGCCGTTCGAAACGCGCGAACAACTGGCCCGGATTCTGGATCTTCCGAAAGACCAGGTGCGGATCATCTGCACTCCTCTAGGTGGCGGGTTCGGCGGAAAGCTGGAGATCAGTCTGGAAGCGGTCGCGGCGGTCGCCACGTACGTTATCCGGAAGCCTGTGAAGATTACTTTCTCGCGGGAAGAGAACCTGCATAACGGAGTCAAGCGGCACGCATATGAAATGGATTACCGGGTTGCCGCGGATAAAGATGGACGGCTGCTAGCGGTAGACGCACGGCTGGTTTCGGACGCGGGTCCCTACACCGGCAACAGCCCCCGCGTCATCGACCAAGCCTGCATCTTTTCGTGCGGGCCGTATCGCGTTCCCAACGTGCGCATCGAAGGGCTCGCGGTTCTAACGAACAACGCGAACGGAGGGGCCTTTCGTGGTTACGGGATCAACCAGGCGGCCGTCGCTATGGAGCAACTCATCGACGAGTTGGCATTGAAGATGGGCATGGACGCCTTCGAGATCCGGCGCGTGAACATGCTGCGTGAAGGCGACACCACGATCACTGGCCAATACCTGCCGAGTAGCGTAGGCGCCATCCCCACTCTCGATGCCTGTAAGAAGGCCTTTGCGCAGGACTGGCCGGTGTTTCAAAAGCTCGCGCGACCGGGCTTCCGTATAGGCTTCGGTGTCGCGGCGGGATACAAAAACGTCGGCGCGGGCAAAGGTAAGGTGGATGATTCGGGGTCCACTTTCACCTTGCTGGCTGACGGAAGAATTGAGCTGCGCGCTTCCGTGGTGGATATGGGCCAGGCGATCCGCACCACGATGGTCCAGCTTGCCGCGCAATGTACCGGTATCCAGACAGACTTGTTCATGCTGATCTCGGGCGACACTGCGCTCACGCATCCCCACCGTTCGGCGTCTGGCGAACGGCAGACGCTGATCAGCGGGAATGCGGTGGTCATGGCCGGGAAGAAATTCAAAAAGCTGTTGCTGGACCAGATTGCGAAATGGACCAGCAAGGTCGCGGACGAATTGATTCTGGAGGGGGACACTATCCGGGCCGAGTGGTCGCAATATGGGACCGGTGAGGCGTTGATGACCCTTCGGGAGGCGGGTGAACGGGCGGCCCGCGAGGGCATCATTCTCACCACCGATGCCGTCTATGTTTCGCCGAAGACCTGGCCACTTTCCGACGTCGAGGCCCGCAAACGGGTTCCACGCGAAGAGTACAGGAACTATCCGACATATGCCTACGCGACGCAAGCTGCCATTGTCGAGGTCGACGAGGCATCAGGCAATGTTCGACTGCTCCACATGATCGCCGCGCACGATGTCGGGGTGGCGATCAATCCTCAACAGATTCGGGGACAGTTGATCGGGAGCATCGTCATGTCGCAGGGATATACGCTCACTGAAGATTATCCGATGAAGGACGGCCGACCGCCGAACAAGTTTGTCACCTTCGGGCGACTGGGCTTGCCTAAATCGACCGACGCGCCGTCCGTTCGCGTGGAGATTGTAGAAGATCCCTTTGTTGAGGGTCCTTACGGCGCCAAAGGTATTTCAGAAATCGCAACCGTGCCGACACCCCCTGCCATTCTCAATGCAATCTACAACGCGACTGGGGTGCGGCTGCGCTCGATGCCCGTCGATTCGAAACTCCTGCGGAGAGAAGCCTGATGACCAGCGCACCGCCCGTCGTGGCCGGTTCCCCTGAAGGCCAGGCGTTCTCGCGCAAGATGCTGATCGGTTCGTTGCTGGCTCCGACTCTGGCGATTGCTTTCTGGTTTGCACCACTCGGAATGGAAGCCCGCGCACAGCATGCTTTGGCCATCGTGCTGCTGATGGCGGTGCTCTGGGTGACGGAGCCGATCGACTATGGCGTGACGGCGATGATCGGCTGCTATCTTTTCTGGGCGCTGAAGGTTGCGAAATTTGAGACGGCGTTTAGCGGTTTTGCTGACAACACACCCTGGTTCTTGTTTGGAGCAATGTTGATGGGGGAAGCCGCATCGGCCTCCGGCTTGGCGCGCCGCATCGGATTTTACGTCATGCGGCTAGTGGGGACGTCCTACGCAGGACTGCTCTTCAGTTTGATTCTGTTCGTCCTGTTGCTAAATTTCCTGGTACCATCTGGCCTCGCGCAGATCACGATTGTCGGGCCGATCGCGGTAGGAATTCTTTCCGCTTTCGAAGTAGATCCAAAGAGCAATATCGCGCGCGGGATGTTTGTCATGCTGACTTACTGTTGCGGGCTCTTCAACAAGATGATGCTGGCCGGCGGCGCAGCGATTTTAACCCGCGGCATGGTTGAAAAAATTACCGGCAAAACCATCTTCTGGAGCCAGTATTTCGTCGCTTTCCTGCCCGCGATCCTGCTGACAGTAGTAGGCTGCTGGCTTTGCACCCTCTGGCTTTATCCGCCGGAAAAGAAGAATCTTCCAGGAGGGAGAGCTTCCCTCGACGGCATTGCGAAAGAGTGGGGCCCTTGGACTTCTACACAAAAGAAGACGCTCGGATGGCTCTTGCTAGCGATTTTACTTTGGGCCACCGACTCGATTCATCATCTGAATCCAGCCATCGTCGCCATCGGCGGCGGGCTGCTGGTGAGTCTGCCGGGGGTGGGCGTGCTCTCGACCCGGGACGTACGCCGGGTAAATTTTCTGTTGATCATCTTCGTCGGCGGCTCGCTCGGCATGGGAGAAGTCCTGGTGCAGACCAAAGCCCTGGATGTCCTGACCCGGATGATGATTCACGGAATCGAGCCTTTGATGGGAGGCTCCCTGGTCTCGTCTTCGGTGCTGTACTGGGGCGCGTTTCTCTATCATTTCGCTTTGGCGAGCGAGATCTCCATGCTTAGCACGCTATTGCCGGTCATGCTGAAATTTTCGACGGTACACCACATGGATCCGGTTGGCGTTGCGATGATTTGCAACTTCGCAGCCGCGGGGAAAATCTTCATCTATCAGTCCGCCGTGCTGATGCTGGGATATTCATTCGGCCATTTTGAAACCAAAGACCTGCTCAAGGTCGGCGCGGTGCTGAGCATCTTCGAGGGATTGTTGCTGATGGCGCTAGTTCCGATCTACTGGCCATTGATTGGAATGCCTCTGTTCACGGAGACCGGGAGTGCTGCGGCGACCCAGATGTCACCGTCAGGCTATCATTTGGTGGGCAAATACCTGGTCGGCGGGGAGCCCGGATGGGACTACATCAATCTGGATCCGGCTTCACGCCGGCTTTACGTCTCGCACGTCACGGGACTGGATGTGCTCGATGCGGATAGCGGGAAGCTTGCCGGCCACATTGCCGATACACCGGGAGTCCATGGAATCGCCCTCGCCAGCGAGTTGGGCAAGGGTTTCGTGGGAAACGGGAAGATCAATACGGTCAGCGTGATCGATCTGAAGACGTGGGCGCATATCGGTGAACTCAAAGCCGGGAAAAAACCAGACGCGATTGTTTATGATCCGGGAACCCGAAAGGTGATTGTGGCTGACGCCGAGAGCAACTCGATAACGATTATCGACGCTGTGGCAGTGAAGGTAGTGGCGACGGTCGACATTGGAGGGGCTCCCGAGTTTATCGCTACTGACCTGAAAGGCACCGCGTGGGTGGACGTAGCGGATAAGGATTCGCTCGCAACCATCGATCTGAACGCCGGGAAACTGAAATCGCTGACTCCCCTGCCCGGTTGTAAGGAACCCACGGCGCTGGCGATCGACCGGACCCAAGGGAGACTGTTTATCGGCTGCAGAAACAAAGTGATGGCCATCGCCGATACGGCAAGTTTGAAGATAATCGCGACTCTGCCGATTGGCGACCACGTTGACACGGCGGCGTTTGATCCGGCCTCCGGATTGGTTTTTGCGTCGACGGGCGACGGCTTTCTAACCATCATCAAAGAGCGCGCCCCAGGCAAGTATGAAGTAGCGGAGAACGTCCAAACCATGCGGGCGGCGAAAACCATGGTGCTCGATCCCAAAACGAAAAAGATCTTCCTGCCGACAGTGGAAGGCGTACCGGCGGGAATCATGAGTCCACCTAAGTCGTCCGGGCCGGGCGCTTATCGGGCGGGAGCTTTCGAGGTATTGGTCGTCGCGAGATAGGCGGGGGAAATCATTCGTTCGCCGCGCGGCGTTTGGTTCGAGCGGGAGCGATACTCAACGCATGATCCCGGTAGTTCAAAGAAAGGGTTGCGTGTTCCAAAGCCGGAAACCCTACGACTCCAATGATGGACATGCCATGGTAGCGGCTCATCGTGGTTAAGTTCAAAACTAACGGATCATCGACGATGAGTTTTTCAGTTCCGACCTGAAAACTCGCTTCCTTGCCGGGTTGACTCTGAATCATTCCGCTGGTGGTTGGTGTTTCGACCAGAGAAGCCACCGGACCGGGTAAACGTAAGGTTTTGGCAACGGATGCGGCTATCGCGCTAAAGGCGGACCCGGTATCCAGGAGCAGGTAACCCTCGTGGGATTGAATGCAGGCATGGAGCAAGAGGATTCCGTTACTGACGCGCGCCCGCATGGCATCTACAGGAACGCTTGCGTCGCCCCCGGCGTAAGGGGTGAGGTTGAGTGTTCTTTCCGGAAAATCGATCTGTATCAAGAACCTGGAAAACAGCACTAGAGGGACAACGCCGTCTATGCCCTCTGCGAGTCCGGACGAGACCATTACGATAGGAACACTGGTCCATGATAGTCGATCGATTTCGAATGTTTTGGCGATGCCGGTCGGAACGCGCCCTACCGGGGACTCGATGCGGATCAAATCCACCGGCGAACGTGGCCAAACCCCGGACTTTCGCGCCGCCTTTTCTTTCACGACTACGTCACGTGCCCCACTGTCCAGAAGTAAGTTGAGAGCAGGACCATTGTTGATATGAGCGGTGAGGAGTACACCTCTCGCCTGAGCGAGACTCGGTACGAACGGGCTTAACTTCAAACGATAATCGCTGTACGGCGAAGCCAGCTGTGGGATTGGCTTGATTGATGACGCCGCCGGGTTCGCCGGTGGAGTGCGGACCCAACCCGACACATCGCCGGGAATCAAAATTGTAAATAACAGATTGACTGCAACGCTCGTCCGCAACTTTGGTACGCTCCGCTCTCACGTTAGACCCGGCTCGGGATCTGGCAAAGAAGAATCTCACGAGCGGGATGCGAGACAGGATAAGCGGGCGGGCTTTCGAACCCTGCGGGCGGCGACTGAATCAGGCGAAGCGACGGCGAAGTAGAGGAAGGATCTGCTCCGAATAGAGTTTGAGGAATCTCGGCTGATCGGGGCCCGGTGCGTGAAATACCAGGTGATTGAACCCGAGTTCAATGTACGGCCGGATGGCTTCGATATGCTCTTCGGGATCGGATGAAACGATCCAGCGCTTGGCTGTGCGTTCGACAGGTAAGGAATCGGCTAGGCGCTCCATCTCCAATGGGTCTTCCGTGTTCATCTTCTCTTCGGGAGAAAGAGCGAGCGCGCCCCAGAAGCGAGTGTCGTCGAAGGCTTGTTGGTAGTTGGTGTCGAAGGAGACTTTCATCTCGATCATGCGATCGATCGAGTCCGGGGTGCGGCCTGCCTTGGCAAGGCCGGCATTGACGTTCGGCAGAAGCGTTTCGCGATAGAGTTCGGGGTTCTTGCCGCTGGTGCAGATGAAACCCTCCGCCCTCTCTCCTGCGAGTTTCGCCACAACCGGTCCAGCCGCGGCGATGTAGATGGGAACGGGGTCGTGGGGCCGATCGTAAATAGTGGCCTTTTCGGTTTTATAGAACTGGCCACGGAAAGATACACGCTCTTCTGACCACAGTTGCTTAATCAGTTCGATGGCTTCCTTGAATCGCGCCGTCCGCTCTTTCGGCTCCGGCCACGCCATGCCGGATGAAGGTGTCTCGTTCAGCGACTCACCGCTGCCCAAACCAAGAATTACTCGTCCTGGGAACAAGACTCCGAGGGTGGCAAAGGCCTGCGCGACGATGGACGGGTGATACCGGAAAGTCGGCGTCAATACGCTGGTTCCCATCACGATTCGCGAAGTGCTCGCGCCGAGAGCGCCCAGCCAGGCCAGCGAGTTCGGGGCATGGCCGCCGGTGTGTCTCCAGGGTTGAAAGTGGTCGCTGATAAAGACGGAATCGAACCCGGATTCTTCAGCCAAACGTGAAAAGCCGATCAAATCACCGGGAGAAAATTGTTCGGCAGATGCCTTATAACCGAGCCTCAGCACTTTGGTTTTCCTATTCTCTTGCCTGAAATCGGTTGCGTAAAGTACGCGCGAATACGGGCAAGTCTCGCCTTGTTAGCTAAGAGCAATTAGATCATGAATATGCCCGTCTCGTCAACGAACTAGCGGGAAAAGAGTGCCCTGGGACACTGGCTCCTGAAAGAGGAATACAGCGCAATCGGTTGCAGAAGGAACTACCCTGCTGCAGTTTGGGAGTGTAGCAGCCGTGCGATTCGGGAATCCGGCGCTCTCTGGAGGAGTTCCGCTACGTCCTCCGGCGTGTCGATGTCGAACAGCAGCCCCGGGGGACGCATTACCTTGAGCGGTATCCCTAGCGCCTCGGCCTGACTGCAGTGGGCCCGAAAGCTGTTCGGCCCGAAGCAGGCCTTGATCGCGTTAGGAGGAGTCCTGACCAGCGCGTTCGTACCAGTTCCATCCCCAGAAGGGACGACAATCACGCCCTCCCCTGCCTGCTCGATGAGGCCTTCGAATTCGAGCCTGGTAACCAAGGGCACATCGATCGGGACGAGGAGAACCGAGGTTGCGCCCAAAGCCGAAGCTCTTTGCGACGCCAAATCAGCGGACTGGCTATGGCCGACTTGTTCCTGTTCTTCGAAAACGTCCACGCCGGCTGCCCGCGCGCGTTCGGCGATCTCGAAATCGCTGGTGGCGATTGCGATGCGATCGAGTCCGCGAACGGAACAAAGCGTATTCAAAACCTCATCGAACATCGTTCTTGCCAGCGTCTCCCGCTGTTCCGGAGAAAGGAATCCGACCAGACGTTGTTTGGCATTTTTGGGGGATTTGACGGGCAATAGCGCGAAGATCATCTTTGCGGTGGCTCCACTGTTTTCGACTCCACTATTCTCGCAGTTTCGCCGGCGAAATCGCGTGGATCGACACGCAACAAATGGAATCCGGTGCACTTGTATGCAAGAATCTCGTTATGTCTTTGCCGGCTGCACAGGCGCAGATTGAGAAGAGTTGCAGTCGCCCGCGACGGGGCGCACTGCTGTGGGTGTCGGCCGGCGCGTGTTTGTGGGGTACGGATACGATGTTGCGTGTGCCGCTCACCGCGTACCTCGGCAGTGCCGAAATCGTCTTGCTGGAACATCTGATCCTCGGCGTGGTGCTGCTTCCGGCGCTTTGGATCTGGCGCGGGGAATGGCTGAAATTCGGAAGAAAGGAATGGTTGGCGCTGGTCGGCATTGCATGGGGCGGGTCGGCGCTGGGGACACTGCTCTTCACAGAAGCAGTGCACCTTGGCAATCCGACGACCGCAATTCTTTTGCAAAAGTCGCAACCCATATTTGCGGCATTACTCTCCGGTATTTTCCTGTTGGAACCGCTCGGGCCACCTTTCTGGAGCCGCCTCTTCGTTGCGATTGGAGGGGCTTACCTAATTCAGTTCGGCTACGCGATTCCGTCGGCGGATAGCCTGAGTCCCGCCCCATTCCTGGCGCTGGGAGCTGCGGGCCTGTGGGGGGCTTCCACCGTTCTGGGTCGTTTCCTGCTGGCGCGTACTTCCTTCCTGACACTTACAGCACTACGCATCGTGGTAGCTTTACCGCCCTTAGCCGCAGTCGTCTGGTTTCAGCATGCGAACGTCACGGCGCCCATTGACCGGCCGGCTGCTCTGGAACTCCTGCTTCTGGCCTTGCTGCCGGGCTTTGCCGGACTTATTTTCTATTACTACGGCCTGTCCCATTCAAGGGCGTCGCGGGCGTCCGTGGCAGAACTTTGCTTTCCGGCAACAGCGGTGTTCCTCAACTGGTACTTTCTGGGAGCGCGGTTAACGGTATTTCAAGCTTTGGGTTTTCTGCTGATTTTCGGCGCCATTCTGAGTTGGGAAAGGCAGACTGAACGAGCTTGGGTTGTGGAACCGGTTGCGTAAGACTTCCGTGTCAGAAACCAACCCCTGTTTCTCTCCTCAAATCGAAGGATAAGCTAGGGATTTTGTATGCACCAGGGAATTTGACCGGAAGTCGGATTTTTCGGTTGACATGACTGACCGCGGCACGTTACTATGCAATCGATTGCAGTAAGTCGACAGGTGACAGTTCCCGGCCTCTCGAACCCCAAGGAGTGTACCCAAGAATTTGCGACAAGAAGCGATAAGTTTCTTCAGTGAAGGCTGCAAGCTGCAAGGTCTCCTTCGCTTGCCGGACGAGGGGACGGGGCCCTTTCCTGGGATCGTTCAAGGTCCGGGCTGGCTCGGCCTGCACGACGCGAAACTCTACGAGCGGTACCATCGCAGTTTCACCGCAGCAGGATATGCGGTCCTGGTGTTCGACTATCGCGGCTTCGGGGATAGCGAAGGCGAAAAGGGCCTGATCTTCCCGATGCGCCAGGCGGAAGATATTCGCAACGCTATCACCTACCTGCAATCGCGCACGGAGGCGGACGCGAATCGCATCGGCCTCTTCGGCTCCGGAGGCACCGGTGGCGCTAATCCGATTTACGTTGCGGCGGTCGACCAGCGCGTCAAGTGCGTGGTCAGCAATTACGCGTTTGCCAGCGGCAAGAGCTGGCTTCGCAGCATGCGCCGCGAGTACGAGTGGCTTGAGTTGCTGAAAAGGCTGGAAGCGGATCGCTTCCATCGCGTGCTGCACGGCGCCGGCGAGATGGTTAGCCCCCGCGAAGAACTCATGGTCGTGACGCCCGAACGCAAGCAAACCACGGTCAAGAAAGACGTCGATTCCCGGATTCCCGAGAAGGTCCCCCTGCGCTGCGCCGAAGCCATCATCGAGTTTGCGCCCGAAGACTGGGTTGCGCGTATCTCCCCGCGCGCGATTCTGTTCATCTCCACTGAAAATGACGCAGTGACGCCGGAGGATCAGACTTATCTGCTCTACGAGAAAGCCGGACAGCCCAAGAAATTGATCCTGCAGAAAGAAACCTCACACTACCAGGCTTACACGGATTACTTCGATCAAGTCACGCCGCAGATCATCGATTGGTATGATCGCTATCTCAAATACGAAAAGGTCGAATCGTGGGAAGAGGGTAAAGCGTGCTGCTGAACGTCACCGAGAACCTGGAGATCGGAGCCGCGCAGGCTGAGGTCTGGAAACTGCTGAATGACACACCGAGGCTGGCCTCTTTGGTGCCTGGCGTGGAGGAAGCAATCCGCATCCAGGGTTCTGGACTCGAAGCCTACCGGGTTCGGGTGACCGAGAAAGTTGGACCGTTCAAGGTGACCATGAAGCTCGAGGTCACGGTAACGGGACGGGTCGAGCCTTGTACTGTCGATGCGGCAGTCAAAGGCGGCGACGCCATGGGGATGGGCCGCGCAACCGGATCGATAGGCGTTCGATTGGCGGCCTCGAATTCCGGAACGGCTCTGACCCTCAACGTCAACGTCGAAGTTCTAGGCAAGCTGGCAACGTTGGGCGCGCCGGTGGTTCGCCGCCGCGTCACGGAGCTTTTCGGGGAGTTCGGGCGGCGTGTGGTAGCCGAGTTTCAGGCGGTCCAATCATGAACATCGCTTTCCGCTTGAACGGCGAGGACATCCGCGTGGAAATTGAGCCTCGCCATACGCTGGCGGAGATGCTGACGCGAAAGCTTCGCTTGACCGGAACCAAGATTTCCTGCGAAGCGGAAGTTTGCGGGTCGTGCACCGTGCTGGTCGATGGACTTCCGGTGAGTTCCTGCACCTACCTCGCTTATGAGGTTCGCGGAAAGAACGTCACGACGATCGAAGGACTGGAGGACGAGACAGGTCGACTACACCCGCTCCAGCAGGCTTTCATCGACGAGTTTGCGTTCCAATGCGGATACTGCACCTCCGGTATGATTCTCGCGGCGAAGGCGCTACTCGATGAGGTTCCCCACCCGACAGACGAACAGATCGTCGCATACATGGACGGCAACCTGTGCCGCTGTACCGGTTACCTGCCGATCCTTAAGGCCGTTCGCTCCGCCGCCCGAAATCCGGAGGCCCACGCTTGAAGAAGCCGGGCGAGTTCAAGGTGGTCAACCATTCCGTCCCTCGCGCGGATGGAGTCGCCAAAGTAACCGGGCGAGCCATCTATACCAGCGATCTGGAACTGGATGGCATGGCGTGGGCAAAGGTGTTGCGCAGTCCCTATGCGCATGCCCGTATCGCCTCCATCGACATTTCGGCTGCACGCCGCCATCCCGGCGTCCTGGACGTGATTACCGGTGCGGATCTCGGTGCGCTGCGTCCCTACTACGGCCACGCGATGAAGGATCATCCGGTGTTGGCTATCGGCAAAGTCCGCTTCATCGGAGAACCCGTGGCGGTGGTGGTAGCCGACGAGGATTTGACGGCGCACGAAGCTTTAGAGTTGATTGAGGTTGAGTATGACGAACTTCCATCAGTCATGGGAGTGGACGAAGCGCTGGCCTCCACAGCACCGCTGATACACGATCAGGCCTACTCGGAAGGCGCATTCCGAGGTTTCAAGGATGGTCGCCAGGCGTCGGGCAATGTCTGCCAATACGTCAAGGTGAAGTGGGGCAGCGTCGAAGAGGGGTTTGCCGCGGCCGCGCACGTAGTAGAAAACGAATTTCATTTTCCCATGGCCTATGCATACGCCATGGAGCCTTACGTCGCGATTGCGGATTACTCGAAAAAAGGTTTGACGGTTTACTCGTCGGCCCAGCATCCGTTCATGGTGCGGCACGATCTCGCCGAGATTTTCGATTTGCCGCTCAATGCCGTAAGGATGATTGTGCCCTTCGTGGGCGGGGGCTACGGAAGTAAGTCGTATACGAAAATCGAGCCGATTGCGGCGGTGTGTTCGTGGCGTGTCGGACGGCCGGTGAAATTGCAGTTGAGCGTGGAAGAGGCCTTCCTGACCACCCGCGGCGACGACGCCCGCGTGCGCATCCGGACGGCTTGCGACGCAGAGGGACGCTTTGTTGCTCGTCAGGCGACCATTCATCTGAATACCGGCGCGTACGCCGAGAACAGCCCGCTTGTTTGCGCCAAAGCGGCTAACCGGATTATTGGGCCCTATCTCATTCCAAACGTCGACATTGATTGCTACGCGATCTACACCAACACGGTACCTGCCAGTTCCTATCGCGGCTTCGGATCGACCCAGGTAACCTTTCCCGCCGAATCGCAGAACGAAGAACTCGCCGAGAAACTGGGCTGCGATCCGCTTCAGTTTCGCCTGATGAATCTGGCGCAACGCGGTGAGACCATTTATCCGGGGCTGCGTCCCATTGATGCAGACGTGCCGGGCGATCTGCGACAAATTGCGAACACCTTGGCCGAATGGGGACCGCTGCCTCCGGGGCGTGGACGTTCCATCGGCTGCTCCGCCAGCGATGCAGGCTCGCATCCGGTGACCTCCGCCATGATCCATGTTTATTCGGACGATTCCGTGTCGGTACTGAGCGGCGCTACCGAAATGGGACAAGGCAGCCATACGATCCTCGCGCAGATCGCCGCGGAAGAAATGGGCGTCCCCATGAGCAAGGTTCGCCTGGTGGGGGCGGATACCGCAATTGTCCCGTTCGAGCGCTCGACGGGCGCGAGTCGCACCACGACGCTAATGGGACGCGCGGTCCTGGAAGCCTGCCGCGAGGCGATCGCGCAGCTGAAAGTGATGGCCGCCGATGTTCTCGGCGTCGCAGCGTCCGAATTGGTAGAAGAATGCGGCGGTCTGCGGCATGGCGATACGCGGCTGAGTTGGGGCGAGATTCTCGAAAAATATTTTCGCCATAAGGACACCAGCATCATTGGACGAGCCTATCTGCGGCAGGCAGGCGACCTAAAAATGATGCCTCCGTTCTGGGAAATCGGCGCGGTGGGTGTGGAGATTTCGGTCGATGAAGAAACCGGCAAGATCAAGCTGGAACGGTTAGTGACGGTGGGCGATGTCGGGTTGGCGATTAATCCCGCTGCGGCCGAAGGTCAGGATCTGGGCGCCGCGACGATGGGCATCGGGGTCGGCCTGTTCGAGGAACTGATCTACGACGGACAGCAGCTGACCAATGGAACGATGCTCGAATACCGGGTCCCGCGTTTCTCGGATTTGGCCGGCGACATTCACCTGTCGCTCGCGCAAAACCAGGATGGCGCCGGTCCCTACGGAGCGAAGGGCGGCGGAGAAGGGTCGCTGAATCCTATCCCGGCATGTCTGGCGAATGCGTTATACCGAGCCACGGGCGCCCGGGTCAGGCGCTTACCGCTAACTCCTGAACGTGTCTGGCGGGCTTTACAGGAAAACAAGAATGGGCAAGAAGTTTTACGCAACTTTTGAAACAAGGATTGGAGGCTAACAGTGGCTGTTGATTTGGTTCTTAAAGGCGGCACAGTGGTCACCGAGGGTGGCCCCGTGCAAGCGGATGTAGCGGTGGCGGGCGGCATTATCGTCGGCCTGACCGCTGCTGGTGACGGACCCCAGGCCCGCCGCACAGTGGATGTGACCGGTATGTATGTGTTGCCGGGAGTAATCGATACTCACTCGCATCACCGGGAACCGGGATATACACACAAAGAAGACATCATCACCGGAACGTCGGCGAGCGCGGCGGGAGGCGTCACCGTGAGTTCGGCAATGCCGAACGTCTATCCTCCACCGACCACTCCGGCGATCCTACGGGACATGTTCGCGTTGTATGAAAAGAAGTCGATAATCGACTACAACATCAACGCCGCATCCTCTAACCTTGAAGCTATTCCGGAACTGGCCAAAATGGGGATCATGTCGTTCAAGATCTTTATGGTGGTCGATACCGGGCGCGATTATCCTCACATGCCCGGCATCGGAATTCACGATCACGGCAAACTGCTCAAGATGTGCCAGGCGATCCAGAAGACTGGTCTGCCGATCATGATTCACCCGCACGACCAGGCGCTGATGAACGTGATCGAGCAGGAATATTGGGATCGCGGAGAGCGCGATTTCCGTGCCTACGCAAAGGCCTACAGCGCCATGGACGGCGTAATCTGGGATACCGCGGTGGGTGTGTTGCTGCGCATCCAGCAGGCCACCGGAGTCCATATGCACCTGCTGCATCTGCAGACCGGACAGTGCGTCGAGATGATTAAAGCGGCGCGGGCGCAAGGTCGTCCGGTGACCTCCGAAGTCAATCCGTGGACACTGTGGCTGGGTAATGACTGGGCTAATGTCGAGCGTCTGGGCTCTTACGCCCTCTCCTACTATGTGGAGCGTCATCATTACGAAGCCGTGTGGAAAGGCTTGATGGACGGCACACTCGACATGATCGCTACCGATCACGCGCCTCACACCAGGGAAGAGAAAGAGCCGGGTTGGACCAACGGCTGGAAGGCGCACACCGGCACACCTTCGGCGCAGGAGTATGTGTCGATGCTGATGACCGATGTCAACGCCGGCATGCTCACCATCAAGAAGGCGGTCGAGTTGCTCTCGGAAAATCCCGCCAAGGTATTCAAACTGTATCCGAAAAAAGGCGCGATCCGCATTGGCGCGGATGCCGATTTTGCGGTGATCGATATGAGCGCGGAACTCACTCTGAATAACGAGCGAGTGATCAGCAAGTGCGGCTGGACTCCGTATGCCGGCAAGAAGGTGAAAGGTCTGCCAGTCCATACCATCGTGCGCGGCAATTTCGTGTTTGAAGACGGCAAACTGGTCGGCGAGCCGGGCAGGGGCGAAAAAGCCAGCCCGCTGTCCGCTGAAGAAGTCGCGCGCTTGCAGACGACCGCGGCTGCAGTGCCTGCCTGATCGCAAGAAAAGAGACAACGAATGGCTACACAATACGGTCTTTTGTGCCCGCACTTTGGCGCTGAAACGAGTAAGGATAAGCTAATCGAAGGAGCGAAAAAGGCGGAGGCGCTCGGCTTCGATTCGCTTTTCGTGCGCGATCACCTGGTGTTCCATCCGCACGGCATGGAGGGCACCGATAACACGTTTATCGATCCCTTCGTGGCTCTTGCCGCGATGGGAGCGGTGACGTCGAAGATTCAACTCGGCTTTGGATCATTGATTCCTCATCGCCATCCCTTGCTCTGCGCCCTGATGATCAACTCGCTCGAGTACATGTGCGGCGACCGCCTGCTGCTTTCCATGGGCCTTGGCAATTTCCAAGTCGAGTTCGACGCCCTGGGCATTGGCGAATGGAAGCGCGATGAGCTGGTCGAAGAGCAAGTCGCGATCATGCGCAAGGCATGGGGCTGCGAGCACTTCACTCATGAAGGGCAATACTACAAGATCGGCGAAGTCGGCTTCAAACCGCGCCCTTCCAAGATGCCGGATCTCTGGTACGCCGGAGGCACTCCCGCATCCTGCCGCCGCGCTGTTGCTTATTGCGACGGCTGGCTGCCAGGCCGCATCACGCTGAATACCTATAAGAAACGCGTCGAGAAGATGCGCGCCGATGCGGAGGCAGCCGGGAAAAAGCGCATTCTGGAAGGCTGTATTCCGATCACCAGCATCGACGTCGATCGTGAAACGGCGCTGCGCAAAGTGAATGTCGCCGGTCTTCTCGACAACGCCAACAAGCAGAAGTTCTGGGTCAAGCCGGAATCAGGATCCTTCACGCAATGGCAGGATCTGGAAGGCTCCTTCATTGCCGGTAGTCCGGATGATGTAGTGCAGGAAGTTCAGAAATTCCTCGAAGTCGGAATCGACCATATCGTTTTCGATTTCCGGTTCCGCTTCGATGAGTGGGATCAGTCGCTCGACCTCTTGGGAAAAGAGGTTCTTCCCCGCTTGCGCAAACTATGACGCCTTTGCGCCGGTTTGAAATTCATCAACCTTCGAGTGCCGCGGAAGCGTCGCAAATGCTGGTGGAGTTCGGTGACGACGGTAGCGTATATGCCGGAGGAACCGAACTCCTTCTCGCCATGCGCCACGGTGCGTTGCGCTATAGCCATCTCGTCGACGTAAAGGTTTTGCCCGGCTTTGATTCGATTCAATTGCGCGACAACTGGATCGAGATTGGGGCTGGAGCGACGCACCGGGCGATCGAGCATTCGCCCTTAGTCTGCGGAAATCTTGGGGTTTTATCGGCTTTGGAAGCGCGAGTGGCAAATGTGCGCGTGCGGGCTTCGGGCACGCTCGGCGGCAATCTCTGTTTTGCCGAACCCCATTCGGATCCCGCGACTCTGCTGCTCGCCTTGGATGCGTTGGTAATTGCCGCAGGGTCCGTCGGGAAGGCGGGAACTCGGCGTGGACGAAATGATTTGCGGCGCCTATGCCAATAGCCTTGAAGCCGGCGAACTGTTGACGAGCGTGCGGGTTCCCTCCATGCTCCAGAATCAACGCGCGGCTTACCTCAAATATCAGATTCATGAACGACCGACGCTGGGTCTGGCGATCGTGATGGACACGGCGGATAGTGGAGCGACGATTACCCGGTCGCGAGTCGCTATCGGCTGCCTGTGCCCGTTTCCCAGGCGTTCTGCCGCGGCGGAAGAACTGTTATCCGGTCCGCGCGCGGAAGTTGAAGCTGCAATCGGCAAAGCTGCCGACGTGCTGGCTGACGATGCGGAATTGATCGATGATCACGAAGGCGGCGCGGATTATAAGCGCCATCTACTAGGAGTTTTTTTGCGACGCGCCATCGAGCAGGCTCTCGAGACGTCGTGAACACCGGAGGATCAATGGCCACACCACTCAAGTTTTCCGCCCAGATCGACCCGGAAGAACTCGCCGGACTGGCGCTCAAAATGGCCAACACCTTCAGTCCCATGGGCCATGAACAACCCTTAGCCGAGGTCGTTCGCGACTGGCTGAAGCAGAATCAGTTCAATGCTTACTTGCAGCCGATTCTTGCCGATCGCTCGAACGTCGTGGCCGTCTTGTCTGGTAAAGGCGGAGGCAAAAGCCTGATCTTCAATTCGCATCTGGACACCGAAATCTCGGGTCCCGAATACGATTGGGGAATGAACGCGCCCGATCTCAATCGAGTGGGCGCGTGGCGTGAGGGAAACAGGTTGTTCGGGCACACGGTGCTCAACGATCGCGGCTTGATGGCGACGACAATGATTGCCCTCAAGGCCCTGCGGGACGCAGGCGCGCCTCTCCGTGGAGATGTCATCTTCACCGGAGTTGTGGGCGAAACTGGAGCCTCGCCGGTCGATGAGTATCAGGGGCTGAATTACGAAGGCAAGGGTTTTGGCAGCCGTCATCTGGTCTCTCATGGTGTGCGGGCCGACTACGCACTAATCGCCGAGACCACGGACTTCGGCATCTCCTGGCTGGCTTGCGGCGCCTGTTACTTCAAGATCAGCGTGCCGGGCGTGAATCAATACACACCCCGCTCTGTCCGTCCCGACGATATCCGCCAGCACCCCAACGCCATCGTCAAGATGGCTCATCTGATTGGGGCGATCGAAGCTTGGGCGAGGGAGTATGAGTCGAGACATAGCTTTGACTCTCCCTGTGGGCATGTGGTCCCGAAGGTCAACATCGGTGCGATTCGCGGCGGCGTCCCTTATCGACCTAACCGGACTTCGCCGCATTGTTCAATTTACGTCGATGTGCGCCTCGTGCCCGATGAAGATCCTCTTGAGATAGAGAGGGAGTTGCAAAACCGAGTCGACGCCGTCGAGGTCGGGGCGAAGGTCGAGACCTTTCTCGCCCGCCGTGGTGCGGTTGGCAAGAATACTGAACCGTTAGCGGCAGAAGTTACCCAAGCTTTCCAGGATGTGACCGGCCAGTCGCCTCGTCCCTGTGCGCCGCAGGAGGTGGTGAGTATGTGGCGCGACAACAACGTCTTCAATGAAACGGGCATTCCGTCTCTGACCTTTGGGCCTCCACGCACGAGGGAAAAGGAAACCGATCGCTTGTGTTTCGAACTCGCTGATCTCGTGAATATGGCGAACGTCTACGCGCGAGTCGCTGCCGCAATCTGCCAGTAACGGAAAGGCTAATGAAAGTCATGAACACTGCAACCGCGATTTCCGCCGAGCAAACTGCTGTGCCGCCTGTGCCTTCCATGAAAGCGCTCGTGGGCATGCTGCTGGGCCCCATCCTTGCCATCGCAATCTGGTTTGCGCCCTTCGCTCTTGATCCGAAAGCAAAACATGCTTTGGCGATTGTGGCTCTCATGGTGATTTATTGGGCCCTCGAACCGATTGATCACGGTTTAACTGCGCTATTGGGTTGCTATCTGTTCTGGGCGCTAGGTATTGCGAAGTTTGATACGGCCTTTTCCGGTTTCGCGGACAACACACCTTGGTTTCTGTTCGGCGCGATGATTATGGGTGAAGCCGCGTCACGCACGGGACTCGCTGCCCGGATCGGCTACATCGTTATGGGTGCAATCGGTTCGACGTACGCCAAACTACTGTTGAGCGTTATTATCCTGGTGCTGATCTTGAACTTCCTGGTGCCCTCCGGGATGGCTCAACTGGCAATCATTGCGCCCATGATCGTGGGTGTCATGACGGCGTTCGGCGTGGAGAAAGGTAGTAATATCGGCCGTGGAATGTTCATCATTCTCACTTATACGTGCGGGTTGTTCAATAAGATGGTGCTCGCGGGGGGCGCCAGCATTCTGACGCGCGGCTTGGTTGAAAAGCTGACCGGCAAGCCAATTTCCTGGAGTCTTTATTTCATCGCCTATTTACCCGCGGTCCTCATTACGATCTTTGCCTGCTGGCTGACGATACTCTGGCTCTATCCGCCGGAAAAGAATGAACTCCCCGGCGGACGCACACACATGAGCGACGCCTTACGCGAGATGGGTCCGTGGTCCACTGCCCAGAAGAAAGCGTTGGCCTGGCTGGTTTTTGCGATTATTATGTGGTCCACCGATTCGCTTCATGGAATCAGCCCCGCCGTGGTGGCCTTGGGAATTGGACTTGCCGTCTCACTTCCGTTTTTGGGAGTGCTGAGAACCAAGGACATCCGGTCGATCAATTTTTTGCTGATCATCTTTCTTGGCGGGGCACTGAGTATGGGCGGGGTCTTGATCAAGACTAAGGCTCTCGATGCTTTGACTGGCGTCATGATGTCCTGGATGGCCCCGATGCTCGGACATCCATTCCTGGCGGCTACGACTCTCTATTGGACCGGCTTCGTCTATCACTTCGCCCTGGCGAGCGAACTCTCCATGCTCAGCACATCCCTTCCGGTAATCATCAAGTTTGCCCAGACTCACGGATATAATCCGGTAGCCCTCGCAATGTTATGGAACTTTGCCTCGGGCGGCAAGTTGTTTGTGTACCAGTCGTCAGTCTTGGTGTTGGGTTACTCTTATGGCCAGTTCGACGGCAAGGATATGTTGAAGGTCGGTGCAATCCTCACTCTCGTAGAAGGACTGATCGTGATGTTCCTGGTCCCCATTTATTGGCCGATGATTGGCCTCCAATGGCTGGGCTAAGACACAATACCTTTCGCGCCTTCCGTGAACGAAATTTTCGGTTGTTCTTTGTTGGACAAGTGCTGTCTGTTTCGGGAACATGGGCGCAACGAGTCGCTCAGGCGTGGCTGGCTTATCGCCTTACTCATTCTTCTTTGTATCTGGGCTACGTGACCTTTGCGTCGAGTGCGCCAGCCTTTCTGCTGACGCCGATCGCCGGACTTCTGTCCGATCGGGTGGATCGGCGGAGCATGCTGGTGTGGGCCCAGACTTGCGCCATGCTGCAAGCGGTCGCGCTTACTGCCGCTACCTTGTCCGGCGTCATAACCCCAAACTGGTTGCTATTTCTGTCCTTGGTTCTCGGCGTCGTAACCGCCTTTGAAAACCCGACGAGGCAGTCTTTCTATTCGGAAATGGTCGAGCCAGGGGACCTATCGAATGCCATCGCGCTGAATGCTTCATTAGTGAATGCTGCGCGTGTCCTTGGGCCGGCCCTCGCCGGTGGATTAGTTGCCTTATGGGGCGAGGGGATCTGTTTCGCCATCAATGCGGCCAGTTTCCTCGCGGTCATTATCGCTTTGCTGATGATGAAGGTGAAACCCATCGCTCGCGCGGCCAGCCGGGGGAAGAGCTGGCTAATGCTCCGCGAGGGATTCTACTTTGTCCGGGACACGCCGGTCCTCGCCGCAATGCTATTCAATTTCGGTATCTTCAATCTGGCGGGAACTCCATACCAAACCTTGTTACCGATCTTAGCCGCTGAACGCTTACTCGCGGGACCGGCCGGACTTGGCTGGCTCGTGTCGGCCTCTGGGATCGGAGCCATCATCAGTTCGCTGGTCCTCGCATCGCGCCCGAATACAAGAGGCTTGCCGGCCGCATCGTTCATCGCGTCAGCGGTCGCGGGAGCGGCGCTGGTGGTGATGGGGTTCTCGCGAAGCTTCACCCTGTCGCTGTTGATGATGTTGATTATTGGCGCGGGCTACTCGACAACTCTCGCGACTACCCAGACCATGATGCAAACGTGGGTACACGAAGTCATGCGCGGGAGAGTGATGGGCTTTTATTCCCTTGTTTTTCTCGGTGTGCCGCCGGTCGGCAGCCTGATCGCCGGAATCGCGGCAGCCCGCTTTCACGCGAATCTGACTGTTGCCGTTGGCGGTTTGCTTTGTGTCCTTGGTGCGCTTTACTGCGCACGTAAAGAGGCGATGTCTTCGTCGCGGGCCGTCGGCATCGATGCGGGCTGATTTGAGTTTTTCAAACGGAACTCACCGGAAGCGATCAAGGTGTGGTAAGACCCGAACTGGTTCGCGCCCATTGGAGCATCGAGCGGCTCCAGACGCTCGGGTTCCTGATCCATTACGCGAATGTCCTGATATGTAGTCGTGCGCTCAACCGGCAACCCGCCAAGCTCCCGGATCGCGTTCCTCAGATCCACAGGGCGCATGAAGTGCCCGTGGCCGGAGCCAGCCGCGGTCGAGATGCTTTCATTCATCAGCGTGCCGCCCAGATCATCGGCACCCGCATTCAGGCAGGCTTTTGCCATTTCAATACCCTGCTTCACCCAGCTTGCCTGGATATGGTGAATCCGGCCGTGCAGCATAATGCGAGCGACGGCATACATGCGAATCACCTCCTCGCGGGTAGCGCCTGCACGGAGACCCGGCACCAGGGACTTCTGGAACATCGGCGCTTCCGTATGAATAAAACTCAGCGGCACAAATTCCGTGAAACCGCCGGTTTCCTTCTGGATTTCGCGGATGAGCGCGATGTGTTCCGCGCAGTCTCGCGCTGTTTCCAGATGCCCGTACATGATCGTGGAGGTCGTCGGAATTCCCAGAGAATGGGCAGCGCGAATCACACGCTTCCAGTTGGCCGTCGTAATTCTGCCAGGGGAAATCAGATCGCGCACACGGTCATTGAGAATTTCGGCCGAGGTGCCGGGCAG
Source organism: Terriglobia bacterium (assembly GCA_963777595.1). Lineage (GTDB taxonomy): Bacteria > Acidobacteriota > Terriglobia > Bryobacterales > Bryobacteraceae > CAVVFX01. Next base: position 40,589 of record CAVZRE010000071.1, read on the forward strand.
CGAGCCTACACCCGCTTCCTTCAAACCGGCAAGATACTCTTCGATGCTACAGCCGGATCGTTCGGCGCCATAGAGCACCTCCTCAGGTGAGAATCCGTGAATGTGAATGCCGGGGAGTTCCGTCTTGATGGCCCGGCAGAGGTCAAGGTAAAGAGAACCCTTCATGCGGGGAGGAAGTCCCGCCTGGACGCACACTTCCGTTGCGCCCAGATTCCACGCCTCCTTCGCGCGCCGTACAATTTCTTCGAGGGGCAGATAGTAGCCCTCTTCCGCACGATGCCCGCGGCTGAAAGCGCAGGGCAAGTTGCGCCGGCGGGCCTCGATTGGGTGTTGCACCTTTGCCTGGCAAAAGATCCGGATGAGCGGTGGCAATCGGCGCGATCTGCGAGCAGCTCTGGAGCGTTGCGTGGAGGGCGGAACGGACAGTCCGATCCGGAAATCGGCGTCTCTCCCGAAGGGATGGATTGCGGCAGTTGCGATCTTAACCGCGATTCTGGCTCCGGAAGAGACGGGTCCGCCGCAGCCGCGCACGGTAGTGCTGAACTGGACCGCAGGGCTGAAGAAATCCGTTCCCGAGTACTGATCGCAAGCGACATCCGGGCCCTGGGACCGCCGACTGGGGAAGCTGTGGGTGGGGTTCTCGGAAAGAGTTATGGTTGTTAAGCGGGGTTATTGGAGATGATACGTCCCGGTGGTCACTGCGCGATGAAATCCGTCACCGGTTCCCGGTAATTACCGTCGCACCGCTAAACCTTACTTGGTCGAAAGTCCGGTTAGGTGAAGTTGACCTCACGCGGCGACCACCTTCACGTCAGTTTCCTCGAACCCCGCATTTGGCCAGTCACGAGTCCCGATGGAGTCTTTATGCCCCGGGGACGCTACCGCGGGTCAAGCCTCGCATATTCCAACTTTGCTTGTTCGAAGATCGGGATATCGGGGTCAGCATCCTTCCAGAGGGTGAGGAAGTCCGAATATGCTGACTTTCCCTTCGTAGTATCCCCACCAAGGGTCAGCGCTCTGCCCAGTTGCAGGCGCGCCAAGGCGCCTGTGGGATCGCTGAGAACGACCCCGCGGTGATCGAGAATCTTCTGGAACTCGGCAGCGGCTTTAGGGTACTGGTGCGAGGCAAGATAGGCCTCGCCGCGCACATAGACCGGATAGAGTCCTCCGAAGAAGCTGACGAACGCAGTCCCCGGCAGGTCCAGATCGCGGGGACGGGTGGCTTCCAGGAGTTCGATCGCACGGGCGGAGTCGCCACGCGCGAGCGCGAAACTGGCGCGGAGGGTGGGTAAGTAGGTGGATCGGACCGCAGTATCCTCGGGGAATCGCTTGTCCAGATCGTCTGCGAGTGCCTGGGAGCCGGTAGGGTCGCCGCCAAACGCCAGCGCGAAGGCCGCAGCATACTCGACGTCGCGTCCCCGTGAAAGATCGAGCGCGGCTCTTGCGCGCTGTCTGGCTAAAGGTGCATTCCCGAAAACAGATTCGCTGACAGCTGCCGCAGATTCATATAGGGCTGCTCGTCCGCGATCGCCAGCCTGCTGCGCGAACTGCACTGCCCGCCGCCACATCGCGCGCGACTCCTGTAAGCGACCGGCATGGCTCAGGACCAGAGCCCGATGTTGGGAGGTGATGTCTTCACCACCAGGTTTCGACTTAGCCAGGGCGATTTCGCGATCCATCCCGGCGCGGTCGTTCTTTAAGAAAGCGAGGTAGTAGCGAAGAAACAAAAAGTTCAGGTTGTCCAATTTGCGCACCGCGGCACGATGCAGAGTACTTTCGGCTTCCGGATACCGATCGCGGAAAAGCAGACAGAATGCCAGGTTTTCATATCCTGGCGCGTGGTCGGGATCGAGTTGGATCGCTATCTGAGCTTCGTTGGTTCCCTTCTCGTACTCGCCGGTGCCCTGGGTAACGAAACCGGCCAGCAGAGAATGAGGATCGGGCACGCGAGGATAAGTTTGGGCCCACAATTCGGCCGTCGCTTGAGCCTTTTTGAGGTTTCCCGTTACGTGCCGATCGTAGGAAAACGTGATGAAGAATTTCTCGGGCTCGCTCGTGCGTTCGCGCAACTGATAGGCCTTTCGGGTGCTTTCAATGGAGAGGTCGGATTCTCCCATAATGCTGTACACGAGCCCCAACACGGCGTACGCCATGGCGAATTTCGGATCGATCGCAATGGCACGTTTGAGCTGCGGCACAGCGGAATTTTCACTGCTTCCCGACTTGAGCGCCCCAGCCAGGCTAAAGGCTTTTAAGGCTTCAAGGGACGGAGTGGTCGCCTCGGCGAGCGGCGTAGCGTGCGTCGCGATGGCCCCCGCCGATTCGCCAATCCGCCTTCTGAACTTACCCGCGATTTCGGTTAGCGAGTTGAGAATCCCTTCCTTACTTGCGGCCTGCATCTGCTCTTCATCGAGGACCTCCCCGGTGTGGCAGTTTCTGGCGCTTAGGCCCAAGACGAATTGGCTTCCAAGAGGCGCAATCGTGCCTTCCAGAACCGCCGCACTTCCGGTCCGCTCGCAGATCTCCCTGGCGAGCGCGCCAGTGATTGGCGCATCGGCGGGCTGGCCCATGAGACGGAGGGTCTGCCGGATCCGCTGACCGGAGATCAGGCTGAGGAAAGGAGACTGCTCGAGTTGGACGGCCAGTCCCTGGCGGAGCGTGCCGTCGAAGACGGGGTCGCCGGTGGTGTTTTTGAAATCGGCGAGTACAATAGTGTCTTTCGCGGTTAAGGCCGGCGTGCGATGCAGGTAGAAGAATGCGATGACCGCGAGCGCCAAAGCGCCGAGTCCCATTGCCGGCAAGAGCCGGCGAGGTCCCGGCAAGGTTGCCGCAATGACCGCTTTTCCCTCTTTGACCCGCATCAGATCCAAGGCAAAATCGGCGGCGTTCTGGTAACGCGCCTCCCTGTTTTTCTTCAAAGCCATGCCGATGATCCGGTCCAATCCGGGGGGCACGGCCGGATTCAAAATGCTGGCGGCGGTAGGCTGTCCATTCAAAATGGCGTCAATGGTCAAGACGGTATTCTTCCGCGCGAACGGTGTTTGGGCGGTGGCTAGTTCGTAGAGCACCACACCCAGCGAAAACAGATCGCTGCGTGTGTCCAGGCTCTCTCCGCGCGCCTGCTCCGGAGACAGGTAAGAGGCTGTGCCCGTAATGGTGCCCTCCAGGGTGAGCGATTCCTCCCCCGTTCGATCGTCGGTGGTATGCGCCGGCATCACCTTGGCCAATCCGAAATCCAAAATCTTTACACGCCCGCCCGTCACGACGAAAATGTTTGCCGGTTTGATGTCGCGATGGACGACTCCCCTGGCGTGGGCAGCCTCCAAGGCCGCGGAGACCTGAATGCCAATGTCCAGAAGTTCATCGGGGGGAACCGGCCCCTCACGAATTTTCTCCTTGAGGCTCGAGCCTTCGAGCAACTCCATCACGATCACCGGTTGGTGGTCGTGTTCTTCCACTTCATAAATCGTGCATATATTGGCGTGGTTCAGAGAAGAAGCGGCTCGGGCCTCACGCTCGAAGCGCTGCAGCGCGCCGGGATCGCGAGTCAGGTTCTCCGACATGAATTTCAAGGCCACGCGACGCCCCAGCCGGACATCCTCCGCTTCGTAAACGACTCCCATACCGCCCCTACCGAGTTGGGACAAGATCCTGTAGTGCGAGATGATTTGGCCCGGCACGGGAGCCGTCGCCGCGCCCGCGGATTCACTGGAGACACACGCAGTCGACCCGAGCGCTTCGCCTGCCACCTCAAACGCGGGAGATTCGAGGAAGCTCTCTGCCTCGCCGTGGCGGGCCAGCAGACGTTCCAGTTCCGAACGCAGGCTCAGGTCGCCCAAACAAGCCTGATCGAGGAATGCCCCCCGGCCGCTCGCCTCCACCTTCAGAGCCGAGTGAAACAGCTCCTCGATTTGCCGCCAGCGTTCCGCTTGCATCTGGCTTATTCGCGCAGTTCGCACAGAAGCCAGGCCTTGGCCAGCTTCCAGTCTCGCATGACGGTTTCCGGAGATACCTTCAATACCTCGGCTGTCTCCTTCACGCTCAGGCCGCCAAAAAACCGTAGTTCCACTACCTGGCTTTTGCGCCCATCGACGTGCGCCAGACGGCTGAGCGCCTCATCGATGGCCAGCAAATCGCCGCGCGTTGCGGGCGACACCACTGCCGATTCGTCGAAGGATACTTGTTCCGCTCCACCGCCGCGCTTCAAATATTGCGCGGATCGAAAGAGGTCGGTTAGGATCCGCCGCATCTGACGCGCGCAAATGGCAAAAAAATGAGCGCGATTCTGCCAGTTGACCCGCTTCAGGTCCACCATCTTCAGGTAAAGTTCATTGATAAGGGCCGTGGTTTGCAAGCTCTGGTCCCGCCGCCCACGGGAAACGCAGCGCTTCGCCGCGCGGTAAAGTTCGTCGTACACCAGTTGGGTCAACTTTTCGAGCGCTCGATCGTCTCCGCGGTTCCATGCCTGCAGTAATTCGGTAATTCCGTCGGCGGAAGGATTCATAGGACGGCGGTCTATAGGCTCACCGGTGAGATGTGTGAATCTACCACGCGCCCAAACAAAAAGAGTTCTGCCGTCACAGTTCCTCACCGCAGTTCCCGTTAAAGGAGGTGAAGGGCAAGTTTTTGAAAGCCAATAGGAGGCGATTTATGAAACGTACAATCCTGATTTCCGTGGCGGCGGTGACCCTGACAGCCGCGGAGCCACAACACTATACCGTCACCGACCTCGGGCCGGTGGGCCAATATGGCCAGCCGTTCAGTGTTTCGAACAATGAACTCATAGCCGGAGTGGATGCTTCGGGCGGCGCGTCACACGCGGTCGTCTGGTACAAGGGACAGAAGACAGACACCAGCGGCAACGGATTTGGAGGCCTGAACAGTATCGGATTTGACATCAACATTAAGGGGCAATTTGTGGGTGAGGCGGAAACGTCCACGCCGAGCCCTTACCGCGAGGACTTTTGCGGCTTCGGTACCAACGTTGTGTGTCTGCCGTTCACGTGGCAGTTCGGCTTAATGACGCCCCTTCCGACGCTTGGCGGCGAAGCAATACGCTAACTGAACCAGTTAAA
>CAVZRE010000072.1:0-144966 GCA_963777595.1 Terriglobia bacterium
AAATCGAGAAGAGTGCCAACAGAAAGGGGAAAACAAGACTCACTTCGCCACATGAGTTTGTTATATTTTGAGAAACCTTATTCCCGTCTGTACAGGTAGACAAGACACCGCAAAGTGTAATTGAAATTATAGCCTAAGAAAACCGGCATGCTGATGCGATCTGTTCCGTCCCATACATATATCGTCCCATATATATATGGGTCAGACGGGTCATCCCATCTATCCCACCACTTAAAAGTGGTAATTATGTAATTACTAATCAATTTCATCAACCCCGTGTCTGACAGGGAAATTAGGGGTTCTTTTGGCTGTTTAGGCACTGTTTAGGCACTGTAGGAACCCTGTAAATAGGGTTAGAGCTCCGTGAATACTGTAAATAATTACTATTCACCTAATTCTTTGATTCTATACTGTAAAATATATATATTGGTGAATCTAAGTATTTGTAGGTATTTTACTCTCAAAGCTGTAAATCTATTAAATAGAGCTGTATTTCCTTTACCTTTACAGTAGATTCATATTCAATAACTATCTTATTTTGTACTATATTCCCAGTATTTCTCTACAACTACTGTATTTATAGAAGTCGATGCTTCTATTCTTTCCAGCCCTGTTGGAAGAGCCTATAGCCAGCCTGAGCCTGATCCTGAAGTTGTATTTACACGCCAGATAGAAAGGGACTTCGAAAAGTACCTACAAGACAGCAAAGGATCAGGTATTTTTACAATACTCAAGGAAATAGAGTTCAAATTCTACCTTGAGAACCCTGAGAAATGTATGACAAGTAATATTCCTGCTCAACAAGCCAGATTTACAGCAAATTGTCAGTTTGCTAAAGCTTTCTTTGAGGTCCAGGACAGTGTTCTATATCGCAAAGCAGAGTCCAAAGCAGACAAAGATAGAGAGACTGTTCTAATTCCTCCTTGTTATGTTGCTCGGGTTAATAATGCTTTCCGATTTATTACCCAGATATACCGGAACTTGCAGCACTTTGGAATCCGCAAGATATACAAACAGGTTGTAGAAAGGTAGTGGAGAATAACCCGGGCTGACGTTGCTTGGGTTATAAACCGGTGCTTGATTTGCAATCTGAACAGTACTGCAAAGAATATACCAATTCCAATTCCAATTATTAGCTCCCGGTACCTGAATCGAGTTTATATCGACTTAATAGACTTTAGAACTACCCCGGATAATGTTTTCTATTAGCTAGCACAGATCAAAGATCACTTTTCAAGATATATTTGGCTTGTGCCGCTTCCTAATAAAGAAGCACTTATATTGGCAAATGTAATTGGCCAGTAGATTGGTCAGAATAGACAGCCTTGAAGAATATAAGTATATTCTGTATTAATTAATAAGTATAGAATTATTACTGCTAATACAAACCAGTTGCTGTAATAATAGAAATAAATTCAAAGGCGAATTCGGTAATCTTCTCAAGTATTATAGGATTTCTATTACCAAAGGAAGGCCCTACTACCTACAAAGCCAAGGATCTGTGGAAAAAGCCAACAGTATATTCAAGAATCGATTATATACATGCCAAGCCGAGTATAGAGGAACCCAGGAATAGGTACATTTCTTACCTGACATTGCCCAAGTTGTAAATACAACTCGGCCTTCAGTATTGCCTGCTTATACAATACTATTCGAAGTTTGGTTTGGCCGGAAACTATACTGGTTAATCAGGAATATACCTGAGATTGGTGAGAATCAGATAAATACCAATAAGGCCAGCGAAGATAAGGATAGAAGGTTCTCTGAATCTGATATTGACAGAGAAGAGTATACTCTAACAGAGTTAGAGTATATTGTATACAAAAACAATACTAGAGTTGCTGCTCAAATAGTAAAGAAAGCTTCTGGAAAAGCTCGGATATTTCAGAAAGGTTGGATTATTACTTTGGCAATTCCTTCCAAGCTGCGTCTACATACAGAGCCCAAGCGGATCCTTTGTTGTATTGATCAAGTCACAAAGAACCGATACTTTCTAAGTAGTACAAAAGGGCTACTGAGTAGTAGTTACTGTACTTCTCAACTCAATCCTGTAGAAGCACCAGATCAAAGTCTAATTCCTATAAATTGGCCTGCTGGAACAGCTAAACTAAGCCTTAGCAAGGCTGTACAGTTGATTAATAACCGTGGTACAGTTGGAGCTGCCCAGAAAGCCGGGCGGCTTGCTAATAAACCTGAGCGCCAGCAAGGTCGGAAGCGGAAGCAGCCTGAGCCTGAGCCAGAGTCTGAGCATGCACCGGAGCCTGAGCCGGTGGCATTACGTATTAGTAGCCGGAAAAGAGTAAAGAGAACAGGTGCATTTGAGTATTAATTAGGGGGTGGCTATAAAGGGTAGATTTCATTAAATAGTACAGTGCGGGCACTGTAAGTTATCAATAGTATCAATGGTATCAATAGTTTCAATCAATCAATCGATTCTTGTAATTACATAAAGTGGTGGGATAGACGGGATGACCCGTCTGACCTATACATATATGGGACGTCCCATAAGTCGTATGGGACGATATATGTATGGGACGGAACAGATCGACTGTTGATCGGTTGCACACGCGACGAACTATTAATTGGAGCTTATCATTTGGCAGCCTCATCAAGTAAACCTCCGAGACTGGGCAGGGATACTGATACAGTAGTAACGAATGTCATTGCTAATATCCATGGTTTATACAGCTATCTCAACAACACGGGCGTCGCTGCTGCTATAGAAGCCCCCCCATCTTATTCTGTCGCATCCCCCGTCGGCATCGTCGAGGCGCACAGCACCTTCCGGCTCATGAACAAGCTCTCTCCTCCGCCAACAATCATATTCCCGCTTAGAGAGCGGCAGGAGCAAAGGAGCCACGTTCGCCTAGAAGAAAAATGCAAAAGTGAATGCATCCAAACCCTCACTGGTCATGACGTAGAACGCACTTCGCCAGCTTTGTGGTACTGACGTAGGCGAGAAAGAAGCTTGGCGCGACTGAGAAGTGACGAGCCGTTTATGGTTTGAGGACGAAGTCGCAATGCCTGCTGGCTGGATTTAAGCTGAATGAGTAGGACTCGTTTCGTCGTAGATCAAATTCACTGTATATCCAAATCTGTCGGAGACACAGTTTGTGTTCCTTCGAGCTATGCTGTTTATTCATGGTATATACGCCCCATGGGGCTTCTACTACTTCTGAGGCTCATAATCCAGCAACGACTGAGCGCATTCTGTCTGGCCAGCAGCTCGCGCAATGTCTACCGCGTCTTGACCCAGGTTATTCTTCGCCTTGATATCAGCTCCCTCGCCCAAGAGAAACAAAACGCACTTGACGTTCCCTAGGCGCGCTGCCTTGTGCAAGGGAGTCTCCCCGTGCAGCGTATCTCTGACATCGATTTCATCGCCAGCTTCCAGCAGGATCTCTGCAATTGGAATCTCCGGGCCTAAGACTGCCATGTGAAGTGCCGTTAGGCCGCTAGCGTCTGTGGAGTGACGGTTTGCTCCTCGTGCGATCAAGAGCTTGAACACCTCCTCATTACCACATGTTGCTGCGATGTGGAGAGGCGTACTACCACCCCTCATTGCTTCAGGAACCTCGCCCCAAGGGTTAGGAATTGTCCCTTGGGGAAATCTCGTCTTGGCTTCCATATCTGCTCCGTGGTCCAGGATCATCTCTGCGATTTTCTCAGGAGCTCTATACGCCGCCTCATGCAGGGGTGTCCATCCTTCATCATCACAACCAGTCACCAAAGCCCCATGCTCTAGCAGGACTTCAACAACAGCTGTCCGGCTCCACATAATGGCTTCTTGTAGTGCAGTTCGCGCGGTGAAGTTCTTAGCGTTTGCGTCTGCGCCATGCTCAAGAAGCAGTCTTGCGAGACCGTCATATCCTTGTGCAGCTGCCCAATGTAGTGGAGTGCGACCACCGAGGAACTTCCGGTCCATGTCTGAGCCTGAGGGAACAGAATGGGCCATTACATCGGCTCCATTACCAAGGAGTGCAGAAGCAATTGCCTCGTTGCCGAATTCTGCGGCAAAGTGCAAAGCTGTCCTGCCATCTATGCCCTTGGAAACCTTTGCTCCGTTTTCCAACAGTAGCAGAACAACTGCCGCATTGCCGCCGCTAACGGCCTTGTGTAGTGCTGTCCATCCTTCGTTGTCCTCAGCCTCGATGTTGGCACCCCGCTCTAAGAGGAGTCTTACCGCCTTTTCGTGGCCATTGCTGGCCGCTTTATGCAATGCTGTTTCTCCAAGGCTGTCTTTTGCAGAAGCATTAGCACCCTTGGAGAGTAGTATATCCATTATGTACGCCAAGCCGAAATGCGCGGCGGCGTGCAGTCCCGTGCAATCCTTAGCGAAGCGTTGCGATTCTCCCATGTACCAATGTTTCACAAAATGGCTTACTTGGTCGAAGGCGAAGCTGAAGGAGGCAGATCCGAATTCCCGCACAGGATGCAAGGAGGGGCTTCCGACCCTGACGAGGGTAGACCCCCGGAGCAGCAATCCCACGGCGGCACGGTTGCTGACGTGTACTAACGTCTCCATGGCTTATCTGGCCTCGCATTTGCGGTTCTTCGCCAGTGGCTATGTTCACAGCGATGTCTTGGACGAGACAGGTCTGCAGGGAGGGTGGGATTTCACCTTGAATTTTAGTAAGGTGCGACAGTTGCCGGGCAACAACGTATCACCTGGTGTCAGTGCTGCGCCCGACCCCAATGGAGCCCTTTCCGTGGAGGATGCAATGCAAAGGCAACTTGGTTTGAAGTTGGTGACGCGCAGGCGCCCTCTGCCGGTACTGGTAGTCGATCACATCGAAGAGAACCCGTCGGAGAATTGATGTGGAGGGCCCGGGCCGAAGCTATGTGCCAGGTTTAGCGGGCCGCTTGCCGTAGCGGCTGTCCAGTTTTCTGGACATTGTAAGGCAGACGGAGGGTCACCACCCGGCTTGTGCATCACAGCCCTCAGCTCTTCTCCGCGGTGGCCCGCACAGCGGATTCATTCACTTCGAGTCCCACCCCGGGCCCGGTCGGAACAATCAATTCCCCGTGATCCCACTGGATCTCATTCTTGAACAGCGGCTTCAACCGCGCAGCCGGACCCGTCCATTCCTGCGGATACACCGCGTTTGGGATCGACGCCACCAGTTGCAGCGTCGCCGCCGTGCCCATTGCCGGTTGCGTATTGTGGCAGACGATCTGCTTGTTATGCGCCTCCGCCAGCGCCGCTACCTTCTTACTCACCGTGATCCCCGATTTCGTCATGTCCGGCTGAATGAACGCGGGGTTGCCCTGCTCGATCAGGTCCCGATACATCCAGATGTTGTATTCCTGTTCGCCGGCGGCGATGGGAAGATCGGGTAGCGCCGCCTGCACCTGCGACATCGCCGCATAGTCGCCCTGCGCCGTCGGCTCTTCGTAGTGCACAATGTTCACCGCTTGCTTCAATCTCCGCCCCATCTCGATTGCGCGCTGGGTCGTGTACCCGTTATTCATATCGCACATGAGCCGGATCTTGTCGCCGACCGCCTTACGAATGGCAACCATATACTGCTCCAGCGGATCGTCCACTGCATCCGTGAACACGCGGTTCGGATCGCGCCAGCCCATGCGGAATTTGAGCGCCCGGAACCCCAGATCCACCTGCTTCTTCATCAGTGTGGTCACCTCTTCAATCGAAGCTTTGTGATCCCAGCCGTAGCTGTAATACGCCGGCACGCGCATCCGGTACGCGCCGCCCAGCAGCGAATAGATGGGCGTCTTGAGCAGCCTGCCTTTGATGTCCCACATCGCCACGTCGAGCCCTGCGATCGCGTTCGCTAGGGTGCCTCCCGGACCTAATTTGTAAGGGCGAAAGAGCATCTGGTCGTAAAGCGGACCGCTGTTCATGGGGTCCTGCCCAACCATGAGCGGTTTCAGGACCTTCTGGATCATCGCCTCTTCGACGTACGCATTCATGGGGCTGCACTCGCCCCACCCCGACGTTCCTTCATTCGTGAGCACCTGCACCAACAGCATTCCCCACGGCATCCGGTAGGTGCGGATTTCTGTGACCTTGATTCCCGACGCTTCCGCCGCCGCGCCCGCCGCGCCCAGCGGAGCCGCCGCCAGACCCGTTTTCAGCCATGTACGCCGGTCCATTGTCATAACACTTCTCCTTACCAATAAAGCTTCAATGCTAACTGAATCTCGCGGGAAGTCCGCTGGAAAAGCGGAGGCTGCCCGGCGCTCGTGATCGTCCCCACAGTCGAGGAGCCGATCGACGTGCTCGGATTGTTGAACTGCGGCGTATTGAAGATGTTGAACACCTCGGCGCGAAATTGCAACCGCATGGCCTCGTCTCGGGTGAAGTGAAAATTTTTAAAGGCGGAAAGGTCCAGTTGCCGCGTACCCGGTCCATAGAGAGCATTGCGCCCTTCGTCGCCGTAGGTATATAGCCCGGGAGAAGCATATGCCGCCGTATTGAACCACTCGTGGATGGTAGGATTCGACAGCTTTCCTTGACCGATCACATTCGGCCACTGTATGCCGCTGCCCGCGTTTAAAGCGCTCGTGGCCATCGTCATCGTGAAGGGCGTCCCTGTCTGGAAAGTATCGATGCTGTTGAGCTGCCAACCTCCTGCCAAGAGTTCGAGCGGCCCGTGTGCATCCTTTAGGAACGTCTTGCCCTTGCCGAACGGCAGCTCATAGGTCCAGCTCAACACCAGGCTCTGGCGCACGTCGAAGGTCGAGTTGCCACGGTTGAGATACAAAGCATATGGCGTCTGCACGGTCTCCGAACCGGTGCCGCTCGAATCATCGATGCTATGCGACCATGTCCACGCGCCGAGAAAAGATAGCCCGGTGCTGAGGCGCCGCTGAAAGGTAGCCTGCAGCGAATGGTATTCCGAATCTCCCCACGGTCCCACCGCCGTTCCATCGCCCAGATTGGGATATGGACGCCGGTTCGCCACCGCTCCCGGCCCCGGCAGGGCTTCGTTGATGTTGTCGGTTACCAGGATATGCGTCCCTTTCTCGCCCACATAAGCCACTGACACCACCATGTTTCCGCGCAGTTGGCGCTGGATATTGAAGTTCCACTCGTACGCGCCTTGAGTCTTGAAGTCGTAGGGATAATAGATCCAACCCAGCCCGGCAATCGGGAAAAGAGCTGGACGCGCCGCTGGAAATCCTGCCGAAATTGGTAGCGCATCGTTGAAATCGGACGCGTTGTTAGAAGCCTGCAGCGAGCCGCTGAAGGGCGGATTCTTGGCCGGAGAGTCATTCGACGTCTGCATTGCATACGAATAGAAGATGCCGAATCCGGCTCGAATCACCGTGTTCGGCGCCACGTTGTACGCGAGCCCCGCGCGCGGACCGAAATTCGTCGACCGCCCTTCCGTCACCGAATTGCCGCTGTAGGGAGCTGTTCCCACGGGAACCAGCGTGCCTCCGCCAGTGGGCACAAAGCCCGCGAGCAGATTATGGCGCTCCGTCCACGGCGTGACGAAATCGTCTCGCAGTCCGTAGTTCAAAGTCAGCTTGGGCGTGATGCGCCAGGTATCCTGCACATACACGTTAGACATGTACCGGTGCAGGCTGAAGAATCGCGTGATGTCGATGTCGGAGCTGATCGGACGGCCGAACAGAAAGTCGGCCAGCCCATTGCCGGTATATGCGCCGGAGAATACCATCTGGCCCACCGGATAGGTCGGCGAGAAAAAGGAGAATCGCCGGCTCATCACAGAGCCTCCGAATTTGAACTCGTGTTTGCCCTTCACCCAGCTCAAGGCTTGCGAATATTCATAATTGTTATTCACCTTCGCCAGGCTGCCCGAGCCATCGCCTAATCCGACAGTTCCACCGCTGATGCTGATGTTCGTCAATCCGCCCGCGCCGTTCAGGTTGGCGTTGGGAATACCAAGTGACTGAGCCAGCGTCAATTGGCCGCTATCCTCGTCGACAATGTATTCCACCATCCGCGAGTAGCCGACCCGGGCTTCGTAATATAACGTCGGCGAGATGGAACGGCCATAGCCGATGACGCCCTGCCATGCCGGAACTTCCGTATTCCCAGGCCGCGAAGGACCTCCGCCTACCGCCGGCGCAGGCAAGTAGCCTGGCGTGACCGTAACCGGGTTTTCATGGCTCGCGCGTCCGAAGAAAGTCGACGCGCCGCTTCGATAGTCGAACCGGAAATCATACTGATTGACGGTGGTTTGCTGCCCCGGATTGTAAAGGTAGTTGTTCGTCGCTCCGGGCATGTTCTGAGCTGGATAGAGCGCCATCAATTTCGCTGAAGTCGGGTCGATTGCCGATGCCGGGATGATATTATTCGGCAGCGGCGTGTGGCCGTTGCCGCGCGGATCGTAGATAATCGTTTTCGGCAGCAGCGAAGAAAAATCGCCGGTGCGAAATGCTGGAATGGGCACTGTACTGATAAAGGTCTGTGCCTGGTAGACGCGCTTTCCTTCATAGTCGCCAAAGAAAAAGAGCTTGTCCTTGCCGTTGAAAACCTTAGGTATCCACACCGGACCACCGATGTTAAATCCAAATTGGTTTAACCGGAATGGCGGGATAGGATTGGCCTGTGAATCGAAATAATTCTTGGCGTCGAACCAGGAGTTGCGGACAAACTCATAAGCTACGCCATGAAACTGGTTCGTGCCCGACTTGAAATCGACGTTGATCACGCCCGCTCCTCCGCCATAGGCCGCCGCGGCGGAACTGGTCTGCACCTTAAACTCCTGGATCGCATCGACCGGCGGAAAAAAGATGATGTCGCCGGCATCGTTGTCCATGCTCTGCACGCCGTCGAACATGTAAACGATACCTTCCGGCGGCGCGCCGTTGATGACCGCACCATTGGTCCCGCGTCCGCTGGTATAGCCCTGCAGGACGGAATTCGACGAAGTTCCGCGATTGTTCACCCCGGGCGCGAGATCCACCAGTTGCGTGAAATTTCGCGAGTTGAGCGGCAGGTCCGCGACCTGCTTCTGCTCGCGCACGTCGCCGACTTCGGACGAAGCCGTTTCGAGCAGCGGCGTTTCCGCCGACACCGTCACCTTATCCGAAACGTTGCCGATCTCGAGCGCGATATCCGCCTGCAAGCGCTGATCTACTGAAAGTTGGAACGAGCGCGTTGCGGTCCTGAAACCAGAGCGGGTAACCGTGACCGAGTATTGGTCCGGGGGTAACGAAGCAAAGGTATACTCGCCCGAAGCGGACGTCGTCATCTGCTGCGCCGCGTTAGTGGTTTTACTGCGAATTTCCACGCGTGCGTCCGGAACCGGCGCGTGCGAAGGATCGCTGACCAGACCGTTTACGCTTCCAAACTGGAACTGGCCCGTGAGCGTGCTGCAAGCCGCAAGGGTACACATTACAACAACGACAAGGTTGCGCATTCGAATTACCTCCAAGACGAAGCGGACATGAGTCTATCACCAAATTCCCAAGAATTCATCGGGGGTCGCCATAACTCAACGCAAGGTGATAGATTGGTCTCCGCCGAGGTATCCATATGGACATCAATCGCCGTGAGTTTATCGCTGTGCCGGCCGCGATCGCCGGAGCCCTGATGGCCGCTACTCAGGAGACTCCCTGGCAGCGCAGGATTCGCCGCCTGGGCCAGCTCAATATGACGGAGCACGATCCTGTCGTACTCGACGTCGAGCAATGGGCCGAGCTACTGGGCCGGCCTGAAAGTGGACGCCACCATGGTCAGTGTCACCGGCATACTGGCCTTCTACCAGACCAAAGTGCCGTTCCATCGAAAAGGCAAGTATCTCGGCGAACGCGATTTCTTTGGCGACTGCTGCGCTGCCGCCAAGAAGCGAGGTCTGCATGTCATCGCGCGCATGAGTCCCGACCTGAATTGGGAAGACGCTGTGCAAGCTCATCCGGAATGGTTCCAGCGCGATGCGCAAGGCAATCCCTTGCATCACTCCGAAGATCGCCGGCTCTTCAGGACCTGCATGTTCTCCACTTACATGACTGACTACATGCCGGCGATCATGCGCGAGATTAATTCCCTATACGATGTGGACGGGCTCTTCACAAATGCCTGGCCGCCGCTGGGAAGTCTGCCGGTCTGTCATTGCGAGCAGTGCCGCAAGTTGCCCAAGGCCGGCTCGATGGCTTATTGGGATAAGTTCAACGAACGCACCGTCTACCTATGGAAACTCTACGACGCCATCGCCAGGGAGAAGAAGCCGTCTAACTTCTACTTCGCCAATCTGGGCGGCGGCATCCGGTCGACCGCCAATCTGGTAGAACTTGGCGAGCTCTGCGAATGGTTTCAGTGCGACAATCAGGGTCGCGGCGGTGACGATACGCCCATCTGGGGCTGCGCGCTGCAAGGCCGCGTCTGCAACGCCGTACAAAAGGGCAAAATGTCGACTAACGTGACCGGCGCATGGTCGACGGGTCACCCGCGCTGGCGCAACGTTTACAAGTCACAAGAAGAAGAGCAGATGTGGTTTGATGAAACGCTGGCCTCCGGGATGGTGCCCTATCATCACATCATCGGCGGCGAGAACGGTCTTGGTGAGGACCGCCGGTGGCTGGAGCCTGCCCACCGAGTACTTCGACTGGATGGCGAAGCACGACGCCCATTTCGTCAACAAACGGTCCATCGCGAATATCGGCGTCATCATGGGCCAGCGCACGCACCTCTTCTATCAGCCGCCGCATGGCTCCCTCATGCCGCAGTACATGGACGGCATGTATTATGCGTTGCTCGAGGGCCGCTTTCTTTTCGACTTCGTCCATGAGGACAAGCTGGCGCTGACGGATTTGCAGAAGTACTCTGCGCTCGTGCTGCCCAATACCGCGTTGCTCAGCGACGAGCAGTGCCGTCAGTTGCGAGCGTACGCAGACGCCGGAGGTTCATTGCTCGCGACGTTTGAAACCAGTCTGTACACGGAACGAAACGAGCGCCGCGCCGACTTCGGATTAGGCGACGTTTTCGGCATCCGCAAAGCGGGCGACGTTGTGGGGACCACGGGCAATGCTTATCTGGCGCGCATCGAGAAGAGGCACCCGATTCTCGATGGCTTCGTCAACACTGCCTGGATTCCGGGCGCGGAGAATCGCATTCCCGTCGCCTCAGTCGACGGGCCTATCCTGACTGTGGTGCCGGGCTTCGTGGCTTATCCTCCCGAGTTGTCCTACCCGGTGCAACCGCACACGAGCGAACCAGCCGTGGTGGTGCGCGAAAAAGGCAAAAGCCGGACGGTCTATTTCCCCGGAGACGTTGAGCGCACGATGTGGCAGTCCGGTCATACAGATCTCGCGCGCCTGCTCAGGAATTCCATCCGCTGGGTGTCTGGCGCGAATCCGCCCGTGACGATTGAAGGAGACGGAGTGATCGAAACATTCGCTTGGGAAACTCAGGCTGGCTTCGCCTTGCACGTCCTGAACTACACCAACCCCGCGATGCATCGCGGGTGGTTGCGGACCTTCTATCCCATCGGGGAGCAAAGGGTGCGCATGATCTTGCCTCCAGGAAGAACTGTCAGCAAGGTGGAATTGTTGCGCGCGGAAAAGACAGTGCCATTCCGCGTCAACGGCGGCGTGATTGAGTTTACGATACCTAAGGTCGTAGATTATGAAGTGGCGGCGATGTATTCGGTGTAGAGACTTCGAATCGGCCCGTTGACCGCTCGCCGACTGACTGATTCAATTCCTCGGCCTGATCAGAGCGAACGCACCGGCTCTGTCAGCTAACTTGCAGAGTCCTCGCTGAGTGAGGACTGGCTCTCGCCTGAGGAGGACGCTGCCTGGGCGGATTTGTAAAGGTGGCGTCATAGTCCTGCATTTTCCATTCACTGACCCATCCCAGACGAAACGGCGCAATCTGGCAAGTATCACGTCGTTGCCGCTTAAGGTAGCGAGGACCAGCGCGGGACCAGCCAAGCGAAAACTGATGCAGACTCCGTCGGGCTTAACTCGCCCGATTTCGCGCAGGGCAAGCTGGATGAGTTCACCAGCGCCGTTATTTCAATCTTGACTCAGCCATAGCCATAGCAATATCAGTGTCACGAGACTATCGAACCTGTTCGCAGCCGGTCGCTCCGGTTGGCTGGGAGTGGTCCGTCGTGAGTTTGAATTCGTTTCGACGTTCGCGACACGGATCTCAAAGCGATAGAGAAGCTTTGCGAAATTTGACAGTGACTGCAGCAGTTGTTGCAAGCGCCCATTTCTCGTCACTGGATACTTTTCGATCGGCAAAGCTCTAGCGTTCTTTGATATCATTCCACGCGGAGGAAATGAATTGACACGACGGGTATTACTCTTGGTGCTCGCTTTGATGACCCTGATCAAGGCGCAGACGTCAACCGGTGAAATCGATGTTACAGTCAGTGACGCGAGTGAGGCCGTGATCGCAGGAGCTCGTGTCACCGTTATCGGCGCAGAGACCGGCGCGGTCGCGCGAACGCTCATGACCAATTCATCGGGCCAGGCCCCGGTTCCGTTGCTCCCTCCGGGAACCTATAACGTGCGCGTGGAGAAAGCGGGCTTCAGGACGCTCATCCGGCAAGGGGTCGTCCTCCAGGTGACTGAGGTGGTGGCACTCCGGCTGAGGCTCGAGATCGGTGAAGCGACGCAATCCATCACCATCACTGAACAATCTCCCCAAGTCGATACGACTACCAACACGGAAGGTCAGGTGGTGGCCAATCAGACCATGGAACAATTACCCCTAAACGGCCGGAACTACTTGCAACTCGCGACCCTCACGGCCGGCACGGTTCCCTCCACCAACAAAGATCAATCCTTTTCCGCTTTCGGAAACCGCGGCATGCAGAACGTCTACCTGCTCGACGGCGGACTGAATGAGTCGTTCATTCGCGGCATCGACAATCACCAGAGGGATGCCATGCGGCCGTCCCTCGAAGCAGTTGAGGAGTTCAAGGTCCAGACCAGCAACTACTCGGCCGAATACGGCGCATCGGCGGGTGGCGTGGTAACCGTGGTGACCCGAAGCGGCACTAACCAGATTCACGGTTCGGTTTTCGACTTTCTTCGCAACCGCGATATAGCGGCCAGAGATTTCTTTGCGCCGCCGGGACCGAAGCCGCCTTTGGTTTATAACGAATTCGGCGGCTCCATGGGCGGCCCGATTAAGAAGAACCGCGCCTGGATTTTCGGCGCCTACCAAGGTACCCAAATCCATCAGTCCACCATCGTGATTTCCACGGTCCCTACAATCGCCGACAAGAACGGGACCTTTACGACGTCCGTGTTCGACCCGAATTCCACTGTCGCGTCCGGCAGTAGTTTCGTCCGAACTCCTTTCCCCAACAACACCATCCCCAGTTCGCTCTTCAATCCTGTTGGAAAATCGCTGGTCGCGCTGTTTCCGAACCCGAACCTTCCCGGCGTTGCTAACAATTATGAGTTGTCGGCGCTGCAAAACACCGGCCTCAATACTGCGACTTTTCGCGGTGACGTCCAGGTGTCTTCGAAGGACACCATGTTTGGCCGCTTTTCCTTCAACCAAGGTGGCATTACGGCGGAATCCGCGCTTCCGGCTCCCGCGGACCCGACGGTAGTTGAGAAACTCCCCGCATGGAACGGCGGATATGGCTACACCCGAATTTTCAGCCCGACGCTGGTGAACGAATTTCGTGCCTCCTGGAGTAAGCCGTGGGTGAAGAAGGACGGTACCCTGGCGCTCAATCCGATCATTCCCAATTCGCTCGCTCCCGGCGTCGACAGCAGCATTCCTTCTTTCAGCATCACGGGTTTTGCGGGACTCGGTCAAAATCCGACTGGCTTCGGTAATACGCCCCTGTCCAAATCCTCCACGGTCTTTGAAGTTTCAGACTCGGCAACTCAGAGCCTCGGTGCCCATATGCTCAAATTCGGCTACACGTTCCAGTACGTGAAGATGTACACGCTCACTACCTTGAACGGACGGGGCGCTTTCACTTTCGACGGCAGCTATACGCAGAATCCTCAATCTCGTACGGGAACGGGCTCGGGACTCGCGGACATGGAACTGGGCCTCGCGCAAACGGTGGTCACCGGTACCGTGGGTCTCTCTAATCTGCGGGCTCAGAATGACTTCTGGTATGTGCAGGACGATTGGAAGATCTCGTCGCGCCTCACCCTCAATCTGGGCATGCGCTATGAGCTTTACTGGCCTCTATACGAAGCGAACAATGGCTTGGCCAACTTCGTCATCAATCCCGCCAGCCCCAACTTCGGCAAGATGATCTATGCCGGTATCAACGGCCAGTCGAGCAGCCTGATGAACGTCGATCCGCATAATTTCGCCCCGCGCTTCGGCTTCGCGTACCGCGTGCCGCACACCGGTGACCTGGTGATCCGCGGTGGATATGGAATCTTCTACGGCAATCCCGACGAGCAGACCGGGGTGGGAAGTATGATGACCAACAATCCTCCCTTTGTCGGTTTAGGCGGACAGAATCTGATTGGGGACAAGAACAACCCGTCTACGGCATTCAACCTCAGCAGCAGTCTGCCGCCATTTCCCGCGCCGGTCACCCCGCAGAACTTCGTCCTCAGCCCCAGTTCCACGTCGACTCTGGAGAGTTGGCCTTCTTACTATAAGACGCCGCTTGTGCAGCAATGGAACCTTAGCTTCGAAAAGCAGTTACCGAAAAACATAGCGCTCGAACTCAGCTACGTCGGCAACACCGCGGATGCGCTTTGGAACACATATCCGGGCGCACAACCCCTCACTCCCGGACCCGGATCCGTGCCGTCGCGCCGTCCGCTCGCTAAATACACGGCAGGTCCTATCACCGTCTCCGCGCCGTGGGGCCGAAGCCACTACGAGGGAATGACGGCTCGGCTGGAAAAACGAATGACTCAGGGGATTTATTTCCTGGCTAGCTTCACGTACGGAAGGGCCATCGATTTGAGTTCCGGAGCGTCTCTCGATGGCTGCGGGTATTGCGGCACGCAGGAGGCGGTACAAAACGCCTATGATCTGGCGGCCCAGCGAGGCCCGAGCGATTCGAATGTGCCGCGCCGTTTCGTTTTTAGTACTACCTGGGATGTGCCTTTCGGGCATGGCCATCGCTTCGCCTCGACGGGCGCTTCCGCCGCAATCCTGGGCGGCTGGGAGGTTAGCGGTATCTGGACCGCTCAGGATGGCGACCCCTTCACATTGGCCCTGTCCGTCGACAACGCCAACGTCGGCAACACGAACTGGCCGAACCGAGTCTGCAGCGGCAAGCTGTCGAATCCGACCTTGCAGAACTATTTCAATCAGAGCTGTTTCACCACACCTCCCATCTACACCTTCGGCAACGCGGGGCGTAACGTCCTCTACGGACCGGGAGAAGACAACGTGGACTTCGCCGTACATCGTTTCTTTCCCGTTCCACACGTCGAGCGTATGAAGCTGGAGTTCCGCGCCGAACTGTTCAACCTTTTCAACCGTCCGGAGTTTGCCATTCCATCGGTAACGTTGAATCTGCCGCAAACGGGCCAGATCACGTCGACAACCATTCCAAATCGTGAGGTACAGTTCGCGTTGAAACTCGCGTGGTAGCGGCAAGCCCCGCCGGACGGCACACCGTCTTGGAAGGCGTCGGATAATTAGGCCATGGACCACGAGCCCGATTTTGTTCGCGACACGGACCCCAAAGCGCTCGAAGTCTTTTACGAGATTCATCGGCGACGCTCGCCGGGCGAAAAGGCGAATGACGTTTTCGAACTCACCGACTGGATGATTCAGTTCGCCGAGCGAGGCGTGAGGGCACGATATCCGGGTATCGACGAACACGAAGTGTTCCTCCGCGCCTGCGCGCTTCGCATCCCTCGCCATTTGATGATTCAGGCGTATGGGTGGGATCCGGCAGCCCATGGCTAGCATTCGCGACGCTGCGCTGCAGTTGGGGGCCCTCTTCGATTCCATGGAAATTCCTTATGCGATTGGCGGATCGTTTGCCGGTTCCGTTCACGGCGTCGCCAGACCCACACAGTGCCTGGATTTGATCGCCGCTATCCATCCAGCCCAGATCGAACCCTTCGTGGATGCTCTTCTCAAGGATTTCTATGTTGACGCGGAGTCAATCCGTGCGGCGATACGATTCCGCAGATCTTTCAACTTGATACACCTGGCGACCGGCTTTAAAATTGACATCTTTCTGTCGGGTCTCACGCTCTCGGTTCGCAGCAATTGAAGCGCCGCCGAGTCGAAGTGTCCGGAATTTTGGGAGGGTCAGCGGCAACCTTCCCGGTCATCTCAGCAGAAGACACCATCCTCGTCAAACTGGACTGGTACCGCGATGGGGGCGAATCGTCGGAGCGCCAATGGAATGATTTGCGGAATATAGTCAAGGTCCAGGGAGACAGGTTGGACCGGGCGTATTTGCGCGAGTGGTCCCATGAACTTGGGGTCTCCGACTTGCTGGTCAAACTTTTGAACGAGTCAATGAACTCGGTGTAGGCTGGCTAGCGTGCCGTTTCCGCAACTCGCCTCCAGGAATAATGTGGTGTCTTCTGCAAATCAGAATTTGCTGAACGCGTAATTCAAGAATCGTCGGGCTGACCCTAAACCCAAAAGCGGGGCACGTAGCGTCGACTGATGAGGCGCCACGCGTTCCATCTTTATCACCATTCTCAAGCCTCGGAGACGCTGCCCGGTGGTCGAATTACTGGAGATAACCAACCCGAAGCACCAACAATCCAGCTTAGCCTTTAAAATCTGGCAGATTTACTCCAACCCGTCAGTTAGGTGACGTCGCCACCGTGCTCGATCGCGACCGATCGCCGGCTGATGCCCGCAACGCTAAGTCGTGTAACGATACGCGGAGACTACTGGCCCGATCTAACACGCGTGGCCGTGAAGGTCCCTGACCACTCACTGAACCGCCACTCCCCGGTCAGTTCGCCGTCCTTCATCGTGCCCTTGATGATGAAGTCAGCCGAGACTGCAGCTTCGGGAGAGGAGAAAGGGAATCGCAGGTCAAGCTTTCCCTCTTTGAATGTGCCTTTAACATCCGTGCCGTCCCACTTGCCAGAGACCTGCTCACCGCTCAGCATGAAGCTGGCAGACTGTTCACGCGGACCGCCGGGAGTATCCAGGACAAAATGCCAATTGCCCGAAACATCAGCCGCCGCCGTCAATGTGGCTAGAGCCAGCAACGAGACCCATAGAGTAATAAAAGTGAACCGCATAAGATCCTTTAAAGTATGCCACGCAACGCGAGAAAGCGTCTGTCGCAATCAAAACTGCCATCTACTGAACCCGACGTCACCCCGCCACCTACGCGAGCTTCGCGGCTACCTTACCGCTGACACGAGACTTCAACACCGCGTAACTGCCAGGACTCCCCGTTGCGAGCCCTGCGATATACCCAGCGCATCGCTGCATGATCGCTAGTGACGATGATTTCCTCGGCAAGAACGCAACCGCGACCGTTTTTACGCCGCCGGCGAATCGGGTTACCTATAACAACCGCGCCAATGCGCGGCATTCCCGTCGCAATGCCGACGGAGTCCGACTATCAGGCGAACCGGCGAGCGACCACGCGATCGCCAGGCCCACACACCGTGCTGGCGCCGCGCGGAAAGAATGGTTTGCTGGAATCGGTTCATGAACACGCGGACGTCGCCATATGCGGTGCCCCCGCATGAACTTCACCAAACCAAACGCAGACCGGTCTGGATTGTTCTCGCGGGATTGGCTTGCGTCGAAATCTGTCCGAACAGCGCGTTGGTCGGCGAGAGTTGCGGCGCGGCAAAGGTCACTCGATTCGTCACGTTGAAGGCCTCGAAACGGAACTGGAGATAGCGCTTGCCGTCCTCGCTGAAGACGAATTTCTTAAGCAGCGAAGCGTCAAGATTTTTGGTCGGGTCCCGCCGCAGATTGTTGAATAACGTGTCGAAGGTGCGAATATTGTCGGCCGGTTGGATGGTCGAACTGCACGCGCTGCTCGACGGCGAATATGCCGGACACCCGGGGAACGCCGCGGGATTCAACGCCTGGCCGTTGGGTTGATGACCATTCAGGTCGATCGGCAGGCCGTTGTAAGGAATGTAGGTGGTGAAAGCCAGCGGGGGGCCCGACTGGAACACCATGTTGCCGTTGATCACCCAGCCGCCGATCGTGGAATTGAGGATCTTCGACTTGAATTCAACCTTTCTCCCGCGGCCGATCGGCAACTCATAAACCGCCGCAAGAACTTCGCGCAAGGGTCGCGAATCCGCGGAAACTCGCTTCTCCGGCGCCGGATCGGACGGATTGAGATAAGTCCGCGTTTCGGTGAGCCGGTTCCAGATGAAGTTGTCGATCAAGGTCAAGCCATTGCTCATGCGCTTCTGGACCCGGATATTGAGGCTCTGGTAACCCGACGAGCCCGCGCCGTTTTCCTGGTACGTCACCCCGTTGACGGGGAATTGAGGATAGGGCAGCAGCAATTGCTGGGCTGCCACAGTGGCGCCGTTCAAAGACCCGCCGTTCGGCAGGAGTCCCTTGAGCGGACTGGCTACTGTGCCGCTGAGGAAGTTAATCACGGCATTATCGGCTGCGTCGCGCACAATCGATGGGCTCAAGTACTGGCGCGGGATGTAGTTCAAAGTCGTGGCTACCGGCAGGTGTACCGCATGGTTTCCGATGTATGCGACTTCGACCACCACCTGGCCGGGGAGTTGGCGCTCAATGCCGAAGTTCCAGCGCATTGAATAGGGATTGCGCATAGTGGGTGAGAGGAACGAAATGGCCTGGCCAAGAAACGTGCTGGCGCCTCCCGCCGAGCCAGTTGGCGCGGCCAGTCCGCCGGGGAACGGATTCGAGAGAGTGTTCGCGGGCGAAAGATTATTGTTGTTGCTCGAAGTGTAGGTGGTGGTCTGGCTGAAGCCCTGTTGGTTCAGAACAGAAGTAGGGGCTCCCCCCGCGACCCACGTGTTCTCTCCGTTGCCGAGGATTTCGATCGGAAAGACGAAAATGCCAAATCCGGCGCGCAGCACGGTTTTGCCGCCGAGGCGTGCTGGAGTCCATGCGGCGCCGACGCGAGGACTAAAGATGCTCGATGGCGTGCGATAAAGGTTCGGATTGCTCGCACTGGCGAACGTCAGGCCTCCCAAAGCCTTGAACTGATTGGCCGGAAGGTACGCCGCAAGAACCGGGTTAGCTGCGTAAGCCGCGGCGGCCGCATTGGAGGCCGAGTTCACTGCCGTCGGATCAAAGCCGTCGGTCGCACGGTTGTAGCGCTCCGTGGTTGGCGTCTCGTGTTCCCAACGGAGGCCAAGGTTGAGTGTGAGGTTCGAACGGGCCCGCCAATCGTCCTGCACGAACCACGAGAAGTATTTCGACTGCACGGTGCTTTGCGCATTGTAGGGCACGCTTCCGCTGTTGGGCAATCCAAGGAGAAATGCCGCGAAATCCTGGCCCAGAGGAGCCGCGGCCGAAGTCGAACTCGGCCCGTTGGTCCAACTGTTGTTGGTGAAGGTGAAGGAACCCGACGGCGTGGTGTTGCTGTAGTCGCTCCAACGGTATTGCCGGATGTCCGCACCCACCTTCAGCGTGTGGTTGCCGTGAATCTTCAAGAGGGTGCCGAAAAGCTGAAAGGCATCGTAAGTGTCGGAGGCGTCGCCACTGTATCCCAGATTCTGGAAGCTGGACTCACCACCATTCGAGACGCCGGCGGCCGTGAAGACGATGTACGGCAATTGCCTGGTTTCTACGGCGTTCGCGAACGCGGAGGGAAGGCCGATCGACGTCAGATCGAAACCCACGCTGGGTGGCCCGGTGACCTGGATGAAGCGCATCCAGCTTCCCCGCAGATCGAGAACCGTGGTCGGATTGATAGTGTACACGTCATCCAACGCAGCTCCCTGATTGACACGGTAAAGGTTGTAGCCGTTGGCGATATTGTTGAAGTAGTTGTTCTTGCTCTGGTTCCAGTAACTGTGGTGGGCGTCCAGCGAAATACGGTGATTATCGCTGATGTTGTAATCGAGGCGGCCCATTTCGCCGTCATAGCCGTCGGGGTTCACGGTGTCGATGGTGTAGTTGCCAAAGCCGTTAGCCGACCCCGCGGCGTTGGGCAGCGGAAAGTACCGCAGCAACGCCTGTGATACGGGATTGATGCGGCTGGCGGGAATCACGTTGCCGGCAAAGGGTTGGCGGGTGACGGCCGTGCCGTTGAGGACACCAGTGTTGGGGTCGTACAACTGGTAGATCGACCCGGCTTTTAGCAGCGCGGAAAAATCTCCATTCCGTTCCGCCTGCGTCGGAACCGTGGCGTAGAGCGCCGGGTTGCTGGTTGAACTCGGAGCACTGGCTGGAAGTGACTCCTTTTCTCCCTCGTAAGAAAACAGCCAGAACATCTTGTTCCGGCCGTTATAGAGTTTCGGCAGCAACACCGGACCACCCACCACCAAACCGTATTCGTTGTAGCGATAGGCTGCACGCGGAACACCTGAGCGGTTGGTAAAAAACCCGTTGGCGTTGAGGAACGACGTCTGGTTGAACTCCCAGAGCGAGCCGTGGAGTGCATTGGTGCCGCTCTTGGTGATCATGTTGACCACCCCTCCGCCGGTGTGTCCATAAGCCGCGTCGGATTCAAAGGAATTCGCGCGGACTTGAATCACGGCGTCCTGCGGCGGACTGTAAGCCAGTATGTTGTTCCAAGTGGAGTTGGGCGAACCGTTGAGCAGCGAGGCATTGGTGCCCTGGGGTGCCCCGCCCATGCTGACAGCCTCTTGCGCTCCGGTGTCGGCAGGACGGTTCACACCCGGCTCGGCGCCGGTCGGGATCACACCCATGGCAAGGTTTTCCAGAATAATTGGCCCTCGACCGTTGACCGGTAGCTCCTCGACCTCCCGCGTCGTGACAGTCTGACCGACGGAGGCGTTCGCCGATTCGATCAACGGTACGTCGGCAGTCACACTCACCGATTCACTCGCAGTACCAACCTCCAGGCGAATGTCGACCACCGGGTGCCCCCCGGAATCGAGCGTGATACCTTGCCGGACCGCGGTCTTGAAACCAATGGATTCCGCGCCGATCCGATATTCGCCCGCCGGGAGAAAGGGGATCGTGTACGCGCCGGAATCTCCCGTGACCGAACTGGTTTTCGTGCCGGTGTGCATCTCTGTGGCAACGATCTTGACCTTCGGGACGGCAGCGCCCTGGGAGTCTGTGACAGTCCCGCTGATTGTTCCACGGGTCTCCTGCGCGAGCACAGCCGTTGGCAGCATGACGAGAGCCGCGACAAGCCTCATTTTCATGAGCGGCATCATATCATAACGGCTGACAAAATCAGCGCCCAATGCGTGCCCACGCACACTGATTCTGAGTGACAGCCTATTCGAGACAAACCTTCCGCGAGCTCCCGTCAATCCTTATCAGGTCAAACTGCGTCAATACACGACAACCGGCGTTATCCGAAACATCCCGCGACCGAATCGGATAAGTTGCCACTGCCTCGCTGTGTGCGGTCAATTGACCGCTGCCGCCGGCGCTTAGATTGCCACTCAATCGCGTCGCCGATGCATATCGTCTCCCAAAGGAAACAGACAAAGTTGCTCATCGGAAACCGTCGTGACCTGTGCCATAATTCGACATACAATCGATCAGATCTAAGGCATAGTAGACTACTAGTGAAGCAACCAGCTCACTTGAGAAAATCCCATTATCATGACACGCCGAGAGTTTGGCGCCGGACTGGCAGCGCTGGTACCGGCTGCGGCTTCCGCTCAAAAAGCTCCGATGAAATACGCCATCATTGATCCGCACGTCCACGTCTGGAAACACGATCCCAATTATCCATTCGCGCCAGGCGCCCGCGTGCCGCCCGGGGATCACACTCCTGAAATGCTGCTGGATTTGATGAAGGCCAACCACGTCGAACGCACCGTCATCATCCAGGTGATCCATTTTAAGTGGGACAACAGCTATCTCGCCTCCGTCCTCAAGCAATATCCGCAATTTTTCAAAGGTGTCGCGCGAGTGAATCCTGAAGATCCCGCGGCGCCGGATCATTTGTCCGGCTGGATGTCGAAGCCCGGGTTCCACGGCGTTCGCATCAGTCCCGCCGCGGGCGAGAACGGCAATTGGATCACCGGACCGCTGATGCCGCCGCTCTGGAAACGCTGCGATGAACTGAAGGTGCCGATGACTGTCCTCGCGCCCATCACGCGGATTCCGGACGTGGAGAAACTCATCGCAAAATACCCCGACCTTACCGTAGTGATTGACCACATGGCCGATTGTCCGCCCGATGAACCGGACCAGATCGCTAAGCTTCTCGCCCTGGAGAAGTACCCGAACGTCTTCGTGAAGGTGTCCCATACCTGGTCACTCTCGAAGGAAGAGTTCCCGTACAAGGACTCGCAGACGCTAGTGAAGAAACTCCACGATAAGTTTGGACCCCAGCGCCTCATGTGGGGCACTGATTGGCCCATCTGTCTGACAAAATGCAGTTACGCCCAAACACTGAGCATGGTCCGCGACCAGATGACATTTCTCAATGACGACGACAAGCACTGGATGCTGAACAAAACCATCCAACGCGTCTGGAACTTCGGCCTGTAAAGTCATACCGACTTCAATCCGTACCTTTTCCCGTCGCTCTCTCCGGCGTCGCTACAGCGGCAAAGCCCAATCCAAGCGCTAGTCGGATTACTTCCTCGTTGCATTAGCTTTTAAATTTAGCTATTGTATAAACCAGATTCTTGACGGCTGGGCAGGACAAATGAATGTTTCACTCGAGGTGAGCCCGGACTCGCTCCGCGAAGTCTCGGGATTGTTTCCTACCGGTATCGCGGTGGTCACGGCCCGCACATCCGGCGGTGATCTTTGCGGCGTCACCATCAACTCGTTCAGTTCGGTATCCCTCGATCCCCCGCTCGTGCTTTTCAGTCTTGCGCGCGGACTCCATACTTTGGACGCTTTGCTCTCCGCGAGGGCTTTCGCCATTCACTTTCTACGCGACGACCAACGCCACTTGTCCGCGCGTTTCGCCAAAGCGCTCTCGAACAAGTGGGAGGACCTGCGCTATCGCGACGGCGTGACCGGTTGTCCGGTTCTCGAACCCGCCCTCGCGCTGATGGAGTGCACGTTGTATGCGCAGTACGATGGCGGCGACCACATCATTATCGTCGGACGGGTCGCGCATATCGAGAGGGAAACCGGCCAGAATCCGCTCGTGTTTTTTCGCGGACGCTATCACACGATCGGCGGCGAGATGGAGTCAAAACCGGCATGAAAACGGGGGCGCAGCATCTCCAGTCCTTGCGTGACGGGCGGCGGGTCTACATTTACGGAAAACTCGTGGAGGACGTCACCACACACTCCGCATTTCGCAGCTCAGTAGCCTCCGCTGCGCATCTGTACGATTTCCAGAGCTCCCCCGAGCACGCGGACCAGATGACCTTCACGCTCCCGGATACCGGTACTCGGGTCAATCGTGCATGGCAGTTGCCAGCCACCTACTCTGAACTCGTGTCCCGCCGCGAAGCCCTGACGGCATGGGCGGAGACTCATCTGGGCTTCATGGGCCGCTCGCCGGACCACGTGGCATCCTGCATGGCAGGCATGTATATGGGCATCGATCAGTTCGAAGCCTTCGATGCCGAACGAGCCGGGGCTTTGCGTAACTATTTCTGCTACGCGCGCGAGAACGATGTGTTCCTTACTTATGCCATCATTAATCCTCACGCGGACCGCGCCAGGAGCGCCGGCAGCCAGCCCGACGCGTTTACGGCCACCCGTCTCGTTGGCCAGGATTCACACGGCATCACGGTAAAAGGCGCGAAGATGCTGGCCACCAGCGCCATCATGGCCAATGAAGTCTTCGTCACCTGCATCCAGCCTTTAGCGCCCGGCGACGAGCCTTATGCTTTGTCTTTCGTTGCACCGATGAACGCGCCAGGACTCAAAATTCTGTCGCGTAAGTCATATGAATACTCGTCCGGGTCTATCTTTGACAATCCGCTGTCGAGCCGCTATGACGAGAACGATGCCGTGCTTTACTTCGACCATGTCAAGGTTCCTTGGGACCGCGTGTTTGTGGCGGGCGATGTCGCCATGTGCCAGAAGCAGTTCCATTCGACGCCGGCGCACGTGTTTCAGAATTATCAGTGCCAAATCCGTCTCCTCGTGAAACTGCGCTTCTTGTCAGGCCTCGCCCGGAAAATCGCGTCGGCAAATGGGATCGACGCGTTTCCACAGACGCGAGAAGCCCTCGGACAACTCGCCGCCGAGG
Source organism: Terriglobia bacterium (assembly GCA_963777595.1). Lineage (GTDB taxonomy): Bacteria > Acidobacteriota > Terriglobia > Bryobacterales > Bryobacteraceae > CAVVFX01. Next base: position 24,150 of record CAVZRE010000072.1, read on the forward strand.
TGGCCATGGTGGAGGCTTTTCTCGTCGCCATGGAAGTGAAAGGCTCGAAGTCGCAGGATTATTTTGTTCCCGACCGGCACACTCTCTATGCCGCCCAGGTCATCACCCAGCAGCTCTATCCCAAGTTCATCACTACCCTTCGGGACCTCGCGGGCGGGAATATGATTATGCTGCCGTCAGGTGTCGAGGATTTCGCCGATCCCGAACTGGCGGATTGGTGTCTTCGCGCGCAGGGCTCCTCCACCTCACGCGCTGAGGACAAAGTGAAGTTCTTCAAGCTCGCATGGGACGCGGTGGGATCGGAATTCGCCTCACGTCACACGCAGTATGAAATGTTCTACGCCGGAGCTGGTTTCGTAACCAAAGGGCACTCATATCGCACTTACGATTGGGATCACGCGACTCAAATGGTCGACCAATTCATGCGGGGCTATAAGTTCCCCGCAGATTAGCGTGCTGCTTCAACCATGTGCAACGTTAGATGAGCGGTACTCTCTGCTGTGACACGTAGAAATGTCGCAAACAAAAACCAAAACGCGGAGTTACCTTGGTGCCTTATACCGGGTTGCGGCCCTGGATGATGCGAATCAGCACCATGGCTATCGCAAGGACCAGCAAGATATGAATAAAACCGCCAAATGTATAGGAACTCACTATCCCGACCAGCCAGAGAACCAGAAGAATTACAAATAGCGTCCAAAGCATGATTCGATTCCTCCATCTACAACGCGTTCCTGCAAGCAGTTTGGATGCCACTTCTCAGCCGTACCGTAACCTTTGTATGTAGACCTTCTGCGTCATTGACGGTATTCATCCGCTCTGTTATCCAGAGAAGGATGAAGTTACGTCATGAGCGTGGGAACAGCATCGTAGAGTTCTCGCTACTGATGCCTTGGTTGATCTTCCTCTTCGTCGGGGCGATGGACTGGGGCTTCTACGCCGACGCGCTGATTGCTACTCAGGCTGCGGCGCGTGTCGCCTGTGCGTACACCTCGTCCTCCACCAGCACCGTCACGGACTCCACGACGGCTTGCACTTACGCTCTCGGCCAACTGTCCAAGATGCCGAACGTCGGCACCGGGATCACCACCTGTTCCGCTTCTCCGGTGGTGGTCACCGCCGCTTCTTTTACCGACACCCAGGGCAATGCCGGGGCGAAGGTAACAGTCACCTACACCACCCCGGTCTTCATACCGATGATGGGCCAACTTCCCTCCCAGGTGACGATCACCCGGGTCGTGTACATGAGAGTGATCTGATGCGAAATCGGCGGAGAGAGGGCGGCAACCAGATTCTGGAGTTTACCCTGGTCGGAATCCCTCTGACGTTCATTCTCTTCTCGATCGCCAACATGTCCTTCGCGATGTTGACAATGCACACCATGCAGGAAGCCGTTGAGCAAGGCGCGCGCTATGCAGCGACCAAGGGCAGTACCTGCTCGTCTGGGAGCAACAGTTGCACCGCCACCGTTCAGCAGATCGTCGGCGTGGTCGCGACAGCGGCCGCCGGCATCAGTTACTCCAACCTCAGTGTGACGTTGACCCCAGCCGCGGATACTGCCCACGCCATCTCCTGCAATCCGGTAAGTACCTGTCTCGCCAGTTGCACCACCAGTTGCAGTTCCAGCCGCACTACCGTTTGGCCCACCTCGACCAACAGCGATAACGCTCCCGGCAAGGACATTATCGTCTCAGCCGACGTCACGATGTCGGCGCCCATGGTACTTTATTGGCCGAGTAGCAGTAGCAAACCGGAAGCCATTTTAAGCAGCACCTTCCACGCAATCAGCCGCCAGCGAATGCTGTTCTGAAGTCCTGCGCTTGCTTACTGGAACATCGGTAGCGTCGACATCGGCGAGGGTAGCCCGTCGACCGTGTGATCTTCCATCAATTCGACTCTGTTTCCATCTGGATCGAACAGGTTCACCTGCTTCTTATGATTCTTGCCCACCTTCGCTTCGATGGGTCTCTTGTAGTCCTTGCGGGCTGGGTTCGCGTTCAGTTTCGCGATAGCGGCGTCCATGTCCGGCACTTCCAGCGCAATGTGGTAGACGGTGCCTTTGCGCTCCGGAGTTTCCGGCGGGGGACCCAGGATAAATTCGATATAGTCGATGCCCTCAGGTGTGAACAGATTCGAGTAGCTCAGCGTCTTGCCGTCGGCGCTCCCTCGCCAGAACTCGCGGAAGCCCAACACGTCGATGTAGTAGCGGGCTGTTTCGGGCTTGGAGACGTAGAATCCGACGTGCGTCATGTGCCGTGAAATGCGGGCGTCCGACATGTCCTTACCTACGTCCTGCATGCTCTTCCCGTCGGGTTCGTATTGCGTGACGTCGATGTGGTTCCCATCGGGATCGGTGAGCCCGGTCGCGGTATTTCTGATCCGTCCCTTGGACGCCGGCTTATCCGGGACCGGATAACCCTTCGACTTGACATACTGTCGCAACGCTTCGGCGTTATCGGTCTCGAGCGCCAGGTGGACGAATCGAGGTTCGTCCGGCTTTGTTTCGGGAGATAATTCGACGTACTGCCGGTCGTTGATCTTGATGAAGGCCATGATCAGCTTGCCGTCGGTGATGATGTCGAAAGGTTCGCTGTACCCCAGAAAGTCCTTGTAAAAATGGCGCGAAGCCTCGATATTATGGACTCGAAAGTCAACGTGAGGCATACCGACAATTCTCGGTCGCTTTACCTCTTGGGCGGAAACAGCGGTAAGCGTCAGGAGTGTGAGAGTGAAATAGAGTTTCATGATTATTGCGCCAGGTGGGAAACGTCCCAATCAGAATAAGGCAATTTGCGGATACTGCGCCGCACGCCGTCAGCGAGCCAGCAGGAGTAGGCTGCGCCGAACGCGAAGATCCACGGCACAGTGTAAAAGCACAACCACCACACCATCGAAAAGCCCTCCCGGCCGCCTTCGGATAGAGTCAGCGCCGAGCGCGTAAAAGCGTAGACCGCAAGACACCGCATGACGACCGCCAGTCGCCCTCCGCCCATCTTCACCGATAGGCTGTGCAACAGCAACCCGGCCCCGCTGATCGCAATCAGCAGCCCCAGGCTTATCGGTTGCAGAATGGTCAGAATGCCGTGCCCCGAATGAGCTAAGCTTAAGTCTTTTCGAAAGGTCCAGGCCACTAAAGCCGCGGCCGGCGGGATCGCGGCATACTCGTACCAGCGCACTTTGAATCCGAGTCGCAACCGGTACATGCCCCACCACATCGCCCCCATCCCCAGCAACACCAGAATCAAGCCTGGCAGTTGGAGACTTTGCGAGATCAGGTACACCCGATCCTTGCCGCCTGCGACTCGTTCGAACAGCGGGTTCAAAGCGATGTGCCGGAAAGACGAGAGCAGGCAATTGCCGCCCAGCGCAATCCAGCCCAGACGCACTGGCGACCGGCTCGGATAAAGCTCTGCCACATGCCGGCAGGACAGCAATCCGATAAAATAGGCAGCCACGCAGCCGAGGTTTCCTGCCAGAGCCGAGTGCGTGATCAGGAATGCCGCCAGCGAAACGGTCCCGCATGTCAACACGGCCGCGGGGCTCAAACCCTTACCGCCCGTCATTTCCCAACCGCCCTGATCAGTTCGCCCGCGTAGCACCCGCAAACTTCCGTTGTCAGAAAAGAGAGCCGCCGCAACACCAGCAGCCACTCCTGTTCACTTCCGCGGTCCTTCGCGGAACCTTCCACGTGGGACTCGGCGGCTTCGATAATGCGGATCGCGGTATTCGAGCCGCACAATAACGCTAGCACCCAGCGCACTCGCCAGAGCCGCTCATTCTCTCTTGCGCCCGCGCGTGATCCTTCTCTTAACAAAATGAGTATCCGTTCCTGCGCCGCGATCCGCCCGTCCTCCGAACCTCCGATTCTCTGTCGCATCAGGCCGCATTCGATACGCAGCCTCTGGTCCACTTCCCGTAGAGCCTCCAGTTGCGCCCGGCAATTTGCGCAACCTCGCAAATGGCACTCCAGGTCCTGCCGGTCGCGGAAAGAAATGGTCTGATCGAGATAATCAGTCCACTGCGCGTCGTACTTGGTGCAGACCGGTTTTCTCCCATTCATGATTTTCTTCCCGTTTGCGCTACCCCGAGCCTCGCCGCAATCTTCTTCTTGATCTGGTGGAGCTTCCACTTCACCGTGCCCATGGGGAGGTGAAGCGCGTCCGCGATCGCCTGATAGTCCAATCCATCCATATATCGCATCAGACAGATTTCGCGTTCATCTTCCTCGAGCGCTTCCATCCACTCGAATAATTCCGATTCCTCCGCCATCGCAAACCGCGAAGTCACCTGCCCCAGCAGATGCTCTTCGCCTTCTCTCCCAGTCAGACTCTCGAGTACCGCGTGGCGCTTGCGGACATGCTGTAAAAGGCTGTTCCGGGCGACTTGGAAGAGCCATCCCGTAAAGCAACGCTGATTGCGCAAATCGCTCGCGCGCCGGTACACCGTCAGCAGGACGTCCTGCACCAACTCTTCGGCCGTGGACGCATCCATGCCGCGGACCAGGAAGTACCGGTATATCGGCGCATATAACGTCTGAAATACGGAGACAAACGTGTCCTCGCCGGGATTTCGCAGGAATCCCCCGATGGCGTCGTCTACCGGGACGTACCGTGTGCGGGTCAGTGATCGCCTCCCGATCTCTTCTATCCTATACAGGGCGTAAGATGCGTGGAGCGCGTCAAATTGTTTGCGGCCCGAAAATTGTTCTGAGGCCGTCGGCCGCTATCCGATAGCAGAACCGAAATCCTTCACTACTTGATTTGCTCGTTGTATTTATCTAATTGCTGCTTCTTTTCAGATAGCACGGCGGGAGCGTCGTGCACCATGTTCTGCATCTCGTAGGGGTCCTTCTTCAGATCGTAAAGCTCATCCGCGCCGTTCACATCCGGATAGTGGATGTACTTCCACTCGCCATCGCGGACCGCCTGCCAGCTGGGAACGCGGGGATAGCCCTTTTCCATGAAGTATTCCGAAAGAAATGAGGTTCGCCAATTCTTCGCTTGACCTTTGAAGAGCGGTAACACCGAGCGCCCTTGCAACTCGGCTGGAGGTTTGCCGCCGCCCAGCGAGAGCATTGTCGGCGCCATGTCGACATTCATCACCAGTTGGCTTACCTTGCTGCCGCCCTTGATCAGTTTGGGATACCGCATAGCCATGGGAATCCGCAGCGATTCCTCGTACGCCCAGCGCTTGTCCCCCAAGTGGTGCTCACCCCAGAAGTAGCCGTTGTCACTGGTAAACACGATCAAAGTATTATCCATCTGTCCGGTTTCTTGGAGCGTCTGCAGGATCGTGCCGATGCCCTCGTCAATCGCCGTCAGGCAACGTAGTTGATTCTTGATAAGGTCGTCGGATGAGCCCACGCCCTTCACCGGAGGATGGCCGTCGACCTCCCGCTGCAGCGCCGGCTTGCCTTCCCAATTGTCTTGTGCGTTCGGCGTGCGGGCAATAGTCTCGTTCGCGAATAGATCCTTGTGGCGCTCCGCGGGTGTGAACGGGCCATGCACAGCCTTATGCGCTAGATACATCACGAATGGTTTGCTCCGGGGCTTCTTCAGGAAGTCGACGGTGTGACCCGTAAGAATATCGGTGATGTACCCGGACTGCTTAATCTCCTTCCCGTCAATGTTGAGCAGCGGATCGTTGTATACGCCCTGGCCCTTGAAACTGACCCAGCGGTCGAAGCCCGGACGCGGCGTCGAGTCGGTGCCCATGTGCCATTTGCCGGCGTAGCCCGTCTCGTAGCCCGCATCGTGCAGCAGTCTTGGCCAAGTGATTAGCTGGTGGCTGAGTTCGTTGTGATCGGTGTTGTCCAGGACTCGATGGGAACGGACATAGCGGCCGGTCAGAAAGCTGGCGCGGCTTGGCGAACATAACGGGGTCGTCACGAAGGCGTTTTCGAAAATAGCGCCTTCCCGGGCAATCCGGTCAATATTAGGCGTCTTGACAAATGGATGACCGGCGTATGCCGGCGCGTTGTAGCGGAGGTCATCGACCAGGATAAAGAGGATATTGGGTCGCGTATCTTTGGCAACGAGCGGCGCGGCAAGAAAGGGCGCTGCGATAGCTTCACGACGGGTCATACTGAAAGGCATGTCAGCTATCTTACCGTGAGGCAGTGGGTACTTAGTATTCGGCTTGTCGAGTGATAGAGGCTTGTCGCGGGAATGCCTTGCTTCGCCCATTCCGTGGGGCTGGGAGAGCGCGGCTTCGCATAAAACCGGCTCGCTGTCGCGCAGGGATTTGTTCGCGCTCCAATCGTCGTGCTGTGCAATCCTCCATTTAGGACATCCACAATCCTTCCGCTATACTTATCCAAACTGGAGGGTATGGATGAAATTGCTCCTGATGTTTTTACTAGCGGTTAGCGGCTTAGCGGAAACGCACCGGTTTCAGCCGGCCGAATTCTACAACACCTTCTCCGGCGCTCATGCTGCCGCGCTCCGCATCAAACCTGGGGACCACGTAGTAACTTTCACTATCGATTCCCGCGGAGTTGATTCCGCCGGAATCCAGCGCGGCCATCCCGGTAATCCGCAAACCGGCCCCTTTTTTATCGAGGGAGCCGAGCCGGGTGACACCCTTGTCGTTCATCTGTTGCGTCTGGAGACCAACCGCGCGACCGGTTATTCCGCGTCTCTGCTGGCTCCCTATACCGCGGATCCAGGCTTTTTGCGCTCCGAAGCGTTGCGAGATCCCAAGATGGCGACCTGGCACATCGATAAACAGAAAGGCATCGCCTATATCGATCCGGTTGACTTCAAAGGCTCACGCATTGAACTGCCCTTGCGCCCGATGCTGGGGTGCGTCGCGACAGCTCCGGCCAACAAGGCCGCCATCCCAACCAGTTTCCCCGATAACTTCGGAGGCAACATGGACTACAACGGCATGGGCGCCGGTGCCACGCTGATGCTGCCTGTATTCGAACCAGGGGCGCTCTTCTTTCTCGGCGACGGGCACGCCCGCCAAGGTGACGGCGAGGTCGTGGGCAGCGCCATCGAGACGTCTCTCGACGTTGAATTCTCGGTGGATCTGATCAAGGGCAGGAAGATCAACTGGCCGCGTCTGGAAAACCAGGACTTCATTATGGTGCTTGGCAGTTCGAGAGCCATCAATGAGGCTCTGCAGCATGCGACAACGGAACTCATGCGCTGGCTCATGGATACGTACGGTTTTGACGAACGCGGCGCCAGCCTGCTCATGGGACAGGCGATGGAATACGATATTTCGAATGTCGTCGATCCCGAATTTACCGTCGTGGCCAAGATGCGCAAACGCTTCCTGAAAGTAACGCGTTAGCCACTCGGCTATAGCAACGTGTGACACCGCGCCCACGTCTCTTCGCCAGAAAGTCATGCAACGATGGCGGACTTAACGCTACAATCAGTAAATCTTTTTTGCAAGGAGGCTTCATGATCTGCTGCAGATCCTTCGCTCTCGCGGGACTCACTGCGGGAATTCTGTTTGCCCAACAAAACGACGCGCCCGAGTACGGACCGCCCAATGGAACTTTAATCATCGTCGGCGGCGGCAATCTTGCCGGCACGGGCATCATGGAGACATTCATCAACCGCGCCGGTGGCCCTGCCGCTAAGATCATCGTCGTACCCACCGCAGGCGGCAATAAAGATCAGAGCGGGAAATGGATTGTTTACAAGGAAGAGCAGATCATCGCCCCTTGGGTCAAACTTGGCGCCACCAATGTTCACATGTTACACACGCATGACCGCAAAGAAGCGGACACCGAAGAGTTCGCCAAAACCCTCCGCGACGCCAAGGCCGTCTGGTTTAATGGCGGCCGGCAGTGGAATTGCGTCGACTCTTACATGAACACTCTCACTTACCGCGAATTCCATAATGTTCTGGCGCGCGGTGGTGTCATCGGCGGAAGTTCAGCCGGCGCAACCATTCAGGGTGACTACCTCACGCGTGGAGCCATCGCGGGTTCGCAGATCGTCATGACTCCCGAGCCGGAACATGAGCACGGCTTCCAATTCCTGCGGAAGAGCGCCATCGATCAACACATCAACACTCGAAACCGCTGGGACGATCTGCTTCCCGTCACCAAGAAATACCCCACCTTCTTAGGCATCGGACTCTCCGAAGGCACCGCGATTGTCGTCAATAAAGATCGCTTCGAGGTGATGGGTAAATGGAAGGTGGCCATCTGGGATAATACCCATCCGCGAGAGCCATGGGAGAAACCCTTTTTCGTTTTGTCGATCGGCGATGTCTATAACATGAAAACACGCACCGTTGAGAAATACGGAATCGGTAATCAAACGGCGGTTGTAGTTAGTTCCGGAAACTAGCCGATCCCAGCCGTACTTTGCTCGCGTCCCAGACGCTTTATTTTGCCTCTCCACAAAATCCGCGAAGGTGCTAGACTATTTGAAACTGGCGGTCAGGGTTTTCAAAAAGTATCGTCGGTGTAGCCTCGTCGTGCCTCTCATCCCGAGATCTGGATTGCTCAGCGTTGAGCTGAATCGCGAATCTGCTGTACGTCAATTCTTAATTATTTCTTGAGCAGCCTGGTCAGCTTCTCTCGGTGTTTTTCCCCGAAAGGATACAGACGAAATGCTGTGTAAAAGAATTTTGCTGATCATGCTTCTCGGCATTACGCTCTGGGCGGCTCCCGTCGGATCCATTAAGGGCTATGTGCGCGACATCTCCGGCGCCATCGTACCCGATGCAATTGTGACGCTCGTCAACGAGAAAACCGGAGTTCAGGTAAAGACGCTGACGGATTCCGCGGGACTCTATCAGTTTCTCGAACTCAATCCCGGCAACTACAAGGTTTCCGCGGTAATGAAAGGCTTTCGCACCACCGAGGTCAAAGGCCTTGTCCTCCTCGTGGATCAGATCTTTTCTCTCGACTTGCGGCTTGAGGTAGGCGATGTATCGCAAGCCGTGGAAGTCTCTGGCGCAGTCGAGTTACTCCAGACGGAAAACGCGGCGACCGGTACGAACATCACTGCCGAGATGACCTCGAGCCTTCCGCTCGCGAACCGGCAGTTCACGGATCTGGCGGTGCTCACTCCAGGCGCGTCTTTCGCTGCGCAAGGCGCGCAGGCCGGTGCGTTCGCGGTCGCGGGCAGCCGCTCGCAATCCACCAACTGGCAGATTGACGGCGTCAACGCCATCGATCCCAACGTCAACGGCCCAACCAACTCCTATCGGATCGCGGATGCCATTCAGGAACTCAGCGTGTCGACCACGGCTTACTCCGCGCAATTCGGCCGCGCGTCCGGCGGCGAAGTCAGCGTCGTGACGAAAAGCGGTTCAAATTCTTTCCATGGTGGCGTTTTCGAATTCTTTCGCAATGATGACCTCAACGCCGTAAATTTCTTCACGAACGCCCTCCATGGAGTGAAACCGGTTCTCCGCTATAACCAGTTCGGAGGCTCAACCGGAGGACCCATCAAACGCAATAAAACTTTTTTCTTTTATAGCTTCGAACGTCTGGACGAAATCAATCCCTCCGCCGTCAGCGCAGTGGTTCCGACGGCAGCGCAACGCGCTTCGATTACCGATCCCATCGCAGCCAATCTCGTCAAGTTCTACCCCTTGCCGACGGTCGCAACCGCGGCCGCCGGAACCACCAATTTCGTCGGCAACGTTCCGAACCTGACCAAAGACAACACCAACTTTATTCGCATCGATCACCAGTTCAGCGATTCGGACCGGCTCAACGGCCACTACATCAATTACGCCGGAAACGTTGCATCCGGAGGTACCCTTCCCACTACCGGTGGATCGACAAATACTCCCGGACAGCAGAACTTCGAACTGGGCGAGACGCACACCTTCTCGCCGACCATGTTGACGGAATTGAAAATCGGCTTCTCCCGAAATAAAACTCACTTCGATACGCAGGATGCGAACGTGAACGCGACCACCATAATGCCCGGCGTTCCAGGAGTCGTGAATTCCACCATCAATCCGCAGGATGCCGGAATCCCGACGGTCTCCATCACCGGCTACGCCACGCTGGGGACGGCATCGAACTTACCTCAGGGCCGGCGGTCGAATACCTATGAGATCTTTTCCGACACCACCAAAATCGCCGTGCTTGGAAGCACCACTCACACCATCAAGTTCGGCTGGTATGGACGCCGCGAAGAGACTTGGCGATACTTGGACGGCAGTTCGCGCGGAACGCTTTCGTTCAGCAGTTTTGCCAACTTCGCCGGAAGCTGCGCAACTTGCGCGGGCGTTTCTCAAATTAATAGTTCCACCATCCATACGGGCGATACCCTGGGCCACTGGTATCGTTATCCGCACGCGTTCTACGTCCAGGACGACGTCAAGTTGAGCCCGCATCTGACCTTCAACGTGGGTCTGCGCTATGAGATGCCGTCGGTGCTCAGCGAAAAGCGCGACAAGGGAACCAATTTCATTCCTGGCGTCGGCCCCGTCTTGTTAGGCACCGACCAGGTCCTGGGGATCAACCCCGCACTATCAGGTCCCGCCGCGTTCACTCTCACTCCAGGACCCGTCACGTTGTCCAACGCCGGAGTGAAGCCCGATTACACGGATTTCGGCCCGGTGCTCGGCGCCGCCTACACATTGCCTGACGGAAAGACCGTTGTCCGCGGAGGCTTCCGGATCGGCTACGACGACCTGTTCAACAATATTCCGATCAACCAGACGTCCAACGCGCCGTTCTCCCTCACGACGACTCAGACTGCGGGTGTGACGCAGCCCAGTACTTACAGTTGGAATCTTGCGTTCAATCAGAATGTGCCGCTGGTCACCACCACGCCGGGAGGCACCAAGGTCGGCCTCGATTCCTTCAATGCGGAAGCCAACAACGCCAAACAAGCTTACGCGGAGAATTACAACCTGACGGTTCAGCGTGAAATAGTTAAAGGCGCCACCTTCGAAGTGAGTTATATCGGCACTTCAGGACATCGCTTGGGCGTCGAACTCGACCAGAACCAGCCCACGGTGATCGTCAAAAATCCGGCTTTGCGCGGCTCCCAGGCCCCCAACCAACAGGTCTTCCCCTATCCCAACTGGGCGACCGTAGTCACCGGCGTGTTCGACGGCAAATCCAACTACAACGGCCTGATCGTATCCGGCAAAATTCATCTCAGCACCCATCTCATCATGAATAGCTCTTATACCTGGAGCCACTCGCTCGACGACACCTCGTCGTTCCTGGGCACCACCTTCGACAGCGCCCTGCCTTCGTCCAGCAATTCTCCGCTCATCTTGCAGCGCGGCAATAGCGGCTTCGATCAGCGGCAGCGCTTTATTAACGCGTTCACTTACGAATTGCCCTTTGGTCGCGGCGGTACAATTGCGAAAAATGTCAATCGGGTTGTGGACGAGGCGATCGGAGGCTGGACGCTCTCCGGAATTACCAATCTGGCGACAGGTGAGCCTTTCACCGTCCTCACCAACACCAATCTCGACTACAGCGGGTTTAACCAGTTCCTCGATCGGCCGAACTATATCTGCAGCGGCCCACTGCAAATGAACAAAGGAACTCGTCTCGACTTGTTCAACACGGCTTGCTTTACACCTGCCTATGCGGGACAAATCGGAAGCACCCCGCGCAACGCATTCTATGGACCGGGACTGATTGATTTCGATGCCAGCATGGCAAAACGATTCAAGATCACGGAACGGGTCTCATTCGCCTTCCGCGTCGACGCCTTCAACCTTCTGAACCACACCAATTTCGCCATGGCAACCGGGAACCGCATCGAGTCGAACGGTACCTTCGGCCAGATCAGTTCCACGGCGGGACTTTCGGGTGGCAATAATGGCGGCCCGCGCGTCCTGCAACTCACTGGACGAATCAGTTTCTAACAGGATCGAGGGAAATGCTATGCGTATATTCACCGTGCTGATCGTCGCTCTCCTCGGATTCGCGGAATCTCTATTTCCGGCATCGGCCGGTTCTCACAAACTCACGCTCGATGATCTTCTCTCGGCGGAGTCGATCGGTGATGCCGTGCTGTCTCACGACGGTAAGACTTTCGCCATCACCCGCGGCGGCCAAATCGATTTGATGCCGTCGGACGGCGGCTGGCCCGTGACTTTGACGAGTTCTCCTGGAAGTAAATCTGGCTTGAACTGGTCTCCCGATAGCCGCTACATCGCCTATGCGAGCCAAGGCAGTATCTGGACCGTTTCGGTCGACGGTGGACAGCCGAAGAGGCTGACCCACGCCTATCCGGCAGCAGGGGGAGATCCCCGGCAAGCTGCCGACATGATGCCCCAGTGGTCGCCGAAAGGTCGCTGGATTCTTTTCCAAACCGGACGCCGGGGCCACGAAGACCTGGTAGTGGTCAGCGAAGATGGCCGCGCGGAAGTTATCCTTACCCAAGGTGACTCGGACGCCGGCAACGCCAGTTGGGCGCCCGACGGCTCCCATATTTCTTTTACCGAGCGAAAGCCGGAATACTTCAGCGGCAAACTCCAGGTGATCAAATTTGATCAGCGGACCGGTCAGGCTGACGATCCCCTGACTCTTCATACCGCGCCCACCGATCGCGGCGGCGGCTGGTCGATCGGAAAAGCTGCATGGTCGCCCGATAGCAAAACGCTCGCGGTGGCGCTGCAGACGAGCGGTTGGGACAAGATCTATCTGATCCCCGCAGCAGGAGGCGCGCCAAAACAGCTGACGCAAGGCGAGTTCGAAGATCTCAACCCCGTCTACGCCCCCGACGGTAAGTCGATCGCAGTAACGTCCAATCGGAGTCTCAAGGAAGAATCCGATATCTTCATCGTCCCCGTCGACGGTTCCCCAGCCCGCGAACTCACGCATTTCAGAACGCCCGGGACCGAGACCGCGGCGCAGTGGTCGCCCGACGCGAGCCGCATCTTCTTCCGGCGCATGAGTCCCGTTGAATCCGCGGATATCGTGGTTGCCGAAGTCACAGGCAACGCGGCCCCGAAGTTCCTCACCCACACCCTGCCGAAGAATCTGGAGAGCGCCTTCCGCGTCCCGGAGAAGATCACTTGGCGAAGCAAGGACGGTACGGAGATTAGCGGCCTCCTTTATAAGCCGGAAAATCAGAAACCCGGAACGCTTGCTCCCGCGGTGCTCTGGGTTCATGGCGGACCCGAAGGAGAGGATGTCTTCCGCCTGGATCCATGGGCCCAATTTCTTGCGCAGCAGGGCTACCTCGTCCTGGAACCAAATTACCGGGGCAGTTCCGGTTACGGAGAGAAGTTTCGAAACCTGAACGTCGAAGATAGCGGCGGCGGCGAGGCCGACGATGTTGCCGCCGGCGCGCAGTACCTGGTCGACCACAAACTGGCGGATCCGCAGCGCTTGGGAATTGGCGGCGGAAGCCACGGCGGCACCATGGTCGCTTACATGGTGACGAAGTATCCGTCGCTATTTCATGCCGCTATCGAAATGTTCGGCGTAGTGGACCGCGCCGTTTTCAATGAGCGGACCAATCGCAATTCGGCAGTGCGGTGGCAGATGAAGATGGGCGGAAGTCCGTCGGAGAAGCCAGAGGTTTATCGTAAGGCGAACATTCTTCTGGACGTGGAGAAGATCACCACGCCTTTGTTGATCTTGCACGGAGAAAACGATCCCCAGGTGCCGCCGATCGAATCCGCGATGTTCGTCAAAGCGCTGCGGGAGCACCGCAAAGTGTTCTACTATTACACCTATCCGAATGAGTTGCATGGATTCTCCCAGCCGGAGCATCGTCTTGACGCGTGGAAAAAGGAACTCGCATTCTTGTCGAAGTACCTCCAGCCGGCCTTCGGAGCCAGCAGCACATCGACCGACGATCTTCTGCTCACCACCGCTCCTCCTTCGCGCACTGCGGCAGCTGAGAAACCCTAAAGTGGTTACCCATTTTCCATTCCGTCCACCCGCTGCGAAGCAGCCGTTCCCTTGTCTGTAATCCGAGTTACGAATGCTAAACAAACTTCTTCTCATCGCCCTTGTCCTGTCACTGCCGCTTACGGCAGCCGTGCCCAATCCCGAGACTCACTTCGGCCACAAAATCGGCGTGGACTACGAACTTCTCGACTGGGACAAAGTCGTTTCCTATTTTCAACTCCTTGAGAAATCGAGCGACCGGGTAAAATTCCTTCCTCTCGGAAAAACCGTCGAAGGCCGCCCCCAGATCGCAGTAGCCATCTCCTCTGCTGCCAACATCAGGAATCTCGATCACTATCGCGACATTCAGATGCGCCTGTCGGACCCACGCAAGACTTCGCCCGACGAGGCCGCAAAATTGTTTCCCGAAGGCAAGGCGATCGTCATGATCACCTGCTCGATTCACGCCACCGAAGTCGCTTCGACTCACACTGCGGTCGAGTTCGCCTACCGTCTTCTCACGGAGGACAACAATCCGAAGTTCAAAACTATTCTTGACAATGTGATTGTTCTGCTCGAGCCTTCCCAGAACCCCGACGGCGTCGATATCGTCACCCGCTGGTATCGCAAAACACGCGGCACCAAGTGGGAAGGTACCAGTCCGCCGGAGCTTTATCACCACTATATCGGTCACGACGATAACCGCGATTGGTACATCTTCACGCAACCCGAAACACGCAACACCGCGGCGCTCGAGAATCGCTGGCATCCGGAGATCGTCTACGACGTCCACCAGATGAGCGCGACCCAGGCGCGTCTTTTCGTCCCACCGTGGATGGACCCGGTCGATCCGAACATCGATCCCATTCTCTCCAGCCTCTGCAACATGATCGGAACCGGGATGGCAACGGACCTCTACGCAGCGGGAAAAACCGGCATCGCGCTCAATGGTGTATATGATTTCTGGTCGCCGGGAAGGCAGTATCAGGCTTATCACGGCGGCGCCAGAATTCTCACCGAATCCGCCAGCGCGAGGCTCGCGACTCCCATCACGCTTTCCGCCAACGACATCTCCACGAACGCCCTCGGATATAACCCGCGCGTCAGCAGTTGGAACTATCTTGTGCCCTGGATGGGAGGCACCTGGCATCTGCGCGATATCATCGATTACCAGTCCATCGCCTGGGAGTCTCTGCTCTACCAAACGGCCATTCGCCGGTCGGAGATGCTGCGCTATTTCTATGACATCAACCGGAACAACGTCGAAAGGAAGACTCCCTACGCCTTCGTCGTGTCGTCTTCCCAGAGCGATCCGGGTGCTGCCAAAAAGATGCTCGAGACACTTGCGCTTGGCGATATTGAAGTCGAACGCGCATCCACCTCCTTCACCGCGGACGGCAAGAGCTATCCCGCGGGCAGTTACGTTGTCAGCATGCGCCAGCCTTTTTCCGGTTGGGCAAAAACGTTGCTCGAAGCCCAGCATTATCCCGATCTGCGACTCTATCCCGGTGGTCCACCGAAACGGCCGTACGATGTTACGGCCCAAACGCTGCCTATGTTGATGGGTGTCGATACCGTCACCGTGAAAGATTCCTTCTCCGCGAAACTGCAACCCGTTACGCAATATTCTTTCGAACTCGACCACCCCAATCCCCCCAACAGCCTTCCGGCGACTGACGTGGCGTCTTGGAAGACGGTCGCCAAAGATTGGAAAGCCGCTAAACCGGTTTATCGCGATACCACCACAGGTGATTTCTACACCTCTCCCGGCAATGGAAGAAAGCTCATCGCCGCGCCGCGACTCGGTCTCTATCAAGCCTATGTGCCGAGCATGGATGAGGGGTGGACGCGGTGGCTCTTTGATGAATTCGGATTCGCGCAAACCAAACTGCAACTCCCCGCGATCTTGGCGGGAAATCTTCGTCAGAAGTTCGACACCATCGTGATTCCGGATCAGTCCCGCCAAACCCTTGAGGACGGCTACGAAGCGGATGAAATGCCGCCGGAATTCACGGGTGGGCTCGGAGAAAAGGGCGCCGCGTCCTTAAAGGAGTTTGTTGCCCAGGGTGGGACCTTGATCCTGTTGAACCATGCGTCGGATTATGCGCGGGATCTCGGCGTCACCGCCAAAAACGTCCTTACTGGCGTCGAATCGAAAGAGTTCTACTCGCCCGGTTCACTCTTGAATGCAAGCCTGGACACCAGGAGTCCCCTCGCGTATGGCGTCCCCGCATCGATCACCGTCTGGAGCGAAGGCAGCCCTGCCTGGGACGCGCCCGAATCTCAAGTAATCGCGCATTACCCTGACAAAGGAGTGCTCGCGTCCGGTTGGCTGCTGGGCGAAAAGTACATCGCGAAGAAAGCCGCGCTGCTCGACGTGCCGCTCGGGAGCGGAAGGATCATTATGTTCGGCATGCGTCCTCAATACCGGGGCCAGAGCTACCAGAACTTCAAGATTCTCTTCAACGCGATCGTGTACCACTAGCAGCCTGATCAATCGCCTGCAACCCTTGTAGAGTAGGCCTTTGGCCTGCGTTGACAGTAGAGTAATTGGGAAGTGCAAGATCGACACGCTGTCTCTGAGCATCAAAGGGCCGACACCCACGTGCGCGTGGGTCCCCCGGCCCCGCCCCTCGCTGATGTCTCACAAAAGGGCGCACTCCAACACCCCCCACCCTTGTGCATTCCACCAATCCGTGCACAACGTTGCACAAAGCAAGGGGGCGAGCCTTCCCCAAAAACACCGCCAGTCCAATCATAACAAGCCACTTATTGCAAATCGGGTTCGTTCCGCAAAAACCCTGCTCGCATTGACTCACTTTAATAGCCTGTTCATCCAGCGTTAATAAGTCCTTACGTCTCTCATAGTGGAAGCCGAATGACGGCATCCAAGAAAAAGAGGATACATATCATGAAAACCTTCGCATCTTGCTTAATTGGTCTTTCCCTTATGATTGGAACCGTGATGGCGCAAACGCCGGCCGCTTCCACTTCAACCACTGACACAACCAAACCGACCACGGTGAAAAAGCACAAAAAGCACACGGCAAAGTCCACCACTCCCGCGCCGGACGCTTCCACTGCTCCAGCCAAGTAGTTCGTTTTTTCTTGTCTGGCAGGCTTGAGCCTGTCGAGGGGCAGATCGTCGGATCTGCCCCGGCTTTTCCCAGGCGGTACAATTGCGAAAACATGCTTCGCTCCACCGCCATCCTTCTCCTGGCTCTCAGTCTCCGCGCTGCCGAACGTCCGCCTGTCCCCCGCTTTACCGATCCCGCGCGGCGTGCCAGGCTCGAGGCAGCCTTTCCACAAATCACTGCCATCTTCGAGAACTTCTGGCGAGACCACGGCATCCCTGGTTTAGCCTTCGGCGTGGTAATCGATGGAGACCTCGCACTCGTCAAGGGCTTTGGCGAACAGAACCGCGAATCCCATACACCCGTCACCCCTGACACGGTCTTCCGCATCGCCTCCATGACCAAAAGCTTCACCGCGCTCGCCATCCTCCAACTCCGCGATCAAGGCAAGCTCTCCTTAGAAGATCCGGTCGCCAAATGGATCCCCGAATTCTCGAGTTTTGACTATCCCACCCGCGACAGCGCGCCAATTCGCATTCGGACCCTATTGACACACGGCGCAGGCTTTCCCGAGGACAATCCCTGGGGCGATCGCCAGCTCTCCACCCCCGACGACGTCTTAACGTCGTGGCTCAGGAAAGGTCTGCCCTTCAGCACGCCTCCTGACAGCGCCTACGAATATTCCAACTACGGCTTTGCATTGCTCGGCAGAATCGTCGCTCGCTGCTCAGGGGTGCCCTACGCGGACTACATCGCGCAAAACATTCTGGAGCCCTTACAGATGCGCGCCTCCACCCTCAGACCCGAATCCGTGCCCGCGGCTCTGCGCGCAATCGGTTACGGCCGGAACGGAGGCCAGTATCAGGTAATTCCGTCGCTCCCCCACGGTGCTTTCGGTTCCATGGGCGGAATGCAAGTTTCGGCGCGCGACCTTGGGCGTTACGTCGCCTTCCATCTCTCCGCCTGGCCTCCGCGGGACGATGCGGAAAACGGCCCGGTGCGGCGCAGTTCCGTTCGCGAAATGCAGCATCCCTGGCGACCTTCCAGGTTTCAAATCAATACGCCGGACAACCCCCAAGCCGCCCGGACCTCGGCTTATGGCTACGGCTTGGGCATTTCCCAAACCTGCCAGTTTCGGCGAATCGTCGCCCATAGCGGAGGCCTGCCGGGGTTCGGTTCCAATATGATGTGGCTGCCAGACTATGGTGTGGGGATTTTCGCCATGACCAACTTGACCTATACTTCGGGCGCCGCCGCCATCGATCAGGCGCTCGAGGCCCTGCGCCGCACCGGAGCCCTCAATCCCCGCGAACTGCCGGCGTCCGCCGAACTGCTGGCAACCAGGGAAGCGATCATCGGTATCTGGAATCGTCTGGAACGGAAACAGCTGGAGAGATTGGCGGCGGACAACCTTTTTCAAGATGTGCCTGCGCTCGACCGGATGAAGCAAATTGAGAGCCTGAAGGCTGAAGCCGGCGCGTGCGGAACAGCCGGCCCAATGAAGCCCGATAATCTGCTTCGCGGAGGTTTCCGGATACCTTGCGAAAAGGCTGCCATCGACGTCTATTTCACCCTCGCGCCAACCATGCCGCCAACCGTGCAGCGTCTGGATTTCTCGATCCAAACCAACCTTTCGCCGGCAGCGCGGAAGTCTGTGGACGCTTTGGCTACGGCGATCGGACGGACGGACGGGGAAGGGGCCCATGTTCCAGTCGCGCAGCTTTACGCAATTCGGCTCGAAATGGGAAATTGCAAGGCGGGTGAGCTATTGTCTCGTCACGAATCAGGAAATGGGTTCGTTCGGGCAACTGTCCGCCTGGAGTGCGACCGCGGTCCGCTGCTGGCAAGGGTGGAACTGGATAATGATGGGAAATTGAGAAGCGCCGCCTTCGTCAGGCCGGAGGATCAAGCTTGCTCCCAATAGGCGCAAGATCCCTGATTATCTGCGGCGCAACACGTTCGCCGCGGCCAAAGGGCGTATATTGGAACTAGAGAACCGGCTTATGGGACGTGAGTCGAGTGTTTGACAAGGTAGTAAGTAACCTTGCAACCTCCTGAATCGCCTATTACACAGCCGGCCTGCGCGAATGCTGGTCGAATTTGAACTCATTAAGAAGGCTCAGGAGGGTGACGCGGCCGCCTTTAACCAGGTGGTCTTGGCGTACCGGCGTAAGACCCTGGGCACCATCGCGCGACTGATCGGCCGGCCGGAAGATGTGGAAGATGTAGCCCAGGAAGTGTTTCTGAGGTTATACTTCTCCCTGGACCAGTTGAGGTCGCCGGAGGGCTTCGAAGCTTGGCTGTATCGTCTTACTGTAAACGCGGCGTATGACCATCTGCGGAAACACCGGCGGCGCGCGGAGACAAGAGTTGCGGACCTGTCGGAGCAGCAGATGACCATGGCGGACGCGGCGGCGAGTAGTACCGTGGATCGGGACGAGACACGGAAGCGGCAGGTGCGCGAAACTGTGGATGAACTGCTTTCGTCGGTATCAACGGAAGACAGGATTCTCCTCACTTTGAAAGAAGTGGAAGGCTTGTCGTTGAAAGATTTGGAAAAGGTTTACGGCGCAAACGAAAACGCTTTGAAGGTAAGGCTCTTTCGCGCGCGCCAAAGGGTGCTCAAAGCATTTCATGGCTCTGAGAAGGGTATTCAGAAAACGGGGGTTGGGAGTTAACGATGCAGTACGAAGACACCTCTAACAGCAATGAACGGCTGGACCGATTGTTCGTAGAGTATCGAGACGCGTGTGAAGCGCCTGAGTTAAGCGCCGGTTTTATGCCCGCTCTATGGCAGAAGATCGAGGCGCGCCAATCTACTTCGTGGGTCTTTAGCAAGATATCGGGTTGGTTCGTAGCGGCTTCCGCAGCCGCCACGGCCGTTCTCGCGCTAGCTTTACTTTCCATGCCGTCGATGCCCTCAGGGACGCCGGCTGCCAGCTATGTAGACGCGCTGGCTGCGGATCACCTGGCCGAGTACACTCTCTATACCGAACCCGTTCACGTAGACAAGATTGCCGACTATAGCGCCGGAGGCATTCTCGAATGAAGCGTTCGGGGCTAGCCGCGGCACTCTATGTCGTGTTGGTTTTTCTGAGCGGCGCAGTACTTGGAGTTTTTGCCGACCGGCTGTATACGGCTAAAACCGTCAACGCCAATGTCAATGCCGCCAAACCAGCCGACTTTCGCAAACAGTATGTTGCTGAGATGACCAAGCGTCTGAAATTGACTCAGCAACAGGTGAACGAACTCGGTGCGATCCTCGACGACACCCGCGCCAAATTCCACGAAGAGCATGATCGCTCAAAACAGCAGCTGGCTCAGATTCACGACGACCAGGTCCAGAAAATCCACGAGATTCTTTCCCCCGCCCAACTTCCGGAGTACGAGAAGTATCGCGTCGAGCGCGACAAAGAACACGAGCTGCGCGATAAGAACGGCAAGTCGAAGTAACGTGTAACAGCTTCGCCGCGCAGACGTCACCGAGGCGCGGACAGCTCAAAAATCACGGTCGTCCCGGAGTTGCCTGACTCCGCAATGTAGATTTTCCCTCCCAGTACGTCTACAATCGTGCGCGCCACCGTCAGTCCCATCCCTGCTCCGGGGTAAGTGTGTCCATTCAGCTTTCTGAACGCCAGGAACACCTGTTCCCGGTACTCCGGTTCAATTCCGATGCCGTTGTCCGTAATCGAAAATCGGCAAACTCCCGCGCTACACTCAGCTGCGACAACAATACGGGGGGCGACGCCGGCACGGCGAAATTTGATCGAGTTTTGAATAAGAGCCTGGAACAGAGTAGTCAGAAGGCTTACATCAGCTTCCACATCCGGGAGCTCGCCAAAGCTGATTTCCGCCTGACATTCCCGTGCTTCCGGCTGCAACGTGAAGAGCGCTGTTTCCAGAGCGGCTTCTGCGCTTGCACGAGTCTTCCTGCAGTCGGCCCCGGCAACCCGAAAATAATTTCGCAGACCGGCTGCTGTTGTGGCGAGGCGTGCACCCGCCGATTCAATGTGACTGAGCAGGATTTGCGCTTCCCCATCGAGTTGCCCCTCATAGCGGCGCACAAATAGAGCCATTAGCGACGATGCCTGGTCGACTGGGCCCACCAAATCGTGCACGGCGTCCGCGACAAACCGTAGAAGTCGCCGTTGGTAATCCTGTTGCAAACTGGAGACCGGTTCTTGCGGCTGCACCATAGCCTGGTTCAAGATCGCCTAGTTCAAAGTCCGAATGCCGGAGCAATGTGGCTCCTGCTGAAAGTACGTTCAGCCATCTCGATCAATTCGCGGCCGGTAAATGGTTTTTGGATTGTTCCCGAAAACCTAACTCCATCGAAACGCCGCATTACCTCGACCTCGCTATAACCGCTGCACACCACCACCGGAACGTGGCTGTCCATCTCGCGGATCTCACGTAAGACCTGCAGACCGGATTTCCCTTGCATACTCATGTCGAGCAGAATAAGTCCCAGCTCATCGCGGTGCTTCCGGAATTCCTCTAGCCCGCGAGTTCCGTTCGACGCCAGGATCACGCTGTAGCCGGCCCGTTCGAGCGCCGCTTTTACCGTGCTGCCGACGATCTCCTCATCATCGATTACCAGAATCTGCCTGCGCTGTGGCTGGATCTCGGGAGTTGAAGGCCGCGCCGGCTCTTCCACTGCGGGAGCGGATCGCAACTCGCCGGCCGGAAGAAGCACGGTAAAGACGCTACCTCGACCGGGAGCACTGGTCACATTAACCAGTCCGTGCAAGGTACGCACGATTCCCTGCACGGCAGCCAATCCAAGGCCCCGGCCCGTGAACTTAGTGGTGAAAAACGGTTCGAAGACATTGTTGCGGGTTCTCTCGTCCATTCCACAACCGGTGTCGCTCACTTCCAAAGCGACGTACCGCCCCGGTGTGATCGCGTATCCCAACGCATTCTCATAACCTTGCGGGTCATGTAATTCCCGCTCGAAAGTCTTTACGCTCACCGTACCCTCGTTGTCGCCAATGGCCTCTGCGCCATTGATGATCAGGTTCATGATCAGCTGTTGCAAATGCCAGGTGTTACCTTCGATGGAAGGCAACTGGCGATCGAGTTGAAAATCAAGCGTCACCGATTTAGAGACAGAGGCATGTAGAAGATCGCGCGTCTCGTCCACCAGTTCGGAGAGATTCATCGGCTCCTGGAATGCGGAGCCCTTCCCCGCGTATGCCAGAAGTTGTTGCACCAGGTGAGCGGCGCGCTTGCTGGAACTTAGCACCACTTCCAACATCGCGTAACCGGCATTGTCGGGCTCAACGGATTGGAGAGCGAAGCTGGCGCCCCCCATAATTCCTACCAGCAGGTTATTGAAATCGTGCGCGATTCCACCCGCCAGCAGTCCGATGCTCTCGAATCTCTGTTGCTGGCGAACGGCTTCCTCATTGCGCTTCTGATTCTCAATGTCCGTGCAGGTGCCAAACCAGTTGTCGAGCTTTCCGTGAGCGCCGATGATGGGCATAGCCCTCACCAGGTGCCAGCGAAAGACACCGTCAGACGCACGCTTCAAACGAACCTCAGTTTCGAGAACGCCGCCGGAGGAAGCTGCCGCCGACCATACTTCCTGAAACCTATCGAGATCATCCGCATGGACCAGCGAAGCGAACGGCCACGAAGAATTATCACCGCGCCCGCTGTATTCGAGAAAGCGCTGATTCGCATAGTGCACAAGCCTTCCGGAAGACGCAGACCAGACCAGTTGCGGGATCGCCTCGGTCAGGTTCCTGTACTTTTCCTTCTCCCGCACTATGTCAGCGTGCGCGATTTCCAGCTCCCGATTCCGCTGTTCCAATTCGGCGCGCTGCAGGGCTATTTTTCTCTCCATCCTGAATTTGCGGATAGCATTTTCGACAGTGCGGGGAAGCAGCCCCAAATTGGCCGGATTTTTCGCAAGATAGTCCATCAAGCCAAGCTTCATCGCTTCCACGGCGATTTGTTCGCTGCCGATGGCGGTCAACATCACCACGGGATGGCTGGGGGTAGCCGAAGGACTCCAAAGGTTGCGCAGCACATTGAGGCCGTCCATATCCGGAAGGCGGTAATCGAGCAGGATGCAATCCGGCTCAAAGATAGCGCAGGCTTTCAGGCCTGACAGGCCGGACGACTCTTCCCGAAACAAAAACGTTCCAGTCCCGCCGGATTGAAGATAGTGCCTGCAGATTGCACGATCCGTCGGATCGTCGTCAATAATAAGAACTTTGATCTGATCCTCCGGCACAGTTTTAATTATATGAGCTATCACACTGGGCGCGCGTAGGCGACGGGGTCAAGTGTAGGCTTGAGCACACCTGCTCAACATCGGTGATATAAACACAGGCGACCCCAGATACAAATGTGAGAAAAATAAAGGGTATGGACACTCCGCGAGTGACGATCCTGCTGGGAGAAGACAACCCGGCAGATGTGTATCTCATTCGGCAGGCACTTGACGAGAACGCCGTCCTATATACCTTGGAGGTGGCGTCCCATGGCGGTGAGATGCTTTCTGCCCTTACGAAAAAGAGGACCGAACCACCCGATCTGATCGTCCTCGATCTGAACCTTCCCCGGTACGACGGCCTCGAACTGCTCAAGGTCATCCGCGAAAAAGCGGAACTCAAAGATGTCCCCGTTGTCATACTAACGTCTTCTGATTCACCCAAAGACCGGGTCGCGGCGTCGGCTTTCGGCGCGGATTGTTACATTCGCAAACCCTCCGGGCTGGACGAATTTATGGCAATCGGGGGAACCTTACAGTCGTTATTGAGCAGACGGCAAAGAGCGGCCACGCAGTAAAGCTTAGATCTCCGGCTCGAGTTGGATGATTTCTCACCAATGCCGCTTGGCGCGGCATGACATCACCTATAAGATTCATTCCAGGTACCTTCCCCGCAGCCTATGTCTACACGAATTGCGCTTCCAGAAATCGATACGAGCCTGCTGCTGAATACTCTAGTGGCATTCAGAGACGGCAATTTTTCGGTTCGACTGCCGGTCGATCAGACGGGCGTCAGCGGAAAAATCAATGACGTGCTGAACGACATCTTCCGGCTGAATTCGCAGATGGCCAGCGAATTCGCGCGCATCAGTAACACGGTCGGTAAAGAAGGCAAGATCAGCCAGCGCGCTTCGCTGGGCACGGTAGCGGAGCGGATGGGCTGATTGCGTCGAATCCGTCAACGGCCTGATCGGCGACCTGGTCCAGCCCTCTACCGAAGTGGCGCGCGTCATCGGCGCGGTGGCGAAAGGCGATCTGTCGCAGACCATGGCGCTCGAAGTGGACGGACGGCCGCTGAAAGGCGAGTTCCGGCATACCGCGCAAGTCGTGAACACCATGGTGGACCAGCTCAATTCCTTCGCCTCGGAAGTCACGCGCGTGGCGCGCGAAGTCGGTACCGAAGGACGGCTGGGCGGTCAGGCGGACGTGAAGGGCGTTGCGGGCACCTGGAAGGATCTCACCGATTCGGTGAATTCCATGGCCAGTCAACCTGACCAATCAGGTGCGCAACATCGCCGGCGTCACCACGGCCGTGGCGAAGGGCGACTTCACTACCAAGATCACCGTCGATGCGCGCGGCGAAATTCTGGAGCTGAAGAACACCATCAACACGATGGTGGATCAGCTCAGTTCGTTCGCCTCGGAAGTGACGCGCGTGGCGCGCGAAGTCGGCACCGAAGGCAAGCTGGGCGGCCAGGCGGAAGTGAAGGGCGTCGGCGGCGTCTGGAAAGATCTCACGGATAGCGTCAACTCGATGGCCGGCAACCTGACGGCGCAGGTTCGTAACATCGCCGAAGTGACGACGGCCGTGGCCAATGGCGACCTTTCCCGCAAGATCACGGTCGACGTGCAGGGCGAAATTCTCGAACTGAAGAACACCATCAACACGATGGTGGATCAGCTCAACTCATTCGCCTCGGAAGTGACGCGCGTGGCGCGCGAGGTCGGTACCGAAGGCATTCTGGGCGGCCAGGCGGACGTGCGCGGCGTCGCCGGCACCTGGAAAGATCTCACCGATTCAGCGTGAACTCCATGGCCGGCAACCTGACCGACCAGGTCCGCAACATCGCGGAAGTGACCACCGCCGTCGCCAACGGCGATCTGTCGCGCAAAATCACGGTCGCCGTGCGCGGCGAAATTCTGGAACTCAAGAACACCATCAACACGATGGTGGACCAGCTCAGCTCGTTCGCCTCGGAAGTGACGCGCGTGGCGCGCGAAGTCGGTACCGAAGGCAAGCTCGGCGGTCAGGCGGAAGTGAAGGGCGTCGCCGGCGTCTGGAAGGATCTGACCGAGAGCGTGAACTCCATGGCCGGCAACCTGACCAACCAGGTCCGCAACATCGCCGGTGTGACCACCGCCGTGGCCAAGGGCGATCTGTCGACCAAGATCACCGTCGATGCGCGCGGCGAAATTCTGGAGCTGAAGAACACCATCAACATCATGGTGGACCAGCTCAACTCGTTCGCCTCCGAAGTGACGCGCGTGGCGCGCGAAGTCGGTACGGAAGGCAAACTCGGCGGCCAGGCGGAGGTGAAGGGCGTCGGCGGCGTCTGGAAGGATCTGACGGAGAGCGTCAACTCCATGGCCGGCAACCTGACCGCGCAGGTTCGCAACATCGCCGAAGTCACCACCGCCGTGGCGAATGGCGATCTGTCGCGCAAGATCACCGTGGACGTGCGCGGCGAAATTCTGGAGCTGAAGAACACCATCAACACGATGGTGGACCAGCTCAACGCGTTCGCGGGCGAAGTGACGCGCGTGGCGCGCGAGGTCGGCACGGAAGGCGAACTTGGCGGCCAGGCGCAAGTGAAGGGCGTCGGCGGCGTCTGGAAAGATCTTACCGACTCCGTGAACTCCATGGCCGGCAACCTGACGGCGCAGGTCCGCAACATCGCCGAAGTCACGACGGCCGTGGCCAACGGCGATCTGTCGCGCAAAATCACGGTGGATGTCCGCGGCGAAATTCTGGAGCTCAAGAACACCATCAACATCATGGTGGATCAGCTCAACGCCTTCGCCGGCGAAGTGACGCGCGTGGCGCGCGAGGTCGGCACCGAAGGCAAGCTCGGCGGCCAGGCGGTGGTGAAGGGCGTCGGCGGCGTCTGGAAGGATCTCACCGATTCCGTGAACTCCATGGCTTCGAACCTGACCAACCAGGTGCGTAACATCGCCGGAAGTGACCACCGCCGTGGCGAAGGGCGATCTTGTCGCGCAAGATCACGGTGCGAAGTGCGCGGCGAAATTCTGGAGCTGAAGAACACCATCAACACGATGGTGGACCAGCTCAGTTCGTTCGCCTCGGAAGTGACGCGCGTGGCGCGCGAAGTCGGTACGGAAGGCAAACTGGGCGGCCAGGCGGACGTGAAGGGCGTCGCCGGCACATGGCGGGATCTCACCGAGAGCGTCAACTCCATGGCCGGCAACCTGACGGCCCAGGTCCGCAACATCGCCGAAGTGACCACGGCCGTGGCCAAAGGCGACTTGTCCCGCAAGATCACGGTCGACGTGCGCGGCGAAATTCTGGAGTTGAAGAACACCATCAATACGATGGTGGACCAGCTCAACGCGTTCGCCAGCGAAGTGACGCGCGTGGCGCGCGAAGTCGGCACCGAAGGCAAGCTGGGCGGCCAGGCGGACGTGAAGGGCGTCGGCGGCACGTGGCGCGATCTTACGGAGAGCGTCAACTCCATGGCGTCGAACCTGACCAACCAGGTTCGTAACATCGCCGAAGTGACCACCGCTGTGGCGAAAGGCGATCTTGGCCGCAAGATCACGGTCGATGCGCGCGGCGAAATTCTGGAGCTGAAGAACACCATCAACACGATGGTGGATCAGCTCAGCTCGTTCGCCTCGGAAGTGACGCGCGTGGCTCGCGAAGTCGGTACGGAAGGCAAGCTCGGCGGCCAGGCCGATGTGCGCGGCGTCGCCGGCACCTGGAAAGATCTCACCGATTCGGTGAACTCGATGGCGTCGAACCTGACCAACCAGGTTCGCAACATCGCCGGCGTCACCACCGCCGTGGCCAAAGGCGATTTGACGACGAAGATCACGGTGGATGCGCGCGGCGAAATTCTGGAGCTGAAGAACACCATCAACACGATGGTGGATCAGCTCAGCTCGTTCGCATCGGAAGTGACGCGCGTGGCGCGCGAAGTCGGCACCGAAGGCAAGCTCGGCGGCCAGGCGGAAGTGAAAGGCGTCGCCGGTACCTGGAAGGATCTCACCGAGAGCGTGAACTCGATGGCCGGCAACCTGACCAACCAGGTCCGCAACATCGCCGAAGTGACCACGGCCGTGGCCAACGGCGATCTGTCGCCGCAAGATCACGGTGGATGCGCGCGGCGAAATTCTGGAGCTGAAGAACACCATCAATACGATGGTGGATCAGCTCAGCTCGTTCGCCTCGGAAGTGACGCGCGTGGCGCGCGAAGTCGGCACCGAAGGCAAGCTGGGCGGTCAGGCCGACGTGTACGGCGTCGCCGGCACCTGGAAGGATCTCACCGAGAGCGTGAACTCGATGGCCGGCAACCTGACGGCGCAGGTCCGCAACATCGCGCAGGTGACCACGGCCGTCGCCAACGGCGATCTGTCGCGCAAGATCACGGTGGACGTGCAGGGCGAGATTCTGGAGCTGAAGAACACCATCAACACGATGGTGGATCAGCTCAATTCCTTCGCCTCAGCGAAGTGACGCGCGTGGCGCGCGAAGTGGGCACCGACGGCAAGCTGGGCGGCCAGGCGGAAGTGAAGGGCGTCGCCGGCACGTGGAAGGATCTCACCGACAACGTGAACTTCATGGCCGCGAACCTGACCACGCAGGTGCGCGGTATCGCCAAGGTGGTGACCGCGGTCGCGAACGGCGACCTGAAGCGCAAACTGGTGCTCGAAACCAAGGGCGAAATCGCCGAACTGGCCGACACCATCAACGGCATGATCGACACGCTGGCGACGTTCGCGGATCAGGTCACCACCGTGGCGCGCGAAGTCGGCGTCGAAGGCAAACTGGGCGGCCAGGCGCGTGTGCCGGGCGCCGCCGGTATCTGGCGCGATCTTGACCGACAACGTCAACCAGCTGGCCGCGAACCTGACCACCCAGGTCCGCGCCATCGCCGACGTGGCGAACGCCGTTACCAGCGGCGATCTGACGCGATCGATCTCGGTCGAAGCGCAAGGCGAAGTCGCGGCGCTGAAGGACAACATCAACGAGATGATCGGCACTCTGGCGGAGACCACGCGCCAGAACAAGGATCAGGACTGGCTGAAGACCAACATCGCCAAGTTCACCGGCATGCTGCAGGGCCAGCGCGATCTGCTGGCGGTGTCGAAGCTGCTGCTTTCCGAACTGACGCCGCTGGTCGGACGCGCAGCACGGCACCTTCTATCTCACTGAAACCGAGCGAAGATCAGGGCGTGCTCAAGCTGCTGGCCGGCTACGCGTATACCGAACGCGACGGCGTCCCGACGTCATTCCGCATGGGCCAGGGACTGGTCGGGCAGTGCGCGCATCGAGAAGAAGCGCATCCTGGTCAACAGACGTTCCGGACAGCTACATCCGAATCAAATCCAGCCTGGCCGAAGGCGCCGCCGACGAGCATCGTCGTGCTGCCGGTGTTGTTCGAAGGCGAGGCCAAGGCCGTCATCGAACTCGCCTCCGTTCGAGCAGTTCAGCGACATCCACCTGGCGTTCCTCGATCAGATGACGCAGAGTCTGGGCATCGTGCTGAACACCATCGCCGCCACCATGCGCACCGAGGAACTGCTGAAGCAGAGCCAGGCGCTGGCCGAACAGCTGCAGAAGACCAACGCCGAACTGGAAGAAAAGGCCCACCTGCTGGCCGAACAGAAGACCGAAGTCGAAACCAAGAATCGCGAAGTGGAACAGGCCAAGGCGGCGCTCGAAGAGAAGGCCGAGCAACTCGCGCTCACTTCGAAGTACAAGTCCGAGTTCCTGGCCAACATGAGCCACGAGCTGCGGACGCCGCTCAACAACCTGCTGATCCTGGCGCAGATGCTGGCCGAGAATGCGGAGAAGAACCTGCTGTCCGAAACAGGTGAAATACGCCGAAACCATTCACAGTTCCGGCACCGATCTGCTGGCGCTGATCAACGACATTCTCGATCTCAGCAAGATCGAATCCGGCAAGATGGACGTGGAAATCGGCAGCGTGCGGTTCACCGATCTGCGCGATTACTGCTCGCGCACCTTCCGGCACGTCGCCGACGGCAAGAGCCTGGACTTCACGCTCGACGTCAACGGACCGCTGCCTGCCGAGACCATCCACACGGACGCCAAGCGCCTGCAGCAGGTGCTCAAGAACCTGCTTTCGAACGCGCTCAAGTTCACCGAGCGCGGCTCGGTCAAGCTGCGCATGGATCGCGTGCGAGAGCGGCTGGAGCGCCAATCATCCGGTGCTCAACCGGTCCAAGAATGTGATCGCCTTCTCGGTGACCGATACCGGCATCGGCATTCCGCAGGAGAAACAGAGAATCATCTTCGAGGCCTTCCAGCAGGCGGATGGCACCACCAGCCGCAAGTACGGCGGCACCGGTCTGGGCCTCTCCATCAGCCGCGAACTGGCGCGGCTGCTGGGCGGTGAGATCCGGCTGCAGAGCGCGCCGGGACGTCGGCAGCACCTTCACTCTCTATCTGCCGCAGATCTATGTGGCGATGCAGACGCCGCATGAAGCAGCGATCCGCCGCGGACGCCCGCTGCGCTGCCCGCGTGGACCGAAGAAGGTCTCAACGGAGCCGCGCACCCAAAGGTATCGACAGTGGATGTGATTCTGCCGGCGCCGCTCCACGTCCCCCGCGACGTCGTCGAAGACCTGGCGATCGACGACGATCGCAACGTGATCAGCCCAGACGATCCGGTCCTTGCTGATCGTCGAAGACGACCTCACGTTCGCCCGCATCCTGCTTGATCTCGCGCACGAGCATCACCTGAAGGCGCTGGTGGCATTGCGCGGCAGCACGGCGCTTGCGCTGGCGCGGGAATTCAAGCCCGGCGCGATCACGCTCGACATCGGCCTGCCGGATATGGCGGGCTGGACGATTCTCGATCGTCTGAAGCATGATCCGGCCACGCGCCACATCCCGGTCCACATTATTTCCGGAGACGAGAACCGGCGGCGTGGCTTGGCGCTGGGCGCGATGACCTACCTCGAAAAGTCGATCACCAAAGAATCGCTGGTCGCAGGCGTTTTCCACGATCGAAGATTCGGTGCAGCAGCGCATGAAGAAATTGCTGGTGGTGACCGAGAGACGACGATCGCCGGAAGAACGTCGAGTCGACGCTTGGCGGGCGAGCGATCTGGAGATTGTTCACGCGTCAACCGCAGAGCAGGCAATCGCGCTGGCCTCACGGAACTACTTCGATGGAATGATCGTCGATATCCGGCTCGCCGATATGCCCGCCATCGATCTGATCCACGACGTCTGCAAGAGCAATTCGGACCGCAAGCCCCGCCCATCGTGCTGTACAGCAAACGAGCTCTTACGTCCGGACGAAGCCGCTGCTTCTGAATTCGTTGTCGCGCATCAGTGTAGTAAAACACGCGCAGTCACCCGAACGGCTTCTGGACGAGACAACGCTTCTGCTCCACCGGCCCGAATCGAAACTATCGGAGCAGCAGCGAGAGATGCTGGCGGAGATCCGCAGCAACGATGAAACACTGGCCGGCAAAAAAGTGCTGGTGGTGGACGACGACCTGCGGAACATCTTCGCGCTCACCAGCGTGCTGGAGCAGCATAAACTCAAAGTCGTACATGCCGAGAACGGGCGCGCGGGCATTGGAGTCTTGCAGCAGACGCCCGATGTCGACGCGGTGCTGATGGACATCATGATGCCTGAAATGGACGGCTATGAGACCACGCGCGCGATACGCCAAATTCCGCAATTCCGGTCGCTGCCCATCATTGCGCTTACCGCGAAAGCCATGAAGGGAGACCGTGATAAGTGCCTCGAGGCCGGCGCCTCAGACTACGTCACCAAGCCGGTGGATCTCGACCAGCTTTTCTCTGTCTTACGTGTGTGGACTGCGCGTGGCCACGAAATGATGCAGAATGTTTCGGCACAGACGGTGGGGCTTGTTGACTAGGCCTGCAGCCTGCCAAAATATATATTCGGGTTTCTAAATGGCTGCCCACGTGTTGAGCTCAAGCGTCGCCCCGCATCGCGGAAATCGGGTGAAGATTCTTCTGGTGGACGACACGCCGGAGAACCTGGTTTCTCTCGAGGCGGCGCTCGATTCCCTGGGAGAAGAACTGGTGCTGGCCCGATCCGGCACCGAAGCGTTGCGGCATTTGCTGGATCATGACTTCGCGGCCATCCTGCTGGACGTCAAAATGCCCGACATGGATGGTTTCGAAACCGCTGAGCTGATCCGCAACCGGCCGCGTTCCCGGCAAACTCCGATCTTGTTTCTGACCGGCTACAAGAACGAAGAACATCTGTTTCGCGGGTACGACTTAGGCGCGGTCGACTTTCTTTTTAAGCCGATCGTTCCAGAAGTTTTACGTAGCAAAGTCGCGGTCTTTGTCGAACTCAGCCGCAAGGCCGATCTGCTGCGCGAGCAAGCTTTAGCGTTAGTGCAGCAGACCAAGATCTTGCAGAAGGCCGAGCTGCGGTTTCGCTCATTATTGGAAGCCGCGCCGGACGCCATGGTCATCTGTCGTGAAGACGGCACTATCGCCCTGGTGAACTCGCGAACCGAAAGCCTGTTCCTACAGTCCAGAGCTGAGTTGCTGGGACGCGACATCCGCGAATTGGTTCCCGCATGGAACTTCGAAATGGCGCGCGGTGGAGACGACGAATTTGCCTCGGCGATTTCGAGTCCGGCGAGCCGAGATAGCGACGGCGCCGCAGTTCTGAAGATGGCGTTGCCGGCTCCTGCTACGCTCAATCCCATTCATGCCGGCAGGGAACTGATCGCTGTTCGAAG
The DNA here is from genome assembly GCA_963777595.1 of Terriglobia bacterium. GTDB lineage: Bacteria > Acidobacteriota > Terriglobia > Bryobacterales > Bryobacteraceae > CAVVFX01. Next base: position 55,966 of record CAVZRE010000072.1, read on the forward strand.
CGACGGCCACATGCTGCCGGTCGAGATCACTGTCAATGCCGTGCATGCCGAAGACGGCATTCTGGTCACCAGCAGTATTCGGGATATCACCGAGCGGAGGAAAGCGGAAGAGCAGATTCGCGAATTGAACGCGCACCTCGAAGAGCGTGTTCTGGCGCGGACCGAGGATCTTCTCCGTTCGAACGACGAACTGGCGCAGTTTGCTTACGTTGCCTCGCATGATCTGCAAGAGCCTCTGCGCACTGTCTCCATTTACGCCCAATTATTAGCCAGGCGTTATCGCGGACACATGGGCGGAGACGCCGACGAGTTTATCGGACACATCACGGAAAGCGCCGCCCGGATGGAGAATCTGATCCGCGATCTGCTCGAGTTTTCGCAACTCGACTCCCGCGGGCTCGATCACTTCGTAAAAACGAGTTGTGACGAAGCATTGGATGCCGCGCTGAATAATCTTCAACTCCGCATTCAGGAGACGGGTGCTCAAGTCAAGCGATCGCCACTCCCCGACGTGATTGGAGACGCCGTACAGTTAGCGCGGCTGTTTCAGAATCTGATCATCAACTCGATCAAGTATCGCAGCGATGAGACTCCCAAGATCGCTATTTGGGCCGAACACCAGGAATCGGAATGGACGATCTCCGTGCGTGATAACGGGATCGGTATTGAGCCGCAATACGCGGAGAAGGTATTCGGCATCTTCCGGCGTCTTCATCCGCGCGGCGAACGTTCCGGCAACGGGATGGGCCTGGCCATTTGCAAGAAGGTGGTAATGCGACATGGCGGCCGTATCTGGGTGGAATCGCAGTTCGGCGAAGGCGCTACTTTCCGGTTCACCCTTCCGGCGACGGGGGAGTAATAACGTTTGGTCACGAACTACAAGAAGCGCACGAAGAGGGCAAAGACGTGAGCGCGCTTCCGGGTGTATGCTAGCGGAAGAATGTCTCTGAGCCGCCGAAATATGATCAGTGCCGGCGCCGCTATCACAGCGGCATCCTACTCACGAATCCTGGGAGCAAACGACGTCATCCGGTTGGGCGTCATCGGTTGCGGCGGCCGCGGCCGCGGTGTGAGCGGAATTTTTTCCCGAAATAAGGACGTGCGTATCGTCGCGTTGTGCGACGTATGGGCCCAGCGTGCTGCCATGGCAGCGGAGACGCTGCATGCCGAATCCGCGACCAAATTCAGCGATCACCGGCGGTTGCTCGATGAAGACCAGACAGACGCAATTTACATCGCGACGCCCGATCACTGGCATTGTCCGATCGCCATTGACGCGCTCAACTCGGGTAAGGATGTGTACTGTGAGAAGCCGCTTTCTCTGACCATCAACGAGGGGCCGGACGTGGTCAGGGCGGCGAGGGAAAACAACCGCATCTGCCAGACCGGCATGCAGCAGCGATCGGGCTCGACGTTTATCCAGGCTCGCGACGAGTACTTCAAAACCAATCGCCTAGGGAAGGTCACGCTGGTGCGAACGGTTTGGAACGGCAATGGCGCGCACCTGATGAAGGCGCCGCCGAGCATGGCCACGAAACCCTCCGATCTCGATTGGAATCGTTATTTGGGGCGCGCGAAATGGCGCGACTGGGATCCCCAGCAGTACTGGAATTTCCGTGCGTATCTTGATTTCGGCGGCGGCCAGATTACGGATCTTTTTACGCATTGGATTGATACCGTCCACATGCTGATGGAGCAGGACAATCCGATTTCCGCCGTTAGCGCGGGTGGAGTGTACCACTACATGGACGGGCGCACTGCTCCCGATACTATAAACGTTGCGTTGGAATATCCGAAGAATTGGAGTGCGACTTTCGAGGCAACCCTGGCGCCGGGCGCAAACGGCGCGGGTATGACGTTCTTCGGCACCAATGGCCGCATGGAAATCGATCGCGGCGGCTTCACGTTTACGGCAGCCGAAAAGGGAGCGCAACCGGTTAAAGTAAAGGCGACCGTGGAGCAGACCGTCGAACATGTCCGCAATTTCCTGGATTGTGTGAAGTCGCGCAAGACGCCGAATGGCGACGTATATGTGGGACATAGATCGGCCCAGGCTTCGCACCTGGGAAATATCGCGTGGACGCAAAAGCGGCGTTTGAAGTTCGATCCGGTGGAAGAAGAGATTCTGCCGCTGTAGCCGGACTTGCTACTGCAGACCGATGATGTGCTCCACTTCGTCGACTAGCGCCTGAGATTCGGCGATGAGCGCCTCTCGCTCCTTTTGTCCGGCGAGCACGATGATCATGCCGTGGGGTCCGGGGCGATCCACGAATGCGGTCTTACCCATAGCGCCGCCAATGTCAGCATTTGTCAGGAATGGCGAGTAGAACATCGTGTGGGGAGGAGTGCGGGTGAGCCTCCCTTTTTCGAACATGTAAGTTGCGGGGGAGAGCATGTAGGCGATTCCGGGGCGTGACGGCGGACGGTAGCGGCCCTGCTCGAACCCAAGAGCGAGTTGACGCTCAACCTCGTCGTCGGTCGCGCCCTTCAGACGGAGCATAGCATCATCTTCATAAGCAGGCAGAATCGTGCGAGAGCCTTCTTCGTCGAAACACACGGGATAGAAATTACCACCGCGCCGGCTCACAATGCAGGTGAAAGGATTGCTGCCGTGGCGTGCCTCGACATATCCCGACGATTCCATGACGCGCACCGACGCCCCATCCCGAAGGCTTTTGGGCAGCGCGTTGACAGCGAGGCGAATCTCGAGTTCGCGAGGCAGCGGCAGCACGCGCCCACCCGTCGCGTTGTGGTCGTGACTGGCTTGCGCCGGCAAACAACTTGCACCGACGGCGGCGACAATCGCCATCGTGGCGACGGTGGTGAGCGGATTACGCGTTTTCATGAGTTTCTCTCCTTTGCATTTGAGGCGTCGTGTAAGGACTGGGCGGTCTGGGTGACAGACCTGAATACGCGAAACATTTCGTTCCATTCGATGTCCGACATGCCCGATCGCAATTCGCCCTGGGCTTTCTTCCATTCGGGCTTGGCAGCGTCAAGCTTTTTTCGTCCCTCGGCGGTCAACGCAAATTGACGTTGACGGCGGTCGCTGCCGACTGACGAATGAATCCAACCGTTGCGCTCCAGAACCTTCAGATTCCGGGAAACCGTCGTCTTATCGAGTGCATACCTGCGACCTAGTTCCGCCTGATTGCACGGACCTTGTTTTTCGAGCGTCATCAGCAGCCCGAATTGCGGGGCTTCCACGCCGGAACTTCGCAGCTTGGCGTCGTAGAGTTGGGTGAGCACACGCGCCATCTGCCGGGCAGTCGCGCAGGCGCACGCCAGATCTGGGGGCGCATCGGGTTTCATGGTTTGGATGTGTTGGTCTGGGCTGGTGAAGCAATCAAGAGACGCAGGGGCGACAGCGGACCGAGCGGCGTGTACTCGAAGTTCGCCAGATTGGCTTTAGACAGCGGCAATGTGTCGGTAAGAGCCTTCGCTTCCGCGGAGGAGTTGCAGTTCATGACGAAGATGACGCCTTTGCCGTCACTGCGCGAATACCATTGTTGGATCTTTCCATCGAGGTAGAGTTTGACCGTGGCACGAACTTCCTCCGGCAGCACCTTTAACACTTGCGCACGGTCGATATCAGGTTTGATGGTGAGGGTAGTGAGGACAGCCGTGGTGGGTGTTGGAGGCGGCGCCTGCGCTAAGAGTTGCGGTGAGGCGAGAAGCACGAAGAGGCAGCAAAGGTGTTTGGCATTCATTGGAACAAGCTCCTTTGGTGAATGGTAGTATATACAACTAATTCTGTCAACAGATATCGGGCGAGGTCATTTGAGGCTAGGAGTGATTCTTCAATGCGGCTAGAAAACGGTCTGCCCACCAAAGAGACTTCAATTTGTCCGGATCAAGACTGGCGAGTAGCTTGAACGAGTCCCTCGCTTTACCGTACTTTCCCTTTGGCCGCGCGGTTGTAGTCGCGGCCTCGATAGCGCTACCAATTTCGGACTTTGCACGGTTTTCAAGGTCTGAAACGAGCAGTTTGGTCTTCTTGAAATTCTTACCGAAATATTCGTCGAACGCGTCCGGATCAGACATCAGCCACGTTTCCATGCACACCACCATCAGTTGAGCCTGATCGTCGGTGGCTCTTGAAGGCCTGTCCCACCCATCGCGCGACCTCAGATGACTCCAAGGTTGCCTGTCGACCGGGACCTCTTCGCTATCGACGAGCAGCATGATGAACGTGTCATCGGATGAACTCTTATGTGCCGTTCTGAATGCATCGAAGGTCGCGCCACGTCCGCCCATTGGCCTAACGGACGGCAGTTTCCCCTTGAAACCTGCTTTCTCGAAAAACTCTTTGAAGGCGCGCCGGCATTCTGACTTCAGGCTCGCTTCATCGCCACCGCCCTCCACGTAGATGGTTACCAGCGGTTGCCCCCTATTTCGCCACTGTGCCAGAGTTGACTCAAAGTGTGCCTTTCGAGGTGCGGTTGAAGCTTTTCCCCGTCAAGACGATGCACTCGTGTTTCGCCTTCATTCCGTTCACAAACGACGACGCTCTCGGGCTGCTCGCTCATCGCATCCAGTAGCACGTCGCTATGCGTCGTGACGATCAGTTGAGTTCTGAGGGATGCCTCAACGAGTAATTCGCCGACGACAGTAATGGCGTCCGGATGAAGCCCGAGTTCGGGTTCCTCGATACACACAAGCGGGGGAGGATCGGGATTGAGCAGGATCACGAGGAGGCTGAGGAAGCGGAGTGTGCCGTCCGACAACCGCGTCCCTGGGACGGAGAATGAGCCTTCTTCCAGGAATAGCTGCGCGGTCCCGCCCTCGATCTGAACATCGACCTCGGTGACGCCGTCGATGAATGTGCCCAGAAGTTCAACGAACTTTTTTTTATTGAGGGATCCCGGCGAAGTTTATTTACCATTAACCCCAGATTGCGGGAATCCGGCAGGAGTTGATCGTTTCTCTCGTCAGTCCTCTGCGGCGTTCTTGGCGGCGTGTCACGACCGAAGGCCCAATCGCGATAGAGGCGAATTTTGGAGTATTGATCGGCTAAGAAGGTGATCTCTGGATACAGATCCGGGTCGCGTCGCTGGGCGATAATCGATTGCTGTACGTTTATGTCTTCAAGCCTTAGCTTTCGCGTCTCCGAGCTGGCGACGTTCAAGAGCGGGTGCATATCGCGCAAAAGGTAATAGAACGCGGCCGGGTTCTTCACTGGGCGCTCGTCCAGGACGAACTCCTCGGCCGTCTCAAATCGTTGCGCAACTTCAGTGAACGCGAAGCCATGGCGGAGCGGCAGTTTGTTCCGCGGGTAATCGACCACAACCTCTATCTTTGCGATCGGCCTCTTAGCACCTCGCCAAAGCCAGCCCTGACACCTCCTCCGTCCCGGATCGGCTCAGTCAAATCGACAGGCATAGCTTGTAGCAGGCTAATCGCCTCAATCACGTTGCTTTTGCCGGACGCGTTCGGCCCTATCAAAACATTCAGCGGGTGAAGTTCGAGATCAATTCCGGTCGGGCCAAATGACAGCAGATTTTGCAGTTTGATTCGCGACAGCAACATCGGACGAGTGACCTAGTCGTCCTCTTCACCGGATACACGCAAGACGGCAAGGAAAGCTTCCTGCGGGATGTCGACGTTGCCGACGCGCTTCATCCGCTTCTTACCTTCCTTCTGCTTCTCGAGGAGTTTGCGCTTGCGGGAAATATCTCCGCCATAGCATTTCGCAAGAACGTTTTTGCGCATTGCGGGAATGGTTTCGCGGGAGATGATCTTGTTGCCGATTGCCGCCTGGATCGCCACTTCGAACATCTGCCGCGGGATCAGTTTGCGCATGCGGCTGATGAGGAGTTTGCCGCGCTCGTAGGCGAAGTCCTTGTGCACGATGATGGATAGCGCGTCCACGGGTTCGGTCGCGACCAGCACATCGAGCCGCACCATCGGTGAAACGCGAAAGCCGGCGAGGTGATAGTCGAGTGAGGCGTACCCGCGCGACACCGATTTCAGCCGGTCGTAGAAATCCAAGACGATCTCGTTGAGCGGCAGTTCGTACATCAAAAGCACGCGGCCGCCGCCAACATACTCAAACTTCTTCTGCACACCGCGCTTGTCTTCGAGCAACGCCAGAATGCCCCCGACGTATTCTTCCCGCGTAATCACCGACGCGTCGATAATCGGTTCTTCGATCTGTTTGATCTCCGACGGGTCAGGAAAGCGGGTAGGATTATCGACCTCGATCACTTCGCCGTTCGTCTTGGTAATCCGATAACGGACGCCCGGTGCGGTGGTGATCAGGTTGATATCGAACTCGCGCTCGAGGCGTTCCTGCACGATCTCGAGATGCAGGAGGCCGAGGAACCCGCAGCGGAAGCCAAAGCCCAGTGCCACCGAGTTCTCCGGTTCGAAGCTAAAGGCGCTATCGTTCAGGCGCAGCTTTTCGAGCGCATCGCGCAGCAATCCATGCTCGTGCGACTCCACCGGATACAGGCCGGCGAAGACCATTGGTTTGATCTGTTCGAAGCCGGGTAAGGGCTCGGAAGCAGGGTTCTCCGCGTCGGTGACGGTGTCGCCAATCTGCGCATCGGCTACGGTCTTGATATTGGCGAAGAGGATTCCGACTTCGCCCGTAGTCAGTTCGTTGCAGGGAATGGCTTTCGGCGATTGAAACCCCAGGCCCTCCACCTGAAACACCTGATTGTTGGACCAGAGTTTGATCTTCTGGCCCATGTAAAGGCGTCCGTCCAGGACACGCAACAGAATGATGACGCCGCGATAGGGATCGAACCAGGAGTCGAAGATCAGGGCGCGTAGCGGCGCCGCGGGATCTCCCTTGGGATGCGGAACCAGGTGCACGACGGCTTCCAGAATGTCGTGAATGCCGATGCCCTGTTTGGCGCTCACCAGAATCGCGCCGCTGGCGTCCAAACCGATGATGCTCTCAATCTGCTCCCGGATCCTCTCCGGCTCCGCGGCCGGGAGATCGATCTTGTTGATCACCGGAATGATCTCGAGGTTGTGATGCAGCGCCAGGTACGTATTCGCGAGAGTCTGCGCTTCCACGCCTTGCGAAGCGTCGACTACCAGCAGAGCGCCTTCGCAAGCCTGCAGACTGCGTGAGACCTCGTACGAAAAGTCGACGTGGCCCGGCGTGTCGATGAGGTTTAACTGATAAGTGATGCCGTCGTCCGCTTTATAAAGCAAGCCGGACAGCGTGCGCTTTAATTGTGATTCCGCGCTCGCGCTCCAAATCCATGGAGTCGAGCACCTGTTCCATCATCTCGCGTTGAGAAAGCGCTCCCGTTACCTCCAGCAAGCGATCCGCGAGGGTCGATTTGCCGTGGTCAATGTGCGCGATGATGGAGAAATTCCGAATGAATTCCCGATCCATGAGGTATGATGAGGCCTGAAGCTCAATTATCCCATATGCCTCCAAAAGTCGCGTCAAATCGGCGCTACTGCGGAGCTTCCCGGCGAGTTCTCGGCTATGCTGGGGAATAACGCGAACGGCTTTTAAGATGGAATCCGAAATTAAAATGCTGGAAGGCGGTCTTGCCGCAGCCGGACTGCGATTCGCGATCGTGGTAGCGCGGTTCAACAGCTTTGTCACCGAACGGCTGCTCAGCGGGTGCCTCGATGCGCTACGGAGATCGGGTGCAAAGATGGCGGACGTTGAAGTGGTGAAAGTGCCCGGTTCGTGGGAGATGCCCGTAGTCGTCCGCGCGCTGGCCAAGCAGGCGCGCTTCGACGCGATCATTTGCGTGGGAGCAGTGATTCGCGGCGATACCCCGCACTTCGATTACGTCGCAGGGCAAGCAGCCAGCGGTTTGGCACAGGTTGCCGCGGAGACCGGCATTCCGGTCGCGTTCGGTGTGCTGACCACCAACACGGTCGATCAGGCCGTGGATCGCGCCGGCGGCAAAAGCGGCAACAAGGGTTTCGACGCGGCGATGACGGCTATCGAGATGGCCAATCTCTTGCGCAGCCTGGGCGCTGCATCGAAATGAACAACAGGTAATCGCTTGCCCTCCCGACACCGAGACCGAGAACGCGCGATGCAAATCCTGTTTCAATGGGACATGCGGCATATTCCCGTAGACGATTGCATCAGGCTATTCAACGAATCGCTTTCGTCCGAGAGCGAACTTCCGGCGCCACAGCGGGACGATTCGTTCGTCGAATCGCTGGTTCGGGGCACGGTCGACCGCCAAACGGCGATCGACGAGATGATCAAGAAGCACCTGGAGCACTGGCGCATGGAGCGCATGGCAACAGTGGATCGCAACATCCTGCGCCTCGCGACCTACGAACTGATGCACACGGCGACTCCCCCCGCTGTAGTAATCGACGAGGCGATTGAACTGGCGCGACGTTTCTCGAACGACGAGGCCGTGCAGTTCGTCAATGGTGTCCTCGATGCGGCGCACAAAGAGATCGCCGCGGCGATCGAGAAAAAGTAGCTCCAGGATATGGCCGGTGAGCTGTACCAGGTCGCAAAAATTCTTGCCTTCAATAGCATCGCCGTCTGCCTCCGATCGATTTCCCGTAAGAACTGCCGGCATACCGCATTGCTGATATAACAGTGGCGTGGTCATTGTTGCAGACGATTTAACGGGAGCGTGTGACGCAATCGCGCCATTTGCAGCGAGGGGAGCGCGATGTGCCGCATCGCTGTGGAATCGCCCCATGGCCTGCGCCGGTGTAACGTCGATCTCCACCGAAAGCCGTGACCTCAAGGAGACTGAGATCTGTCGAAGGATGGAAGCGGCAGCCTTGGCGACGGGTACCGCGGGAATTATTTTTAAGAAAATTGATTCCACGCTGCGAGGTAATGTTCGCGCGGAGATTCTCGCCGCAATGGCTGCATTCGGCCGCCAGACCGCCATCATCACGCCCGCATATCCAGAGATGGGCCGCAGGGTGCGGGATGGTTATCTGCATGTCGAGACTCCGCCGGAAAGACACAGGCTGAGCTCCGTTCTCCCGGAGATGGAAGTTCTCGATGCCATGGACAACCGCGACCTCGACCGCATCGTAGGGGAAAATCTGCCGCTTTCCGAAGACGTGCTCTGGGCCGGATCCGCGGGGCTGGCATCCGCACTGGCCCGCAAGCTTTACGGCGAGCCTCAACCGCTCACCGGGCCACTCATCGACGGGCCTTTGATCTACTGCATCGGTTCCGATCATCCTGTGACGGTAGGCCAGGTACGCGCGCTGACTGATCATAAGGTGCTTGCGATTGCGCGCGGCCGAACGACGCCCGATGAAATTCGGCACGCCCTCGCCGGGGCAGGCGCCCTCTTCATTACGGGAGGAGATACGGCGTCCACCGTCCTCTTCGCCATCGGGGCGAAGGGGATTGCCGTTCAGCACGAGGTACTAACCGGGGTACCCTGGGGAGTGTTGTCCGGCGGCAGCTTTGATGGAATGCCGGTAGTCACCAAGTCAGGAGGATTCGGAGCACCCGATACTTTGCTACGGGTCGCCGATTTTTTTTCGAAATGAACGTTACCCTTCCAACCATCGCACTCACCATGGGAGACCCTTCCGGCGTGGGTGCGGAGGTCGTGGTCAAAGCTCTCGGCGATCCGGCGATCGCGCCGCTCGCCCATTGGATTGTCTGCGGAGATGCGCGGGTTCTCGCGCTGGCGCAGCAGTGCACGGGGATTTCGCTCAAAGATGCCGATGTCCGCGACATCCCGGCTCTCGAGAACTTCGAAGATTTTGCATTCGGCAGGCTTTCCGCGCAATGCGGCGCGGCCGCTGTCGAATACGTGCGCGTGGCGACGGAGATGTGCAAGTCGGGAGAAGCCGACGCGATGGTGACAGCGCCATTGAATAAAGAAGCAGTCACGCTTTCCGGACGGCATTTCTCCGGACATACCGAATACATCGCGGAGTTGTGCGGATCGTCGGAATCGCGCATGCTGCTGGCTTGTGAGCGTCTCGCGACGGTGCACGTTTCGACGCACGTCTCGCTCAGCCGTGCCTGCGCGCTCGAAACTTCAAGAGTCGCCCGGACCATCGACTTGGGCAACCAAGCCATGAAGTTGTTGGGATTTGAGCGTCCCCGCGTCGCCGTCTGCGGCCTCAATCCGCATGCCGGAGAGCATGGTCTGTTCGGCGACGAAGACGCGCAGTTTATCGGCCCGGCGATTCAGCAGATGCGCGCCAAAGGCATCGATTGCAGCGGACCCCACGCGGGAGATACCATCTTTCTGCAGGCCGCGCGCGGCGGTTACGATCTGGTGGTCGCAATGTATCACGATCAGGGACACATTCCGATGAAGCTTATCGACTTCGAAGGCACGGTCAATATTTCGATCGGCATCCCGATCATCCGGACATCGGTGGACCATGGTACGGCTTTCGATATCGCGGGTAAGAATAAGGTCGACGCGCATAGCATGAAGCAGGCAATGAAGATGGCGGCCCGCATGGCTGCCAACCGGCGTTAACATGGGAGCCGCATGTCAGAGGAGGCACGGGCTGAAGTCCGTGTTACGAGCGCACTAGAACATGGGCACCGTCCGCTGGCTCGATCTGCTGGTTATCGTGGCATATATGGCGGCGCTCATCCTGGTGGGAGTGCGTTTTTCGCGCCGTCAAACCTCGACCGAACGTTACTTCGTTGCCAAGCGATGCATTCCGGCGTGGGCCATGGGGCTGTCGCTGCTCGCGACCCTCATCAGCAGCGTTACATTCATCGCATACCCGGGATCAGCCTACGCCTCGGACTGGTCCAACCTCGTGCCGGGGCTCACCGTCGTCTTCGTCATGGCGCTGATCGCGACGGTGATCATCCCGTTCTATCGCCATGTCGTCGGGATGAGCGCCTACGAATATTTCGGCAAACGGTTCGGTTACGCTGCCCGCGTCTACTCGTCGATTGGCTATGCTCTGGGACATTTTTCGAAGATGGGTTTTGTCTTCTATCTGCTCGCGCTGACTGTGAGCAGCATGACAGGATGGAATACAGAACGCGTCATTCTCCTGGTGGGCGCCATCACCGTGGCATACACCCTGATCGGCGGGATTGAAGCGGTCATCTGGGCGGACGTAATGCAAGGCTTCGTGCTCTGGCTCGGCATTGTGATCTGTCTCGGTTACCTGCTGTTCCTGCCACCGGGCGGCCCCGCGGCCATCTGGAAAGTCGCTTGGGACAGCCACAAGATTTCCCTCGGCAGCGCGGCGCTGAATTTCGATAAGCCCACCATCGTGGTTTTGGGACTTTATGGATTCTTCTACTATCTGCAGCGCTATACCGCCGATCAGACTGTCGTGCAGCGCTATCTGGTGGCTAAGTCGGACAAAGCAGCCATCCGCGGAATCGCGACGGGTACACTGCTCTGCATCCCCGTGTGGTCGCTCTTCATGCTGATTGGCACGCTGTGTTGGGCTTTCTATCGGGTGACCGGCGAGAAACTCCCGGCATACATTACGAAAGGGGACCAGGTGTTCCCCTATTTCATCACCACACATCTTCCGCCCGGAGTCGCCGGGCTCTTCATGGCCGCGCTATTCGGCGCGGCAATGGCGAATCTCTCTTCGGACTTCAATAGCCTGGCCGCGGTCGGCGTAGAGGATTACTATCGCATCGCGCGCCCCGCCGCTACCGAACGTCAACGGCTGCGTGTGGCGAAGCTTATCGTCGCGGTGTGCGGCGCACTCTGTATCATCGTTGCGACCGTCCTCGCCCACACCAATGGCTCGGCGCTGTCGCTGTGGTACACGGTGTCCGCGATCGTCGGCGGCGGACTGGCGGGACTGTTCCTTCTGGCATTTCTGACCCAACGTACCAGCAGCACCGCGGCCTATATCGCGATCGTAGCGAGCCTGTTATTTACCGCTTACGCGACGCTTTGGACATCCGGGCCGTACAAGTTCCCGTACCACAACTACATGATCGGTGTGTTCGCGCACCTGATCGTGTTTGGAGGGGGATATCTGCTCAGCTTTGCGTTTCCCAATCGGGACGCAGAATCGCGTGAACTAACGCTATGGGGCTGGTTGCACAAACGGAATTCGGTCCGTGAACAGGAGTTCCAAACGACTAAATGAATCGACTACAACAGGCAGTTGAAAAAAATGGCGGCGCACCGCTTTTGGGCGCCGCGGCATACTTATACAATCCGGCGTTCTTCGAAATGGCTGCGCTGCTGGGATACCAGGCCGCGTGGGTCGAAATGGAGCACACGTTCCACTCTTTTGAGCAAGCCGCGGACCTGTGCCGTCTCTCGTCGGCGTTAGGTCTTCTCACGATGCTCCGGATTCCAGACCTTCAGCGCGGGACCATTCTGAAGGGCTGCGAATGCGGTCCGGACATCCTCGATCTGCCCATGGCCAACACGCCGGAGATGGTTCGGGATTTTGTTCGTGAAGCGCGATTTCCTCCGCAAGGCGTACGCGGATTTTTTGGAGTATCGCGCGCGGTCAAATTCGGAATTCCTGGCAAGGTTCCTGAAATCCAGCAAAAGCTCAATGAAGAGTTATGCCTGATGATCCAGATTGAAACAAAAGAAGCGGCGGACCGTATCGACGAGCTCTGCGAGATCCCTGGAGTCGACGCCATTTTTATCGGTCCGGCGGACCTTTCAGCGAGCCTCGGCGTCGCGGGACAGACCAGCCATCCGCTCGTCCAGGAAACTGCGAAGCGGGTGATCGGTTCGGCGAAAGCGTATGGGAAACAGGCTGCCGCCGCTGCGCCTGCGGGAGAAGCGAGGTTCTGGATTGAGCATGGAGTGGATCTATACTTCTGCGTCAATGATCTCTCCTGCATGAAGGCCGGCGCGCAGGCCGCCCTTAGCGAAGTGCGGGCGATGCTCAGGTGACGTTTTCGGTTATCCGTAAATCTTCATCCGGTTGTGGTGAACGCCATTTTTTCTTGGGATAGAGTAGCTGTATGGCTCAGATGCCTGCACTCTTTTTCGGACATGGCAATCCGATGAATGCTATCGCACACAACGCGTATACGGAGGCGTGGGTCCGCATTGGGCAGCAGATGCCCAGGCCGAAAGCGATTCTTTCGATTTCCGCGCACTGGTACACTTCGAAGACCGGAGTCACAATCAATACTTCTCCGCGCACGATTCACGATTTCGGCGGATTTCCTCGCGAACTCTATCACGTGCAGTATCCCGCGCCGGGGAGTCCGGAACTAGCGCGCCGGGTACAGACGCTGCTGGCTCCCCTGCCGGTCGCGCTGGATGAGAGTTGGGGATTGGACCACGGCACATGGTCAGTGCTGGCGCACGTCTACCCGGCGGCCGATATTCCGGTGGTGCAACTCAGCATTGACGCGACCCAGCCGCCGTCATTCCATTACGAAGTGGGCAGACGCATCGCTTCATTGCGCGAAGAAGGCGTCCTCATCGCGGGTAGCGGCAATCTGGTCCATAATCTCCGGGCGCTCGATTGGAGCGGCAACACGCGCGGTCCTTACGACTGGGCGGCACGATTCGAGGATCAGGCCCGCGAAATGATGCGGGCCGGCGAGCACGAACCGTTGCTCCACTATCAGAAACTGGGACCGGACGCGGCTCTCGCGATTCCGACTCCCGATCATTTCCTTCCTCTGATTCATGTGCTCGGCACTCAGCAGTCCAACGACGGAATAAGTTTTCCCGTGGAAGGCGCGGATGGTGGTTCTATCTCCATGCTTACCGTGCAGATTTCATGAGCTTTCGGCTCGATGTCAATTCCAGCGCCGTCTGATGGGAAGTTCTGAGAGAATAGACAAGACATGTCTGATGAGAACTTGCAGCAAGAACTCGAACGGCTGAGAGCCGAGAACGAGAACCTGAAGAAGAAACGGAATACTTCGGTATCGATGAAGGTCAGCGAAAAAGGAGCTGTGTCCGTTTATGGGCTGGGTCGCTTCCCGGTGACGTTGTATCAGGAGCAATGGCACAAGCTTCTCTCTGTCGCCGACGAGATCAAGAGCTTTATCGAAGAGAATAAGGCGAGCCTGAAGGTGAAGGAATAGGGTCGCGCATCACCCATCTTGCCGGAGCGGCGGGCGGGTGAACCGCCGGTAGAGGCGAAGACGCATTAGCGATGGCCGGTCGATCAGGTGAACTCATGCCGGGGATCTCGCTGAAACGGGACCTGCGAGAATCCGGCAGCCGACGCGCCTAATTCCAGCCATGAGCTTCCCGCACCGCAATCATGGTGCTCAAGATGCTATTCCATGTCTCCGGCTGCATCATTGTGGCATTGGGGAACATGCAGCCGTCCCAGCAGATATGCTGCACCGCCTTGGTTAAAGCTCCGCTCTCGTCGCGCAGCCAGTAACCTGCGTCATGCACGATGTTCAACTTGCCGTTCGGATCGAGCGGCAGGCAGTGATGGCCTGTCTTGTCATGCGAGCCGGACCCCTTCACATCACCATCGTTCTGCGCCACGTGGAAGTCGATGGTCCAGGGACGCAACGCTGCTGTAAGTTTGCGCAGCGCTTCGTCCAGCTCATCCCGCCGCCACGCGAAACCTTCAGGAACAATGCAATCTTCCGGAGCGTTGTAGCCGAGCGCGAAGAGCAGCGTGTGCGCCATATCCGCCTGGAACCCCAGCACCTCGGGGCGCCCGACGCGCTCCAGCAACTCCACCATCTTTTTCCAGCTGTGCATGCCTCCCCAGCAGATCTCTCCTTCCGCCGCGAGCCTCTCGCCGTGACCTTCGGCGACGTCGCAGGCTTCGCGGAAGGTTTCCGCGATCTTCTTCATATTTCCATCAGGGTCTTTCAGCCATTCGCTGGGACTCGCGGCGGAATCGATACGCACCACGCCGTACGGACGAACGCCCAGATCACGAAGCTGCTGTCCGATGCGGCAGGCCTTATCCACTTGCCGGACAAAACTTTTGCGTTCATCCTCACTGCCCATTGCCGAGCCGCCGCCGGTCGGAGGCCAGACGGGTGCGACTACCGAACCCGCCACCAGCCCGCGCGAAGCGAGCTTGCCTGCCAGCCCGCGAAGATCGTCTTCAGTCGCATCGATGTTGACATGGGGTTCGAAGAGAAAGACATCGACGCCGTCGAAGCGCGTCCCATTGATCTCCGCGCGGGCGGTAAGTTCGAGCATGGTGTCGAGGTCGATAGGCGGTTCCGAGTCAGGGCCCTTGCCGACGAGACCGGGCCAGAGAGCATTGTGCAGTTTTGGAAACACGTTGGGCATCAAACAAGAACGTATCACGGACGGACGAACAATATGGAAACAGAAGAATGTGAGGCGCCGAAGCGGCACTCGCTGAAGTGCCGTTGCGAAGGCGATTCAACCACCCGGCGCCCGGCATACAATTGAATTGATGCTGCGCGCGTTCCTGTTGATGTTCTTGTGCCATCCGGCAACGGCGCAGGGCCAGCAGCCGGCGGATCCGTCCACTTTAGCTCGCGTGGAGGGACGGGTGCTTAATTCGGTCACCGGCGAGCCATTGCGCAAAGCGGAAGTCCGGCTCGGCGGAGAGTATATGGCAACGACGGATGGCGCCGGGCATTTCGCCATCGACCAAGTCGCGCCCGGCAGTTATAATCTGACTGCTCAGCACCAGAACTTCTCGATTCAAAGCTATGGCGCGACGAGGCCGGGTTTGCCGGGAAAAAAAATCTCGCTGAGCGCGGGGCAACAGCAGTCGAATCTCGAGCTCAAACTAACTCCTTTCGGCGTGATCAGCGGCAAGGTCATTGATGAAGACGGAGATCCGGTGACGGGAGTATCAATCACCGTGATGAAATGGGGCTTCATGCAAGGCGGCCGCCGGCTTCTCCCTTCGGGCGGTGGGTCGTCGACTAATGACAGAGGGGAGTTTCGAATCTACAATCTTCCGGCCGGAAGGTATTTTGTGGCGGCGCGGCCGGTCGGCGCAGACAGGTTTATGCCACTCGTCGACACGAGTGGAAGGGCGGTCACACCGCATCGTGACCAGATCCATGAGGCTTATTCGATGACATATTATCCTTCGTCTCCCGATGTGGCCTCGGCTGCCGCCGTGATATTGAGCGCCGGTCAGGAGGCCGCGGGGCGCGATATTCAGTTGCGCAAAACCCGAATCTTCTCAGTGGAAGGCAAGGTCATCGGATACTCACACGGTCAGCGCGTCTCCGTGTTATTGCAGCCGCAGGATAGCTCCTCGATCGCGCCATTCCTCGGCGGCAGGGGGAATTCAAGCCGTCAGGAAGACGCAAGTTCGACCCATTTCGTATTCGCAGGTGTGAATTCCGGCCAGTACACAATTGTCGCCATGGTCAATAACCATGTAGGCGGGCATCAGGAAATTTCCGTCGGCGATTCCGACGTGAGCGGGATCATCGTTACTACCTCGGACTCGGGAGGGGTGAAGGGGAAAGTCGTCTTTGAGACCGGGAACACCGGCCAAACGCCGGTACTGAAGGGTCTGCGCGTCTCCTTGACGCCTGTGCAGGCGATGCAGATGAACATGCCTAATGCCAGCACCGCGGACGACGGCAGCTTCGGAATGGACGAGGTCCCTGCGGCGCGGTTCAAGGTGAGTTGCAGTCCGATTGAAGGCGCATACCTGAAGACGGTTCGCTGGAATGGTCAGATTTCAAACGACGGAGCTGTGGAGATGACGGGTGGGGGAACGGGGATGCTTGAACTTGTTTTCGCGCCGACGTCAGCCGTTATAGACGGTGATGTCAAGTCGGGGGACGATCCTGCGCCGGGAGCTTCCGTGCTGCTGGTGCCGGCCTCCAGGCGGGAATCCGATTTTCGTTACATGATGACGGATCAGAATGGTCACTTCTCGGCGAAAGGCGTGGCGCCGGGAGGTTATACGGTCATGGCCGTCGATACCGCGATTTACCTGATGCCGGATCAGGCGTTGCTTAAGGCGCTTGAAAAGTTCAGCGTGTTCGCGACAGTGGATCAGAGCGGTCAGGCGACCGTGTCGCTCAAGTTGATTCCGGAAGCGGAAATCGAAGCGGTGCAATAGCGCATGGATATCGAATCGCTAAGACATTCGCCGCGCCCACTGCGGCTAAGCGTCAAGGTGGTTCCCAGGAGTTCCCGCAACGAGATTGTTGGACAGCAAGCGGACGGCACGCTGCGCATCAAGGTGGCAGCGGTGCCGGAGAAGGGAAAGGCCAACGCGGAACTGTGCGATTTCCTCGCGCGGGAATTCGGAGTTGGGCGGTCCCGGGTGGAGGTTGTGGCGGGGCATTCGTCGCCGCGGAAGCAGGTTGTCATTTCATGACGCGACTTAGACCGCTCAACTACGGACACCTTCTGGCCGGTAGTGAGTTTCGGCTTGCCCAATCCGCGAACGAAACACCCGTATTCGCCGGACATTGATCGCCGCATCACTCAAACGTAGTAGAGGCAGGCGCCTCCGCTGACGGATGTATACTAGCTGAAAGCCGGACGATCTGACGAGTAAATTTCCGCCCGGTAGTCCGGATCCGCTGCGATCCTGTCAAAGGTTGGGGGTTATTCGTGTTAAGCAAATTTTTGTCGCGCGCCCTTGTTCTGTCGCTGCTCGCGAATATTTCCGTCTGGGCTCAGAGTTCCGGTAGCGCCACTGTGCAGGGCACGGTCAAAGACACTACCGGCGCGGTTGTGCCCGCGGCCAAAGTTACCATCACGCATGTGGAGACGGGCGTCAAAAATAATACCGTCTCCAACAGTGAAGGCTTCTTTGT
The DNA here is from genome assembly GCA_963777595.1 of Terriglobia bacterium. Classification (GTDB taxonomy): domain Bacteria; phylum Acidobacteriota; class Terriglobia; order Bryobacterales; family Bryobacteraceae; genus CAVVFX01. The sequence continues at coordinate 73,580 of CAVZRE010000072.1, forward strand.
ATTTCCGCCGGTACAGATCGGAAACTACCAGGTCCGCTGCGAAGCTGTCGGGATGAAGGCATGGCTTCAGGATATTGTTCTCGACGCCGGCAAGACCTTGGATGTCAGCGCAGTGCTCACTCTGGGCGACGTCTCGCAGACAGTGCAGGTGACTGCCGAGGTCCCTCTCGTCACGACTACAGATCCGACCGATGCCACCACCCTTGACCAGCAGCGGATCAAAGAACTGCCGATCAATGGGCGTGATCTGAATACGTTGCTCATGGATGTGACTCCGGGAATCGAATACGGCGGAAACGTCAACGACGGTGCGCGCACCGGAGGCATGATGACTTACTCGACAACGTACTCGCAAGACGGCGCTCCAGCCAATAATCGCGAGTTCGGGGGCTCTATGGGGCTACAGGGGCTCGAGTCGATTGGCGAAGTGCGCATCGAAACGAGTACTGGTAATGCCAAGTCGGCCACTCCGGCTTCAGTAATTGTCAGCACGCGGTCGGGCACGAACCGCTACGTCGCGTCATTGTATGAAACCGCTCGCAATAACTGCTGCGGCGTCGCCAAAACGCTGCAGGATATCAACGCAAATGGCACGCCTTTTGCGCTGCCTAAACTCATTCGAAATGAGTATGGCGGGTCTATCGGCGGTCCGGTCATTCTGCCCTCGTTTGGCCTGAACGGACGCAAGACTTACGACGGCCACAATCGCACGTTCTTCTTCGTCTCGAAGGAAGAACTCGACCTGCGGCAGGGGATTGCTTATTCATTTTCCGTTCCCACGGTAGCTCAGAGGCAGGGCAACTTCTTCGGTCTGGAAACCAACACGGGGCTGCCCATCACCATTTACGATCCCGCCACCAGCCAGATTGTCACCCAGACCAAACAACCGACCTCTTATACAGTCCGCACGCCGTTCCCAAACAATACCATCCCGCTAAGCCGCGAGAGCCCCCTCGCTCAGTATATTTACGGCATTACTCCCCTGCCCAACGACAATACCGAGCCCAACATCGCCAGCAATCTGAAGTATGCCATCGGCAACAGCAGCCTGCCGAGTTCGAACAACAATCCGACGGTGATCCGCGTGGACCATCGGTTCAGTGATCGGGACAACTTTTTCGCCAAGGCTAATTGGAACAACCAGACTTCATACTTCCTGGGGACCACGAGTTTGAGCGACCTGTATGTTCCGACTACCAACAGAGCTGCTAACGTTACCTATCTGCCGATGCAGGCGTGGGCCGGATCAATCAGCGACACCCATGTCTTTTCCCCGACGTTCTTTGTCGAATCGCTGCTGAATCGAACCTGGACTACCTCCAAGACCATGGACGGTCCGCCGAACCAGCAGCAGAACTGGGCCGCCGTGCTCGGATTGCCGAATCCTTACAATGAAATCGGCTGGCCTAACATACAGGGAGTCGGCACCAATTTCTCCAACTACATCGAAGGTGACAATCGCCGCTTTATCAGCAGCACCATCACAACCGGTCAGCAGAACTACTCGTGGATCAAGAATAACCACACCATTCAGTTCGGCGGAACGTATCATGACGAGACACAACGTTATCTGCCCGATGAAGGCAACATTTCAGGCAGCGCCAACTTCAGCAGTCTCGCCACTGCGCTTGAGAGTTCCAGCAGCGGCTCTGTTACGTCGCCAGTGGTGGTCGGGAACACCGGCTTCGACGCCGCCAATTTCTTCCTCGGCGATGCGGCCACTTACAGCGTATATCTTACTCGCGGAGTTATGAAAATCGACCAGAAGAACTTCGCGCTCTATCTGCAAGACAACTGGAAAGTCAGTGGGCGTCTAACCCTGACTCCGGGGCTGCGCTGGGATATGAATCCTGCATGGTCGGATCCGTTCCATCTGTTTAACAGCTTCGACGTAAAGAACCACGCGGTCGTCTTGGGCGAGCCCCTGAGTTACTATATTGCGGATGGGGCAACCACCTCGCAAGTGGTCTCCAATTTCGAGAAGGTGAATGTCACCTTCGAGACTCCTCAACAGGCCGGCATGAAGAGCAATTTCTTTCCCAGTAACATGCATGATTTCGGTCCTCGCATGGGCGCGGCTTATCGCGTCTTCGACGGTAGAAAAGCCTTCGTCATTCGCGGCGGTTACGGATTGTATCTGTCACCTCTCGCAATCCGCACGCTCGTGGCCCAATTCGCGGGGGAGCTTCCGTTTAAAGCGACTTACCAATACAATCCCAACAGTTCCGCCTACAGTCCGGATGGGAACAACGATTACCTTCTTACCCACTCTTCTCCCATTGTTGCTGGAGTGAACAGCACTAACGTCGTCAATACCGCCAGCCCCAACTCGCTAGGCATCGGACAAAGCGTCACTGCGCTGGCTCCCAGCATGCCGACCTCGAAAGTTCAGGAATGGAATATCGAGTTCGAGAAAGAGCTGGGACACAGCATTGTAGTGCGGGCGAAGTACGACTTCAAACATGGCTCGGACCTCGACCAATTGAGTAACATCAATCCGCAACTGACGACTTACAATTATTATGTATCGACGCTGCAGCCGCTTCCCACGGGCAGTTATTCCAGTGTGGCGCGTGGCCCCTACGACTCCAATGCTTACACCACCATCAACTTCCTCGGCAAGACCGGAATGAGCAACTCGTCCATGGTTGTCGGCGAAGTGGAGAAGCGCTTCGCGCATGGTTTGCAATTCCAGTTCTATTACACCTTGACCGACGCATATCGCCTGGCTGGAAACTCATTCCGCGATTCTCCCGGCACCATCCCCGCCGCATTCCTTCCCGGCGCTGTGCCCACCGATCCCGCTGCGCTGAATCACTTCCTGAACTATGCGCGTGATACGGGCGTACCCAAGCACCGCGTGCGCTGGAACTTCATTTACGACTTGCCGTTCGGGCACAACCGGCAGTTTGCTCCCAATGCTCCCAAGTGGCTGAATGCCATGATCGGCGGCTGGGGACTGACAGGCAGCGGAACGGTCAGCAGCACCTGGTTCGCTCTGGATTCCTCCGATTGGGGATTCACCGGCGCGCCTGCCCAAGTCTACGGGACCAAGTATCCCATCGAAGACTGTACTGCGACTCCCGCGAATGCGCAGACGCCATCAGCTACCCGCTGTTACAACGGCTATTATTATTGGAACGGTTACATCTCTCCCAAGCTGATCAACAGCAAGAACTCCTACGGAATGCCCAATGGCATCGAAGGTCTGCCGGCGAACGTCACTCCCGCAGTGACCCCGCTGGTTCCCTACGGCGCAGCGGGCGCTATCTCAGGCAATTACGACACCAACAACGTCTACATTAAGTTGACAAACGGCACGAATCAGCTGGTTGCATATAACACCGGGTTGAATCCGTTTCGCAACCAATACCGTCTGGGTCCTTTTAACTGGGATCAGGACGCCTCGATTCGCAAGACTTTTCGCCTCACCGAAAGCGGCCACGTCAGCTTGCGCGTCGCGCTTGACGTTTTCAATATTTTCAACAACCAGGGTGTCAACGCGCCCGGGACCAACGGCATTACCGATTTGAATACGTCCTACGGCGCATATGGATTCCAGCCCCGGCAATGTCAAGGCAGCTTCCGCTTAGAATTCTAGATTTCCTTGCGCTTACGAAGGTCCTAACACTCCATCCCAAGGCTGCCAGGTAGAGGCCAGCCTGGCATTGGGATGGAAGATCAACTCGTGAATCAGTCCTGAATCGCGGAGTTTCACGACCTCCAACTGACCTAAATCTGCTTCTTCAAACACGACATCCATCCCTTGATAGCGCCAGACCTCGACATAGTAGTAATAACCAACAATCTGCCTTACAAACTCAAACCGGCCGTCATCACTCATGCGGTCCAAAATCGGTTCAACGAGTACCCTCTGCGCATCGCTATAACGGACGACACGATTCTCCGACTGCGAAGCAATGTCGGTCTGCATCAACTGTCGGAAAATGACGTTGTCGACGCCGATTGAGCGGGCAAATTCGAGATATTCCAAAATTGATTCAAGGCTATCGATCCCTTCCCGGAGCAGCACGCAGGATAATCGCACACGAATTCCCGCGGACGTGGCGAGTCGCACGGCAGTTGCCATTTGCTCCGGTCCCAAGGCCGTGGGCAGTCGCATCAACCTGTTATTCCGTTCTCGCTCGGGATGAGCCACACTGATATTGAGATGTGTCAGCGAAGCTTCGCAAATCAAGTCGATTACCAGGGCATCGCCACGCCGGTCGAACAATCCCGAACTGTTCGTGGTCAAGGTTTTCCGCGAAGCCCGATAGTTGCCGGCGATGTGTAGAATACGCCCGAGTCGCGGGTCCTTACTCGGTTCGCCGCCGGTAACGGAAATAGATGGCGAGAGTGGACGCAGCGCATCCAAGGACTGTTTGAGCGCCTCGAAATAGACCTCATCATCAGTTTCGACGGATCTCTGAAGGGATAACAGTCCCCCGCGTGAGGCCGGCCGCAATTCCTCCACGCAGAACCGGCATGCCGCGTTGCAGCGTTGCGCACTGTAGATGGAAAAATTCGCGTTGGCGTAGACGGCTACCGGCCTGGCCCATAGATCGAACTCCACTACTCTGCGGGAGGTCGAATTCGTGAATAGGTCGAAGGCGCGGCATTTCTCGCGACGCCATGCATCCACAAATTGGGCGGGGACAGTTGATATCAAGGCAGCACCCGCATTGCTTCCGACCGGGCGATCAAATCCGGGCCAAACGCCTGGCCATCCGGATTGATTAATGAAAACGCGTGCCACACCGGGGCCGGCGCCTCCCACTCCGTCTGCTCCGATGCGAAGCCGTAGCGCTGCAAATAGAAAACATTCGACACCGGCATCAAGCCCGCGGCCTCCACCATTCTCACCACGCGCCGGTCGTCATCCTCAACCCCACGCCGCAGACGGACATTGACCACGAGCGTCCGCTCGCTCCCCGCGCCTGCAAAAATGTCACGCAGACTTACAGCCAAATCGATGAGACCTTTATCGTGGTCCAGCAGATAGTGGTTCACGGAAAGCTTCACCGTTAGCGGAGTACCGAGTCGCAGGGCGTAGTTTACGAGTTCCTCCTTTCCGCGAGGCAGGACTACGCCATTGGTACACAGAACCAGATGCGAACACCGCGGATGCTCTCGCGCAAGGCGAACAAATTCCCAGAATTGCGGATGAACCGTCGGCTCGCCTCCTTCGAGCTGCACCTGAAAGGTACCCGCCGCTGGAAATCCCGACTCATATTTCTCGATACTCAACCACGTTTTCCCTCGGGGCGATGAACAGGTGCTGCACCACGGACAAGCCCGGTTGCAGTGGTTCGTCATGGCTACGTACACCCTGTGCGGACGCTCCGGAGTGGGATGGTCCAATGGCTTGTCACGGCGCGGATCGTTGGGCGGCATCAGCATGCGTTACTCCTCCAGCATCAATTCACTGCGATAAGGTGTCGCCTTCCCATCCATGCGATCGCCCAGCGCCCTGTCGCACCGGACACTCAGCGGTACCCCACCCAGCAGATTACCAAGCGCATTCGCGATCGCATCACAGTCCGCCGGCGTGTCCGGCAGTTCGCGTATCACCAATTCACAAGAGGAGTCGGCGCGTTGCGTGAACTCATGCAACAGCAGCGGAAACTCACGCAAGAGCCGCGAGAGGTCCACCGTACTCACTGGCGTTCCGTCTGCCGAGCGAATCAGCAGCGGCTGCCGACCTTCCAGTTCCATTAAGCGTGGCATTCGATCACCGCATGCGCATGGCGAATAATCCATATAGCCGAAGTCACCTGTACGGTACCGAAACAAGGTCATCAGCGGATTCCGTCCACCCGTCACCACAATTTCACCTCGCTCCCCAGGTTGAGCCGGCGTGCCGTCCGCGGCGAGCGCTTCCGCGTGTAGATCGTGCGGCAGCAGATGGTATCCGTGGCCGAGCGGGCAAGCATAGCCGATGGGTCCTGTCTCGATCATCGAGTACCAATCGATTACGGGTGCATGATACTGGGCCGCCAGCCGGGTCCGCAGTGACGGGCTCATCGCAACAGAAGTCGTGACCAAAGCCGCGGGCGACGCGGGTATTTCCATGCGCATCATTTCCGCGAATGAAATGGGATCGCCACTCAGAAACTTGGGCGCAAAGTCCTCGAAGTAGCGCGCTTGGCTACCTTCTCGCGGCCACTCGGTTTGCCGGATGTTCAGTTTGGCGAAGCCCGCACCATTCCAGTTGTATAGAACCGTGGCATATGTGTATGTGCGGATCTGTGCACCCACCAGGAAGCACGCCACACTGTCCGGATCGAACTCTACCGCCGCGCCATGCCGTTCTAAAGCGAAGTCGATCATCGGCTCGTAGCAACGCACCGCCAACGGATGATGCGGCACCGCTACCGGATGCCCCGTGGTGCCGGCGGTCCGATAGATAATCAGGCGATCCAGCGTCTGGTCATCGGGCACAAACTCCCAGCAACGTAGCGCGACGTCGGCTCTGGATGTCGTCGGTAAACGATTCCAATCCCGCTCCAGATCGAATTTCGGACCAATGTTCCGGCGCAGATAGGGAACCACTTTCCGCGCGTACTCCAGCCTTTCGAGAATCTCGCCGGACGGCTTCGCACTGCGGGGTCCTCGCGCCAAACGCAACTGTTCGCGAAAACGCCCGATAGGTTCCAGATCCTCGGGATGAAGCCGGTCACCGGTCGCATAATTAAACCGCGGTGCGTCGGGATGTTGGCGCAGCCGGCGGATCAGCCGATCCCCAGCCGGGGTCAGAAGCGGGGAACGCTGCAGATGTGGATCCATGGCGTTACTCGCGTGTCGCTTTCGCCGCGGCTTCTTCTGCGGTCCGTTTCGCCATCATTCTACGCACTTCCTGCGCCCGCGCTTCAGCCTGCCTCGTGTCGCGCAGCACCCGAACTCTCTCCACGCTATCGAGCGCGCACATCCGATCCTTGGCCTGTGCAATCGACTCCCCTTGCGGCCTGAGCCCCAGTTGTCCGAGACACCATCGCACGAGTTCTTCGCGCCGGTCCGGGTCGGTGATGAACTCTCTTGCCTGCACCGTCGCGGCCAGCGTCTGTAACCCGTTATTTAACAGGACCAGCATCCGAGCCGCCAGCTCAGGACGGCTCAAAAACCAGTCGTCGTGAAGCACCCAGCAGGTGATCGCAATAAGCGACAGGTGCGCCGCCTCGTGGAACTCAACTATACCCGACGTCCCCATCGCCCGCAGATGGTCCGCCGCGATCGCGGACACCGAGATTTCACCGGTGTCCCCAACGCGCGGAGCGAGCAGGAACTCCGCCGGACATTCCTCCAGGCGACGGGTGAGAGCTTCGAGCACCGGACCCTCAGCTTCCATGGCGTCTTCGCTGATGACTCATAACTGACGTCTGAAGACTCTTATGATACTTGGCCTGGCTGAATTCCCGCGCAAATGCGAGCAGTTGATCCATCGAATCCACATGCGCGACGTGCCAGCCATCTCGTATCATAAGTTCTTCGCCCGGCTGTATCGTGTCTTGCGCACGCTGCTGCGCCATGAGATAGGCCGGCAACTGGAGCACATAAGTCGCTCCTCCGCGTGCCGCAATTGCAGCCCGCCGCGCGACCTCCCATCCCGATTGCCCGTCAGCTTCCTGTCCCAGCATGCCGAAAATATCGTTGTCGGTGATGACCAGGATATGCACCGGCCGGCGATTTGGAGGCATATCGCGCAGCCGGTGAATCCCGAATGTGACGCCCGTGCCAAGATAGCCCGTAAGGGTGGTGAGAATCTTGATCTCTTCGCGAATGAAGCCCTGACTGCTAACTGTTCTACCTGGCTCTCCCGAAAGCACCACCATGATGTTCGCGCCCGCCCGCAGCGCCGACAGGGCGATGATTGTCGCCGCCAACACGGGGTAAGATAACGACCGTCCGGGATGACCCATCGAGCCGGAGCAATCAATCCCCAGGTACAAGTCCACCGGCGCAGTCTCCGGATTCGAACCTGGCGCCGACCCGTACATTCGCTCCCGAGTCGTCATGCCCGGGATCACGACCGGACTCACCGCCAGCGTGCCGAGCCAATCGATATTCTCCAGTTGTCCGCCGGTGTCCCACATATCCAGACCCTCCGGCGAGGGATCGGCCGTTTGCGCAACTTCACGTACGGGAAACTTGATCAGGTGCGGGATCGCCAGCTCCTTGTAATAGCGCGCGAGGATGATCTCTTCGGGAAGCTGCGCACCGGCCGCCGTAAGGACATCGGCATATTCTGCCGGACCCCGATAATCCTTCATCGACTTGTGCCCGGTTTCTCCGGCCTGGACGGGTATAGAAGGCTGCTCGTGGATGTCCGAATCCGAGGTCTCGCCCGTTAAATCCGGATCGAGCGACGGATGAATCGCGCCCGTCTCTTCATTCTCTTCGACGCGAGTCAGCCCCGACGGTATGCCCCCTTTGCCCGCATCCCGCGTGTCGTTCCACGGCGCGTGTTGACGGCTCGCTGTCTTGCCGTCGTCTTCCATCAGGTATGGCAGATACATCGCGGCAAAGCGACCCGCGCCGTCGAGCCAATCCTTGGCATAGTTGCGGATCAGCCGCATCGATAATTGCGCGTCGGAATTGATGCGCGCATCCACACTACCCTGGGCCAATGTCCCGCTCGGAAGACGCCACAACAATTCGTAAGTCCGCATGTAGAGCAGCCAGAGCCGGTCCAGATTGGTGCTGCCGAGCTGCTGATAGACTCCGGCCATCGACAGCTCAGCCGAGCGCTGCAGTCGATCATTGATCAACAGGTCGCAGTACAGGTTGCCGATCATCGGCGCGTGCTTCTCTTTTCCCGGCAGTCCCCTCTGCAATCGCGCGATCATCCTGGCGTTATCCGAAAGATCGGCCGGACAATACACATGATGGCCGATCTCGTGCGCCAGGATCTCCAGCGCGAAATTCTCCAGATGCTTCTCAGCGACCTGGCGCAGACTGATGACGACACGATGATCCACCAGCCGGATCATGGCGAAGCTTCCGGTCAGGCCCTCGTGCTGTTCTTCGTCGGGCGAGTTGCACCATGAAGGCTCGCTCAACTTCACGTACGGGCTCCAGATATTGAGCGCGGCGGGCCAGCGACTAAGCCATCGTTGGCGCAAACCCGGGGTTTGGGGACTCATGCGAAGCCCAGCAGAAACAAATGGTGAGAAGTGGGGAGGGCCACTGCAACCGTATGATCCAAAGCCGCGATGCTGGTAGCGCCAGCCAGTTCCGGAAAGCGTTGCACCTGGCCCCGCCAGCGAATAGTGCCATCGGCCTGGATCTGAACTTCGCCGGCATCCTGCGACTCGCCGGGTTCAGAACGCAACAGAAGTGAGTTGTAAACGTCCGCGTAAAGCCGCCAACTGGCCGTGCCATCCGATGCAATTAGTTCCCCAGCGACCCGCGCGACCCTGGGCGGCACGAGGAACGGTCCTGCGAAGCCGCGAAACGCCCCGGCCTTCGCGACGATCCTCAGCTCTCTCCGGTAATGTAAAGCATCCTTCGGCAGCGTCCACGGATTGACTTGCAGACTCTCGATCACCTCCGCGATCTGCCTCCCGTCTGTGCTTGCTGGAAGCTCCAGTACTTGTGCGGCAAGACTTGGCGCGAGTGACCGCACTTGATCGAGCGCGCTCTCGCGATATTGCGGCATGCCGCTGCGCCACGCCAACACGATACCGCAAACAAGTAGTTCGCCAGTGCTTTGGCACGACGCCGCGACCGGACCCATGGCTCCGGCCCAGGGCTCGGGTCGAGCGCCAGGAGTCCGCGACAAATTGTACATTGCGTTGGTCACGCAGCCAGCGACGCGCGCAGGCTCTCGTGCTACAAGCCGGGGCAGGCGAGGCAATAGCTTCTGCCAACCCGCCTGAATCGCCGGGTATCTGCTCGCCGGTCCCAGCAAACTCTTGTTGAACAGGTCGAGCGACAAATCAAACAGCACGCCCGTAACGGCATCCGTCCTCTCCGGGAATTCCGACGCCACGCTGCGCACGATGGGGTCCAGCGTGACCGCGAGATGCTGTTGAAACGCCTCGCCATCGATCGGCGCATCGGCCTTTGACGCTGCCATAAACCTGGCGTTGAACGAACTACGTCCCCGTTGAAGCGAATCCGCGAGAGGCCCCGTCAGCCTTTCCATAACAGCCACTTCAGATAATTGGTGTACCGCTGATGCAGGTACTTCATCTTCAGCGCATCGTCATACATGTGACCGTAAAGTTTGCGGCCTCTCGACCATTCCGCCAGGATGCGCTCGATCTTTACGAGCTCGGCGCGCACGTCCTTCTCTTTTACGCCGTCGAGCCCCTTGTCGAACTGCTCGCTGAGCGCTGCCACCGGATCTTCCCGATCGCGCCCCAGGCGATCGTATTCCGCGCACGAAAGGTCGAATAACCTGCGCAGCCATGAAATCTTGTCAATCCGCAGAGGCGCATTGCCATCGCCTTCAAAGTAAGGAGAGTCAGCATCCAGCGCGAGCTTGTCATGCAGTACGAATGGGATAATCTGCCGCATGTCTTCGATTGACACTTCGCCGCTCCCGCGAAAATACGCCATGGCCTTAATAAACGTGAGCGCCGTCATAATCGCTCTCACGGATAGCCCGTTGCGCGTCTGGCTGCCCAGATTCTTCAGCTTGTCCTTCCCGGTTTCGCTGGCGGCCAGTTGATCGAACTCCGTGCCCGACAACTTTACCGTATCCTTCGTCTTATACTCGAACTGCAATGCCGCCGGCTCACAGAATTCGAACTGACTTGCAAAAAACTCCAGACGGCGCAGCAGCGGATCCGGGAGCTTCACTGCCAGGATTCCTTTGTACATCTGGTCGCACTCTTCCGGCGTGAAGATGATTTGGGCCGGAACCAGCGCCTCCGGACGAATCCCTTTTTCGATGCGCTCCAGCAGTTCCCCAATGAACCGCGAATTGAAATGCAGCGCCTTCACCACGATATCGATGCGATCCTTCAAGGCTTCGATCACCTGGTAGGTGCCGCCGCCGGCGTCGTCGTTGGCGGTCAGATACCACGCTGCCTCGGGACACTCGAAGGTCTGGTCGAGCACTTCCGCATAATTGTCCGACATCACCGTCAAAAGCGCGGATTGCGTACGCGTAGGGATGCGGTTGTATTCGTCGATAATTTTTACGCGCATACCTAGCCATTTGCGCCATGCGATGCCGATCTGATCCAGGCTCTTTGCATTCACCAGGTCCGATGGAATCGGAGTGCCCAGCAAATCCGAAACCGTCATCTGCGGCTGCCCTTTCTGAATCGCGCGTTGCACCTCTCGCAGCGAATAACCAGCCAGCACGCCCATCAGCACTGCGCTAGCCGTCTTGCCGCGTCCCGGTCCGCCGATAAACAGACATTTCCGCCGCACCGCGAAATTTAACAACGGCAGAAGAACAAAACTCGAATAGCTTTGTCCCGACGGCAGGATAACCGTGCAATGTTGATCGCCTAGCTCAAAGCTTGACGCCGGACCCTCCAGATACTCGATGTCATAAAACGGGCTGATGATCGCATTATTGACGATCCAAAAATACGCCTGCCGTAATTTTTCGTCGAGCGGCACTGAACTTGCCGTCTGCTCCTCCGTGGGAAGCTGGGCGGGTCCGTTGTAGAGGTCGGCGACATCGAACTGCCGGACTGGCGCAGCCGTCTGCGGCTTGGTGGGCGCCTGCGAGACCCGCTGGAAGAATTTGAACGACATGCGGATCTATTGGCCGACGGGCGCGACGATGATAATCTGGTCGGCCGTCGGTGACGCGACGCCGCCCTCCGCCTCGATGCTCACGGCTATCGCCGCTGTCGACGCGACATCCACGGGACCCGTCTGCAGATGCAGCGCGGAGCCATCGGGTGAGGGTGCGAACGTGCCTGCCGGGACGGGCTTGCCTCCCTTGGGAATAATCCACATCTCGTAAGTCTTGCCGGGCGCCAGCGCGGCCAAATTCTGTCCGGAGAAAGCTACGCCATGCTTCGGACTGATCACAACGCGGCCGCGTGCGCCTTTGCCGAAAGTGACTTCCTTCGCCGCCGGATCCTCGAATAAGGCTAACGTCTCGTTCAAACGCGCCAGCTCAACCTTTTGCCGGTTGAAGTTCTCCTCATCCGCTATGAATATGGCATGCATTTCGTGGTGACGCATCCAGATATGCACGGAAAAGAATACGGACATCGCCGTGACGAACGCCATCGCCGCCAGCCATCGCGACCCGCCGGCGCTCGGATTTACCAATGCGATGATGCGCTTGCGGAGTCGCTTGGGCGGCTCGACCTGGTTTACCGCCAGCGCCATCCGGGCCACCAACTCTTCGGCCTTTCGGACTCCCGGAGTACAGGTCTCGCACTGTCGTCCAAGATGCTGGCGCAGTTCCGCGAGTGCTTCGCCGTCCAGCGTACCTAGCGCGTAGGGTGCGTAGTCATCCTGGAGCTCATCGCAAGTCATGCCGTCACCACCACGCCGCCCAGTTCATCCTTCAGATGCTTGAGTGCGCTTCGAACCCACGTTTTCACGGTTCCGAGCGGCTGCCCTAGCCGTTCGGCCATTTCGGTCTGCGATAGTCCTTCGTAGTAAGCCAGTTCAATCACTTTTTGCTGGTTCTGACTCAGCTTCGCCATAGCGGCCTTAATGCGCCGCCCGGAATCAGCGTTCAGAACCTCTCTGTCTATATCTACGAAATTGCAAGCCATTCCGTGCTCGGCGCGTTCAAATAAATCCAGCTCAGTTAGATTTCGATCCATTCTGGCCTTGGCCGAGCGGATATAATCGATGGCGCGGTTCCGCGCGATGGCCAACAGCCAGGGCCCCAGCGCTCCGCGGTCGGGATCGAATCCATTGACGCGGTTCCACACGCGCAGAAAGGTTTCCTGGACCAGATCCTCCGCTACCCCTGTGTCGCGCACTACTGCGTAAATTATGGAATATGCCAGGCGGCCGAATCGATCGTAGAGATCGGCCATGGCTTGAGGTTCTCTGCGCTGTAGCCTTCGCGCCAGCTCTGAATCATTCGCGCCCTCACTTAATTCCAGCGCCAGCAACAGCCCGATTAGGTTCATGCAAAAAGTTCTTTAATTATGGCTCCATCGGTGATGGTGGGTCGTTCCGCGCGTCCGTTATGCATGAAAGTGAGTGCAACGTGATCGATGCCGAGCAGCCACAAGATCGAAGCGTGGAGATCGTGAACGTGACAGGGCCGTTCCGTTGCGCGCAGTCCGATCTCGTCCGTCGACCCGATATATTGCCCCTTCTTGACGCCGCCGCCGGCCATGAACATCGTAAAGCCCCAGGGATTGTGATCGCGTCCGTCGCCCTTTTCGTTGAACGGCGTGCGTCCGAACTCCCCACCCCATACGACCAGCGTATCGTCCAGCATACCGCGGGACTTCAGGTCCGCGATCAGGCCTGCAACCGGTTTATCGGATGCGAGGCAGCGGCGGCTATGATTGCCCTCAATATCTGTGTGCGCGTCCCAACCGCTCCCCGACCCCGCATACAATTCCACAAATCGGACTCCTCGCTCCACCAGGCGCCGCGCCATCAGGCAATTCCGTCCATACGCCGCGGTCGCTGGATCGTCGAGTCCGTAAAGCTTCCTGGTCGCGTCCGATTCCTTGCTCAAATCCACAGCTTCCGGCCCCGATGATTGCATCTGGTAAGCCAGCTCATAGGAAGCAATCCGTGCTTCCATTTCGCTATCCCCTGGATGCTTCTCGTTGAACTCGGCGTTGATCTGCTTGAGAAAATCAAGCTGGCTGCGTTGCTCGTCGTCCGACACGCCCTTGGGCGGCTTGAGATGCAGTATCGGCGTATCGCCCTGACGGAGTTGAGTGCCCTGGTAAGTCGCAGGCAGGAATCCCGAACTCCAATCCTTAGGTCCGCCGACAGGCTCTTTGTCATCCAGCAAGACGACATACGACGGCAGGTTCTTGTTAGCGGTACCGAGCCCGTAAGTGACCCATGCGCCCATCGACGGACGGCCGGCGAGGATGGAGCCAGTGTTCATCTGGCACACCGATCCCACGTGATTCAACCCGTCCGCCCAGCAGGACCGGATAATACTCATCTCGTCCACATGCTCGGCGATGTTCGGATACCAGTCCGACACCCACATGCCGCTCTGGCCGTACTGCTTGAAGGTCCGCTTGGAGGCCATCAGCGAATTGTTGCCGGTGCCCATCGCGGTGATGGGCTTGCCAAACGACGCAGGCATCGGCTGCCCGTGCAATTCGGTCAATTTGGGCTTGGGATCGAAGAGGTCGATATGGCTCGGTCCGCCTTCCATGAAAAGCCAGATGACGGATTTGGCTTTCGGCGGATGGTGAGGAGTCTTCGGAGCCAGGGGATCAACCGGGGCGTCGGCCTTGAGCAGCGACGATAAGGCGATGCCGGCCAGCCCGCTGCCCGCCCGCGAGAAAAATTCCCGCCGCGATCCAACATTCCAATGATGCGATAGCTTCTTCAGCATTTGACAGCCCTTGTGTGACAGACTTCAGTCTGTCCGTTAATTGATATAGACGAACTCATTCGAGTTCAAAAGCATATGACACAAATCCGTCACCGCGGCGTCGCGAGTTCCCGCGATGCGCTCCTGCCGCGTCAGGAAATCGAGCGCAATCTTCCGTTCCCGATCCGACGGCATCCGGGAAAACGTCAGCCGGAAAGCGCGATTGACCGTCTCGTCCGGCGTCAACCCGGCATCGTTAGCCACCTTCTTCGCCAGTGAACGCGACCAATCGAGCACCAGTTCGTTGTTGAGCAACTCCAGCGCCTGTGGCGCGGTCGTCGTCACATCGCGGCGAGCGCAGCTCTCATGAGTATCCGGCATATCGAACACCTCGATCATCGGATACCGCATATTGCGGCGCACAAAAATATAAACGCTTCGCCGGTCTGCCTCTTCGGTCGATTCATCTGCCTTCCACCCTCCCCGCGAAGCTTGAATCCCTGGCGGTAGCGGCGGAAACACTCCCGGTCCGTGCATCTTTTCATTCAAGAGCCCGCTGACCTGCAGCATGGAGTCGCGAATCACCTCCCCCTCCAGGCGGTGGGGATTGTAACGCCACACCAGCTTGTCCTCAGGGTCTGCTTTCGCCGCTTCCGCGTTATACGAGGACGCTTGCTGGTAGGCGTTGGACAGCATGATCATGCGATGAAGTTTCTTGATACTCCATCCGTTTTCCACAAACGTGGAGGTGAGATAGTCGAGCAGTTCCTTATTCACCGGACGCTCGCCCATCAGGCCGAAATCGCTGGGAGTGCCGGCGATGCCGCGGCCGAAATGATAATGCCAGACGCGATTCACGATCACACGCGTCGAGAGCGGATTCTTCGGATCGGCCAGCCAGTTCGCCAGCACCGTGCGGCGGCCTGTAGACTTGCCATCGAGCGCCGGCGTGATTTTTGGATCGTTGGGATCGAGGATGGTGAGGAACCCCGGCTGGACTTCCTCCTTATAAGAGTCGTAGACTCCAGCATTCAGTACATGAGTCGCAGGCGCACTTGCGCCATTGTCGATCATGGTTTGCGCGACCGGCATCGGTGGAACCGGATACTGTTTATTTAACTCTGCGAGTTGACCGGCCAGGGCGGTCCAAGCCTTCTTTGTGTCGCCTTTGAGTTTCTTGCCGGCCTCGTCCACAGTGAAGTCGATCTGCGGCTTCGCCTTGTAGTACATCTGCCACTGGATGGGCGTGCGCTCGTCGGGAGGCGTAGTGATCGAGTCCTGAATCTCCGGAGGGAACTTGTCGAAGTTCTCCTTGTTCATCGCTTTCCGCATCGGCTCGGCTAACTGCGCCATCTGATTCGCGGACATCTTTGGTCTTCTCGTCCCAGACCGCGTATTTGGCGTCGTATTGCTTCTTCTTGTCGCCGAAGATCAGCGCGGCATGATCCTCGATGCGCGTGTTGGCGAAGAAAGCTTGCAGCCGGTAATAATCGCGCTGCAGGATGGGATCGAACTTGTGGTCGTGGCAGCGGGCGCAGCCATACGTCATGCCGATAAACGTTGCCGATACGGTGTCGGTGATGTCGTTCAGCAACTCCTGACGGCGCTGCATCAGATTGCGGGCATTGCTTTCGTCGGGAAAATGGCGATTGAAGCCGGTGGCCACCAGGGCTGCGGCGTCGCCCGGATAGATTTCGTCTCCCGCGATTTGCTCCTTCACGAAGCGATCGTAAGGCTTGTCGGAGTTGAAACTATCGATGACGTAATCTCGATAGCGCCAGATATTGGGCCGCGTCTCGTCGCTCTTGAAGCCTTCGCTGTCGGCGTAGCGGGCGAGGTCCAGCCAGTGCCGTCCCCAGCGTTCGCCATAATGCGGCGAAGCGAGCAGCCGGTCAACCACTTTCGCGAACGCGTCGGGAGAGGAATCGGCGACGAATGCCTGCACTTCTTCAGACGTGGGAGGCAGCCCGATCAGATCGAGCGACGCCCGCCGGATCAGGGTGATCTTGTCGGCCGGAGCGGCCGGCGAAAGCCCCTTGTCCTCCAGCTTTGCGAGGATGAAGGCGTCGACCGGATCGCGTATCCATGACCCCTGCTTGACCGTTGGAACTGGGGATTTTATTACTGGTTGAAAGGCCCACCAGCGTTTCTGAGACTCAGTAAACGGCTTGTGCGCGGGAGTGGACGGAGCAGCCGCGTATATCGCGGCAATCACGATAAGGCCGAGGCCGATAGAACGATGCGTAACTGAACCCACAGGCCCTCCAGAGGGGGGAATCTGACTCAATATATCAGTTTTGGAGGCCCAAAAAATGCGCCTGTTACAGCGTATGATGAAGCCTGATGAAGATCGGTATTGCACTGCTCACTCTAACGATCTCCTGCCTCGCCGCTCATCAGCCGGCTATTCCACCCGGATCGGCAATCTTCGTCGATTCCCAAAATGGCTTCGACAAACTTCTGGACGCGGCCTTCCAGTCTCAGCACGTGCCCCTGCGAGTAGTCTCCTCGCCGGATAAAGCTGACTACACCTTCGATGGCGCCGTGATGCCGGTTTTTGACGTCGTGCAAACGAGATCAGGGCGTACCGTCGGCGACACGTCCGCAGAGGCTGTGAAGCTGACCTCCAAGTCCGGCGAGGTGATTTGGAGACACGCTGTTTCTCAACGAATTCTGAAGAAGGGCAGCCAGGCTGTCGCGGAAGATTGCGCCAGGCATATGAAGGAGCTGGTTTCCAAAGCCGCCAGGCCGTAACGGCACTATCCCTATGGGAACCCGGAGGAATTGGCAACTTCGCTGATTCTCTGTAAAGTGAGATTTCCACTTGCGGAATCTGCAGAGGTCGCGGGTTTGCATGGGGCCGTCGAACTCCATTAATGCAAAACCCCGCTGTGAAGAGCGGGGTCTGCATATTCGGAGTGGAAAGGAGGGCCTGACCACTATGGTCTTCTTAATGCTGCTCGTGCTCCTGCTACTACTCAGGAAACGACGGACTCGGGTTAAGATCGATTTCGAGATCTAAATCGAACCGAGAGGGGTTGGCGTAGTTGTTTCCGCGACTCACCAGCCTCTCCAGCATCATCATAACACCCGCTCTACACCGACGGCAATCCCGCCAGCGCCATCGCGATCTCTTCCTCGGGATACTCGAAATTCCGTAGCTTCCCCGCATGGTAATCGATATAAGCCTGCATATCGAAGTGACCGTGACCGCAGAGATTAAACAGAATCGTCCGCCCGACGCCTTCCTCTTTCGCGCGCAGCGCTTCCCGAATGGCTCCGGCGACCGCATGGTTGGCTTCCGGCGCGGGAATAATCCCCTCCGCCCGCGCGAACTGTACCCCTGCCGCGAAGGACTCCAGTTGCTGCACCGAACTTGCTTCAATCAACCCCAGGTCGAGCATGTGCGAAACCAGCGGACCCATGCCGTGATAACGAAGTCCGCCCGCATGAAATCCGGGTGGAACAAACGTGCTGCCGAGCGTATGCATCTTGACCAGCGGAGTCAGATGCGCGGTGTCGCCAAAGTCATAAGTGAATTTCCCCTTGGTCAAACTCGGACAAGCCGCGGGTTCCACGGCCACCACGCGCGGATTGCCTCGCCCCTTCAGTTTGCGGCCGAGAAACGGCGTCACCAATCCGGAGAAATTCGAGCCCCCGCCGGTGCATCCCACAATCACGTCCGGCTCCGCGCCGGCCATTTCCATCTGCTCCAACGCCTCCAGGCCGATCACGGTCTGATGCAACAGCACATGGTTGAGCACGCTGCCCAGGGCATACTTCGCCGTTGGGTCTCCGGCCGCGACCTCCACTGCTTCCGAGATCGCAATTCCCAGCGAACCCGATGAATTCGGGTGCTCAGCGAGGATCGCGCGTCCCGACTGAGTCTCGCTGCTCGGACTCGCAGTCACCGTCGCTCCGAACGTCTCCATCATGGCGCGCCGGTAGGGCTTCTGATCGTAGCTCACGCGCACCATGTAGACCTTGCATTCCAGTCCGAAGAAGGCGCACGCCAGAGCCAGTGACGATCCCCACTGTCCCGCGCCGGTCTCCGTAATCAGCCGTTTAGTCCCCTCCTGCTTGTTATAGAAAGCTTGCGGAACCGCGGTATTTGGTTTATGCGAGCCCGCCGGGCTGACGCCTTCGTATTTGTAATAGATCTTCGCCGGCGTGTCCAATGCGGCTTCCAACCGGCGCGCGCGAAACAGCGGCGACGGCCTCCACTGGGCATAAACAGCCCGCACCGGATCAGGGATCTCGATTTCGCGATCCTGGCTGACCTCTTGCATGATCAGGCTCATCGGGAATAACGGCGCGAGATCGTCCGGTCCGATCGGCTTGTGCGTGCCCGGATGCAGCACCGCAGCGAGTGGCTTCGGCAGGTCAGGGACGATGTTATACCAGGCGCGCGGAATGCGATCTTCCGGCAAAAGAAACTTCACGGTCTCCATGTGCGCTATTGTACTGTCTCGCCTCGCACCAGATCAGCGAAACTTTCCCGCTCCCGCACGATGCGCCACCGGTCGCCGTCCACCAAAACCTCGGCCGCCCTGGGTCTCGAGTTGTAGTTCGACGATTGCGCGAAGCCGTATGCCCCGGCCGTCATCACCGCTAGATAGTCTCCCGGAAGGGCGTTCGCCAGTTGACGATTTCGCGCCAGGAAATCACCCGTCTCGCAAATGGGACCTACGACGTCAACCGTCACCGGAGGCAGCCCGTTTTGCCTCAACGGCAGGATCTCGTGATGGGCCTGGTACAACGACGGACGAATCAAGTCATTCATCGCCGCGTCCACAATCACGAATTCCTTATTGGGACTCTTTTTACGATGCAGCACGCGCGTCAGCAAAGCGCCCGCCGTGCCCACAATCGAACGGCCCGGCTCGATCATCACCGCAAATCCGCTGCTCGCGATGCGCTCGTACATCGCCCGAATGAACTCGCCGATTTCCGGGGCCCGGTCGGCAATCTGGTAAGCAATTCCCAGGCCGCCTCCAAGATCGATGTGGCGGATGGGAAGCCCGCAATCGCGCAACCGTCCTGCCAGTGCGAGCACCTTCTCCGCCGCTTCAAGAATCGGCGCGGTATCGAGCAATTGCGAACCGATATGGCAGCTTACGCCTTCGGCGATCAGGTTGGGGAAATTGCGGGAGCGATGATACACGCCTTCCACCGCATCGAAATCGATGCCGAATTTGTGGTCGCGTAGGCCCGTCGCTATATAAGGGTGCGTTCGCGCGTCGACATCTGGATTCACGCGCAGTGAAAATTGAGCCTTCATCCCCAACCGCGAAGCTGTCAAATCAATCAGCGCGAGTTCACCCTCCGACTCGCAATTGAAGCTGTGAATCCCCGATTTGAGCGCATACTCCACCTCTTCCGCGGTCTTGCCGACCCCCGAGAATACTACCTTCCCAGGGTCGCCGCCGGCCTGAAGGACACGATACAGCTCTCCTCCGGATACGATGTCGAAGCCCGACCCTTGTTTGGCTAACAGCGCCAGTACCGCCAGCGTCGAATTGGCTTTCACTGCGTAACAGACCGTGTGTGGAAGATCGGCAAAGGCGGCGTCGTAGGCCTGCCAGGCATCCAGAATGGATCGTGACGAATAGACGTAGCACGGAGTTCCGGCTTTCTTCGCGATGTCGGCGAGGGCTACGCCTTCGCAATAAAGAGTTTTGTCGCTATAGTTGAACAAGTCGCGAGTCACTTCACTTTCATGACGATAAGGGTTTGATCGTCGAACAGGGTGGTGTTGAAACTATCGAGGTCGGCGAGAATCGCCTTGACCAGCGCTTCCGGTTTTTCCCAGCAGCGCTTGCGCACCACGCGGGAGAGCCGGCTTCTGCCATACTCCTTGCCTTCGGGGCTCATGTGATCGCTCACGCCGTCGGAATAAAGCACGATCAGATCCCCTGCCAACGTTTTGAATTCCACCTCGTCGTATTCGCGGTCGGGCAGGAGTCCGATCGGCACGCCCTCCATCTTCAACTCGATCATCTGGTCGCCCCGGCAGATCAGCGGCACCGCACTACCCGCGTTGGACATGGTGAGCATGTGTGAATGCGGATTCCAATGCAGCACCAGCAGCGTCACGTAACGCGCCTCAACCTTTCGTTCGATGAGCTTGGCATTGAGCGCCTTCATGAGCACAGCCGGACTCCGATGCCGGCGACCCATCGTCCGCATCAGTCCGCTGACGACCGCACCGTACAGGGCAGCCGCTGCGCCTTTCCCCGAGGAGTCGCCGAACGCGATGGTCGTATGCTCGTCGCGATGCTCGAAAAAATCGAAGATGTCGCCGCTGACCAGCCGCGCGGGCCGGAAGCCGATGGCTACTTCCATCCCATGCACCTCCGGCGCCTCGGTTGGCATCAGGATCGTCTGTAATTCGTGTGCGGCTACCAGGTCTTCCTGCATGTGCCGCTCGCGCTGCGCGATGTCCTGATACAACTGCGCATTCTCGATAGCGGCCGCGACTTGTGGCGCCAGCAGCACCAGCGTACGCTCATGATCGTCGGTGAAGTAGCCAAGTTGTTCGCTCTCCACGTCCATGACGCCGATCACTTTGTCGCGGAGGATCAGCGGCACCGCGATCTCCGAACGGATGTCCGGATGCGAAGCGATGTAACGTTCGTCGACGCTGGTATCATGTACGCGGATCGCCCGCCGGGCTTCCACAGCCGTTCCCGTGATCCCCTTGCCCAGCGCGACGTTGTCGGTGTTGACGCGCTGATCGTACCGGATGCTGAAGCGATGGCGCAGAGCTTGCTGCTCTTCGTCCACCATCAGAATGCTGAAGGCGTCGTAGCTCATCAGAGTACGGACGCTGGTCGCGACGGTGCTGAGCAACTCGTCGAGCTCGAGGATCGAGCTGATCTCGTTGGAAATTTTGCGCAGCGTCTTCAGCGTGCGATACTGCCTTTCGGCACGCCGGTAGAGGCGCGCATTGTCGATTGCTGTTCCTACGCGCGAGGCGATAAGCCGTAGCATCGACCGGTCGTCTTCCTGATACACGCCCAGCCGAGTCGACTGCACGTCAATCACACCCACCAGGCGGCCGCGCGTAAGCATAGGCACTGCCAGTTCGGTCCGGACAGCGTCAATGGAACTGAGATAACGGTCGTCCAGACGCACGTCCGGGACCAGAATGGCTTCCCTTTTTTGTGCTGCCGCGCCGGTGATGCCTTCCCCCAGATGGATGGAAAGGTTGCGTACCACTTCCTCGCGATGCCCCACCGCGTAACGGATCCGCAGGTCTTTCTCGCGTTCGTTGTAGAGGAGAATGGCGAAGAGTTCGTAATGTAGCACGCGGCGGACGATGTTGCTGACGTTCTGCAGCAGTTCGTCCAGGTCCAGCGTCTCCGTGGTGGCGGCCGACACTTCGAGCATGAAATCGAGCAGCTCGGCTCGCTCGCGAAAATGAAGTCGGGTCCGTCGGGGACTGGTTGTTGGCATTCAGTTAGATTGCTTCACTCTGGTGCGTAGCGTTCTTCAGCTGCGGTGGAACAAGAAGCAGACTCGTCGGCAACGGCACTCCCCGATTGCAAGAGGTCGTACTCGTCGCGAGCGGCGACCGGCGGACACATCTTGTCCCGCCTGTTTTCATATTCGCATGCTGCGGCAACTCTTTTGGCGCTTTCTGTTGGCTTGCGCCCCCAAGCCACAAGCAAAGCCACAAGCAAAGACACAAGAATGTACCAGCCAATCTTCGCATCCCGCAGGAGGTATTTGTCACCAGTTGTGTCGCGCCCCTTCCCGGGTTCCTCGCAGCTCCGCACCAGAGCATGCGGTGTACAATAACTGCTGCGTGTTATAAAGAATACATTAACGGCTCGTTGCACGGCGTGCAAGAACAATCAAGTGCTTCCGGCGCAAGCTTATTTCGCCCGGTCAGAGACCTCAAAATGCCAAATTTCCCGCTCATGACGATGCCCTTACCGGCAGCTTGTCCGTGGACGTCGCGCCGGAGCCGCCAGATATGGACATAGATATCGGCCGGAGGAAACGTTGGATTTTCTAGCGCGGGAAGAATCCAGGTCTACCCCTGCCACTTTCACGCTTCGCCAGCTGGATTTCGCTCGACTGCCGCTAGACGACCCTGAACAGCTGCTCACGACGCGCGCATTCGCTCAGTGGACAGAGTCGGCGCCACACGCGACTGCCATCCGATGGCGCCGGCAGACCTGGAGCTATCACACGCTGTCCGAGCGAAGCAACGCAATTGCCTACGGGCTGACGCGCCGTGGGCTCAAGCGTGGCGGCGTCGTGGCTGTCACCGGAGATCCGTCGTTCGGGCTGATTGCCGCACTTCTAGGGGTGCTTCAGAGCGGCGGAATTCTTCTGCCTCTTGATCCCAGGCTTCCTCTGCGCCGGCGACAGGTGATGCTGCGGGAGGCCCACGCCGCTTTCCTGTTGTCCGTGGGCCACGATTGCGCGTGCGAGTCGATCGCCCGGATCGCGATCGACCCTGACATCGGCTTCTTTCCGGATCTCCAGGTAAGCCCCGGCCCTTGGCTCTCGCATCCCAGGCCCGGCGATCCTGCCTACGTGTTCTTCACATCCGGGTCAACGGCTACTCCGAAAGGCGTCCTGGGCTGCCATAAATCGCTGGCGCACTTCCTGAACTGGCAGCGGGACACATTCTCGATCGAGCCGGCAGACCGGATCGCGCAACTGACCGCCCTTTCGTTCGATCCGGTGCTGAGAGACGTCTTCCTCCCGCTCAGCAGCGGCGGAATCCTTTGTCTGCCGGACCGCGTGGTGGCTGGAGGCGGTGCATGCGATTTCGCTGAATGGATGTTTCGTGAAGCGATTTCCGTTTTGCACACCGGACCTTCGCTCGCACAAGCTTTCTTGGATACCATCGATGTTCCAGTTGAATTACCGGATTTGCGCTGGGTGTTCTTTGCCGGTGAACCGCTACAGAGTTCGTTAGTTGAGCGCTGGAGAAAGGCTTTTCCGGGAAGGTACCAGGTGGTCAACCTGTACGGCCCCACGGAAACCACCATGGCGAAGCTATATTTTACGGTCCCGGATCCGCCGCTGCCCGGCGTTCAGCCCCTGGGATGTCCTCTGCCGCAGACGCAGGCGCTGGTGCTGGATGGGGCCGGAGAAGTGTGCGCCTGTGGCGAAGCCGGAGAGATCGTCATCCGGACACCTTTTCGCACGCTCGGCTATCTGAATTCGCCCGCCGAGCAGGCTTCGCGATTCACCCTGAACCCAAACCGTGACGACCCGGCTGATCTGCTGTTCAAGACCGGTGACCGCGGTCGCTACCGCGAAGACGGCAACCTGGAGTTCCTGGGACGCCTCGACGATCAGGTGAAAATCCGAGGAGTATTGGTCAACCCCACCTCGGTCATGGATGTTCTGGAGCAGCACCCCGAAGTCCGGTATTCCTTCGTTTTCGCGAAAGATGACGTCCTGAAGGCCTTCGTCGTTTGCCGCAAGGAAAGTGCCACGACCGCTGCCGAATTGCGGCTGCATCTGGCCGATTATCTACCTACGTCGAACGTACCTGTAAACATTCATTTACTGGAGCGGCCTCCGCTTCAACCCAACGGGAAAATCGATCGCACCGCGCTCCTGGCTGGCGAAGAGTCCAGCTCGGTGCTTTCGCCCATTTCCGGGCTTCCGCGGAACGATATCGAGCAGGCGCTTACGGCCATATGGACCAACCTGCTCCTCCGCGAGCAGATCGGCATTCACGACGATTTCTTTGAGTTGGGCGGTCACTCACTCACTGCCATCCGGATACTCGCCAGGGTTCGCTCCCGGTTCAAAACCGAACTCGAGATCCGCGATTTTTTTGCAGCGCCGACGATCGCACAGATGGCCCATCTCATCGAACAGCGCCGGGGCGGCTTGGCTGCGTCCACGCCCTCGGCCGAAAAGGTCGTCGAATCGCCGGTCGAAGCCGCCGGTCGAGTCGTCGCACCGGCCCCGCCTGACACCGTCTACCCGCGCGGCAGCGTGCCTGAATTATTCGAAAGACAGGTAAAGGAGCGCCCGCAAGCCGTAGCGCTGGTGCATCGGGATCGCAGGATCACGTACCAGGAACTGGATCTGCTCGCCAACAGTTTCGCTCATGAACTTTTCCGGCGGGACCTCCCCGCGGAAGCAATCGTCGCCCTGGCGATGGACCGCTCTCCCGAACTGGTCGCCGCCATGCTTGGCGCCCTCAAGGCTGGAGCAGCCTACTTGCCCCTGGATTCGTCCTACCCTCCCGAGCGTCTCCAGTTGCTTCTCGCAGACTCCTCGGCACGCCTCCTGATCACCCAAGCTTCCCTGATGGAGCGTTTTCCTCACTGGTCCGGAGCCACTTTGCTCGCCGGCGACCTCCCGGTTGTCGATCAGCCTGCGCCTCAGGTGACCCTTACGCCTGAGAGCCTCGCCTACGTGATGTATACGTCCGGCTCGACCGGCATGCCTAAGGGGGTGGAGATTCCGCATCGCGGTATCATTCGCCTGGTGTTCGGAAACGATTACGCCCGATTCGGACCCGACCGCGTCTTTCTCCAGATGGCGCCCGTTTCCTTCGATGCTTCCACGTTTGAGATCTGGGGCGCGCTCCTCCACGGCGGAACGTGCGTGCTGTATCCGGAAATCATCCCCACCCCGAGCGCGCTAGCGGCCGTGTTGCGGAGCGAGGCGGTCACCACGCTTTGGCTCACCTCTTCGTTGTTCAATGCGTTAATCGATGATGACCCGATGGTCTTGAAAACAGTCGAGCAACTTCTGATCGGCGGCGAGGCGCTTTCTGTTTCGCATGTGGCGCGAGCGCTCGAGAAATTACCGGATACTCAATTGATTAACGGCTACGGCCCTACCGAGTGCACCACCTTTGCCTGTTGCTACCCGATTCCCCGCTGTTGGACCAGCACCCCAAATACAATTCCCATCGGGCGGCCCATTGCCCGAACCGAGGTTCACATCCTGGACGAGCACCTTGCGGCTGTGCCGTCCGGTCAACCAGGAGAACTCTACCTCGGTGGCGATGGCGTGGCGCGTGGATACCGCAACCGGCCCGAACTGAACCGCGCCGCTTTCGTTCCAAACCCCCTGGGCAGTGAGCAGGCACGCCTGTTTAAAACCGGGGATATGGTTCGCTGCCGGCCCGACGGAAATCTTGAATTCCTGGGCCGCGTCGACGATCAAGTGAAAATCCGCGGATTCCGTATCGAACCCGGCGAGATTGAAGCGGCTCTCGCCCGTCACCCGGCGGTGGCCCAAGCAGCAGTTCAGGTGTTCGAGCGTCAGCCGGGCGACAAATACCTCGCCGCTTATCTGGTGTTGTCCGCCGGCCAATCGGCTACCGCCGCAGATTTGCGAGCATTTCTTACGGATCGCTTGCCGGCCTATATGGTTCCGTCATGGTTTCAGCTTATGGACCGCCTGCCGGTGACCGCGAATGGCAAGCTGGATAAGCGCGCCCTTCCGCTTCCGGACGGGACCCGCCGTTCCCCATCCTCGAAGGCAAGTTCAACCCCACTGCGACAGGTCTCGTTTTCGCAAGAGAACCTCTGGTTGCATGATCGACTGTACCCGGGAATCCCTGCTTACAACGTCTGCAGGGCGCTCGAGCTTGAGGGGCGGGTGGACCGGAACGCCCTGGCCGGCGCGCTCCACGCCATCGTCGAACGCCATTCGGTGTTGCATTCTACGTTCAAGCTCGTGGGTGGCGTTCCGATGCAAGCAGTCTCTCCCGCTTGGCCATCCCCGCTGAGGGAACTGGACTTGAGCTCGAATCCCGGCGGATATCCAGCCGCACTGCGCGCCGAAGCTGAAAGACCGTTCGACCTGGCGTCTGATCTTTTGCTCCGCGCCCTGCTGATCCGTCTCGCCCCCGCCCAAAACGTCTTAGTTCTGACCTTCCACCATATCGCGGTTGACGGATGGTCGCTCAGCATCCTGTTCCGCGAACTCAGTCAACTGTACAGCATGCTCACCTTGGGCATCGCGCCGAGCTTACCGCAAATCCCCCTGCAATACGCCGACTATGCCGAGATGGAACGGGACCGGCTCAGCCGCGGCGAGATGAATAGCGCCCTCCATTACTGGCGCAGGCAATTGCATGGGGCCAAGACTTTGCTTCTGCCCCTGGATCATCCAAACACGCCGGCCGGACGTTTTCGCGCAGGCACGCTCGAAACGCAAATTAAAGCCCCGTTGCTCTTCCGGCTCGATCAATTAGCCCGGCGCTCAGGCGCAACATTGTTCATAGTTTTGCTCGCCGCGTTTAAGGCTTTGTTGCATCGCTCCAGCGGACAAGAAGACATTCTTGTGGGAACTCCGGTGGCCAACCGGCTGCGGGAAGAGAGTGAAGATCTCATCGGTTTCTTCACCAATACGTTGGTGGCCCGTTCCCGAGTACAGGATAGCCAGTCATTCTGCGACCTTATCAGCATCGTTCGCGAAGTGATGTTGGACGCTTATGGCTACCAGGATGTGCCCTTCGAGAAATTGGCGGAGATCATCCAGTCCGCCGACAGTCTCTACCCGGTTTCAGTCCTTCAGGCGATTTTTGTTCTGCAAAACACCCCTGCCATGGAACTGCACCTTGCGGGAATCCGCACCCGGCTTACGAACGTCGACAACGGAACGGCGAAGGTGAATCTGACAGTCTCGATTGAGCAGCATGGCGATCAACTGATCCTCGCGACCGAATATAACGCCGACCTTTTTGAAGCAGGCACAATTGCCAGGCTGATGGCAAGCTTCAACGCCTTTCTCGAAGCGATCGCCGCCGATCCGCGCCAGGCCATCTCATCGCCGCGGCTGCCGGAACTTCCCACGACCCACCCGCCGCGCGCCCGCAAATCTCATCGTAAACCAACCGGCATGCGCACCGGAAACGCCTTGGAAGACGACTTGATCGAACGGCGGCTCTCGCGCATGTGGGGAGATATTCTGGGAGTGCGAACCGTGAGTGCGGACGACAACTTCTTTGCGTTAGGAGGACACTCGCTGATGGCCGCCCGGCTGATTGGCCGGATTGAGAAAGAATTCGGCATCAAACTTGGTCTGAACGCCCTGTTCCAGGCCCCGACACCAAGCCGGCTTGCCCCCCTCATCCGCACCCAATTCACCCCTTCGCAAGCAGATATTATTCCCATTCAGCCGGCGGGGGCTCTTCCCCCTTTCCATTGTCTCCATGGCGGACCGATGTACTTCTGCCTCGCGCGCCTCTTGGGTCCGGATCAGCCATTTCTCGGAGTGCACGCGCTGGACCCAGACGCTGTGAGCAGTCCTTTCCGGCTGGAAGACTATGCAGCCGTCCAGGCGCAATCGATCCGCCAGGTCCAACCGGACGGTCCCTATTGTTTGGGGGGGTGGTCAGCGGCTGCGGCGTTGGCATATGAGGTTGCCCAGCAACTCCGCGCTCAGGGACAGGAAGTAAGCTTAGTGGTTTTATTCGACGGCTTAAATCCCGCCGTTTTCCAAGGCGAGGTCTCTAGGGAACGGTTCCGGGATCGGTTTACCAGGATCGCTTCCAGGGGTCGATTCCACCTCTTGAATCTCGCCCGTGGCGGCATAACAAAAGCTCTCCCATACCTCGACGACCGGTGGAAGTGGCTCCTGCTCCTCTCCCGGATCCATGCATGGTCAATGCTGTATCGTATTTATCAACGTCTGGGCTTCCGGTTGCCACGGTGGATGCGCTACTCGACTGATATCCTGATTCACTGTTTCTATCGCTACCAGCCCAAACCGTATCATGGCCGGGTACTCTTGTTCCGGCACGGCAGCCGGCCCGAGGGCAGTCTCAAGGACCCGCTCTTGGGCTGGGGCGCGTGCTTTGCCGGCGAGTTCGAGGTTTGCGAGATCCCGGGAAATCACCGAGAAATTTTTGAGGAACCGAACGTCCAGATCATGGCGGAAAAACTCTCCGCTACCCTTCGCGAAGTTCGGGAGTCCGCGCTCCAGCCGGCCGGCCGCAATTCCTGACTCCGTGAGCTTCCGCCGAAAGCCGCGTCGAAATCTGATGTTCTTCAGCGCTTCGCCTGTTCGCGCCGGAACAAACGCCAAGTTTGCCTAGTACGCACCTTCCGCCGCTAAAGCCCCCGCCACGATAGCCACGCCGGAACTGGTTCCGATGCGCGTGGCGCCCGCATCCACCATTTTTTTCAAATCGGCTAGCGAGCGAATGCCTCCGGATGCTTTCACTCCGGTCAAAGCTCCTACCGTTTGCCGCATCAACGCGACATCCTCCACCGTAGCGCCGCCCGTGGAAAAACCCGTCGAAGTCTTGACAAAATCGGCCCCACCTTCCACGGCGAGCTGGCAGGCCGTTATTTTCTGTGTACTGGTCAGTAGACAGCACTCCAGAATCACCTTGACGATTGCGCCGGCCCCGTGACTTTCTTCCACGACACCTCGAATGTCGGCGAGCACCGCAGCCAGGTCGCCGGACTTCATGGCTCCGATATTGAGCACCATGTCGATCTCCTGCGCGCCCGAGCGAAGCGCTTTTCCCGCTTCGAACATCTTGGTGGACGTCACGTTGGCGCCCAACGGAAATCCCACAACCGTGCACGTCTTCACCGCAACGCCCATTAATTCCTGTGCGGCGACAGGCACCCAATAGGGATTTACACACACACTCGCAAACTCTTGCTCACGAGCTTCGCTGCAAAGCTTCACTATCTGGTCGTAGGTTGCGTCGGGTTTTAGCAGAGTGTGGTCGATCAAACGGGCGATTTCTGAATTCAGCATCTATTCCATCGTACAATTCGTATGGGTCAATGTGATGCAACGCGCCCGTCTTGCGATTTTCGCTGGCTTTTGTGCCAGCCTGCTTTTCGCCCACCCGATGGGCAACTTCAGTGTCAATCATTACGCGCGAATCCTGCCGCACGATGGCGGCGCGAACATCTCCTACGTTATCGACTTCGCCGAAATTCCTACTTTCGAGCTGTTCCAGAAGTGGAATCTGCAGGCCACTAGCCCGCAATCCGCTCTGGATCATCGGGCTACGGAGGAAGCGCGCGGCTGGGTTCGCAACCTCTCTGTCACGATCGGCGGAGTGAAGGTTCAGCCCCGTTTTGAGGGCGCCACGATGACCTTGACCGATGGGGTCGGCGGCATGAAGGTGATGCGCGTCCAGATGCGAGTCGCTGTCGCCGGCGGCCCCGGGAAATTGCAATACGAGGACCGGAACTACCCGGAGCGGACCGGTTGGAAAGAGGTGGTCATTGGGACGGGTCCCGATCGCAGCCAGGCTCTGACAGCCTATCCGACCGATCCCACCGTTCCGCAACCCCAGGATCTGCGCGCCGCGGTAGACATCTCAGGCAGTGGTCCAATTGTGGCACAAGCCGCACCGCTGGCAGCCGCACCGTCCGTCTCTGAGACTGACCGGCCGCGGCTGGAGTCGAAGCCCGCTTCCCCGGTGCCCGTCGAAGCCAAATCGCTGGCTCGGCCCCCCGCGACATCCGCCACACCAGCGCAACCCGACTCCATGGGATCGCTCAAGCGAGGCGACTATCTCTCCAACGCGTTGCACGGTGGCCAGATCACCTTCGGTGTCGGCCTGGTTTGCATGCTGGTGGCGTTCGGCTTGGGCGCTTTGCATGCGTTCGAACCCGGCCACGGCAAAACGATGGTCGCGGCCTATTTGGTAGGCTCGCGCGGTACTCCGAAGCACGCGGTGCTCCTTGGGTTCATGACGACGTTTACCCATACCGTCAGCGTCTTCCTGCTCGGCTTCGTCACGCTGTTCCTCTCTCGCTATATCATGCCCGAGAAGATGACTAAGGTATTAGGTGTGGTTTCGGGGCTCTCCATCGTGTGGATCGGCGGGATCATGCTCTATCGGCGATGGAGCAAGCTGGCGAGCTCGCAATCCCCTGCACACCACCACCATGATCACGGTCATTCCCACACCCACCCACCGGCGCATGAACACGCTGCGGTTGCGGTGCACGCGCACCATGAACACGGGCACGAAGTGGCTCACTCGAAAGCCTCGCACTCCCACGATCACGACCATGCGCATGGTCACGAGCATGCGCATGGCCACGAGCATGACCACGGTCACGAGCATGACCACGGTCACGAGCATGACCACGGTCACACCCACGATCACGGCCACACCCACGATCACGACCACACTCACACGCATGACCACGACCACGCGCACGGTCACGCCCATCATCACGTGCCGGAAGGCGACATCACCATGGGCAGTCTCATCGCCTTAGGAGCCAGCGGAGGCATGGTGCCCTGTCCCGCGGCGTTGATTCTTCTCCTGACGTGCATCTCGCTCGGCCGGCCCGGCTTCGGCATGATGCTCCTTTTGTCGTTCAGCGTAGGCCTCGCGATCGTCCTCATGGCAACCGGCATGGTCGTTCTCTTCGCTAAGAATCTGGTCCCTGAGCGGCACCGAAATGCCGAAAGCCCATTCATGCGCCTGATGCCGGTCGTTTCGGCAGCTCTAATCTTGATCGTCGGCATCGTCATGACCGGCGTTTCGCTCGGCTGGCTCCCGGCCGTCCGATTCCTCGGTTGAGCTTCGTACTCGATAACGCCTGCTCGACAGCACAAATTATGTGCGTGCGCTAACCATTTCGGCCGATCCGACGCCTTCTTCCTGGGGAGAGCTGAATCGGACGCTCTCCAGCCATCATCCGTAACATTTACCACCCTAGTGCTTGTAAACTTATAGTTATTGCGCCGGAGACCCTGAGAAGTGTGGATCGTTAAACTAGCATTACGCCGCCCGTACACGTTTGTCGTCATGGCGGTTCTTATCGCAGTCCTGGGCGGACTCGCGATCGTCTCGATGCCAAAGGACATTTTCCCTTACATCGATATCCCCGTTGTCAGCGTAATCTGGAGTTATAACGGCATTTCTCCCGACGAAATGGCCGGACGCATTACCACCGTTTTCGAGCGCGGCCTCACCAGCACCGTCAACGACATCGAGCACATTGAATCGTCTTCTTACAATGGCGTTTCCGTCATTCGGATCTTCTTTCAGCCCAACGTGAAGATCGACTTGGCTATAGCTCAAGTGGTGGCCGTATGTCAGCCGATCCAGCGCATCTTGCCGCCAGGGATTTTTCCGCCGGGTGTCATTAAGTTCGACGCTTCGAGCGTTCCCATTCTGCAGTTGAGCCTGAGTAGCAAGACGCTTGAGCGAGCAGGAGCTCTACGATCTTGGCGCCAACTTCATCCGTACCCAGCTGGCCACCATCCAGGGAGCGACCATCCCTCCTCCCTACGGAGGAAAGCAGCGCAACATTATGGTGGACCTGGATCCGGAGGCGATGTATTCGCACGGCCTCTCCGCGACCGACATAACCAACGCGGTAAACAATCAGAATCTGATCCTGCCGTCGGGCACCGCCAAAATGGGCGACCGCGAATACTTCGTTCACCTCAACAGCAGCCCGACCACAGTCGCCGGCTTGAACGATCTTCCCGTGAAAACGGTGAATGGCGCGGTGGTCTACATGCGCGATGTCGCACAGGTCCGCGACGGGTTTCTCGTGCAGAGCAATATCGTCCGAGTCAACGGCCGTCGTTCAGCGCTGATGACCGTCATCAAGAACGGCCAGGCTTCCACTCTCGATATCGTCAAATCCATCAAGGCGACGCTCCCGAAGGTGATGGCGGGTATGCCGGCCTCCCTCAGTGTCCAACCCCTGTTCGATCAGAGCCTGTTCGTCAGCGCTGCCATCAAGCGGAGTAATCCGCGAAGGTTTAATTGCAGCCGGCTTGACTGCCGTGATGATCCTGCTTTTTCTTGGAAGCTGGCGCAGCACCGTCATTGTCTGCACTTCGATTCCGCTTTCGATTCTCACTTCCTGCATCGTCTTGTGGTGCTGTGGCTACACCATCAATGTCATGACGCTCGGCGGCATGGCGCTCGCTGTCGGAATTCTGGTCGACGACGCTACCGTGGAAATCGAAAACGTCCACCGCAATATGGGCATGGCGAAACCGCTGACGCGTGGCCATTCTCGATGGCGCCCAGCAGATCGCGCTCCCGTCCTTCGTCTCCACTCTCGCCATCTGCATCGTCTTCGTTCCGGTTCTGCTGCTTACCGGATCCGCGAAGTTTCTGTTTACTCCGCTTGCGCTGGCTGTGGCGTTTGCCATGCTGATGTCCTACTTCCTGACCCGTACGCTGGTCCCGACCATGGTCCACTACATGTTGCGCCCGGAAGTGGAAATCTACGCCAACGGCGAGGAGGGTCTCGAGAACGCGACTGGCCCCTTCTGGAAAACGCACCACGCGTTCAACAAGAAGTTCGAAAAGATGCGGGGCAAGTACCGAACGCTCTTAGGCTGGTGCTTGCACCATCGCGTGCGAGTCACCGCGATCTACGTTCTTTTTGTCGTCGCTTCTCTTTTCCTGGTCCTCGTGACCGGCACGGACTTCTTTCCGTACGTCGACTCCGGCCAGATCCGGTTGCATGTGCGCGCCCCGGAAGGCACCCGCATCGAGGAAACCGAACGCGTTTTCGGCGAAGTGGAGCAAACCATTCGTGAAACCCTGCAACCCGGCGAGTTAACCGGTATCACCGACAACATCGGTCTGCCCAACTCGTCGTTCGTCGCTGGCATGGGGCGACTCCGCCACCATCAGTGCGGCGGACGGCGAAATTCTTATCTCGCTCAATCAGGAGCATCACCGTCCGACCGAACAGGTCCAGCGGATGCTCCGCAAAGCGCTGCGGGAGCGGTACCAGGACGAAGTCTTCTTCTTCCAGGCCGCCAATATTACCAATCAGATTCTCAATTTCGGCCTGCCCGCGCCCATCGACGTTCAGGTGGTTTCGCGTGACGCGGCCGCCGGCTACAAGATCGCCGAGGAAATCGAGCGCAAAGTCGCCATCGTTCCCGGCGCGGTCGACGTTCACATCAACCAGCAGGTCCATACGCCGCAGATCGAGGTGAACGTCGATCGCAGCAAGGCCGATCAGGCCGGCCTCACCCAGCGAGACGTCGCCAATAGCGTGCTGATCTCGCTCAGTTCGAGCGGCCAGACGGCGCCCAACCAGTGGCTCAATCCCGTCAACGGAGTGAACTACCAGGTCGCCGTGCAGACCCCGCAGTTCAAGATCGATTCCATGGACGCGCTCGGCCGCACCCCGATCACCAGCGGCGCCGGAGGGCAGACCGCAGCTACTCAACAATCTGGTCAGCAATGTCCATCGAGGACTCACCACCTCGCTGGTCAATCACTACAACGTGCAGCCGGTTTTCGACGTTTTCGCGAACGTCGATCAGCGCGACCTCGGCGGCGTGGTTGGCGATATCGAGAAGATCATGAAAGAGACCAAGATCCCGAAGGCGTCTACGATCGTGCTGCGCGGCCAGGCGGACACCATGAAGACCTCCTTCCGCCGCCTGGGTCTCGGTGTGCTGTTTGCGATCCTGCTGGTATACCTTCTGATGGTGGTTAATTTCCAATCGTGGCTGGATCCGTTTATCATTCTGACCGCGCTGCCGGGCGCGTTCGCGGGAATTCTCTGGATGCTCTTCGCCACCCAGACGACCATCAACGTGCCGTCTCTGATGGGCGCTATCATGGCCATCGGCGTGGCCACGGCCAACAGTATTCTGCTCGTGACTTTCGCCAATGACGAGCGCGCGGATGGCAAGAACGAAATCGAAGCCGCCATTTCGGCCGGCTATACGCGCATCCGTCCGGTGCTGATGACCGCACTGGCCATGGTCATCGGTATGCTTCCCATGTCACTCGGTATGGGCGAAGGCGGTGAGCAAAACGCGCCGCTCGGACGCGCGGTGATTGGTGGGCTGCTCTTCGCAACTTTCAGTACGCTATTTTTTGTCCCGATCGTGTATAGTTTCCTTCGTAAGAAGCCGCCGGTCGACCAAGACGAACAGATTGAACATGAGCGGCACGAGACCCTGGCTCCCCATCACCCCGTGGTGCATGCTTGACCGCAGGAGTGCCACCGATGAAAGAGAACCTGATGCCCATTACTGAAGAACCAAAACTGTTGGAAGCGCCGGTTGAGGGCCGTCCCGCCTCTCATCCCAAATCCGCCTCCCACACGAGCATCACATCGCGGCCTGGAAGGTATTTCTGGCTGCGATCCTGCTGGCGGGTGTGGTGGCAGCGGTCGGTTTAGCCGGCTATCTGCCGCGCAAACAACGCGAGGCAGCGGCTGCCAGCGCCGCAAGCGAAGAAAAGAACGATTTGCCGGTGGTCACTGCCGCGCGGGTTCGCAGGGCCGCGCAGGACAGTGAAGTACTGCTGCCCGGCACGCTTTCCGCGCTCGTCGAAGCGTCCATCTACGCCCGCGCTCCCGGCTACGTACGCAAACGTTACGTCGATATCGGCGATCGGGTGCGCGAAGGGCAATTGATGGCGGAGATCGATGCGCCGGAGCTCGACCAACAGGTTGCGCAAGCGCGCGCCGCCGTATCCCAGGCTGAGCAACAACTCTCCCAGGCCCGTGCGGCGCTGGTCCAGGCGGAGTCGCAGCGCGATATCGCCAAGATTACCAGCCAGCGCTACAACAACCTGGTGGGACGAGGCGCCATCGCCCGGCAGGACGCCGACACGCAGGAATCCACCTACAAGACTTCGCAAGCGTTAGTCGACGCTCAGGAAGCCAACGTCCGCGCTTCTCAGGACAACGTGAAACAGTCGCAAGCGAACCTGGAACGCGTGATTGCTTTACAGGATTACAAGAGCGTGAAGGCGCCTTTTAACGGCATCGTGACGGCTCGCAATGTCGATGCCGGAGCCTTGATTTCGGCCAGCGGAGCGGGACTCGGAGCTTCGCCGATGAGCGTCGGGGGCGCCCAGGCGGCGAATGGCAACGAGATGTTCCGCGTGGCGCAGATCGGCACCATTCGAATGTTGACCAGCGTCCCGCAGGCCAACGCCACTGACGTGTACGTGGGAATGCCCGCCGATTTGACGGTGCACGAATTTCAGGGCCGCAAATTCCCGGGGAAAGTGACCCGCACCGCGAACTCGCTCGACCCCACTTCCCGCACCTTGCTGGTGGAAGTGCAGGTGCCCAACCCCGACGGCAAACTCCTTCCCGGCATGTATGCCGAAGTGCATTTCCTCAGTCATCGCGCCGTGCCTCCGCTGCTGGTGCCGGGCGATACGCTGATTGCCGGGGCGGACGGATTACGGGTCGCCGTCCTGTCGGATGCTCCGCAGGAAGGCAAAGGTGCGAAGAGAGTCCATATCGAGTCCGTTCAGATCGGCCGGGATTATGGGACGGAAACGGAAATCCTCAGCGGCCTCGCGGGACATGAATTGCTGGTCGTTAATCCCGGCGACGAAGTGAAGGAAGGCGCGTTCGTTAAAGCGGAAGGCGCACAGAAGCCCGCAGCCAAGAAATAGCTTCTACTGGACGGGCCGCACAGACGGCCCTTGAAGCCTGTCGGTGATTCCCAGAAAGAACGCCGGCCCTACGTCGAGCGCGTCAATTTCGTCGTGGGCAACTTCACCGAAAACGCGCCGAATTGTGCGTTTGTCGATTGAGCGCAGTTGATCGATTAAGGCGAAGGACATCTTCGTGAGCACGCTCTTTCCGGGCGTGAGCGTGGGATACAGAAGCCCTTCGCCAGGAGTTCCTGTCACTGGCACCACGCACACGAGCGGAAATCGCTGATCGCTGATAATCTCAGGATCGCTTACCACTATGCAAGGTCGCACGCCGCGCTGTTCGTGCCCCATTGCCGGGTCGAGTTCCACCAGTACGACGGTTCCTCGACCGAACCTCACTCCTGTTCCTCCAACCAACCGTAGCCCTGCACCCAACGAACTGGTTGTCCAGCGTCGCGATTATAAAGAGTGTCACTCCCTTCGTCAGGCAAACCGGATACCCACACCTCGAATCCCTCATTCGCGAGATCGGCGCCTTCAGGGTGGGGATTCTCAAGAGATCTACGAAGTTCTACACGGCGGCGATGATCGAGTTCACGTCGCACAACCTCCGCGACGAACTTACTTCGATCCTTCTCCAGGCGGTCGATTTCCCGGATAAGCTCAACCGGCAAGCTCACGGCAACATTTTCTATGCTGGCCATTGTATACCTACGATATGATCATAGCTCGACACGACTCGGCGTAACGGACGTGAGTGGGTGGCGAAATCTTCGCATGTCCCAAGCCTCGGATGTCTATTTGGCACCGGTCCGCGGAGACGATAACATCATTACGGTGGTCAACTCCAGGATCGATCTCATTCTCCGACCGGGCTCCGAACTCGCAAAGGTATGGAAGGACGTGCACAGCTGCATCATGGCCTGCAAGCAAAGCCGGGTCCCTTTTCCTGTACTCTATTCTGCCTGGACCTTTGCCACCACTCTAACCGGCAGCGTTTCACCGGCGCCCGAGCTTGGGCACCGGCGTCTATCAGGTTCCGACCGAAGCCGCGAGTGGCGTAATGCCTGGATGAGATTGCCCAGTCTTACCGTGGCGAGTTCGGCCCTGCGAATTCCGCTCAAAGTTGAGAGAATTATTAGTCCTGATCCCGTTTTCGACGCTGCACATTACTGGCTGGACTGGAACAGCGGCAGCCGCGGAGCCTTGAGGCCCTATTAAGCGGACGCACGATGCCTGGAAACATGGATCAATACCCTGCCGGTCGACCCGGGCCTCAGCCTCAAGCTGAAGGCAGGTTAGCACCCTCTCCGCTACACGCCCGCGAAGCTGCCCTGCAACAACTTGAGAACCGTATCGCCTCTCATCCCGACGCACTAGATCTCCGATTCAACTTGGCCGCCCTCCTCGCCGAAATGGGCCAACTTCAGGACGCCCGAGACGCCTACCTCGACCTCCTCAAGCGCGACCCCACCCATCGTCTCGCGTTAAACAACCTCGGCACCCTCCTTGACGCCACGGGACATCGCACTGCCGCGTGTACAGCGTACGCCCAAGCCGTGGCACAGCATCCCGAAGACCCCATGAGCCGCGTGAATCTCGGCAACCTGCTCTACCAAAAAGGCGACTATCTCGGCGCTCGCGAGCACTACGAGACTGCGCTCCGCCACGACCCCGATCACCCTGAAGCGCATCAGGGTCTCGCCTACGTGCTGACTGAACTTGGTGACGATTCAGCCGCGCAAACGCACCGCCGCAAGGGCTTCGAGCATCGCCCCATGGTCACCATGCCCTACCGCGGAGACGGGCCGCCAATATCGTTGCTTCTGCTGGTGTCGTCTCTCGGCGGCAACATTCCCACTCGCCATTTGCTCGACGACCGCATCTTTGAGACCCACGTCATCGTCCCCGAATTCTACGATCCGCAACTCGCGCTGCCGCCCCACAGCCTGATCTTCAACGCCATCGGTGACGCCGACCTCGCGGCCGACTCGCTCACCGCGGCACAGTCCATCCTGGCGCTCTCCTCCGCGTCCGTTATCAATCCGCCTTCAGCCGTGCTGGCCACCGGACGTGCCAGTCACGCGCGGCTTGCGCAGTTGCCAGGCGTGGTTTTGCCGCTCACGATGACGGTGCCTCGCGAACAACTCACCTCCGCGGACGCCGAAGCCACATTGAAAAGCCGCGGCTTCCGTTTTCCACTCCTCGTCCGGACTCCCGGCTTTCATACCGGACGCCATTTCAACCGCGTAGAAGATCTTGAAGCTCTTCCAGAAGCCGTGGAGAAGTTGCCGGGAAGGGAACTCACTGTGATCGAATTCCTCAACGCTCGCGGCGCCGACGGAAAGGTACGAAAGTACCGCGTCATGATGCTCGACGGCCAGCTCTACCCGCTTCATCTGGCGATTTCGAGCCATTGGAAAATCCACTACTTCACTGCCGAAATGGCGGAACACGCGGAACATCGCGCCGAAGATGCAGCCTTTCTCCACTCGATGCCTTCCGTCCTGGGAACACGCGCCATGGAAGCGCTCGCCCAAATTCAAACCACGCTCGGCCTGGACTATGCCGGCATCGACTTCGGCCTGAGCGCCTCCGGTGAAATCCTCCTCTTCGAAGCCAATGCGACCATGGTGGTGAATCCTCCGGAGCCCGATGAACGTTGGGCCTACCGCCGTCCGGCCGTGGACCGGATCTTTGCAGCGGTGCGGAAGATGTTAACGTCGCGCGCCGCCGCTCGTTAAAACTGCAGCTTCATCGAGAACTGAATAAACCTCGGCAAATTGCTCTGATCCATGGCGCCCGAAATGCGTCCGAACGTTCCGCTTGTGATCGATGTGACCGGCCCGCTAAAAAACTGCGGAGAGTTGAACGCGTTGATAAAATCCGTGCGGAACAGCAACTCGACGTGCTCACTGATGCGGTTGTGCTTAATGATCGAGATATCCACGTTGTGAATTCCCGGCAGCCGCACGCTCGCCAGTCGCGACGACCACATCTGCAATGTGTCCGCTTGCCGTATGGTCCATGCCACCTGTTCGTTCCCAACACAATTTTGTTTGGCTCCGTTGGCCAGCAGGGTGCAGGTGTTGAACCATTGCGTCAGCGAAGGATTGGGAAGCGCTGGATTGACTCCGGTGGGCGCCGCACCGGACGGGAAATTCATCGGCATGCCCTCCTGTAAGCGTGTGAGCGTCGAAACCTCCCATCCGCTCACCGCATACCGTACCGGCGCCGCCAGGTTTGCGCCAATCGGCTTGCCTGTCCCGAACGGCAATTGATACAGGAAATTGATCTGCAGGTTCTGCGGGATGTCCCACGCGGCGATCACTCGCTCCAGTTGCGTATCTTGCGGGTTTGCAAAGCTGGTCTGATCGATCTGTTTCGAGATGGTGTACGCCACGCTGAAATTCAGCCCATAAGACAGCCGCTTCATCACTACGAACTGCGCGGAGTTATAGCTCGACTTGCCGATGGGCTCGAACATCTCCGTGATGCCGTTCCGGAGCGGTCCAGCAGGAATTCCGGATAGGGCGCAAGCAACTGTTGCTCCGGAATAGTCGCTCCATTCAAGGAGGTGCCCGGAAGTTTGCCGGCGAAGGGGTTCGGCACGTTTGCGCTCAAAGGCGTCGGGCCCAAGGCCAGATTTCCCGCGCTCAACGCATTCAGTTGCTGGCTGACCGCGATGCGCGACGACCGGCTTCCCACATACGCTGCCGTCAGACAGAAAATCCTTGGCCAACTCACGCTGTACTTCGAATGAAAACTGCTGCACGTAGGGCGGCGCGCCGCCCGCTGGATCG
Source organism: Terriglobia bacterium (assembly GCA_963777595.1). GTDB lineage: Bacteria > Acidobacteriota > Terriglobia > Bryobacterales > Bryobacteraceae > CAVVFX01. The sequence continues at coordinate 113,166 of CAVZRE010000072.1, forward strand.
GCGAAAGTATAGTTTTGGCCCAGCGCCGTCAGCAGTCCCTGCGAAGATCCGGCGGGCTGCAGAATGCCCGTCGGAAAAGGGTTGTCGAGCGTGTTCGCCGGAATGCCGGTCTGAATCGACGTCACCATGTTGGTGGTCTGGGTGAAGCCGGGAGCGTTGCCTGGGTCGTACCAGGTCTGCCCGTAGACCAACGCATAACCGCCGCGCAGAACGGTATGTTGATCAGCTGATAAGCCGCGCCGAACCGGGGCCCGAGATTTCCCCACGAAGGATTGAAAATGCCTCGCGGATTGCCGCCCACGCCCGAAAACAACACGCCGCCGTATACGGGGAAGGTCGGGCGTACTGATCGGGTTCACGGTAGTGGCGGCAAAGCCCCGCGGCAGTTCGTTGAACCGGTCGGTCATCGGCCCCAGGTAATCCCAGCGAAGCCCCAGGTTGATCTTCAGCTTCTCTGTAACCCGGATATCGTTCTGGAAATACAGCGATGTCAATTTCTCCTGCCGCGCCGGTTCGCTCGCGACTTGAATGTAGCCGCTCTGCGGCGTCCCCAACAGGAAAGACGCCAGCGCATTGCCGGACGACGGCTGGATCAGCGTCGGATTCGCGCCGGTAAAAGTCTGGTCGAAGGTGAAATTGCCCGCATCGTATCCGGGTTGCTGCGAGTAGCCGCGAATCACCCGGAATTCCACGCCGAACTTACTCGTCACCCGCCCCATCGATTTTAAACAGTCCGCCTTGAAATGAGGTGGTCTGCGCGATTGGACTGATGTAAGTCGGCTGCGCCCCTGCGCCTTCGTAATTGGTCCAGTTGAATTTCGGAAACCAGTTCGCCGCTTCGCCGACAAACGTGGACGAAAAGCCCAGCGCCGAGGGGCCCACCGCCGGCGCCCTGATTCGCTCCGCTTTCGGACTTGAATCGCTCCAGGCCGGCGCGAAGATCGAGCACCGTCGTCGGACTCAGAGTCTTGGTGAACTGAACGGTCGCGTTGTGATTCTCGCGCGTGAACGGATTATTCTGCCCGGTATCCGCCGGATTGATCGCCGCAGTTGGTCGAATAATGGAAGCTTCGCTCCTCCTGCAGCGCATTGCGGGAATAACGCACGAACAGCCGCGTGGACTGGTTGATGTCGTAGTCCACGCGGCCGGTATTTTCCGGAAAGTAGTCGGTGAACTTGCGCGTGTTCCCGTTGTTCGTCAGGTTGTTCAAACCGGTCAGCGGATCGCCGGCACGTTACCCGAGCGGTACATACGAGAAGACTTTCACTGCAACCGGATCCAGCCGCGAGGCCGGAATGATGTTACCGGCGAAAGGCGTCCGGACCAGTGCTCCGTTGACTCCGGTCGTCGTTGAGAAAGGATCGTAAATCGATCTGCACCAGCGGATTCCCGGAAGAATCACGCGCGTAATAAGTCTGCGAGAAGTTCCCTTGCTTCTGTAACGCGGTCGGAACCGACGTGGTAAAAGGATCCGGAATCACCTGGCGGATATCTTCAAACGTGTAAGCTGAAGAAAAGCTTGTTCTTGCGGATCGGCCCGCCGATATCGCCGCCGAATGTATTGATATGCGACGACTGCCTGCGCACACCGGTCAGATTGCTGTTGAACGTATTCGCGTCCAGGTGGGTATTCTGGAGAAACTCGAACAGCGCGCCATGAAATTGGTTGGTCCCGTTCTTGGTGACCATGTTGATGACGCCGCCCAGGGTCCAGCCATACTGCGCGTCGAAGTTCGTGGTCTGCACCTTAAATTCGCCCACCGCCTCCGCCGTCGGAACGTAGGACACCGAAGTCGCCTCCAACAGGCTGGTGATACCGTCCACCAGAACTTCGTTGGTGCTCGGCCGTCCTCCGTCGATCGCCATGCTGGAGGAGCCGGAGATGTCGAACGGCCGCAGCCTTTGCGTAGACGCATCCTGAATCACGCCCGGCGCCGACCATGCCGCCGCGAACGGATTGCGGCCCATCAACGGAACGTCCAGCACCTGCCGGAATCGATGTTCAGTCCCCGATCCGCCGTTTCCGTCTGCAAGAGCTTCGCGCATTGGCCGCGACCGTGACGGATTGGCTCACATCGCCCACCGCCAGCGTGATATCCACCACCCCGCTCGGCCACGTCGAGCGTCACACCTTCGCGAATGGCTTTCTTGAAGCCCGGCTTCTCGACGGTGACGGTGTAGCTGCCAGGAATGAGAAAGGTGCCTGATAGATCGCCGTCGTCGCCCGACTTGTGGTGACAGTGTCTCCGGTTCCAATGTTTCGGACATGGATATCGGCGCCCGAAACCGGGTGCACCGGCGGGATCGGTAATTCGCCCGGTTATGGTGGCCCGAACTCCTGGCATAAAGCCAGCGATGAAAAAAGAAGTAGCGCGGCGACAAAGCGCATGAAAAGCAAAACCTCCACGGAGAGACTAATGCTACAGATTCTTAAAATTGTATGTCGGCCGCCATTCGCTGTCCATTGCACCCATCGAAGGAGTGTGAATTACAGGACATTAAGGAAGACAAAATAAATCCAAGGCGCGCTCGCCATTCTGATCGAAAACAGTAGGCTGGACGGTTGCTATTCGGTTACTCCCGCAAGCCAAGCGAGCGCTTCCGCTAATCCCGTAGCGCCACCACTACCCGCCCCGGCTGAATCTCGAAATGGTCGATGTTATAGCCCAATTCGAAATCCATCCCAATTTTAGCGTCCGGAAAATTTGGAACCACGAAATTAGTAATCAGAAAATCCAACGTCCGGCCTTCCGCTGTGATCCCGGAAATCTCCACTTTTAATACGTCCACCCTCGCTTTGCCGTGGGCCGAAGTCAACCGCACCGTAATCGCCACCGGACGTTCGCCCTCCGGCCAGTTGGGACAATAGCCAATTCGATTTCACTCCCTGCGCCTGCCGGACCTTCAGAAAATCGATGTCGGCCGTACCGCGTACGATGTTATCGTTGTCCGTCTCCACATCGATATTGCGCAGCCCGTTCGGAATATTGTAAGGAAGTATGGATTCGAGGTAAGGATTCAGATCCTGCATGCGCATCACCACTCGCGAACCGGGAGGGTAGATGCCCAGCGCCAGCCCGTGAAACTTCGCTTTGATATTCTCGACCGGCGACGGCGCCGCGATCGCCAGAGCCAGTGCGCCGCAGACTAAAATCCGGCTGAGTCTCATGCCCCGGCAGCTACCGCACGCCGCAGCCGGAGCGCTTCAACCAGGCCTCTCCATTTGCGCATCACCAGTTCTATCAGATTGAGCAGCACCGCTACCCCGAGCAGGCCGGGCCACAGCTCCATAGTTGAATCGATCGACCGTCCGCCATTATCGAAAATGCCGCTGATCGGAGGATTAAAGCGTCCTCCCGTGCTCGCCGCGATGCTCTTCAACAGAAACTGATTCGAGCCGAAATCGGATAGTTCCGCTTCTTCCCGGTAAATACCCACTTCAGGAAACGCGCGGCTATCGTTCAGCGGTCGGATGCGGAACAATCCCTGCCGCTGTCCCACGATCGCCTCGCCATGATAATTTCCTGCCGAACTCTTTGTCACCTTGATCGGTTGACGGAAGCCATCCGGTCCGAAAATGAAAATGTCCGGGACCGTCTCGGGATCTTCCACATCTTTTCCTAGCCGGTAATTCACCGTCACTGCGCCGTTCGCGGCATCGTAACCCGCTACCGCTTCGCTCGGCGGAGCGTGGGGCAACAGGTCGCGCGCCACGTTGCTCCAGAATTTGTCGTAGCCCGGCCATGTCACCCAGTTGGCGGCCCACCGGGACTTGGCGTCAGAAGCAAATACCGCCGCCCGTCCTAACCCGTTCTGCCAGCGCATGAAGAGCGGATCGCGGTCGATTCCCAGCACCTGATCGGAACCCGGTTTGGTTTGAAAACGGACGTAGCCCAGCAGCACCGGCGCGCTATCCATCGCCACGCCTTCGAGTAGATCCGCCTTCTCCATTACGATCGGCTTCAGTGGCTTCTCCACCGCCGTCGTGCCGGTATGCTCCTGCACGTCCTTCAGCAGGATCTGCTCCAGCCCGGAAGGATCATTCAGGAAATACGACTTTGCCGTTAGCATACTCAGCCACCTTTTCCAGATAGGCGCGGTTGACATCCTGGCCCAGCCCGACCGTCGAGATGGTGACATTGTTCGCCGCGGCTTCCTTCGATAGCGTCAGGCTGTCGCCTTCCTCCGAGATGCCGTCCGTCAGCAGCACGATGTGCTTATAGACCGCGTTCAGATGTATGGATCCGGTTGTAAGCCTCGCTGCAGCGCCGGCGCGATCTGCGTGCCGCCATCAGGCGTAATCCCGGAAATCAGCCGCGCGATCAGCGAACGGTCCTCGGCCTTGCGGACCGGCACTGCCCATTGGAAAGAGTTGTCGAAAATCAGGACGCCGACCAGATCGATCGGCCGCAGGTTCTGCACCACCCCGATCGATGCGGCCCGCGCGAGATCCATCTTCTTGCCCTCCATCGATGAAGATTTGTCGATGATGAGAATCACGCAGGTGCCTTCGGGCGAGCGCGGAGGCGCGAGCTTCGCCGGGAACGCACGCTCCAGCGGAGTCTCCGGCGCGCCTTTTTTATCCACGTAGATATTACGCTCGCCTGCAATCCAAAGAATGCCGCCACCATCTTTCTCGAAATTCTCGATCCGCGCCTGGTCCGCAAGTGGAATCGCATCCATGTTGATGTTATTGAACACCAGCAATTGATAATTCGTGAGGTCCTTCGGAATGTCGGCGCCATTGCGGTCGTAGTCGAACTGGTTGGCTTCGAGAACGTTGGTCAAATGGACGTCAGTCCCCGCGGGATCTTGCGAAAGCAATAGTGCCCGCGCTCGCCGTACCGTCACCGCCTGCTCGAATCGCGCCTCACCTGATCCCGCGGCATTAATTTTTCCCGCGAGATCGAGCACCCCGGAGGTGTTCAGGCTGGCGCGCACCCGAACATGATTTTGCCCGCGTTCGAGATCCACCGGATTGTGTCCGAGGCTCTTGCCTTCTGCTGTCAGTTCTACCGTCGCGTGGCTCGGACCAGGTGATTCGATCGTCAGGTCGACGGGAAATTTCTCGCCGCTGAAAACCTGCCCGGGAAGCGAGACCGCATCCAGTCGGAGACCCGGCTGCGCCCGGCCGCTGAGCGCGTATGTGTCAATGGGAACGCCGAGCTGCTGGGCCTGCCAGGTAGCACGCACAATGCTCCCCGTGTTCTCGTTGCCGTCGGAAATCAGGACCACCCGGCGGATTAACCCGGCGGGCAGGGAAGCGACAGCTTCGCTGACTGCGCGCTCCAGGTTGGTGGCGCGTCCCGCTTCGCCGCTCGTGTGCTGAAAGTTCCAGGTCTTTCCATTGCGCTCAGATTGCAGCGGCTGTCGCGGATTCCGCGCGAAGGGTATCACCTCGGTGACGTTACTGCCGCGCGATGCTTCAATCTGCGTCGCGATCTCGGAAACCCGTTGCAAGTCCGCCGGAGTTACGCTGGCCGAGGTGTCGGCGAGCACCGCGACGGCGACTTTCGTCTTCTGAAACGCGAGACGAGGCTCAGCCAGCGCGGCAACGATCAGCGCGATAGCCAGAGCTTTCACGATCAGCCGGGGCTTCCCCGTAGTGCGCGGCCAATCATATAGAAGCCACGCCACGGGAACCACCAGCAGTAACAGCCAGAGGGGGTGGACAAACGCCATGGTACTAACTCCAGTGTGACAGACTTTTCGCCCCGCCCTCTAAGCGCCAGACTTTGGAGGGACTTACCAAATTCCGCAATTGTGAACGGCAGGTCGGCCATTCCTGGCCGCTGCCGCTTTCAATCCGCTCTTCCTGGCTGCGACTCGCCTTGCCGAACGGTAGCGGCGGGCGCTTTCATGATCCCAAAGCTCCCGGATTCGCAACGGTAGAAACATCCCCCAAACCCTCTCCCAAATATTTCTGGCGAAGCAACCGGCGCACGATCTTCCCGCTCTGCGTCTTCGGCAATTCACTGATGAGTAAGATCTCGCGAGGTCGCAATGTCGGACCCAGTTCATTCACGACCGTAGCGGAGACCGCTGCCGCTTCCAAGTGCGTGCCAGGCTGCGGCACCACGTATCCGACAATCGCCTCGCCCCGCAAATCATCTGGAACGCCAATCACCGCGGCTTCGGCAACTCCAGGATGCCGCATCATCGCCTCCTCGACCTCGGCCGGACCAACCTTCCTCCCAGCCACATTCATGGATTCATCCGCGCGGCCATGCAGAAACCAGTGGCCATCCTCATCCACGCTGGCCCAATCGCCGTGGTACCACATGCCGGGAAAGCGCGACCAGTACGTGTCAAGATACCGCTTCGGATCTCTCCACACGCCCCGCGTCATGGAAGGCGACGGCTGAGTACAGACCAGGTAACCCATTCGCCCGCGCACCGGAATGCCATCTTCGTCCACCACCTCGGTAGCCATGCCGGGCGCCGGCGCTCCCAGGGTGCACGGCTTGAGTTCCTGGATCGGCAAAGGAAAAAGAAAACTGCCGACAATCTCCGTTCCGCCAGAGATATTGATAATCGGACACCGTCCTCCGCCTACGCGTTCGAAATAACGGAGCCATGATTTCTCGTCCCACGGTTCGCCAGTCGAGCCCAGGATGCGCAGAGACGGCATCGCCGGCAATTCATCCGTGCCCTGAATCAACATCCGGATCGCCGTCGGAGAAACGCCCAGCGTAGTGATACCATGCTGTCCGATCATCTGCCACAAACGCGTCGACGTCGGATAATCGGGCGCGCCGTCGTAAAGAAAAATCGTCCCGCCGAACAAGTGATTTCCCAGAATGGTCCACGGTCCCATCATCCAGCCGATGTCGGATAGCCAGAAGAAAAGGTCATCGCGCTGGTGATCGAAAGCCAGCCAGATTTCTTTGCCCATTTGTGCGAGACAGCCGGCGTGTGTGTGGACCACGCCTTTCGGCTTCCCCGTCGTCCCGGACGTGTACAGCATCAGCGCCAGATGCTCCGAGTCGAGCGACACGGTAGAAAATGAAGCCGGCTGTCCTGACATCAGCTTCTCGGCAGTGACACGTTCGACCGTCGGCGGCATCTTCTCCGCGAGCGGAATCTTCTTCCCGCGCCGGATCATATACTCCGTCGTGAAGACCACACGCGCGCCGCTATCTTCGATGCGCGCGCCAATCGCCCCCGCTCCAAACCCGGCGAAAATTGGCACCACCGTCATGCCGGCTTTGAAGCACCCATAGAGAATCGGCAAAATCTCAGGGACCATCGGCATACACAACGCGACTCGGTCGCCCGGACGTAAACCGAGCCCGACCAGCCCATTCGCCACGCGATTCGCATCGTCGCGCAACTCCTCAAACGTGATGCTCCGTGTTGCTCCGTCTTCGCCCTCCCAGATGCACGCTACGCGTCCGGATCCCGCCCATCGGTCAAGGCAGTTGTGCGCGATGTTGAGCCGGCCGCCCGTGAACCATTGCGCCCATTCCGGTCCGCGACTCGCGTCCATCACCTGGCGATAGGGTTCAAACCACGAAACATCCATTTCACGCATCAGTTCGTCCCAGAAGCGCTCCGCGTGCTCCACGGAAAACCGCAGGAATGCCTCGCGATCGTGGAACCCGAGTCGCCGCATGAAGCGCCAGACATTGGTCCGCTCAATCCACTCTCGTGAGGGCGTCCACACCGCGTTCATTGAGTCACCCGATACTGTAATCGATTCAGTTTCGCAGCCGTAACTGTATCTCCGTCGCGGAGACCCATCGGTTTTCGACGTCCGCAAGTCACACGGCAGCCTTTTCACGCTTGACTCCAGGTCTTCCAGTAATCTTGCCACTCCACAAGCTCGCCGGCTGGCAGCACGTGAATGGGATTCAACCCGTCAAGCATCACCGCGGATTCATCCGTGATGCTTTTCTTTCTTTGATTGAGCAGCGCCTTCGGATGCGGGCCGTGATGGATGCCGCGCGGGTGCAGCGTCGCCATCCCTGCCTTGATTTATCGCGGCTGAAGAAATCGCCATCGTGATAGAAAATGAACTCGTCGTAATCGGTATTGCGATGAAAGAACGGCACCCGCATCGCGTCTTCATCCTGCTCCAGTGGCCGCGGCAGAAAGCTGCACACCACCGCGCCTTCCGTAATGAAAGTGCTATGCGCGCTGGGCGGCAAGATGGACCGCGATGGCTCATCACTGGCCGGATGTCGCGCATGTTGATCTTCCACACCGTCAGATCGCCCTTCCAGCCGACCACATCGAGCGGATTGAACGGATACACCACTTTCGAAATCTCGTCCTCCACTTTGATGCGAATTTCCCACTCGCGTTATCGTCGTCCAGATGCGCGTCCGGCTCCGGCGTCGTGATCACCGCCGGATCGTACAGCGCATGCTGCCCGAGCAAGCCCTTTCTCGGGCGGATCGAATTCCGTCCGCGATTGGATAATCAGGAAGAAATTGTCGCTGCTCTCCGGCACGACGCGATAAGTCACCGCGCGCGGCATCACGATGTAGTCGCCCTTCTCAAAAGTCAGCGGGTCCGAAATCCGTCTCGATGAGTCCCGTTGCCGCGGTGCACGAAGATCAGTTCATCGCCATCCGCGTTGCGGAAGTAGAACGGCATCGGCTGCGGAACGCCGCGACACATACACCTGCACGTCCTGATTTCCCAGCACCGCAACCGGCATGCCTTCCGGGTCGCTCAGATCCGATGGTTCCACAAGATTCAGATCGAAGCAGTGCGGCCGCAGTTTGCCTTCGAACCGGATCCAGCCGGTCGGTGGATGCGCGTGATAAAGATGCGCGCTCTTACCGTAGAATCCCTTGCGCCCATGCTCTTCTTCGTAAGTGCCCTCCGGCAATCCTACATGCGCCTGACTGGCGAACTTGCCTTTCTTGAGCGGATACATCTACCTAGATTTCCCCGGAGCGCCTGCTCCCGCTCGATCGCCTCAAAGAGCGCCTTAAAATTGCCCTTTCCAAAACTCCGGCTCCCTTTGCGCTGGATCACTTCGAAAAACAAAGTCGGCCGGTCCTCCACCGGACGAGTGAAGATCTGCAGCATGTAGCCTTCATCGTCCCGATCGACCAGAATACCTAATTCCTCGAGCGCTGCAACCGGCTCATCAATCGGCCCCGTCCGTGACAACAGATCCCGGTAGTACGTCGGAGGCACGCGCAAAAATTCTACGCCCTGCCGGCGCAGCTTCGACACTGTGCCGATGATGTCCCCGGTGGCGAGCGCGATGTGCTGGACTCCCGGTCCGCGATAGAACTCCAGATATTCTTCGATCTGCGATTTCCGCTTTCCTTCCGCCGGCTCGTTGATCGGGAACTTCACTCTCCCGTTGCCATTCGACATTACTTTCGACATCAGCGCGGAGTATTCCGTGCTGATGTCGTTGTCATCGAAATGTTTGAATAACTTGAAGCCCATCACCTCGCGATAGAAATCCACCCAGCGGTTCATCTCGCCCCACCCGACATTGCCGACAATGTGATCGATGTGCTTGAGCCCGGTTGGCCGCGCGACAAAATCATCATTTTCCACCGCTCGGAAACCGGGCAGAAACGTTCCGCGGTAGTTCGCGCGTTCGACAAAGGTGTGGATGGTATCGCCGTAGGCGGCGATAGAAGCAAGACGCACTTCCCCGCTATCGTCGCGCAGCGTCTCCGGCGGGCGTATGCTTTTCGCTCCGCGCGAAGTCGTCTCGCGCCACGCCGCTTCAGCATCGTCCACCCATAACGCAATATCGTGTACGCCATCCCCATGTTGCCGGATTAGCTCGGAGATCGCATGGTCCGGACGTAGCGGCGTCGTCAGGACGAAACGGATCTTATCCTGTACCAGCAAATACGATGCGAGGTCGCGTGACCCGGTCTCCGGCCCGCGATACGCCGCGAAACGAAATCCGAATGCCGAACGGTAATAGTGCGCCGCTTGTCGCGCGTTGCCCGCATAGAATTCGACATAATCCGTGCCGTTCAGAGGCAGGAAGTCCTTCGCCGTCGCAACCGGGCCTCTAGCCTGCTCTTCCGCTTGTTGCAGCATAACTTCTCCTGAAGGCTTCGATACAAAGCCGGTTCTCTTCGTCGGTTCCCGTAGAGACACGCAGGCAGTTGGGCAGTCCAAAAGCCCTCAGCGGCCGGACCACCACTCCCTGTGTCAGCAAATATTGAAAAATCGCGTTAGCCTCCTGCTCCTCCGGCAGCGCGATCATGACAAAATTCGCATGAGACGGCGCTGCGGTGATTCCCATCTCCTTGAAGCCTGAGGCAAGAAACTCGAGCGACCGCGAATTCTGTTCGAGCGATCGGTGCAAAAACTCGTGATCCGATAATGCCGCAATCCCCGCAGCCTGCGCCGGCGCCGAAGGCTCGAACGGCAGCTTCACTTTCAGAAGATTGCGGATCAACTCCTCGTGCGCGAAGCCGTAGCCGATCCTCACCCCGGCCAACCCGTAAACCTTCGAGAATGTCCGCAGCGTGATCACGTTGTCGTAGCGGTAGTACATCGAGTCCGGATACCGGGGATCGTCCTTAGCATATTCGAAGTACGCTTCATCGAGAATGATCAGCACGCGCTCCGGCACATGTCTGTAAAACTCTTCGAACTCGTGCCGGGAAAAGATAGTGCCCGTCGGATTGTTGGGATTCGCCAAGTACACGATCTTGGTTCGCGAATTAATTTGTTCGGCCAGCGCGGGCAGATCGTAATGCCAGTCCCGGTAAGCTACGGTCCGGTACGTAACTCCGCGGGAACGCGCCAGCACCTGGAATCCGATGAAAGCCGCTTCCGTAGTCAGCACCTCGTCTTCATCGCAAAGAAAAGCGCGAATGATGTTGGACATGATGCCTTCTGATCCACTGCCGGCGATCACGTTGTCCAACTTCACCCCGAACTTTTGCGCCAGGACTTCACGCAAATCGAGTCCGCCGTTGGGATAGAGATTCAACGTGTCGAGCGTTTGGCGCGCCGCTTCGATCGCGCGCGGGGAAGTTCCCAGCGGATTCTCGTTCGAAGCCAGCTTGACCACCCGTCTCAGCCCGTATTCCCGGCGGACCGATTCAGCAGTCCGCCCGGCTTCATAGGGCCTCAGCGCCTCGATATAAGGAGGGACCAGTGGCACCCGAAATTGCCTCTCTGTACGCAGCGTACCATAGCACCTCCCTCAAGTGGTTGTCTTTAGTGACGGCATTTGGTATGAATAAGACGTACCACGGACTTCAGTCCCCCTGGAGTTTTTTATGCCCGAAACCTCTGTAGTCAGTGAAGATTTAGCGCGAGGACTGACCACGGGCAATGCGCCATTTGTCGAGCAGGCTCGCTCCCGCGGTGAGCTTTTCATAAAGCAAGCGTATGACTTGTACTCGCAGGCGAATCATGACACATGGCATCTCTTATGGCATCGCCTGCAGCCGCGCTGGGAACGTTATGCCAACATCCACTTTTTGCAGGGTGTCGAGACCTTGCACCTCCCGTCAGACCGCATCCCGACGCTGACCGGCATCAATCGCATTCTCCGCCCAATGACCGGATTTCAGGCTAAGCCAGTGAGCGGCTATGTGCCGGCCTATCTCTTCTTCGACTGCCTCCGGCGTCGCGAATTTCCTACCACTATTACGATTCGATCCGCGGACCAATTGGACTATCTGCCTGAGCCCGACATCTTTCACGACATCGCCGGCCACGTGCCCATGCATACCGATAAAGCTTTCGCTGACGCCTTAGTCCGTTTTGGTGATTGTGCCCGCACTGCGGTCGAAATCACTTCAGGCATTCAAGACGAGAAGCAACGGGCGCGTCGTCTGACAAGCATCATCCGGGCCATGTCGCGCTTCTTCTGGTTTACCGTGGAATTCGGTCTGATGCGCGGCCCGCGAGGCCTCTGCGCTTACGGTAGCGGACTGCTCAGTTCCTATGGCGAACTCGAACACGCCATCGAATCGGACGAAGTCGGACGCTATCCCATCCAGACGGAATGGGTGATCCATGAAGTCTTCGAAATCGATCATTATCAACCGCTCCTCTTTATCGTCGATTCTTTCGATCATCTGTTTGAACTGGTGAATCAACTGGAACGGTGGATGCGCGAGGGTAAGTTGAACAACGTGGCTCCCGGTCCGCCACACATCGACGAGCGCGACCTCCGCAGCTTCCTCGACGCGACCGTCTGTCACGTGTAACACAGACTTCGGTCGGCGCCTTTTGCCGCTCTCCGCGAACCCATGCTCCCGTATGATCAAATAGATCCATAGTGAGGCAGCCGGCAGTCAAATCCTGTGTACGCGTAGTCGTGGCGATTGCCGTAGCGGCATCCCTCCAAGCCGCCGACACCAACGCCAAACGAGCCGCTCGCCTCTGGTCGCTGCAACCGGTCGTGCGTCCAAGCGTTCCCCCGGGCGTGAATCCGATTGATGCTCTCGTCGGCGCGATGTATCAGGAGAAGGGCCTGCATGCGGCGCCGAAAGCCGGCAAGCTCACGCTCCTACGCCGCGTCTATTTCGACCTGGTGGGTTTGCCGCCGACCGTCGCCGAACAGGACGCCTTCCTCCAGGACAACTCGCCCGATGCTTACGAAAAAGTAGTCGACCGCCTCCTGGCCAGTGAACAGCACGGAGTGCGCTGGGCGCGTCACTGGCTCGACGTACTCCGCTACGCCGATCTCGATGGCCTCGATGGTTCCGTCATGCCCGCCGCGCCCGGCATCTATCTCTGGCGCGATTGGGTGATCAATGCCCTCAACCAGGACATGCCGTATGACGAGTTCGTGCGCGCGCAGATTCTAGGGAATCGCTACCGGCCGGAAACCATTACCGCGGCCAGTGGACGCCGCACACGCGCGGCCGGACCAGTCGAAGATTCTTTCGCCCTTGGCTTCCTCGCCCGTGCCGCGGTCACTCGTGACGATCGCGATCACGACATCGCGTTCTCGGCGGTCGAAACCATCTCCACGGCATTCATGGGAATGACCGTCGGCTGCGCGAAATGTCACGACCATAAGTACGATCCCATCAGCCAGCGCGATTATTACTCCATGAAGGCGCTCTTCGACCCGCTGGTGTTGAAGACCGTAATGCTGGCGACCCCTTCCGAGGTTTTCGCCAACGGCCGCCAGTTCGACGAGTATCAAACCAGGAAAGCCGCGCTCGACAAACAAATCGAAGAGTTGGTCGGGCCGTATCGTTCCAAGCTATACGAGGAACGCGTCAACCTACTCACGCCGGACGTTCAGGCGATTGTTCGCAAACCGGAGCGACAGCGCACTCCGGCCGAACAGAAGATCTTCGACGATTATTTCCCTGTCTTGCGAGTCGATGCATCGAAAATCAAGTTAATCATGCCCAGGCAGGAGATCGTAAAATATGACGCACTCCTCGCCGCGCAGCGCAAACTCGGACGCGTTCCCTCTCTCCCGGCTTATTGGACCGTAGAAGAAGATAAGTCTTTACTGAAGGAGACAAGTTACGTTCTTACGACCGGCGATCCCAAGCGTCCGGAAAAGGATAAACCCGTTCAGCCCGGTTTCCCTTTCCAGCCCGCGGATATCGATTTCCGCGACGGACGCCGCGAAGCCTTCGTCGACTGGCTGACAGCGCCGCCAGAATCCTCTCTTCGCCCGCGTGGCCGTCAACCGTATCTGGGGGTGGCATTTCGGAGAAGGTCTGCAGCGCGCGACGAGCGACTTCGGTTTGCTCGGCGGTAAGCCTTCGAATCAGAAGCTGCTTGACTATCTGGCCGCGGAATTCGTCGCCCAGAACTACAGTATGAAGTGGCTGTCGCCGCCTGATCGTGACCTCCGACACGTATCAACTCGCATCCAGGATGGAGCCCGCGCAATTCGCAGCCAATCAAAAGATCGATGCTCCCAATACTTATCTGTGGCGCTTCCGGCTCCAACGTCTCGAAGCCGAGCCCATTTGGGACGCCGTTCTCTACTCTTCAAACGATCTCGACCTGACCGTCGGCGGCCGCTCTTTTCAACTTTCCGCGGCCGACGAGAAACAGAAATTATTCCTGCCGCCGGATGAAAGTTTCAGTAGCGTCAAGAACCGCCGCGGCGCATATCTGGTCCGCGGTTACATCCCGAGCACCGACGTGATGAGCAACTTCCTCACCGCCTTCGATGTCGACGACGGACGGGCTCCCTGTCCGCTGCGCACCCAGACGGTGACCGCCCCGCAAGCGCTCTTCACCATGAATAACGATCTCATCGAACGCGAATCGGGGCGGCTCGCGGATAATTTATTGAAGGCCTCGTCGGGAGATTTGAGTTCGGCTGTCCGGCTGGCTTATCGCACAGTCATAGGCCGCCCCCCGTCGGGCGCGGAGATGGACTACGCTCTGACTTATGTCGGCAAAGATCCCGCGCGCCTGAAAGAACTGGGCTGGCTATTGTTCAATCTCGACGAGTTTATCTATGTGCGCTGAGTTTATCTATGTGCGCTGAGTTTCTGTATGTCAGATGAGCTGAAGAACATCTATCCCTGCGGACGCGTCGACCGCCGCGGCTTTCTGTTGCAATCCGCCGCGGGCTTTCTGGGCTCCGCGCTCGGCTCCCTGCTGGGCCGAGGACAACCAGCTGCGCGATGCGCATCTGCCCGGAGAGCCACGCGCCAAATCGGTCATCTATCTCTTCATGTGCGGCGGCGTCAGCCATATCGATACCTTCGATCCCAAGGACAACAAGTACGCCGGCAAGATCATGGACGCGATCGGTTTCGGTGATAACAACGCTCCCATGAAGCGGCCCGTGATTCCGTGTCTCCGCACCTTCGCGCGCTACGGCAAATCCGGCATTCCGGTGTCGGACTGGTTTCCCAACGTCGGCGAAGTGATCGACGAGATCGCTGTTGTTCGCTCGATGTACTGTCATCAGACCAACCATTTCCCGGCAGTGCTGGAGCATGCCACGGGAAAACCTCTGCGCCAGTTCGATCATCCGTGCCTCGGCAGTTGGGTCACCTACGCGATGGGCACCGCGAACAAGAATCTGCCGGCCTTCGTGAATATCGGCCGGCCGTCGTCGCCCGTGCAGCTCACCGGCGGATACATGGGAGCAAGTTACTCGGCGACGCCGTTTCAAACCGGCAAAGTTCCCATTCCGAATCTCCTTCCCCCCGAAGTATCCACCGCGCAACAACGCGAACGCCAGATGCAGGCGCTCTTCGAGATGGACAAGCAGTTCCGCGAGGACTACGCCAATGAAAGCGAGATCATGGCGCGGACCCGCAGCTTCGAACTCGCGGCGAACATGATGCTGAAGGCGCCCGCGATCGTCGATTTCGCGAACGAGCCCGATCACGTCAAATCGCTTTATGGCATCGGCGAAAAAGAGACCGACGAGTTCGGGCGACAACTGCTGCTGGCGCGACGACTCTCCGAAAACGGCGTCCGCTTTATCCAGATCTGCCATGCCGGCGGAGGGAACGGGAAGTGGGATTCGCACGACGATATGAAGTCGCATGCGCCGCTGTGCCGCGCCGTCGATAAGCCGATTTCCGGCCTCATTCGCGACCTGAAGCAGCGAGGCATGCTGGACAGCACACTGGTCGTTTTCACCAGCGAATTCGGCCGCACGCCATGGTCCCAAAACACCACCGGCCGGGACCACAATGCCATGGGATTTTCTACATGGCTTTCGGGAGGCGGGGTGAAGGGCGGCATCGTAGAAGGCGCAACGGACGACGTCGGCTACAAGGCCGTCGAGAGTCCCCACTACATCAGCGATCTTCAGTCGACGATCCTGCGCCAGGTCGGCCTGGATTACAAAAAGATGGATTTCGTGGTCAACGGCCGTCCCTTCCATCTTGTCGAAGAGGGGCAGGGCCCCATTACCAGGATCCTTACGTAACCTATGCACGATCACGAACACACTCATGAGCATTCGACAGTGCCGTCGGATCCAACGCTGCGAGTCAAAGCACTGGAGTCTCTGCTGGTCGAAAAAGGCCTGGTCGACCCAGCTGCGCTGGACGCGGTAATCGATACTTTCGAAAACAAGATCGGCCCGCGCAACGGCGCACGCGTGGTCGCCCGGGCATGGGTCGACCCGGCCTACAAACAGCGCCTGCTGGCCGATGCCGCGTCCGCCATCGCCGAACTCGGCTATCCGAGCCAGCATGGCGAACACATGCTGGCAGTCGAGAATGGCCCCGAGGTCCACAATCTGGTCGTCTGCACCCTCTGTTCCTGTTACCCGTGGCCGGTCTTGGGACTTCCGCCCGTTTGGTATAAATCCTCCGCCTACCGGTCTCGCGCCGTCATCGACCCCAGGGGTGTGCTCCATGAGTTCGGGCTCGATCTGCCCGGCGATGTTGAAGTGCGCGTGTGGGACAGCACCGCGGAGTTGCGTTACATCGTGCTCCCGGAGCGTCCGGCCGGTACCGATCATTTGACTGAAGAGGAACTGGCAGCGCTGGTGACACGCGATTCCATGGTAGGCGTGGCGAAAGTGTCGCGATGAACGGAGTCCACGACATGGGCGGCATGCATGGCATGGGTCCGATTCAACACGAGCAGGACGAGCCCGTATTTCATGAGCCTTGGGAGGGTCGCGTGTATGCCCTCAATCGCGCCATGGGTGCTTGGCGCAGATGGAACCTGGATGCCTGGCGCAAGACCATCGAGCTTCTTCCGCCCGCCGACTACCTTCGCATGAGCTACTACGAGAAATGGCTGGCTGCGCTCGAGAAACGCGTCGTGGAGTACAGCTTCGCTACTCCCGAGGAGTTGCATACCGGACACCCCGCGCCGGAAGCAATCAAGTCCACGCCGGCGCTCACGCCCGACGCGGCCCGCAGAATCGATCGCGGCGTCCCGTCCAGTTTCGATCCCTCCATAGCTCCGCTTTTTCATGCGGGACAGCGTGTCCGTGCTCGGAATATGCATCCGCCAGGACATACTCGCCTGCCGCGCTATGCCCGGGGCAAAGCCGGCGACGTCATGCGGGATCACGGCGTATACGCATTCCCGGACACCAACGCGCAATTTCTGGGAGAGAAACGCCAGCACGTTTATTCGGTCCGTTTCGCGGCGCGTGAACTTTGGGGAGAAGCCGCGTCTCCACGGGACTTCATCTATATTGATCTCTGGGATGACTATCTTGAACACGCCTGATCTAAGTGAATTGCCGCGCCTGCCCCGCGACGAAGGAGGCCCCGTGTTTGCCGAGCCGTGGCAAGCCCAGGCTTTCGGTCTAGCCGTGAAGCTTTCCGATCAAGGCTACTTCTCGTGGAAAGAATGGGCCGAAGCGCTGGCCGCGGAACTCAAAGCCGCCGAAGATCGCGGTGAGCCCGACGACGGCACGCATTATTACGATCATTGGCTGGCAACACTTGAACGCCTGGTGACCGCGAAAGGCTTGACGGATAGCAAGGCCCTCGCCGATCGCAAGCAGGCGTGGACCAATGCCTATCTGCACACACCTCACGGCCAGCCCGTAGTCTTGAAGCGTCTGTGACACTTCAAGGCAGCCAGCGCCGCCATTCAATCTGCAAAATAGACCATCCGCTCTTCGTAATCGGCCGCGCACCAGCCTCACAGCGCCTGCTCCAGCACCGCCGTCAGCTCAGAAGCGGTTAGCAAAATCGGATTCGCCTTCATACTACTCGCCCGAGCCGCCTTCTCCACCAGATCCGAAACCGCCTTCGCACCGATCCCGTAGACCCCAAGCGGCCGCACCTCGAGCTGCGTGCAGAGTTGAGCCACCCACTCAACCCCGTCCTCGGCCGTCGCCCGAGGATCGCCGGTCAGAATACCAGCAATCTCTCGATACCGCGCAAGCGACGGATGTAGCGGCGCACGCTCGCGCATCGCTCCAATATTTGCCCTCATGCCCTGCGTCAATAATGCAGCGCACACCGCTCCGTGGGGCGCATCGAACCTTCCTCCAATCGGGGCGGCAAATCCATGAACCACCCCGAGTCCCGCGTTGGCCAGCGCCAGGCCGCCCAGCAGGCTGGCCAGCGACATATTCTCCCGCGCCTCGGCATCGTGACCGTTCGCATACGCCTTCTTCAGATGCACGCTCGCCCGTCGAATTCCATCGCGACAGAAGGCGTCTGTCATTGCATTCGCCCGCGGCGAAACGAAAGGCTCAATCAATTGCGTCAGCGCGTCTAACCCGGTGCTCGCCGTAAGATGCGGAGGAAGGTCGCGGGTAAGGTCGGGATCGACAATCGCGACTCGGGCCAGCATCATGGCGCTGCGGAGACTGGCTTTCACGCCATGTTCAGGCGATCCCAGAACGGCGTTGCGCGTCACTTCGGAACCCGTGCCCGCAGTCGTCGGAATCGCGACAAAAGGTAGCGGTCGGACCGTGAGCGGCTGGCCTTTGCCAATCACTTCCAAATAGTCCAGCGGATCTCCCGGATTGGCAGCCATCGCCGCAATCGCTTTCCCGCCATCGATTACGCTGCCGCCTCCCATCGCGACGATCGCGTCGCACGACCGCGCGGCAGCGGATCCCTGGCGCACCAGTTCGACCGTAGGTTCGCCCGGGATGCGGAACATGGATGCTCCATCGTTGGCGAACCCTGCCGGACCGCGCGGTCCATGCTGTCCGGTCACCACCAAAGGCCGCGACACACCAAGCTCTTGAAGGATCTGCGCCAGTTGTGAAACGCTACCCGGACCGAAAACGATCCTCGCCGCGGTAGCGAACTCGAAGGGCATTACCAGCCCGTATCCTCGGGGAAAATGTTACGGCATGGCACGTTGCTGCGCGTTTCGGCCATCATAGGCGCAACCGCATCCCGCCATTTTAAATAATGCGATGTGGCCTTGTGCTGCGCGGGAGCTTCCGCTGTCCGGTAGACCTCCACCAGCACAAATCGCGCAGGATCGTCGGCTCGTTGCATAAAATCGAATCGCGCGATTCCAGGTTCCTTCACGCTCTGGCTCGCGTTTTCCACTGTCGCGGAAATGAAAGCCTCGATAAACTCCGGCTTGACATGTATATCAACGTGCGCAATGAGCATATGGCCTCCCCCCGTCAAACTAGACTCCGTCGCTTGACACTCTCTTGGTCTTCGGCTTAACGGCGCCGGCGCGCACCATGGGTTTGCGCGCAACTACCCGCGGACGTTTCCCGTCGATCTTATATTCGCGCATCTTCCGCTGCAGAGTGTTGCGGTGAATCCCGAGCGTCTTGCTGGCTTCGGATTGATTGGCTTCGCTCCGCTGTAAGGCCCCTATGATCATCCCTTTTTCCAGCAATTCAACCGCTTCCTCCATAAAAAAACCACTATCCAAAAGCTGCGTAGCCAGCTCATTAATCGTTTTCATGCGCTAAAGATCCTGACGTTTGGGGAGTTCGACCTTCTTGTGCTCCTCCCAGAAAGACTTGAGTTGTGCATACCGAGTCTGAAAGCTATCTTTCAATTCTCTCGGCGCAATTGCAATCACGAAATTCGCACCTGTGACAATATGGGGTGCGATCCTGGACTCGGCCACCGACGCAGGAACCGAATCGATCGCTACCGCGGGAGCAAATGCAACCAGCGCCGTGATTACCGCCATCGCCACCAGCGCCCCTCGAACCAGTCCGAACAATGCTCCCAGGAAGCGGTCAAACCAGGATAACCCAACCGTTTTCACGAACCGGCGGAGGATGGCGCTGACCACCGCACCCAGAATTACGCAGCCTGCGAACACAAGGAAAAAGCCGATGAAATTCGCCACCTGCGGAGCACTGACGTACGGCAGCAGGAACGACCCCGCGAGTCCATAAAACCAGATGCCGCCGATCAGGCCGATTACAGCTGCCCCGATGCCAATCACTTCGCGCGAAAATCCTCTGCGGGCCGCCGAGAGCGTCGAGAACAGCAGAATGAGCACCAATAAGAAATCCAGCCAGTTCATAGGACCTTTCCGGTCAACGTCTCATACGCTTCGCGATACTTCGCGCTTGTCTTCAGGATGACTTCCTCGGGAAGTGGAGGAGCCGGAGGCCGCTTGTTCCAGTCGAGTGTCTCGAGATAATCACGCACGAACTGTTTATCGTATGACTTTTGTGCTCCGCCCGGCGCATATTCGTCGCGAGGCCAAAAGCGCGACGAATCCGGCGTCAACACTTCGTCCCCCAACACCAGTTCATCGCCCACCATGCCAAATTCAAATTTGGTATCCGCCAGGATGATGCCCCGCGTCGCGGCATATTCCGAAGCTCTGCGATAGATCGCCAGTGTGAGATCGCGAAGCCTTTCGGCAGTCTCGCCGCCGACCACCCCGGCTGCGACTTCGAGTGAAACGTTTTCGTCGTGCCCCGATTGCGCTTTCGTGGCGGGAGTGAAGATTGGCTCCGGCAATCGATCGCTCTCGCGCAGACCGGGCGGAAGCGGAATGCCGCAGATGGTCCCATGTTCGCGATATTCTTTCCATCCGGAGCCCGAAAGGTAGCCCCGCGCCACGCACTCAATGGGAAACATCTCGGCTCGCCGCACCAGCATGGAGCGTCCTGCCAGCTGCTCGCGGAACGCCTCCAGTTCATCCGGATATTCGTCGACATCGGCGGTCAGGAAATGAGTCGGCACAAGGTCACGCAGCATCTCAAACCAGAAGACAGACATCTGGGTGAGCACCCGCCCTTTACCCGGAATTCCGTTCGGCAGAATGCAATCGAACGCGGAGATGCGGTCGCTCGCGACAATCAGCAGGCGATCGCCGAGCGAAAAGACGTCACGAACTTTGCCGGAGGCGAAATGGCGCACGCCCTCCAGTCGGCTTTTAAGCAGAACGGTTTCTGAACTCAAGATCGATACCAGCTTTGATTTCGGCTCTGACAGCCTTGGGGGGAGGCTTCAAAGATGATACCAGGATTTGCTCGGACTTCTGGCGCTATACTGTGAGTAGCGAAACCAAGAAGGCTGGTTCGCGTCCAAACATCTATGAGCAGCCGTCTCAAAATCTTAGTTGTCACTTCTTCCACCTGTCTCGTCATTCTGTTCCTCTTCGGTTCGATGATGAGCAAGGGTGCTCCTTCGCCCGCCGCGGAAGAATCCACCACGCCCGGCGTCTACCGCCATATCGCGGTTTTCACGGAAGTTCTCACACGCATCAAGAGTGAGTACGTTGAAGAGCCCGACATGAAGAATGTCACCCTGGGCGCCATGAACGGCCTGCTCGAATCTATCGATCCCTATGCCAGCTACCTCAATGCCGAGCAGTACAAAGAGTATTTGAAGAACTACGATTCTTATCGAGGCGACCTCGGCTTGGTGCTCGCGAAAAAGTTCGGCTACATCACTGTGGTCGCAGCGGTCCCCGGATCGCCCGCCGCTAAGGCTGGCTTAACCACCGGCGATATGATCGAAACGATAAAGGGCGTGGCTACCCGCGATATGCCGCTGGCTTATGCAAGCCTGCTGCTTCGGGGCCAGCCTGGCTCTAGCGTCGACATCTCAGTGCTGCAGCGTCGTCCCGATCCCCATAAGCTGACACTCGAACGTACAGCGATTCAATATCCGGCAGTTGCGGATAAGATGCTGCAGGACGGCGTCGGTTATATCCGCCCGGAGACGCTGGCCAGCGGCAAAGTGAAAGAAATCTCGAGCGATGTCGCCGACCTGCAAAAGAAGGGCGCCAGGAAGCTCATTCTCGATCTACGCAACTGCGCTGTGGGCGCGCCCGAAGACGGCGTTGCGCTCGCTAACCTATTTATGAAGAGCGGCGAAATCGCCTATCTCCAGGGTCAGAAGTTTCCGCGCCAGGAGTTTGATGCCAAACCGAAC
This sequence comes from Terriglobia bacterium, assembly GCA_963777595.1. Classification (GTDB taxonomy): domain Bacteria; phylum Acidobacteriota; class Terriglobia; order Bryobacterales; family Bryobacteraceae; genus CAVVFX01. The sequence goes on from CAVZRE010000072.1 coordinate 134,877, forward strand.
GATGCCGTGACTCAGGTCCCGCTGGTGGTGATCACCAATCGCGGCACCGCGTCCGGATGCGAAGTTGCGGCGGCGGCGCTTCAGGACAGCAGCCGCGCTGACGTAATCGGTGAACGCACGTTTGGCGATGCCTCAGTTCGTCGCGCCGTAACCATGGATGACGGCAGTGCAATCATACTGTCCGTAGCCAAGTACTACTCGCCGTCCGGCAAATCCATTCAGGACGACGGTGTTACGCCAAAAACGCTCGTCGCGGAACCCGATGTTACGGCCGACATCGACGACGATAATGACGTTCCGGCAGCTCCCGAAACGCCGAAAAAGCCGGCTGAAGATGTGCTCCTGAAGAAAGCCGTCGAAGTGATTTCCGCCAAGTAGCTCTTGTTCAACCGTACGTAGACTTCATCGGTCTGTGCCCTTCTTTAGGGCGCAGACTTGAAGTCGTCGGTCCCGAATCGCGAGCATCGGCCCGCTATCTAATTCAACGCAGCCAGCCACTTGCCGACAGCCTGCAACTGGCCCTGGATCTCTTCCTTGTCCTCTGCATGTGGATTCAAAGTTAGATACCGTTCCAGGTCCTTCTTGCCTGCCAGCAATTGCCGCATCTGCAACCGGACCAGCCCGCGCTGTTTATACTCCTCAGCCGATTCGGGATTCGCTTCGATCAGCAAGTCGAGAATCGTTTGAGCCTTTTGAAATGATCGCTGCGAGAAATAAATCCCCCGGAGGTTGTTAATCATTCGCATCACGATCTGGCGCTTGCCGGCGGGCGCCAGCAGCTTCGGATTCTCGTCCTCGACCATCGCCAGCCGGTAACAATCATCCGGCGACAGAATCGCTCCGCCGTGAAATGGGTCGATGAAGGTGGAGTAATCCCCGTCGTCGTAGCGAATTACAAAATGACGCGGAAGTCCGATGCCGGAGACGTGCTTGGCCAGCCGTCGCGCGATCTCCATGTAGATCACCGATAGGGTGATGGGAATGCCCAGTCGGCCGTCCAGTACTTCGTTCAGACAACTGTTGCGCGGATTATAGTAGTCGTCTGCATTACCCCGCAGGCCAATCTCTTGAAATAGGTATTGGTTGGCGACACGAACAAATTCCCGGCCATCCGAAAGGTCGCGGCACCGGTCCGCAATGTCATTGGCGAAGCGATCCAGCGCGAAAAGAGACGGACCAAAATCCAGATCGGGAAACTCGACAGTGGCCAGATTCAAAGCAGCCCGATCGAGTTCCATATCATCGTCGCGCCCTGACAGGAGCCCTTTGAGTTCGCCCACCATTTCCAGCCTTATTCGTACGATAGCATCTTCGGGCTGGCATTTTTTGCGGCGCCCGGAACCTCGAACCCCCGTAATCTCTTTGTAGTCGAAGCCTCGAAGTAGTAAATAAAACTTTAGGACCCGTTTATCCTGTTATGTGCGGGCGAGTCACTGCCGGGCGGCTCCGCCGGACCCCTGCGCTGCCGCCTCTACTCGAAAACGGGTTAATTCGCACCAACAGCGCGTCTCCCTCTGGCACCCTTGTCCTTGCCCGGCGGCGTCGCGGTTCGGAAAAATTTCAGACGGTCCTTTTGCGATTGCAAAATTTGAATTAAGATGGTGAGATCTTGATCTACTCACAATCCTCGAAGTACGCGATCCGCGCTTTTGTCAATCTCGCCAGCCTGCCGGAGGGACAATTCGCAATGGTGAAAAATATCGCAGAGGAAGAACAAATTCCTTCCCACTTTCTGGCCAAGATTCTCCAACAGATTGCTCGTAAGGGACTGCTGAGATCGAGTAAAGGGCCCACCGGTGGATTTTGTCTGAACGTGCCGGCGAAGAAGCTGAAACTGATCGATATCATCGACGCAGTGGACGGGATGAACCACTTCACCGCCTGCGCAGGCGGCCTCCCCGAATGCAACTCCGCCAAAGCCTGTTCGTTATGCGACCGGTGGAAACCTGTTCAATCGCGTATCATGGGGTTTCTGGGCCGGACTACGATCGCAGATCTGGTGCGTGACGCAAAGAAGAAGGCCGCGAGGCCGGCGGCCAGGAAGATGCTCCGGCGAGTCTGAAACACTGCGGACTGCATCTCAACAACCAGAGGAGGGGCTCGCCGGGTCTACGTAGCGAAACCTCGAAATTCGGAGTGCGTCGTGGATTTGAGCGCTCCGCCTCCCCGCAATGTGCTATGAAAAGAGTGAACATGCCAAACCAAATCAGTGGAGTGCCCCAATCCGTCCTCGTGCCGATGGTAGTCGAACAGACCTCGCGCGGCGAGCGAGCCTACGATATTTATTCCCGGCTGTTGAAGGAGAACATCATCTTCCTCGGCACACCAATCGATGACAGTGTCGCCAACCTGGTCATCGCCCAGCTTCTGTTCCTCGAAGCCGAAGATCCGGAACGCGACATCTCGATCTATGTCAACTCGCCCGGCGGTTCCATCACGGCAGGCCTCGCGATTCTCGATACCATGGCGTTCGTCCGCCCGGACATCATCACCATCTGTGTGGGACAGGCGGCATCCATGGCCGCGGTGCTGCTCGCCATGGGAACCAAAGGCAAGCGCTTTAGTCTGCCGAACTCACGCATCATGATCCACCAGCCCTCCATGCAAGGACTTGCTGGTCAGGCGGCTGACATCGATATCTATGCCAAAGAGATTCTGCGGATGCGCGAAACCCTCAACCAGCTCCTCGCCACCGCGACCGGGCAGAGCATCGAACGCGTCTCCCGCGACGTGGACCGCGACTACATCATGGGTCCCGAGCAGGGTGTCGAATACGGCATGATCGATCGGGTGATCAGCAGCCGCGATACGGCCCCTAGTCCCGTCGCCAAACCCTAGAAACCCATGGCAGAAGTCTCTCCAACACCCAGGAGCAGTGGAGCAGGCCTTTGGCCTGCGTTGACTTCTGCCGGGCTGCCAGAAACCACCAGCCTCAAAACACACAGCGATGCGGCTCGAAAATAAAGTAGCCATCATCACCGGCATCGGCGCCGGAATCGGTCAGGCCACGGCGATTCGCTTTGCAGAAGAGGGCGCGCGTCTGGTCCTGGCCGATCTCGACGAGCCTGCCGCCCTCCTTACCCAACGGATGGTAGAGGACATCGGAGGCAAAGCAGTCGCGATCCGCGCCGATATTTCCAGGGAGGCCGATGCACAGCGTATTTCTGAAACTGCCATTGCGGCTTTCGGAACCATCGATATCCTGGTCAACAATGCCGCCGAATTTACGGCCAAGAGCGTCGAGGATGCGACTCTTGAAGACTGGCGCCGGGTTTACGGTGTGAATGTCTTCGGCACCGCCATGGTGTCGAAGTACGTCATCCCGCACATGAAAGCGAACAAACGCGGCTCCATCGTCAATGTCGGCTCGGTAAGCGGCGTTCTGGCTCAGAAGGACTTCGCCACCTACAGTTCCACCAAGGGCGCCATCATCACGATGTCCAAATGCATGGCCCTCGATCTCGCGCCGTGGAATATCAGGGTGAATACGGTGTGTCCCGGCACCATCGTAACCAGCGCTTCCGAGCGCGAATGGAAGCGCGTCGGCCTGACGAAGGAACAATGGTGCGCCAAGGAAGCTCCCAGGCACATCCTCAACCGGACCGGCGAAGCTCGTGAAGCCGCCAACGTCATCCTGTTTATCGCTTCGGATGAATCCAGTTTCATGACCGCCACCGAACTCATGGTCGAGGGCGGCTCGTCGTCGTTCTAGTGAAGCCGTTGTCCGTTATCCGTCTTCCGTAAGCGCCGGCGCAAGCTGGCGTTTGAATGTGGTTTACGGAAAACGGATAACGGACAACGGGTAACGGAAAACGGACAACGCTTACCTGCTACCCTGACTCCCATGGCAATCCTTTCACGTCGCACGTTTAACGCCGGAGTCGCCGCGACCGCAGCCGTGTCCCTTGCCGGCCAGACCCGGCGTCAGCCCAATATTCTTTTTATCTGTTCCGATCAGCACAGCGGCACGGTCATGGGGTGCAACGGACATCCGGTCGTCAGGACGCCGCAGATGGACCGCCTGGCGCGCATGGGCGTTCTGTTCCGCAACGCGTACACAGGCAGCCCCGTCTGCGCACCGGGCCGTGCGGGCATGATGTCAGGACGCTATCCCTCCGACGTCAACTCCTTCTGCAACAGTACCCCCATGGGCCAGGTTCCCAGCTGGGGAAACTATCTTCGCGATGCCGGCTACTCCTGCCGTGCATTCGGCAAGATGGATCTGACTACCGGAGTCGATTATGGCTTTCAGGAGTCCGGCTCCCGCGGTGGACATTCTGAGCGTCCCGATATCACTTCCCTGTTCCGGTCTCCCGTTTGTTTCCGGCCAGGCGAGCGCGAAAATGTCAACGGCGAGTTCCTCGATCGTGAGCATCATGACGTCGCGGTGACCCGGCAAGCCTTAAATCAGCTGGAGCAGCCTCGCACTGCAAAGCCCTGGACACTGTACGTCGGCTTGACACAGCCGCATCCCAAGTTCGTCGCGCTTCCCAAGTATCGCGCCGTTTATCCCCCGGAAAAGATGCCGCTGCCAGTCATTCCGGAAGGTTACCTCGAGTCGCGCCATACCTTTTTCCAGATCGTCGCGAACTTCAAGAACATCCAATCGCCGATTCCGAAAGAACGGGTGCAGCGGGCCCGTGCGGCATACTACGGCATGGTGTCGGAGTTGGACGAGCACATCGGCATGCTGCTCGATCAACTGGAGCGCACCGGACAGTTGGAGAATACGTTGATCGTATACACTGCCGACCACGGCGAGATGCTCGGCGAACACGGCCTGTGGCTCAAGAATGTACTGCTCGAAAATGCCGCGCGCGTTCCGTTGATCCTCGCCGGCGCCGGGCTCCCCAAGGGCAAGACAATCGACACGCCCGTGTCTCACGTGGATATGGTCGCGACCCTGCTGGAAATTGCCGGTGCGCAACAGTCGCCCAACGCCCGAGGGACATCTCTCGTAGGTCTGGCAAACGGCAACCCCGGCTCTCATCCCGGATTCACTTACAGCGAATCGCACTCCGAGAGCAACTGTACCGGCTCCTTCATGTTGCGCAAAGGCGATTGGAAGTACCTCTACTTTTCAGGCGATGTGCCGCTTCTGTTCAACCTGAAGACCGATCCTGGAGAATTGCGGAACCTCGCCGGTAAGCCCGAGACATCAGCCATTCAGAAGGACTTGCACCAGCTACTGACGTCGCTGGTCGACCCGGATGCGGTAACGCGCCGCGCCTTTGATGCCCAGGGCCGGGTCTTGACGAACATGGTCAGGAGCATGAAGCGAGAAGCGTTCTATAACGAGATCAGCGGTCGCCTTGGACCAGCCCAAGCGTGGGTGCTGACGGATCGCCACTACCCGCACCAGCCCGAACAGCGAGCCTGAAGCTAGTCTGTCCGCCCTGTCTGTCGTCTTTCGACTTGCTGTGCTCGACCGCCCGAGTCCGCGTCTTCCAATCACCGCTTTCCATTGCATACTTGCGCTGTCATCATTTTGTAGCTATTCTGTCTTCAGGTTGTGACAATTGAACCACGCGCAGAGTTTGCCGCCGCGCAAACTTCAATCATTCGGCCGGGAGGACTCAAATGTCGAACCTGAAACGAACTCTTTTTGCAACCGCCATCACTACTAGTTGCGGGATTCTGGCCTTCGCAAACCAGGCCACCACCAGAGCGCACACCGTGAACTCCGCTTTGGCGACAATCAAGCTACGAAATCCCTTCACGCATGAGGCGAATCTTCCCGATGGGACAAATTTGTCCTCCGTTCGATTTGAGCGGGTAAGGCTCGTCAGGCTCGCCACGCAGGTCCGTTCGGCCCCCGCGGGCAGTTCCTGTGAAGAAGCCTCGAACCGCGACCCCGGCGGTTCCATATTATGCATGGATAAGGGTTTTCAATCCCTGGTGTCCGCCTATGAGGTGACTTATTCCTACCGTGGACAACCCCTCGCTTCGGATGAGTATGGAGGCACCTATCTCACCTTCAGCGTGTATCTTCATCCGGAGGAGGTGGATCCGGACTTAAGCAAGAGACTGTCTGAACATGATCTCAGTAAAGCCGCAGCCGCCCGTTTCTTTCAGTTGAGCACCCACAGAGTTTCGGCTCAACAGATTGTGGTTGACGAAGCAGCCTCCGCATATTGCCGCGGCAATTACGTCGACGGTTCCTGGGTCCGGACGGACTCCCGGTGCGCGGATAAAGTAGCTACCAGGACGATCACTGCTCCCGCGGAATATATCACTGTCAGGGTCGATCCTGCCAAGGCCGGCGGGTTAGCCTCAAACCCTCAGAGGTAACCCTCACCCGAAATCGATCTGCACACCGTCGCCAGTGCCGGGAGGCGCGTCTTACTGGCAGCGCCGCCGGCACCGGTCGAGCTCGAGCGCCCCCCTGATGAGAAGCGAGGGCGTTCGTTTGGCGGGATGGCGGCTACCCTAATTTCTCGGGGATCTCCTCCATCGGACCCATCCACTTCAATTCGCGCTCGATATCACGATGCAGCCGGTATTCTTTGCGTACCTCCGCAATCTTAACGCCGCGGATCTCGATCTTCGACAGATCGTACTGTCCCAACCCGGCTTCGGAGCAATAGCGCAGGTAGCCGACCCATTCCGGTTTCACGCCCATGCATTCAATCCCGACGCGATCGGCCGCAATATAATCCGTCGACGCGATGGCTACTCGTGACGTCACCGGCGTGCCCGACGCCGGCCCGTTGCCCTCCATTCCTTCATAGCCGTCAATCACCGTCGCGCCCCAGAACGGAGCCATTTTCTGGGCAGTCAGCATGATATCGAAATGCGTTTGCCGGACGCCGCCGTGATATTTGCGCTTGTCGTTCCAGCGAGGCGTCTCCTTCGCCGCGTTGTGTAGTGGCGCGCCCAGCGCCATATTCTTTACCGACAACGTCGCCACCACCACATTGTGCGCTTTCAGCATCGCGGAGCAGATGATGTAAGCATCTGGATCGAGCAACCGCGCAGCCAGCCGCACTGGCGTCGGATGTAAGTCCGCATCGAGAATCGGGCAAAGGACATACTTCGCCTCTTCGTTGAGATCGACCAGTTGCACTTTGCGCGAGCGAAACTCGCTCACCACCGTCTGGTATTTGAAATTGTCGAAACCTTCCGGGCTGTGCCCGGCCGACGATTCCGCTATATACACCGGACCCTTGAAGCGCGGCGCGAGGTAATCCATAATCCCCAATAGCGCATCGGCATGGGTCGCCGCCAGCGGATTCACCGTCGACACCAGATTGGGCTTGATCACCACGTACTTCTTGGTCTTCAATACCGGCCGGATCTGCTCGTCGATCGCGATCAGCGACTCGGTGACATTCTTGCGGCGCATCTCGCCGCTGACCAGCGAAACCGTGGACCGTCGCGGAAATGCGGCCGCCGGTTCGCTAATTGCGGATGGATTATTTGTTTGAGTCTGGGCTAGGGAGCGTAGCCGGGTGGCAACGACGCCGGCGCTCACTGACATACCCAACAGAGTCCGTCGTGAAAGAAATTGCGACGACAAGGTGCCTCCGGGGATAAACTTAAATTTCGTATTCATTATATACGCGTACAGGAGTTCAAGATGAGCAACTCTGCTTCACGCCGATCTTTTCTGGCCGCCGCCGGGCTTGCGTTGCCTGCCGCCGGATTGGCCCGACCCGCCGATGATACTCGGCCCGCGAAAAAACCCAACACAATTCTTCCCCGCGACGTCGCTCCGAAATTCACTTATCGGACCATCGGCAAGACTGGCTTGAAACCCACCGCAGTCGGCTTCGGCTGCATGGTGACTTCCGACCAGACCGTGGTCGAGCGCGCCGCGGACATTGGCATCACTTACTTCGACACCGCCCGCGGCTATCAGGGCGGCAATAACGAACGCATGGTCGGCGCCGCGCTCAAGGCGAAGCGGAATTCGCTCATTCTCTCCAGCAAGACCCATGCGTCGACTAAGGAGCAGGCGCTCGAAGGATATCGACACCAGCCTGAAAGAACTCGGCACCGATCACCTGGACATCTGGTATCTTCACGCCAAAACCAAGGCGGACCAGATCACCGATGAACTCATGGAAGCGCAGAATATCGCTAAACAACAGGGAAAGATTCGTTTCGCGGGCGTCAGCACCCACGGCGGACACGCTGAAGTCTTCCCCGCCGCCATCTCTAAGAAGCACTTCGACGTGATTCTTACCTCTTATAACTTCACGATGGACCCCTCCATGGAAGGGACTCATCCAGTCCGCCAAAGATGCCGGCATCGGCGTCGTGGCGATGAAAGTCATGGCCGGCGGTCTTCGCCAGATGCGTGAGGGCAACCAGCGGTTCAACACGTTTCATCGCGACGGTTCGCTGCTTGCGATGCTGAAGTGGGTCCTCCGGAATAAGAACGTCGATACCACCATTCCCAGCATCACCGACTTCGACCAGCTCGATCAGAATTTGCGCGCCATGAGCGAACCCTTTACGTCCTTCGACGAAAAGCTACTGGTTTCGCGGCTCGAATATCTCGCTCCGCTCTACTGCCGCATGTGTGGGAGTTGCGACGGCGTCTGCGCCAAAGGGCTGCCCGTAGCGGACCTGATTCGCTACGTCTCCTACGCCGAAGGCTATGGCGAATTCGCGATGGCGCGCGAGCAGTATCTCGAAATGCCACAGCATTTACAGGGAGTCCGCTGCGCCGACTGCGGCAAGTGCACCGTCGAATGTCCCCACGGAGTTCATGTATCTGCCCGCGTCGCTCGGGCGCAGGAGTTGTTCGCTTGAAACTCGCTCCGATCGCCGTCGCGGCTTGCCTGGCTGCGACGGCGCTCCGGGCCGCTGATCCGCCTTCGCCACGTTGCGATGTCCTTCCTGGCTGGACCCAGGCCGGACCCGCTCGTCTCTATGCCTCCGATAACCTCTACGATTACATGGACGGCAACTCGGAAGGTTATCTCGTCTACGGGTTCAAACTCATGCACGGCGTTACCTGTAAGTCAGGCGAGGTCTCTTTCGTCGTCGACATCTCCGAAATGAATGACGCCGAAGCCGCATGGGGCCTGTACGCTTCCAATCGCGACCCCAGGCTACCTGTAGAAGCGTTAGGGCTGTCCGGACAAATTGTTCCGCAGCGCGGCATCTTCGTGAAAGGGACCAGCTTCGTTGAAATCTCGGCCAGTCCCACGTCGATCGATCACACTCCCGCAATCCGAAACTTTCTGACAGCGCTCGAAAAGTGCATCGCAGGAGCCGTCGACGCGCCCGCTCCCGTTACCTGGTTTCCCAAAGAAGGACTCGATGAAGCCTCCATCCGGCTCATTCCGCAAAGCCTCTTAGGGTTAAGTCTCCTGAAGAAGGGCTATCTCGCCAAATACGATTACGGTCGGGCGTTTATCGTCCGTCAGCCCACACCGGAAGCCGCAATTCTGGTAATGCAGAAATTGCGAGATCGCTTCGGAAACACAACGCCGGCAACGACTGCCGATGAATCCTTCCAGGCCAACGACCGTTATCTCGGCCGTCTGGTCATCTTTCGCAAGGGACCCTATCTCGCCGGCTTCGTAAATCTGACCGCTGGTGCACCAGTCGCAAAGTCGGCCCAAACCTTAGCCGCCGCCATCCCATAGCGTGCTCCCGGTCGCCATTCATGGGATACTCTTCTCATGAAGACAGCATCCCTGTGTCTGCTGCTTCTTGCAACATTTGTCCAAGCGCAGCCCGTAGACCGCATCGCCCTCGTCGCGAAGTTAAACGCCGACCTCCTTCCCCTCAAATCCCTTGCCGGCGATGGGGAGCGTCTCCGCATCACACACCATTTCGCCTCCGACCTGAATACCCTGTACCCATCGAAAGGCATCGCAACCCGCAGACTCGCCGTGGAGTTGACGCACGTCCTCGCAGGCAAAGCTTTGTCAGCCGCTACTCTAACGCCGCTAACAAGCTCCATCCTGGACGTCGCCGATAGCGCCTACGAATCCAGGTCAGATGCTTCCGACCCGGCAAAATCGCCGAAATTCCGTCACGCGATCGAGCAAGCCTACAACGCCCTCGTAGCGGTTCAGGTCAGCGTACCGGAGGCCCAGTCGCTCATGCGCCTCTTCTATCAAGCTGCCGA
>CAVZRE010000073.1:0-93130 GCA_963777595.1 Terriglobia bacterium
AAGGCAGGGTAGATAGAATCGTGATCGGATGGATGTAGCTCTCATACAAAACGCCCAGCACGATATACACCGTGATCAGCGCGGCGAAAATCAGCGTGGTCTCATTCGCTAGAGAATTCTCAAAGGCAGCCGCAGTTCCCTGGAACGCGATCTCCACGCTGGCGGGCATATTCAGGTCCTTGGCCACCTGTCGAATTTCCTTTACCGCGGCTCCCAGGGATGCGCCCGGCGCCAGGTTGAAGGAAAGCGTGGTAGCGGGGAACTGCCCCTGATGGTCGATCGTGAGTGGCACGGTGATCTGCTTCACTCGCGTGAACGAGTCGAGAGGCGCCTGCATGCCGTTGGCCGTCTTCACCCGGATATCATGTAGCGCGTCGCTGCTCAGCTGCCAGTTAGGACGGCTCTCCAGCACCACGTGATATTGGTTCAACTGCGTAAAGATCGTCGAGACTTCACGCTGTCCAAAAGCGTCGTACAGCGTGTCGTCGATATTCTGCGGAGTGATGCCGAAACGCGACGCGGTATCGCGGTCGATGTCGAGTTCCAGACCCAGGCCGCCCGTAAGCTGATCGCTCGCAACGTCCTGCAATAACGGGTATCTGCTTCATCCGGTCGATCATTCTCGGCACCCAGGTATTGAGTTCTGCCTGAGTCGGCGCTTCCAGCGTGTATTGATACTGCGTCCGGCTGACGCGGTTCTCCACCGAAAGATCCTGCACCGCCTGCATGTACAGGTCGATGCCGCCAACTTGCGCCAGTTTCGGTTGCAGACGGCGGATGATATCCGACGGCACTCGCGTCGCGTTCTTCTAATGGTTTGAGCGTAATCTGGATGCGTCCGTTGTTAGGAGTGAGATTCACTCCGTCGACGCCGACGAAGGATGCGAGCGTCTGCACCGCCGGATCCGTCAGAACCACCTGCGCCAGCTTTTGCTGCCGCTCGACGATCGCCGGAAACGAAATGGACTGCGGGGCTTCCGAAATCCCCAGGATCGACCCGGTATCCTGCACCGGGAAAAAGCCCTTTGGAATGATGACAAACAGATATACCGTAGCGGCCAGCGTACCCGCCGCCACCAGCATGGTCAACGGCTGGTGCCGCAGCACCACCCTCAGCATGTCGCCGTATTTCTCGATGGTCTTGGTGAACACCATCTCCGACCAGTGATACATCCGCCCCTGCTCGCTCTCCGGCTTGTGTTTCAGAATGCGCGCAGCCATCATCGGCGTGAGCGTAAGAGAAACGAAGGCTGACATGATGATCGTTACCGCCAGCGTGACTGCGAACTCCCGGAACAGACGGCCCACGATGTCCGCCATGAACAGCAGAGGGATTAACACCGCGATGAGCGAGACCGTCAGCGAAACGATGGTGAACCCGATCTCGGAAGCGCCTTTGAGCGCCGCCTCCATGGGACGCTCACCCATCTCGATATAGCGCTGGATGTTCTCGATCATGACGATGGCGTCATCCACGACGAAACCGGTCGAAATCGTCAGCGCCATCAGCGAAAGGTTGTCGAGACTGTAGCCCAGCAGGTACATCACGGCGAAAGTTCCGATCAACGAAAGCGGTACCGCGATACTGGGAATCACGGTCGCCGAGACGCTGCGCAAGAAGACGAAAATCACCAGCACGACCAGGACGACGGTCAAGATCAATTCGAACTCGACATCGTGAACGGACGCGCGGATGGTAATGGTCCGGTCGGCAACCTCCACGACCTTCACCCCCGAGGGAATCGAAGCTTCCAGCTGCGGAAGGATGCGGTGGATGCTGTCCACCACGCCGATGATATTGGTGCCCGGCTGGCGCTGAATGTTCAGCAGCACGGCCGGCGTTGTGTCCACCCACGCAGCCTGCTTTACGTTCTCCGCGCTATCGATTACCGTCGCCACGTCCGACAGCCGCACCGGTGCGCCGTTGCGGTAGGCGATCACAATCGGCCGGTACTCTTCGGCGCTGAGCAGCTGATCGTTGGATTGGATGGTCCATGCTTGGGACGGTCCGTCGAAGTTCCCTTTGGCCTCGTTTACATTGGCCGTGCTCAACGCCGTCCGCAGATCTTCCAGGCTGAGGCCGTAGGACGCGAGCGCCATCGGATTCGCCTGAACCCGCACGCCCGGCCGCTGTCCGCCGCTGATGTTGACGAGACCCACGCCGGGAAGCTGCGAAATCTTTTGCGCCAGGCGCGTTTCCGCCATCTCCTGAACCTTGGGCAGCGGTTCGGTTTCCGACGTCAGGGCGAGAGTCAGAATTGGAGTGTCGGCCGGATTGGTCTTGCTATAAATCGGAGGGGCGGGCAGGTTCGGCGGAAGATAGGTTCCCGCGGCATTGATGGCCGCTTGCACTTCCTGCTCCGCAATATCGATGCTCAGCGAAAGGCTGAACTGCAGCGTGACCAGCGAACTGCCGAATGAGCTGACCGAGGTCATCTGCGTCAGCCCGGGTACCTGTCCGAACTGTTTTTCGAGAGGCGCCGTGACGGAGGTCGCCATGACCTGCGGACTGGCCCCGGGATAGAACGTCTGAATCTGGATGGTGGGATAATCCACCTGCGGCAAAGCGGATACCGGCAGTTGGTAGAAAGCCACCATGCCCACCAGCACTACAGCCAGCATCATCAGCGACGTTGCAACTGGCCGCAGAATGAAGATGCGGGACGGATTCATTGCGGCTCGTTCCCTTTTCCCTTGTGTTGGCCTTTGGCGCCGGGCGCAGCCTGATCCGTCGGCGCTTCCGGCGTCGCCGTCTGAGCCGGCTTCTTACTCTTCGCGCCGCGCTTTCCCGGTGCCGACTTTGCTGCTCCGCCAATCTGCCGGATCCTTACCTTGCTTCCGTTTTGCAGCTTGTCGGTGCCGTCGGTCACAACGGTGTCGCCATCGGTGATTCCGCTGAGGATCTGGGTGATAGGACCCTCCGTTATGCCTACCTTGACCGGCTGCACCTTGACCTTGGCATCATCCCCGACCAGATAGACGAACTGACCCTGCGATCCCTGCATCACGGCTTCTTCCGGGATGATCACCTGATTGCCTAGCGTTTCCACCAGCAGGCGAATGTTCACAAATTGATTGGGAAATAAAGTGTTGTTGGCGTTCTGGAAAATGGCCTTCAACTTCGACGTTCCCGTCGTGGGATCGATGGTATTGTCGATCGTCGCGAGTTTGCCCGTGTCCAACTTCTCCGTCTTGTCGCGATTGTAAGCCTCCACCTGCAGGCTCACCCCAGCCCTGAGCTTCTTCAACACCTGAGGCAGACTATCTTCCGGGATCGTAAACAGCGCCGCAATTGGCTGCAGTTGCGTAATGAGCAGCAGCCCGGTCGTGTCCGAGGCATGCACGATGTTACCCGGATCGACGATGCGCAACCCGATCCGCCCCGTAATCGGCGCCGTAATGTGCGCATAAACAATCTGCAGCTTGGCATTATCGATGGCCGCCTGGTCCGTCTTGATGTTGCCCGTATACTGGGCGACCAGCGCCACTTGAGTGTCGAGTTGCTGCTTGGGGATTGAATCCGTCGCCAGCAGCGTCTTGTAACGGTCCAGATCCACCTTGGCGTTCGCCAGCAGCGCCTGGTCCCTCGCCATATTGCCTTCCGCCTGCTCCAGCATCACCTGGTAGGGCCGCGGATCGATCTCCGCGATCACCTGGCCCTCTTTGACCAGGTCGCCTTCATTCACCGGCACGCTCATCAGTTGCCCGTCCACCCGGCTCCGCACCAGCACCGTATAGAATGCCGCCACCGACCCTAAGCCATCGAGGTAGATCGGCACGCTTCCACGATGCGCCTTGGCCACCGCCACCGGCACGTCCCCGCCTCCTCCCTTCCCGCCCTTGCCGCCTTTCTTCCCCGAGTTCGTACCCGGGGCCGGCGCACTGATATACATGTAGTAGGCTAAGGCCCCAAGGGCCAAAGCCACCACCAGCCAGACCCAGCCAGTGTGTTTTTTCTTGTGGGGCGGCAGGCCGGCAGGTAAGCTCGGCTTGCTCGTCGTTAATGGTGGATGTGTTGAGGCACTCATTATCTATCTGTCAAGATTCTATAAGGTTGCGCGACAAAGCGGAAGCCAAACTCTGGGGTCCATAGGGACGAAGAAAATCCTTTTCCGCGGTTTCGGGCCCGGCGGTGGCATGTAATGAGTTGTTAAGAACCCACGAAAGAGAAACGACCAAAATAGCAAAAAGGTTTCTCCACTGCTTGTAATATCTCATTTTACTCAGGAATCGGGTAGGGGTGTTGATGGGTTCACCTTCCCCACGCTGACCATCGTTCCGTCCCCCTTTTACCGGTCTGGCTGCGCGTCCCCGTCCTCAGCGTTGCAACAAGATCAGCTCTACAGCGGGCTTCCCATCGTCAGTCGAAGCGTCTTACCGGCGCCGTGATCTTCTATGATCAACACCCCGTTTTCCCACCTCACATCATCCACCCGCGTCATTCCAGCAGGCGAATGGGCAAAGAACAGCGCAAACCGGCTGCTGATCTTCGACTTCGCGGGCAGCCACCGGTAAAGTAGCGTACCCCATAAGTTATTCTGATCGATCACGGTCCTGCGGGGCAAATCGAACGGCTGCGTGGATAACTCCAGCCCGCGCGCCAGTTTCCCTGACGGCGGATAGTTCTCCCAATTCTGCAGCCACGGGTACTCCTGGGGCTTGAAAATCCAGCCCACAATCAGCTGGTCCTTTGGATTGATCGCGGTTGCATAAGCCAGCTTACGTTTCGGATCGATCAGGGACGCCGTATGATCTCCGGAATCCGGAGGGTCCGGCGCCGCCCGCAGATCCGCCGTCTTTCCGTTGGCCAGCGGAGCATTAGGCCACGTGAACTCCACGTCCGATGGCAGCCGGAACGGCAGTCCCCCCGCGCCTTCGTGCGGCCGGGTCTTGGACCGGACGGCCGGAAAATCGACCACCGTCACTCCAGGCGCGAGAAACGGAGAGCCGATCGTGCAATGTTCCGCCCAACAGACAGGACGGTCGAACCCGAGCTGGCTTTCTAACGTGGTCTCGTAAATGACAATGTTCTCGCCGGGCGCCAGCGTCATGGTGCGCGTAATTCCTTCCTGCGTGTGCGCAAGCTGCGCGGTCATCACCAGCGTTCCATTCTGCTGCCGGCTTTCCCACTCCGCCAGATGCGCTTCGCCGTGACCCGGCAGCCCGGCGGCCTTCTCTTCCGGCGAGACCCCGCCGAATCCATCCACGCAGAGAAACTGTCCTGTGCCAGGATCAAACCTGCTCCGTAAGCCCGCTTCACGAGCCAGCCTCGACCGGTCCCATAAAGGGTTCAGCTTCGCCGGATCGTCCCGCAGAACCACGCTGACAACCGATGCGCCCTGTTTCAGCACCACGAGTTCCAGCTTATCGTTGCTCAACGCGATCGCCGGGTGTCCCTCGAACGTCGCATTCTGTGCCGACGCCGGAGTTGCCGATAACAGAAATAGAACCGCCATCGGAAGTCGCACGTCGAAAGTGTGTTGCCGCATTCCGTTTATCATAAGGGTTCCCATGGATGAAAGGTTATCGGCAAATCTCGATGCGGCTTCGATCGCCGCGCCGGGCCCCGCAATCGCTGTTACCGATTTGCGGAAAGTGTATGATGGCAAGCCGGCCGTCGATGGCCTGACACTCACGGTTCCGCGTGGGTGCTTCTTCGGCTTCCTCGGACCCAATGGAGCCGGTAAATCGACTACCATCCGCATGCTGATCGGCCTCGCCGCTCCCACCTCCGGCAGCATCGAACTTCTCGGGCTGCGTATGCCCGGAGCAGGAACTTGAAATCAAGAAGCGCATCGGCTTGGTCCCCGACGAAAACCTCCTCTTCGATCGCCTGACCGGCCGCGAGTTCCTGGAATTCGTGGGGCGCATGTACGGCCTGGAGCGGCGTCTCGCCCTGCAGCGCGCCGACGAGTTGCTCGACCTGTTCGAACTTTCGGCCGAACGCCGAAAGCTGATCGCCGAGTATTCCAAAGGCATGCGCAAACGCATGGCCATGGCCGCCTCGCTCATCCATCGACCTGAGTTGTTTCTCATGGACGAACCCTTCGAAGGCGTCGATGCCGTCGGCGCGCGCCTCATGAAGGACATTCTCCTCGATCAGGTCCGGCACGGCGCCACCATCTTTCTGACCTCGCACGTGCTCGAAGTCGTCGAACGTCTCTGCGACCGCGTGGCCATCATCAACCAGGGACGCATCGTCGTCGAAGGAGTGACGCGCGATCTGCGTCAGGGCGCCGAGTCGCTCGAAGACGTGTTCGTCCGCGTCGTGGGCGTGGAACGGGAGTTCGAAAAACTGGAATGGCTATAGGAAAAATAATCCTTTCGATTTCGCTCTGCGCCCCGCTGCTTGCTCAAATCACCTCGCCGCCGACCAGAATTTCAGTCGACGCCACCGGTGCCAGCAAACGTCTCTACCACGTGAAAATGACCATGCCCGTGAAACCGGGCCCGCTGACCCTCCTCTATCCCGAATGGATTCCCGGCGATCACGGCCCCACCGGTCCCATCACGGATCTCGTCAATCTCCGGATTTCCGCGAACGGTAACCCTATCCCATGGCGGCGTGACCTCGCCGATATGTATACCTTCCACCTCACCATCCCGGACGGCGTCACCTCCCTTGACATTGGCCTCGACTACATCGCGGCTCCTGATAGCGCCGGCTCCTCTCCCGGCGGATCGACTACTGATAAACTCGCGGTCCTGAACTGGAATCAGATGGTGTTGTACCCTCAGGGCGTCCCGTCCGATCAGCTCAACTACCAGGCCGACCTCAAAGTCCCTGCCGGATGGCGCTACGGTACGGCGCTGCCGATTGAGTCCGAAGCGGCCCGGAATATTCAGTTCAAGCCGAGCTCACTGACCACGCTGATTGATTCCCCGGTCTTGATGGGCGCGTATTTCAAAACCATCGACCTCAGCCCGGGCGCCAATCCGCCGCACTATCTGCATATCGCCGCCGACAGCGAACACGCGACCGAAGCCTCACAGGAGGAGATTACCCATTATCAGAACCTGGTGAAAGAGACCGGAGCCCTGTTCGGAGCCCGCCATTACCGCGACTATCATTTCCTGCTCACGCTCAGCGACCACGTGGCCCATTTCGGCCTGGAACATCACGAGTCGAGCGATGACCGCACCCAGGAACGTACTTTGCTCGACGACAGCCTCCGCCGCGCCGATGCCGATTTGTTGACCCACGAGATGACCCACTCCTGGAACGGCAAGTACCGCCGGCCCGCGGGCCTCGCTACACCCGACTATTCCGAGCCGATGAAAGGGAATCTGCTGTGGGTCTACGAAGGGCTCACCCAATACTACGGCGAAGTTCTCACCCCACGCAGCGGCCTGCTTACCGCCGATGAATTTCGTCAGGAACTGGCCCGCGAAGCGGCGATGCTGGATACCCGGTCCGGCCGCGAATGGCGCCCGCTGCAAGATACCGCCGATGCCGCGCAACTGCTCTACGAAGCCAGGAAAGATTATGCCGATCTCCGCCGCGGCACCGATTATTATGAGGAGGGAACGATGATCTGGCTCGAAGCCGATGTCACCATCCGTCAATTAAGTAAGGGCGCCAGGTCGTTGGACGATTTCGTCAAGGCCTTTGAGGGACCGCCCTCCACGGGGCCGGTCGTGAAGCCGTACACCTTCGAAGATGTGGTTCAGGCCCTGAATTCCGTGCAGCCCTACGACTGGGCCGCCTTCTTCCGCGAGCGTCTCGAATCCACCCAACCGCGCGCCCCGCTCGGTGGCATCCTGAAGAGCGGTTGGAAGCTCGAATATACCGATCAGCCATCGGAAATTTGGCGCGATCACGAATTCTACGAACGCGTCACCGACCTCAGCTATTCGATCGGCGTCTCCGTCAAGGATGACGGTGAGATAGATGATGTGAAGATGAATTCCCCCGCGCAGAAGGCCGGCATCGCGCCGGCCACCCGAATCATCGCGGTCAACGGACGCCGGTTCAATCCGCAACTCCTGAAAGACGCTATTGACAGCGCCGTCAAGTCTCCCGAACCCCTCCAGATCATGGTGGAAGATGGCGAATTTTTCAACACGTTCCGCGTCGACTACCACGGCGGAGAAAAATATCCCAACCTGGTGCGCGATGAATCCGTCCCCGACCTCCTGAGCGCCATCGCCGCGCCCCACGCGCCATGACGCCCGCCCCTCCCACAAACCGTAGAGTAGGCCTTTGGCCTGCGAACGTTAGGCCCGCGAACGTTGGGCCCGTGAACGTTAGGCCCGTGAAGCGAGCCATCTCATGATCCGAGCCATTCTCCGCGCCCAATGGCTCAGCATGCGAACTCTGCGCGTGGGAACCCGGATCCGAAGCGCGCTTTTCTCCGCAATCACCGGCGTGCTGTTCTACGGCTTCTGGGCAGTCCTCGCCTTCATTGCCGACGCGTTCTTCGCCAATCGCGATAACTTCGATTTGTTCCAGCTCGCCGTTCCCATGTCGCTCCTGGTCGTTATGTTGTACTGGCAAATCGCGCCCGTGGTATCCGCCAGCCTCGGCGCTTCGCTCGACCTGAAGAAGTTGATCGTCTATCCCATCCCGCGCGAGCGCCTTTTTGCCGTGGAGATTCTGTTGCGAGTCACCACCTGCGCGGAGATGATGCTCGTCATGGCCGGCATCCTCTCGGGGTTGCTGCGTAATCCGGTGACAGGCGGTTGGCCCGCGGCGCCGCGCCTGGTCGCCGCCGCCTTGGGATTTATCGCGCTCAATTTGCTGCTCTCCGCGGGGATGCGCAATTTGCTCGAGAGACTGCTGTTACGCCGGCGCCTCCGCGAAGTGCTGATGCTGGTCGTCGTCTTTGTCGGCGTCACGCCTCAGCTTCTGATCGCCTTCCATGTCACCGGCCAGAATCTGACCAGCAGCCTGCCGGTCGCGATGTTTTGGCCCTGGGGCGCTGCCGGACATCTGTTGCTCCACCTCCGACTGTTGCCCTCCCTCGCCATTCTGCTCGGCTATGGCGCAGTCGCCTACGGCTTCAGCCGTTACCAATTCGAGAAGAGCATCCGGGCAGACGCGGGTCCGGGTGTGGCGGACCGCCCGGAAACCACGTCCTCGGGTTCGTCCTGGTCCGATCAGTTGGTCCGGCTGCCCTCGCGCATTTTCAAGGATCCCCTCGGCGCCGCCATCGAGAAGGAGATGCGTACCTTGGTTCGTTCGCCTCGTTTCCGCCTCGTTTACATCATGGGATTCTCCTTCGGGCTCGCTGTCTGGCTTCCTATGGCGCTCCGCCATGTTTCGGGACATGAATCCATCACTCGCACTCACTTCCTGACGTACGTCAGCGTCTATGCCCTCGTACTGCTGGGACAGGTTACCTTCTGGAACGCCTTCGGTTTCGACCGCACTGCCACGCAAGCCTGGTACGCCCTGCCCATCCCGTTCGCGCGCGTGTTTCAGGCGAAAAATCTCACCGCCCTCATCATTGTGATGACGGAGTTGATCCTGGTGGTTGGAATTGCGTTAGCGTTGCCCGTCCCTCATCCCCCCGCACGCATCGCCGAAGCCCTGGCCGTCACCCTGATCTCCGCGGTCTACCTGATCGGTTTCGGAAACTTGATCTCCGTGCGCCTCCCGCGTGCAATGGATCCCGAGAAAGTGACACAGGGCGGTTCCGCGCGCAGCATGAACGCCCTCGCGTTTTTCCTCTTTCCGGTTGCCCTGACACCCATCGGCTTGGCGTACTGGGGCCGTTATGTCTTCTCTAGTGAGATCGTTTTCTTTGCTCTTTTGGGCCTCGCAGCGGCGGTGGGCGCAGTGTTCTACTGGGTGGCCCTGGATTCCGCCGTGAAGACCGCACTCGAACGCAAGGAATCCATTTTGGATGAACTGGGCCGCAGCGACGGCCCGCTATCTACCTCGTGACGCTATGGCTGATAGGTCTTGCTGAAACCGTTGCGCAAGTTCGTCATGGTGAACTGCCCCTTCGAATCGACCGAAGCCTTTAAAAGGTTGCCTTTGCATTCCGCGGTTGGCTCCAGATTCGCGATCATGCGTTCCTCGGTATTGACTTCCTTCGGAGTGCCCAGCGCAAGATGCCCCTGCCAGATGTCCTCGAGGCCTGAGGACTTGCGCAGCGTCTCGAAAACGCTCGGCGGTCCGCCTTTGCGCGGCCCATCGTTCATAACCGCCACCTTCGGCTGAATGGCCCAGACAAATTGCGGAGAGTTGGAACGGTCCAGGCCATGGTGGGTGGTCTGGTACAGGTCGATCTTGCCGATCAGGTTGGCTGGGCACACCAGCTTCTGCTCGTAGTTCCACGTCAGATCGCCCATGTCAATGAAGCTGAACTTTCCGTACCGGAGCACGAACCCGACGCTTTGGTCGTTATCCGGATCGGGTTCCGCGGCGTGTTCCTTGAACTCCGCGCAAGCCGCGTTTGCCGCGCCGCCGCCCTTGAGAGGCTTGGTGATTGCCTGCCCCGCCGACATGATCACTTCGATGTCGACGCCCTTCAGCGGAATCGTGTCTCCTGGCTTCAGAATTTTGCGCTTGCCGCCCGACAATTTTTCGTATTCTTTGTATGCGGCCGCGACCTTCGGCCGATTCATCTCGACCGATTCACCGTGGTCCATATACATCTCGATCGGAATCATCTTGGCCAGGGCGGGCATCGCCCCTATGTGATCGCCGTGAAAATGCGTCGTCAAAAGAATGTCGATCTTCTTCAGCCCGGCCTGTTGGGTCGCGGCAAAAATCCGCTTGGCATCGCGATCGTCCGGAGTCTGGTTGGCGGTGTCCACCAGCAGCGACTGGCCGCTCGGTGAAACGATGAGAGTGGACGCGCCTCCTTCCGCGTCAATCCAATAGATTTCAAGGTTCTTTGCTGCAAGAAGGGGAATTGCGCAGACGAGCAGGATGCAGGTTTTCCACATGCCACGCCAGTTTATCAGGAAGCCAAGCCGTCGCCCGCTCCTTGACTGCGTGAGCTTGCGGCCAAGAACGCTCTATTACGCGTTCACTAGCGCCGGCAGTTCTTTATTGATCGCCGTCACAAATGCCTTGGCGTCGCCAAAGAGCATCAGCGTGTGCTCGTTATAGTAAAGCTCGTTGTCGATACCCGCGAAGCCGGGATTCATGCTCCGCTTCACGATCATGACCGTGTGGGCCTTATCCACATTCAGAATCGGCATGCCGTAAATCGGACTGGTCTTGTCATGCCGCGCCGCCGGATTCACGACGTCGTTGGCGCCAATCACCAGCGCAACATCGGTTTCCGGGAATTCATCGTTAATGTCTTCCATCTCCACCAGCCGGTCGTAAGGAATGTTGGCCTCCGCGAGCAGGACGTTCATGTGTCCGGGCATTCGTCCGGCCACCGGATGAATGGCAAACTTGACGTCGACCCCCCGCTTGACCAGCGCTTCGGCCAGTTCGGCTAGCTTGTGCTGGGCCTGCGCAACAGCCATTCCATATCCGGGCACAATGATGACCTTGCGGGCGGCCTCGAGCAGCATAGCCGCGTCTTCCGCAGTGGCGCTGCGAACCGGACGAGCTTCCTGTTTTCCCGCAACCGACGTGGTGGCCTGGCCAAACGCGCCAAAAAGCACGTTGGCAAAGGACCGGTTCATCGCCTTGCACATGATCACCGAAAGAATGAAGCCTGACGCGGCGTTCAAAGCGCCCGCGATAATCAGCAGATGATTCTGCAGCGCGAACCCCATCGCGCAGGCGGATAATCCGGCGTAAGAATTCAGCAGCGCAATCACCGTCGGCATGTCGCCGCCGCCGATCGGAATGATGAGCAGGACGCCGAACAGCAGCGAGAGCCCGATATAGACCGGAAAGGCCCATTGAGGCGCCGAGTCTGAGATCATCCATAAGCCGATTCCCAGCGCCACGGCAAACAGGATCAGGTTGACGAAGTTTTGACCCTTGTAAGTCATGGGGCGCGTCGGAATCAATTCCTGCAGTTTGGCGAAAGCCATGACACTAGCCGTCGCCGTCAGATAGCCGAGCAGGATTTCAATGGCCAGCGCCGTGAGGATGAAGGCTCCGGGGTTTTCGCCGGCCGAACTGTACCGGTAGTATTCCGCCGTGCCGACGAGCGCTGCGGCCAGCGACCCAAAGGCATGCGAAAGCGCAGTCAATTGCGGAACCGCGGTCATCGGCATCAGGTAGGCGAGTGGCGCTCCAATCGCCGCGCCGATGAACAGCGCGATGAGAATCCACTCGTAGTTCACGATCTCGTGGCGCATGAGGGTCCCGATCACAGCGAGGAGCATCCCGATTTGCCCGGCCATCACACCTTGACGGGCGGTCACCGGCGAGTTGAGCCATTTGATCGACGCGATGATCGCCATGGCCGCGGCGATATAGGTGAACTGCCAGATCTGTCCGGTCACGGTTATCCCTTCCCTTTCGAAGGCGCCTTCTTGAACATCTTGAGCATCCGGTCAGTAATCAGGAAGCCGGCAACCACGTTGATGGTAGACGCCGTGACCGCGATGCATCCCAGCACCCGGCTCAACCCGGGAGCGTTGCCCGAGCCGGCAATCACCAGGGCCCCCACCACTGAGATAGCCGAAATGGCGTTGCTCAGCGACATCAGCGGCGTGTGGAGCAGCGGAGATACCCGGTGAACCAGTTCGAGACCCAGGGCAATCGCCAGAATAAAAACATAAATGCTGAGTTCGAGTTCGTTGCTCATGCATGCACCTCTTTCAGGATCTGTTGGACCCGTGGATGCACCACGGCGCCCCCGCGCGCTACCAGACACTCGGTGAGGATAGAGTCCTCCGTATCCGGCTTGAATTCCCCTTTTGCCAGCATCAGCTTGAGCAGTTCCAGAAGATTGCGAGCGTACATCTGGCTGGCGTGATACGGGAGTTCGGAAGGCAGATTCACCGGCCCCAGGATTTGCACGCCCCGCTCGATAACCGTCTCGCCGGACCGGGTCAACTCGCAATTGCCGCCGCGTTCTGCTGCCAGATCCACAATCACCGAGCCAGGCGCCATGCCATAGACCATTTCCTTCGTGATCAGCAGTGGCGCTTTCTTGCCGGGCACGGCTGCAGTCGTAATGACAACGTCCTGGTCTTTAAATACGGCAGCCATCTGTTCCCGCTGCTTGCGAATGGTTTCTTCGTCGAGAGCGGCGGCATAGCCACCCTGGCCTTCCGCCTTCGCGCCCAGCGTGATCGGCACGAACTTGGCTCCCAGGCTTTCGATCTGCTCCCGGACGGCTTCGCGAACATCGTAGCCGCTCACCACCGCGCCCAACCGCCGCGCCGTCGCGATGGCCTGCAGACCCGCTACCCCGGCGCCGATGACGAAGACGCGCGCGGGAGTAATTGTACCGGCTGCCGTCGTCATCATCGGAAACAGGCGCGGCAAGGCATTGGCGGCGAGAAGCACGGCTTTGTAGCCCGCGATCGAGGCCATCGACGAGAGCGCGTCCATCGATTGGGCGCGAGTCGTTCTAGGCACCAGTTCCATGGAAAAGAGCCGCACCCCCTGGCGAGCCAGCTCCTGCGACACCTGCGGGTCGCCCAGCGGGTCGCAGAATCCAATCAGCGTGTGACGCCCGTCTAAAGACGGGGAGTAGTTGATCCGCACGAACAGAAGGATTTGCGAGTTCTCGACCACTTCGGCCGGGGAGGCAGCGATTTTGGCCCCGCGAGCCTCATATTCGCTATCAAGAAAACCGGCAGCCTCTCCCGCACGGCTCTCGATGAGAACCTCGGCGCCCAATTTGCGGAGCGCATCCACTACGCGCGGCACCGTGGCTACGCGCCGCTCGGGATGCCCGTCGGCATGGCCCGTTTCCTTGAGAATCCCGACCGTAACTGCCAAGTTTTTTCTCCTTACTCTACATCTGTGGCAGGCCCGAACACGCGAATTGCCGCACATCTGCAATCGACGATACGGACCGCCTGGTTCGCGCGCGGCTGTAGGGCCGTGAGCCTAATAAGAATCATATCTGGAAACAGACTCCGTCGCGGAGTTCTAATAATGAGGACGCTGAAAGCGGGCTTTGGTTTCTTTGGCGGGGCTTTGTTTGGCTGGGATTTCGGAGAAGAGGAGCATCGGGCTCCGCTGATCGCCATGTTTAAAAGTCCACCCGATTGCACCGGAGGAAGCGCACGTCGACCGCGGAGGCAGCGGTCGAAACAAAATCGAAGTGGATCACAGCGATCAGCAGGGGGCAATTCTGCCCATCCCGAAGTTGCCGCCTGGAGTACCACCCGCGGCAGGCTTGTTTGCCGTGCGGTTGGCTGGCGGCGAGGCGCTATATCGTAATACACCAATGTCCATTACAAGCTTCTGATGGAAGCCGGTCTCAAATTCGTTGGTTTGTCTCCGCTCGTAAAGCAGTTGGCGGGCCAGATTTGCAGGACCTTCAATGTCGCTGAAAGGGAAGTGACTTACGCGTCAGACAAGGTCCTGACAATCTTCCTTCTTTGGGGGCAGAGGCGCAGTCTGTTGCGCGATCTCGCGCAAGCCCGTCCGGTCGCGACATCATGAGCTGGCTGCAGCCCCCTATCGGCCGGCGTTTGGCGGGTGTTCCGCCTCAGTCGCACCGGAAGAGCTGTCCCAAAAGCGGCTGGCCGGCGGACGAATGGGCTCCAGCCTAAAGGGTTCGCCGCCAGCTGCCGATAAGTAGTAGGGAGGGAAAACCGAACTGTAAGACCGTCGCCTCTCGCTCGATTTGAGTGCAAAGCGACTGAAGATTACAGAGATTTTTCCTGTTTCCCCACACTAACTCTACGAATGAGGTCGAAATTGGCCGGGGTTCGCCATGAGTGTTAGGTAGAGACAAAACATTTTCGGTGACTTGATATGAGCGCGGGACGGCGTTTCGGTTTCATCGGCATTCTTCATTTTTCTCTCACGGCGGCGTCATTCCTGCTTGGCGCACCCAAGCTTGCGGCGGCGGCGACTCCGGCGTTGACAGTCACCCCTGCCACGCTCGCTTCGGGGACTGTGAATGCCCCCTATTCGGCCTCTCTGAATGCTACGGGCGGCACGCCGCCTTATTCCAATTGGGTCCTCTCTACCGGCACGCTGCCGGCGGGAATAACGCTCAGTACGGCAGGCGTCTTAAGCGGCACGCCGACAAAAACCGGACTCTCCACGTTCAAGGTGAAAGTCACCGACAGCGCCAATGCCTCAGCCACATCCGCGTCCTTGACGTTAACCATCACGGCCGCACTCGCGATCTCCACCTCGACCACTTTAACCGCGGGGAAGGTGAATGCCGCCTACTCGCTGACCCTGGCCGCGACCGGCGGCACGCCGCCATATTCGGGCTGGACGATTAGCGGCGGTACTGCGCCGCCAGGCTTGACGCTCAGTTCGGCAGGCGTCTTAAGCGGCACGCCAACGGCTGCGGCCGCATACAGTTTCACCGTGGGCGTCAGCGATAAGGCCGGCGCCTCCGCCACGGCATCTTTTCAGTTAACCATCGCTCCGGGAAAACTGGCGATCACGACCACCTCGACGCTACCTGCCGGCAACGCGAATCTTGGTTACGCGGAATCTCTCGTCGCATCGGGTGGTACACCGCCGTATACGTCTTGGGCTACCACTACGGGTACGCTACCCCCGGGAATCATTCTCAGCTCGGCCGGAACCTTGTCCGGAGTGCCCACCGCGCAAGGCGCTTACACCTTCACAGTTCAGGTGACGGATAGCGCCAGTACCACCGCATCCACTCCATTTTCGTTGACCATTAATCCGCCGGTACTGGCCGTCGCGACGAATTCACCCCTACCGTCCGGTCAGGTGAACGCCCTTTATTCACAGACCCTGACCGCGACCGGCGGCACGCCGCCCTACGCGAATTGGACGACCGCTTCGGGCAGCACATTGCCGCCAGGTTTGACACTCACTTCAGCAGGTGTTCTCGCTGGAACTCCGTCGAGTTCCGGCGTTTACAGCTTTATGGTCCAGGTGAGCGATCATGCCGGCGGTTCAGCATCGGCATCGCTCCAGCTGTCCATTGTTCCGGGTGTCCTGGCGATGACCTCCACGTCGCCCCTCACGTCCGGAAAGGTGGGCGTCAACTATTCGCAGACTCTCATCGCGACGGGCGGCAGGCCTCCGTATACCTGGGCAACCAACAGCAGCGTCCCGGGAGTTTCCTTCAGTACGGGCGGCGTTTGGAGCGGAATTCCCTCTGCCGCCGGGACGTTTAGCTTTACCATTCAAGTAGCCGACTCCGCTGGTGCGAATGCGTCCGCCGGGTTCCAGATTACCATCAGTCCAAGCACGCCCGTCACCATCAGCACCACCTCGCCTCTGCCGTCGGGCAGCGTGAATTCCAGCTACCTCCAATACATGGCTGCCGCCTACGGTACACCTCCTTACGTCAATTGGACGGTGATCTCGGGCGCGCTCCCGCAGGGCTTATCTCTCAGTTCCTCAGGGGCCGTGAGTGGAACACCGGCCGCCGCGGGCACCTCCAGTTTTACGATTCAGGTGACCGATAATGGAGGCGTCAACGCATCCGCTCCCTTTCAACTGACCATCAATGCCGCCAAGTTGTCGGTCAGTACCCCATCACCCCTGCCGTCCGGAAAGGTGAATTCCAATTATTCCTTTTCGATGGTAGCCGGCGGCGGCACGCCTCCTTACACGTGGATTTCCAATAACACCACCCCCGGCTTGACATTCAGTTCGGCCGGCGTGTTGAGCGGAACACCAACCACCGCGGGCACTTACAATTTCAGCGTTCAAGTCACCGACAGCGTTGCCGCTACCGCAACCGCCCAACTTCAGCTCACCGTCAATCCCCCCGCGCTGGCCATCGTCACCACTTCGCCGCTCCCGGCGGGTCAGATCGGCACGATGTACTCGCAAGTCCTTACGGCCAGCGGTGGCACACCGCCATATAACTGGTCCACCACCAGCACTACGCCGACCGGACTCGGGCTCAACTCGGCAGGTCTCATCAACGGAATGCCCGGCAGCATCGGAACCTTCAATTTCACAGTCCAGGTAAGTGATAAGAGTGGCGCCAATGTCTCCGCTCCATTTCAATTGACCGTCAACCCGGCTGCCTTAGTAATTACCACGTCGTCCCCGCCAACTTCCGGCAGAGTGAACACCAATTACTCCCTTCTTCTGGCCGCGAATGGAGGCACGCCCCCTTACGCAAATTGGACGATCGCAAGCGGAGCGCTTCCACCCGGCCTGACGCTTAGCGCAGCCGGGCTGCTCGGTGGCACGCCGGTAAGCGCAGGAACCTACAGTTTCACGATTCGTTTAACGGATAATGCCGGCTCTTCCGCAACTGCGTTTCTCCAACTGACGATCAATCCCGCGGCGCTGGTGATCACGACCGCTTCCCTTTTGCCGGCCGGAAAGGTGAATACCAGTTATTTTCAGTCCCTGGCCGCTACCGGGGGAACGCCTCCCTACATGAGCTGGACGATTCAGACGGGTGCGCTGCCGCCGGGATTGACGCTCAATTCAGCGGGCACTCTGACGGGGACGCCGGCGACGGCGGGAAACTACAGCTTTACTGCTCAAGTAACCGACAGTGCCAACGCAACCGGATCGGCCCCATTCCAGTTGACCATCAATCCGGGTCCACTCGGAATCACGACCCTCTCGCCTTTAACCGCGGGACGCGTGAATGTCGTCTATTCTCAATCCCTCGCGGCCAGCGGCGGAACTCCGCCTTATGCCAACTGGACCACCCCGAGCGGGACGCTGCCGCCGGGCTTGACGCTGACTCAGGCAGGCGTACTGGGTGGAACACCAACCAGCGCCGGCGCCTATAACTTCACCATCCAGATCGTCGACAAGGCCGGCGCAATCGCGGCAGCCCCGTTCCAATTGACCATCGCGAATTCCGCACCGTCCATTACAACGGCTTCTCCCCTCCCGGCCGGCAAGGTGAATGCGAGCTACTCGCTCTCCCTGACTGCCGGCGGCGGTACGCCCCCTTATTCGAATTGGACCACTGCTAACGGAACGCCGCCGCCTGGATTAGTGCTCAGTTCGTCCGGCGTCTGGAGTGGCGTCCCAACAGCGGCGGGAACCTACAGCTTCACCGTTCAGGTAACCGACAGTTCCGGAGCATCAGGCTCAGGCGCCTTTCAGTTGACCATCAATCCTGCGGCGCTGGTGATCACCACAACTTCTCCTCTGCCCGCCGGTAACATGAACGCCCCTTACTCACTCTCCCTGACTGCCGCCGGCGGTACTCCCCCTTATTCGAATTGGACTACTGCTAGCGGTACGCCGCCGCCTGGATTAGCGCTCAGTTCGTCCGGCGTCTGGAGTGGCACCCCGACAGCAGCCGGTGCCTATAACTTCACGGTTCAGCTAACCGACAGTGCCGGAGCGTCAGCCTCAGGCGCCTTTCAGTTGACCATCAATCCTGCGGCGCTCGTGATCACCACAACTTCTCCTCTGCCCGCCGGCAACATGAACGCCCCTTACTCGCTTACCCTGACTGCCGGCGGCGGTACGCCCCCCTACTCGAATTGGACTACTGCTAGCGGTACGCTGCCGCCTGGGTTAGCGCTCAGTTCGTCCGGCGTCTGGAGTGGCGCCCCGACAGCGGCGGGTGCCTACAACTTCACCGTTCAGGTAACCGACAGTGCCGGTGTCACCGCCGCGGTCCAATTCCAACTGACCGTCAGCCCGCCCGCACCGAACGTAGTCGCCGCGGTCAGCAGCGCCGGCTTTGTGGGTGGGCTGCCAGTCACCACCGGCTCCTGGGTAGCGCTGTATGGGACCAATCTGGCGCCTGCGGGCGACTCGCGTACTTGGAACTCGACCTCCGAGATCGTCAACGGCCAACTCCCCGTCAGCCTCGATGGCACATCAGTCACTGTCGATGGTAAAGCCGCTACGGTCGAATATATTTCGCCAGGTCAGGTGAATATCCAAATGCCCGATGACACCACGATCGGGCCGGTGTCAATTTTGCTGACTACGTCCGCGGGCGGCGCAAGCACTTCGTTCACCGTGAACTACGCGCAATTTTCGCCAGGATTTTTCCCGGCAAGCGCTCCTTACATCGTCGCGCAGCACGCCGACAACAGTTACGTGACCCCAAGCTCTCCTGCCTTGCCCGGAGAAGTGATTATTCTATGGGGCGGCGGTATGGGTCCAGCCAACCCGGCAGTTCCCGCCGGACACGTATTTACAGGGGCGAATCCGCTGGCGAATATTCCAACCCTGACGATTGGAGGACAACCGGCGGCATTGGACTTCGCCGGAATAGTAGGGGCCGGCTTGGTTCAAATCAATGCTCACGTCCCGGCTGGCCTCGGCAGCGGCGATCAGGCGGTTGTGGCAACAGTGGGCGGCGTGAGTTCATCGTCCGGCGCTTATATCAGCGTGGGAACACCCTCAGCCCCCGCCTCACAGCTTCGGTCGTCCACACCTTTATCTGCCAATCTGCAAAGTCCTGTCGACCTTGCTCAAACATCTCCTCCCGCCCTTCTATCCCCGTCGCCCATTTACGCGGGTACGGACAACGGCATTTATAAGAGCAGCGACGGGGGCGCTTCCTGGCAACAGAGCCTGCCGTCTCCGGGAACCCACAGTGCAATTCGATCGATCCTGGTCGATCCCTTTCATCCGGCACGAATCTACGCTGCGGGCCGGAAGGGCTCGGACGGAGGCATCTTCTTCACGTCCCTCGACGCCGGTGAGACCTGGTCCGGCGAGGCAGTGCCTGCCGCGGCCTCTCTTGCCATGGACGCGACCGCGACAAATGTTATTTACCTGCTCGCAGCTTCCGGAGGCACAATCTACGTGAGCGCCGACTCGGGCCAGACGTGGAGTCCGTCCCCAGTGACTCATAGCGTGGCAATCGCCGCCGACCCGAATATCACCGGTGTCATTTACGCGAGCATGTCCACGGAACAATTTCAGCTGCTGAAGAGCTACGATTTCGGCGCGACCTGGAGCCCCGTTACCACGGACCCGAATCCTCTCACCTCGCGAGGCTTCACCGGAGGCATCGCGGCGCTTTCTGTCGATCCGTACAACAGCAGCACCCTCTACGCCGCCACCTACCCCGCCGGTTGCCACCGGGCTTCGGCAGTCGTTCCGTCTCGGCTGCATCGGACTACCGACGGCGGTTTGACGTGGCAGGACTTCGCTTTCGAGGCTTCCTCCTTTTCCGTTCAGCCGCCGGCGCCCTTTATCTCTTATGTAGCGGAGAACTCATCCGGCCTGAGCGCTACGGCTTTCGGTACCTTATTCACCGATCCCGCCTTGAACGGAAATCTGTTGTACCTTCTTCCGGCTTTAAGTCCGGATTGCGCCGGTTCGAACGGAATCCTTCGTAGCTCAAATAAAGGTGCAACTTGGAACTTCTCCCCAGTTTTGCCAGACTCGGGCAGGGTTTTCTCGCTCGGAATTTCTTCCAAATAAAAAGATAAGCCTTTTAAAAGTCGGCTGTTTCTAAGTGGCCGACTCCGCTGGAATACGCTTCAGGCCGTATGGGAGCTGAACTCGCCTCAATCGCTCGCAACTGTCGTTTTCGATTGGAAGAAATCTGGCGCTCCTAAAGTTTTATCGGTAGTCAGCCGATAAATCAGGTAGCGACCAGATTGGCCGCCTGCGGCCAATCGCCGTCGAAAGGTTTCGAAATTAAGGATGAACAATGAAACATTCGTTGTCAAAACATCAACTCATTAGAATAATCATGGTCGCGCTGCTCGGGCTGGTTATCGGCACGGGCACGACGCAGGCAGCCACGCTAGGTTTTGCCTCACCTTCTGCGGCCCCTACACTAACATGCGATACAGCAACCGGTCCAACATCCACAACTGTTGTCATCAACGCTGCTCCGGCCCTGAAGAGTCCCGCCACGATCACCGTGACGCTGGGCACGCTGCCCACCGGGGTGAACATCGCCCCAGCGAACGGCAATCTGGGCATTCTCTCCGCAACGGTGACTACCCTCACTTACAATGTGAGTTTTACGAGTCCCGGGCCTGGTTGCAGTAATGTCACCCCAGCCACCCCGACTTTTAACTTCATAGCATTATCGTCCGTGGCAAAATCGGTTGCGACTCCGGATCTGAGTTTCACCGTTACCACGAAGGTCACCAGCACTACGTCTGGCTTGACCGTGTCTCCGAGTGGTACAGTCGCGCTCACTTGCGCAGTCAGCGGCAGCGCTGTTGTTTCCGCACCGGCAGTAACCGTCTCGATTGGGTCCACATACCCGACCTCGGGCACTTCGTTTTCTGTCGACCAGGTCACTAGTACTCCGATCGCCTCGGGTTGGGCTCAGTCAAGTGCCCCATCGAACGGCGGTATCGCTATCGGCTCCGCTACGGGTGGGACCGCCAGCACATTTACGTTGACACCGGTCTGCACTGCTTTGACCTCGGGAACCACCAAGAGTGGCACCGTTTATCTAGCGAATCTACCAGGACCCCAGAAGTCGATACCGGTCTCTCTAACGGTAACCTCTGCGCCTGCTTCGCCGCTCACCGTCTACCCCGCCTCGATCACGCTCACCTGCGTCCTCAACACCACCAGCGGCACTGTATATACCCCCTATGGAGTTGCACAAAGCCTCTCGGTGACATCGGCAGCCAACGGTGGCACCCCATATACCGTATCGTCCACGGCCCCAGCGTGGCTGACGGAAGGTACGCCGTCTAGTTTAACCGCGACTGCCAGCTCGACGGCAAGCACCATTTCGCTATTTCCATCCTCCGGCACCTCCCCGGCAACCGCGTGCGGCGCCCAACCCTTGGGAGCTTCAACCTTTGCGATTCATCTGAGCGTTTCGGGATCCGCGGACCAGACCGTGCCAGTCACGATGAATGTAATCGCGCCTCCGCCGTCCAACCTCCTGGTATCTCCGGCCTCGATTTCGCTCACCTGCCTCTACGTCGACTCGACGCACGCAACCCCCCAGGCATCAGCGCAAACTATCTTGGTAACGTCCGCGGCCGTCGGTGGCACCATCTTCAGTCTCGACACCACCAGTGCGAACAAAGCGCCGAGCTGGCTTACCGTGAACAATGTCCCGACGGCCCAGGATGCCACTGCGGCTTCGCCCATCTCATTTACCGTGATCCCAGCATCGACGGGTCAATGCAACGGTGGCGGCCAGGTAGGAACAACCACCAAGTGGACCCTTCACCTGACAGATGGTCCGGCTCTGGACAAAACCATCCCGGTAACCATGACAATCGTGCAAGGTCCAACGCTGCAAACGGACAAGAGCTCCTACTCTACGTCATATACCAAACTCTCAGGCACCCCGGCTACGGTTAGCGTGCAGGTGTGGAACCTCTCAAACCCCGTTTTCTTCGCAGTCGATACCACAACCTTGCCGCCGTGGCTCACCGTAAACCCCCTTTCGGCCACAGCGCCTGTATCCCCGGCGACAAAGACACTCACCTTCACCACAACAGCCGCTGCTGATGGTCTTCCGCCCGGCTACTATACCGCCAACGTGAACCTGGTTGCCACCAACGAACAACCCGTCACAGTGCCAATTAGTGTTCAGGTGAACAATAAGTCTTCAGTGCTAACGGTCGACTACACTTCGCAAAGCCAAAACTGGACAGTCGGGCAGACCGCGCCAGTCTTCTATGTCACCCTGACCTCCAGCGACGCGCCCATTTCCTATAGCGTCGCCGTCGGCGGCTTGCTGACATCTTCAAGCATCACTCAGACAAGCGGCTTGGCCTACAACTTCGGGACGGCGATTCCTGTGACGTTCCCGACGTTGCCCCTTTCGAATGCCGCGCCCGGCAGCACGCAAACCGGAACAGTAACCATTACCTGGGGTCCTCTGAATTCCACCATCGTGGTCACCCTCGGTGTGGTCATTCAGGCCGCGGGCGCCACTGTTACAAGCATCAGCCCGGCAACCCTGCCGACGGCGTATCCGGGAGTCGCGCCTTTCACGGTATATATCGCCGGCCAAGGCTTCGTCCCTAGCACCGACCCGAGTCAAAGGACTGTCGTCGGAGTCGTAGTCAACGGCACAATCGTGGTCGATAGCAATATCGCTGCGAACGTCACGAATCCCTCGAATATCATCTTGTCGATCACGGTTCCCGCAACCCCTGACCCCTATCTGCCGTTCGATCCGTCAAAGACCGGTGGCAATGTCATCATCGGCATCTGCAATCCGTCTGGATCGACATGCTCGGCCCCCACGGGAACTGCCCAACTAAGCATTGGCTTAGCACCGATCATTTCAGCCGTCACCAGTGCTTCCTCATTCAAACAGGTAGCGCTGCCTACAGTCCAGAAAGTGTCGCGATACGACCTGATCAGCATCTTCGGAACCAACTTCTGCAGTTCCGGCGGTATGGGTTGCACCAGCAGCACGGTGTTATCCTCATCAGCGCCCTTGTCTGCTAACGCTGACCGGATCTATCCGACCACTCTCTACCCCAACTTCCCCGACACTTCGGGAAGCGGCGTGTCCGTTTCGTTTAATGCTCCAACCGGCGGACCCTACACGAGTACATTCTCCGCGCCTCTTCTGTTTGCCACCAACACACAGATCAACGCGGCCGTTCCCGGTGGCCTCTCTCTCGCCACCAAATACGACATCGTCGTCAACTACGGCGCGACCGTAGCACCGGCCACGAGCAGCAGCCCGTACACCGTTAACGTTCAGGCGAGTGACCCCGGAATCTTTACCGTGGGGTCTGACGGCCAAGGCGATGCCGCAATTCTGGAAAACGGAACCTGGACTCCGGTTGGCCCAACCAACCCCGCCGCCATGCGGAAGACCCAGGCAAACTCGGATTATGTGGCCATCTACATGACTGGTTTAGAAGTACCCAACGCAACAGCACTCACGGTTCCAGTCTGTATTACGCCCGCGCTTTACCTCACTGCTCTCGACCCGCTTTATTCGGGCACCATAGACGGAGTTGTACTTCAGACCTCCGTTCTCAATAACACCGCTACACCTCACGCTCCCTGCTTGACGGGAACCGTTTCAGTACCGGCAACACTTCCCGCAGTTACCATCGGCGGCCAGGTTGCTCCGGTTAGTTTTGCCGGATGGGTGGCCGATAGCATCCCCGGCCTCTATCAGGTGAACGCGCAACTTCCTTCAAGCACTGCTGTAGGCATCACCAACGGGGGAGTTTTCACGACGACAAGCTCCACCACCCCAACCCTTGCCGCAATTACCGGCGCAATCGAACTGCCGATTACGGTTACATCCTCTTCTGGTACAGCTAGCCAGAATAGTGTCACCATCTTTGTGCAGCGTCAGCTTTATATGGGCACAACCCCACTCACTAATGGCGTTTGGAACGATTCAACAGCCATTACGGTAGGCGTGCCGTACGACAGCCACACGAACAACAAGCTAGTGACCGCCACTGACGGGAACGGCTCGTACTCGTACGCTCTCACCGGCGGCCTCCTGCCTTCCGGACTGTTCCTCAACTCTGACGGATCAATCTCCGGAACACCGGGCGCCAACACTGGCGGCACCTACACGATCACGGTCACTGCGACGGATACTTCAAATCCTCCGATCACAGGCACGATCACCTTCAGCCTCAGCGTCACCGCGGATCTCTATCTAAGTCCGCAAACCTACGGTCCCTTCAACTTTACTTATGGCACGGGTGGGACCACTTCAGCGTTGACAGCAACGGGTGGAGATAACTCCTACACCCTCTCGCAAACAGTCCCCATATCCACTGCCATGCCGGCCGGAATGACCTTTACCGCCTCCACGGGTGTGATTACGGTAGCGGGAACAACGGCAGCAGGGACATATCCCATTACCGTCCTCGCTACGGATACGTCCGCAACGCCTTTGACAGGGTCGGCTAGCTCTACTGTCAAAGTCGCTCTTCTCATGTCGGCGGGGACATGCAGTTCATGCTCGGCGACGTTAGCTACCTTGCAATCCGCGCCTACCACTGTGATTACGCAAGTGACCGCAACCGGCGGCACGGGCCTTGCTTACACGATCGATCCAAGCAGCACGGGCGGCTTCGCCGTCGATTCCAGCGGAAATGTGACCCTCGGGACTACGTCCGCTACGGGTACATACACCGTCATCGTCGACGCGACCAGCTCGGTCCCCTCCAATACCAATGCCACAAGCGGCGGTACAGGAAAACAGAGCCTGACGATAACCCTCGGTTAGGTAAACAACCATCGGCAACACCCTCGGCGGCGGGAGTTCAAACTCCCGCCGCCATTTCTTTTTCGCGCCCGCTTTCTTTCGGCGCATCTGCCTCCGAACGCCTCCAGCCTCCCGGCTCCAAAATGCCTAAACTAAAGTATGGGCATGCTGGCAGAGACCGGGTCGGGACACGGCGGACCTCCTCCAATCGAATTCGACGATTTCCACGGCGGAGGCGGTGGCGGAGATCCGGAAGATCGTGGAGCCTCGCGCCGCAATTCGCTCACCGGCGTCGTCGTCCTCATGTGCGCCAGCGTCATGACCTTCTGCTCCTTCCTGAGTGCCGTCATCGTGCGTCGCGGCCTCGGTTCAGATTGGCGGCATGTTCCTCTGCCCCAAATCTTCTGGTGGAATACAGCTGTCCTTCTCCTGAGCAGTGTCTTGCTCGATGCCGCGCGCCGGCAACTTCGTAACGGTAGCCGTGTAGCCTTCAACTGGCTATGGCTGGGTGGCACTGTGCTAGGCTTTGGATTCCTGATCGGCCAGGTCGTCGGTTGGGAACAATTGGTAAACCAGGGATTTCACCTGCAAGGCAACATCAGCAGCTCGTTCTTTTACATCCTGACGTGGGCTCACGCGACCCACGCAATCGCGGGCCTCATGGCGTTGGTATATGTCGCGATTCAGGCGTTTCGATTCCGGATGGGCCCGGCAAAACGCACAGCCGTGTCCGTGAGCGTGGTCTTCTGGCATTTTCTCGATGTGCTGTGGCTCGCACTCATGGCGCTGTTTCTCGCCTGGTTTTAAGGACCAAATTTCATTGACGGAAAAACTTTCGACGCCCGAGAAGAACATGCTGATGTTCCTTTCGGCTGACGCGATTATGACGCTCACCGTCTTCGCGGCCTTTACCTACCTCAGACTTCGTTCGCCGCATTGGCCTGCCGCATTCCATTTCCCATCCGCCCTGATGGCTGCCGCCATGACCATGTTCCTGCTGTCCGGCGCCTTCACCATGTTCCACGCCGCTCGACCCAGGCCCGGGTCAGAACATGCAGCCGGCCACTGGATCGCCGCGGCCATCGCCGGCTGGTGCTGCTTTCTACTAATAGAAGCCGTCGAGTGGATCCGGCTAAACGTCATCCTCGGCGTTACGCTATCGTCGAATCCGTGGGGAGTGCCGTTGTTCGGGGCATCGTACTTCATCCTCACCGGCTTCCACGCTCTACATGTCGTCGCCGGACTTGTCTACCTGACGCTGGTCGGCTTCAAAAAGTGGGATCGGAAAGCGGCCTTCCTCTACGTGAGCTTTGTCAACCTGTTATGGCTCCCATTGTTCTTCGGGATTTACCTCGCGTCCGCTGACTTGCAAGGCCTGTAGCGCCTCCGATCTAATGCCCGGCGGAAACGGATACACGGCCCATCGTCTTTGATTTGCTGAACTTCGGCCAGTTGAAACCGTAGAATGCCACAAACGCGAAACACACCATCGGAACGATAAACCCGCGCGACATGTCATACTTGTCCGCTACCAGTCCCATCAGCTTAGGCAATATCGCACCGCCCATAATAGCCATCACGATAAATGACGACGCGCGCTTCGCTCTCGCGCCCAGGCCGTGGATCCCGAGAGCAAAGATCGTCGGGAACATGATGGACATGAAGAAGTAGCTCAGGAACACCGCCGCCACCGAAATCCAACCCAGCTTCAGAAAGATCGCAAAACAAACCACCACGTTGATCACCCCATACGCACAGAGCACGGTGTGAGCGGAATACTTCTTGAGAATCGCCGCACCGCTAATTCGCCCCAGCAGGAAACAGGAAAAGCCGAGCGTTGCCAGCCCTTGCGATGCGCCCTGTTCGCTAATGTGCATCGCCCCATTCTTGCCGACCTCGAACCACTGGTGCAGCCAGCCCGGAGGCCCACGCTGCTGGAACTGCCGGAACTTCCTCCGTCATATAGTTGATAAAAAAGCTGAAGATCCCCGCCTGGGCCGCTACATAGAAAAACTGCGTCACGATCGCGCCGGTAAAATGAGGGTGCGACCAGATACTGTGATGACTGATCCCTCGCGCCTTCGGAATCAAAAGCAGCGCTGCGCCCCCAACGGACACTGCGCCGCCCGCCCATAGAATCGTCTCGATGACGCTCTCCTCCAACCCGATCGTCTGCATCACCACCCATAGGATCATTCCGCATGCAAAAATCAACACTGCGGAATTGAGTAACAACAGGGAGTACACGATTCCACGAGGGATCTCCCGATCTTCAGCTCCGCTACTGGCATCGTCTCCCTCAACGTGGTACTCATCCTCCGACTTGATGTCGGGAACATTCGAGAAAAAAAAGACCACCGCCAGCACGACGACGATAATCGCAATACACATATACGGGATATACAAGGTCTGGCTTCCCGTGCTCTCGCCCGCGGAGTTCTTCGAATAGAAAAAGAAGCCGGCAATAATTGGCCCCGTGATCCATCCGATTCCGTTGCAGGACTGGGCAAGGTTGATGCGGGTAGCCGCGAACTCTTTGGGCCCCAAGACCGTGGTGTAAGGATTGGCGATGGTTTCGAGGAATGTCAGACCTGCGGCGATCGCGCAAACACCCGCAAGGTAGGCCGCGAAAGCAGTTGCCGGTGAGACGCTGCCTTCATGCACCAACGAGTTGATGTGAGTTGCCGGGATGAACCAGAATCCGCCCGCGGCGACAATCAGCAACCCGGTAATGATGCCCCCTTTGTACCCCAGCTTCGTCGCCAGCCATCCCGCTGGAATGGACATCAGGAAGTATCCGAGATAGTGCGCAAATTGCACCCACGCCGATTGAGACTTGCTTAAGTGCAGCTCATCCTGAAAATGCTTGTCCATCATGTCGATCATCCCGTTGCAAACTCCCCAGAGGAGAAACAACGAACTGACCAAAATGAATGTGAACAGCAGGTTCGTCCCGTCCGGCAGGACGAAGAGCGGCTTCTTGGCGGTCTTCATGAGGTTTGCAAACGATTCTATCAACACCGCCGGGAAGCGTGTGGAAGTAGATGGGGAAGATTTTACCGGTTCTTGGCGGCGACTGACCCCGGGGCTGGTCGGACCCGCTTATAATTCTCGAAGGAAATCGTCTCATTGATCGTGCGATTCTTCACCAACATAATCCTGGCGACTCCATTCACGTCAATTTCCTTCGGCATCCAGGTCTCGCCGTCTATCCTCACTTGCTTCATCGTGATGTGCGCTCCCGGCCCGATTCGAGCCAGCACCCAGCCGAATGAAATCGGATCGACAACTTCCGCGACCGCCTTGGTCCATCGCACATCCTGCTCATCAATCCACAGTGTTCCTTCAATGCTTGAGAACAGGCGCGCATTTCGCGATTTGGGAACATAACCTGGTTTCGGAGTCAGCTTGATCATGAAGTTGGGACGTCCGTTTAGCGTCTCGTGCCCCAACAGCTTCATATTGAAAGCATCCGGAATCTCATAGAGAAACTGCCGCTCCTCTTCATACTTGCGAATGCGGCGAAGCCGCTGTTCCCGACTCTCTTCGTCGCGCGCCTTAATCAATTTCTGATAGCGATCTGCTTCCTTCCGAGCTTCTTCAGCGTCCAGAGCATGACCATCCTTGGCAATCAGTCGGCTGGCCGGAGTGCCGTCGACTACATTGACCTGCGACACCTCAACGCTCTTGGGAAGTCCGGATGCGGACCTGCTGATTTCCCGCTCCGTGTAAGTGAAATCGAGAGCGGCTTTCCAATCTTTCTGGTAGTTGGCGATCGACTGGGCGACAATGTCGCGCGGGCTGGCCTCCACACACCACCCGCACTGGTTGATCAAACCTGCTACAGCGAACAGGGCTAAGGTTCTCACGTAGCAATGAAAAGCACGATTGGGGCCAAAGCCTGAACCATCCGGGGACCGTGCACTACTGTAAACTGTTGTGGACGCGGGGAGTCTGTGCTCGAACTTAAGAACATCCGGAAAAGTTATGGCGGCGTGCCGGCACTCAAAGACGGCAATCTTCGGGTCTCGGCGGGTGAAGTCCACCTCCTGCTCGGTGAAAACGGTGCGGGCAAATCGACCTTGATGAAGATTGTCGCCGGAATGGTGGAGCGGGATGGCGGTGAAATGCGCTGGAACGGAACGCCCGTCAACGTCCGCACCCCAGCCGAAGCCTCAGCCATTGGCGTCGCCATGGTTCACCAAGAGTCTCTCCTGGCGCCCCACCTCACAGTAGCGGAAAACATCTTCCTCGGATCCGAGCCGGTAAATCGCCTGGGATGGCTGAGGCGCGGCAGCATGCTACGAAGTGCACAGCGCCTGATTGAGGAACACCATTTTCCTTTAAGTCCCGAATGGCGTGTCGGACGCTTGAGCCCCGCTGGTAAACAATTGGTCGAGATTTGCCGTGCGCTGCACAACGGGTCCAGTCTGCTCATCTTTGACGAGCCGACATCCTCCCTCACCATGGCCGAGAGCGCGGAGGTGATGCGCATTGTCAAAGAACTGCGGGACCGAAAGATGGGCGTCATCTACATCACACACCGCCTCGAAGAACTCCGGGCCATCGGAGATCGCGTGACCGTGCTGCGCGACGGACACACCGTGCATGACGGAGCGCTCGCTGCCATCTCGACCGACGAGCTGATTACCCACATGGTCGGTCGGAAACTGTCGGCGGTCTACCAAAGAGAGAGTTATCCACCGGGAGCCGCGCTGCTTGAGGTGCGGCGACTGAATGTGGGCGCTCGGCTCATCGATATCTCACTCACCTTGCGCGCAGGCGAAATCGTCGGCATGGCCGGTTTGATCGGAGCCGGACGCACCGAGTTGTGCCGGGCCATCTTCGGCATAGACCAGCCGGACTCCGGCGAAATTTTGCTCGCTGGCCGCCCTCTTCATGTGAACTCACCGCAAGATGCCGTCGCCGCTGGCATCGCCCTTGTCACCGAGGACCGCCAGATCACCGGCCTTGCTACCAAGCTGCCAGTCTCGTTCAATATGACACTCGCCAATACCGATCGGATCTGTCGGTGGGGCGTCCTCGATCTCGAGCGCCAGAACCTCGTGACCGCGGAGTTCCAGAAAAAATTGCGCATCCGCATGGCTGGCCCCAGGCAGCTCGCCGGACGCCTGAGCGGCGGCAATCAACAGAAAGTGGTGATCGCAAAATGGCTGTTTCGCAATCCGCGGGTATTTCTCTTCGATGAGCCGACCCGGGGCATTGACGTCGGTGCAAAGGTGGAGGTTTTCGAAGTGATGGATGAATTGGCGCGCTCCGGCGCGGCGGTCCTGATGGTGAGTTCGGAGATGCAGGAACTGCTGCAGGTCGCCGATCGCATCCTCGTCATGAGGCAGGGACAGATCGCCGGTGAGCTTCCTGGAGCAACCACTCAGGAATGAGATCCTGCGCCTCGCGGCCTTGGAGGTGAAGCAGTGAGTACGGCCGGAGCGGCAATCGTGCCGCCGGAACGCCGTGTTTCGCTGCAGAAACTTTTGCCATTCGCCAGCCTCATCATTTTGTTTATAGGTTTGGCGATCGCGTCCCCGCATTTTCTAACACGCACCAATCTGTCCAGCGTGGTCGCGCCAGACTGCCGTGATCAACATCATGGCGCTCGGAATGACCATCATCATCATCTCCGGTGGCATCGACCTTTCGGTGGGCGCGATCCTCGCGATGGGCGGCTTGCTGGGCACCATGGCAATGGCGAAGGGTATGCCCATCATGGTCGGAGTAGCCGTCGGAATTCTGACCGGCTTGGGATGCGGATTGCTGAATGGCGCTTTGATCGCGCGCCTCAGGATTGCGCCGTTCATCGTAACTCTCGGCACGCTCGGCATCTTTCGTGGAGCGACGCTCATCATTTCGAATGGGCTGCCGGTCCATGAGATCCCCCCAGGCTTCTCGTATCTCGGCGAGGGAAATTTTCTCTATGTGCCTTTTGTCCTGTGGCTGCTGTTACTGTGCGCGGTCGCCGTGCACTTCATTCTGGATCACACCAAGCTCGGACGTTATGCATTCGCTATCGGCAGCAATCCCGCCGCTGCGATTTACGCGGGCATCCCGGTAAGCGGATACACCATCGCTGTCTATGCAATCGGCGGCATGCTGACTGGGCTCTCCGGAATGATCGAAGCCTCGCGCCTGATGACGGGACAACCAACTGCCGGTCAAGGTTATGAACTCCAAGCCATCGCGGCGGTGGTGATTGGCGGCGGAAGTTTGACCGGAGGGGAAGGGAGCGTAGCAGGAACGTTGATCGGCGCGTTCATCATGGGTCTTGCTTTCGAACGGCAGCGATCTCCTCGGGATTTCGAACTACGTGCAGCAGGTGGTGATCGGCGCAGTGATCATCCTCGCAGTGACAGTCGATGAAGTGCGCAAACGCAGAAGCTTGAGCGGAGGCGCGTGACGTTGCGCCGCGTCCGAACGTATGCTCCACGATTTCGAGTTGCCCTCTTCATGCTCGGCACATAAAAAAGGCCCCGGCGAACCGGGGCCTTTAGTTAAATCTGCGTCCTGTCTGGAACGCCGCGGCTACTTCTTTTTCTTCGGAGCAGCTTTCTTCTTTGCGGCGGCTTTCTTGGCTGCGTTCTTCATTGATGTGATTCTCCCTAACATCAAATTTTGCGATTTGAAAAATCGCAATGTGATTCATATATAAGAGTTCTTCGCGAAGAAAGTCAAGAGAAAAATGTAGAGGCCCTCCACTGAAGGTTTGTACCCTGCCCGAATCAAGGCTTGCGGCACTCGTCGGACACCATCGCAGACGCAGTTTGATCCCCTTGGTCTCACGGCGCAGGCGACTCGGATGTCGATTCTCGACCAACAGGAACCGTTGCATTTCACCATCTCGTTACCACAAGAGATCGATCTCTTCAGATCCGTCGCTCGTGATCTCCGTCTCGTGAGTTCAAGCGTTGCCGCTGGCTGCTGGAATTTCTCCGCGTCCTTTTTGCAGGCATCTTTGTGATGGAGCCGATTCGTCTCGACTCACCACCTCGCCCTCGCTTCGTCTGAGACGCGAAGAAAATTTCCGCCGCAAATCACGAGCGCCGGTCCTTCACGATTTCAAAGTTGTGCCGCGAAACTCTCCGGCTTTTCGGTCAGCGTCGTCTAACGCAAAATCTTAACCGTGAAATCCAGCGTCTGGTTCGTCGGTGAAATGCTGATCTGCAAAGGCACGTTGTGCGCTGGAGTCTCCGGACGCACCGTCAGAGTGAGCACCGCAGTCTCGTTGCCCTTCAGTTCAGTCTTGTCGAAGCTCGCGCTGATCCCTGTCTCCGACAGCGCTTTGGTCGGACAGGTAATGGAAAGTGAAGCCAATCCCGGCAGCGTGTTAGTCACTCTGAGCGTCTGAGGTTGGCTTGCGGAGAGCTCCACATGAGTGCGATCGAGCTTCAGCGCCGATTGCAACGCGGCGATTGAAATCGTCGGCATGGTCGGCATCGCAGCCGCTTTAACGCCCCCGGTGTCCGGAGGAGTTTTCACATCGCCAAACGGTGTGTGCCGGGAAGCCTCTTTGTTGTAATACCAGCACCACTTCCCGTTCTCTATTTTCCAAAAGCTGGCAAATGGCATGTCCATGATCTTGCCGCCAGCCCAGGCAAGCAGTACGGGCATGGCCCCGACGACGACCGCCTTCGCCTTTGTAAAGTTGTCGGAATATTCGATGTTGCCGATTTTGAACCCATGGAGCTCCGGCTTGCTCAAAGCATAGAAATCATCCTTCGACTCTTCTGCGACGAGCTGTTCGGCTTGACGGTACTTGGCAGCTACATGGTCGTCATAAAACTCCTTGATTCGCGCTCGTAGCGCATCGTCCACATCTTGCGGCG
Organism: Terriglobia bacterium; assembly: GCA_963777595.1. GTDB lineage: Bacteria > Acidobacteriota > Terriglobia > Bryobacterales > Bryobacteraceae > CAVVFX01. Next base: position 32,918 of record CAVZRE010000073.1, read on the forward strand.
GCTTGTCCAGCTTCTGGTCAGGAACCGGAGTCTGTGCTGGAAGAATCAGCGCGAGGAGGAAAAATGTCAGGAGGCGATACATAGGACTATCAACAATAATTCTAACGAATGCCGCATACGATAGGTTGCCTCAAGGAAAGGAATGCCGAATGGAAAACCAGGGGATTGGCCTCAGGGTGTGGATCTTGGATCTCGCTCGATCCTGCCGTGGTGGCAACGTGGGGATATCAGAGCTCAATCGGGATAGGGAAACTTTCGCGGCTCTTCCCTCCCCTCCGACCCTGTCAAGCTCCACTGAAGGGATGGCGGGCGCATGGCCAGCCATGAGAGGCGCTTACTACTCTTCACGATCGCGGTCCACGCGTTCGGCTCATACCCTCGCTTCTTTTCACCTTCGAGCCGTCGAACATGCTCGGCACAACAAAAAAAGGGAGGAGCCGGAGCTCCTCCCTTTCAACAACCTACTAGCTAAACAAACTACTGGTTGAGGCCTTCACCACCACCCGCAACTCCAGTGAGGTGAGCATCGCTGGCGTTACGAACGTTGGAAGTACCGGCGGCGGAGGGCTGCAGGGCAGGCGTCGGGATAACCGAAGCCAGGTAGCCTTGCGACAGACCGCGACCAGGCTGACCGTAGCCATCGCTGATGAAGGCGAAGCCGTGGCCAAACTGGAAGTTACAAACGGCAATCATGTAACCCTGGAAGCCGGCCGCTGCGGACGACACCAAGTTTGTATAAGCACTGCCGGATGCAATCGACGGAGTGGTTGTCGCGGTTCCCGCGGCTGGGCCACTACCATACCAGTTGAGTGTGCAAGTACCATTCTGAGCCGCCGTACCGAACGGATCAGTAGAGGTGTTAGCAATTTCGAAGCCGGTGTCAAACCCAGCCTGATTGGTCATGAAGGTGAACAATAGGTCAGTCTGGCAAGCGGAGATCGTGATGATCGGCGTCAACACCGAGGTGTCGGCAAACCTTGGAATACCGAACGTCGGATTGAGGTTCGTGATTTCAGCGGACGTCGGAGCGTAGGTCGCGGATACGAGAATCGAACCAACGGCCGGGGTGCTCGGCGGCGTGTAAGCGTAAATGACCGTCACCGGGACGAAGAACGTGTCGATGGCGATGGGCTGCTGAGTGATGACCTGATAGGTAACCGAACCCGAGGTGGACAGCGTGATTGCGCTGCCGGCCAGAGAGAACGAACCTGTGTCACCGCCCGTGGTTGCCTGCGCAGAGCTTGCCTGCGTACCAGTGCAAGTCGCGGCGCCGCAAATCGTGACCGGAAGAGTAAGGGTCACGCCTGCGGGAATGTTGCTGAAGTTAACACGGATGCGAGTGGCGGAGTCGGCCATACCAGGCGTGTTACCCAACGAATTCGTGAAGGAAACGAGTGGGAAGAAGCGTCTGCGATTCCGTGTTGATGTTACCGGAATACCACGCGCCAGGAGTGTTATTATTCGCAGCTGTCCCCGTTGTCGACCCAAATGGAGGGATCGGGCCGGTGACGACTGCAGGCGACTTGAACGCAGTCTGAACGAGTTCCTTGATCTGCAGAGTGCTGACGATCGTGCCAGCTGGTGCCCGTCGATGTGCACTGTGAGAAGCTGTAAGGCACGCTCTGGTTCGTCGATGAAGTCAAAGATACGCTTAAGCTCGACTGAGCAACGCCCAGGACCAGGCTGCCCTGGTTCTGAATCGGGAAGGTTCCCAGAACGGTACCGCTGATGAAAGTACCGGCTGCTACCGTATTCGCGTTCAAACGAACGTTGGTGATGCGCAACTGAAATGCGTTGTTGTTCGGCTGACCGGTCGGCAATGTGAAGTTGGTAAACACCAAAGCTCCATTCTGCAGGAAGCCTTGTGCCGGAGCAAATGTGCTTCCGCAGGTCACGCCATACGTGGGAGAACTGCCTGTCGTCGACGTACAATCGTCGATTAACAGCGCGGCTTCCGTTGGGATGCTGGACGGGACGGTTGTTCCCGAATATAGCTGGCGGCTCGTGATCGAAGTCCCGCTCACATACAGTGAAACTGTCTGTGCTGCGGTCTGGGATCCGACCGGAGTGCCCGTGCACTGGATGAATAATGTCGCCTGCCGGCTCCGTAATGACCTTCCTGCCGCATGAGTTGGCTGGTTGGCTACAAACGCCGTACAGTTAGGACCTGCGCGCTTGCCGGTACCGCTGCGCCAATAATCATGACGAGCGCCGGCAAACACAAAAAACATCTTGCGAAAATCTGCCATTTCCTTCTCCTTGAAATTGTCGTGTGTGAATCGGTCGAAGTTCTCTTTCAACCTGAGCCTCAAGCTACAACAAAAATCTTGCTGTACAACCGGGGAACTTCTCCGTGTCGGGCGGAGTAACCGGAAATCCTCAAGTGGGCGGCCGGGCCGTACAAATCTATCCTCCGATGGGCTTAGTCCAGCCTGATTTAGGCCGGATCATCTACATGTTTAACAACTTAAAACCCACCGGATCAATATCAAAATTCCGAGCGGGACAGGATCGCAGAACACTTATTGTTAACGAAGAAATCCAATGTTGTCAATAAAATTCTTTTACAATTACAAATGTCCTGCGATGCAGTACACCTTCCACCGCTCTTAGCCCTTCAACAATAACGTTTCGGGCTGCAAGTGTCAATCGTTTGACCGCCGGATTGAGAAATTTTCATTGAATTGCTACGCTTACCGTGTTACTTACTACGCCAGCTGCTTTTATTGCCAGACTACAGACTGGTCCCCGGAGAGGTTCCTCCGGGTATGGGCACATTAACCTGATAAAGTCCGATGAACCCAGGAGTTAAACCCGAAAATGCCACAGGAAGTTCCACTGAGTTCAAAAGAGCTGTTACCGTACTCACAGTGACGTTCAAATTACCTTGCGCTTGCACCGCCCCCAGATTAGTGCAATATATCGTCAATACATCGCCCCGGTTTGCCGGAGTTCCCAGATCATTTAGTGTCCCGCTTTGGTTAATCACTGCGCCCACAGTCCGTGTACCCGTGGTTGCTCCGCTCTCATTTGCCACCACGAATATCCCCGGCGCGGCTTGGCTGATCAACACTGGCTGCGTCGCCGTTCCCCACGCGGATTGTACCGTCACCGAATAATTTCCAGGCGCCAGATCGGCCGGTACCTGGCCATTCAGTTGAAAATCGCTCTGCAGGATCAGGCTCGCGCTCTCGCTGCCGAACGTCACGGTGGTCTTCGTCGCAGGTCCCGATAGCCCGCCGCCAAAAATGCTAAACAGCCCGCCCGGCGCCAGACCCGATGCAAACGTCGCGGCATTGAGAACCCCGTTCGCCGTGAAAGCAGCAACCTCGGGCGCAATCGTCAACGTCCCCGATGAGTTGAACGCCAACGCATAGGCAGCCGAGGATGACGCCGATAACCCCTTGTCCAACCCGGCGCCCTCTATATAAGCAAGGTAGGGATTCGATGCCGTAAGGTCCGCCTGGTACGCCGGACTCGATCCGCTGCAATAGACGAACCTTGAAGAACGGAGCGTCACCGAAATGGTCGAGCCGATCGTCCCTGAGTCGGGTATTTCCAACTGCGTTCCGCAAGCGCCGCTCGCCGATTGGATGTCGAGCGACACACCCCCCGCCGAAACCAGGGGTTGCGATACCGCCCCCAGAACGAAAGAACTCGTCGGAGGCCGTTGCACGACGATTTGCGCCGCCGAAGTGATCGTTCCCCGCCACGTATTACTGCCCACCGGAAAACCGTTCAGGTAGTCGTTCATATTGGTGCGCGCCAGTACCGGATTCGGATCGTTCAAAACCAGGCTGCCATCGCTATTCACTCCCGTCACCACCACCGTCGATCCCCCTACAGGGTTACCATTCGCTGTCAGCGAAAGAAACGCCAGAACCGGAGATCCGCCCGCCACCAGTGCCTGAATTGGACCGCTATAAGACCCGGAGGCATCGGGACTCACCACGGTAATATCCGTCAATCCACCCGTGAATCCACTCAAACGCCACAGATTAACAATCTGCTGGCCGCTGGCTGCATTGGTCAGAAACCCGTCGCATCCGCTCCCGCAATTCGCCAGATACTTGTTCAGCGTGTCGCTCGTGGCCTGACCATTGGGCGCCCCGATCTGGCCCGCATTCTGATAAAAAGCGAGCACCATGGCCGCGGAAGTCACCAGCGCGCCCTGTTGGGAGATCAGCGCGGGTCCAGCCCCTAGCGCATTCTGGCTCACCGCAGTCATCGCGGGAACACTCAGAGCCGCAGCGGCGATCGCTTGAGCGCCAAACGTTACGTACTGGCCCAAAGCTTGAGCCGTAACCTCGGCAATTCCCACGGACGACGGCAGGCGCAGTGTCGTGGACGCCAGACCATTCGAATCCGTCGTCGCCGACGCGACCGATATCGTCGCTCCTGGAGATGCGATGAAGGCGACGGCAACTCCCGGAATCGGATTGCCGCTCGAATCCTTTACAACAACCTGTAGAGGCAGAGGTAATAACGCGCTGACACCCGCCGACTGTGAGTTACCCTGCACGATAGCAAGCTTCGCCCCTAAACTCGCCGTCGACTGGATCGAGAACGATCCCGAGGCAGTCACACCCGCTGCATCCGCAGCTTGCAGGTTGATCGTCCCCACCGTCGCCGAAGTCGGTATAACATAATTCCACGTAAACGCTCCCAGCGGAACAGTGACGGTGAAACTCGGCTGATTCGTCACCGAAATGGTAACCGTATCGCCGTTCGAGAATCCTGAGACGGTGAGTTGCAACCGGCTGCCCGGCACACCTGACGCTGGGAAAGCCGAAATTGCCGGCGTTCGCGGATTAGGATGACCCACCGCAACCGCCGCTCCCGAAGTGTAGGAGATAGAGCCGTTCTCAAAAGTTTGACTGTAAACCGTACCCGACAGCGTCTGGTCGCTTAAAGGGGCTCCATACGATCCCGCGGGTCCTCCCAGCGAGTTGTACAGCGCCAGAATCTGTCCGCTCACCGCGTACGTGCCGCCACTGTGCTGCCCGCTCGTGATGGCGAAGATGGTTCCGTTTTGAAATGGTTGCTGCTGCCCTGTCTCGCCGAGCGCCGTCGAAAAGACCGAAACCGCCGCGGTCGGTAGTCCCAAAATTCCAGTCTCATATCCAAGGCTGGACCACTTGGTCAGGATCGGCGCCTGAACGACGAACGCCGGACTTCCTGCGATCGCCGCGTTCTGGAATAACTGCCGTCCTGCCGCAGTCACGTCCGACGTGGGATACCCGACCGTACCGGAAGGTCCTCCCGCATTTTGATAAGTCGTCAGAATCGCGCCGCTCACCACGTAAGCGAGTGGGCTGCTATTCGCCTCCGCTACCAGAATCGACTGCGTCGATCCCACCGGCGTCATCGTCTGGACATACCCGTTCCCCACTACCTGCGCCGCGGCGGCGATCGGTTGACTCACCGTCAACTGGTTGCGCGACAGCGCATCCTGGAAAGCGGTTTGAACCGCGGCCGGAGCGCCGTAGCCGATCGTGCAGCACGGCGCGTTTACCGTAATCGGTAGAGCCGTACTGACCACCCCGCCGACAGTTGCGGTGACGTTCGACGTGCCTCCTCCTATGCCTTTCACCGTAGCGGTCATTCCGTTCGGAGTAACGCTCAGCACCGACGGGTTGGTTGCGGACCAGGTGACCGCCCGGCCAGTCAGGGCGGCGCCGGTGGAACTGTACACTTGTGCGGTCAGCTGCGCGGTAGCGTTTAAATTAAGGGTGAAGCCCGTTGTAAAGTTCTCCGGACCCACGATTCGGACAGACGCCACGGGTAGCAGGATAACCGGTGTGTTTCCAGTGGTGTACTGGACCGTGCCGCCCTCAAACGTCTGCTGAAAAATTCCACCGGGTAGGCTTTGCTGGTTCGACGTCGGCAATCCAAGCGAGCCGTAAGGCCCTTGCACGGTTTGATAAGTCGTGTAGATCGGGAGCGTCACCGCGTAATACCCTCCCGTGTTGTTACCCGAGGTGATTCCGTAAAACGCCCCGCCCGTAAAAAGCTGCTGTGTCGCAGTGGTTGTGGTCGATGCCGTAATCGTCGCCGTGGTGCTGATCGGAAGACCGACAGTCGAGCCCACTCCACCCAGCGATTGCCACTTGGTAAACTCGGGGTCCTTAATATATACGCAGTCCGTATCCGAGCCGGATTCGCAGGTCTGCCCGTTCGCCAGGGGGCTGTTGTAGGCAAATAGGGCGTAATCATTACTGAATATCTGATAAGTACAGGAATTCGATCCTGCCGTCGGACACGTCAGCGTGTCCGTTGTCGGAAAACCCACCGTCCCCAGCCCAAGCGTGCTGTAGTAGGCGAAAATGCCCGCAGTGACCTGCAGGACAGCCGTATTCGACGCGTTTGCGTTCTGGTTCGCCATCACCAGTCCCAACGTAACCGCCGGTCCGGTGGGGCAGGTGCTGCCGGAACATGGCGCGGTCGGCGAGAACTCCTGATACAGCCCGATCGTACTCCCGATCTGGAGAGTCTTAACGCCCGATAGCGGATAAACCGCCAGAGAGCTGAAGCCGTTGCGCGTCCACGCGTTCTGGAAAAGAAACGTGATTTCCGGCGTCGGAGCTCCTTGCCCGACCGAATACGTGGCGGCCGGAAGCAGCGGAACCTGCCCTAAGATCGCCAGGCCGAGTATGCCGGTCCGGAAGGTTGCGAAGTGGTTGAAAAAACGAGGGAAGGAAGGCACGGGTGAACCATCTATGGTAATACGTTTGAACCCCCGCTTGCGTCTGAAGTTGCAGATGTGTTGTGGTGATAGGGCTCCGCCATTCCCCAGGAACGGCGGGCGGACCCCTACTTCCGCCACAGCCCATCCAGCGTGCGGATCGGCGGTACGCAACCTTCGGCTTCAGCCCATCAACCAGACTACGAAGTTGCTTGTCCCGGAAATATCAGCGCAGCCAGCCGCCAAACTGGCCGCGCCTCGAATTTGTGGAGCACAAGGAAAAACGTTTCGATTTACTTTGGCTATATCGGAATGTTATAGGAGTACCAGTTTTCTGTATAGGTACCTAAAGGTTAATTTCACGTGAACTTGAGCCTTCCCGAAATAAACTTGCGAGGAATGCCTGCTGCGCCGCACCTCAACATTGAGTGCCCCTTTTCAAAACACGTAGCGCTGCCGTTTTTGGCATTGATGCCCACCCCATCGATGTTGAGGTCGACATGTACCGCTCGGGGATGGCTAAAGACTTTGTTTTGGTCGGCATGCCCGATACGGCTGTCCGCGAAAGCCGCGAGCGGATCAAATCTGCCCTGATGAATTCCGGCTTTGGCTATCCGAATAAAGCGGTCACCATCAACCTTGCCCCGGCTAATGTCCGTAAGGAAGGCGCGGGCTTCGATCTTCCGATGGCGATCGGTATTCTCGGCGCCATGGGCACAGTCGCGGGACTCGATCGCCATCTGCTGGTCGGAGAACTGTCTCTCGATGGAACGGTGCGGCCCGTGCGAGGCGCGTTATCGGTTGCCGTCTGTGCGAAGCAGGAAGGCATCCGCCGGCTGGTTCTGCCCGCTGAGAACGCTGCCGAGGCCTCCGTAGTCTCCGGCATCGATGTCTTCGGCGTCCGCTCGCTCGCCGAAGTCGTCGCCTTACTCGCGCGCCCGGATGAGTTTCATCCCGCAGTCCCCGCCGATCAACCGGCCGCCAATTGGGATTGAAGACTCCGCCCCTGATTTTGCGGACGTCAGGGGTCAGACCACTGCCAAGCGAGCCCTCCAGGTCGCGGCCGCGGGCGGTCACAACGTCCTCATGATCGGTCCTCCAGGCTCCGGAAAAACCATGCTGGCCAAGCGCTTGGCAGGTATTTTGCCCCCGCTGACCTTCAACGAGGCCATCGAAACGACTAAAATTCATAGCATTGCGGGCATACTTCCGGCCGGCAAAGGACTCCTGAGCCGCCGTCCCTTTCGTTCCCCTCACCACACCATCTCGGATGCCGGCCTCATCGGCGGCGGCCTGGGATCACCGCGTCCCGGCGAGGTCAGCCTCTCCCACAACGGCCTCTTGTTTCTCGACGAATTTCCCGAATTCCCACGCAACGTTTTGGAACTCCTGAGGCAGCCGCTCGAGGATTTGACCGTGACCATCGCGCGATCGAATATGACCCTCTGCTTCCCGGCCAGTTTCACTTTGATCGCGGCGATGAACCCCTGCCCGTGCGGGTTCTACGGCGACTCGACCCGCGAATGCCGGTGCACGCCCGCCATCATCCAACGCTACCTCGGGAAGATCAGTGGACCTCTGCTCGACCGCATCGATATCCATATTGAAGTTCCCGCTGTCCCCTACAAAGAACTGCGCGGCGATCAGCGCTGCGAATCTTCGGCCGAAATCCTGGCGCGCGTGGAGATCGCGAGAGAGGTTCAACAGCAGCGCGGGTTCTACAATTCGCGCATCCCCTCGCGACTCATCCGCAAACTATGCAGCCTCGACGCCGCCGGTGAGCGCACCCTCGAAATGGCCGTCCGCCGGATGAGTCTGTCTGCCCGCGCCCATGACCGCCTGTTGAAAGTCGCGCGGACGATCGCCGATCTCGATCACAGTGAATCGATTTCAGCAAAGCATATCGCCGAAGCCGTGCAGTACCGCAGTCTCGATCGGAATTATTGGAATTAAGACGATACGATTGAGGCAGGACGGTGAGAACATCCGGGCGCGTCGATCTCCCCGTCCTGATGCAGTACAATGACATTTCAATCCAGTTGAGCCGGCCTAAATTCTCTCGATGAAGGAGGCGTTGCCCAGGTCTCCGGACACCACCAATCCGTCCGCACCATCCAGCGAATCCATCCGCAAACCAGTGGGTCCCTGGACCTTCCTCCTTGCCCCTCTCTATTGTTTTCTTCTGGTCGAGTTGATCGTGTTCCACTCGGGGATTTACGCGCGGTTCCTCGATCCTGGCACTACGTCCACCGGCTATCTCGAGTCCGTGTTGAGCGAAGAGCTGCATCGCCAGGCCGACGCCCGGAAACGGATTCTCGTCGTCGGCAATTCGCGTGTCGCCGAGGGCTTCTCTGCCAAAATCGGTGACGATCGCGCCGGCCGCGGCGTCTATTCTTTCGCCAACCTCGCAGTCAACGGCACCAATTGCCGCATCTGGTATTACTTGATCCGGGCCGCCGATCCCCACTGCGATCGCTATGCCGCAATTGCCATCCCAATCGATGACTATGGCGATCCCGACGACGACGATCCCAACAACGAGGAGAATATCCCGGACCAGGGAAGGGAGATCACCTGGTTGGTCAACCGCCTCAACCCTACCGACATCATCCCGTATGCCCTGTCCTTCCAATCGTGGAAATCCCGAAGCCGGGCTTTCCTGGGCGCGGTTTTCGAATTCGTAACCTATCAAAATGACTTTCAGAGATTTCTCGAACACCCCATGCGCCGGTTCGAGCTCATTGCCAATGAAAAAAATTGGGGCGCATTCGCACGCTACGGATACGAGGGTACGACCAACAGCATGGCTGGCCTTCGCGTCGATTGGGCCAGTCAACACGCGGCGTACCCGCCCGGCATCGCTAAGGATCGGCAGCGGCAATACGACCACAGCCTCTTCGGCCGCCCTCCGCAATTCGGCCAAACTCGCGCCTTCGAACTCCGCTGGCTAGGCGCGATCATTGACCGCTATCGCCACTCCAAGACCCGCATCGTCATCTTTCAACCTCCCCGCAACCCAACCCCGCGGCCCGATTCCCTCGCCCATCTTTCGTGGACCGCCGTGGACCAACTCCGCAAACTTCCCCGCGTAACCGTGATCGATCGCCGCGCCTTCGAAAATCTCGAAAAGCCTGACCTCTTCGCCGACCTGAAGCACCTCAATTCCAGCGGCCGGAAGCTCTTCTCGCCCAGACTCGCTGAAATGGTCATAGAAAGCGCCTTCTGTTCAGGACCGTCCAGGCAATAACCTAATTCTTCTTCGTAGAGCAGGCGTTTTCGCCTGCTCCTGGCCAGATTGGATAGACTAGCCGCCTGCCGGACACTTTCCCCGATAGAACGGACACCGTGTGCAATGTGCCCCTTCTTTTAACGGAAATTGATTCTCTCTCTGGGCGGCTGCCAGTTCTTCCACTAAATCCCTCGCCGCGCCCAAATGTCGCGCCGTCAACTCTACCCGAACCAGGACGTCCGGCCGCAGAAAATGCAGCCACGCTTCCGTCGGCGGCGCTCCGGTAAGCTTTTCCATTGCCAGCGCATAGTATCGAAGCTGGAGTTTGTAACTTTCCCCGCGAGCCTCCACCTCATCTTTGCTGACGTCGTCCGTCTTATAGTCGACAATCGTATGCCCCATCCGGTCTTCAAACCATAGATCGATCTGGCCGCGCAGCACCATCTCGCCAATCGTGAACATGACGTCGAACTCGTGCTCCACATGACGCGCTTTTCTGGCGCGTCGGCCGAGCTCGCTGCGGTCGAATGTATCCGCCAGCCGCAGCGCTTCGAAATCAGGCGTCACCACCTCTTGCGACGCCAGCAATGCATGCACCTGGCGCCCCAAGTCACTCGACGTCAGCGGCCCGGCGGCCGTGGAAGAAGTCGCCTTCCCGGCTGTCTCCCAGCCCAGATACCGCGCCAGATAATATCTTCTTGGACAGTCCGCGAACAGTGTCAAAGAAGTCACCGTGACGTTCGATTCCTCCTGCCCTGTGATCCTGGGCCGCTCAAGCTCCTGGATGCTGCTGGAGAACGCGCCCGCGCGATCCACCCGAAACGACGCCGGTGTGCGCGTAAGGCTCCGAACCACGGCGGCAAACTCGCGCTCCGGCCGTCCTGCCTGTATCACTCGCGGCGGTGCATCCGCCTCGAGCGAGCCCATTCCGAAAATGCTCGCCATCAGCTCAGCCCACTTGGCGGGTTTATCTTTTTCGGCCAGTGCGTAGGACAACACCAGATGCTCCTCGGCCCGCGTCATCGCGACATACAGCAACCGGTCCGATTCGTCGTCCTCGCGTTCTTTGATGGCAGCTTTATTGCGTCCGCGAAACCAGTCCGGCACCATCTCACCGCCGGACGGATTTCGCCACTTGGTGCCCAGTCCGCCCGCCGTTGTAAAAGTCAGCGACGGGATCCCGGCCCCCATCCGGCTCTGCATCCCGGGTATAAAGACAATCGGAAACTCCAGCCCTTTGGAGGCGTGGGCCGTGATCACGCGGACTGCGTTCAAGCCTTCGTCGAAAGGAGCGTCAGCCTCGCGCGCGTCTTCTTCGCGAATCAACTTGATCTCGTGTACGAATTCCGCCAGCGACCGGTCTCGCGGCGCATTCCGGGCCAACGCCAGCAGTTTCTCGATATTGTTCCCACCCGTCGTACCGGGCATCCACTGATAGCCGCTGTCCGCCATCGCGTTCGTCAGCAGCCGGTCGACCGGTAGCGATTGTGCCATGGCTCGCCAGCGTCCTAGATGAGTGCGGAAATGCTGGAATCGTTCGGCATCGAGCGGGTCGAGGTCAAGACCCCCGTCCTCCAGACTCTCTGCCAGATTCTCGCGTCCGTGCTTCAGCCGCAGCAAACCCTCATCCGACACTCCGGCCAGCGGAGACCGCAGCACCACGGCCAGGCTCACTTCGTCGCGCGGATTTGAAATCGTCCGCAGCAGGTGAGTGAGGTCGCGTATCTCCCGCGACTCGAAGAAGCCCATCTGTCGCGTGACCTGATATTGCACCCCGAACCGGTCGAACGCTTCCCCGAGCGGACCCACAATCGATGCCTTTCGGACCAGCACCGCCATATCGCGGAAATCGGCAGGCCGGCTGTCCGTGCCGATCGTGAGCGAACTCCGCAGTTCGAGGATCCGGCCGGCCACCCATTCCGCCTCCGTTCGACTGGCCGCTTCGGTAGTCTCGCCCAGCGCCGCAGTCACCTCGATGCACGGCATCTCTTTAACCGGTAGGTCTCGGCGGGCATTTAATTCCCGAGACTCCACTCCGGATGCTTTCTCGACCACGGCTTCCACCGCACGCAGTATTTCCGGCCGGCTGCGAAAATTGTCGAATAGCTCGACGTGATGTTGCCCGCTCGACTGGACTCGTTCGCGATGCCCTCGAAAAACCTCCGGCGTCGCGTAACGGAATCCGAAAATCGACTGGTTAATGTCCCCCACCGCATAAAAGTTGCCCCGCCCCCGTAACAGTTGCAACAATCGCGCCTGTTGTCCGTTGGTGTCCTGAAACTCATCCATCAGGATTTGGCGGAACTGCGCTCGCACCTTGTCGCAAACTGCCGGATGTTCTTCCAGTAACCGGATCGCGAAATGTTCTAAATCGGAGAAGTCCAACATTCCGAGCTTCTGTTTCTCCCCCCCATAGTGAAGGTCGAACCGGATCAGAATTTCGATCAGTGTGCGGCGGTCCTTCAGGTACAGTTTCACTATGGCGGCGCCGAGAAGCTCTTCGGCCTGCCGTTTCACTTCATCGAAATCCGCTTTCCAATCCTGGTGAATCGATCCTGGCAGAAACTTGAACGACGCGGTCTCGGCGACTAACGCGTCCCATCGCCGGTCCCGGTAAGCTGCGCGCGCAGCCGTAACCCATTCGCCCAGACGATCGCGATACTCTCGCCGCTTGTCTGTCATCTTGCCGGTGAAGCGGCTGTACTCCGCGATGAATGCTGCACCCGCATCCAGCATTTCCCCCAGGTCGGGAACGCCTGCGGCCAGAACCTCCTCGAATGAAACTCCCGCGCTTCGGATCGCATCATGAACGTCGACCAGCGGCCCCGCCAGGTCCGGCTGTTCAATCGCGCTCATCAGCCTGCCGGTCTCTTCGGGATTCTCGCGGAAGAAAGTGTCGAGCGTCTCCACCGCGCACCGCGCTCGCCGGATCTGTCCCTGGCGTTCGTCCAGGATCGCGAATTGTGGATCGACTCCCGCCGCGATCGCGTTCTCCTTCAACAATCGCTGACAGAAACCGTGTACCGTCGAGATGTAAGCCGCCTCGATCTGTCGCCGCACCGGAGGATCCGACGCAAAAGCCTTAACCATCTTGTCCTTCATGTTGGCTGCGGCTTTTTCCGTAAATGTGATCGCCAGAATCTCCCGCGGCAGAACGCCATCGAGGATCAGTTGACGGTAGCGCTCCACCAGCACCGTCGTCTTACCGGAACCCGGGCCGGCCACAATGCACGCGTCCTCTCCGAGACGTCCGATGTCGATCGCGGCAACTTGAGGAGGAGTGAATTCCGGCACGCTGATCTAAGTATTAACTAAATTGCAACGAAACTGTCGTCGCCAGTACAGCTTGTTCCTTCATCCTGGAACTATGACCCACAACGATTGGCTGATTATTCACGATTTAAGCCAACAGCAAGAGTCCCCTGCGATTTCTTCGGTGTTACATCTAATAGCATCCCTAAGCAGTTCTGACGCGGCCCATTTGTATTGGATGGATCCGGCCATGTTCGAGCTACGCCTGATTAGCGCTAGCCCGAAAACGGAGGATGGCCGGATCTCCCGCGTCAGTTTGCAGTTCCCCGCCCGGTTTGAGCCGTGCATCATCGCCGCCGGCGATCCCGGTTTCGATAGTTTCCCGGAGACGCTCGTGTCGCAAGTTTCCTCTCTCGTCGTTTTCCCGATTCGCATGGAACAAAAGTTAACAGGCATGCTGACCTTGTCCCGCAAGGATTCCCGCCCGTACGGCCCAGCCGTGATCGAAGCTGCGTCCCAAGCCGGTGAGGCCTTGGCGGCGGCGATGAGGGAACTCGAACGCAGCCGCGAGGTCGATAACCTCCGTGCCAGGCTGCAGTCGGCGCGCCAGGAAAATTTATTGCTCGAGAAACGGCTCGCGGAACGGAAACTCGTGGAGCGAGCCAAAGGCCTGCTCCAGATCCACTACGGCTGGACGGAGGAAGATGCCTACTATCACCTGCGACGCACCAGCCGCCAGCAGCGTACCCCCATGGCCGTGATCGCCCAGCGCGTAATCGATGTCGTCGCCGCCAGGGAAGTCGGGCAGGAGCGTCTGTCGGCGTAGCCCAACTACAATAGGAATGGTGCATGCGAATCATCATTCCAACTAAAAAGAGCGTAGAAGATACCAAGCGCATCGTCGAACGCTCCACGGAGGATCTGTTCCGCTCCGCCGCGGGCGGTATCGTCCAGATCAGTGGCATCGAAAAAAGCTGGTCCGGCGATACCATGAATTTTTCCTTCAAAGCCGGCGTTGCCTTTCTCGCGACAACCATTCAGGGCACCGTCGCCGTGACCGAAAAGGACGTCACCATCGATGTCGCCATTCCCGAAGCCTTCCGCCGCTTCATCGCCGAAGATAAGCTGAAGTCCGGCATCGAAACGCGGATTCGCGGACTGCTCGCCTGACCCTATTCCTCGTCGAATAAGGACGACCGCGAGACCCGCTCGCCTTTGAAAATCACCGAACTGATCGACGACATGGCATGGATGTCGCTCAGCGGATTGCCCTCCACAACCACCAGCGTTGCTTCCAAGCCCTTGCGAATCGCCCCGAACTTTTGCTCCGCGTGCAGCAGTTTCGCCGCATTCCAGGTCGCCGCCTGCAGCGCGGCATCGTTCGGAATTCCCGCTTCTACCCAAAGTTCCAATTCGCGCTGTATCGTTGGACCGTGGAGCACCAGCAGCCTCCCGGCGCCTGAGCCTGTCACCAGCGTCACACCGGCCTTCCACGCGCGCAAGAGATTGGACCCGGCAGTCTCGCTGTCTCTAGTCACGCCTCCGCCAAACTCCCCGGAAACCATTTCTTTGCGGATTGCCGCGAGCACCTCCGGAGGGGCTGTCTGCAGCACCAGTGGCCGGCTCAATTCGCCGGGATCCGCCGTTCCTGGTTCGGACCGTAATGCCGGCAAATAACTGACTCTCAACCGGCTCATGGCAGCCGGCATCTCGCCCGAAACATCGCCCTCCACAGCATCGATCCCCGCCTTCAAGACAGCCTCAACATCCGCAGCTCCTGCCGCCGCATCCGCCTTCGCATGCAAGCGCAGGAACATTACTAATTTCTGCCGCCGCCCTTCCGTTGCGATGTCCCGAAGAATCTCGTGGCCTGAGCCATCCCACGTCAACCAAATTCCGTTAACGCCCTTTCGCTGCAACTCGTCTACCCGGTGCAGGGCATCCTGCGGCTTGCCGGGCAGCGTCCGCAACACCGCGCCCGCGAATACCTGCGCTCCCAACCGCTCGCCCGAATCGATCCCCGCGCCCAACTGCAGAGCGCGATCGACCGTATCGCCCACGTCCTCGACCGCCGTGATGCCGCAGTACAGATACTCGGCCAATTCGCGCTGCATCTGTTTCTCGGTAAGCGGCTTGCCGGAGATCCCGCCGCTCTCTCCCAGGTGCACATCCACGTCAATCATCCCCGGCACCACAGTCTTCCCCGCTCCCTCCATCACCTCGGCCTTCAGCACCTTTGGATCCGGTGCGGTCCCGTCATAGATCTCCGCAATCTTCCCCTCCCGGATCAGCACCGCGCCACTTTCGATGACCTTGCCGTCGCCTGTAAAGATACGCGCATTGCGGATCAGGATGGAGCGAGAACGGCTGAGTGCACGTGCCAGAACCCGCGTCTTGACGACGTTGTCCTGAGAGTGCGCCTGCCACGCGCCCATCACCAGGAACGGCGCGAGAACCGCCAGCAGCCAGAGCTTGGCCGACGTCTTGATCTTCTCTTCCTTCTCCCAACGAAACAGCTTCACTGAGACAAATGTCGCGGCAACCGTAGTCAGCGTAAGCGCCCCAACCGCCGGGAGACTCGAAAAAATAGATTCCCTGCGCAAGATGATGCTCTGCAGTCCTGACACCAGATAGGTTGCCGGAATAAACTGCGTCACCGTCAGCAGCCACTTGGGAAACAAGGTCAGGGGAAACGAAGCCCCGCTCAGGAACAACATGGAAATGTACAGCACTTGGGTGAGAATGGCGCTCTCCTGCACCGAGTTCACCACCGACGCCACGGTCAGTCCGATCGCGCGGAAGGCGATCAACCCGAAAGAGGCGAATAGCATCACGGAAAAAATATTCGGAGGAAATACCATCCCGTAGCGAAAGTGCGCCAGCAGGAGCATTAGCAGAAGGTAGGGAAGGTAAGTCAGCAGTCCCGTCACCATCGACGCTACCAGCAAAGGCGCTGCCGATATCGGCGCCACCTTGTATCGCCGCAGAATATTGTTCTCACGCTCCTGCACCGCCCGCATCCCGGCGCCGAAGAGGCCATTCCCCAAAATCCCGATCACCGAAACCATCGTCACCACCTGCGTGATCATGCCGCCTTGATCTGCCCGGTACGCCTGGGCGAACACAAAAAAGAAGATCATCGGGAATAGGTAATTAAAGAAGATGACCGACCGCTGCCGCATCGCCAGCTTCAGATCAATCTTGATCAACGCCAGGTAAGCTTTCAAACCCGCTCCTTCGCCCTTGTGCAGCACAGACGCCGCTCTGTGCCTCGACCGCCCATCATTCGCGCAGCCTCTTCCCCGTCAGTTCGATATACACATCTTCCAGCGTGGGCCGCTTCAGATGCACATCCGCAATCTCCAGTCCCCTCTGATCTGTCCACTTCACCATCTCGACCAGTGTGCGCGCAGGCCGCGACGATATCACCGTCACACCCTGGCCGTCCGCACTCAAAGTGGACGTAATGGCATCCGTCCATTGAGGGATATCGTCCCTCGTCAGCACGCGATCCCACAAAATCTCGATCGTCGATTGCCCCAGGCTGCGTTCCTGCAACTCGCGCGGCGTGCCAATAGCGATAATGCGCCCGGCATCCATAATGGCAACGCGGTCGCACAGCCGCTCAGCCTCCTCGATGTAATGCGTAGTCAGAAAAATTGTGCGTTTCTCACGGTGAAGCTCTTCCAGCAGATCGCGAATTTCGAGTCGTACCTGGGGATCGAGACCCGTGGTCGGTTCGTCCAGAAACAACAATTGCGGATCGTTGATCAGCGACATCGCCAGCGCAAGACGCTGTTTCTGACCGCCCGAGAGCGTCGCGTAACCGGCGTTGCGCTTCTCCCACAACTGCAGACGGGTGAGCAACTGAGCCCCATCCACCGTCCGGGTATAAAAGGAAGCAAACAGTTCCAGCGCCTCCTTCACCGTAATCTTGTCCGGCAGATTCGTGGCCTGCAGGCAGACTCCGATCCGGTCTTTTAGATTGCGCTTCTGCCGGTCGGGATCAAAATCGAGAACGCGCACGTCGCCCCCCGTACGCTGCCGGATCCCTTCCAGTATCTCGACGGTCGTCGTCTTGCCCGCGCCATTCGGACCCAGCAGCCCGAACACTTCGCCCTCCCGGACTTCGAACTCGATACCCTTCACCGCTTCAAAGCTCCCGTAGCTTTTCGTGAGTCCCGCAACGGAGATGGCGTTCCCGTTCGACATAGGTTATCCATCTACCGTAGCAGGCTCCGTACAATAGGCTTTAGCCTGTCCGACGTTGTTCAACACCGCCCACATTTCAAAGCCGTTCCACCGCGTCCTGCACCTGCCGCGCCAGATCGCGCAAGTCTCCGGCGGGCATTTGCATCGGGGCGCCGAAGCTGATCCGGACCGGCCCGCGTGTCGCCCACCGCGCCTTTCGGTGCAGAACTTTTTCGAGTCCGCGAATCCGGATCGGCACCACCGGCAGCGATAACTTGGATGCCAGCAGTGCTACCCCCGGCTGAAACGCAGCAATCTCTCCGCTGTCGGTCATCTTTCCTTCCGGAAAAATTAGAATCGACCAGCCCCTGCCCGCCAGTTCCCCCGCATACCGCATCACCGCGCCAACTCCCGATTCCCGTTGCGGAAGAGCAAATCCGTTGAACACCAACAGCGCCAGGTAGTATTCCAGGCCGCGCACTAATCGTCTTCCGGGCTTGTGTCCTGCGGGGTGAAAATAAGCGTCGAAAAACTCCTTCGACATCGCCGGCGCAACCCGATACCGCAGCGGCTTGGGCAACGCCATCGTGATCACTGGACCATCCATATAGCTTTGATGATTGGCCGCCAGGATCACCGGACCCTTCAAGCCTTCCAGATGCTCCCGGCCGGTAACTTCAATCCGCGCGTAGTGGTGCGCCAGGGGAAAAATCACGGTAGGCAGAAACACCCTGCGCAACGCTCTCGCCAACGCGGACAGGTGCCATCGGGGAAGTTTTTCTATAGCCGGCTGCGGCGCCACCGGAAGCTTGAAGCAGATCGGAAACACGCCTCGCGCCGGCGAATGCCGCTTCATCCCGCGCACCTCCCAGCCGCTGCTCAATCCCGCTCATCAGTTCCACGCGCTCGAGCGAACTGAGGCCGAGATCCTCCAGAGTGGTTTCGGGAGTAATCGTTCGCCCCGGCGCGAGCCTTCGCAGTAACTCCAGCACGCCTCCCTCTCCCGCCCCATTCGACGAAACCGGCTGAGGAGTCCCTCCTGCAAGCCAGTCCCGAATCTGGACCCGCTTCAACTTCCCGGTCCCTTCCGTCCTCGGCAGCGATTCACCCGGCCAAACGTGCACCGTGCGGATGCGCTGCGCATCTTCCAGTTTCTGATTGGCCAGATTCGTGATCTCCTCCGGCTTCGTCCCCGCCTCCAGCACCAGCACCGCATGCACCCGATCCGGCCCCACAACCGCAGCCTCTTTGACTCCCGGCATCTTTTCGAGCACCCGTTCGATATCCTCGGGGTACACGTTCAGTCCCTCAGGGGTGACGATCACATCTTTCTTGCGGCCATGCACCAGCAGGCTGCCATCCTGCGCCAGTTCCCCAAGATCCCCGGTGTGAAGCCAGCCGTCGCCCTCGCCATCGCGAACCCGGACGCCGGTGCCCGATAAAGCCGCGTCCGATGCCTGGTAATATCCGCTCGTCACATTCGCCCCGCGCACCAGAATCTCGCCATCGGGAGCGATCTTCACCTCCACCCCCGCGATCGGCTTGCCCACCGTCCCCTTCCGCGCATGGAACGGATGATTCAACGTGACAATCGGCGCCGTCTCAGTCAAACCGTAACCTTGGATGACCAGGAAGCCCAGCTTCGACCAGAACTGTTCGAGCTCGGAGTCAAGTGGCGCCGCGCCCACCACGAACGCCCAAAATTTAAATCCTAAAGCCCTGTGGACATCCCGGTGCCGCCACCATTGCACCCACCATGGACCCGGCTTCGGCGCGGCCGTCTTCGGAAATCGCGTCGTAATGTTCCCTCGCAGCACGTCGAGCATCTTCGGCACGCACACCAGCACCGAAATCCGCCGGCTGTGAATCTGCCGGACAATCTCTCCCGGATCCAGGCTCTTCATGAAGATGACCTCGCCCGCCAGCATGGGCGGCATATAGGTTGCCATCGCTTGCCCGAACAAATGGCTCAGCGGCAGCAGGTTCAAAAAGCGCAGCGGGAAGAAAGGTCTGCCCATATTTCTTGTACTTGTCGATCTCCCGTTCCACCGGGACCATGTTGGCCAGCAGATTCCGGTGCGTGATCACCACCCCCTTCGGCTCAGCCGTAGCTCCCGACGTGAAAACAATTTGCACAGTGTCGTCCGGCGCCGCTGTCACCACCGGTTGCAGCGTCTCCGCGAACTCCTGCTCGATCTCCTTAACATGCCACACGTGCCCCCTAAACTCTTCCGGACGGGACACCTCTTCGCCCACCACCAGCGCCTTAGCCTCCACCAACTTCGCTACCCGAAGAAGAAACTCCGCCGAGACCCGGTAGTCGAGCGGCGCCAGAATCACGCCATCGAGAATGCAGCCCCAAAGAGCCCCGATCCATCCCGGCCGGTTTTCCGACCAGATCAGGACCTTATCGCCCTTCCCGATCCCGGCTGCTCGCAACCGCAGCGCAAATGCCCGCGCCATCCCCGCCATCTCGCGGTATCGGAAGCTTTGCGGACGATAGCCGTTGTCGTATACCAGGAAATCGCCGTCGATTGCGCTCCAGTCTCCGAAGAAGTCGACCAACGTATCGCGGGGCATGACCACTTATTAGAGTAAGCGAGTGCAGTACAGTATAAATATGCCGATCTACGAATATAAGTGCGATTCCTGTGGTAACAAGTTCGAGAAGCTACTGCGCCGCTCCGCCGACACTGCCGGGCTGGCATGCCCTTCCTGCGGCGACCAGCACCTTAGCCAGGAATACTCTACTTTCGCGGCGCATGCCAACGGCGCCCCCGCCCGTTCGGAAGCGCCCATGTGTCCCGGTGGAATGTGCCAGAACCCCGGCTTCTGCGGCCGCAACTGACCCGAGTTCGTTTCTGTAAGGCTCGCAGTAAGCCTTCACAATGCGCCAATGGCGACACGTCTAACGGTCGCGCAACGTAAACACAAACTCCCGAATTGCTGCGCGCTCGCGTTCTTCCTCCGCGGCCGATTTCTTCGACATCTGTTCCCACATCTCGATCTCCGCCTTCGCTTTTTCGGATTCACCCGCCCGGCGGTACGCCTGGGAAAGACGATAATGCGCTTCGATCGCAGTCGCGTCAGCCTTCGCGCCAGCCACCGCGCTCCGCCAGGCCTCCATCGCATGAGGCCAATCGTTCTCGTCCGCTAAGACAATTCCCAGTTGCAGCCACGCCGCGGCCAGTCCCGGATCGAGTCGTACCGCTTTTTCGAGCAGCGCC
Organism: Terriglobia bacterium; assembly: GCA_963777595.1. Classification (GTDB taxonomy): domain Bacteria; phylum Acidobacteriota; class Terriglobia; order Bryobacterales; family Bryobacteraceae; genus CAVVFX01. Next base: position 53,502 of record CAVZRE010000073.1, read on the forward strand.
TGCGCCTTCCCCGCACCGCCCCCGCCTCTCAAACTGATCGCATAATAATAATTAGCCCACGCGTTCTCCGGATTCAGCCGGGCAAACCGTTCCATCCTCTCGACAAACCCGAGGGCTTGACCAATCGGGCTGTTTCTCACCTGTCCCAAAAACAGATAGGGCTTAGGCTCCCCAGGATTTAAATCCGTCGCTTCGAAGAAGAATCGTTCCGCCTGGTCGAACCAACCGCGCGAGTACCAACTCACTGCCAGGCCCAGCAGCATCCGCGTCGACCGCGGGAACAGACGGTGTCCGCGGCCAAAAACTTCCGCCGCTTGCTCTGCCGCACGGTGAGTCAGCAGTTCCGCGCCCCAATCGAAAAAATGCGTTTCGCTCGGCTCCCCTTCGGCGGCTCGCTCGTACGCGCGAACCGTTTCGAGCTCAGCCCCAGGCTCCTCGACCGGACCGAGCGACGCGGTCGCCTTTGTCAACGCTTCCGCCGAGTGCAGGATTGGGTCGGCCCCGTGTCCCCCGCGATTCGCGCCATCACTTACGCCCGCCACAATGAAGGAAGGCGTGTCGGAATAGGCTGGCATTTCGCTCGAACTCAGCTTGAGGTCGACCGACCTCGATTCCTGGTGCGCCAGAACCAAGGGTCCGAACTCCGCCGTGCCGCCGGCCGCTTCTGCGTGGATCGAGTAGCTGCCGGGTCGCAGCCCGGCAAAACGATAGCGTCCCTCCAAGTCCGTATGGACGGAGAACGTCGCGGTGCCCGTCTTGACCTGCACGCTCGCCCCGGACACGCGATCGTTGTGCGCATCAAGAACCATGCCCTGGATCGTGGAAGTCTGCTCCCCCTGTCCAAACAACGCGGCCGCCGTCATGATCAGGAAAAGCGCAACTCTCCTGCTGTAGCGCGCCCACAAACTCATAATCACTCCCTTATCCTACCCTTGTAGAGCAGGCTTTGCCGCTACAGGCGCTAATCTAAAAACTCGACCCCGGATGCGTCCCTCTTCGCGCGCTTCGAATCTTCAAAGCCGGCATCTGACGTTTGCATTTGGGATTTATCTCTCTGTTAGTTTTAATTTTTCGCGACAAAGCCGTTCACGGCAAATTTGCAAATTTGAGCAAAATTCGGAGACGGCTCCGGCTATATAACTGGAAGGATCCTACAAATTTTATGAGATTGATTAATACAGCGATGCGCGTTCCGCTACAGCTCTTCATCGTGCTTTTTGCATTGGCTTCGACCGGCACTCTGGTACAAGCTCAAATCTCGGTGTCACCCAATTCGTGGACGGTCGGCGCCCCCATGCCCACGGCCCGCGAGGGGGCCTTCGTCGGCGTGATCGGTACCAAAATATATGCAGTAGGCGGATCGAACGGGAGCTCTGTTTTAAACGTAAATGAGATCTACGACACTACGACCAATACGTGGTCGACTGGGGCACCCTTGCCTACCGCCCGATGGCTCGGTGCCTCTGGTGTAGTCAACGGCGTTCTCTACGCCATTGGTGGCGCAAACAACAATACTTCGACAGCCTTAACCGTCGTCGAGGCATACAATCCCTCGACCAATAGCTGGTCAACCATGGCACCCATGCCCATACAGGCTGACAGCGTATACGGGGTTGTTTCTAACAATGTCATCTATGTGGTGGGCGGCTATGCTCCCGGCAACGGGAGGCTGGCGTCCGTCACGGCCTACAATCCTGCAAGCAATACCTGGAGCACCCTGGCTTCCCTCCATGTCGGCAAATCGAACCCCGCGCTCGGAGCGATAGGGTCCATGCTCATCTCTGCTGGCGGCCTGGCCAACTCGGGTGTCACGTCCGACAATGAAGGGTACAGCATCGCGAACAATCAATGGTCGACCCTCACGCCGACGCCTACCTTGCGGAACGCAGCGTGTTTTGAGACGGTCGGAAATACGCTTTATGTGGCGGGCGGCAATCCGGCCAACAACACCGGTCCGCAACTGACCAGCATGGACACTTACGACGCGGTAGGCAATACCTGGACCACCGGCTTGCCCGCAATGCCGTATGCAATAGTGGCCGCCGCGTCGGCCAGCGTCAACGGCCGTTTTTACTGTATGGGCGGGTCGAACAACGGAAATCCCAACACGGGGACCGTTTTTAATTATGTCCAGATCTACCAACCGGCAGGGCTTCAAGTTCCCACGGTCGGCTCGGTGGTCGGCGCATCCTCATTCGGAGGGTTCTCATCTGCAGCGCCGGGCTCGTTCATCGAAATTTATGGCAGCAATCTCACCAACGTCGCCTCCGATGCCCGCAATTGGGGCGGCTCCGATTTCGTCAACGGCGTAGCGCCGACATCTTTAGATGGAACGAAGGTGAGCATTGGCGGACAAGCTGCGTTCGTCTCCTATATCAGCTCTGGACAGGTGAATGCCTTGGTCCCGTCGAACGTGCCTACCGGTCTACAGCAGGTCACGATTACCAACTCCGCCGGCATCAGCGCGCCGTTCAATATCAATGTGAACACGCTTGAGCCGGGACTGCTCGCGACGTCCACTTTTGTGGTGAATGGAACGCCATACGCGGTGGCCTTCAATGCCGACGGTTCGTACGTGCTGCCTGTCGGCGCGATCCCTGGCCTGACTTCGCACCCTGCCAACGTGGGCGATGAAATTGTATTCTACGGGGTCGGGTTTGGCCCAGTTTCGCCGTCTATCCCCGTCGGACAGATTGTGCAGCAATCGAACACGCTGACCTCGACCTTCCAGATGTCCGTTGGAGGCGCGCAGGCTACGGCTCAATATTCCGGTCTGGCTCCAAATTACACGGGCCTTTACCAGTTCAATATAATCATTCCGAGTATTCCAGCCTCCGCTGCGGCACCCATAGCTTTCACCTTGAACGGAGTAGCCGGTACGCAGTCGCTTGCAATCGCCATTGGTAACTGAAGAACCTGGCTCTTCTTCGGCTTCTTATTATGCTGGATCATCGCTCATCGCATCTCGGCCGGTCACGGCGTTCATGCGCACCGCGCAAATTGGATGTTGGGGGGCGAGGTTGACTTACTACAACATAAAGGACGTCAATGATCATGCTCAAAATTGGATCAGTCAGGTGGCGCGGAAAATGTGCCAGGCATCCGGGGTTTGATCCCGCCCTGGACGGCCCCGCCGGCGTCAAAGGAAATTGCCCGCGGTGCAACGATCTACTCGTCATCCACGACCTGCACCAAAACGCGCTCCGCCTGATGCGCACCTTTCGCCCTGTCGAACCAAAGAAGGTTCACCAGAGTGAGGCCGGCGATGACCGGCAAATGGGCCTCTTCGCCTGAGTTGCGTCGGGTAAGCAAGGCCCGCTATTTCGACACGCCAATTGCTTCACCCTTCGCAACCTCCGCAGTTTCATCCTGACTAGGTAAACCTGGCTGTTGTCCAGTAGAACGCAACCTGCGGTATCTGTGGATCAGCCCGGTAATGCGTTGAGTTTTCTCTTCAAGATCGGCAAGCCGCTTCTCTACCCAAGTGCGGTCGCCGGCAATCAACAGCGCTATGATCTTATCCGTGTAAGACCGATCGATAGCTTGTTGGTTCCAGGGAATCCCTCCAACATCCCCGATGACTGGCAACGGTCCAGAAAGAGCTGCTCGAAGCTGAACACTCTCAGCCTCGAATCTGTCCAGTTGCCCTGACATGATTAAGATGCTCCTGTCAATCTGTTCGGAGGTCAGGTGCTCGGTCAATTCGTAATCCTCGCCCATTCGATACCTTTCAGCCAGAATACTATCGCATCTTGAGGCTTGATGGGGAAGCCGGCCGTTTCTAGGGATTTTCTAGAATCCCAACCCTTTCATCAAAAAATTCCCCGCCTAATCAATCACTTACTCATTCGCCGCCGCCAAATCCCTCGGTCCGCCTGCTATTCATGAACTAGAAGATGCTAAATCTTCTCGCAATCCGCCAGGAGACTTCATAACGATGCACGTAACCGAAATTAATTCCAAGGGAGGCCCGCGCACGGAAGAAGGGAAAAAGCGCTCATCCCGGAACGCCATCACGCACGGCCTTTTTGCAAAACAGCTCGTCCTTCTCCCCGGAGAAACCCAGGAAGAATTCGATGCGCTCCACGACGGTTTTAAGCAGGACCATGAACCTTATGGAACTACCGAGGAAGCCTTTGTCCTCAGATTGGCTATCCTCCAATGGCGTCTCGACCGTATCGTCAACCTCGAAGGCCGCGCCCTCCAAAACGCCCTCGAAACCGGCGATACCGAATGCAAATTCCTGAACAATTACGGCATGTACTCCCAGCGTCTCAGCCGCGACTTCCAGTCCACCCTCAAAGCCCTCCATCTTGAGCAGGCAAAGCGCCTCCTGGAACATGGGCAGGACTACCGCATGGCAGTGCTCATCCGCGACCACTACAAACGGCAAGGCATCGACTGGGATCCCGCCGCCGACCAGTTCGTTTTTTCGCGCCAGCTCCTCGACAAGCAAATCGCCTTCAACCGCCAGTGGGATTGCGTTACCAAAAACGTCCACATCTACTCGACCACCAAGTATCAGGACGAGCACTTCTCCCGCGAAGTCCCCTACCATCGCCTGCAACCCGTCGTGGCCGCCTGATGCGCTTCTGAACCGCGGCCGCAGCTGGAGCCGGTGCTAATTCTTCGTCACGTCTTCCAGCCACTTGTGCGTCGCCGTCGAAAGCCGGTCAACGATCTCCGGATGCTGTCGTCGCAGGTTAGTCGTCTCTCCCGGGTCTTTGCTCAAGTCCGAAAGAAACAGCGAATCCTCGCCTTCGAGCGGCTGATTGGCGGTCGCCGAACCGTCGAAAGTCTTTCCGTTTTCCACCAGCTTCCACGGCCCTTGACGAGTCGCCAGCTGTCCTTGGTTAGACCAGTAGATCGCGTTATGAGGGGACGGAGCCTTCTGCGCAGCCACCGGCAGAATATCGTGCCCGTCGTACGTGCGGTCGGTCGGAAGCGACACTCCGGCGGCTTTGCAGAACGTGGGCAAAACGTCCATCGTAATGCCGACTTCCGCGATCTTTTGGCCTGCCGGAATCACTTTCGGCCAACTCATAATCGCGGGTACATGCATGCCGCCGTCGAATAGGCTGAACTTATTCCCGCGCAGGATGCCGTTGCTTCCCGCGCGCCCTGGCTTGCCGTTTAGCCCCGCCCGCGTTTCGCGCGTCGCGCCGTTGTCCGCCTGATAATGAATGAAAGTGTTATCGCGCAGGCCCAGTTGCTTCAGAGTCCCCAGAACCTCTCCGATGCCGTCGTCCATCGCCGCCAGCATCGCTACGTAGGTTTGCCGCTCCATTTCCATTCCAGGAAATCGAGCTTTGTACTTCTCGGGCGCATGCATCGGATAGTGAACCGCGTTATACGCCAGGTAGAGGAAGAAAGGCTCGTGCTGGTTGTCGTGAAGGAATTTCTTCGCCTCGCGAGTCAACGATTCGGTCAGGTACTGGCCATCTTCAAAGACTTCCGTGCGGTTGCGCCAGAGGTCGTGAAAGTTGACAATCTTGGGTTCGCCCCAATAATAGCGGTGCGAATAGAAATCGGTGCACCCGTTGAGGAAGCCGAAGTAGTAGTCGAAGCCGTGGGCGTTGGGACAGGTTTCCTCGCTCCCTCCCAAATGCCATTTCCCCAGCGCGCCCGTTTTGTAGCCCGCCGTCTTCAGGAGTTGCGCGATCGTCAACTCTGTGGGCTTGAGTTCATGACCGTTGGACGGCACGCCGCACCGCATCGGATACCGGCCGGTCAGCAGTGAAGCGCGTGAGGGAGCGCAAACCGGAGCGCCTGCATACCAGTTCTGGTAATGCGCGCCGGAGGCTGCGAGCGCGTCGAAGTTCGGTGTCTTCACATCCTTCGCGCCCTGGCATCCCAGATCCTGAAAACCGTGATCGTCGGAGACGATAATCAGAAAGTTAGGCCGGGTAGTGGCGGCCTTTGCGGGCTGCTGCATGGCGGCAAGACCGGCGGGAATGCCGGAAATCAATTCGCGACGGGAGATCATGACAGACGAAATTATCTCACTTCCTTGAGTCCACTCGCTTGTGTGCTACCGCCGGTATACTTCAACCCATTGCCCGTGCCGCTCGAGTCGAATGGCAAGGTGCAGGTCGAGCAGCTTGGAAATCTGCGCCCCGGTCGCGTCTGGATGGTAATCGTAATATCGCTTGAGAAAGCCTGCCCAACGCGGGTCGCGCATCAATCCCAGGGGATCCCAGGTAGACGAAAACAGGACCAGAGCATCGACCCGCCGTCCCCGAAGCTGTTCGATCGATTCGGGCGTAAAGTCCGGAATCTCGTCAATCGCGAAATGTTGGTCCGTGTACCCGAGTTCTGGACGCCGCAAACAGCCCGCAAAGGGAAAACTCGATGACACCCGGGCGCCGCCGGGTAGGTGAGCCGAAAGATATCGCGCGGCGTCCCGTTGAACGGAAACGAAATCGGTCCACGCAAGATTGTTCTCTAGCGGAAACGGATAGATCGGATTCACCCAGATACAAGCGGCCGAAGCCGCGCACATCGCCGCAAACGCCGTATATCGCGGCTTCGGTGCCAGCGCACAGAGTGCGTTGGCGAATGCCGCCAGTGTGATCGGCAGCACAGGAAGCAGGTAGCGCTCCAGCACCGCGCCCCCAATCACGCACATGGCAATCACGTGGGCGAAGGCGAAGAAGCCGGCCACTCGCCAGGCTCGCGAGTTCATCGGGACGCTTCTCGTCTTCAGTAGAACAGCGGTCCCGATGAAGTATCCGGAGCCGACGAATAGATAGTATCCGCGCCGGCAGAGCGCCAGCATCAACCGCACGGGATTTAACGGATAGGACAGATTGTATTTCGCAAAGGACGCGTTGCCGAACCATTGCCCGGTGTGCGCGTGCAGCAATAGCAGCCAGCCGGTCAACGGTAATGCCGGAATCATAAATAGGGCAGAATGTTTCGGACGGTGCTCGACAACGAGCGTGACGCCCAGCACCGCGGGCACCAGGGCCCCGGTTTCTTTCACCATCACCAGCGCGATACAGGCAAGCGCCGACAGAACCAGGCGCTCGTGCAGGAATAAGAGCGAGGGCCAGCGTAGTCAGTGCCATCGCCGGCATGTCGAGCAGCGCCATGATGGCTTGCGAGAAGTAGAGCGGAGCGATGCACAGCAGCGCCAGCGTCATTAGGGCGGCGTTGCGGTCCGGACAGAGGAAGTCCGCGGCCAGCCGGTACACGCACCAGCAGGCCGGAATCGCGAGCAGCAAAATCGCGAGCCCGCGTGCCGGCGATCGAATATCCGAACACCCGCCAGATGCCGGCGAGGTAGAGCATCACACCGGGAGGATGAACGTTGGGGATGGTGGAATGCGGCACCAGTTCGCCGCCGTAGAAGATGTCGAGCGACGCCGGAATGAACTGCCCTGCCTCGTCCCAGAAGTAGGGCGCCGTGAGAAACGGCAGGTGCGCCAGAACCAGGAACAGCGCCGCGCTACTGCACGATACCCGTGCCCGCATGCGGTTCCAGCTTAATCTCGCCAAACGCCGATTCGTATTGGCTCACATTCTGTTGCAGCACGTTCAGTAATGCTTTGGCTTGTTGCGGGCTGACGTAAATGCCCTGAAAATTCTGAATCGCCACCTGGTCGGCCGCGGTCTGGTTCACCATTCCGAAGGAGATCAGGAAATCCCAGAGCGTCACGCGGATCTGAACGCTATTGGCGTAGTGTCTCGCGATAGTCTGCGGTCTTTTCGAGTTGAATGCGAGGTTGCGGCTGAGTCATAGACAACCCAATTGTAGCACAGACGCCTCGTTCGCCGTCTGCTACGCCGGCGCCAGACCAACTTGCCCGACACGATGGTCGCAACCGGACCGCCGCGGAACTGGTGGCCGTCGAACGGCGAATTCTTACTCTTGGAACAGGAGCGCTCGGCGAGAAAGGTCCATTCGGTGATCCAGGTCGAAGACGGTGACGTCTGCCGGACCGCCTTCCGCCAGCTTGCCGCGGCCCAGCCTGAGAATGCGATCCGGCCCCGTGGTGAACAGCTCCACCAGCCGCATCAGCGAGATCTTGCCCTGTGGACCAGCGCTTCGAGCGACAGCCCGATGGCACGTTTCGAGGCCCGGTGATCCCGAACGGACAGCGCTCGAACTCCTGCATCTTCTGGCTGCCCGTGATGCGGCGCATGGTCGGTGGCAATCGCGTCGATCGCGCCCGACACGATGCCGTCGATCACCGCGGCCACGTCGCGCCTCGCTGCGCAGCGGCGGCTTCATCTTGTAATTGCTGTCGTAGTTCGCGAGTTCCGCGTCGGTGATGGCGAAGTGGTGCGGCGTGGCTTCGGCCGTCACCGTCAGGCCGCGGCTCTTGGCGAACGCCACCATCGCGACCGAGTTCCTGGTGGAGAGATGCGCCACGTGATACCGCACGCCCGTCAGCTCGGCCAGCAGGATATCGCGCGCCACCATCACGTCTTCCGACGCCGACGGAATGCCGCGCAAGCCGAGTCGCGTCGAGTGCGGCCCTTCGTGCATGTCGCCGCCCGCGCTCAGATTCAGGTCTTCGCAATGCTGGATCAGCGGCAGATCGAACGATCGCGCAAACTCCATCGCGCGCCGCGTCACTCGCGCATTCATCACCGGACGCCCGTCATCCGAAATGGCGACAACGCCCGCCGCTTTCATCGAGCCGATGGGTGCGATCTCTTCGCCCTCGCTGCCCTTGGTGATCGCGCCGATCGGGAATACGTGGCACACGGCCGTTTGCCTCGCCCGCTCGATGATGAAGCGCGTCACCATCGGGCTGTCGTTCACCGGATTCGTGTTCGGCATGCAGCAGATCGACGTAAAGCCGCCCGCGACCGCGGCGCGCGATCCCGTTTCGATGGTCTCGGCATGCTCGAGGCCCGGTTCGCGCAGATGGACGTGCATGTCGATGAAGCCGGGCGCGACTATCTTTCCGGTCGCATCGAAAATCTCGTCCGCTGTCTCGATTGACCCGCCGATCCGCGCGATTTTGTCGTTCTCGATCAGCACGTCGCCGATCGCGTCCAGGCCGGACGCGGGGTCCAGGATCCGGCCGTTGCGAATCAGACAGGGCTCATTGAACGATGCTCTCCAGCACGGCCATGCGCACCGCCACGCCGTTCTCCACTTGATTCAGAATCACCGACCGCTGGCTGTCGGCAACTTCCGAAGACAGCTCGCGTCCGCGGTTGATCGGCCCCGGATGCATCACCAGCACATCCGGCTTGGCAAGCTGCAGATGCTCCAGCCGCAGCCCGTAGAACTGAAAGTATTCGCCCGTAGGGATCGGCGCCTCATGCTGCCGCTCCAGTTGAACGCGCAACATCATGATCACGTCGGCGTCCCGAATGGCTTCCGCCATGTCGTTGGTGAGCGTCACGCCGGGCGCGAGTTTGGCCAGATCCGCAGGCAGCAGGGATGCGGGCCCGCAAAGCACGATATCGGCTTTGAACTTGGAAAGCAGGTGGACGTTCGAACGAGCCACCCGGCTATGCGCGATGTCGCCGATGATCGCCACCCGCAGGCCTTCGAGCGTGGGCCGGCGGTCCAGAATCGTGCGGGCATCGAGCAGCGCCTGCGTCGGATGCTCGTGCGCGCCATCTCCGGCATTGATGATCGGAGTGTTTAGGTGCCGCGCGAGGAAGTGCGGCGCGCCCGACGCGGAGTGCCGCATCACGATCGCATTGGGACGCATGGCCGCCAGCGTGTTCAGCGTGTCCACCAGAGACTCGCCTTTCGATACGCTGGAGCCCGACGCCGCAATGGAAACCGCTTCCGCGCCCAACCGCCGCGCCGCAATCTCGAAGCTCGTGCGCGTTCGCGTCGAAGCCTCGAAGAACAGATTGACGATCATCCGGTTGCGCAGCGTGTCAAAGCGCTTGAACGCTTCGTTCGGCGCCGGCTGGAAATCGCGCGCACGCTGCAGAATGGCCTCGATCTCCGCGCGATCCAGACCTTCGATGCCAAGCAGTCCTCGGCGCATCGGATCAGACCGCCTGACCGCGGCTGCCCGTTCGCAAAGCAGGACCTTCTCCATCCCGTCGATCTCCTGGAACTTGACCTCGATGATCTCGATGTCGGTGGTCTGCACCGTGCGTCCGATGAAGCGCGCTTCAATCGGCAGTTCGCGATGCCCGCGATCGATCAGCACCAGTAGCTGGACGCGCGCCGGCCTTCCATGATCGAATAACGCGTCGAGCGCTGCTCGAATCGTGCGTCCGGTGTAAAGCACGTCATCCATCAGGATGATGTCCTTGCCCTGGACGGAGAAGTCGATCTGCGTGTCGCTCACCACGGGCTTGTGCCCGACAGTGCTCAGATCGTCGCGATAAAGGTTGATGTCGAGAATGCCGACCGGGACGGCGCGCTTCTCAATGGCTTCGATTTTCTTGGCGAGGCGCTGCGCCAGCGGTACACCCCGGCGGCGGATGCCGATGAAGGCAATCTTGTCGAGATCGGCGCTCTTCTCCAGAATTTCATGCGCCAGCCGGACGAGCGTCCGATCGATTTCCGAGGCGCTCATCAACTGGCTTTTTTCGCGTGTCAGGGCCATATTTTTTCCCTGACTAGAGTATCATGGGAACAGGCAGCTTATCGCCTGAACCTTAACGCCCGGCGCTGACTAACTCAATCGGCGTGCCGTCCGGGTCTTGAATGGCAGTTCCACTAGTAAGTCCCCGGCTGTGCAAGATTTCGATCGCTTGCTTGAGATTGGGAACTTTGAAATAGAGGCGGGTCGCCGCACCCTCAGGTAACAGATCTACGTAGCTCATCACTCCTAAAGAGTTATGGAAGAAAGCCAGTGCGCGCTTCCGATCGGCGACGGCGATACCGACGCGTAACAGGTGGGTTGAGACACGGCGATTGTCTGCATATTTGCCGCGCGCCTGGGCCTGCAGGGAGTCGGCCTCGTATTGCACAAACTCGATACGGTGTTCATCAGGATCTTTGATGGAGAAGTTGCGCGTGCGGTCGCGGCCGGTACGCAATTCCGGCGGGTTGAAGCCGAGAGTCTGGATGGCTTGGCGCAGGCTTTCCAGCTTGTCTGTGAGAAACGCCAGGTGAGTGAAACGATCGGTCGTCCCGGCCGGAATTCCCGGCGACATTTCCAGAAACTCGTCTTCATTGATTTTGAAAACCGCCAGCGTCGTCTTGCCTGCAGCGCTTTTTTGATCGAAAGCCTGTTGGAATCCGAGCACCCCGGTATAGAATGCGCGCGTCTTCTCGAGATCGGCCACGCGGAACCCCACATGGGAGATGCCGATCACGGGCAAGTCCGCGGCCAACAAACTCGAGCCGGTGAGGAGGAGCAGAATCGATTTCATCATTCTGTGTTTCGCTGTTTCTGTATAGCTACTGCCAGGACAATAATAACTGCTTTGATCATCATCTCCACATTGCTGTCCACATTGTTCAAGCGCAGCATATTCGTGAGGACGCCCATGATCAAGGTGCCGACGATCGTTCCGGCGATCGATCCCTTCCCACCCGCCAGACGCGTTCCGCCGATCACTACCGCGGCAATGGCGTCAAGCTCGTACGCCACTCCCGCATTGGGATTACCCTGGTGATTCTCCGCCGCGTAAAGCACTCCGGCCAGCCCGGAGAGAAGGCCGGAGATGGCGTAGACGGAGACCTTGATAGCGCCGATCGGCAGGCCGGTGTAGCGCGCGGCTCTCTCGTTATCGCCGGTAGCGCGCACATAGCGTCCGAAAACCGTGCGCGCCAGCACCAGCGCGAAAACCACGGCGAGCACCGCGTACGTGCCGATGACTACGGGCTTCTGACGAAACGTGCCGGCGAACGAAGCGGCGACATCCTGGCCGAAGCCGATATCGATATTGGCGTTGTTGGTGAGCCATTTGGCCAGGCCGCGAATCCCGATCATGCTCGCCAGCGTCACCACGAACGGCTGCAGATCGAGAGTCGCGATCACCAGGCCGTTGAGAAAGCCCGCGGCCGCCGAGAGGCCCAGCGCGGCCGCGATGGCCAGCGCGATATGTTGCGGCGGGCTCAGCGATGGGTAGCTCTTGGTCAGGAACATTGCCACCACTGATGTGGAAAGAGCCAGTATGCTGCCGACGCTTAAATCGATTCCGCCAGTGAGGATCACATACGTCATGGCCAGCGCGATCATGCCGATAAGCGCCATTTGGCGGAGGATGTCCGTGAGATTGCCTGCTTCGAGAAAGATACGACTGCCATCCGCGGCGACCGGACTGAAGACGATGGCCAGGACGACGATGGCAAGGAGCCCCGCGAAACTTTGGAAGCGCCTCAGGAAAGCGATCATTGAATCACCGTCCGGGTCGCCGCCGTCATGATGTTCTCCTGGGTTGCTTCAGCGCCCGTCAGGAAGGCTGTCGCCCGTCCTTCGCAGAGGACCATAATGCGGTCGCAGCAATGGAGCAGTTCAGGCAGTTCCGAACTCACCAGGATCACGCCCTTGCCGGCTGCTGCGAGTTCGCGGATGAGGCGATAGATATCCTGCTTCGCGCCGATATCGATGCCGCGAGCCGGGTCGTCGAGAAATACGACCTCGGGATTCTTCAGCAGGCATTTGGCGAGCAGCACTTTCTGTTGGTTGCCGCCGCTCAAGCTGTTAACGGGGGCAGAGAGCCGCGGAGCTTTCAAAGCCAGAGTCCTGAACGGCTCGCTCACCGCCGCGACTTCATCACGTGAGCGGATGATTCCGGCAGTCGACAGACGGCCAAGGATGGCGAGCGTCGAGTTCTCCATAATGCTCATCTGTGGCAATAGGCCCGAAACCTTACGATCTTCGGGCAGGAATGCGAGTCCCGCATCCATGGCGTCGCGAGGGGATCGAGGATGGAATTTGCGGCCCTTTAATTGGAGAGAGCCTGAGCGTATCGGCTCCAGTCCAAAGAGCGCCTGGCCGAGTTCGGTGCGTCCCGCACCCACCAGTCCGGCCACGCCCAGGATCTCGCCGCCCTGAAGTTCGAAGCTGATGTCATTGAGTTTGCTGGTCGAGAGGCTTTGCACAGTCAAAAGAGGTTCGCCGGACTGCGTGGCGGCGGGAGGTTTTACGGCGATACTGATGGCGCGGCCAACCATCAGGCGGATGACTTCGGCAGGTGTCGTCGATGCGATGTCGCGAGTTTCGATCGTCTCGCCATCGCGCAGCACGGTGATGCGATCGCAGATTCGAAAGATCTCGTCCATCTTGTGCGAGACGTAGACGACAGCGACGCCTTCGGCCTGAAGTGCCGCGATGCGTTCGAAGAGGCGTTCCGCGGAATCGTCGAAGAGCGCGCTGGTGGGCTCGTCCATCAAGAGGATTCGCGCATGCATGCTCAACGCGCGCGCGATTGCGAGCAGTTGCAGTTTGCCGATGGGGAGATCGCCGGCCGGCGTTCGAGTATCGCAATCGAGTCCCACTTGCGCGAAGAAGGGACGGCAGAAGGCTTCGATTTTGCGTGGATGATTGATTCGACCTTCGTGAAAGTGAAGATTGCGGATGACGATGTTTTCGCCGGCGGTGAGATGCGGAAAGAGATCCAGCTCTTGATAGATAATGCCGATGCCGTGGCGCTGGGCGTCTAACGGACTGGCAATGGCGGCTGGAGATCCATCGACCAGGATCTGCCCCGAATCGGCGCGCACCGAGCCGGCGATGATTTTGGCGAGCGTGCTCTTGCCGGCGCCGTTCTCGCCCATCAATGCGTGCACTTCGCCGGCGCGGACCGCGAAACTCGCGCCTTTCAGGGCGGCAATTCCGCCATAGTGTTTGGTTATCTTGCGCGCCTGCAGTAGCTCCGGCATCGGACCTTCTATTTGACCAGATTTGCGGATAGGGCTTACTCGCACAACTCAACTCCCACGAACCGCGTTCTTTGTGTCATTATGCTGTTCGCGGGCCAGGATGTCCGCTGAAGCAATCCTAAGGAGGAGACAAAGGTATGGCAGGCAATCGCGGGGTCGCCTACATGGGCCCAGGCAAAGTAGAAGTACAGACCATCGACTATCCGAAGCTCGCGCTGGGTTCGCGCAAATGCGAGCACGGGGTGATTCTCAAAATCGTTACCACCAACATCTGCGGCAGCGACCAGCATATGGTTCGCGGTCGTACGACTGCGCCGCAGGGCCTGGTACTCGGGCACGAGATCACGGGCGAGGTGATTGAAACCGGACGCGACGTCGAGTTCATTCACAAAGGCGATCTGGTTTCAGTGCCTTTCAACATTGCCTGCGGACGATGCCGCAACTGCAAGGAAGGGAAGACCGGAATTTGTCTGAACGTCAACCCGGCGCGGCCTGGCGCAGCCTATGGCTATGTCGACATGGGCGGCTGGGTCGGGGGCCAGGCTCAGTATGTCATGGTGCCCTATGCGGATTTCAATCTGCTGAAGTTTCCGGACCGCGATCAGGCGATGGAGAAGATTCGCGACCTCACGCTCCTCTCCGATATCTTTCCCACGGGTTATCACGGCGCAGTCACCGCCGGCGTCGGTCCGGGATCGATCGTGTATGTAGCGGGTGCGGGACCGGTTGGCTTGGGTTGCGCCGCGGCCTGCCATCTGCTGGGTGCGGCGGTGGTGATCGTCGGCGATATGATTCCCGAGCGGCTCGCACAGGCGAAGAGTTTCGGTTGCGAAATCGTGGACCTGCGCAAGGACGCGTCGCCCGGCGAGCAGATCGAACAGATCGTGGGCGTTCCGGAAGTCGATTCCGCGGTCGACTGCGTGGGCTTCGAAGCCAAAGGACACGGGCATGATAGCGGCAAGGAGCAACCGGCGACGGTGCTGAATTCGCTGATGACGGTCACTCGTGCGGGAGGCGCGATCGGCATTCCGGGACTCTATGTCACCGACGATCCGGGCGGTGTGGACGACAACGCCAAGAGCGGCACGCTTGGCATCCGCATCGGCCTGGGCTGGGCCAAATCGCATACCTTCGCGACCGGACAATGCCCCGTGATGCGCTATAACCGGCAGTTGATGCAGGCGATCCTGCACGATAAGGTTCACGTTGCCAAGGCCGTCAATGTCACGATGATTGCGCTGGACGAGGCGCCCCAGGGGTACAAGGACTTCGATAAAGGCGCGGCAAAGAAGTTCGTGATCGATCCGAATAGCATGGTGGGTAAGGCAGCGTAGCGCTACTGCGACCCGGTGAACGAGAAGCCGGACAGGTTCATTTCGTCGCGCCCACGAAGCATGAAGCCGAAATTGCCCTCATGCAGGGCCGTGCCCATCCACGAATCCAGGACAGCCCATCCTTTAGGCTCCTGGATTCGCTGCACGATGCCTGCCGGAGAGATCGTGACCTGCAGCGTCGCGCTCACGGTTTCGAGCGGCAGGCCATGCTTTCGCTTGACCAATGCGTTCGACTTGCCGTTCGTTACAAGGCTGCGGGTGAAGTTTTCGCTATCGAGCTCGAATTCCGCGTAGTTCTTTTCGTCGACGACGTGCGCCACCCAGCGGAGTTGCTTGCCGTGTTTCAAGGACGCCGTGAAGCTGTAGGTTCCGGGCCCCTGCGGTTTGAAGAGAATGAGATTGCCGCCGTGCCGCATGAAATGGTCGCCCTCGGGCTGCCAGGCTTGAGGGTTCAGCCAGCCCGCCATGCCGATGTGAACGACCGGTTTGGGAGCGGGCGCAACATGTTCCGCCACGAGTCCGACTGCGATGTTCCTGGTGTTGCCGCCGCCGATCTCGAATGTCTCAGAGTGCGGCACGAAATGAGGAAGGGAGGCGCTCACGATATAGGTGCCCACGGGAAGGCGAGTGGACCCAGCCGCCAGAGGCCGCGCCTGAGCTTCGCCGGCGCGCTGGATGGTCAACTGCGCGTTTGCCGGGGTCACCGAGAGGGCCAGCATGCCGAACGTGGCTTCGAGCAGTACGTCGGCTCCAGTGATGGTCCGATTCTCCCCCGCGCTGAAATTCAGATCGTAAGTCTTGGGCTTGTAGTCGTCTTTGCGCAACTGCACTCGACGGGTGCCGGGCGAAACCTGCACGGGCGGCATGCCGCCGTCCGGTCCGGCTGTGCCGGCGAGCTTGCCGTCCACTAAGACTTGTGTCCCGGGCAAAGCTCCTGAAACATGAAGCGCCGCGACCTTAGGCAAGGGGTGCAACTGGAATGCGACTTTGGTCTCCTCGCCCTTCACAATCGTGACACGCTGGTCGTCAACGGGCAGGAAGCCCTCCTTGAAGACCGACACCACATATTGTTGAGGCTGCACGTTGGGGATGCGCAATTGTCCCCGGCGCGTGAGCATGCGAGCACGCTGGCCATCGATCGTCACCACCACGTCATCTTCTCCGGTGGAGACGACGAGCGTGCCGAGGGTCTGCTGGCCGCGATTGACGCCATTGATGTAGATGGCAAGGGCGGGGACGGCGGTCGTTTCATAGACAACCTTGCGACGATCATCGCCGTCGCCGACGGTGATTTCGTGATCTCCCGGAGAGATGTTGCTCAACTCGACTCCGAGCGGATTGGCTTGACCGACTGGCTTGCCATCGAAAGTGACGGCTCCGGCCTTCTGACTCGAGTAGACTCGCCCGCGCCCACCCAGGTTGCTGACCAAAATCGCGGTGGTGTCTTTCGCAGCTTCGATGCCGGTGACGACCGGCTGGGCGCCTGCGAGCGCATCGAAGTGTATGGCAGCGGTCGATGTCCCGCTGCCGAACGCGAGAGTGTGGGAACCGTCGGCTACATTATCCAGAATCAACTGGCCGCTCTGCAGACTGGTTTGCGGACGGCCATCGAGTGTAACTGAAGCAGCGGGGAAATCGGACGCCAGTTTCACCGTTGACGCGAGGGCCTGGAGCGTGAAATCGGCGGAGGTGTTGTGACCGGCTACGGTGACAGTAGTTTGGGATGGCCGGAATCCCTCACGAGTCGCGTTGATGCGATAGCTTCCAGGCGCCAGAGTCAAATGCAAGTTGGACGTTCCAGCAGGCTTGCCATTCACCATGATGGTCGCGCCGTCGGGGACCGTCCGGATGTCGACTGGCACCAGGCCAGCCGACAGCTTGGAGGATTTCTGCTGGTGGAAGAGCCAGGCTCCGGTCGCCGACACCATCAGGAGCAGGATGCAGCCTGCAACTGCGAACCACATGCGGCTCTTTCTGGTTTGAGGCGGCGGAGTTGGACTCTTCATCGGAAGTTGAACTCGCTGCGGAGCAGGGGGCGCGGGCGGCAAGTCTCTCTTTGCGGGTGAAGATGCCGCGGCAACGACGGTCTGGGAGGAGCCGGGTGCTGCAGGAGCGGGGGGCTTTTTTTCCGCCGGCTTGGTGGGAGCGGGGACCGCCTTCGGCGAGAGGGGCGGAGCCAAAGCGGGCGCCTCCGAGGCGACTGCCGCAGTAGCGGGACGGTGCAAGCCGACGTAGCGCTTTTCGATGGCGATGAGCGCAGTTTGAAACTCTGGATCATCCAGATATTTGGCAGCCAGCGCGCGGACGCCGGCTAGAATTTCGCGCTGAACGTCGGGCCTTTGCTCGGTCTCGGCCTGCGCTTCGAAGCGGGTCAACTTCTCCAAATCCGTGCGGCGCGATGGCGTGCGGCCGGCATTCGACGGGCTCTTCATCAGCGTGGCCCGCAGTTGGAGCAAGCGCGCGGCATCAGGATAGAGCGCGATGGACTGCTCCACCGCTGCGAGGGCCCCGCCGAGGTCGCCCTCGGATTGCAACTGACGTGCGCGATTGGCGCAGTGGTCGATGGCTTCGTCGCGCGCCCGGTCGGTAATGAGCGCGGCCATGCTGCGTGCCTGTGAGTGGGCCGGATCGAGCTCCAGCGCGTTATGAAGAAGCTCCCCGGCGCGCTTCCAATCGCTATCGAGCAAGGAACGCGCGTGTTGCACGAGGGTCTCGACCAGAAGCCCGCGGGCCGTGACGTCCCGCTCGTCTGATTGCAGCGCCTGACGCAGGAGACGCGCGGACTCATCGAACTTTCCCGTGGAGTTGAGGGCACACGCCTTCTCGCCCAGGAGTTGCGAGACGGCAGTGTGGTCTCCCCTTTGACGAACCAGCTTGGCGAGTTGGTCGAGTTCGGTATCGTTGGGGAAGTCCTGCTGCGCCTCACGCAGCAATGCGGCGGCCTGCGCGAAGTCGCGGCGTTCGAGCTGCCTGTCAATCTGGTAGACCCAATGCGCTCTGGCATCAGTGCGCATTTGTTGGCCGCGGCGTTTTGAGACGCGTTCGAGCTCGAATTCGAGGCCGGGATACTGGTTATAGACCGTGCGCAGAATCTCCCACTGACCGAGCGCTTCGCTATATTGCGCCGACTCTTCCTGGCGGCGCGCCTTGGCTACGATGGTGTCGACCAGGTCCCGCTTTTCGCACATCAGCTCGAGGGCTCGCTCAAGATGCTGCTCTTCAGGATATTTCCCGGCCGCGCTGCGCAGCATATCAATGCGTTTATCAAGATCCGGTTCCGCCTCCACGGTACGATCCACTTCCGCTATGAAGGCCGAACGCTTCTGTCGCTTACTATCCTCTACGTCGAGCTTCAGGGCCTGAAACAGAGGTTGGTCCGGGTACTTTTTGAGCGCTTCTCCGGCGAGCTGGAGGGCGCGATCGAAATTGCCATCGGCCAGGGCGCGGCGGGCTTCGGCATATGCAGCCAAGTTGGCATCCTGCTCGGAACGGACCTGATTGTAGAGACTCTGGTAGGAGGAACCGCGGCCGGTGGATGAGACATCGGGCGCGCGTTTGTCAAGTTCGAGAACGCGTTCGAGCTTGCTGAGCGCGTTACTGAGTTCGCACTTCTCATAAGCTTCGAGCGCTGACTGGTAGAGCTTCTCTTTCTCCTGACGCATCTGCAGATACTGCTGTTCGCGACGTTGAATATCGGCCATAAGATTAAGAGCTTGGGTGTCGGACGGCCGCAGTTGCAGGACGTTATCCACGGCCTGGCGAGCGTGGCTGAACGCGAAACGGTCCAGGTGCTGCCGCGCAAGACGGACCCATTCGTCGACCTGCCGACCGCTCCGGTTCGATTCGATATCGTGCTGCAGGCGGAGCGCTTCGACGTTCTCCGGATCGATCTCGAGCGCGTCCTGCACCTTCTGCAAGGCGAGCGGATATTCGTCGTCGGCGATGCGGGTACGAGCGCTCTCCAGTAACTGAGCGAGCGCTTTCTGCCGGACTGCCTGGTCGATCCTGCGTCGAAGAGGCGCCATGGCTGGATCGAGATGTCCTTCCGATTCGAGTTCGGTCAGGATCTCCGAAGCGAACTGATTGTCGCCCGATTCAAAGGCTCGAGTGGCACGGGCGATGCGCGGCTGAATGCGCGCGGAGTCGAACGATTCGATGGGTTCATTGCGGAGCGCCTTCTGGAGCGCGTCTGCAAGGTCCCGCGCGGTGCTGAATCGATTCCACGGCTGCTTGGCCATGGTTTTGTGGACTACGCGCCCGAGCACGGGGCTGACAGCGGGATTCAGATCTGACGCCGGCGGCGGCACGTGATGGAGGATCGCGTTGGCGATTTCGCGATGAGTCGCGCCATCAAAAGGACGCCGCAGCGTCAGCGTTTCGTAGGCCACCACGCCCAGGGTGAAGATATCCGAAAGAGCGGTGGCGGGCTTTAGCTGGATCTGCTCCGGCGCCATGTAGAGGAGGGTGCCTTTGGGCGACGATGCTGTCCGCGCGTCGGCCATGTGCGCTACGCCAAAGTCGATGATCTTGACGGAATCGTCTTCCAGCACGAAGATGTTGCTGGGCTTGAGGTCGCGATGCACCAGGCCGCGTTCGTGAGCGGCTTGCAAGCCACGGCAACTCTGGCAGAGGATCTCGACCGTGCGCTCGACCGTGAGCCGGCGGCTGGAGGTACGGATGAGGCTCTCCAGGGTGACACCTTTGAGCAGCGGCATCACGAAATAGGGCTTCGCAGCGCCTTCGTCTTCGAATTTTCCAACATCGAAGATCTCGATGATATTCGGATGGCAAATGGATGCGAGGATGTTGCATTCTTTGTAAAAGAGATCCAGCGCGGCGGGTTCCGGTGCATCGCGGATGGTCTTGAGCGCTACGTCGCGGCGGATCAGCGTATCATAGGCCCAATAAACGACGCCCATGCCTCCCTGGCCCAGCGTCTGCTTGACCTCGTAACGATCTGTCAGCTTGTTCCCGATTGGCACGAACCCTCCGATGTTCCCTCAATCCGAATCGTCAGGAGCAGCGTCAATGCCGCTACCGCGTAAAGAACCGGCGCGGCAGCACGTTTTTCCGCTTCTCCAAATGTTCCCACGAAATTGCAGATCGGATCCAGCGCAGCCTGTTTTCCGTTATCCCGCAACGGATGGAGTCCAACGGTGCGCGCCGGAAAATGGCGACGTTTGTGATCGCGACCGTAACTTCCGGACCCTCCGCAACGAATTCAGCTATGAACCGGCCGATCCAACGGGCCTACCCGATACAAAAGAGGATAAAGACATGTCAACGAAAGGAAACAGCGCGGGCGGGGTGCTGAATGTACAGCTGATCGAATAGGCTTGGGCGATTGAAAATTATCGAGCGGTGTGCGGGCGCTCACGCGATCTCAGCCATAATTGAGTGAGCGCTTTCTTTTCATGGATTCGGACATCGATCTGCAGCTTGAGATGGCTCGCTACCAGGAAGGCGATTCCGCCGCTGCCGCGGCCCTGATCAATCGCCTGAGCCCTCAGTTGCACCGGTTCTTTCTAATGCAGTTTGTCAGCCGGAGGCACGCGGACGATCTGCTGCAGGAAACCTGGCTGAGGATCCACGAGGTACGGCATACGTATCGGCGCGGGCAGCCCGTCCTGCCCTGGTTCTACGCCATTGCCAGGAACATCCGGGTCGACCACTACCGCAAGGCGCATCGCGCGGAAGCTCGCGAAGAGAGTCTGGAGGAAGGGTCGGAATTTCCTCAGGCTCCGGCAGCGCGGACGCAGGGAACTCCGGATCTGGAAGCGTTATTGGCTACGTTGCCGGACAGCCAGCGCGAAGTGATTGTGATGCTGAAGGTATCCGGTATGTCGCTCGAAGAAGTGGCCCGGGCCACATCGTCCAGCGTCGGCTCGGTCAAGCAGAAGGCTCATCGGGCGTACGACAAATTAAGGAAGGAGCTGGCTGCGGGACCGAGTGCCGGACGGGTGGCTGTGCAATGACGGATAGAGAGCTCGACGACATTTTGAAACGAGCCGCCGGCGCGAAGCCGACCGTCGATACCGCTCTTCTTGACCGGATCTCGAGATCGTTGGGAACCGACATGCGCCCCGTGGAAGCGCTGCCAGCCTCCTGGATTTTGACCGGCGGATTGGTGCTGGTGGCGAGTAGCGTGGGGCTCGCCGGAGCGATGCTTTTGGGACCGCATGGCGTGCAAAAAATGAACGCGGCAGAAATCGCTGCGATCTTTTCCCTGCTCGGGATTTTGATCTGGCTGGCGGCACGTCTATGCGTGGCGGAAATGATCCCTGGAAGTCCGCGGCCGGCGTCTCCTGGGATTCTGGCGGCCGGCGGCTGCATCGGACTTGCTGTGGTGTTCGGCTTGCTATTCCACGACTACCGCACGGAGCGGTTCGTCTCGCAGGGCCTCGCGTGTTTAACGGCCGGCCTGGTTAACGCGGCGCCCGCAGCGCTTGGCACCTGGTGGCTGCTCCGGCGAGGGTTTGCAGTGGATTCCGGCGCAGCGGGATTTGCGGCGGGACTGCTCGCGGGTCTGGCGGGAATCACAATGCTGGAACTGCACTGTCCTAACTTCGAAGCGCCGCACGTGATCGTGTGGCACATCGCCGTTCTGCCGATCAGCGGAGTGCTGGGTATGCTGGCGGCGCGGAAATTGCGGGTTTAGTTCAACAAGACGGGATCATTGTACCCAGATAGGCGAGGACCACGCCATGTTGTCGTCCACCTGGATGACGCGGACGTAGTAATAGCGCGCGCCTTGCTCCGTGTTGGTGAAGGTGAGATTGACATCGCGCTGCATGGGCTGCTGGGTAAAGACAAACTTGTTATTGCAGACGATGTCGATCTGGCGGATGGGCTGCGTGCCGGCCACGTGCACGGTGAGCTTGAACGGGCCGGAAACGGGCACGATGTCACCTTGCAGATATTCCTTACCGGATTGTGTCACCAGACGGTAGTCGAGCACGATGTTATCGGTCGCCCCGTAAGAATGGCGTGCGCGCATGGAGTCGAGCAGGCCCGTTCGCGTCCCATCCGGAGACAGGATACAGGCATAAGAGATGTGCGTTGAGAGATGGTCCGAAGCGGCCTCGGTGCCGATTTTGTAACCCTTGGCCCAGGCATTCCATACGTAGCCCTTGGGTTTAAAGCCTCCGATTTGGGACGCGGGATTGCCTTCGTATGCCGCCTTGGGCGCTCCTTCGTATTCGGCCGAAACGCGATCGCCCTGATAGATTTCTACGAGGGGTTCAAGTTCCTGGTTGTTGTCGCGCCAGTCCGTCCCCATGCCTGTCGCGGAGGTATGGGGAATCGCGATGCCGTTGTACTTTTTCAGGTACTCGTACAATGCGGCTGAGCCGGTCTGGCCTTGCTGCTCCGATTGTGGGATGGGCAGAGTGGGCACACCTCGCTGCGCAAACAGAATGTTGCGATGGCCGTTGGGATACACGACGCTGCGTTCGTAGGAATAGAAGGGCGTGAAGGTACCCGGCAGGTTCATCAAGTCCGACATTTGCTGCAACAACCAGCTGATGTAGGGAACGTCGGGACCACCGTCTCCGTTGTGATCGGTGTGGGCGAGAAAATCGAGCTGCGCCGCGTCGATCGCGTAGCGATAGCTTTGGTTGAGCGAGCCGTCGTTGTTGCCGTCCATGGAAAATTCCGAGTGACGGTGGGTATCGCCGCGATAGATGCGATAGGTCTTACCGGCATCGCGGATTTCGTAGCCGTGAATCGCCGCCAGATTCCGATGCTCCTCAGGGTCCATCGCCGTGGATAGCAGTTTTTCAAAGAGCCGCGGCTCCAGAGAAGCGGCGGGGGCGGGACGGCCCGCGGGGATCTTGCCGGCAAACACGTCGGTGTGTTGGAACAGAAATTCTTCAAAATCGCGGTTGTCGGTGGCCCACGCGGCCCAGATATTACCTTCTGCGTCGCTGGCGAAACCGCCTTTGGTATCCATGCGATCGACGCTGACGGGAAGTTGTAACGGCTCGCTCCACGACTTGCCTTCATAAGCCGTGCCGAAGATCTCCCAACCGGCCCGGTGCGCCGGAGTATCGCTTGGCACGTTGCGGATGCGCAGCAAACGATGGCGGAAGAACAGCCACATGCGTCCATCGGCGGCACGCTGCAAGGTGGGGAAATCGTTGTAGCCCTGGATGTCGTAACCGGGCATGTCTTGCGGCAACGAGGTATTGACGTCAGCGGCCGGATTGGACCACTTGGCCCCGTCCCAGACGGCGACACTCATGGTTCGCCACTGATACAGGCGCGTGCCTTGCTGCTTGACCAGGAAACCGGTGTCCTTACCCCAGTTTGTTCCGCTCTCGTTCCAGGCAGCCCAGAGCCGGTTTTCTTTGTCGCAGGCCAGGCTGACATGGGCCTCGAAGCGCGGGGTGGACGCCACTGCCATGGCGGCGCCCCAGTGGCCATCGGCCCAGGATCGCATCCGGACATCGTAGTTGCCCTGGTCATAGGTATCCCACGCGACATACACGCGACCGGCTCCGTCCGCGGCGATGGCCGGCTGCCAATCGTTGGCGAGGGAGTCGGATACCTTTTCTTCTTCCGACCAGTTTTCGCCGTCATAACGTCGCGCGAAGATATCGGACTTTCCGTTGCGGAAGCCCTGCCAGACGACCCACAGGTTGCCATTCGAATCGGTGGTGACGTCGTGATAAATGTCGGGTTGAGGAGCGTTGGTCAGACGTTCCGGCGCGACCCATGCCTTACCGTCAAAACGGCTGCCATACAGATCGAAGTTGCCGTCTTTCTGCTGCGACCAGATGGCCCACATACCATTCTTCTTATCCCGGCCCAGTTTGACGATGAAGACATCGCCGGGGGTATCGAGCACGCTCATGCGGGGCAGCCAGCGAGTGCCGTCGAAGCGCCGGGCGAAGACGCGGTCGCCGGCGGGATCCCAGGCGAGCCAGCTCATCCACATCTCGCGGCCAGCGCCACGCGTGATGGTGGGAAAGTCGTTCTGATACTCGCTGGTGGAGAGTTCGAGCGGTGTAGGAACCACGTCGACCGCAATGTTACCGGCGGGCGGTGCGAGTTTCGCCGCAAAAGGCATTACGGTCAGGTTGCCGTGAAGCGTCTTAATCGTCAGACGAGTCCCCAAGCTGCCTTTGACCTCGATGAGAACACCGGGGATCAGGATGGGCGTGCGAGGTTCGTGGACCGGCTCATCGTCCCAGGGACGGGTAACAAACAGCGGACCTTTGTGGGTGGCGAGCGACCATCCTTCTTTATCGACCTTATTGCCCGGGCGCGGATGCCAATCGCGAATGCGAAGAATGGAGCCGCCGGTGACGCTGGCTGTACCGTCCCATTTGGCGGGCACTTTGTCATTGACGCCGAAGCGCACACGAACGGTCCGTACCGTGTTATCGACGTCGACCGCGGCGTCGCCTCCGGCTTGTGAAAACAGCACACCACGCTGCCAGCCGACCGCAAGTGCCGCCAGGGCGATGACCGCAGAGGAAATCAGTCGATTGCTCTTCATCCTTGCACCCTCTTCTCTTTCCCTGCCCAGAATTGTTCACGCAGTTCACGCTTCAAGATCTTGCCCGTGCCGGTTTTGGGCAGGGCCTCCGACCGGAAATGAAACATGCGCGGGATTTTGAATTTGCCGAGCCGCTGCTGCAGATACTCCACGAGTTCGGCTTCATCGAGCGTAGCTCCTTCTTTCAGCACGACGAAGGCAACGGGGACTTCGCCCCACTTCGGATCGGGCGCAGCAACCACGCAGTTCTCCAGCACTGCGTCGTGCGCCGAAATCGCTTTCTCGACTTCGATTGAAGAAATATTTTCGCCGCCGCTGATGATGATGTCTTTCTTGCGATCGACGATGTGAATGAACCCATGCTCGTCCCAGACGGCCATGTCGCCCGAATGGAACCAGGCGCCGGACATCACCGCAGCGGTGGCTTGCGGCTCATTGTAGTAACCGTCCATGACGTTGTCGCCGCGGATCACGACTTCACCGGTGCTTTGCCCGTCCCGGGGAACATCGTGCATCCGCGGATCGACGACACGGATCTCGCACCCCGGCATCGGCCAACCGGCCATCGACTGGCGCCGGTAACGATCGCCTTCGTTGGTATAGACCACGGTCGATTTCGGACGGGCATCGCTGGCCACGGGGCTGGTTTCGGTAAGCCCGTATCCGGCAGTGGCAGGGCACTTGAACGTCCGCTCGAGTGCCGCGATGAGTTCGGGCGACGAGGCCGCGCCTCCGACGTGAATCTCTTTGAGACTGGAGGTGTCGAACTTGCCAAGGTCGGGGCAATTCAGCAAGGCATTCGCCATGGTCGGGACCAGAGACATGGTGGTAGCGCGCTCATCCTGAATGAGCCTCATGACTCCGGAGGGTTCGAAGCGGCGCACCATCACTTGTTTGAGGCCTGCCATGGTGGAGGATTGCGGACGTCCCCAGCCGTTGGCGTGGAATAACGGGATGGTGTGCAGTTCGATGCCGGTGTCGTCCTTGATGAACGTGGCCAGCACGGAGAGCGCGTGAAGGTACAGCGTCCGGTGAGCCAGCATGACTCCCTTGGGAGTGCCGGTGCTGCCGCTGGTATAGAAGAGTTCAGCGATGGAGTTTTCGTCAACCGTCATGAAGTCGACGGGCTTGGGCGCGCCGCGATTGAGCAGTGTATCGTATTCGCCGTTATCGAGGTTCACGAGTTTCCGAATTCCCGGGCAGCAACGCCGGATCTCCTCGGCGAGCGGCGCAAAATCATTCTCATAGAGCAGCATTTTCGCGCCGGAGTGATTGAGAATATTGATCAATTCGACCGGCGTGAGGCGGACGTTGAGCGGCATGACGATGGCTTTCGCCATCACCACGCCGTAATAGCCTTCGAGGAGCTTGTGCGTGTTAAAGCTGATGTAGGCGATGCGGTCGCCGGTCTCCGTGCCTTCATCCACGAGCGCCGCGGCCAGACGCTCACACCGTTCCGCAAACTGGCTGTAAGTGAAGCGCGCCTCGCCTGAGACGAGAGCTTCCTTGTTCGCGTACAGATCGACAGCTCGGTACAGGCAGCGGATCGGCGTCAGCGGAATGATCATTCGAGGTTTCTCTCCGGAAACTCCTGCATTGTACTGCAGACGCATTGCTGGATGGGAGAGTGGGGCGCCCGACAACCATACGGTTCGTCTAACGGCGGTCTTGGGTTTCGTGCACTCCTGTGCGCGGACTCCGAGCCGCCGACGGGAAATGTTCTTGTGCCGCTTCGCTCACCTTCGTCAGGTGGATTGTTGCGGGCGAGGGAGCCCCTTTGCCGAGGCCTCGGCTCCAGGCGGTTCACGGAACGGCTCCACGGAAATGCGCTCGTAACACACTTCCAGCACGTCCAGGTTTTCTGTACCGCCCGGCGCTTGGAGAACTACGCGATCGCCCGCTGCCGACTTCATCAACGCGCGGCCCAGAGGCGACACCCAACTGATGTGGTTGCGGTCGAGATCGACCTCGTCGGTGCCCACGATGCTCACTACTCGCTCCGTTCCCGCGGCATTGGCATAGCGCACGGTCGCTCCGAAGAAGACCTTAATCGCCGCCTGACCGGCTCTCGGACTTTCCGGGTCAACCACTTCCGCGGCCTCGATTCGCTTGGTGAGAAAGCGAATCCTCCCATCGATCTGGCGCAGCCGCCGTTTGCCGTACTGATAGTCGGCGTTTTCACTGCGATCGCCGTTGGCGGCAGCCCATGCTACTACCTCCGTCACGGCTGGGCGTTCCCTGGTGAGCAGAAACCGGTGCTCGTCTTTGAGTCGCTGCAGGCCGCCCGGCGTTATGTAGTTCTTGCCTGGCGCCGCGTGCTCGTCCCGTGGCGGTCTTCTCGTAAACCCTTTTCGCATCTGTTCGTCCTTCCAGGGCAACTCCGGGGGGGTTTTGCACGCAGGGGGCCTGCGATCCTAACCGATTGTTTCACGTCTTCCCATCTTTTATCGACCCATATCCATCATCTCGAGCGAGTGCCTGCGAAGGCAGCGTGAGCAGCACTCGATTGAATGCGGTTGCCGGCGATGGCTTCATGAGTGGGTCCGACCGATGATGCAGGTCGGGCATATACTGTCCTCAAGGACACAAATGAATCGACGCACTTTCCTTGGCGCGATTGCCGCCGCCGGACTCCTCAAAGCCGACCAGCCCTGGATCGACTTATATGACGGCCACAGCCTGGAGAACTGGCGGCCCAGCGAAAATAAAGCTTCGTGGAAAGTGATTGGGGGAAATCTGGCTGCGGACGGGCCCCGATCGCACCTGTTTTATACCGGTCCGGTGAATCAGGCGATGTTCAAGAACTTCGAATTGGAAGTGGAATGCCTGGCGCATCACGATTGCAATTCCGGAGTCTACTTCCACACGGCCTATCAGGAAAAAGGGTTTCCGATCAAGGGCTTCGAGGTGCAGGTCAACAATACCGCGAGCGGCGAGGGCACCTATCGAGAGCGGAAGAAAACAGGCTCCCTGTACGGCATCCGAAACATTTACAAACAATTCATTCCCGACGACCAGTGGTTTAAGATTCATGTTCTGGTGCGCGGCAAGAGCGTGCAGATACGGCTTGACGGCATGCTGGTGGTGGATTATGTAGAGCCGACTCCGCCGATCATTCCCGATGGCGCGGAAACACAGCGTTTCCTCGATCGGGGCACGTTTGCACTGCAGTGCCACAACGACGGCTCGAAAGCGCTCTTCCGCAGCGTCCGGGTGCGTCCGTTGCCCGACGGTCTACCCACGCCCGGCGAGTCTCCGGTGGTGGACGGCACTTACCGTGAGATTATCCAGATCGGACGGCACAATCTTCCGATGGTCGACTATCATGTCCATCTGAAGGAAGGGCTCACGCTCGAGCAGGCTCTAAACAAATCGCGCCGCGACGGTATTGAGTATGGCATCGCGGTCAACTGCGGAAAGTTCAATCCGGTGCAGGACGACCGCGGCGCCCGGGCCTACGTCGACAGCATGAAGGGACAGCCCTGTTTCATCGCCATGCAGGCGGAAGGGCGTGAATGGACCCAGATGTTCTCGCGCCAGACAGTCGCGTTGTTCGATTACGTCTTCACCGATTCGATGACCTGGACCGACAATCACGGGCGCCGGCTACGTCTTTGGATACCCGAGGAGCTTGGCGCCATCCCGGATACACGGGAGTTCATGGACACGCTGGTCGAGCGCACTGTCGGCATTCTGGAACACGAGCCGGTGGATATCTACGTTAATCCAACCTATCTTCCGCCGGTGATCGCGCAGAATTATGACAGCCTTTGGACCGAGGAGCGGATGAAGAAGGTAGCCGGCGCGGCCGCAAGTAATAGCGTGGCTATCGAGTTGAATGACCGCTACAAGATTCCGAGCGCCAATTTTGTGCGCGTGGCCAAGGCCGCGGGTTGCAAGTTTACGTTCGGCACAAATCCCTCAAAGCCGTCCGAACTCGGAAGGTCGGAATACGGACTGCATATGGTGGAGGAGTGCAAGCTCACGTGGCAGGACTTTTTCGTTCCAGGCGCCTGGGGGCCGAAGGCGATCGAGCGCAAAGGCGGCGCGTTGAAGTCGTAGGATTGGGAAGGCAAGCGGTGCGGTCAGGCGAGCCGTCAAACTAAGGCTTTGCGAGCCTGCCACCAGCGCCGGGCGGCGACGACAGACCAGACACCTTCTACGAGTCCGAAGGGCCATGCCCCTTGCAGGAAGCCGTAGGTGGAGCCCAGCACACAGGACACGGCAAACGCCAGGATGTACCACGAACTGCGGGACTCCAAAGCGTAAGTGACTAACATCGTGGTAACGGCAAATAGGCCGAATAAAGTAAGTGCATCCATAAGTAAGATTAGTTGCGGCCCGGCAGGAACGGCCGGCTTGCCTGCATGCTACACACTGCTCGAGTGTCTATCAGCAAGTGTAAGGGGCGCTGTTGGGCTGTGTCCAATTGCAACTTTTTATGGTTTGCATCGGGGGCGCGTTGAGCGGCACACTAATAAAAATGCGCCGGCTTGAAAAAACAAGACGGCGCAGTCAAAAGACGAGAATTGGGACTTTCCGCGTTAGCGGGTTAGAACGTCACGCGCATTGCAACCTGCACGTATCGAGGAGGACGCGCTCCGGTTGGCGTGAGGAAAGCAGTATTGACCTGTGCGCCCGATACGTTGAACTGTGCAGTCGAGTTGATCGCATTGAACTGCGTGTGGTTGAACGTATTGTAAGTTTCGAGGCGCAGCATGATCCTGGCCCGCTCTTTGAAGGGGATAGTGCGATAGAGCGACAGATCCCAATTGTTGGTTCCAGGGCCAGTCAGGGTGCCTTGGCCCAGGTTGCCGAACTCCGGCGCCGTGCTCGTCGAGAGCCATGGGCCGGCATTGGCAACAGTGGCTTGGCCGGCGGGCTCAGGCGGAGGCGCAAACCGGACGGAGAGGGGGCCGGTCGGGTTTATCACTTCCATCCTGGCGCCCTCCGCAGGCGTGCCGGTCGGCGTGGTAATGCCCGTGATCAGGCTGTAACCAGGAGTGATGGGGGTACCCGTCATCATTCGAGTGACACCGGAAAGCTCCCAATTGTCCGTGACCCAACCGAGGGCCCGGTAGCCCGTCATCTTGCCGGGTTTCGGCAGGAGGTAGTAGAAGGTGCCGGTGAACACGCTCGATTTATTGAAGCTGGCCGGGCCATAGTTGCGCGAGCGCGGATCGAGGAACGGATCCACCGCGCTGCCGTACGAGTCCGCGGTGTCTAGGGCTTTGCTGAAGGTGTAATTGGCGCCGACATTGATGCCGTGGGAAAGGCGATGCTGAGCGGAAAGCAGCATCGCATGGTAGTTCGAGTTCGTCGCGAATTCGCGAAGATAGATGGTGCCGTAGGCGGAGTAAGGTTCCAGGAAGTTGGTCGACAGCGCGCTGGTGTTTTGCGGATTCTTGTTTTGCGGATTGAGGTTCAGGAAATCTGCGCCCGGAGCTACGGCATTGATATTCCGTTCATCGAGGAGATGGCGGCCGAGCGAGCCGGTGTACCCGGCGGAGAAGACGTTCGTGCCGATTCGGCGATCGATGCTCACGTTAAAGTTGTAAACCTGTTGCTGGTGCGGAACGGAGGAGAGAGAATACACCGTGCCGGACGGCGCCAGATAGGATGAAGCGGCCGATGCCGCGATGCCGGACAGGGTTCCGTAGTAGGTGGTTGGCGAGTAAACCGCCGGCGGATTGCCGGACAGGTTCATGGTGGGATTGCCTTCGATCCGATCGAAGTACATGCCGCCGCCGCCGCGAATGGATGTCTTTCCATCTTTGAACGGATCCCAGGCGAAACCGAACCGGGGACCGACTGCGATCGGAGCATTCTTGAAAATGCCGGCGGGAGTGCCGTTCTTGCCGCCGGTTACCATGCCGTCCGCGGGATTGCCGACACCGGGGACAAAGTCGCCGACCTGCCCCTGGCCGTACACCGTGCCCGTGATGGGATCGATGCCCACGTTTTTGCCGTTAACCACCGCCGGACGAATCAACACGGGCGCCGTCGCCGGGTCCCACGCCGCCGGCGAGAAGGACGAGATCAGTTGCCGCGAATCATACTGCGGCGGATCGTGATAGAAGCGGACGCCCCAACTGATCGACAGGTTGCTCTTCACTTTCCAATCGTCTTGCAAGAACCATTCCGTGTTGGTGAAAAGGTAGTTGCGACTGCGGCTGCGCGAGCGGCTTCCGAATAGCTGTCGTAGTTGCCGAGCAGCGCGTTGGCGTAGGAATTGTTGGCATCGTTCGGATTGTTGGTATCGGTATTGAAGCTGAGCGCTGCCGCTGTTCGGGCGCACTGGCGCTCTGGATTTTCTGGGTATGCTCGAAATAGATGCCCATCTTGAAAACGTGCGAGCCCTTGACCTTACTGACGTTGTCGATGACGCTGAAGATGGTGTTCTGGTTGAAGTAGGGAGTGCCGTCGTTCGCAGGGACGGATTGGCGTAATTCTGAACGCTGCTGAAGGTCATGTGCCGGAATCAGATTCAGCGGGTTCAGTGCGGGATTGCGCTGCGGGATATTGATTCCCAGCTTGGTGCGGTTCACCAGGTTCGGGAAACTCCGGCCCGAAGTTCAGCGTGTTCTGGCTGACGGCGACCGAAGTCTCGTTGAACAGCGTGGGAGAGATCGTGTTGGTGGAGTGCAGGGTTGCCAGGCGGCCCGGCTGCGTGTACGTAAACGGGCTCATAACGAAGTTCAGCGAACCCGCGACCCACCCCGCAGTGCCTCCGCTGTAAGGCACCTCCTGGTTGTCGGCATTATTGCTGAGGCTGACATATAGCTGCCAGTTCTGCGTCGGAGCGTAATCGACTCGGGCTGTTTCGGTGCGGCGATTGTAAGGTTCGGACGCCGCGACATAGTAGTTCCAGTTATAGACGTTCTTGGAGTTGGGATCAACGAAGTTGGGCAGCGGGAACATGTTGAGAATTGCCTGCCCGATGGGGCTGAAGCGCGAAGCCGGAATGATATTCCCGGGGAATTGTTTCTTCGCGTTCAGCGGATCTTCAACTGTGATCACAGTGCCATTGGTATTTTTCGATGCCGTGAAATTGCCTTGGCGTTCGAGCGCGGTGGGCACCGTCTTTTCGTTGACCGAGTAAGAGACAATTTGGCGCTGATATTCCTGGTTGAAGAAGAAGAACAGATTTTTGTGGCCGCGATAGATTTTAGGCAGAACCACGGGGCCGCCAATCATATAGCTGCCGATGTTATAGCGGTACTTTTGACGCGGTTGCCCAGCTTCGTTGGAGAAGAAATTATTGGCGTTCAAATCTTCATTGCGGAAATAGTAAGCCACTTGCCCGTGCAATTGGGTCCCGCCGCCCTTCGTGATTACGTTAATTGAGGTGGGGTTACGTCCGTTCTCGGCCGAGTAGGCCGACATCAGCACCTTGACTTCGGCAACCGAATCCATAGACGGCATGCTATGCACCGTGGTATTCGAACCCGTATCGAGATTGGTCACGCCGTCGATCGTCATATTCTTGGAATCGTTGCGGCCACCGAGGATGTAGATATTGCTGATGCTGGACGGGGAGGGTGAATCGCGTCCGTCGCTGGTGTCGACCACGCCGGGCATCAAGGCTGATGGCGTCAAAGACATCGCGGCCGCGAAGGGCTATCTGGTCCAATTGCTCGCCGCTCAACGTGCCGGCTCTTTCGCCGTTGGCTGTATTCACGGTCACAGCGTCGGCTGTGATTGTTACCGATTCGTTTACCTGGCCGACCTGCAGCTTGATGTGATCGAGCATGCGTTGCTCGGCGGCATTGATGACGATTCCCGTTTCCTTATAGACTTTGAAGCCGGGTGATTCGATGGCGATCGAAAAAGTCGCGGGCGTCAAATCTGGATAGGAGAAGAAGCCATCGTGATTAGTCGTGACGGTTCGGACGAAACCGTTTTCCTGCCCGGTCAAAGTGACCTTAGCTCCGGGAATCACGGCACCGGCGGCATCTTGGACTGTACCGGAAAGCGAGCAGGAAGTATTCTGTGCCGGCAGCAAAGCCGGCAGCAACATGGCAAGAAATAGACGTTTCACTTTACCCCACACGGAAATACTAGATGGGTCGGATTATTTCATACAGAGCGATTGATGTCAAATAACAGATTTCGCATGTCGCGGCGAGAGTGTCCGGGCAACTCCACGGCGGAAGAGCAACTCCCGGGTTAGCGGCGCGGCGACCCTGGTATCTTTAAAAGCGTGCCTGTTTATCGCTCCAGAACCACCACACACGGCCGTAACATGGCCGGCGCCCGCAGCCTTTGGCGCGCCACCGGAATGAAGGATGGGGACTTCGACAAGCCCATCATTGCGATCGCCAATTCGTTTACGCAGTTTGTTCCGGGCCACGTCCACCTGAGAAACCTCGGGGCGTTAGTCGCCGAACAGATTGAGCGCTCCGGCGGTGTCGCGAA
Organism: Terriglobia bacterium; assembly: GCA_963777595.1. GTDB lineage: Bacteria > Acidobacteriota > Terriglobia > Bryobacterales > Bryobacteraceae > CAVVFX01. The sequence goes on from CAVZRE010000073.1 coordinate 86,524, forward strand.
AGAATTCAACACTATCGCCGTCGACGACGGAATTGCCATGGGGCATGACGGCATGCTTTACAGCCTGCCTTCCCGCGAATTGATCGCCGACAGCGTGGAGTACATGGTGAACGCCCATTGCGCGGACGCCCTGGTCTGCATCTCCAACTGCGACAAGATCACGCCCGGAATGCTGATGGCTTCGATGCGGCTCAACATTCCCGTCATCTTCGTGTCGGGCGGCCCGATGGAGGCGGGCAAGATCAAGCAGGACGGCATCGTCCGGTCGATCGACCTGATCGACGCTATGGTCAAAGCGGCCGACCCCAATGTGAGCGATGAAGACACTGCTGAGATGGAACGATCCGCATGCCCCACATGCGGCTCCTGTTCGGGCATGTTCACCGCCAATTCCATGAACTGCCTGATGGAGGCATTGGGCCTCGCGTTACCCGGAAACGGAACTATCGTCGCGACGCATGCGGACCGCAAGACGCTGTTTCAGCAGGCCGGTTGCCGGATCGTGGAGTTGTCGAAGCGGTATTACGAACACGACGATGCGTCCGCTCTTCCGCGCAGCATCGCGAGCTTCAAAGCTTTCGAAAATGCCATGACGCTGGATATTGCGATGGGCGGCTCGACCAATACGGTTCTGCACCTTCTCGCGGCGGCGCAGGAAGGCGAGGTTCCGTTCACTATGCGCGACATTGACCGGCTTTCGCGCAAGGTGCCGAATATCTGCAAAATCGCGCCATCTTCTGCCACGGTCCACGTGGAAGATGTGCACCGCGCGGGAGGGGTTTTCGCGATCCTTGCCGAACTCGACCGCGCCGGGCTGCTACATCGTGAAGTTTACACGGTGCACTCGCCGACGTTGGGCGACGGCATCGACCGCTGGGACGTGATGCGGTCCCAAGACCCGGCAGTCGCTGATTTCTTCCGAGCCGCACCGGGCGGAATCCGCACAACCGAGCCTTTCAGCCAGAGTGCGCGGTATCCCAGCCTGGACCTGGATCGCGCGAAAGGGGCGATCCGCGACCGGGAGCACGCGTTCAGCACGGACGGCGGCCTGGCGGTGCTGTACGGCAACATTGCCGAGGAAGGGTGCATTGTGAAGACGGCGGGCGTCGATGCATCGAACCTGACGTTCTCCGGACCGGCCCATGTGTTCGAGAGCCAGGATGATGCGGTCAAGGGGATTCTGGACGACCAAGTCAAGCCTGGTGAAGTGGTGGTGATCCGGTACGAAGGTCCCAAGGGCGGACCGGGCATGCAGGAGATGCTTTATCCGACCAGCTATCTGAAGTCGAAGGGTTTGGGCAAGGCGTGCGCATTGGTCACGGATGGAAGATTCTCGGGAGGCAGTTCGGGGCTGTCGATCGGCCATGTCTCGCCGGAATCAGCGGAGGGGGGCGCGATCGCGTTAGTGGAGCATGGGGACACGATCGAGATCGACATCCCCAAACGGCTGATCCACCTGGCGATCAGCGATGCCGAGCTGGCCAGGCGCCGGGAGGCTATGGACGCTCGCGGCGTTTCGGCGTGGAAGCCGGCGCAACGGCAGCGGAAGGTTTCGAAAGCGCTGCAGGCTTACGCCGCGCTGGCTACGAGCGCCTCCCGCGGGGCGGTACGGGACCTGAGCAATATTTGTTGAATCAGGAGGGCTGGTCCGGGCCGTTTTCGACCAGTTCGCGCAGACGGAGAAGCGCGTCGTCCCACTGGCTCGAGATGAGGGCGAGGTACCGTCGCGCGTCCTCGAGACGCCGCTGGTCCAGTTGCCAGACGCTTTCGCGCCCGTGACGAGTGCAATGGACGAGCCCTGGTCCTTCCATGACCCGCAGGTGTTTGGTAATCGCCTGACGGGTGAGAGAGAATCCCGCGGCAAGGCGAGTGATGGAGGCCGGGCCGTCCTGGCAAAGGCGGGTGACGAGGCGGAGACGCGTCTCGTCACCGAGCGCCGCGAAAAGGTGCGCGGAGCTCTTCGGCAGGCGTACGGCCGGGGAGCTACGAGGCATGGCAGAGGTACTTTTCGATGAGCTTCACCACTCCGCTCCAACCACTTTCATTGGTTGAGAAGGTCTTGGCGCGGCGCTCCAGCGGAATCTGATCGAAGCCGGACTCGGTGATCGTCAGCAAAATGCCCTCCGCGACTTCTTCGAGCTGAAAGACCACCAGCGTGGACGGGTCGGCGGAATAGTCGACGCCGGCTTCGATGGGACCGGGATGCCAGCGGAAGGAGAAGATACGCCCCGGTTCCATCTGCTCGATGGTGATGTTGACGGGCACGCCTTCATACTGTTTCTGCGCCGCGGCAACTTCGGCATCGACTGTGGTGGGAACGATGACTCCGCGCATGAAGGCTCCGGGGGCGAACTGGCCTTCGAACGTCATGCCGAACCAACTGCCGAACTCTTTGGAGTCGGACAAGGCTCGCCAGACTCGTTCCAGCGAGGCGCGCAATAGAACTTTTTTCTCGATGGAATCGGTGTTCAATGCAACCTCTCAGTTGCATATTAACGCACAGCCGGTTGAAGGGCAACCTTTTAGTTGCGCGAGATAGGGCGACGGACCCGAAAATGACACGCCGCTTCGACATGATCGCGTCGAAACAGGCGTGGGCCTTGAAACGGCTGTTCAGCAGCTTCCTCTATGGTGTTCCGCCACATGATGGCGCGACGTTCACGGTGGTGCCGTTGTTTCCAGGCGCGGTCGCGCTGCTCGGCTGGATCCCAGCGTCACATTGCGTCACGAATAAGGTTTGACTGCAACGCTGGTCCAGCCGCGATTGTGCGAGTGCGCGAGGCCGCTACGGGACGATGATCGGAACCGTCGTAAAGGTTCCGGTAGTGGTGCTGGCGCGCAAGCCGACTCCTGCGATATTGCCGTTGGAAGAGCTGGTGAACTGGACGACACCTATCTGATTATTCGTCACGCCGAATTGATTTGGGACCACAAAAGACGTGTGTCCTAGGGCGCCAAGCGAGAGAGAGTAGGTGCCCAACAGGTTGCCGTTCTGGTCCAGCACGGTGGCTGTGACCGTGGCCGAGTTGTTGGATAGATTTGCGATCGCGAGATCTGTGTTGTAACCCGCCGTATCGTCAAATTGCAGCTGCATTTGAGATGCGAAGACCGTCTGGAGCGGCGTAGTGCCCTCCGAGGTTGTGCCGTTGGACGAGAGATGGAAGACAGCGAAACCCGCGATCGGGCTGGTGGCACCGGCGGTAAGAATGTCGATCCATCCCGTTTCAGTGTTGGCAAGGCCCACGCCGGCATTAAGCAAAAGCGTCGCGTTCGGATTCATGATGCCGGTGAATGTATTGCCGCCGACCTGCTGCGTCAACCCCTGCTGGGTCACGGTGAACGGCAGAATAGAACCATCATCCGTATGGACTACCAGGGTCAACTGGATAGCTGTGTTGGCGGTGTTGGTGAGGTACGCTTTCGTGCTCCAGGGGCCGCCCGCCGCGAAGTGCGCCAGAACGCCGGTCTCGGTGGTCGTGGTGAAGGAGATGATCTGCAGAGTGAAAGTTTGAGTTGCGATATTGCCGGTGTTGTCATTCACTCGAATGGAAAATGTGGAGGTGCCCGCTCCGACCGGTGTGCCGGAAATAAATCCAGTCGGCGACAACCCGATTCCGGTGGGCAGATTCCCGGATACGAGTGTCCAAGTATAAGGCGGATTGCCGGCTGTCGCGGTGAGTTGCTGGGAGTAAGGCAACCCGACGCCTCCGGAGACGAGAATCGGCGGGGTGGTAATGGACAGGCCGGTAGGATTGGCCGCATTGATCACGAGCCCGAGGGTAATCTGCTGAGTGACGGATGCGCTGTCGGCGACGAGGAAGGTCACCAGGAACGAGCCACTCGTCGTCGGCGTGCCGGTAATGGAACCGCTGGGCGAAAGCGTCAAGCCGGCAGGCAGCGAGCCGAAAGTAATCGACCAGGTATAAGGTGGCGTACCACCGGCGGCGGAAAGGGCTTCCGCGTAAGGGGTGCCTACCGTTCCGGCGGGCAGCGGAGAGGTGGTCAAGATAGATAATGCGGGAGCTGCGACGGGAGAAAGAATTCGTACGGCCTGTTCGCCGGGATCGGAGACGTAGACATTGCCACTGCCATCGACGGCAACGCCCCAAGGTGTATCGAGCGAAGCGCTCGTTGCCGGACCGCCGTCACCCGAATAGCCTTGCGTCGCATTGCCGGCGATGGTGGTCATGGTTCCACTGATGGACACTTTTCTGACAAAGCCGCTGGAGTCGGGTATGTAGAGATTGAAAAGCGAGTCGACAGCTACCGAGTGGGGGCTTGTGATCCCGCCTCCCGAAGCCGGTGCGCCATTACCGGCGACGGTAGTGATGTAGCCATTGGCATTGGTGACTTTGCGGATTCTATTGTTGCCGGTGTCGGCGATGTAAACGTTGAAAGAGCTGTCCAGAGCGACTCCGGAAGGCTGGTTGAGAAGGGCATTGGTGGCGAATGAATTATCTCCCTGAAATCCGGGGGTCCCGATTCCCGCGATGGTGCTGATGATTCCGGTTGCGACGGTGATCTTGCGGATTCGATTGTTACCCGTATCGGCGATATAGACATTGCCCGACGAGTCGACCGCAACGCCGGACGGTTGGTTGAGTTGAGCGCTGCCGGCCAAGCCGTTGTCGCCTCCAGCCCCCGCGGTTCCGGTGCCTGCGAGTGTCGAGGCCAAACCACCCGGAGAAACTTTGATTACGACGTTACCCGCGGAGTCTGCGATGTAGAGGTTCAACGCGGCGTCTACAGCCACATCCGCGGGGCCGATTGCGGCCGTTCCCCCCGCGGGCGAGGAGATGTTGCCGCCTGAAGCGAACTTACGAATTCGGGCCTCACCGCGGTCAGCGACGTAGGCGTTGCCGGAAGAGTCTATCGCGAGACCTTCGGGTTGAACGAGTTGAGCCACATTGGCGGGTCCTCCATCGCCGAGGTAATAACTTATGGCGCCCCCACCGGCGATGTTCGACACGGAGCCGGAGGGGGTCGACTTGAAGATCACATGAGTTCCGTCGGCAACGTACAGGTTACCGCTCAGATCGCTGGTGAGTCCCGTCGGCAGCATGGAGGGAACGGAGGTTCCAGGACCGGCCACAGTCGTGATTACATTGTTGGGAAGTATTTCGCGAACCCGGTTATTGCCGGAATCCAGCAAATAAACCAAACCGGACACGCTCACGTTAATTTGGGTGGGGAGATTGAGTTCCGCCAGCGTTGCGAGGTTGCCGTCGCCGGTGAAACCCGGAAGACTATTGCCGGCGATGGTGATCATGATGCTGCTGGTCACCTTGCGGATGCGGTTGTTCCGGGAGTCGGCGATATAGATATTGTTGGAAGCGTCCACGGCTACGCCGCCCGGCGCGTTGAGTTGTGCGTTGGTGGCCGTTTGGCCGTCGCCGGAATAGCCGGCCGTTCCGTTACCGGCAACGGTGGAGATGACGCCTGTGGCCGCGGTGATCATCCGGATGACATTGTTGCCGGTGTCGGCAATGTACAAGTCGCCGGCAGCATCGACTGCCAGGCCCTGAGGATTGTTGAGTGCGGCGCCGGTGGCCGGCTGCGCGACGGCTGAATAGCCTGGCGTCGCGGTACCCGCGACTGTGGAGATGATAAACGTCTGGAGGGGGACCTTGCGAATTCGATTGTTCCCGGTATCTGCAATGTAGAGATTAGAATTGCTGTCGATCGCCAGACCCGTGGGGTTATTGAGCTGCGCCAAGGTAGCGTTTCCGCCGTCGCCAGAGTAGCCGATACGCGAGTTTCCGGCGATGCGGGTCAAGGCGCCCATCGGGTTGATTTGGAACACGCAGTCATCGCTGATGAAATAAATGTTGCCCCCGTTGTCCGACGTGAGGGCGCCGAGACTGCCAATCGGCGCGCTCAGCACCGAGGTGCTATTGGGTAGTGGCGCACCTCCCGCAACGGTGTTGATCGTGTATTGCTGTGCGAAGGTACAGAAACTGGCCAGCAGGCAGGCCGAAGGGATAACAATCGATCTCATTTAGTACTCCTGCTGGTTGACGATACCACATTTTGTGGTGTATGTCCTCAGCATTTGAAACATCAAGGGGATTTACCAGCCGAATTGAGTGTTCCGTCACTTGTTGAGCCATCCCTGCGATTGGGCTAGCCGTACGGCGGTCTGCGCATACACCGGATCTCCCGTGATTGCCGCGGCGTAGCTGAACGCCTGAACCACTTCTTTATAGTTGGTATGTTTGATGGCTCCGGAGCGACCGGGCTCTTTAAGCATCCGGGTGCTGCCCTGAACGTCGATCTCACCAGACGGCGAAATGCGAGCCATTTCCCAACGGCAAGTTTGCTCGATCATGCGACGGACGCGAGCCATGAGCGCTGCCTGGGCCGGGCAGTTGAGCGTGGTGTAGTAGCGTGCACCCTGCAGTGCGTCGACCATCTGGTAGCTGACGTCGAACCCTCCCTTTTCCGGATTCTCGCCATCCTCGTGCTGCAGCGCGATTCCCTCGGCGGCGAAGGCTTCGGCTGCGTTGGCGAAGCGGCGGTCTCCGGTAAGCTGCGATGCCTCGCCGAGAGCTGCCGCCAGGATCCATCTGCGGTGCGTGTACGGTTGATCGTGCCGCTTGCCGGTATC
>CAVZRE010000074.1:0-79698 GCA_963777595.1 Terriglobia bacterium
TGAGCGAATGGGAACGGCAGCGCGACATGGTGGCTCGATTTGGCCGCGGCGATGAATGGCTGCGCCTCGGCGGCCTAAAAGCCTTTATGGACGGCTCCCTCGGTTCGACCACCGCGTATTTTTTTCAACCCTACAACGACGCGCCCAACACCGTGGGTCTGATGCGGCCGGACAATCAGCCGGAAGGTAAGCTGCGGGACAACATCCTATTGGCCGATGCGGCGGGCTTGCAGGTCTCGGTGCATGCCATTGGGGATCGAGCCAATAACATTGTGCTGAATTATTACGAAGACGCTGAGCGCGTGAACGGTCCGCGCGACCGGCGCTTCCGCGTCGAACACGCGCAGCATCTGCAGGCCTCCGACATTCCACGCTTCGGCAAACTTTCAGTGATCGCGTCCATGCAGCCATACCATTTGAGCGACGACGGGCGTTGGGCGGAAAAGCGGCTGGGTCCCGAACGGCTGAAAGGAACCTACGCTTTCCGAACTCTCCTCGATACCGGAGCGACGCTGGTCTTCGGCTCCGACTGGCCGGTCGCTCCCCTCGATCCGATCGCCGGCATCTATTCGGCGGTTACCCGTCGCACGCTCGATGGCAAACATCCGGACGGTTGGATTCCCGAGCAAAAGATCTCCGTTGAAGAAGCTGTACGGGCTTACACATCTGCGGGCGCCTACGCCGAATTCGCCGAACGCGATAAGGGAACGCTGGAGCCGGGGAAGCTGGCTGACATAGTAGTTCTTTCCGACGATATATTTCACGTGGCACCGGAAAAGATTCAGGATATAAAGGTCTTACGGACGTTTACGGGAGGCGTAGAGTCCTGGGTGGCGCATTGAACCGGCGGGTGTTTTGCCGCAAGGGGTGCTGGAAATCACGCCATGAAGTCTCCGGGATCGTTACATTTATTACAGTTCTCCGTGGCAATCAAAATGCGTTAGCCCACCCGCATGAGTGCCCACGAAGAAAGCTTCCAAGCTTATTTGCGCGACGAGGTCAGCGCGGCAGGAAAGCGTTATGAGCAAGCGTTTGAAAAAGTATTGCTTCTGACGGGAAACACCGGAACCCCACCGGCTCCCGACCTGCTGGACGCCTCCGAAACACTTAGTGAATCCTTTCGGATCTACACGGGCGCGCTTCGCCGGCTCGCAAACTTCGTCCCCAAACGCCAAAGCCACGACCGCGCCGCCCACGCCTGAGTTCAGACGCGGATTCGCACCATCTCTTATGCTTCGGCATCTACCCCTGCTGTCGCAGCCTACAATAAAGTGTTTCCGTGAGCACCGAAGCCTCCACGCCGCTGATGCGGCAGTACAATGCCGTCAAGCAGCAGGTCCCCAACGCCCTGCTGATGTTCCGCCTGGGCGATTTCTACGAGCTCTTCTTCGAGGACGCCGTCGACCGCCGCGCGCGAACTCGAAATCACCCTCACCGCGCGCAACAAAGAAAAAGGCGCCGCCATCCCGATGTGCGGCGTCCCGTATCACGCGGCCGAAGGCTACATCGCGCGCCTCATCAACAAAGGCTATCGCGTCGCCATCTGCGAGCAGATGGAAGAAGCCGGCCGCCGGCAAAAAACTCGTCAAACGCGAGATCACCCGCATCGTCACGCCCGGCACCGCAACCGACGCGCACCTCCTCCGCTCCCACGAAAACAACTACCTGGCCGCCATTCATCGCTCCGGCAATCGCGCAGGCCTCGCCCACGTCGACATCTCCACCGGCGAATTCCGCACCACCGAAATCGACGCCGCCGAAGTCACCGGCGCCCTCGAATCGCTCGGCGCGCGCGAAGTCCTCGTCGCTGCCGAACACCCGCTGCTTCCCAAGCACCGAAACCCGCCGCCGCATCGTCACCACTGAGGTCGAAGACTGGATCTTCTCCCTCGACTACGCCGACCGCACCCTCCGCGAGCACTTCGGACTGCTCTCGCTCGATGGCTGCGGCCTCGCCGGTAAAAGCGCCGCGATCTCTGCCGCCGGCGCCATTCTCCACTACCTGCGCGACACCCAGCGCGCCGCGCTCGATCACCTCGACCGCCCGTCTTTCTACGACCGCGCCGAAACCATGGTGCTCGACGCCGTCACCGTCCGCAATCTCGAACTGCTCGAGCCCGTCTTCGCGGGCGAAGGCGCCACCCTGATCGGCGTCCTCGACCAGACCGCCACCGGCATGGGCGGCCGGCTGCTGCGCCAGCGGCTGTTGCGTCCCTCGCTCGATCGCGCCGAAATCGAAGCGCGCCTCGATGCCGTGGCCGATCTCCAGCGCGAAACCATCCTGCGCGCCGAACTCCGCAAGCAACTCGCCGGCGTCCTCGATATGGAGCGCCTGCTCGCCAAAATCTCGATCGGCAGCGCCGGACCGCGCGAAGTCTTCGCCCTCGGCCGCTCGCTCGAACAGGCGCCGCTCCTCGTTCGAAGCTGCCGAGCCCAGCCGCAGGACCGTCTGTCCGCGCGCATCCGCGAAATCTTCGCGCGCATCGATGACATCCCGGAACTCCGCGCCGCGATCCTGCAACGCCATTTCCGACAATCCGCCGCTCAACCTCGCCGACGGCGGCACCATCCGCGCCGGCTTCAACCCCGAACTCGACGAACTCCGCGACCTCAGCCAGAACGGCCGCCAGTACATCGCGCAGATCGAAGCTCGCGAGCGCGCCCGCACCGGTATCGCAGTCGCTGAAGGTCCGCTTCAACAACGTCTTCGGCTACTACATCGAGATCTCGAAAGCCAACCTGCATCTCGCTCCCGCCGATTACGAGCGCAAACAGACGCTGGTCAACGCCGAGCGCTTCACCACTCCCGAACTGAAGGAATACGAGCGCAAGGTCCTCTCCGCCGAAGAGAAGATCCTCGAACTCGAAAAGCAGATCTTCGCCGAAGTCCGCCAGGCCGCCGCCGCCGACGCCCGCCGGATCCGCGCCACCGCCTCCGCCATCGCCGAACTCGACGTCACCTGCGCGCTCGCCCAAGTCGCCGCCGAAAACCGCTACGCGCGCCCGGCGTTCTCCGAGACCGGCGAGATGCGCATCATGCGCCGGACGCCATCCGGTCATCGAAAAGCTTGCCGGAGAAGAAGCCGGCCGCTTCATCCCCAACGACCTCTATCCTGAACGACTCGCACCGACCTCATCGCCGTCATCACCGGGCCCAACATGGGCGGCAAATCCACTTATCTCCGCCAGGCCGCGCTGATCGCGATCCTCGCCCAGATGGGCTCGTTCGTGCCCGCCGATTCCGCGCTGCTGCCGATCATCGACCGCATCTTCACCCGCATCGGCGCGTCCGACAACCTGGCGCGCGGCCGCTCCACCTTCATGGTGGAGATGACCGAAACCGCCGTCATCCTCAACACCGCCACGCCGCGCAGCTTCATCATCCTCGATGAGATCGGACGCGGCACCGCCACCTACGACGGCCTCGCGCTCGCCTGGGCCGTGGTCGAACACATTCACCAGCAGACCCGCGCCAAGACGCTCTTCGCCACCCACTATCACGAACTCACCGAACTCGCCGAGCAGCTCGACGGCGTGCGCAACCTGCGGGTCGCCGTGAAGGAAGCCGGCGACCGGATCATCTTCCTGCGCAGAGTCGAACCCGGCAAGGCCGACCGCAGCTATGGCATCGAAGTGGCGCGGCTCGCCGGCCTGCCGATCGGCGTGATCGAACGCGCCCGCGAAGTCCTCAAGTTCCACGAACGCACCGAGCACGCCGTCACCGGAGAACTCGCCCCGCGCGCCTGCAACCCGCTGCAGATCCGCCTCTTCGAACCCTCGCCGAATGAAATCATCGAACGAATTCGCGCACTGAAAATCGACGAAATGCGCCCCATCGAAGCCCTGCGCTTCCTGGAAGATCTGCAGAAGGCAGTCACTAACATCATGCGAGTAGCCGGCATCATGAGCGGCACCTCGCTCGACGGCATCGACGTCGCCATCGTCGACATCGAGGCCGCGCCATCGCAACCGTGGCGCACGGCTCGATCCACTATCCTGCCGCGCTTCGACACGGCATCCTCGCCGTCTCCAACGCCAACACCCACACCGCCGAAATCTCGCGCCTCAACTTCGAACTCGGCGAACTTTACGCCAAGGCGCTGCAGCGGATTTGCCGCGAAAAATCACATCCCGGTGGAAAGTGTCGAACTCATCGGCTGCCACGGCCAGACCATCTATCACGAGCACCGGAAGAACACGCTGCAGATCGGCGAAGGCGCGGTCATCGCCGAACGCACCGGCATCCCCGTGGTCTCCGACTTCCGCACCGCCGACATCGCCGCCGGAGGGGCCGGCGCGCCGCTCGTGCCCTTTCTCGACTACCGGGTCTTCCGGCATCCTCGCCGCGGCCGCATCGCTCTCAACATCGGCGGCATCGCCAACATCACTATCATTCCCGCAGGCGCGAAGCCCGACGCAGTCCTCGCCTTCGACACCGGCCCCGGCAACATGGTCATGGACGCGCTGACGCAGAGACTGACCCAAGGGCGTCAGCTCTACGATCGCGACGGGCGCGATCGCGGCGCGAGGAAACATCGATCGAGTTCTGTTGTCGAAGCTCCTGCGCGATCCGTACTTCCGCAAAAAGCCGCCCAAGTCTGCCGGCCGCGAACAATATGGCGCGGCCTTCGTGGACAATTTGATTGCGACCGGAATCGCATTACCGGACCTCTCGCCACAGCGACTGCATTCACCGCTTCTACGATCGCGCTGGCAGTTCCGCCCGGAGAGTGGGATCTTATCGCGTCCGGAGGAGGCGTGCACAACGACACCCTCATGGCGCAGCTAACGTCGCTCCTCCCGAGCGTCGCGATCGCCCAGACCTCCGATTTCGGCATTGATGTGGACGCTAAAGAGGCGATTGCCTTCGCTCTGCTTGCTTTCGAAACCTATCACCGGCGGCCCGGTAACCTGCCGGCTGCTACGGGCGCGCGGCATGGTGCGGTTCTCGGTAAACTGTCATGCAAATGCAAATAGTGAATGAAAACGTTGCGACGGCAACGATGCGGGTGGCCGTCCTGACTGTCAGCGATTCGACATTTGCCGGAACACGGGTCGACCGGTCGGGACCGGCTGTCGAGGAACGGCTTCGTGAACTCGGTTTCCAGATCGTCTGCCGCGGCATTGTTCCGGACGATCGGAAGCAGATCCGCGATGAGCTCATCCGTCTTGCCGACAGCGGCGGAGTGGATGCCATTTTCACTACAGGCGGTACCGGAGTCGCGCTCCGGGATGTCACTCCTGAGGCCACCCGTGACGTAATTGACCGCGAAATACCGGGTTTTGGCGAACGCATGCGTTCCGAGGGGCTCAGATTTACAGCCAAATCGCTGCTTTCCCGTTCACTTGCCGGAACCCGCGAGCACATTCTGATCATCAACTTACCAGGCTCGCCGCGAGGCGCAGTCCAATCGCTGGATGCTATCGTGGAATTGATACCGCACGCGATTCAGTTGCTACACGGGGATACCGCTCATGCGGAACCTGACGTGCTGAAGTGACGTCGAGAGGGATAACAGATGGTACGCATTTCTTGGAAAGTCGCGACGATCTCCGCGGTGACCGTTCTCTGCGTGATCGGACTGGCTCAGGTGCCGGTGATACCGGATGCCCCTTCACAGCCCCGGCCATCGCCGGGTACGCTTGCTGCTCCTGGCACTCTGGCAAAAGATAAAGTGGCGCCGGGAACGCTCGCGTCCAAGCCCGGTGCGGCCAGTGCCACAGCTGAACCGGAGGCTGAGGTTTCGCCCACCGGGCAACGTGATCCGGGTGCAGGTTCACAACATCATCGCGCCGGTGACGGTGTTCGATAAAGATGGCAACCTGATGGATAATCTGCAGCCCTCCCAGTTCCACCTTTTTGATAACGGGGTGGAGCAGGATATCCATATCGACACGGAATATCAGCCCATCTCGGTAGTGATCGCGATTGAAGCCAGCTATCGGGATGACGCCATTCTCAAACAGATTCGGAAAGTCGGGTCACTGATCGAGCCTTTGATCACTGGTGACAGCGGGGATGCGGCGGTCGTCGCGTTCGATCACAACATCAAGACGATGCAGGACTTCACCAGCGATCCGCAAAAGATCAAGGATGCCATTGCCAAAATCAGCAGCGGCAGCACATCGGCCCGCATGGTGGACGCAGTGGACAATGCCGTTCTCATGTTGCGGCATCACGACAGGGAAGGAAAACGCCGGCGCATCATCCTCCTCATCAGTGAACAACGCGATAACGGCAGCTATGCTCACGGCCGCGAAACGCTGATCGCCCTCCAACTTTCGAACGTCTCCCTCTACGCGGTCGACATCAACCAGCTCTCCAGGCGCCTGACGGAGCAGGCGCAGCCGCCAACTCCTGATCCCTTGCCCCCCGAGGCGTATAACTTCCCCATGGGCGCCAATACCCCGACGCAAGTCAATCAGGTAACCGGCCGCGGCAACAGCGCGGAGTTGCTGCCTGCTTTGAAAGAGATCTATACGGACGCGAAAGCGATCTTTAAACGTAATCCCATCGAGGTATTTACCGCGGGGACAGGTGGCCAGAAATTCTCTTTCATCAAGCAGCGTGGCCTGGAAGACGCTATCGCCAAGATCGGCACCGAGATCCACAGCCAGTACCTGCTGACGCTACAGTCCCAAACCGGATACTTTGCTGCAAGGTGGCTTCCACCAACTGCAGGTAACGGTGGATTATCCGAGAGCCAGGGCGCAGACGCGTCCAGGCTATTGGCTGGCGGCGGTAAACTAACGGTTAGTGCGAAGCTACTCCCATTCCTGGCGGGGCGAACCCTCGGGTCGGCGTGCCGCATCTCACAATGGTATGGGTGATAAGAAGCCGGCGCGATCGGTAAATCTGCGTGAATTGTGGCCCGACATCTGGGCACTGCTGCGTCCGCGCCGGAATGTGCTGGCTGTCGGCTTACTGCTGATGGTAGTCAACCGCGTCAGCGGCTTGGTGCTGCCGATGTCGACCAAGTTCCTGATCGACGATATTATTGGCAAACACCATCTGGAGAAGCTGACGCCGTTAATTCTGGCGGTCGTCGTGGCCACCCTGATCCAGGGCTCCAGTTCGTTCACCTTGACTCAACTACTCTCCAAAGCCGCGCAAAGACTGATCGCCGAGTTGCGCCAAGAAGGTGCAGACGCATGTCGGCCGATTGCCAGTCTCCTATTACGACGCCAATAAGACTGGCGTGCTGGTGTCACGCATCATGAGCGATGTCGAGGGCGTGCGCAACCTGGTCGGCACGGGACTGGTGGAGTTCGCCGGTGGCCTGATCACCGCGGTCATTTCGCTGTTCGTCCTTTTGCGGATCAGCCCTCTCATGACGGGGATCGCCGGAGCAGTGGTGCTCGTCTTTGCCTTCGTTCTGAGAAGGCATTTAAAACGATCCGGCCGATATTCCGAGAGCGCGGCAAAATCACGGCCGAAGTCACCGGACGCCTGACCGAATCGTTGGGCGGCGTGCGCGTAGTGAAGGGCTATCACGGCGAAGAGCGTGAAGCTGCCGTGTTCGCGAAGGGCGTAACGCGGCTGCTCGACAACGTAATGAAATCATTGACCGCCATGTCGGTGATGACGCTTTCGGCCACGGTGCTGATGGGCATCGTCGGCGCCACTGTGATGTACATCGGGACGCGGCAGATCGCCGCCGGCACCTTGACGCTCGGCGGCTTGATGACTTTCACCGCGTTTCTGGCCTTCCTGATCGCGCCGGTGATCGGCGTGGTGCAGATCGGCACGCAGATCTCGGAAGCTTTCGCCGGTCTTGAGCGGACCCGCGAAGTCCTCCGTGAGCGCCCGGAAGATGAGGATCCGGGCCGGACGCATTTCGCTGCCGGAGGTTCGCGGCGACGTCGAGTTCGACAACGTGGTGTTCTCCTATGAAGCCGGCAAGCCCGTGCTGCACGGCATCTCGTTTGCCTCCCGGCCCGGAACAGTTACTGCTTTGGTCGGATCGTCGGGTTCGGGCAAGTCGACGATCATCGGACTTATTTCGGCGTTCTACAAACCCGATAGCGGGAAAGATCAGAGTCGATAATGCCGATCTTTCCAAAGTGAGCTTGGATTCCTACCGCACGCAACTCGGCGTGGTCCTGCAAGAGACGTTCCTGTTCGATGGAACTATCCGGGAGAACATCGCTTTTTCCCGCCCGGATGCGACCGAAGAAGAGGTCATGCGTGCCTGCCGGATCGCCCGCGTCGACGAGTTCACCGAGAGGTTCACGGACCAATATGAGACGATAGTCGGCGAGCGCGGAGTGAAGCTGTCGGGCGGTCAGCGCCAGCGCGTTTCGATTGCCCGGGCCATTCTGGCGGATCCGCGGATCCTGATTCTGGACGAAGCGACGTCCAGCCTCGATTCCGAATCGGAGGCGTTGATCCAGGAGGGGCTTTCGTTCTTGATGCGCGGACGGACCACCTTCGTGATTGCGCACCGGCTGTCGACGATCCGCCGCGCCGACCAGATCCTGGTCGTCGAAGGAGGATTGATCGTTGAGCGAGGCACGCACCAGGAGTTGTACGACGCTCACGGCCGGTACTACGATCTCTACACTCGCCAGCACGGTCTCGAGATGAATCTGTTTCTGGCGCCCGGAGAAGGGGATAAGGTTCCGGAAGAGGAAGTTGCAGCCGGCGGCGCTGCCTGACGTGCTGTACTTCGCTCAATGCGTAATGTGTTTCCGGACCGCGGCGGCACAACAACTGGAGCGGTCGCGCGTCTTGAATCAGGGGATTCTGGTGCTTCTCATTCCGCCGCTGGTAATCTTTTTCGGCCTTCTCTGGCTGGCGCGGCGCGGGTCGCAGCGGACGAAGCGCACGGACTGAAGCCTCTTTTGCTCGACGCTCCTTGGACGGGCGGACCTCATGCTCTCTTGAGGATGGCAAGCTGTCCCGCATGGAACAGGCTATGCTGCAGCAATCCGTGAAACAAATGATAGTAATTGTAGGGACGGCCCGGCACGATGTCTGTAAGTCGGATGTCGTCAAACTTCTCAACGGCCTGGACGATGCGATCCGCGGTGTCGAATAAGTCATTCATTGTGCGGACCCAGGCAATCGAGCCAGTGTCTGACGGGTTAGACCAATCCTTTTCGGTGCCGTAGATCTGGGGCATGGGAATGCCCTGAGTGACTGCCAGCGCGGCGTGATTGTAAACCTGGATGTGCAGCACTAACTCCCAAATATTGTGCGCGGAGGGTAACGGACGCGCGAGCGCCTGCTCCGCGGTAACGCCATCGAGTAGTTCCCGCACCGACGCGCCATGCCACGCCTCGCCGTGAAACGCCCGCCGGATCTGATCGGCGATGCGAAGGGATTCGAAATTCATACCTAAGATAGTATCGCCAACGTCAGAACCGGAAGCGCATTTCGAGAATCATCTGCCGCGGGTCGTAAGTTAGCAGACTATGACTTCCGTAGGTGGCTGCCGATTGTCCTTCGCCGGCCAGAAATCCCTGAGCAGGAACCGCCGTCGTTTGAATCGCGCCGAGCGCCATGTTATATGACCCGGAGAGGAACTGCGTGTGATTGAGCGCGTTGGTCACGTTGGCGTGGAACGAGACTGAGTATTTCTCCTTGATGCGGAAATTGCGCGAAAGCGAAATGTCGAAATTGTCGCGTCCCGGACCGCGCATCTGCCCGTAATCGATCGCGGCGTTCCCCATCCAATAGAGGTCAGCCTGGTGTGTGGTGCCGTTTGCTTCCGTCAAAACCTGGCCGGTAAACGCATCGGGATTGAACTGCAGATAGCATTGGGCGCAGGGCGTATATTGACGACCGTCGGGAAGGGTAATGGTCGTCGTGCCGTTATACCAGCCCTGCAAGTTCTTCGGCAGGACCAACGGTTCGCCCGGGTTCACGTTGGGACGATTGTCGAGCGACCCGCCGTTAGCGCCGGTCGGAGACAACGGAAAACCTTGCTGCCAGGTGAACACGGAGCCGATCTGCCAGCCACCCATCGCGGCCCGCGCGATGCGATTTTTCACGTCGAAGGCCTTGCCCCTTCCAAACGGAAGTTCGTAGGTGACGGTCGCGACCACCCGGTTCGGGACGTCCGAGTACGATAGCTTCTTATTGTTATTGGGATTCAGAAAGTCGATGTAGCCATTACTCGAGCCATTTCCATTGCCTCCGACCACATCGGAGAAACCCTGCTCGTCCTGTAACTCGGTGTAAGTAGTGTCAATCGCTTTGGACCAGGTGTAATGCGCGTCCAGCAGGAAGCCATTGGAAAAAGAATGCCGGACCCGGACGTTAAGCGCTTGATAGCTCGACCAGCCATGATCCTTTTCCATCACATCCCCTAACAAAGCCAGATAAGGATAATAAGTGTCCAGATCGGGGATGGTCCGCTGGCCAAGCGTTCCAACAAATGGAATCAGCGCTCCGGTGGCGGGCTGCAGAGGGTTCTGCACGTTCGCGGAGCACGGATTATTGCCATTCGAAGAGATATAGGCTGCACGGCAAGACGCCAGCACGCTCGCCGGAACACTTTGAGTGGTTTGCAGCGGGTAACGCGCCTGGAGAAGATTTTCGCCGCGCGTGCCCGTATACCCAACCGAGATCATCCAGGATCTGGATAGCTGTCTCTCGATAAAGAGGTTCCACATGTCGGCGCGCGGCGGCCGCTCCTGTTGCACGTTAAAGAAGGTGCCTCCGGCTCCGTAAAGTTGCGGCGCTGCGGAATTGGGGCCGACCGCCGGGATGATCGGGCTTGCCGCCGGATCCCAGAAGTTGACGATCGTGCCGTTCGGATTGGTTCCATACGGCAGAATCTGAGTTCCGGGCGCGAAGGCTCCCATGTTATAAGCGAACGGCCCGTCATACCAGCCGGTGTTGTTGGCCGCGTAGGCGATTCCAAAGCCGCCGCGGATTACCCACTTGTCGCTGAGTCGGTACGCCGCGCCGAGTCGAGGTCCCGCGTTAGTCAACGTAGTGGCCCAAAGGTTACGTGGGAAACTGCCGCTCTGTCCCGGAAACACCACTTCGCCCTGCGTGCCCCAGGCGTTGGTCTCGGCGAGATCGAGCGCTTGTGAGCGATTGAAGCGGTCGGTCGGACCCGGCTGCACTTCCCACCGCAGACCCAGATTCACGGTGAGCCGGGAAGTCGCATGCCAGTCGTTCTGGGTAAAGATTCCGAAGTATTTGGAAGTGAGAGCGGGCCGCGTATTCTGAGTCGTATTGACGTACCACCCTCCGCCGCCCGCCAGAATCGAAGCTCCCGCAAATCCCTGCTGCGCGATGGTGTTGTTCTGCGTCGACGCGCCCTGCGCGGTGATGTATTCGGTGGTGAAAGCGTTCGGCGTCGATTGATACTGCGCCGCGGACTCCTGATAGTCCGTATAATTGCCCTGATAGACGCGGTACTCCGCGCCGCCCTTCAGAGTCCATTTGCCTTGAATCTTCGTGATGGTGCCGTTTACCTGGCTATTGGTTTGTCGTTCATGTTTGTTGTTGTTCTGGGTAAAGGCCGGATTCGAAAAGGTTCCCGGTGAGCTGATGTCCGGCGCGGAGCCTGGATAGGCCATCACGGCCTGTACACTCGCCGGAATTCCGTAAGACGCGTAGTCCGCCGCGGTAAAGTTGGTGGCGATGTTGGAGAGGTAGTTGGTGTGAATGCGGTTGACGCCGCCACGTATGTCCAGCACGACAGTCGGGCTGAGGATCACGGTGTCTCCCAACTGCACGTAAGGGTTGTCATCCGAGTCATACCGCGCGGAGCCCGACCCGCCGCCGGAGATTCCGTTTACCGCCGTCGGCGCGACATAAAACTGGCTGTTTGCTCCGGTATAAGGACTCGGCGTAGTAATGTTGCCGATCGACACGCCGCCGCTCGCGTAAATGGAATGCCGGCCATGGTGGTAATCCATCCGGCTGTTATTGCTGGATCGCGAAAACGTCCGCTTGCCTTCGGTGAAAAAATTATTGGCGCCGAACGCGTTGGTCGGCGGCTGGTTCGGCAGCGGATAGATGCTCATAATTTTTAGCGCATAAGGGCTGGGATTCGGAATCACGTTGTTGGGATAAGGCGCGCGCTGATACACGCCCGACGATGGACTTCCGATAACGTTATTCGGATCCCATATGGTGACGGGCGTGGCCACTCCGTTGGTCCCGGAGATCACGGTCTGGCTGAA
Organism: Terriglobia bacterium; assembly: GCA_963777595.1. Taxonomy (GTDB): domain Bacteria; phylum Acidobacteriota; class Terriglobia; order Bryobacterales; family Bryobacteraceae; genus CAVVFX01. Next base: position 12,148 of record CAVZRE010000074.1, read on the forward strand.
ATCGCCAACGCGCTGGGCTGCGGTTGGCACGGTCAGAGTCCACTGCGGTGTGTCGTCATGCAGCAGCAGTTCGTAGCTGGTAAAGACAAACAGTTTGTCTTTGATAATCGGGCCGCCGATGGTGCCCCCAAAATCGTTCACGCGGAACTGTGCGCGCGCGATGCGGTTGGTGTTGTTATAGAAGCTGTTCGCGTTGAAATCCTCATTCCGCACCCGGTAATAAGCGCTGCCGTGGAACTGGTTCGTGCCGCTCTTGGTTGCCATCTGGATCGCACCCATTCCGCGTCCGAACTCGGCGGTGTAGTTGTTTGTCACAGCGCGAACTTCCTGCAGACTGTCGCTATTGGGGAGCACGGCAGCCTCGTTCCACGAGCCGCTCGTCACACTTAATCCGTCGAGTTGAATCGCGGCGCCGAACGCCGTCGCGCCGCCTACATTTAGCGCCGACTGAGTCCTCCGCCCGTCATACCCGATACCGAAAGACTGCGGCGTCATCGATTCGCTCAATTCGGCCCGACCCACCACGCCTTCGAGCAGGGAGGCGTAATAAAGAGGATTCTGAGTGACGTTGGGAATCGAATCGATAACATGGGAACTCACCGCGCTCTCAACCGTCGTGGACTCGCTTTGCATCTGGTCGGCGGTCGCGGTCACCGTAACTTGCGTGGCGTTCGACGAAAGGCGCAATTCGACGTCGGCGCGAGTGGTGCCGTCGGTGACAACATTCACTCCGTTCACGCGGTACACGGGAAAGCCCGCAGCGGTGACCGTGACGGAATAAGAGCCGGCCTTCAAGTACGGTACCGCGTACTCGCCGTTGCCGTTGCTCGCCGCGGAGTAAGAATAGTGAGTGGCGTCCTCGATGACGACGACCTTCGCGTTCGGCACCACAGCCTTTTGCGGGTCGGTCACCACTCCGGTGATCATTCCTGAATTAATTTGCGCCGTGGCATGGAGCGCCATCAACAGGGTGAGCGCAACAACCACGGAAACGATCCTGATTCTCATAACGCTTTCCTCTTTCAAATTTCGATCACGGTAGCCTGGTGCCCTTCCACGAAAGGCACCGTCAAAGTCGCATATCCGTTGGCGTAACGAACAGGCACGTCCGCGCCCGCAGGCGCCAGGCGCACCCGCCGGGGATGACTCGCCGTACGCAGTTGCAATTCGACATCTTTCAGGAGTCCAGGCTCCTCGATAATATCCAGATTCGGGGCACGCCGGGTAAACGGGTAATGCAGAAGATGAATGACGAAACGGTGGCTGCCTCCGGTCTGCTCCATCACCGTTACCTGGGCGGTCGACGGGAGATTCCTAACCTTGAGCGCGGGGACCGGAAGCAACTTGCGGATCAGCGCTGCGATGACCTGCTGATAAACTCCATAGCCGTCCGCCCCATAACCAGTGAGGATCTCGGCGTTCTCCCGCGGGACCTGGTCCAGATGAGGGGAGTTGAGGCAGACCTGTTGCCACTCCACACCGGAATTCCGTCCGCCAAAGATCACGGCCTGCCTTTCCGGTCGAGGATTCGCCACTCCGGATGGCGTTTCGCTGCCAGAGCGTCCCAGGTCAGACAATAGGAGTAGTTAGCTGCGATGCCTGCCGGGCGTAAGACACCGAGCACTTCACCCAGCAGATCGCGCTTCAGAGACGGGTGCCGTACGGCTATTTCAGTCTCGCAGTAGGCATACCCATGCAAGCACTTGGCGAAGATGTTGATGGAATTTACATGAGCCCGCTGCAGGGTTGCGACGAACTCGTGAGGGTCAAAGTCGGCGCCCACATCGGGAATCAGTTCACCCGTGTGAAAGTCCAGATGGATCTGCCGGAACAGCAGTTCGCGCTGTTGTGCACCGCGACCGGCGGCGGATATAGCCAGGACCACACCACTCGATAGGACGAATTGGCGGCGGGTTAACATCTCGGCAACTGGGCGAGGCTCACTGTGATAGAGTATCCGTAAATTGGAGTCTCGGTAAGTGTTTCACGGTGTTGTGACACGGTGAAAAGAGGTGAAATACGCCTTGGAAAAACCTGCAGTCTTAATCGATGCGGCGTCGGAGTTCGACGGAAATCCTCGCTGGGAGTTGGTCCAGCGAATTGTCGCCAGCCCTCAATTTGCCCGCTCGTCTCGCCTGAAAACCTTTCTGCAATATGTGACGCGATGCACGCTGCTGGACCACTCCGAGCAGGTGACCGAGCAACAGATCGGCGTCCACGTCTTTGGCAAGCCGGCAGACTACAACGCGGGCGAGGACAACATTGTCCGCTCGCAAGCCCGCTTTCTACGCATTAAATTGGGCGAGTACTTCGAATCCGGCCCCGGGCTGGAAGAACCGCTCGTCCTCACCATCCCCAAAGGATCCTACCTGCCGCACTTCGCCTGTAGGACGGAAGCGCCAGTCGCGATTCCGGAGCCTGCTCCGTCGCCCCGCGAAGCCTCAGCGCCGCGTCTCAACCTCTCGCGGAAGGTCTGGATTGTCGCCGTCGGGATGGTGGTGTTTCTGGTGACCGGACTGGGAGTGCGGCAGCGCCTTCTGCAGCCCGCGCGCGTGCCTGACGCTACATTATGGCCCCGCCTGTTTGACGCGCGCCGGCCGACGACGATCGTCGCCGCGGATTATGTCTATTCCATGGTTCAGGAGGCTGCCGGCCGTACACTCTCCCTCGACGAGTACCTCGGCTCCGATTATCTCAATCGGGCCGCACAGCTCAACGCGGCCTCCGGTCTCGATCGCCTGTTTCCAAATCTGGCCCAGCGGCACTATACCGGCTTCGAGAATGTCACCAGCGTTGCGCGCCTGCTGACCGCAAAGCAAGCGCAGGGCACTCGGACAGTCGTAAGGTTCGCCAGGGACCTCACCATGAGGGACGTGGAAGCGGGGAACCTGGTCCTGTTGGGAAGTAAGCAGTCCAATCCGTGGGACTGGCTGTTCGAGAACAAACTCAACTTCCAGTTCGAATTCCAGAACGCCGAGCACAAAGTCTACATCCGGAACCGCGCGCCGCGGCCAGGGGAAGAAGCCCAGTATCAGCCGAGCGCCCTCGATGCGCTGTCGCGCGTGATCTACGGCGGAATCGCGTTTCTGCCCAATGTCGATCGCCAAAGTAACGTGCTCATCCTGCAGGGAACGTCGATGGCCGCGCCTGAGGCCGCGCTGGAAATCCTGGACAATCCCTCGTTATTTCGCGAATTGGTCCGCCGCATCGGTGGCAGCCGGAAAGACGGTGAGTTACCGTATTTCGAGGCGGTCATCCGTACCCGTACGCTGGACGGAGTGGCGGGCGAATCCGCCGTTATCGCCAGCCGGGTTCTGGGAGAATAGAGCTTCTTGAAGCTACGGACCTGGCGCGAGCGAAGCAAATGGGTCGGTGCCTCCGCGGCTATCTTTTTCGCCCTGGCACACCTCTCGCCCTCTGCACCGGTGCTGTCCACGACCGTCGTTGGGGTGAAGCTAATCAAAGCCGCGGCACGACCGAGCCATCCCGAATTTCAAATCCATCTCCCCGCCGATTGCCATGATTGCGCGGTGCTCCGTGACCCCGCGTTCCTGGGCGAAAACCCGCGTGAGCTCTATTTTCACCTGCGGGTTCCGACGGACGATCCGGTGATTCGGAAAGTCCGCGTGGACCCGGGCGGTGTTCCCATTCGGGATGTAATCGTCGAGAAGAACCGTATTCCCTTCACCGTCGTGGATGGCGGGGTCGTCTTCGATTTGCCGGTTGTGCCGCGAGCCCGGTCATCCACCCTCGAGCTGCAGACCAGCCTCGAATGGCCAGGCATTGTCTTGCGCATCGAACACGCATTTCCTGACCGGCGCGCCGGGAAATATGCCATCGGCGACTTCCCCACCGTGCAGCGCGCGGCTGCGCTGAACCTCGAGTTCGGCTTGCGCGAAGCCATCCGATATTTGCAGCTCGATCGGGCCGTAGTTTCCGGCGCCCTGGGGAAAATTCATCTCATGGGCTTTGACACCAACGATCCGCTGGGTCACGAGGACTACCCGCCGCATATCCACATGATCTTGCGCTGGCCGCATTTTGCCGGTTCCCAGGCGCCGCACTTTTACGTCGATAAAAGCGGTCTGCTGCTGGCAGGCGTGAGCGTCACGATCGATGGCATGCCGCAGATTCAGGCGACGCAGATCGGCAAAAGCGTATGGCTACCCGCGATCGATTACCTTGGCGAAACGCTCTACGAAACTCTCGTCACTCCAGAGGGCGGTTTGACGCTGCGCAAGCCTGGCGGCGCTTCCTGCACGCTGACACCGCTCGCCGCCGGGGACCGCGGGTTTGCGAACGGAGCGACCGTTGATTGCGGCGCCAATGCGCTTTATCATGTGCGTGCCGGTGACGATACCGAACGCGGTGAGGTGCGCGTATCCATCGATGCGCACACTCCTGAGACCTATCGTTATGACATCGATACCGCGATGCTGCTCAGCGCCGATCCTCCCTTGCACTCAACAGTTTTGCCAGCAGCGCGACCCGATCCGCGATCCGCTCGATAAGAATGCTCTCGTGACTGGCGTGCGCGCCTTCGCCGACGCCGCCGAGTCCGTCGAGCGTCGGAATCCCGAGCGCGGAGGTGAAGTTGCCGTCTGAGCCTCCGCCGGTGGAAGACTCTTCGAGATCCACTCCAATCTCGCGCGCCAACTCTCGGGCCTGTTTGAATAGCTTCACCGTGCCCGCCGTACGCTCCATCGGAGGACGATTGATGCCGCCGGTCACTTCAATCGAGCATCGCTTGTCTACCGGCCGCAGCGATTGAAACTTACGATCCAGCGGGCCCGCGTCGCGGAGGCGTGGAATGCGAACATCGACGTGCGTCATCGCCTCCGCGGCCACCACGTTCGAACGGGTGCCTCCACTGATAACGCCTGGATTTACCGTAATCCCGCGTTCAAGTTTGCCGAACTGCGCGATGCGCTGGATCTGGTTCGACAGTTCCACGACTGCGCTGGCGCCCGCCGCGAAGTCAATTCCGGCGTGCGCCGCCTTGCCTCGCACCGTAACGCGGTAATCTCCGACGCCTTTGCGCGCGGTCTTAAGTTTACCCGTCAGTCCCGTGCCGGGCTCCAGCACCAGAGCGCAACCGCACCTGGCGGCATTCTTCTCCGTGAGCGCACGAGAAGTATGGCTGCCGGTCTCTTCGTCAGAATTCAACTGCAGAAGAACGCGCCGGCTGAGCGGAATATCGAGTTCGCGTAGAGCTGTCACCGCCGCAAGAAAGAACGCGATTCCCGACTTCATATCGAGGACGCCGGGTCCCCACAAGCGGCCGTCCTTCTCCCGGAAAGGCATGGTCTTCAAGGTGCCGGTCGGCCAAACTGTATCGAGATGCCCGAGCACGAGGATCTGCCCGGCTTGCTTGCGTCGCGGCGAAGGAAATTCCGCAAGAAGATGTCCGGTATAGCGGATCCGCGCGTGCCCCGTCAGCGACGACGCCACCATGTCGGCAAACCGGCGCAATGCGGCAGCGTCGCCGCTCGGCGATTCGCATTCCACAAACCCGCGCATCTGCGTGATGATTTCGCGTTGATGGGCCTCGGCCCAATTGAGTATGGGATCGATCATTTATTCTCCGATGATCTTAATCAGCGCGCGCTTGCGGCGTCCGCCGTCGAACTCCCCATAAAAGATCTGCTCCCAGGGTCCGAAGTCGAGTTTACCGCTGGTGATCGCGACCACTACTTCACGGCCCATCACCTGGCGCTTCATGTGCGCATCCGCATTATCTTCGCCGGTCCGATTGTGCAGGTACTGCGACATCGGCTCGTGCGGCGCGAGTTTTTCGAGCCATTTGTCATAGTCGGAATGCAGTCCCTTCTCGTCGTCGTTGATGAATACCGATGCGGTAATGTGCATCGCGTTGACCAGGACCAGGCCTTCTTGCACCCCGCTCTCGCGCAGGCATTCTTCCACCTGGGGAGTGATATTGACGAAAGCCCGGCGGCCGGGGACGTTAAACCACAGTTCTTTACGGAAAGATTTCACTTTTTCATTGTCGCCGCAACTACTCAGAAGAGAAACCACTGTTTCTGCCATCCTGGAGGCATGGACCGGGCCGCCGATTGAACTTCTTGACGGCAGTCTGCGTTACTTACTGTGCCATGGAACAAATCAAAATCAAGCTGGAAGAGATCAAAGTTGCCGGACGCGACCTGGTGGAGAGAGTAAAAGAACTGATTCACGAAGGCACTGTCCACCGCCTGATCATCAAGAACGAGTTAGGCCATACTTTGATCGAAGTACCCATCACCATTGCTGCCGTAGGCGCGATGGCTGCGCCGGTATTGGCAGCGGTAGGCGCGATTGCCGCGATGGTCACCCACTGCACAATTGTGGTCGAGCGCCGGGAAGAGCCTTCGCAAAAAGAAGGACCTTCGTAAAAAGTCGTAAGATGTAGCAGTAAACGTTGACTTCCCACCCACGGCGCGATAGACCTTACTTATGTCTTGTCGCCGTTACTCGCTCGTACTTGCTTGCCTCCTGCCTCTGATTCTTCTGGCTCAGCAGGCGGTTTCGCCTGACGATCGCAAGCGCTTCGAGGAAATTAAAGCCCGGCACGATAAGGGCGAGCAGGTTTCCCCGGAAGACCAGGCATTTGCCATGCGCATCATGCGCATCCTGAACGGCAACCAGAAAGGTAAAGCGAACCAGCAGCGCAATGCGGAATATGCCAAAGCCCATCCACCTCAGGACTCTGTCGGGTTCGTTCCGTTAAGCGAACTCGGCACCGGCTTGTACAAGGGCGAGGAGGGCGGCCTCTATCCCCGAGGGTCGAATAACCCGCCGGCCAAATATCTGGCGAGAGGCGTCAAACTGGCTCACCAAATCGTTCCATTGGATAAGGACGGAAAGCCTTCACCGGACGGGAAGATCGTTCTTATTACGACCGGGATGTCGAACACCACCATGGAGAGCCAGGCTTTCATTAAGCTGGCGTCGGGCGAGCCCGAGATCAATCCACACCTGGTGATTCTAGACGGCGCACAAAACGGGCAGACGGCCAAGGTCATCGCCAATCCCGAAGCGAACTACTGGAAAATCGATGAGGAACGGCTGGCGCAAGCGGGCCTGTCGCCCAAGCAAGTCCAGGCTGTATGGTTGAAACAAGCCAACGCCGGACCAACCGCGCCTTTTCCCGCCGAGGCAAAGAAACTCGAAGAAGACATCCGCGCCGATATCAAGAATCTTACCGCGCACTTTCCGAATCTCAAGCAGGTATTTCTATCCAGCCGCATCTACGCAGGCTACGCCTCGACGCCACTGAATCCCGAACCGCACGCCTACGAAACCGCTTTCGCGGACAAATGGCTGATCTCGGAACAGATCGCCGGTAAGTCGGACCTCACCCCGTGGCTAGCCTGGGGACCCTATCTCTGGGCGGATGGCATGAAACCGCGCAAAGACGGCCTTGTCTGGACGCGAGAAGATCTGGGTGCCGACGGCACGCACCCCTCAGAACTGGGCCGGGCGAAAGTAGCAAAATTGCTACTCGCCTTCTTCACCTCCGACCCCTCCTCCAAACCCTGGTTCCTGAAGAGCAACTAATATCGAGGCACTATCCCGCCGCTATTTCAGCAGATACTTCGCTAAGAATGAATCCGCGGCATGGTAGGCCTGCAGCCAGTGTGCATGCACCAGGAAATCGTGAATCTCATCCGCGAAGATTAGTTCCTCGAAATGCACCTTCTGCCTCCGCAACGCCTCGGCCAAAATAACGGTTTGAGAAAAGACGACATTCCGGTCGTCATCGCCCTGGATGAGCAGCACCGGCGAGTGCCAGCCGGCGATATACGCCATCGGGGACGACGCGAGAGCGATCCGGGCGATTTCCGCCTGTTTCCCGCTCTCGTATGCCGGCCAGGAATTACGGATCTCCAGATTCCAGTCGTGGACGCCATGCAGGTCCACGCCCGCGGCAAATAAATTCGACGCGCGTGCCAGGCCCAGAGCGGTCAAATATCCGCCGTAGGATCCGCCCCACAATCCAATGCGCCCCGAATCCACATCGTCGCGTGCGCGCAAAAACAATCCCGCGCCGATCACGTCGTTGTACTCACTTCCGCCATTCGGCCCGTAATTCTTCGCTTCGCGGAAGTCGAGTCCGTAACCGATCCCGCTTCGATAATTCACCGTCAGGACGATATAGCCTTTGCTGGCCAGGTACTGATTGAAGCCATACGCCTGATGGTAATAAAACATATAGTGCCAGCCGAGCAGCATCTGACGCCTCGATCCGCCATGAAAGAAAATCACCGCGGGATATTTCTTCGACTTGTCGTATCCGGCCGGCAAGAGTAGCTGTCCGTGGACCTGCATCCCGTCGGCGCTCGCAATCATGACCGGCTGGGGCGTAACCATCGCAGCCGATGGGAAGTCCGCCGGCATGGTTTCCGGAGCGATATCGCGCATCGCCTGATTGCCTCCAAGGACCGCCGGACGAGCCGGAATGCGGGCATCGCTATGCAGTAGCGCAACGGTCTTCTTATCTCCGAGAAGCGCAAAAGCATATTCGATCCCTTCCCCATGCGTCAGGGCCACAGGCTTGGCTTCTCCCACTGGAACCCGCCAAAGATGCCGCCGGTCGATATCTCCCTGGTTCGATGAATACACCACGCTGGCCCGGTCAGGACTGAGCGCGGCATTCTCAATCTCGAACTCCCCCGGCGTCAGCAGCATAGCCGCGCCGCCACTCGACTCGACAGAGTACAGGTGCAGCCACCCATCGCGTTCCCATGCGAAAACGATGCGATCGTCGCCACTCCAGAACAGTTGATTCCGAGCCACCATGTCGTGAGCTGCGCTGCCGGCGCCGGGGTCGGCCTGCCAAACCTGCCGTGCCATCCCCGTCTTGAAATCGAACGAGCGAATGGACCAGGGATCCGCCGCCGCAGGACGCGCCGCATGATCGTAGAACAACCGTTCGGCCGGGATACGCCGAAACGCAATGCGTGTACCATCCGGCGACCATTCACTCTCGCCGTCACGATCCACGCTGGAATCGGGAAAACGCAGGTCTTTGCTCGCGAGCGTGTAGACACCAATCAGTGCGTGATCGCCTCGCAGGCTGGTGAACGAGAATCGGGAGCCGTCCGGCGACCACCGCACGTCTTCGGCCGATCCTCGCGCATGGATGAGCTGCTGAGCGGGTTTGCTGCCGTCCGCCGGTGCTGACCAGATCTGGCCATGGCTTAGATAAACCAGCGTTTTGCCGTCCGGCGAGATCGATGGCGAAGAGCCGTTGCCCACCAGCCGCGCTTCCCCGCCCGACACCGCGATCAAATACACCGCTTGGGTGGCGCCCGCGGGATTGTTGGTCGGATTCGGAATCTCGCCGCGGCCATTTGGCTCCCCGCCCCGCGTATAAGCGATCGACGCGCCGTCGCCGCTCCACACCAAATTGCCGATTTCCTGGCCGTCGTCCTGAGTGTACGCGGTCAGTTGCCGCGCCTTGAAATCAGGACCTTCCGCGACCCATACATTGCGCACACCGCGCGTCTCAAACACCCACGCGATTTGGTTCCCTGCCGGGGAGGCAATAAGATCGGATGGAAACGGCGCACTCAGCGCCTGGTCGATGCTAAAGGGTTGCGCGAAGCAGAACGCCCCGCAGAACGTCAGCCAGCAGGTAATTGCGGTAACCCGAAGGACTCTCATGGACCCTGCGAAAGGCCTCAGCGATTCCGTAAATAAGCCGGCTCTTCCTGCTGATAGCGTGTCCGGTAGCCCGCGTTGCCCGGCCAGTCAAGCCGCAGGTCATTGCTCACTTCGTCCAGCATCTCCGCGGTAGCCACCTTGCTCTCCATCGCGAACGACGTCAGCAGCAGGTTGTCGCAAACCGCGTTGATCAGGCGCGGGATGCCTTGCGTGCGGCGATGAATCTCGTTCATCAGTTCCACTGGAAAGACGGTCTGGTCTTTCATGCCGCCCCGTGCCAGACGGGTAGTAATGTACTGGGCCGTATCGGAAGCGTCAAACGGCCGCAACTGACAGCGAAGCGCGATGCGCTGCTTCAGTTGACGAAACTGCGGCGCTTCCAGCTTGGCATCGAGTTCCGGTTGCCCCGCAATGATAATCTGAATCAACTTGCCTCGCCGGTTCTCCAGATTCCCCAACATGCGAATCTCCTCGAGAACATCCCATTCCAGGTTGTGCGCCTCGTCCACCAGCAGGACCGTGATCTTCCCGGCTTTGGCGCGCTCGAGGAGCATCGTGTTGAGCGCGAAGAGCACCTCGGTCTTCGAAGTGCGCGAGCAGGGCAGCGCAAAGTCGTACGCCATCATTTCGAAAAACTGATCGGGTGTCAGGCGCGAGTTGAACAGGAACGCAAAATTGATCTGCTGCGCTGTAAGAAAATCACGCAGACATTCGAGCATGGTGGTCTTGCCTGTCCCCACCTCTCCCGTCAACACAATAAAGCCCTTACGGCTATGGACTCCGTAGATCAGGTTCGCCAGGGCCTCCTCATGCTGCACACTCTTGTAAAGAAAGGCAGGATCCGGGCTCAGGTTGAACGGATTGTCGGTTAATCCGAAGAAGGCTTTATACATGACGGCAATTGAGTCAGCTTCTTCTTAGCTTAACACTCGCAGGCAGCGTCTGTAATCTACACTAGATTATTGCCTTCGGATAGCGTTTCCTTATCCACTCCACGAAATCTTCTGGAGCGGGCATCGTTGAGAGGCGCCCCTGACGGACGAGGGCCCAGTCGGCAAACTTCCCGCTCTGCTTGATCTCCGCCAAAGTGGCAGGTGGCTCGATTCTGCCCGCGTATTCCAAATCGACTACAGCCGATTTGGGATTCTTCGGATCCTCGCGGGGTTGGGAGCGAACCGTCGCGACTCCCACAATCGCCGAAACTCCACCGCTGTGATAAAAAAATACGCGATCTCCCGGACGCATCGCGCGAATATTCTTGACTGCCTGGGGATTGGTGACACCATCCCAGGCCGTCGTACCATCGCGCTCCAGATCGTCAATCGAGTACGTGCCGGGTTCGCTCTTAGCCAGGAAGTATTTCATATGTACCATCTTGCTCCAAAATGAACGCCACGCAGTGCCGCGAACCGTCCCTCCACTCCAGCCGGCATACGCCTGCTACCCCGTGCCCAGCGGTACACTGGCGTGCTCCGTGCTCTTCCGATAGGTATGAATACACGCACTCTTGTCGCAACGTTTAAAGATTACAGCACTGCCCGGCAGGCGTCACGCGACCTCCAGGACCTTGGCGTCCCCGCGGATGCGATCCATGTCGATTCCAACCAGAAGACCACCGGGGCCGGTTGGTCCGCATATCACGACGAGGAGCATCATTCCGGATTTACGAACTGGTGGAAGAATCTCTTCGAGTCGGACCAGAATGACGAGGAACGCCAGGGATATGAAGGGGCACTCGCGGCTGGCAACGCCATCCTGCGCGCGACGGTCTCTGCTGAACTGCTCGAACCTGCCGTGGACGCGCTCAACCGGCAGGGAGCCGCGGACATTCAGCGAGGTACACAGGGTAATGTTGTTCGGACCGGAGAACCTTCAAGGCTAAATAATAACCCGCCCGTCAGTACTCCGCTCGTGAACAACCCGCAGGTTTCAGACCAGCGCGCGAAAAATACGCCGATTCCGGTAGTCGAAGAAGAACTGCAAGTAGGCAAGCGGTCCATTCAGCGCGGCGGTGTCAGAGTTTACAGCCACGTCGTCACTGAACCCGTGGAACAGCAAATCAAACTCCGCGAAGAACACGTCAAGGTGGAACGCCGCCCGGTCGATCGCGAAGCCAGTCCAGAGGAAATGTCGTCTCTCCGCGATCAGACCATCGAAGTCACCGAGATGGCCGAAGAGCCGGTGGTCGGGAAACGCGCGCGGGTTCGGGAGGAAGTTGTCGTCGGCAAACAGGCCACGGAACGGACCGAGACGGTGCGGGATAACATCCGCCATACGCAAGTCGAAGTAGAGCAACTCGGAAACGGTGAGGGGAAAGCGTCTGGTGAGGACTTCACCAACGATTACCGCACAAACTTCCGGCAGACCTATGGTCCGGACGCGGACTTCGACGAGATGCAGCCATCCTACGAGTTTGGCTCTCGCAGCGCGAGAGATGCGCGTTATGACGGAAGATCGTGGGATCAGGCAGAGAATGATTTGCGTTCTGACTACGAAAGCGCTTACCCCCAAAGCCGCTGGGATCGGGCAAAATCGTCTATCCGCTACGGTTGGGAGCGAGCGACCGGAAAGCGGTAAGGCTGCTAACCATGGATGAAGATAGTCACGTTTCCGAGCAAACCGTGGTGCCGGTAATCGAGGAAGATCTCGTTACCGGCACCCGCGCCGTGAAAACCGGTTCCATCCGCATCCGCAAACAAGTGCAGCGGATTCGCAAAGATGTGGTAGCGCCGCTACTGCGCGATGTATCGACGGTAAGCCGCGTACCGGTGAATCGCGTGGTCGATACGATACCGGAGGTCAGAGAGGAAGGCGACACCCTGATTGTTCCCGTAGTGGAAGAGGAACTTGTGATCGAAAAACGCCTCGTGCTCAAAGAAGAAATTCACATCCGCCGGGAGCGGAGCAACGAAGAAGTTACCAGATCGATAATCGTCGGCCGCGAACATGCCACCGTTGAACGCTTGGACGCGGACGGCAATATTATCGACGCTTAGTAACCTACTTCTTTTTGGGATCGCTTGGGGCCGGCGCATCGCTCACTATGTCGTCGAACTTCAGCGTGGCGTCGGCAGTGTACTTGTGGTAATTGTGAAAAGTGATCTCGTTTTTCTGGTCGTCCTTGCCGGATCGCATGTGCATCACCGCCCGGGAAGGCAGCACATAGTCGTTCCCACTGATCTCAGCGGTATCGTAATGTAGCCGTGTATCGGCTTCAGTAATGCGGAACGTTGACGGTAAATCGACCGCCTTCTGGGTGAATTCGAGGATGGTATTGTCCTTCACGTCGATCCAGACAAAGCCGGTGTAAGCCGGCGAAATTTTAACGTGAGATTCGCGATCTTCAATGGACCAGCGGGAGTGGGGCTGATCAACCGAAAATTTGAACACATACGTTTTTCGTCCATTGAGCGTCCGCCAGGCCGACCAGCTGAATGTGGCATCAGACTGTGGATCGAAGATCCCCATAAGCATGCTGCCGAATTCACCCGTCGAGATTGACCCGCCAATCGATTCATAAGCCTGAGTCGACGGCCGGTCATTCACAGTGATCGTCTCGTACTTTTCATGCTGATCGTAATACGTAAGCCTGGCAAGAAGATTGTCATACAGCCGATAATTACCTGCGCCGGTCGGATCGCCATAGCGTCGCGTGTTTTGCGCGCAAATGAAGTTAGGAAGGCTCTTCGAGTAATTCAAAGCATATTCGCGAGCGGCATCGAGCACCTTTTGCTGCTGCTCTTGTGACGGAGGCGCCTCTTCGATAGCGGGCGCAGGAGCCGCGGCTTGCTTTACTTCGGCAGCGGGTAAACCGGAGGATGCGGCGCCCAGGCTCCGCAAGGCTGCGACGGTTTTCGGGCCCGCCCCCTCGCTCTGAAGTTCTTCAATAGTTTTATCGTCCAACTTCTGAGTGAGATGGACATTCTTCAGCAGGTACGCGGCTTGATCCTTATCCGACGCGGTTTTTAATTTAACGTTCGAGCGCACCATGCTGACGAGCTGGTCGACAGACATGCTCTGGGCGAAAGCGGCTGCCGACAGCAGAAGCGCACCAAGCGCCAGACGAATTCGCATATCCATAATTGTCGCATCCAGCCGGAATTTGGTTTCATGAAACTCCACTGGGGAGCGAATCGGCCGAGTCGCACGTTTTCCCTGATCATCGGTTCTTGCGCGATCACCGGCCATGAATCCGGCTGAGCACGTGATGAAAAAGGTACGAACTTTCTACCGGAATTCCCTGCTTGAACGACACCTTCAATACCACCTGAAAATACAGAGGCAGCTCGCCGTTCCCACTCCGCAGGCGATTCACCAACTCGCGCGCCCGGGAGGGTTCCGTCATCCACTCGGCGGCCGCCAGGGTGTCCGGTGAAGCATTGCCGGCAATCATCAACAAGTGGCCAGGACCTGAGGGGCCGGGCATCATTGTCACAAGAGCATGAGTCTCGCCTTCGGATAACTTCCCTGCCACGATGTGGTCCTCGAGAAATGCAGGTTCTCCCGCCTTCGGTCTGCGGTTGCGAATACCCTCAGGCTCCATCACCAGATCCTGCGTCAAAGCCTCTGCTTGCAATTGAGGGTTAAATTTGGGAGGGCCGATAAAAACCACGTCGCTATCCATGATCTGCTGCCAGGAGAGAAGATTGCTCCTGGTCATCAGAACGGGACGTTTTCGGATTGCCAGGAGCTTGGATATCAGAACCATGGCGCTCGCCTCACCGGCACCCGTGAAGGGATACGCAGGCACAATCCCACTAGCGTTCGTGGCCCTCAGAAAGCGGGAAAAGCGGGGTGACAGCCCAGCCTCTGGCCAGTCATTCACCTTGGGGTCGCGGATAAAGCCGAGATCCGGAACGCGCACGAATAACGGCGTCCCCAGACAGACGATCATCTGCCGGTCAACACTAAGGAAGGGAGCCCAAAGACTTTCGAGTTCCGGATTCCACTCAGCCAGAATAGGTGCGGTACGGGCGCGCAAGCGAAAGTAGCCGACTGTAGATAAAATGGCCCAGACGACAGCGATGGCAAGAACGGCAGCCAAAATCCGCGTCCGCGATTCGGGATTCGAACCCGTCTCGATCGGGGGTGCGGCCGATACTTCGAAATTGAGCTTGAAAGCTCCTTTAGGAAGGTTCACAACGATCGGGTCCGCCGGAGCTTCGCTTTGGTAGTACGCGGCAAGTTTCTGCCGGAGGCGGCCTACCTGAAGCCGCACGATGGAATCGTGCTTCGGATCATAGGTCGCAGGTTTTCCGAACGCCTCCAGGCCGATGACATATTCTTTGAGCCGGTCTGCCTCGCCGCTAATCGATTTCTCCGCCAGATACTGCAGCAGTTTTCGATGCACTTCTGAAGTTTCGAAGGTTTTGCTCTGCAGCAGCCGATCGACCTGCGCGTGAATTTTCTCCTGGGCAACTAACATGGCACCCCGTGGTCAATGATCGTATCTTATCATCCGTACTGGCAGCCGCCGCAATTCGAAATCCCTCGAACCTCCTGTTTCGCGTTGCACAACGAAGGCTTTCGCCCCTTGGCCTGTTGGGCCGCGGACGGATTGCCTGGCTAACTCGCCCAATCACCGATAGTTAGAGTGGTGAGTAACAAGGTTAGTAACACCTCGCACCGTCACAGTTATCCTCAACCGTCTATCAATCTCCCGTTTTGAAGCGTAATCTAAGATCCTGATTTGCTTCCGGAGAGTTCCAAGTCGAAATGAGGGTTGTTCCATGTCGTTAGAGATTCGTAAAGGGAAATGGGGAGCGGTTGCCATGGTATTTACAGCAGCCGCAATGATCAACTTACACGCACCCGACGCTTCTGCGCAGCAGGTCGCGGTTTCGCAAATAGCTGGAAATGTGACCGACCCAAGCGGCGAGGCAGTCGTCGCCGCGCAGGTTAAGATGATCGAGGTCGATAAAGATGAAGTCCACGCCGTGGCCACCGATGGCGCCGGCAGATACGAGATCGGCAGTTTGCCCGCGGGCGTCTACCGTCTGGAAGTGAGCGCTCCAGGGTTTAAAACCTACGTCCAAAAGGGAATCACGCTTCAGGTAGCGACCAATCCTACCCAGAATGTGAAACTCGACATCGGCTCAGTCTCCGACAGCATTCTGGTGACGGGAGACGCCTCCATGGTCGAAACGAAAGATAATTCGATTTCTCAGGTGATTGAGTCGCAAAGAATTGTAGACTTGCCTCTCAATGGCCGCAATCCAACTCAACTACTGATGTTGCAAGGCGCCGGAACGCAAAGCGCGCCTACGGGCTCCGATCTGACTGGTAGCAAGAATATGGGTGGTTCCAACGCTTCCGGCAACTTCTCGGTGGCGGGTAGCCAGGCAAATGGGGTGAACTATCTGCTCGATGGGGGCGACAATAATGATGCCTTCAGCAACGTAAATCTACCGATCCCCTTCCCCGATGCCATTCAGGAATTCAACGTACAGACGAACGGCTTGCCGGCCCAATATGGACTGCACCCGGGCGGTGTCGTCAATATCGTGACCAAATCCGGGGCCAACGCAATCCATGGGGACGCCTTCGATTTTCTTCGCAATGGCGATCTCAATTCGCGGCAGGAGGGCACACTCGTCCGCGACACGCTCAAGCGCAACCAGTTCGGCGGGACGGTCGGGGGGCGCATTATTAAGGACAAATTGTTCTACTTCGGAGGTTTTCAGGGCACCAGAATTCGTTCCGATCCCGCCAGCAACACCGCCTACGTTCCCACCGCGGCAACCCTGAACGGCGACTTCAGCGTGATCGACGGCGCTAAAGCCAATGGCGGTTGCCTGTCGACGGCCAAGGCCTTGAAGAACCCCGCGGGCGTACCTTATCCCAACAATCAGATCCCGGTTTCGACCTTTGATCCGGCCGGTCTCAAGCTCGCGTCTACCTACATTCCCCTCTCCAGCAATGCCTGTGGTTTGACTTACTTCGGATATCTAGCCAACAACCCGGATAACCAATGGATCGGACGCATGGACTATAACGTGAGTTCCAAACAGTCGCTCTACGGCCGTTACTACATTTACGATTACACCGCCCTTTCGCTATTCAACGGCACGGATGCTCTCACCACCGGTACGGCCGGCAACAATCAGCGGTCCCAGACCATGACTTTTGGCGACACCTATACCTTCACGCCAACGCTGTTAAACGCCTTTCACGCCACTTTCGACCGGCGCAGGGACAACCGCGGCGATGCTCCCAATCTATTCGGCCCCAAGGACCTCGGCATCAACATGTACAAGGCCATCCCCAATTACACGCAAGTCACTATCAGCGGCTATTCCGGCGGCGGCTTTAACGTGGGTTGTGGAACCTGCGCTCCCGGTTTTTTCGATATCAACACCTACCAGATGGCCGACGACCTGACTTGGGTGAAGGGCAAACACCAGATCGGCTTCGGCTTCGATCTGCGTAAGGATCAGTTCAACTCCGTCAATAATCAGCAGGATAACGGGCAGTTCACGTTCAATGGCGGCACGACAGGGGATGGACTCGCGGACCTGTTGATCGGCCGCTTCTCAGGGCTGACCGATGGCAACGCGCTTTCCGATTACCTGCGCCAGACGGTGTTCGCCGCATATGTGCAGGACAACATCCACCTCACCAATCACATGACGGTGAACATCGGAGTCCGCTGGGAACCCTCCAACCCGGCATATGACAAGCAGGGCCGCGGCAACCAGTTCAGTTGGGCGCTCTTCGACCAGAATGTCCATAGCACCGAATATCCGACAGCACCGGCCGGTCTGATCTTTACCGGCGACCCGCAAAACAAAAATGGCGACGCCCTCACTCAATCGCATCTGGCGCTCTTCTCGCCGCGCATAGGTTTTGTTTGGGACCCCAAGGGGGACGGAAAGCAAACCATCCGCAGTTCCTTCTCCATGATGCATGAGACCACCGAGCTTTTCTATCCGGAGCGCTGGACTACCAATCCGCCTTATGCGTCATCGCTCACGCTGAGCAGCGGACAATTCTCGAATCCCTTTGCGACTTACGTTTCGCCGAGCGGCGCTCTCGGAGATCCATTCCCCGGCTCCGCGCTCTTCCCGGTTGGCGGAACTTATATCAGCATCCCCTCTAACCTCGCTCCAACTTACGTAATGCAATGGAATTTTAGTTACCAGCGTCAGTTGGCTAACGACTGGATGGTAAGCGCCACTTACATGGGCAATGCGACGCGGCATATCTGGGGTTCGACGGATATCAACTACTCCGTATATACCGGACCCAGCGCAAGCACATCGAACACCAGCCAGCGCCGCCTGACTTACCTTGCGAATCCGTCTCAAGGGCAATACTACGGCGATATTCAACAGACCGACGACGGCGCTACCGCCGAATACCATGGACTGCTCCTCAAAGCCGACCACAGGCTTGCCAAACACTTCACGCTCTTATCGACTTTCAATTGGAGCCATTGCATAAGTGACTACGATTTCGGCGGCGAACTGGCCGGCCCGCTCTACCAGAATCCGCTGAATCGGAATGCCGAACGTGGAGCCTGCAGCTTTGACCATCGCCTTAACTGGACCACTTCCATGGTCATTACCAGCGCCGGAATCGGCAATACCCTCACCAAAATGATTACCAATAACTGGCAGGTCTCGCCGCTGTTCAGTATGCTGAGCGGCGTGCCGCTGGTAGTGAACGATGGAGGAAAAGACATCTCCTTGAGCGGCCAGCTCCAGGACCGGCCCAATGTGGTGCTTCCAAACAGTGTCATCCCATCGACCAGAACCATTCAGGAGTGGTTTAATCCGGCGGCGTTGGCGATTCAGCCGACCGGAACCTTCGGCAACCTCGGCCGCGACACTATCTACGGTCCGGGACAGATCAACCTGGATATGGCTTTGAGCCGCCGCTTCGATATCCGGGAGCGACTGAAGCTCGAGTTTCGCGCGGACTTCTTCAACATCATGAACCACGGCAACTGGAGCGGAGTCGGCAGCAGCACCGCCAGCCCCGCAACGCTCGGAACCATCACCAGCTTCACATCTCCTCGCTACATTCAGATGGCGCTGAAGCTATATTTCTAAATATGGAGCGACCCCCGCGCATTTGCAGGGGTCGGTTTTTCGGGCCAGTTCTCCCGCTTGCGGGTTGAACTGGCCCGCTTTTCTTTCAGGAAGGTCGGCTGCGAACAGAGGCTGGCCGCCAGTCTCTGCTTTTTCGTCCGGCCATCGTACTCGGTCGCAAAACGCCGTCACGCGAATCGGTAACGAAGAGCCTCTGCAACGGCTCGGAAACCAATTCTTCGGTAAATAGAGTTTGCAGTCGGATTTCCCAAATCCGTGTAAAGAATGCACCGATCGCCGTCACGGCGGATCTGTCTCGATAACTCGCTGACGCAAGCCTCCGCGTACCCGCGGTTCCGCTTGGCGCGAGGCGTATAAACGAACGCCAGACGCACCACTCCCTCTACGCACTCGCGGCTGACCACCATGGAAACCGGCTCGCCATCCTGCCAGAGCCACACTTGCTGCGCAAAGATCGAGCGGTCCATTTGCAACTCCGGATGGCTGACCGTCACGCCGGCTTCAACGGCGAACTGTCGCAACCAGCCGGCGACGAGTTCCCTGTCCTCCATTGACGCCTTGCGGAGCGCGCCGTTGACCGCTCGTCCTTCCCGCAACTCCGTCAGTTCGTAGAGCCGTTCGCCCCGAAATGGAACGGCTGCGGATCTGCACCGCTCCGTCCATTGACCCGCAAAGCGCGCCGCCGTGGCAGCTTCACCATTTACGCCCGGAAGAGCGATCCCGCGGTCCGCGATGGCGTCCACCAAGGCTGCAATTACTTCCCTGCTCATCACTGCGAGGTTGGCCGAGGCGTCCAAAGGCGATTGAAAAACCAAACCGGCGACACCGGCGTCCTCCTCAGCCAGCCAATAGCGTCCACGTTCTCTATGGGCCACGCGGGCAACGAGCAGTGTGAGGATCAGGTTGTGAAGCGTCGGCTCTGCAACGAGGTAGGAACGAGCGTGGTCTAGGACCCAGGCAGGGTCCTCACTCGAGAAACTCGAATCGCCATCCGTAGAGCTTACCGCACGAACCGGAGCGCAGCTGAGTTGATGCAATACCGCAAGCCGGTCGGCTGGGGACCATCGGTGAAAACATGCCCTAGATGAGCGTCACACCTGGCGCACAGCACCTCGGTGCGATGTTCCAGCAGCGAGTTATCGGGACGCGTGAAGACGGCTTCGGCAACTGCAGGCGCAAAAAAACTGGGCCAGCCCGTACCGGAATCAAATTTCTCCCCGGAACGGAAAAGGACGCTGCCGCAACACACGCAGCGATAGACGCCGTTCTCGTGATTGTTCCAGTAGCGGCCCGTATATGCAAACTCGGTTCCACCTTTACGCGTAATCCCGAATTCCTGAGGCGTGAGCCGGCGCTTCCACTCGTCTTCTGTGAGGCTAAGTTTGGCTCCGCTCGCCGGCGGGTCCGGAAGCGGACGCTCCTTGCGGTTGAAAACAGCGTCCAATCCAAAATAAGCCACCGGCATCAGCAGGAGCGCACGCCGGGGAACGCCGGTTTCAAGTGTGCGGAAGGTCATCTGCAGGCTCCAGGCCTTTGCTCAATCGAGTGCGGATTTCCGCCAGGCGTTCGCCGATTCGTTTCTCTACGCCTCGATCGGTCGGATGATACCACTCCCGGCCCGCTAACGACGGAGGCAGGCACTCCATATCGACCATCGCGTCTTCGAACTGGTGCGCGTGCTGATAGCCCTCGCCGTAGCCCCACGCTTTCATTGGACGCGTAGGAGCGTTGCGAAGATGCATCGGAACCGGCTCGGCAATACTGCTGCGCACGTCTTCCAGTACTTCTCCCAGCGCTTTGTATGACGCGTCCGATTTGGGCGCGATGGCGAGATAGATGCGTTAGTTGCGCCAGCGCCAGATCGCCTTCGGGAATGCCCAGAAAATGTACCGTCTCCTTCGCCGCGATGGCCTGTTCGAGCGCGCGTGGATCGGCGAGCCCGATATCTTCAATCGCCATGCGGACCAGACGGCGCGCGATGTACAGGCGGTCTTCGCCGGCTTCCAGCATGCGAGCCAGCCAGTACAGCGCGGCATCCGCATCGCTGGACCGCACCGATTTGTGCAGCGCGGAGATCAGGTTGAAGTGCTCTTCGCCGGATTTATCGTAAAGCAGCACCTTGCGCTGGATCGAATCTTCGACATTCTGCGGCGTCAATTCCGGGCCAATCGCCGATGCCACTGCCGCTTCCAGCGTGTTGTAAGCGGCGCGAGCGTCGCCATTGGAGATGATCGCGATCTGTTCCAGCAATTCGGGCGCGGCGCTGATTTCGCGATCGCCAAGCCCTCGTTCCCGATCGGTGAGGGCGCGCGCCAGCAGGCCGACTATCTCTGGTACCGTCAGCGCTCGCAGTGAAAACACTTTAGAGCGCGAGAGCAAAGCGGCATTGACTTCGAATGAAGGATTCTCGGTGGTGGCGCCGATCAGGATAATATCGCCGGTCTCGACGTACGGCAGGAAAGCATCCTGCTGCGCCTTGTTGAAGCGGTGAATCTCGTCGATGAACAGGATCGTCCGTCGTCCCATGCGGCGCAGCCGCTCGGCATCGGCCATCACTGCCTTGATCTCCTTGATCCCGCTCAGCACCGCGCTAAAAGGAAGAAATTCGCTGTGGGTCATGCGGGCGATCAGCCGGCCAAGCGTCGTCTTGCCCACGCCTGGCGGCCCCCACAGAATAATCGATGTGACGGAATCGCGCTCGATCTGCGCGCGCAGTGGTTTGCCGGGTCCGAGGATATGTTCCTGTCCCGTAAACTCTTCCAGCGTCTCGGGGCGCATGCGATCCGCCAGCGGGCGAGTCTTATCGCGGACCGGCTTGCTCGAGATCGGCTCGGAATCAAACAGGCTCATGAGATCCAACACCTTTGCCGGCTGGCTTCGTACAACAGGATGGCCGCGGATACGGCTGCGTTCAGGGATTCGACTCCGGCCGTAGGGATGGAGAGATCGCGGCATGCTCTGCGCAGGCTCGGGCTGACGCCGCGCCCCTCGCTGCCGATGATGATCGCGCACGGGCATGTGAGATCGGCTTCGGACGGCGAGGAACCGCTGTGTCCGTCGGTTTTGGGTACACCGGCATAGAGGTGGAGGCCGCCGCCGCGTAGAACGTCGAGCGCGCGAGTCTCTTCCACCGCAGTCACAAAGGGAACGCGAAAAACCGAGCCGGCGGAAGCGCGCAAGGCTTTCGAGTTGAAGGGGCTGACGGTCCCTTTCAGAAGCAGCAGTCCGGTGGCTCCGAAGGCCTCCGCCGAACGTAGTATTGAGCCGAGATTGCCCGGGTCCTGAAGGCCGTCGACGACGATGACAAGCGATTGTGGTCCCAACATCTGCTGGATCTCGTGCTCGGGAGGCTCCACCAGCGCGACGACGCCCTGGCTCGTGACTACGTCCGCGGTCGCATTGAGTAGCTTGTCAGGAACCATGATCAGTCGAATGCCGGCATGGTCGCGAACCTGGTCTTCAACCGATGCCCCTACGCTTTCGGCTGCGAGGACCGTGCGGACTCTGCAGTGGCTGCGCAAGGCTTCTTCGAGCAGATGAAACGTCTCGACCACGCAGCAGCCGTCGGCAGTAATTCCACCGCGAGCGAGCGCCTTACGAATGTCCTTCAGGAGCGGATTATCGGCGCTGGTGATGAGCTCGGCTGTCGGCATAATGGGGTCGCGTGATAGCGGGCAACCCGCTCCACATTACAATGTTGACATCAGCATAACGCAGGTGAGAAGCAATCTTTGGGTTCTTCCGGTTCTGGCGGCTACGGTCGTGTCAGGGTACCTGATTTCGCTGTCCATGCGGATTGAGAAACAATCGGTACGCGACGAGGCCAGTCACGCGGACGTGATCATCGTGATGGGAGCGGCCGAATACCGCGGACGGCCATCGCCGGTTCTCCGCGCGCGTCTGGACCATGCAGTAGATTTGTATCGCAACGGTTATGCGTCCCTCTTCCTGACTACGGGTGGCGCGGGCGGCGACCCGAAGTTCACCGAAGCGGAAGTCGGCCGGTCCTATCTGATCGACCGCGGAATACCACCGGAGCGCGTCGTGGTAGAAAATCAGGGCCAGACGACGGCCCAGTCTCTCGCCACCGCATTCGAGATCATGCAGAGAATGGGACTGCGTTCCTGCATCGTGGTCAGCGACGGCTATCATATTTTCCGGGCCAAGAAATTTCTGCAGGCCGAGGGCTTGACGGTATTCGGCTCGCCCCGGGTCTCCAACCCCCAACCGGAGTGGAAAGAGTGGTGGGAATATTTTCGTCAGGCGGTCGGCTTCGCGCTATGGCAAATCGGACTGGCTGTGTAGTCTTGTTGAAGCCGCGGAATCCCGACTTCCGTCTGCCAAACTCGCGACCCGGCGGCGAGTTACGTAAAGATGGTATCGAAGATCTTGCCCAATTTTTCCGTCGCCTGCTTCGAAAACATCCCCACCATTCCGGAGATCGCCGCCACCCCGAACGGATTCACCGTCTGGTCCGCGGCTGCGCCCGAAAACAGTCCTGCGCGCAGCGCGAAGTAGAAGATCAACGCCAGCGCCGCGCTGATCGCCGGCCGGAGGAGATACCAGGCTAGCCAGCTCGGGTCCAGCCGCCGGTTACCGGCATAAAGAGCAAACGAAGTTACCGTATGAATGTAGCTGCCGAGCGCGGAAGAGATCACTACCAGCCAGATCAGTCGAACTTCAGCCGTCACCCCCCCAGGCCGTTCTGAGCTGGTGGGCCACACGATGGACAAGAGGTAAAACATTAGACCTGCTGTAAATACATAAGCCACGGCTATGGCGTATTCAACCGGCCGGGAGAGATTTTTATCGGAATCAGTGGATGTTTCCATTTTTGGCTACTCAATGCGAAAGTAAGCCCTTCTGATTCCACTTATATCCAACTTAGCCGCTCCATCCGGCATCACCCTGCGGTAAGTGATTAGTGGATAAGCCAATAGAATTCGGCGTGTGGCGTGATAAATATCGCGGCTGCCTCAGCCTCTCCGGTAATCTCCACTCTTTCCGCCGGTCTTCTCGAGCAGATAGATCTCCCGGATTTCGATCGATTTATCGAGCGCCTTCATCATGTCATAGACCGTCAGCGCAGCCACCGAAGCCGCGGTGAGCGCTTCCATCTCGACACCCGTCTCCGCCGTGGTCGATGCGGTCGCGACAATCCGGACGCCATCGGGTTCGAGCAGCGCGTCCACATCCGCATGCGAAATCGGCAGCGGGTGACAGAGCGGAATCAGTTCCGACGTCTTCTTGGCCGCCATAATTCCTGCGATGCGCGCAATCTGTAGCGGATCGCCTTTGGGATTGTTGGGAAGTTGCGCCAGCACATCCGGCCGAACCGCGACAAAAGCATGCGCTCGCGCAGTCCGCTTGGTGGCCTGCTTACCGGCAACGTCCACCATACGGGGACTCCCCGCAGCGTCAAAATGGGAAAGTTTGCTCATTTCAAAAATACCTGAATCAAATCGCCGGCGGCCCAAGTCTCACGCTTGGCATCCGCCACGAAGTAGCCGTTGGCGCGGCAGAGGGAAACGATATCGCCAGATCCTTTCCATGCCACCGGCGTGACTTCACCGCATTCGATTCTAGCCGGCAGAAATCGTGTAACGCCGGTGCGATGCTTGAAATCCTGCGTGAGCTTCGCCAACAGCAGCGGGCGCGGCGAGGTTTTGCATCCGCCGGCCAAATCCAGACCGGCTCGCGCGAACAGTTCAAATGTGACCATCGTGGAAACGGGATTTCCCGGCAAGCCGAAGAAAAACTTGCCGCGCGCCTTGCCGAATACGAGTGGCGCGCCGGGTTGGATGGCTACGCGATCGAAATAAAACTCGGCCCCCAAGTCGCGCAGTACCTCTTCCACCACATCGTACTTGCCCGCTGAGACTCCGCCGGAAATGAGCAGAATGTCCGCGGCCAGTCCGCGTTCAACCAGCGCGCGCGTTTCCGCCGCATTGTCGCGTGCCACCGGAAGCAGGACTGCCCCCGCGCCCGCCTGCGTCACCTGGGCCGCAAGCGAATACAGGTTGGAGTTGCGAATCTGATAGTCGAGCGGCCGTTCTTCAACATTGACCAGTTCGTCGCCGGTACTGAGAATGGCAACCTGCAGCCTGCGATGAGCATTGACCGTAACGCAACCGACCGTAGCCAGCAACGCCATCTCTCCAAATCCGATGCGTTTGCCGGGCTCCAGAAGCAGGGCCCCCGCCTTCGCCTCCATTCCGCGCTGAGTGATGTTCTCACCAGGCCTCACCGCGCGCTCCACTTCGATCACGTCGTCTTTGCGCGTGACATACTCCAGCATGATGACCGAATCGGTCCCCTTCGGAACCGGCGCCCCGGTCATGATCTCGACGGCCTCGCACCATTCCACCGCGCCGGTAAAGACCTCGCCGGCGCGCACCTGGCCTACCACGCTGGCGCGTCCGGGAAGGTCGGCGGACCGGACCGCGTACCCGTCGCGCATGGAGCGATCGAATGCCGGGATGTCGCGGTCGGCATACACCGGCTCCGCCAGGATGCGTCCGGCAGCTTCCATGAGTGGAACCGGTTCCATGGGCGGGAGCGTGCGGCCTTGTGACACTTCTCGTATGACTAAGGATCTGGCTTCCTGAAAACTGAGCACGGGCACGAAGCCATTCTCGCATTCTGCGGCGCGTCTTGCGTAACGAGCTTGCCCATAGGCTCCGTACGAGAGACGATCGTCTTTTGCCGTCTGGCGGGCTGGCGATCGCCGCTCGTTTTTTCGCTTCCCGAGCCAAGCCGCCCAGGGTCAGTGGTCGCTCGTGGTCACGCGCTTCTCGAGAAATCCCGGCCCGCAGCCTACGATAAGTCTGATTCCATACTGTCGGGGGCACTCCTTTAACTTGTAGCGATAAGATGATAGGAACGCGAGGAGAGCCATGAATAAACGGTGGTTGACCGCAGGACTGCTGGTCGCCGGCGCCGCAATCGCTGTGGTCCTGTTTCCCCACGGAACCAATGCCCAAAGCGGACTCGGCGCCGCTGTGCCGATGAAACAGGCGACGAGCTTTCGTATCCTGTTCGGCTTGGCCGACCAGGAGCAAACGGCTTGGGATGGATCGATCAAAGTTTCCGGGGGGACCATCCGCAGCATCACAGGATGGCGCTTCTTCGACACTGACGTAACGGACTATCAGTCAAGTTGGAAATTGACGACTCGACATACCCGGCCGCAACAGACCGCCGGTCCGATTGTCGAGAACGGCATTGTCGTCACCGCGGAGATTACCGATGACAATGCGAAGTTCGAGGTCCAGACCCTGAACGGCAATTTTTCCTTCACTGCGAAACAAGTTCCTTATGGAGAAGGCCAGACGTTTCTCGCCGGCCGTGTCGCGGTGGATCGCGTGCCTCCGACGGTACAGCTCACGCCGTCGCAGGAAGATGAAGATTTCCCCGCTATCGCGCAAAATGGCGGAGACATTTGGGCTACCTACATCGAGTTCACGCATGGCGACCGCGACCAGGAATACGAAATTCCGCGACAGACTCTGCCGAAAGCCCCCGCCGATTTCAAGTTTCTGGCGCGTCCGGTCGGCGGAGATCAGGTGCTGCTCCGGCATTTCTCCAAAGCCTCCAGTACCTGGGAAGCGCCTATCGCGGTCTCGGATAAAGGACTCGACATCATGCGCGCAGCGGTCGCGGTTGACGGGCAGAAGCGCGTCTGGGTAATCTGGTCCGCTAATAAGAACGGGAACTTCGATCTCTACGCCAAGTACTTGCAGGGCGACAGCTGGTCGCCCGAGATGCGCATCACCACGGATCCCGGACAGGATTTGAATCCTGTCGCGGCGACCGATGCCAAGGGACGTGTCTGGATCGCCTGGCAGGCCTTTCGCAATGACAACCTGGACATCCTTGCCGCAGTTCAACGCGGCGATGGCTTTGTCAAAGAGACGCGCGTTTCGTTCTCGCCCAGGAGCGATTGGGACCCCTCCATCGCCGCCGCCCCGAATGGAGATATCGCGATCGCGTGGGATACCTACGACAAAGGCGATTACGATGTCTACTTCCGCCGCGTGCGCGCCGATCTTTCGAACGCCCCCCGGATCGGAATGGATGCGCCGGTGGCCGTTGCCGCGAGTACCAATTTCGAGGCCCGCAGTTCAATTGTCTTCGATGCGAACAATCGTCTTTGGGTGGCCTACGAGGCTTCAGATGCGCGCTGGGGAAAGGATTTCGGCGCTTACCAAAGCACCGGGATCGCCATTTACCAGGGACACAATATTCAAGTGAAATGTTTCGACGGGCCCAACGCATTCACCACTGCCGATAGCCTGGAAGACAAACTGCCCCTGCCGCCGCAAGCCCTGCTGCGCCTTGCGAGAAGGCGCCAGGCGGATCAGGTCCCGACCCCCGGCCCGGAATCTCTCAAGCAGCCCAACCCCGAGATCGCCAGGAACCGCCGGCCCAATCAGAATGCGCTGCCGCCGCCGCTCGCGCGGAACAGTTTCCCTCGCCTCGCAGTCGATCCGGCCGGCACAATCTTCCTCGCGTTTCGCGTCCCCGGCGGCGCCTGGATCTCGCCCGTCGGCTCCGTCTGGTTCGAGAACATCGTGTACTTCGACGGAGCGCGTTGGAACGGTCCCCTGTTCGTGCCTCGCACCGACGGATTGCTGGACGGACGCCCGGCGCTCGCGGCTCTCGATCCCGGCCACCTGATGATCGTATCCGCCATGGATCACCGTCAGTCCGAGCAGACCGGCAACGTCCGTAGCGCCGCGGGCGTGAATAGCGATATTTATGCCGCCGATCTGCGCGTGGAGGTCTCCCAGGCTGCGACCCCCTCCCTGAAACCGCTTCCGCCGGAACATCCTGCCGCGCCGGATACCGTCGTTAAGCCTGAACTCGACCAGGTCGCGCTGATGCGGAATTTCAGAACGAAATCGGGCAATGACACGCTGCGTATTATGCGCGGCGAGTTTCATCGCCATACCGAGATTTCGGGAGACGGCCGCGACGACGGTCCGCTGATCGACGCGTACCGTTATATGATCGACGCCGCCTACATGGATTGGGTCGGCTGCTGCGATCACGACAACGGCGACGGACACGAATATTTCTGGTGGCTCAACCAGAAGTTGACGGACGCTTATCATCTCGGCAACCGATTTGTGCCGATGTTCGCCTATGAGCGCAGCGTCGCTTATCCGGAAGGGCATCGCAACGTCGTGTTCCCCAAGCGCGGCATACGGCCTTTGCCCCGGCTGCCCGAAAATGGCCGACGATTCGGCCCCGGAGCACGCGCCCGATACCCAGATGCTCTACCGCTATTTGAAGGATTTCGGCGGCATCGTTGCGTCTCACACCTCGGGAACCAACATGGGAACCGATTGGCGCGACAACGATCCGCAAGTGGAACCTGTCGTCGAAATTTATCAGGGCGACCGCCAGAATTACGAGATGCCGGACGCCCCGCGATCGAATAGCGAGAAGGATTCCATCGGCGGCTGGCGTCCGCTCGGCTTCGTCTCGCTGGCGCTGCAGAAGGGTTACCGGTTCGCTTTCGAAGCTTCGAGCGACCACGTCTCGACGCACATGTCGTACTGCAATCTCTTGGTAACTTCGCCGACCCGTGAAGGCATTATGGAAGCTTTCCACAAGCGCCGCGTGTATGGCGCGACCGACAATATCCTCGCCGACGTCCATTGCGGCGGGCACATGATGGGCGAAGAATTTTCTGTAAGTTCCGCGCCATCCATCACGGTCAAGCTGATCGGCACCGCGCCGTTCTCCAAGGTGCAGGTAATCAAGGACAACAACTACGTCTACTCGGTCGAGCCCAAGACGAAGGTAGTGTCGTTCACCTGGCAGGACAACGCGGCAGCAAAAGGCAAGACGTCGTATTACTACGTGCGAGGCGAACAGGACGACGGCCAACTCGTCTGGGTAAGTCCCATGTGGATCACCTGGCAATAGCGTCGTTCGTTATCCGCCTACTGCACCGGCCAGGATGCGCGCAATTCATCTGGATACGGTCCGATCTTTTCCACTGGTATAGGCTTGAATCCAAGCTTCAACGCGGGTGAATCGGGCTGCAGCCGGTAATCGTCTTTCGCCGCATTCACGAACCTCGGATCGGCAATCAGCGAATGCTGATCCAGGCCTCTTTCGCGCCATTGATCGAGATCGAGTTCGCCGAGTTTCCCGCCTAGCGCGATCTTCCAAGCCAGACCGGCGTGCCAGTAGAGATTCTCATCCCATTGGTTATGATCGAGAGGCAGGTTGCGGCTGCTGAAAAGCTTTGCGTCCGGATCGAGCGAGTACACGATGTTGCGGCGAAACACATTCCCGCTCATGATGAGTCCGCCGGGCAAAACGGCTTGATCGGGCGAAGTTCCAATGTTACGCATCTTCTTCCACGCGGGCTGGTCTTTGACCATGTCATAGCCTTTCATCATGGTTGGGTAGTGATCGTGCCACATGCGGCTCGAATCCGTCCAACCGTCAAATTCCGCCTGCTGCATTTTGCCGTCGACAAAGATATTGTTCTCCACCAGATTGTCGCGCCCGTTGTGCAGGTGAAGCAGCCCGCGATAGGCGCGTACCACGATATTGCCGATGACATCGACGCCGCCGGTGTTATCGTCCAGATACACGCCCCAGGAGAAATGCGGCGATACCCACTTCCCATTCTCTTGGCCGAAGCCGATGCTGTCGTGCATGTAGTTGTAGCGCACCACCGATCCGCGCGAAGAGATCCAGTCCCTGCCCCCGGTGTAGACCACGCCGGTATCCTCGGTTTCGAGATTGACATGGTGCATGTGGTTATACTCGATCACCAGATTGTTCCCGCTGAACCAGATCGCGAAGCGAGGCGTATCGCGAATCAGATTGTGCGATGCGCGGATGCCGCAGCCAGTCATGCTGATGCCCACGCCCTGCTTGTAATAGACGCCGACGTGGTAGATGTAGTTGTTGTCGGCGTAATTGCCCGCGGGCGTCAGGGTCGCTCGATCGCCGCCCGTCAGGACGATCGCGTCGCTGCCGATTTCGTAGATATCGTTGCCCGCGACTCCGTTGTCCGTGCCTCCACTCACGCTCACCGCCGAACCTCGATAATCGCCTCCATTGCGGATGATGTTGCCGCCGATCAGGCAATGCGTAGTCGCCGAAAGCGTGATTGCGGTACCTGCGAAATCCTCGAAAGTAAAGCCGCGAAAGGTGATGTAGGACGCTCCCTTCTCGAGTTGCAAAATCGTGCGCAATCGCGGCGCGTAAACCGCGGGGTCGGAATTATCGTCAGGAGGCCAGAAATAGAGAGTCTCGCTCGCTTTGTCCAGGAACCATTCGCCGGGAGAATCGAGTTCTTCGAGCGCGTTCTGCACATAGTAGCGGTCGCCGGGACGAATCGCATAAGAGCAGTCGCCGGCTAGTGTGAAGGTGCGAGCATCGCGATCCACCGTCTTGACGCGAATGATATTGTTCCACCAGTTATAGCGCGGAAAAATCATCACTTCGGCATCTTCGGGATGCGCCCACTCGCGCGCGTCCTCCGCGCGGTAATGCAGCGTGTGCTTATCCTCCCCGGGAACATCCGAGTACATGGGTACCGCCTTGCCATCGACATAACTCCAACCGCCCGCGTAGAGATGAGATGCGTCGTAATTTGGATATCGGGCGAGAGTCTGCCTTCGATTGAGATAAAAAAGCTGCCGGAAGTAGATGCCCTTCAATCCTTGCGCCGCTACATCCGTCTTGAGGATCTTGCCGCTGGATTTGCTGAATCCGCTAATGCGGTGGGAGGCAGTGAGAATCGGTTTCTCCTGCCGGTACGCGCGATAGACGACCGGCGCCTTGGCCGTGCCCGAATCCTGCGCCGTGAGCGGCAGCGTCGCCGGCATCTCGTACATTCCGCCGCGAACGTAGACGTTCACCGGTCCCTCGGGCTTCAACCGCCGGATCTCATCGCGAGCTCGGACCAGCGTTGCGAAAGGAGCTTGCAGGGTTCCGGAAGCAGAATCGTTCCCGTCCGCGGCTACATAGATGGAAGTTTCTGCCAGTGCAGGCAAGGTCCCAACCAGCGACATAAAGAATGCCACCCGCGCAGCAGCCCTATTTCGCATTCTTGGAGCCTCCCAGCAACTTCTCCACCGACGCTGCCACCTGTCCCGCCAGCATCGCGGACCCCTCCGCATTGAAATGCACATCGTCGGCGTGCAGTTCGTTATGATCGGCCATCAACGCGGCCAGGTCATCGATGGGAATTCCTTCTTTCTCGAAGAACTCCCGGGCGATACGGTTGCGAGCCGTAATTCGAGCATTGCTCGGACCGGGGGATTTATCTTTGCGCACCGGGGTCGTGCTGGCCCAGATCAGCTTAGCTCCAGGAGCCGCGTTCCGAATCGCAGCCACGAGTTCCGGCAAATACCGGCGATATTCGTCTTCCGTATACCCCCACCCGTGCATCCCGATATTGAAATGGACGACATCAAACTTCGCTTCCGGGATCAACACACCGAGTTCCGCCGGCAACGCAGGATCACCAATCGCTTTAGAGGTCGCAATCCTCGCGCAGTATGCCTTGCCTTTGAGGTCGCCTTCGGCGGCAGCAAAGTAGGCGCGGGTAATCGAATCGCCGATCAGAAGAACGCGCGGCAGACCCGTGGCATCTGAATTCGGGAACCAGACATCGGTCCATTCGGTGCTCTCGCGCGATATCTTGCGCGTCTGCGCAAGGCTCGCGCCGGCGATCACCGTCGCCAGCAGAGCGATCTTGAGTGAGTTCACTAGAGGCTTCAAAGTAGCACCTTATCACGTCGCTATGATTGGATCAGCATGTTCAGTGACGCGCTTCTCGATCATTTCCGGAATCCCCGCAACATTGGCGAACTTCCGCCGCCGGCAATCACCATAGAAGCCGCCAATCCGGCCTGCGGCGATATCCTGAGGCTATCGGCTCTCTTCGAGGGCGATCGAATCGTGGAAACGCGCTATCGAGTCCGTGGCTGCACTGCCTCGATCGCCGCCGGCTCGGCTTTGACGGAAATGATGCTCGGGCAAACGCGCAACGCGCTGCGCTCAATTTCCGCGGTCGACATAGAGGAGCGTCTGGGCGGACTGCCGGCGGAGTCCAAGCACGCCGCCGCGCTGTGCATCGACGTTATACGCGCATTGTCTGACAGACTTTAGCGCGCTTAAGGCTTTGGTGCGGCAACTGCTCTGTACTTGGACAACTTCTGCTTGGTAGTCGATTGCCAATCCTCGATATCCGGAGCGCCAACCTTATGATAGAAATCGTGTAAGTCCTTGCGCAGAGCTTGTAGCTGCCTCGCGTAAGCTGGATCGTTAATATGATTCACTGTTTCCCCCGGATCGGCCTCCAAATCGTATAACTCACTGGGCCACTCCTTCGTGCGCTCGACATACTTCAGATTCTCGCTGCGAACTCCCCGCACATACTCGTACTCATGATAAAGACGCGTGCGCCACGCCGGATTCTTACCCGCCAGAAACGCCGCATAGCTTCTCCCGACCCTCGCGGGATCGGGTGGCGCGTTGACTCCCAGATAGTCGAGAATCGTAGGAAAGTAATCGTACGAAGACACCAGCGGCTTCAAGGTCATGCCCGCATGGATTCTCGCAGGATGATTCCAGATCAAAGGCACTCGCAATGACTCTTCGTACATATTGAACGGCCAGGTGCCGTTTCCCTTCCCCCAGACGCCGTGGTGGCCGGCACACCAGCCCTGGTCGGCGGTAAAGACAATCAGCGTATTGTCCCTGACTTTTAATTCTTCCAACCGCCGCACGATGCGGCCTACATTGGCATCCATGCCGGTAATCAGCGCTGAATAGGCATGCTTGGCCTCGCGATTGTGATAAAGGCTGGCAAGTCCGTTATTCTGCCACGGATTCATCGGCGTATCCGGAAAGCAGGAAAACTTCGAATCGTTGTAGTACTTACGATATTCCTCCGGCTGAAAGTCGTAAGGAGTATGGGGCGCATAAAACGGCACCAGCAAATAAAAGGGATCCTTGTAACTGCGGTCCAGAAACTCTATCGCGGAATCGCCGACGTGATCGGTCTTAAAGCCGGCAGTCTTGATGTGCTGGCCGTTCTTCACAAACTCCGCGTCCTTGTAGGTTCCGCCGCCGCCGGGAACCGAGCACCAGTAACTGAATCCTTCCTGAGCCTCGTCGTCATGTCCCATGTGCCACTTACCCACCATGCCGGTGGTGTAACCGTTGTTGGCCAGGACGCGGGCATAAGTGGTCTGCCCTTCGAGCCAGCGGCGGGATTGAGGTCCGAAACTATCTTCTGGAATCAGCCAGTCCTGGACGCCATGCTGCGACGGAATCTTGCCTGTCATATAGCTCATACGGCTCGGCGAACAAACCGGCGTACACGCGTAGGCGCGCGTGAATCGGGCTCCTCCGGCCGCGAGCGCGTCGACATTCGGCGTATGCATATCGGGGCAGCCGTAACAACCGAGGGTCCATGCGCCGTGATCATCGGTCATGAACATCACCACATTGGTCTTACGGCTAGCGGCGCGGCCGGGAACCAGGACGGCCGGCAAGGTGGACAGCAGACTTCGACGAGTGAACGGCATAGCGTCCAGGATATCGCGTCCCGTCTTGTGTGACAGACTTCGGTCTATCCGGCTCTAGGCTAATCCGGACAGACTGCGGCGTAGAAAATCGAGCGCCAGTCTGGCCGGCGAAAGCCCGAATCCGCGGCCGATCCCCCAGGAATTGACGGTGCGTCGATGTCACTCCGGAAGCCGATGCCAGGCCGATGTATACCATCCCCAGAGGCGCCTGATCGCCGTCCGTAGTAGGCCCGGCGTTGCCCGTAATGGACAGCGCATGGGTGGCTCCGGTCCTGCGCCTCGCGCCCACGGCCATCGCTTCAGCTACTTCCCGGCTGACCGGACCAAAGCGTTGCAACAGTTCCGGTTCGACACCGAGCAACTCGGTCTTCGCGGCACGCGAGTAAGTGATGAAGCCGCCGACGAAATAATCCGACGCGCCGGGGACACCCGTGATCCGGTCCGCCAACCCGCCAGCCGTCACGCTCTCCGCGACCGCCAGGGTGGCTCGCTGCCGACGCAACATCTCACCGGCCGTCACTTCGAGAGAATCGCCGTTGCGCGAATAGATACGGTCGCCCAGCAGCGCTTCAATCTGGCCGCCGACCTCCGCCAGCAACGCCAGCGCCTCCGCCTTGGTTTTGCATCTTGCCCGTAAATGCACCTGGATGTCGCCATTGTGCGCCAGAACCGTGGTCGCTGGATTAGTCGTACTTCTTGTACACGGGTGAAATGGTCTGGTCGAGATCCGCTTCGCCCATTCCGGCGATACGGAAGATAAGCGTCTCGATAAATTGCTTGGGAACGATGCGGGTGAGGCGTGCAAGACACTGCCGCTCGAACATCGCTTTCAACTCATGCGGCGGACCGGGAAGCAACACGAATACGCGTCCGGAGTCCTCCACCCACTGGCCCGGCGCCGTGCCGCGATCGTTCGGCAGAATCTCAGCGCCTTCCAGAATGAAAGCCTGACGTTTGTTGTCTCGGCCATCCGGCGTCCCATTTTATGGAAGCGCTGCTCGAGCAGATCGCAGATGTCCTGGTGAAAAATCTGACGCCGGTCGATCGACATCGCCAGAGCGTCGCGCGTCACATCGTCTTCCGTTGGGCCCAAGGCCTCCGCTCAAGAGGATGATTTCGGAGTGTGCAGGCAGCCAGCCGGATGGTCGAAGCCAGCCGGTCGCGATCGTCCCCGACCACGTACTTGGTCACCACCTCGACGCCCAGATTGTTGAGTTGCTCGGTAAGGTAGAGCGAGTTCGTGTCGACGCGCGCGGGCGTCAGCATCTCTGACCCGACTGCGATAATTTCCGCGTTCATTTAATACAGGAAGCGGCGGGGCCGCTGCGAAGCCCGGCGCTTAGCGGCTGCTCGTCCCTTAACGCCCAACATCCACGCGATAGAGGGCATTCGTCGTCGCGACGGCCAGCGCTTTAGAAGGCGAGAACGCCAGGCCCACGATTCCGGGTCCGGAGAGGAAAAGTTCGGCCTTCTGGTCGGGCGTAATTCGCACCACTCCTCGACGGCCCGCTAGCGAAGCCGCCACATAAAGCTGGTCTTGCTCGTCGAACGCCAACCCTTGCGGTCGTCCCAGGCCCCGGTAGAAAACCTCCACGTCACCGTCGATCCGAAATCCGGTAAACCGTGTCAAAACTCGAGGTCGTCGGCCCGGTTACATACAGATATCCATTAGGCCCAAACGTCAGATGATAGGCGGAAATGGAGGGTTCGAGCGTCGCGAAAACGAAGATCTGGCGCGTGGGGCTGATCTTGAAAATTGTGCCGCTGCGGTCGCCTACAAACAGGTTTCCTTCGATATCGAACGCCAAGCCGGTCGCAATCCCCATGCCTTCGACAAAGATCGACACCGCGCCTGCGGGTGTCACCTGGTAAACGATGCCATCGAGCCGGCTGCTCACATACAGCAGGCCGTTGCGGTCGAAAGCGAGACCGGTCGCGTTCATCATATCGGTGATGAACGGCCGGATGTTGTAATTCAAGTCGAGCTTGTAAACGGCGACCGGCACTTTCTGGCCGCGAGAGCCGCTGAACGTCGTATAGATGTTGCCGATAGCTGTCAATCGCGGGGTTAGCCACCGGATGCAAACTGTCGGCAATGCCGATACCAATGTCACACGTCCAGACCTGGCTCGAATTTTCCCCGCTCGCCACTACCAGGTCGCCGGCAGCAGCATTGTCCGGAACGCGCACGATGACAAACGAGTCCGAGCCCACGATGACGGGCGCAGTGACTTCTCCAATCGTGACTCGCGGCCGGTCTTTGCGCGCAAATCCTTTCCCCTCAATGTAAAACTCGCCGCCCGCGATAGCGGCGGCTGGGGAAACCTGAGCGATTGCCGGCTTGACCCCGTTCGGGTCTTTACGTAGCCCCATATATATTCAGTAGACGCGATTCAGAGGATCTCCCGCAACAAATTTATTGTGGGACGAAACACACACCAGTACCAACTACACGAGATTGTAGCGCGCGGCCACCCACATCACTACGGCGCCATAAACGCCGGCCAGCAGATCGTCCGCAACGATCCCGACTCCGCCAGGCAGACTTTCCAGCTTTCGGACCGGCCAGGGCTTAGTAATGTCAAAGATCCGGAACAGCGCGAAAGCCAACGTGTAGCTCTGCCACGTGGGATGGACGATGGCGGCCGCAGTCAACCATTGACCGAGAACTTCGTCGACGACCACGATCCCCGGATCCACCTTACTCACTTGCCGTGCAGTTTCTCCGGCGGCCCAGATAGCTGGCCACGTCATCACGACAGTGAGGGGGACCAGATCAATGGGCGCCATTCCGAACTGAGAAATGAGCAGCCAGGCGATCAGGATACCGGCGGCGGACCCTACCGTGCCGGGAGCGGCCGGCGCATAGCCGCAGCCGAACCACGTGCCGAGAAGGACGGCGAAGCGAGTCAGTCCTATTCCTCGTCCTCCGAATCCAGGTGGGATTCGATCGGACTCGAAATCACATACTTCTCCGACGCCCAGTTGCCTAAATCGATGACGCGGCAACGCTCACAGCAGAAGGGAAATTCCGGATTTTCCCGAGTCACTTCTTTTTTGCAAATTGGACACTTAATAGTCATCGCGCTGGAATCAGGTTGGGCACCACAAAGGATGGCGCCGACTGGATGTTGATCAAGCCAAGCGGAAGGGCCGCCGGTACGAAGTTTTCGTCGCTGGGCAGCAGCGTGCCCAGAACATCATAATCGTGCGCCTCGGTAATCAGTAAGCGCCGGATCTCGCCGCGCTTCGGCGCGTCCCCTTCGAAATCGTTAATCAGCGTGACACCGTCGATCTCCGGCGCCTGTCCCGATTGCCGCCCCTGCCATAGCAAATCGGTTTCGGGTGAAACGCCCTCCACCAATACCGGCACGGTCCGGCCGACGAGTTGACGGTTGCGCCTGGCGGAAATCCTCCGCTGGATTGACATCAACCGGCGCTTACGGTTGTAAATGGTACGAGCATCCACCTTGCCATCGAGTTCGAAGCTGCGGCTGGAGTCTTCGTCCGAATACGAAAACACGCCGAGCCGGTCAAATTGGGCGGCCTGGACGAACTGGCAAAGCGTCTCAAAATCGGCGTCGGTCTCGCCGGGAAAACCGGCGATGAAACTGGTACGGATGGTGACTCCCGGAATGGTGGCGCGAATCCTCTCGATCAGCTTGAGGAAGATGTCGCCCGACGCGCCGCGTTTCATACGCTTCAAAACCGGTGCGCTGGCGTGCTGCAGAGGGATGTCGATGTATTTCACCAACGAATCGTGCGCCGCAATGGTGTCGAGTAATTTCTGGGTAACGCGGTTAGGGTAAGCGTAGAGAAAGCGAATCCATTTCTGCTGCGGCGTCTCGATGGACGCAAGCCGCGAGAGGAGTGCGGCGAGGCCGTCCTTAATCCCGAGGTCTTCGCCGAAACAGGTGGTGTCCTGGCCGATCAGGTTGATCTCGCGGACGCCCTGAGCGAACAGGCGAGTTGTCTCGGCCACCACGGATTCGAAGCGGCGGCTACGGAACGCCCCGCGGTACTGCGGAATCACGCAGAAGGTACAGGGGTGGTCGCAGCCTTCCGCGATCTTCAGATAGGCGAAATGGTTCGGCGTCGCCAGTACACGCGGCGTGAGATCGTGATAAAGATAGGGAACCACCGGCGCGTCGACGTTTTCAGCATCTTCGCAGACTTCCACAATTCGCTCGACTTCGTTGGTGCCGATCAGCGCATCGATCTCCGGCATCTGCTCGAGGATGTCCTTACGATATCGCTCGACGAGGCATCCGGCGACAACCAGTTTGCGTGCACGGCCGGTCTTCTTGTACTCGGCCATCTCGAGAATGGTGTCAATGGACTCCTGCTTGGCCGGGTCGATGAAGCTACAGGTGTTGACGACAAGAACATCGGCGTCGGCGGGATGCGGGGTGAGTTCGTGGCCGCGAGCCGCGAGTTGCCCCATCATGACTTCACTGTCCACCAGGTTTTTGGGACAGCCGAGACTTACAAATCCGACTTTCAAAGAGGATTCCTTCAGGAAGGGACGAGAGCTACGGCTCCCTGTCCACAATTCATAGAATATCACGGGCGGGTTGACGGATCCCTCTGCGGTACTCTTTGATGGATGGCGGCTCGCAATAAGAACCACAAGCTGGGCGAAGTGGAACGAGTGTACGGAATCCTTCGGGAGTGGTTGATTTCCGCCAAGCTTCCGCCCGGCGATTTCCTATCGGAAGCGGAACTGGCCTCGCGCTGCGGCACCAGCCGCACGCCGGTTCGCGAGGCCTGCACCCGCCTGCTCCAGGACAAATGGCTTTCCCGCATTCCTCGGAAAGGGTTCATGGTCACCACGATCTCGGTGCGGGACATCGTCGAGATGTACGAGTACCGCCGGCTGCTCGAATGCTTCGCCGCCGAACGGGTGGCCGAGTCGGCCAGCCGGGAGCAGATTGAGGAGTTGAAGGCGATTGTCGCGCCCGAAACCGATCCAAATGCCGAGTTGCCTGCCATCCTGAAAGCCAACCAAAAGTTTCATGTGCGGCTGGCTGAGTTGGCGGGGAATCAGAGAGTGGTCAGCCAACTGGCATTGACACTCGGTTATGTCAGCCGGCTCGACACGCTCTGCACGCAAACGGTGCCGGGCTGGATCGGTCATTCGACGATTCTCCGCGCGATCGAGACCCACCAGGCCGCCGAAAGCCGCCAGGCCATGAGCATCCATATCGATCTGTCGCGCGACAAGATGGTAAAGCTGTTCAGTTCGTAGGCTCAGCCCTTCCCGAATTCCGCTTGCCATCTTCGGTATACTCCCAGTATACTGGCGCAAGAAGCCATGTGCGGAATTGCGGGATTTCTCAATAAAACGAACGATACGCAAATGCCGGCCGGCAGCACCATTTTGGGGATGCTCAATGCCCTGGGGTGCCGCGGGCCTGACTCCGCGGGTGTAGCGCTGTACGGCCCACCGGTCGAGGGACGCTTCGTTTTGCGCATCAAAGCCGGCGACCATCGCGTGCTTTTAGAGGAGCTCGTACAATCGCTCGACGAAACCGCGGAAATTACATCGACTGGCGCTTATGCTCGCGTGACTGTGAGCAATACAATCGCTCCCTGCGAATGGACTACAAAAATCGAGGCGATCTCCAGCGACATCGAGGTGGTAAGCCTCGGCAAATCGCTCGAAATTGTCAAACAGGTGGGCTCGCCTGCCGAATTAGAACGAACTTATTGCGTGAGCCGTATGCCGGGCAAACACGGAATCGGTCATACCCGACTTTCTACTGAATCAATTGTCGACCTCAGCCATTCGCAGCCCTTTTGGGGACGAGGAGTGCCCGACATCTCTATTGTACACAACGGTCATATCACCAACTACCATCAACTGCGCCGCCGGTACGAGCAGCGGGGTGTCAAGTTCTATACGGAGAACGACTCGGAGATCATTGCGATCTATCTGGCCGGGCAGCTTGCCGCCGGACGCGACCTGGAAGCCGGAATGCGCGGCATGTTGCGCGATCTCGACGGCTCCTTCAGCTGTGTGGCGGCGACGGCGGACGAGATCGGGTATGTCAAGGATCCCTTCGCGCTGAAGCCGCTGCTGGTGGCCGAGACGGATGAATTCGTGGCCATCGCAACGGAGGAGATCGCGATCCGGGCCGCATTGCCGGGAAGCTATGAGGCGCGCGAGACCGGCGCGAGAGAAGTGAGAGTATGGCGACGATAGACTGCGCAGGGCAAACCACACGCGAGATCAACGCCGCGCTTCGAAAGGCCGTGATGGAGGGTGATGCTGAAATCTTTCTGCAGAACACGGCGGCGAAGCACAACCTGGCGGTCGCGGTGCTCGATCCGGTGCGCATCCGCTGTGAAGGCAGCGTGGGCTATTACTGCGGGGGGCTAATCGACGGTCCCGAAATCGAGATCAGCGGCAGCGCGGGTTGGGGACTGGCGGAATCGATGATGGCCGGCACGGTCACGGTGCGAGGCGGCGCGGGCAACGGAGCCGCGGCGGCGATGCGTGGCGGCACGATGGTGATTCATGGCGATGCCGCTTCGCGCCTGGGAGTTTCCATGAAGGGCGGCCTGGTGCTGGTGGCGGGCAACTGCGGGTACATGGCGGGCTTCATGGGGCAGAAGGGAACCATGATTGTGTGCGGCGATACCGGCGAGGCTTTCGCCGACTCGATGTATGCGACGGAATGCTTTGTGGGCGGACGCATCGGCGGGTTGGGCACGGATGCGGTGGTGGAGGGCCCAAATGCGGAAGAGGTGAGCCGGATCGAAGATGCGATGGCTCGCTATCTGAGCGCTGAAGAACGGAGCGCAAGACCCGCGGCGCGGGACTTTAAAAAAGTGGTGGCAGGCCGTAAGCTTTGGAACTTCGATCAGCGCGAATGGAAGATCTGGCAGGAGGCCCTCTGATGTCCGATCGGTTTCTACAGCAGAGCGGTACCTTTTCGCCCGGTGTGATGGAGGATATTCAGACCAAGGCGGAATCCGGGTTGTACAAGATTCGCGGCTACGGGACCTTGCGCGAACGCCGTTGGGCCACGTTCGACGATCTCACGTTCCTGACCTGCGGGCTGACGCGCATCCCGCTGGAGGGCTACCGTGAGAAGTGCTCCACGAAGACGGTGCTCGGTACCCGGTATGCTTCGAAGCCCATCGAGCTCGACATTCCGGTGATGATCACCGGAATGAGCTGGGGCGCGCTCTCATGGAACGCGAAAGTGGCGCTGGCCAAGGGCGCGGCGCAGGTGGGCTCGTCCAATACCACGGGCGATGGCGGCATGCTGCCGGCAGAGCGTGAGCATAGCCGGACGCTCATCTATGAAGTGCTGCCCTCCCGGTATGGCATCAACATTCACGATTTACAGCGGGCTGACGCGATCGAGTTGACCATCGGCCAGGGGGCGAAGCCGGGAACGGGCGGCTTGCTGTTGGGGTCGAAAGTGTCAGAGGAGATCGCGAAGAAGCGCGACCTGCCGATTGGCGTCGATCAACGCAGCCCGGCGCGTCACCCGGATTTCCTCGGACCGGATGATATGGTCCTGAAGGTGGAAGAGTTGCGCGAAGCCACCGACTACCGGGTGCCGATATTTATCAAGCTGGGCGCGAGCCGTGTCTTCGACGACGTCAAACTGGCAGCCAAGGCGGGCGCGGACGTGATCGTGGTGGACGGCATGGAAGGAGGCACCGGCGCGTCTCCGGCGATCCTGCAGGAACATACCGGAATTCCGACGCTGGCTGCCGTTTGTGAAGCCCGTGCGGCACTTGAAGATATGGGCCTGTACGGTGAGGTGCAGCTCATCATTGCCGGAGGCATTCGTGACGGTGTGGATGCGGCCAAGGCCATCGCGCTGGGCGCAGACGCTGTCTATATCGGCACTGCGGCGCTGATCGCGCTGAATTGCAACAAGCCGCTGTACGTCGAGGACTATCAGGCGCTGGGCACCGAGCCGCGCTTCTGCCATCACTGCCACACGGGACGATGTCCGGTGGGCATCACTACGCAGGTTCGGGAACTGATGGCGCGGCTGCCGGTGGACGAAGCGGCCAAACGGGTAGAGAATCTACTGCGGGCGATGACGCTCGAGATTCAGATGCTGGCGCGGGCCTGCGGCAAATCCGATGTGCATCATCTGGAACCGGAGGACATGGCTGCGCTTTCCATGGAGGCGTCGGCGATCTGCGGGATTCCGCTCGCGGGCGTCAGAAAGGCGCACGGGAAATAGCGGTGTCCTTCTTATTACCCTGCCCGCATTGCGGCAACAGAAGCGTCTACGAATTCCGCTTCGGAGGAGAGGTGAAAAAACGGCCTCAACCGGATGCTTCCGCGGACGAGTGGTCGGACTATTCGTATAGCAAAGTCAATGAGGCCGGCGTGCAGAAGGAGTGGTGGTATCACCGGGCGGGCTGCCGGCAGTGGCTACAGGCGGTTCGCGACACGCGCTCGAATCGCGTGATTGAAACCTTTTTCCCCGACTCCACATCGTGACTTTTCAATTCAACGGACGGCCGGTTGAAGCGCGCGCGGGCGACACGCTGGCGTCGGCGATGTATCGCGCCGGACAGCGGATCTTCAGCCGCAGCTTCAAATATCATCGTCCGCGCGGACTGTTGTGCCTCAGCGGGAAGTGCCCGAATTGCATGGTGAATGTGGATGGCACGCCGAATGTGCGAGCGTGTATGACGCCGGCTTGCGAGGGAGCGGTGGTGAAGCACCAGAACGCATGGCCATCGCTCGAGACCGACATGCTTTCGATCTCACAGCGGTTCGACGCGTTGATGCCGGTGGGCTGGTACTACAAAACCTTCACCTCGCCCTGGACGTGGCATGCGGCCGAAGGCTTCATTCGCAAGGCTGCCGGGTTGGGCGAACCTCCAGCGGCCGGCGCACCCATTCCTGATTACGAGCACGTGTCCTGGCAGACGGAAACCGCAGTGGTCGGGGGTGGTGAAGCGGGATGGCAAGCGGCGATGGATGCGGCGGGGCGCGGCGAGGAGGTGGTGCTGATAGACGATCAGCCCGCGGAGGCCCGTGACACGGGACCGATCCGGGTGCTGCAGCCGGCCTATTGCTTCGGGCTCTACGAAGGCGGCTTGCTGGGCGTGCTGCAGCGGAATCCGCATCCCGGGGCGGCCGAACGCCTGATTCATTTACGCGCGCAACGGGTGGTGGTAGCGACCGGCGCGTATGAGGTTCCGATCACGTTCCGGAACAACGATCTGCCCGGCATCATGCTCTCGACGGCGGTTTCGCGGCTGATTCAGCGGCACGGAATCGTGCCCGGGAAGCGTGCCGTAGTGGTGGGTCAAGCCGATCAGGCGATGGCGGATCTGAGGAAGGCCGGCGTGGAAGTGGTGCGAGTGGTGAAGGCTGATTCGATCGTGACCGCACACGGGTCCACGCACGTTACCGGGATTGCGACCCACGAGGGGAATTTCGCCTGCGATCTGGTGGTGGTGGCCGGACCCCGCGTGCCCGATTCCGGTCTGATTACGCAGGGCGGCGGAAGGCTCGAATGGAGTGAGGAGTGCGGGGCATTCGTGCCCGTGGAATTGCCTTCGCATATCACGGCCGCGGGCAGTGTCACGGGCGCGGGATTACGGGCAGTGACGCGCGGCATATCGGCCTCCAAACGCGACTTTGTCTGTTTCTGTTCGGACGTTACTTCGCAGGATCTGCAGGACGGCGTGGCGGAGGGCTTCGACCGGATCGAGACGTTGAAGCGGTACAGCACCGCTACGATGGGTCCGTGCCAGGGACGGATGTGCCAGCTTGCGGCGATTGAGATCTGTGCCCAGGCGACCGGGCGAAGCATGAACGAGACCGGCACGACGACCGCGAGGCCTCCGAATCCTTCGGTGACGCTGGGAGCGTTGGGCGGCGCAAGACATCATCCGGTGCGGCGCACTCCGATGCATTATGAGCACGACTCGCTGGGCGCTCAATGGATGGACATGGGCGACTGGAAGCGGCCCCGCAAATATGGCATCAGCGTGGAGGAAGAGTATTGGGCGGTGCGGGAGGCGGCCGGCATCATCGATGTCGGAACGTTGGGCAAGCTGGACGTGAAGGGCGCGGATGCGGGACGCTTGCTCGATAAGGTGTACACCGGCCGATTCTCGGATTTGCGGCCCGGGCGCGTGCGCTACGCGGTGCTGTGCGATGAAGCGGGTATCATGCTGGATGACGGGACGATCTCGCGTCTGGCCAACGATCGATGGTTCATCACGACCACGACCGGCAATCTGGATTTCGTGCAGCAGTGGCTGGAGTGGTGGCTGGCCGGGACCGGATGGGATGTCGCGATTACCAATGTCACAGCGGGCTTTGCAGCAGTGAATCTGGCGGGGCCGAAAGCGCGCGCCGTGTTGCGCAAGCTTACCAACGCCGATGTGGAGACTCAAGCGTTCCCCTATATGACTTGCCGGGAAGCTGACGTCGCCGGCATTCCGGCGATTCTGATGCGTCTTGGTTTTGTGGGCGAGACCGGGTGGGAGATTCACGCGCCTGCGGAATCGGGCGTCGATCTTTGGAAAGCGCTGCTGCAGGCGGGCGCCGAGTTTGGCATCCGGCCTTTCGGCGTGGAGGCGCAACGGCTGCTACGGCTCGAGAAGAAGCACGTGATTATCGGGGTGGATACGGACGCGCTGACCAATCCTTTCGAAGCGGGTATGGGGTGGGTGGTCAGGCTCGACAAGCCGGACTTTATCGGCCGCGCCGCGTTAGAGCGAATGGCGGCGGGCGAGATCCGTCAGAGCCTGTTGGGCTTCCTGATGAGGGAAGATGTTTGTCCGGATGACGGCGCGGCGGTGATGATGGATGGGCAGCTCGCCGGCCGGGTGACCAGCGCGCGATATTCCCCAGCCAAGAAGAAGGCGATCGGCATGGCGTGGCTTCCGGCGAGTGCGAAGGACGGCAGCACTTTTTCGGTGCGGGTGAAGGGACGCTACGCGACGGCGGAGGTGACGACCCAGGTGTTTTACGATGCGGAGGGCGCGCGATTGCGCATGTAATGGCGAAGCAATCGGCGCTGCATCATTGGGCCGCGCGAGCGGGCGCAGCCTTCACGGAGCTTTATGGCTGGCAAACTCCGGCGCGATTTTCGCATGCGGTGGAAGAAGCGATGCAGGTGAGAAAGTCGGCTGGATTGGCGGATGTGAGCTGGACCTCGAAGTTCGACCTGAAGGGCCGCGGCATGATGGTAGTGGGGGTGCGGTCGTGGACTTTGGGACCGCGTCATCTGCTGCTCACCGGCAATCCGGGCGCGCCGCCGGGGGCTGCGGGCATGAAGGTCACCGAGGTGACTTCGGTTTATGCGCAGTTTCTGCTGGCGGGTCCTCGCAGCCGCGAAATCCTGGCCAAACTGACATCGCTAAATGTGTCGGAGCGGGCGTTTCCCGAAGGGGAGTGCCGGCAGACGAACCTGGCGCACGTACACTCGACTTTGCTGCGATCGGATCTGGGGGGTATGCCTGGGTTTCATGTGCTGGTGAGCCGCGATTACGGGGAGTCAGTATGGGAGGCCCTGCTGCACGCCGGGCAGGAGTTTGGGGCGGCCCCTTTCGGGCTGGAGGCGCTGGGGATCCTGGAGGGCGGATGACGGACAGACCGAAGTCTGTCACAGAAGGCCGGCGGATGTGGCGGGCGCATGAGTTGAAGAGCGCTTATGACG
This sequence comes from Terriglobia bacterium, assembly GCA_963777595.1. Taxonomy (GTDB): domain Bacteria; phylum Acidobacteriota; class Terriglobia; order Bryobacterales; family Bryobacteraceae; genus CAVVFX01. Next base: position 57,103 of record CAVZRE010000074.1, read on the forward strand.
TGGTGATTATAGGCGGAGGCGTACACGGGCTGGGAATCGCTTATTACCTGGGCACGCGGCACGACGTACGGCGCATCGCGATCCTGGAACGAAGCTACCTGGGAGCGGGCAGCAGCGGGCGCAACACGGCTATCATCCGGTCCAATTACCGAACGCCGGAAGGCATCCATTTCTACAACGCTTCGGTGAAGTTGTACGAGGGCCTCTCAGAGGAGCTCGAATGGAATTTGCTCTTCAGCCAATGCGGCCATTTGACGACTGCGCACAATGACTCGTCGGTCATCGGGCTGAGGGTGCGGGCGGAGAACAACCAGGCGCTGGGGGTGGACAGCCGGATCATATATCCCGAGGAGATTCAGAAGCTGGCGCCCGCAATGGATGTCAGCGGGAAGGCTCGCTTTCCGATCATGGCCGCGCTCTACCATCCGCCGGGCGGGATTATCCGGCATGATGCGGTGGTGTGGGGCTTCGCGCGGGCCTGCGACCGGATGGGGATAGAGATCCACACCTATACGGAGGCGACCGGCATTCGCGTGGAGAAGGGGAGGGCGACCGGGGTCATGACGAATCGCGGGGAGATCGGCGCGGGCGCGGTAGTGAATGCGACGGCGGGGTGGTGCTCGGTGGTGAGCCGCATGGCGGGCGTAGCGCTGCCGATTGTGTCCCATCCACTGCAGGCTTGCGTGACGGAGCCGATGAAGCCGTTTCTCGATAAGGTGATCGTGTCGGCGACACTGCATGTGTATGTCAACCAGACTGACAAAGGGGAGCTGGTGCTGGGCGCGGAGATCGATCCGTACCAGACCTACAGCATGAAGTCGACGCTGCCGACGCTCGAGCAGATTGCGGGGCATACGCTCGATCTGTTCCCGCAGTTACATGGCTTGCGGCTGCTGCGGCAATGGACCGGTATCTGCGATATGACGCCGGATTATGCGCCGATTATCGGGGCGGCGCGCGAGGTGGAGAATTTCTATATGGATGTGGGCTGGGGCACCTACGGATTTAAAGCCGCGCCGATCGCAGCGCGGTGTCTGGCCGATCTGATGGCTACGAAGCGGACGCCGCAATTGATCGAGGCTTTCTCGCCGGATCGCTTCCGCGCCGGGCAACTGGTGGGAGAGAAAGCAGCGGCAGCCGTTTCGACTTAGGCCGACGGTTGGATTGTTGGTGTTGTTACTTAGGACGGTGGGATGACTCTCGAGCAAGCGAAAACTCTAGCGGCCGATAAGAACGTCGGTTACTTTTTATGTTCTTTCGTGGAGATGGCGGGGTCGCCAAAAGCCAAGCTGGTGCCGGCGACTCACCTGGAATCCATGGCGAAGGAGGGCGCGGGTTTTGCGGGATTCGCGTGCGGGCACGTGGGCCAGGGACCGCACGATCCCGACCTGATGAACGTACCGGACTTCAGTTCCCTCACGATCGTCCCGTGGAGGAAGGAGTTGGCGTGGGTGGCCGGCAATCTGTTTGTCGAGGAGAAGCCGTGGCCATATTGTCCGCGCACGATACTGCAGCGGCAGCTCGAGCGGGCGCGACAGATGGGGTACATCTTCAATGTCGGGGTGGAACCGGAGTTCATGCTGCTCAAGAAGACGGGAGCGGCGGAGTACGCGCCATGGGATCCACTGGATAACGCCGGCAAACCCTGCTACGACCTGGGGGCGCTGCATCGCAACCTGGACATGATGACGACCTTGATCCGCTACATGCAGGAGTTAGGGTGGGAGCCGTACGCGAACGATCACGAGGATGCGAACTGCCAGTTCGAGATCAATTGGACGTATGCGGATGCGCTGACGACGTCGGACCGGCATACGTTTTTCAAATGGATGGTGCGGTCGGTAGCGGAGGCGCACGGGCTGCAAGCGACATTCATGCCGAAGCCGTTTGCGGACCTGACCGGCAATGGGGCGCATTATCATATGAGCCTGGCGGACGCGGGGACGGGGAAGAATTTATTTCCCGACGAAAAAAACGAACTCGGGTTGTCGGAGACGGCGCGCTGGTTCTTGGGCGGAATACTGAAGCATGCGCGAGGTTTGTCGGCGGTGATGGCGCCGCTGGTCAACAGCTATAAGCGGCTGACCCGCGGGGCACCCCGGTCGGGGGCAACGTGGGCGCCGGTGTATGTCACGTATGGGCAAGCGAACCGGACGCAGATGGTGCGGCTGCCGGGACCGGGCAGGATTGAGAATCGGGCGGTAGATGGCGCGGCCAATCCTTATCTTGCGTGCGCGGCAATGCTGGCGGCGGGGCTCGACGGCATCGAACACAAGCTCGATCCGGGTGCGCCGAACAGCTCGAATCTGTACGAAGTTCCCGAAGCGGAGTTGCGGGAACGGAAGATCGAATTTCTGCCGACGACGCTGGCGGAGGCGGTTGATTGTCTGGCTGCCGATGAGGTGGTGCAGGAAGGGTTAGGAGTCGAGTATGCGCGATATTACATCGGTGTGAAGCGCGCTGAATGGCAGGAGTACCATCGCAACGTGAGTCCTTGGGAAGTCGCGCGCTACCTGACGAGTTATTGAGTTGGCGGGCAGAGTTAGAGTGCGGAGATGGCACGACGGTTCGGGTTCGAGGTCAAGAAGGCGGCTCCGCGGCGATCAGGCGGCTTTTTTGAGAGGCACGCCGGCGAAAGCGGAGGTAGTTTCAGTGAAGGGTTGCGGGGCGTTCTGCGATTCAGCAGCCGCGGTAGCGAATTTCGGCGGGAGAGGCGCTATGGGAGCTGCTTCGGGCGCCTCCGCAACGGGCTCGCCGGCGTTTTGCGATTCGAAGCCGATTTCGGACTTCTTCCTTTCTTTCTGGGTCTTTACGAGCTCGGCATGAGCCTTATGGAAGGCACGTTCGGCGGCGGAGTGGTAGCGAATCAGGAGTCCGAGGTCTTTGGGGATGCCGAATTTTTCGTCTTGCAGCATTTGGGCGGAGAAGGCGTAGCCCTGGAGGCGAAAGGCGCGCTGGCTGAGCCAAGTGTTCACGGCCATTTTTTCGACGAGGATCTGTTCGGTTTCGCCGGCGGGCTGGTGCTCGGCGATGAGACTGTCGAGAAGGGCTTTGAATTCTTCGGGATCCTCACCGGGCATGACGGTGGCGCTGGAGGCGAAGCCGTGGGAAAGGCGGTTCATGCTGGATTTCTTTTTTCCTTCGGCGGAGGTGGGTCCGGTGGATTTTTGCGAGTTTAGTTTGTTGGCGGCGATTTGATTGGGGGTGGCCATGAGTTTGGTTCCTGTTTCGGGGATAAGAGCGCGACTTGTGCTCTTTCGTCTTCATGGTAAACGGCTGGGTAGGGATTGACCGGGTCAGGTTGTTGATTTCATTGACGGAAGGTGTTGTGAACGGGTGGGAAGGCCGACCACTGACAGACAGTCTGTCACACAAGAGGTTAGCGCATGTTGCCGGTGTGGCCCAGGGAATAGCGGCCGGGCTGCGGATAGACACAGAGTCCGTGAGGGCCGAGGCCGACAGGGATTCGCTTGATCAGGTGACCGTCACTGGTATCGATGGCATAGACTTCGCGATCATACCGTCCCGAGAGCCAGAACACCTTCCCATCCGCGGAGACATTGCCCATATCGGGGCTGGCGATTCCTGGAAGAACCCACCTTTTGACGAGCTTGCGCGTGGCAAAATCGAGCACGGAGATGCTGCCCTGACCGGGAGAGCGCCTTTCATTGGGTTGATGGCCGCGATTGGAAATGTACATCAACTTGCCGTCACGGCTGGGATAGAGACCATGAGCTCCAATGCCGGTTTCGATGAAGCCAATTTTAGTGAGTGATTCGCCGTCGATCATCCAGACGCCATCCGACATCATGTCCGCAACATAGAAGACCTTGCCGTCGGGCGATACCTTCACATCCTGCGGCATGCCTCCATGTTTCAGATCCAGGTAGCCAATCACCTTCTGTTCGGCGACGTCGACCTTCACTACGCGTCCGGCAAACTCGCAACTGGCGATGAGGTAGCGTCCGCCGGCGGCAAAATCCATATGATCGATGCCGGCGCATTCCGGCACACTCAATTGCTTCACCACCTTGACCATGTCATGGGGATCGTGAAAATCGAGGCGCTTCTTGCGCTCCGCGACGACGATGGCATATTTGCCGTCCGGGGTGTAGTACATGTTGTAGGGATCTTCGACGTGAATGGTTTCGTGCTCTTTGCCGGTGGCGGGGTCGATGCGCCGGATACTGTCACCGTGATCCGAGAGGACCCAGAGAGTCTTCAAGTCCCAGGACGGAGTGACGTGCTGGGGTTCGCGTCCCACTGGGAAGTGGTTGACTATTTTGAAGGTCTTCGGATCGATGACGTCCACCGTGTTGGATTTGGTGTTGGGAACATATACCAACGCGGGGAAATTGGCGACGACGGGGCTGAACTTATTGGCAGCAGCTTCAGAGTAAAGGTTGTGGGGGTCGATGATCGAAGGCATGCCGGGCAGAAGTGCCACGGCAGCGAAGCCGGGCACGGAGCACAGCACGGCGGCTAGGTAGAGGCGAAATGTCATGAGGTCTATAAGATGAGTGTAGAGCAGGTTGGACCTGCCCTACACGCAATCAAAGGCAGACTGAAGAAGACTGAGTTACGGGCGAGCCGGGACCTGATTCCGGACAATTACCTTCTTGGAATTTTGGAGCAGGAGCTTCGCTTTCGGCATGGCTTCCACGGCTTTGGCGATCTCCGGGTCCTGCTGAATTTGGACACGCTCAGAAGCGTCTACATTGAAGGCGGTGATGTACATTTCCTTCTTGAGCTGGTCCTTGACCCACTGGTGATTTTCAGTGAATTCGGCTTCCGTGAAATGTACGTCGTTGGCCAGCAGAAACGCGTGGAAGTCGTTGACGATCGTTTCATCCGGCTCCCAACCCTGGGGCAGCTTGGGATTGGCTTGCGGTCCAAAGTACTTGGCTGAAAATTTGAAGAAAGTGAATTTCCGCAAATTCTCAATCTGGAACTTATTGTAGGGCTGAGCCGTGTATTTCTCGTCGGGAGTGATACCGCCGCCGCCATAGACGACACGGCCGCTATCGGTCATCTTCTCATCCGCAAGGTTCTTTTGGTCCTTCTTGTTGGTGTAGTATTCGAGGAACGAAATGTTGGAGTAGTCGCGCTGGATCAGGCGACCGCTAGGCGTGTAGTAATGCATAGTGGTCAGCGCCAGACCGGCGTTATCGCTCAAGCGGAGGACTTCCTGCACGAGACCTTTGCCGAACGTGGTCTCGCCGAGGATCCAAGCGCGATCGTGATCCTGCAAAGCTCCGGAGACGATCTCAGCGGCAGAGGCCGAGCGGCGGTTGACCACCACTACGACGGGATATTCCTTGCCACCATTATTGCTGCGCGCGGTGTATTCCTTGGTGGGTTTGACGCGGCCACGATCGCTGACGACAACCTGATTCTTCTTCAGGAAATGTCCGGCGACCTCAATACCTTCGTAAAGCAACCCGCCGGGATTTTCGCGCAGGTCCAGAACGAGACCCTGGATATCTTTTTCACCTAACCGCTTGAGGTTGTCTTCCAATTCTTTGCTGGTGTTTTCCTTGAACTGATTCACGCGGACGTAAGCGATTCCGGGTTTCAGCCAAAACGCTTCCGAGACGCTGGGACGGGGGATCTCCTCGCGAACGATATCGACCGTGATCGGTTCGGGCACACCGCTGCGGGCAATGGTCACGCGCACATGAGTGTTACGCGGTCCTTTGAGAAGCGAGGTGATGGCGGTTGTATCGAGGCCGTCGACGCTCTTGCCGTCAACGGCGATGATCGCATCACCCGGGCGCAAGCCAGCCTTGTACGCCGGAGTTCCGACGAATGGCGCAGCTACAACGGTGCGTTTACCATCGGGTTTGACGGTCATTCCGACTCCGAAGTAAGTCTCGCGATTATCCTCCTGCATGGCCGCAAATTCTTTGGGATCGAAGAAATGCGAGTGTGGGTCGAGGGTGTTGAGCATGCCAGGGATGGCGCCATCGTAGATGGCTTTATCCACCTTGGCAGGGTCGGCGAAGTTCGCTTCCACCGTGCTATAAAAATTGCTAAATGATTTGAGGCTTTGACCAACGGCCTCAGCCTCGGGAGGTGGCGCACCCATTGAGAAGGTGCAGAAAGATACAACCAGGAAAGTTAAGCGTCGGCTTGCGCGATGCATCAATGACTCCAACTGATCTAAGGGTACCAGTTTGTTAGGCGTTCCCGCAGTGTCCTACGTTGCGTCTGAATCTTCCGAAAATATTGCTAACTTTTCAATGCTCGACTTCGTATCTAAGATCAACAGCAGTGCGAGTGCCTTAGAATGCGGGCATTCGCCCTCCAGCCGCTCGCGGTGTTACCCCCGCCGCGAGCGTTTCCTATTTTAAATTTACGGAAGAGGCGGCTGCGCGCCTGGCAGACCACGCAAGCCGATAGCAAGCAGATGCGGGCGTCCGCCCCACCTTTCTACGGTAGAATCCCAAGAGTACATGGGACCTGACTTTCTGGTGATAGGCGCTGGCGTTGCGGGTCTGCGCGCTGCGATCGAACTGGCGTCCGCCGGATCGGTGTTGGTGATTGCGAAAGACACGCTTCGCGAATCGTCGTCCGAGTACGCGCAGGGTGGAATTGCCGTCGCGCTGAGCGACGACGATGAAGTAGAACTGCATGAGCAGGACACACTGTTCGCCGGCGATGGTTTATGCGATCGCGAGGCGGTACACACGCTGGTGGAGGAAGGTCCGGCGGCCATCCAGGAGTTAATCGAATGGGGCGCCGAGTTCGATCGCGACGGACCGCGGCTGTCGTTCACGCGGGAGGGCGCGCACAGCCGCAACCGGATCCTGCATTCGCATGGCGATTCGACGGGCAGAGAGATCGCGCGGACGCTTTATCAGAAGGCCTGCTCTTTATCGCAGATCGAATTCCGGACTTATTCCGCGGTGGTCGATCTATTAAAGGAGAAAGAAGCAATCGCGGGCGCGCTGGTATTCGACGAGAAGCGCGGCGAACTGGCGCCGGTGCATGCGCGAGCCGTGCTACTGGCGACGGGCGGTCTGGGGCGCGTCTATAAAGAGACGACGAATCCGGATGTGGCGACCGGGGATGGCGTGGCGATGGCGTGGCGCGCAGGCGCCGACATCAGCAACATCGAGTTTGTGCAGTTCCATCCCACCGCGCTGCATGTGGAAGGCGCGCCGCGATTTTTACTGTCGGAAGCTTTGCGGGGAGAAGGGGCAAGGCTGATCAATGCCGCGGGCGAGCGATTCATGAGCCGGTATCACGAAATGGGCGAACTGGCGCCGCGGGATGTGGTTTCGCGGGCGATCGTCTCGGAGTTGCGGAAGACAGCGGCTCCGCATGTGTTTCTGGACCTGACGCACAGAGAGCCGGAATTTATCCGGAACCGTTTTCCGCGAATCTATGAGACGTGCCAACGATATGGCGTGGACATTTCACACGAGCCTGCGCCGGTGCATCCGGCAGCCCACTACGCGATGGGCGGAGTGTGGACCGACCTGAATGGGCAGAGCTCGCTCGACCGGCTTTTTGCGGCTGGAGAAGCGGCTTGTACCGGGGTTCATGGCGCCAACCGCCTGGCCAGCAATTCGCTGCTCGAAGGAGTGGTATTCGGGGCGCGCGCGGGACGAGCGATGAAATACTGCGCGAAGGAGCAGTTCCTGCCAGGACGCGAGCGCCCGGAGATCTTGTTTCCCGAGTTTGAGGAGGCCGAGTTGCGGCAGCTTGCGTGGGATGCCTGCGGGATCGTGCGTGACGCGCCGGGGCTGCAGATCGCGGTGCGCGCTTTGGCCGCCGATACAGGCAAGCCGCTTCCCGACGCTGCCCAGGCTTCGATCGCGACGTTCGATGTGCGGAGCATTCATGTGGTCGCGTCGCTGATTGCGCGATGCGCATTGTCTCGCGAGGAAAGCCGCGGCGGGCATTATCGCTCAGATTTTCCGGTCTCACGAGAGGAATTCCGGCGCGCGTCGGTGGTGAGTCTGGGCGGTGCGGCTGGATGAGTAAGCAGTTAACGGCGGGCAGTCCCTGGGCGGTTTTGTGGACCGGACCGGGGATCCTGCTGGCATCGCTCATGATTGCCTGGGGCGCGGAGTGTTCGCAATTCTTCGTCGCACAGGGTCTGGCGCTGGCGATTCTGGCGTGGCTGCAAACCATGCCGGAGTTTGCGGTAGAAGCGGTGCTGGGTTATCACCAGCAGTCGCAGTATCTGCTGGCCAGTCTGACGGGGGCGCTGCGACTGCTGACCGGTCTCGGGTGGCCGATGATTTATTTGAGCGCGGCGATCTCGTACCGGGCGGAGCACAAGAGGGGGTTGGGGAAGATTACTCTGCCGCGACACCAGTCGATCCAGGTGGTCGGGCTGGGAGCGTGTCTGGTGTACGTTTCGGTGATTGCGATGAAGGCTTCGCTCACGGTGGTCGACAGCGTAGTTCTCGTCGCCATTTATGGGGTGTACCTCGGGATGCTGCAGCGCGGACCTACGGAGGATCGCGAGGAGATGGATGATTTAGGGGCGATACCCAAAGCGATCGTACTGGCGCGGCGTCCGGTGCGGATTGCGGCCATCGCGGGGCTTTTCCTGGGCGGCGGAGCGTTGATTTACTTCCTGACCGAGCCGTTCTTGAACAGTCTGTTCGCAGTGTCAGCGGCTGCGGGAATTTCCGAGTTCGTCTTCATTCAGTGGGTCTATCCATTTGTATCGGAGTTTCCGGAGTTCTTTTCGGCATTCCATTGGGCACGCAGCATCGGGAAGGCTCCGATGGCATTGATGAACCTGGTATCGAGCAATATCAACCAGTGGACACTGCTCGCCGCGATGCTGCCGGTGGCTTTGTCGATCGGACACGGCAGTATCGTACCGGTGGTATTCGACGGGGAGCAGCGGCTGGAATACATCATGACGCTGGGGCAACAGTTGCTGGGGCTCATGTTCCTCTTGAATATGGAGTTCGCGTGGTGGGAGGCTGCGGGATTGTTCGCGTTGTGGCTGCTGCAGTTTATTTTTTCGGTGGGTTCGACGGGGACGGGGGTGCACTGGTGGGTGACATACGCGTACTTCGCGTGGGCCGCGGTGGAAGCGGTGCGGGCACGGAAGATGGAAGTGTGGCGGGCATTTCGGGAGACGCTGAGGTGAGGGCGGTTCGCCGAACGCTTTCATATTCTTCGTAAGGACAGTCTTGCGATAGTCGCCGCGGCCACCCAGAAGGCACAGCCGATGTCGCGGGTCGGAAGATTTTGCGATCGGCTACTGCAGTCTGCGCATACCGAAAAAGGCACAGACTGAAGTCTGTGTTACGGCTGGCCGCCCAAAGGCTGTCACACAAGTAAATGCTCCGCAAACCGGCGCGTTTACGTATCGATGTGAAATACGCGGCGGATGGCGGAGATGACTTGCGCGCCTTCGGGATGTCCGGCGTGATGGCGCAAGGCGCTGATGGGACCGTGCGCCACTTTATTCATGATGGCTCGGGTCATCGCCTCGATGGACTCGCGGTCGCCGGCGCTCAGGTGCCCCAGTTTGCGCAGGGTCCTGGCTACTTCCGCGGCTCGAATTTCTTCGAGTTGTCCCTGGAGACTGACGATGGTAGGGGCGACTTCCTGCACGTGCAACCGAGTGATCATCTTCTCGACCTCCGCCGAGACGATGGCTTCCGCGCGCTCCGCTTCTTTATTGCGCTCCTTGAGATTCGAGTTGACGACGCCTTGCAAGTCGTCAATATCGTAGAGAAAAAGATTTTCGAGGTCGTTGACACCGGGATCGATATTGCGCGGAACCGCGATGTCGATGAGGAACATGGGACGATTCTTGCGGGCGCTGATGACACGCTGCATATCCTCTTTGGTGAGGATGTAATTGGTTGCGCCGGTGGAGGCGATGACGATGTCGATCTCGGGCAGCATGCTGACGAAGCGGGTGTAGTCGACCGCAGTACCGTTGAACGCCTGGGCGAGTTCCACGGCGCGCTGGTGGGTCCGATTGGTGACAAAGATATGGGCAAGGCCGGAGCGGCGGAGGTGACGCACCGCCAATTCCGACATTTTGCCGCTGCCGATGATCATGGTCGATTTGCCGGAGAGATTGCCGAAGATTTTGCGCGCGAGTTCGACGGCCGCATAGCTGACCGAGACTGCCATCTGTCCGATACCGGTTTCGGACCGGACGCGCTTGGCGGTTTTGAAGGCGTTGGTGAGGACGCTATCGAGAAGGCCTCCGACGACGCCTTCCCCACGGGCGGCGGCATACGCCTGCTTCATCTGGCCGAGGATCTGAGGCTCGCCGAGGATCATGGAGTCCAGGCTGGCGGCCACGCGGAACATATGGCGGATGGCCTCGATGCCTTCGAAGGTGTAGAACTGCGGCCCTAAGGTCGCGCAATCGATGTGGTGAGTGGCTGCGATAAAGGAGCGGACGGCCTCCATCGCGTCCACGTTGTCCTCCGCGGTCAGAGAAATTTCGACGCGGTTGCAGGTGGAGAGAATGACGGCTTCGTTGATGCCGTGCTGCGCGGCGAGATTCTGCAATGCGACATTCAGACGGCCTTCAGGAAATGCCAGGCGTTCGCGAACTTCGACTGGAGCGGTGCGGTGACTGACTCCGGCGAGCAGTAGTTTCATTGCAACAGATCCTGCAGATGGGAGTGAGCGTACCAGGTGACCGCGGAGCAGACCAGCGCGGCAATGGAAAGGATGGCGGTCTTGCGCCCGCGCCATCCGGCGGCGACACGGAAGAAGACCAGCGCGAGGTAAAACGCCCACGTGATGAAGGCCATCTCGATGCGGGGGTCGGCGATCCAGTGCGTGCCGGAGTCGAGGAAGCCCCAGATACTGCCGGCGACGATGCCTCCGGTGATGAAGATGAAGCCTGCGCCGAGGGAGCGGGCGACGAGGTCGTCGAGGGTGCCGAGGGCGGGGAGCCGGTAGTAGAAGCCGTGGGGCCGCTTGCGTTTGAGTTCACGTTCCTGGAAGAGATAGGCGATTGCGGCGACGGCGGTGACAACGAGCGCCGCGTATCCGAGCAGCGCGAAGATGACATGGGAGATGAGCCAGACACTGCGGAGCGCGGGACTGTTCATGGTTGTCCACGGCTTGCTGAGGGAGGCGACCATGGTCATGACGAAAACGAGGGGAAAGATAAAGACGCTTAACGTCTCGGTCTTATAGCGGTAATACACGGCAAGAAATGCAGCGCCGAGAATCCAGGCGCACAGAGACATGGTTTCGAAGAAGTTGTTGACGGGGCACTGGCCCTCGGCGAGTCCCTGTTCAACGATGGAGACGAGATGGAACACGGAGCCAAGCGCGAAGCCCGAAAGGGCGATGCGAAAGAGGCGCTCGCGCCTGCGGACAACGGTGAGTACGGCGTGGAGGAGGCCCAGTGAATAAAGCAGGGCAGCTACTCGAAGCCAGAGCGTGCTGGTCGCGGCCATTTCTGTTCTTTCCCTTAGTATACGGGGACAGTTGATACCACGGGGGTATCGTGCTGAGGACGCTGCGAGCGACAGGCCTGGATTGCGATCTGTGTGACGGCTTGACGGCGAAAGTGCGTGAGACAAGCATGCCGCAGTGAGCATTCGCACCGAGATGACGGTTTTCTCACGGCAAAGGGCATGCGGGACGCTGATCATCAGGCAGAAAGGGTACCAGGATGAAACATCTTCGAAAATCTTTGATGGTTCTGGCCGCCGTGGCTTGTGCGAGCTTTCCGGCGAGCCAGGCAGAGGCGCAGGATAATGCCGGTTCGATGGGTATTATCAGCAGTCCTTATGCGGGCGAAGGCCTGACGGTAAGCTGCGGGCCCGGTTCGGAAGTTATTGGCGTCCTGAATGTTTATTCGCAAACCTGCACGGCTACCGGAGGCAGCGGAATCTATAGCTGGTTGGTGTCGGGGCTGCCATCGAGTTTTAGCAAAAGCGATGACAACGGCGCGACGATGACGATCCACGGAATTCCTTATCACCGAGCGACGGATACGTTGATCGTCACGGCGATGGATGCGAGTTCCCCGTCGCTCACCGGCACCACTGCCCTGACAGTGGTGGCTCAGCCGGGGCTCACAGGCGCTACCCGGTAAGTTACCAGAGCAGTTTGAGTCCGAACTGGATCTGCCGCGAAGTGGTAGCGGTGCTGGTGATAATCCCCGCGGTGGGTGAAACTCCGGTGGGAGTGAAAACCACGGCGTTGGGCGTATTGAAGTTCGGGTGATTCAAAACGTTAAAGAATTCTGCCCGGAATTGCAAATTAAGCCGCTCCCTCAGCTTTGTATCTTTTAGGAGCGAGAGGTCCCATGTGGCCAAGCCTGGACCGATGAGGGTGTCCCTTCCGAGATTGCCGGGGAAACCGCTGGCATTCGGAGGCGCAAGGAAGGCGGAGGGGTTGAACCATTGATTCGGCGTCCCGAGAATTACCGGGCCGGTAAACGCGGGATTGACGAAAGGCCGCACGGGATTTCGCGTATCGCCGCTGTTGGTGGGGTTGTAGCTGAGTTGGGGCGTGAACGGAAACCCGCCTTGCAGCGTAACGATTGAATTTACGGTCCAACCACGGGCCATGATGTTACCGGATTTGAAAGGCAACTCGTAGCTAGCGTTAATCACTCCGACATTTCTGACATCAAAGTTCCCGAGGCCCTTGTCCGCTCTGAGGTTGAAAGGATTCGAAACCAATGCCGGTTCGCCGCCGGATGTGGTTGCATTCAGTGAATCGCCATCGTCGAGCGTCTTAGACCAGGTGTACACGCCGCGGAAAACGAAACCGTGGCTGAAGCGATGACTGAAGTCCAGCTGCAGCGCGTTGTAGGTGCTATCGCCTTCGGAGAAATATGTCCATGTGTTGGCGATGGAGGCGTTGGGTTTGGTGGCTGTCGGGACGTAATAAGTTCCAGCGGGGACGGGTGTGCCAGCGATCCCCGCCGGAAACGTGGCGGGATAGTTCGCAGGACAGGAAGAGGCGGGACAAATTACCGGAAACGGTTCATTAGCGTCCACGCCGATGATTTCGTGGAAACCGTGATTACCCACATAACCGATGGAGATGGCCGTATTGGGTGTTAGTTCCTGCTGGACGCGGAACGACCATGTGACGAGTGTGGGAGTTTTCAAATCGGGCTGAACACCTCCGGGAACCAGCTTGGCGGTGGCCGGGACCGGAGCGATCGGCGAAACCGGCAAAGAAGACACCGCAACGGTAGGCAGACTGTAGGTCGGATTGTAGGGAGCGTTCTGATCCGTGCGGTAGCCGAGCGCATCCTGCAGATCGTTATACATGCCAAAGCCGGCGCGAATCACGGTGGTGTGTTGGTTTTTGAAGGGACTCCACGCCAGACCGATTCTTGGCCGGGGGAGGAATTTGGCGTTGTTCTGGGTAAACGCCGAGTTGCCGATAGTGGGCTGATTCGAGATGATGCCGTTAGTAAAGGTATAAGTAGCGGCGCGGCCGAAGACCTCGTTCCAACCGGTGCTAAATTCATCGCGAAAGCCAAAAGATAAGGTCAGCTTCGGACTGACCTGAACGACATCTTCCGCGTAGAAAGCGCCGTACCAGGAACGCCAGCCGAGCGGAGTGGGCGAGGGGTCATAAAGGAGAGTTGCCACGGTGCCTTGCAGGAAGGTCTGCAAACTGGTGAAGGTGGCCTGTCCGTATTGACTGAGCGCCAGGTTCTCATTCGATCGCAAGCGCTGGAACCAGGCTCCAAAACTGAACTGGTTTCGGCCGGCAGTGACGGAGACGCGATCTTCGTAAGTGAACAGATTGCGAGCCAGGCTAAGATTGCTCCCGTTATTGCTTCCCGCGAGGCTCAACTGGGCAGTAGGGTTCGACGCCGCACTACCTCCGACTACGGCTGCGCCTATCGGGAGGCCAGTCAGAAAGCCGGGAAGGGCGGCCGCAGGTGTACCTGGAGTGGGTTCGCCGGTAAAGTAGTAGCCGGCGCGCGAGAAGCCGACGCGCGCGGTATTGAGTAACACAGGCGAGAAGACGTGGGTTTCTTCGAGGGTTGCGACCTGTTCGCGCAGAGTTTCAACGTCGGTGCTGTATAGGTTGGTGCTGGTGGGGGTAAAGTCGGCGCTGTCGTCGATGGTGTAAACGGCGCTGAGGGTATCCTTCGTGGAAAAAATATGATCCACCCGAACGGTACCGAAGTCGTCGCGAATAGTTTGCAGCGGGTTGTTAAAGGCTTCCGCGATACCTCCGAAGTCGGGCGCGCCGGCGGCGGGAGAAGGCCACAGGTTGATCAGCTTCGAAACCCCGACGAATTGCAAACCCGTGGAGGGGCAAGGACTGGGGACCGGGCTGACCAGATTACAGGGCAGATAGCCGTTTCGCGCATTGTTGTCGGGTACCAGATCCACGCCGGTCTGGTGCAGATGCTGACGAAACTCCTCGTAATTGGCGAACACGAATGTCTTGTCCTTCTTGATGGGGCCACCCAGCGCGCCGCCGAACTGGTTGCGTTCAAAGCCGGGAACGGAAGCGCCGTCGAAGAAATTGCGGGCGTCGAAAGCGTTGTTTCTAAGATATTCGTAGAGCGATCCGTGGACCTGGTTGGCTCCGGACTGGGTAACGATGAGGACCTGCGCTCCTGGATGTTTTCCGTACTCAGCGCCGTAGGAATCGATGAGCAGGTTAAATTCCCGCACGGCGTCCACGCCCAGCAATTGCTGGCTGGTGCCGCCGGGCGTCATGTTGTTTTCCGCCGCACCGGTGAATTCAACGCCATTCAGCAGAAAGAGATTCTGTTGAGGGCGGTTTCCCTCGACGACAAAATTGTTGCCGGTGGTGGAATTGGAGACGCCGATGCCGCCGGTTTTTTCCCATGTGAAATTGACTACGCCCGGATTCAAGGTGAGGAGTTCATCGTAGCTGCGGCCGTTGAGAGGAAGGTTGCGGATCTGGTGTTCGCCTACAAGGCCTGAGATATCGGAGGTGGTGACGCCCACGAGGGACGCGTCGCCGTTCACGGTGACCTGCTGGCTCGATTCGCCGACATGCAAGTCCATGTTCACGGCCGCGCTCTGGCCGACCACGAGATGGACACCGGTACGCACTTCTTCTGTAAATCCGGTTTTTGCGGCGTGAATTTCATACTCTCCGACGGGCAAGGCGAAGAACTGATAGCGTCCTTGAAGATCGGTGACGGTGATGCGGGAGGCTGCGGTGTCGACCTTTTTTGCGGTGACGGTTGCGCCGGAAATCACCGCGCCGGACTGGTCTGAAACAGTCCCGGAGAGAATGGCGGTGACTTGGGTGGAGGCGTATGTGGCAAAGAGGAGCAGCAAGAAAATGGCACGTGTCATGTAAGAGATACATTGTATCGTACAGAGGACACTGCGAAGGGAAAAGGCGCGCTGCGCTGTACGGCAGACTACGAAAGGCAATTTCAACGCAGGCCGAAGGCTACTCTACCGGACGGTGCGGGAGATTGCATTGACTACTTTGCGAAAAGGGACTGCATTCCAGTCGTCGAAGAGGAAAAATTCGCCGTCGCACCAGCCGGAATAGAACCAGCGCGACAGGATGGCGAGGCGCTCCTGGCGTTCCCGCGCAGGCGAGGGAGTCCATGAGTGCGCTTCAATCTTCTCGCGGAGCCTGCGGTCGAGCGGCACCGGCTTCCCTTCGCCGAGTTCGAAAGTGAGCGGATAGAGACCATACCAATATCCAGCGCGTACGAACGCGATATCCACTGCGTGGGGCTCACAGGACGGCGTCACCGAGATGCCGTGAAGCTGATCGACGTAGCGGGCCATGGAATCGCGGGCGCGCATCATCTCTTCGATGCGGACTGCTCGCTTGTGCTGGCGGGCGGCTTGTTCGAATTCCATGGCGGCGCTGAGCTGATCGCGGGACGCTAACACGCGATCGAGCAGTGATGCTCCCCCGGTGCGCAGGAACTGAGAGACGCGCTCCACCTCGCCTGAATATTCATCGCGGCTGACGGCTTCCTGGCATGGCCTGAGGCACTTGCCCATCTCGCCATAAATGCAGCCGGGGTGTTCGGGGGAAGGCGCGAGATCTTCCTGGCAGCGGCGAAGCTGGAACAGATCGAGGAACTCGGATTCGAAATACTCGGCGGACGCGCGATTCCGGAACGGGCCGTAGTAGAGAGAGGTGGAACGTCCGAGGTGCGAAGTGACCTGGCAGCGGGGAAATTCGTTACTCAGGAGGATCTTGAGATAAGGCGGCAGGCGCAAATGGAGGTAATCGAGGTACTCGCCGGGGAAATATTGCCGAGCCAGTTCATACATTCGCATGCTGGATTCGAGTCGCGAACCGGTGAGCCAATATTCGATACGGACGACGGAGTGGCGAAGATTCAGCAGGCGCGAGGGTTTGTCGCGTTCCCGGAGAAGGCGGAGGAGGCGCCTACGCAACAGTCCCGTACGGGCGAGGTAGGGAGCGCCTTCGCGAACGAACAGAACGAAGACGGCGGGACTGTTGGGCACCGTCTCGAGAGCGGCGTCGAGTTGGGCCAGATCCGCGGCTTCGAGGATCATTTGTGCAGCGGGCGCGCCGGGTAGCGCTTGCTGAAGCCGTTCCCCACGTTGGTGACGGTAAAGGAGCCATCGAGGGAAGCCGAAACTTTGATCCACTTCGCGGGACAATCGGCAGGAGCGTTGTTGACGACGAAGGGCTCGGGAGGGTTGTTCTCCTGGCCGGCTTTGGTCTGGAAGTTGAGCTCCCAAAGGTCTTCTAGCCCAGGAGATTTGCGCACGGTCTGCAATTCAGAAGTGCCCTGAGGCAACTCGTAACCGGAACTCAAGATAGCGACTCGCGGGTGCAGACCGTAAACTTCGGCCTGGGAGCAACAGGTGCGAGCCGGGGCGCTATCGCTCATGGCATGGCGGGACACCAGGTAAAGGTCCACGGAGCCGATTTTATTGTCCGGACAAAAGAGCGTATGCGACAGGTTCCAGGTGAGGTCGCCGAGATCGGCGAAGCGGAACTTACCGAAGGTCAAGACAAGGCCGAGGGACTGCGCGTCCTCAGAGAGATCGAGCGCGCGGCGCGGGGTGGCGGCGCAGAAGGGATTCGGCAGACTTCTCCCCGCGAGGGGTTTGAGAAGCGCCTGGCCGTCGGAGGTGACCACGTTTAGTGTGACGCCGTCGAGCAGGATTTTCTCCCCCGGCATGGGAGACATATGCTTGCTCTTTCTGCGCGTCAGGAAATAAGAGTTGTAGTCCGCGACGGTAGGATCGCCGGGATATTCGAGGGCGGAACCGAGGGTCGGGTCGGTATCCGCCTCAGGGCCGTGATCCGCATACATGAGGATGGGGATCTGCTGCGCAATTTTAGGGAGGGCACCGTAGTGCTCCCAATGGAAGTGCGAAGCGACGGCATAATCGATTTGTTTGATACCGGCTTCCTTGAGGACGGCGAGCACCCGGGGAGCGTAGACCTCGGGTCCGGAGTCGAGCAGGATCGACTTATGGTTGGGCGTGACGACGAGCACGGCATTACCGAGTTCCACGTCGATGAAGTAGAGGTCGGTGGTGTGGAGGTTCGAGGGCGCGGTTGGGTCGTGCAAGGGACTGCAGCATGGCGTGACCACGGGTTTGCGCACCATAAATTCGGTACGTGTCAAGTAAGGATCGAACAAGTTGAGCAGCCAGCGTCCATCGCGCGCGAGGATGGGTTTTTGCCCTTTGTAACCGCGCTCGGTGACCGTCTCGAAAGGCGTGCGGATATCCGGAACTCCGAGGGCCATGTGGTGATTGCCACCCAGTTGGCGCGCATTCGGGTTGGCGGGGCTGGTCATGTACTCGATCCAATCGGTGCCCTCGGGCATCAGCACGGAGACCCAGGCGTGGGGATTCGCTTCGGGCCCACCTTCCCACAGCAGCTTGCATTTGAGGATGTCGACATAAAAGCGATCGGCGGCAGCGCGATCGGTCACGTGGATGCCGACGTGGAGGATGTGTTCCGAGGTGCGGCGCGGAGAAAGGTGTTGGCCGAAGAGACGGCTGTGCTCGGACCCGGGAAGGTATTGGACGAAGCGCACGGCGTGGCGCAGGGGATCGTGCACGGTAAAGCTTAGATTGCCATCGGCGTCGGGCGTAAGAGTGCGGGGGGCGTCGACTCCTTTGCTCGCGAGATAAACGGCCAATCTGCGAGCATCGGACGTCTCCAGGCCGATAAAGATCAGCCTATCTTCATCGCCTTTCAGCCCCGTGGAGACCTCGACGTATTGATGGTCGTTGACCTTGAAGACGGTGCCACCGGTGGCTTTGGAAACGAAAATCTCGTCGTAGCCGAGGATGCCTGAATAGAATTTGCGGGCCTCATCCATGTCGCCCACCTTCACCGCGAACGTGGCGATGCCGGTAATGGGAGGGCGGATTTGAGCGTGGGAGAGGCAGACGGCTGCGAGGGAAAAAATGAGATAACGCATCGAGGGTTCGTCGTCCGTTATTCGTTGTCCGTCCGTTATCCGTCGCGGAGGTACGGACTGGCGGCGGATAGGTGAAACACGATCATATCAAGTTGAATTTTCGAGCGGCGTGGGGGCGAACCTGGCACGGTAGACTGGGGAGCAGTGAAGCAGACCCTGGAATTTCTGGTCCGGCACGGCTATCTGTTGCTTTTTTTCTGGCTTCTCGCGGAGCAGGCGGCGTTGCCATTGCCCTCGATACCTTTACTGCTGGCTTGCGGCGCGCTCGCGAGGGACGGCAGGATGGACTGGCGCCTGGTTCTGGTCTATGGACTCACCGCGTGTCTGATCGCGGACAATGTGTGGTTTCAACTGGGAAAACGCCGGGGCACGAAGATCCTGCGGTTCATATGCCGGATTTCGCTCGAACCCGATTCGTGCGTCCGTCAGACGGAGAATGCGTTCGCAAAATACGGCATGCGATCTCTGTTGGTGGCGAAGTTCGTACCGGGCCTGAACTCGGTGGCGTCGCCGCTCGCGGGAAGATCAGGGGCGAGCCGCAGGCGTTTCCTGTTTTTCGACAGCTGCGGCGTCTTGATCTGGCTTACGGCGTATACATCGATCGGCTACATTTTCAGCGACCAACTGGAAATTGTCGCCGACTACGCCATGCGCATGGGGTCAGGATTGATCACGGTGGTCGCGGCGGCACTGGCCACGTGGATTAGCTGGAAATACGTCCAACGGCAGCGCTTCCTGAAGTCGCTGGCGGTGGCCCGGATCACCGCGGAGGAATTGCGGGACAAGCTGGAGTCGGGAGAGAAGGTGCTGATTGTCGATGTACGGGCGATCACGGGTGACGATCCGGATGCGATACCGGGGGCGGTGCTGATTTCGCCAGAGCAGATGGCTACGCGCCACCAGGAGATTCCCAGGGATCGCGATTTGATCCTGGTTTGTAATTGACCCAACGAAGCCTCGAGCGCCCGTGCGGCGCTGATTTTACGAAGCCACGGAATTAAGCGCGTCCGTCCCTTGAAGGGTGGCGCGGAGGCGTGGTTGAGGTTAGCGCGCGAGGTGTAAGTATCTGGCGACCAGGGGGTCGCAGGCGGACGAGGGCGTCCGCCCCACACCCAAGGGCGTCCGCTTCATACTATTGGACTTCGTCGGCGAAGGAGAATTTGGGGGAAATGTCGACCGGGATCGCAGACGTTTTCGCGAGTGAAGCTTTCAGGTCCGCGGGCATCACATCGTATTTCTTGAACCAGAGTTCAACGCGGGCGCGATCGCCGGTGGCTTCCTGTTCGAGTAATTCGTGCGCCAGTTGAGTGAGCGCTTTGGGCATGGCCTGATAATCGATGGCGTAGAGTCCATCCGCGCCTCTGGCCAAGGCTTTTTTCTCAAGCAAATAATTAAACTCCATCATTTCGGCGCGGCCGTGGGCTTCGCCGGTGCCGAAGCGCAGGGTGCGGAAAATGCCTGCCACATACGACGCGTAATATTCTTCGAGCGCGGCTCTTCGGCATGGCGCCGTGGTCGATCAGCCATTGCAGGCCGAACATGCCGACGACGTCGGCTTTGGCTTCTTCCAAGCCCGGAGTACGCGGGGCCGATGGCTTCGCTGATCGTCGAGCTGCTTGCCGTTGACTGCGCGCGAAATTGGGGCCGAGTTCGTGGGAGATTTCGTGCATCAGCGTGCCGTGCGAGATAGCCTTCGCCGGATGACCTTTGCGGCTTGGGCCGGCGCATCAGTTTCTGCGCGATCGGCAGGATCACATAGCTAACGCGGGCATCCATGAAGTTCTTGAAGAAGATTTTCTTGGTGCCCTTTTCCTGGTGGATGCGCGGATCGTTGGGCAGGTTGTCGGCGACGGCCTGATAGCCGTAGCGCAGGTCGCCGGCCCGATAGGGGGCGTCCATCACTTCCATGGGCGTGAGGTGGCCGCGCTTGGAGGGGCGGTCGGCGGGGTCGAGGGCAAGGGCATCCTGGATATCGGGGACGTACTTCTGATAGACGGCGAGTTTGCTGCTTTCCTCTTCATTGCGGATCAGGACGGAAGCGCCATAGGAGGTCTTCACGCCCAGCAGATCGTCGAGATAGGTTTCGTAGGGCGCGAAGATGACGTCGAATCTTGGGATCCTTCAGGTCGAGCCAGGCGAGATCGCTCTTGTAGTAGTTGTCGGTGAGCAGCGCATCGGCGCGCAGGCGGAGGAAATTGGCGAAGGCGGCGTCGGCGCTGAGGGCGGCGGCATCGCGCAGATGCCTGCGCCATGGGTCGAAGAAAGGCTTGTATTCCTCGTGATAAGGGACGCGCGATCAGGCGGTCAGCCCTGGCGCTTGACGACGGTGTAGGGATCGTAGATGGCTGCTTTCTCGGCAGGGTGCTGCTGGACGTACTGCTCGATCCGGGCGCGGGTGAGGTCATGCGGATAAAGTTCATGGCCGGGCGGCATGGGAGGCGGTCCCGACGAAGGGGCGGTTCTCGTCGAGGAGGTCCCAGCGGCTGCCCATGATCGCCGAGCAAGGCTTTGAGGGTGGGATCGTGCGTGGTCTTGTAGAGTTGCAGGCCCTCCTGGTCGCTTTGCCGCCAGATAGACGTCGTCGAGCAGGCGGCACGCGTCGACGAGTTTGTCGACCATCTGATGTTCGCGCGCGGAGAGCCCGGACGGCAAGGGCATGGCGACCTCTTTCCAGTGAGCCAGCCGTTGTGACGGAGTCTCCGCGGCCGGCGCGGTCAGGGCGAGGAAGGAGATACAAATAATTGGGACGGTACAGGCTCGCATGAAGAATGTCTGCCACTAGTGTAAGATCTTTGCCATGGTGTTTGAAGTTCGACTCCGGCGCGGCCGGTAGCTGCATGGGCGGCCGGGTGCTGCCGGGGGACCGAAGAGGTGACGGACGGATCGCGCCAGCCGGGCAGTATTTACGCAAGACTGAAAGGAAGTTCAACTCAATGAAATTAGCCTACGCGGCCGGTCTGATTGGCGCCTTTGTAGTGGGGATGGCCCTGCCGCAGCAACAGCAAGTGACTCCTGAGGCAAAGAAGAAGCAGCAGGAAGCCAGGCAGCGAACCATGTCGTTTCTCACTCCGGAAGAGCGCGCGCACTTACAGGAGAACGGCAAGATCAATCGCCAGGAGTGGATAGCAGCTCATCCGCGCGGGACTCCACCGGGATGATTCCGCTGCCGGACTTAGGCAAGGGGTTGTACAAAGGGGAGGAGGGGGGTTTGTATCCCGGCGGCGTCAACACGCCTCCCCCGGCTCATCTGAAGGCGGGGGTGGCGATTGCCCGAACGATTGTGCCGCTCGATGCCGAGGGACGTCCCTCGAGCGACGGCAAGATCGTGATGATCTCGGTCGGGATGTCGAATACGACGATGAAGTACCGCGCCTTCATCAAGCTTGCCGGTGAGCAGCACGATTTGAATCCCAAGCTGCTGCTGGTGGATGGCGCGCAGGGAAGCCAGGTGGGATGGATCACGTCCAAGCCGAACACGCCATTCTGGGACGTGGTCAACGAACGGCTGAAGGCTGCCGGAGTCACTGCCGCGCAGGTGCAGGCCGCTTGGATGTTGCAGGCGAACCCGGGTCCGCGCGCGGGATTTCCGGCCGAGATGAAAGAGCTGCAGCGGAATATCATCGACACGCTGCATAACATGCATGATAAGTTCCCGAATCTGAAAGTAACTTACTTATCCAGCCGGACTTATGCGGGATATGCGACGAGTCCGCTGAATCCGGAGCCGTATGCTTATGAGAACGGGTTTGCAGTGAAGTGGGTGATCGAAGATCAGCTTGCGGGTAAGCCGGAGATGAACTACGATGCCGCCAAAGGGGCCGTGCGAGCGCCGTGGGTGGAGTGGGGGCCTTACTTATGGGCCGATGGGGTGAAGCCGAGTAAGTCGGGGCTGAGTTATGTAAGAGGAGATTATTCGGATGCGGACGGCACTCATCCGGGTCCAACAGGTCAGGCGAAGGTGGCGGAGCGGTTGCTGGCTTTTATGAAGACGGACGCGACTACGAGGGGATGGTTCCTGGCGAAGTAAGAGGGCTGGGCCGGCTGCGATTCCCTATATTCGGCGAATCGCTGTTCAGGGGTGAAGCTTCTCGTTCCTCTCGAGCATACCGATGAACTGCTCGATTTTGCGGGCCCGAGTCTCCGCTTTCTTCACGGTTTGAATTCGCCAGAGGATGGCATAGCGGTTGGCTCGGTCCAGAGTCTTGAAGAACGCGGCGGCGCGCGGA
>CAVZRE010000075.1:0-82391 GCA_963777595.1 Terriglobia bacterium
AAATATTTTTACACCGATTTCACCCAACCATTCACCGGCAATGTGCAAGACTACGCCACGATGACCGGTTCCGGAGTAGCGAAATCCATTCAGCCTTACAGCCAGCTGTCGCTGAATGATATTTACACCATAACGCCGAGCTTGTTGAATACCTTCACTTTCGGAATCCGCGCAGACCGCGAGTTCAACGATTGGGGAGCCGTAACCCTCCCGCTCAACTTCCAGCAAGCCGGCGTTCAGGGCATCGCCGTTCCTAATCCTTCTTCCGTTTACATCAGTATTTCCGGCGGGTTTACCGCGCGGCCCGGCTGGCAGTATGACTTGCATGAAACCGACATGCCCGCATCCGATACGCTTACCTGGGTCCGCGGACGGCACGAGTTGAAAGTCGGCGGTGAATACATGCGAACGTCCAATAGCATCAAGAACGAATTCCGGCAGATGGGGATGTTTACCTTCAACGGCTCGATCAGCGGCAACGCGATGGCTGACTACATGTTGGGAGACGTCTACCAGTTTTGGCAGGGAGGCGGCGAATTTAAGGAGACACGCGAAAACCGTTTTGGTGTTTTCGTCCAGGATAATTTTCGAGTGACTTCGACGCTCACTCTAAATCTCGGAATTCGCTGGGACCCGATGTTTCCGCCGACAGATACCTTGGGACGCGTGGAGTGCTTCAAACCTGGAGCGCAATCGACGCGATTTCCGAACGCCCCGAATGGCTATCTGCTGGCAGGCGACCCCGGGTGTCCTGCTGGAGGGTTCAATGCCGATTTGGGTGTGTGGTCGCCGCGCTTCGGGTTTGCTTATCGCTTAGGCCAGCGGACCGTGATTCGAGGCGGCTTCGGCCTGTTCTGGAATCCTCTTTGGACGGAGCAATATAACACCGACGTGGATTCAGCGCCATTCAGCGATCAGGTCACGCTCTACGGTGTGAACTTCTCGAATCCGTATGCCGGCACGACCAATCCATTCCCACAAT
This sequence comes from Terriglobia bacterium, assembly GCA_963777595.1. Lineage (GTDB taxonomy): Bacteria > Acidobacteriota > Terriglobia > Bryobacterales > Bryobacteraceae > CAVVFX01. The sequence continues at coordinate 983 of CAVZRE010000075.1, forward strand.
CTTACGCGCCCTTCTCGCCATCGAAAAATGTTGCGTTTCAGCTTCCCTTGGGCCAGTTCGGCGTGTTTACGCCGGGGTGGCGTCCCAGTTATCAGGAGAGCTTCAACTTCACTGTAGAACGCGAAATCACGAACAATACTTCCGTACGCGCAAGCTACATCGGGAACGAAGGGCGGCACCTCTCCTATGTTGTGGACGTGAATTATGCGCGATACGTGGCGGGAGCGACTGTTGCCACGACCCAGCAGAGGCGTCCCTATGCCAGTTTCGGAGAAATTCTCAATGCGCCCTCCGATGGCACGTCGAGCTACAACTCTCTGCAGTTGGCGGCGGAGCGCAGGGTAGCCCAGAACCTCTCTTTCGAGGCCAGCTATACCTGGTCGAAATCGATAGACATCGGTTCCGCCGATGCGGAGCCGGGGCAAGGCACGCCAATCATTCCGACGAGTCTCGGCGCCAACCGCGGGTTATCGGACTTCGATCACACCCAGCGATTCGTCACATCCTATGTCTGGGCTCTGCCTAGGCTGAAGCAAAGCAATGCTCTGGTTCGTAACACCATCGGCGGGTGGGAGTCGACAGGCATTCTGACCCTCCAGAGCGGCTCACCTTTCAGCATCCTTTCGGGAGTCGATAATTCGCGTAGCGGCGATGGCATAGATTACGCGGATTTGACGGGCAATCCCCACCTGAGCTCCAGCCGTCCCGACGGACAGTTTATTCGCCAGTATTTCAACACTGCCGCCTTCACGCCTAACGCTCTGGGCACTTTCGGCACCTCGCCGCGCAATTTGCTGCGCGGCCCCGGCCTTGCGAATTTGGATTTTGGTTTGATGAAAAACTTCCTGATCCGAGACAAGTTCACGACTCAGTTCCGGGCCGAGTTTTTCAATGTGTTCAATCATCCTAATTTCGGGAATCCAGTGAATACCGAAAGCTCGAGCAACTTCGGAGCGATCACCAGTGCCGGTTCGCCGCGTATTCTACAGCTGGCGCTTAAATTCCGCTTTTAGAGAGACCGCTGACATGAATTCAGTTGTGGCAAAATGAGACTCGTTATGACACGGCGTCAACTCCTGCTGGCTCTTTCCGCCCTTCCGCCAATTGCGCCGCTCCGCGCTGCGCCGCCTACAACACGTTCATCCGGTTATCCGGGTGTTGCGTATCGCGATTATTTCCGGTGTCTCCCCGATGTTTTGGAGGAGCTGGCCGCGCAGGCGTATGAAAAACGCAACGCGGCCCTCGAACGATTGACGACACCGGCAGCGGTCCATGATCGCCAGCAGTGGACCCGCGATACATTCTGGAGCCTGATCGGCGGGCAGCCGGAACGCACACCGCTCAACGTAAAAAAAGCCGGCGGTTTTGAACGCGAACACTACCGCGTCGAGAAGCTGGTTTATGAGAGCCAGCCGAACCTTCACGTTACGGCGAATCTCTATATTCCGAAATCGCACCAGCCGCCGTTTCCGGGCGTGCTCGTTCAAATGGGCCACGCGGCGAGCGGCAAAGCCGGCTCGACCTATCAGCGATGCTGTCAGGGCTTGGTGCAGCTCGGTTTTCTGGTGCTCGGTTTCGACCCTATGGGCCAAGGTGAGCGGATCTATTATCCGAAATCCATCCGGCCGCGGTCAGGCCCGTCGCCGACTGACGAGCACTCGCACGCCGGCCGGCCGATGCTGCTCGTTGGGCAAAGCGCCACGCGAATGCAGTTGTGGGATGCGGTGCGAAGCTTGGACGTATTGGCGGCCCATCCGTTGGTCGATCCGAAACGCATCGGGGCGACGGGCCAGTCCGGCGGCGGCACCACGACGATGTTCCTGTCCGCGGTGGATGAGCGCGTGGCCGCTGCAGTGGTATGCAGCGGAATCACCGAGAATTTTGCGTGCAAGAATTTCATCGGACCGGGATCCACCGACGACGCCGAGCAGGACTTTATCGGGTCCGGAGCGCTTGGATTCGATCGTTGGGATCTTCTCTATCCGCTGGCGCCGAAACCGCTATTCGTCAGTGTGAGCGACCGCGATTTTTTCGGAACGTATTCGCCGCGCTATATTTCGAGCGGTTGGGAAGAATTTCAGAAGCTGCGAAAGGTGTACGCCTTGCTCGGCCACGAGGACCGCATCGGTTGGGGCGGCACGCCGCTTCCCCACGGGCTCTCCTATGACACACGCCTTCTGGTTTACAAATGGTTCGCGCGCTGGCTCAGGAACGATACAACGAGTATCGAAGTCGAACCGCCGACCAAACTGGAAGACGATTCCACCCTGTGGGTGTCGAGTTCCGGTAACACCGTGCGTTCCTATCCGGGTGAGGCTACGCCTTTCTCACTCACCTTGAAGGCCATACCGGCGGAGCAAAAGCCGGTGAATCTGAAGACATTGCTCGGCGCCGATCTGCCCCCGGCGAGTTTGGCGGCGCAGGTGTTGAAAACCGTGCCATCCGAAAACTGCCGCATTGAGGCGATCGAGATTCGGTCGGCGAAGGACGTCTATCTACCCGCTTGGCTGTTTCGCCCGAAGACCAACGCGCCCATCAAATCGGTGCTCCTGCTGCTCGAACCTTCCGGACGAAATGGCGGCGGATGGCAGGAGGGCGGGCTCTATCAGCTGCTGGCCGGAGATGGACACATTGTGTGCGTTCCCGACCTGCGCGGCGTCGGGGATCTCACGCCGGAGATGGGGAGAGGCGCGGCTCGCCAGGCCGAGCGTCGGAACGCCGAAGAAGAATGGGCGTGGGGATCTGTAATCCTTGGTAAGCCTCTTGTGGGACAGCGCGTGACAGACATCCTGGCTGCGCTGGCAGCATTGCGCCATCATTCCGGTGTTGCAAACCATCCGCTGGTGATCGCTGCCCGCGGCGAGATGACCGTGCCGGCGCAGTTCGCCGCAGCGCTCGATTCCAACATCTCCGCACTGTATCTCTCGGGCGGACTTCTTTCCTACCGCAACATCGTGGAAACGGAATACTACAACCATCCGTTCGCAAACTTCCTGCCGGACGTTCTCCGACACACCGATTTGACCGAGTTGCATGGTCCCCCACGCGTCGTGTTGGCGGGCGTGGTTAACGCTGCGGGTGAACCTGCTGCCGTAGATGAGGTTAAATCTGCCTATTCGAAATTGTTGAATGTGAATGTCGCAGCGGAGGCGAGATGGGACCTTGCCACACTCGGGTCGCTCGCGACGTAGACAAGACCAAGCCGGCACTCAGCCCCTGGCGCCATCGTTAACAAAGAGTGCAGCTAACTGGCGCTGCTGCCACGCGCCCGATTGCTGGCCGGCTCGTAACGGTCGTCAGGACAGTCGCTAGGGTCTGTAGCCGATCTGAATCATTGAGCTTGCGGCGGCTACCGGAGGTGCTGGTCGAACCACTCGAGATTTTCCTCGGCAATGTGCCGGACGAACTTTGACTCGGTCACGCTGTGGCCGGAGCGAGGATATACCGTCAGACGCACCGGCACTCCCCGCTTGACCAGTGCGTCATAAAATTCCTTGCTCTGAGAGAGAGGACAAACCGTGTCGGCTGCCCCGTGCTGAAGCAGCACCGGCGTTGACACGCCTTTTACCTGGTAAAGAGGCGAGCGCTTGATGTACAGGTCTGTTTTTTCCCAAGCTTCGCCGCCGAAGTAGTCAGGAACAAAAGTCGACATATCCGCGATCCCATTTAAACTGGCCAGATCGGTAATTGGAGCTCCGATCGAAGCCGCCTTGAACCGCTTGGTTTGCGTGACCGTCCAAGCTGTCATGTATCCGCCGTAGCTCCATCCCATCACGCCCAGCCGCTCCGGGTCCGCGATGCCATCAGCCACCAGATGATCCACGCCGCGCATCATGTCCTCGAAATCCTTGCCGCCCCAATCGTCGTAGTTGGCATAGCGAAAGTCCCTTCCGTAGCCGGTGCTCCCCCGAATGTTGGGACGCAGAACGGCATAGCCCCGCTCCGCGAAAATGGCGATGGGATAATGCGACACGCCGCCAATAAATGTCTGCGCAAACGCCATAGGCGGGCCACCATGCGTGATCACCAGAAGCGGAGATCTCCGGCCTTCACGATAACCTACGGGAAGAGTAAGTAAGCCTTCGATCGGCAATCCTCCCGCACCGCTCCAGCGGATGACTTTGGTCTGCCCCAGCGCTGATTTCGGTAGATCGGCATTCACGTGACTTACTTGATGAGGCGCGATAGCGTCAATCGAACTCACGAAAGCCTCGGGCGCCTCGGCGCTTCCCTGCATGGCAAAGCCCACCATCTTGCGCGATCCGTTCAAAACCGCCCCGGGGAAACTGCCGCGGCCAGGGGAGAAGAGCACCTCGGGCGATCCGTCAAGCGGCAGAAGGTAGAGAGCCTGCGAGGTACCTCGAGCCTCTTCAACAATGAGACCCTGACTGTCAGCCTTCCAACCCACCAAGGCTGGTTCGCGATTGAAGGTTTCCGCCAGGGGCCGCGCGGATCCGCCGGAGGTGGGAACGATATAGACTCGGAAATCGATCCCCCATCGCGGCGGGATATCGCTGACGCGGTAGGCGATCCAACGACCATCCGGCGAATAGAGAGGCGAATCTTCGGCTGCAGGCGTTGCGGCAACACTGCGAGTCCGCCCGCCATCGATTTCCACCTCGGAGATATCCGCCTTTCTCCAATCATCAAACCGCGGCCTCGGCATGTGAGCGAAAACGATCCGGCGGTCATCCGGTGACCAGTCCAGATACCCTCCGCCGAACGCGCCTCCAAGAGAAAGCTTCTCCGGCGTGACCAGACGAGGGGTGGCGCCCGGTTCAACGCCAACCACCCAGAGGCGCTGGTATGGGTAATCTGCATCCATTTCTAGCCAATCTGTCTTCTCTTTGCGCCTCTGATCCTCCGCGGCGCTATTACCCACGGGGGCGCTGAACGCTAGCCAAGCGCCGTTATTGGACCACTTGAAGCCCGTGATGCCGGACTTCAGATGGGTAAGTTGCTGCGGTTCGCCTCCATCGATACCGTTTCCGTCAAAGTGGACCCGCCAGATGTTCGTCTCGCCCGAGCGATTGCTGAGAAAGGCAACGGATTTCCCGTCGGGAGACCAGCGAGGGAATGAGCCGCGAATGGATCGCGTGCCACTCTTGCCGCCAGTGCCTGCGACCCAAATCTCGGTGCGCGGTTCGCTTACCTCCGAGCCGATCACCTGCCCGGTCACCGTAAACGCAACATGGCGTCCGTCAGGCGAGACTTGTACGTCCCCGACCCCCCTTACGCGAAACATGTCATCGATGGTCCAGGCTGTCAATGCCTGGCTACTGAAGAACGCGAGCCCGGTTGCCAAATGAATGGAGAATCGACGCATGCGCAGTGACCTTTCCATAGCGTACGATGCAATCCTTATATCCTTATATTCTATCGTTGACAATTCGATTTCATCAACCGTATAATTCATTTTTGTTCGGTCCTTCGAGACTCGTCGTAGTAATCCAGTAAGTAGCCGAGTGCTGCCGGGTGGGTGCCGAACTTCTCACTCTCTGGCGCCCGAAGACACCCCAGTAGGTGTTCTACTAGACAACCCAATTGACTTTTCAGAGGGGGTATCAGTGACTTCCGCAAGATCGTACAAAGTCGAGACTCTCCGGCATCGGCCGTTTTCATGCTGTTGCCTGTGCCTGGTATTCCTGTTACTGTTTTGTTCTGTCGGAATGAGCCAGGTGGTCACTGGCGACATCCTGGGCACAATTACCGATCCTAGCGGAGCTGCGGTGCCCAAAGCCAAGATCGTCATCAGGAACAACGGCACGCGCGAAACACACACTGTGGCGTCCGGTAACTCGGGCGAGTACATTCTCCCAGCGTTGCCCAGCGGTTACTATTCCATCACCGTTACGGCGGCGAACTTTAAAACAGCGGTGGTCAAGAATGTCAAACTGGACGCCGGCAGCCGCCTTCGCCAGGACTTTAACATGGCTCTGGGCGAGAGCAGCCAAACCGTGCAGGTGTCAGGGGAGACACCCGCTTTGGTGACGGACACCGCTACACTGAGCGGGTTCATGGGACAACAGCGGGTAGAAGACCTGCCTTTGGATGGCCGCAACTTCTTCCAACTGGCGGATCTCGCGCCTGGCGCGAATGAAGGGCCGGCCGCGTTACCGCTGGCAAGCGGTACCAGGCCTGACGACCGTCGGCAGTGGGCTTCAGTATCCGCTTTTGCGCAATCCGACACCTTGAACAACATTATGGTCGACGGTTTGGACAACAACGAGAAATCCATCGGCAGCACGGGTATCCGGCCTGCCGTCGAAGCCATCGCCGAATTCCAGGTGCAAACCAACGTTTACCCGGCCGAGGTGGGCAAGACGCCGGGTGCCGTGGTAAACGTGATTACGAAATCGGGCACCAATGATTTTCACGGCGCGTTGTATGAATTTGTTCGCAACAGCCAGTTCGACGCCGTTAACTTCTTCACGCTGCCGGGAGCCAACGCCGAATATCGGCAAAATCAGTTTGGCGGGGCTTTTGGCGGGCCCATTCGCAAAAACAAAACTTTCTTTTTCCTTGACTATGATGGGTTGAGGGTCGTCCAGGCACTAGCATACGTGAGCACGGTGCCAACACTGTTCGAAGAAAGGAACCCGGGAAATTTGTCGGATATTGGTGGTCCGGTCCTGCCGGTCAGTCAGCTCAATCCGATTGCGTTGAAGTACTTTGCCCTGTATCCCGCGCCCAACCTCCCGGGAACCAGCCTAAACTATGCCTCCAGCCCGAACCGAACGCAGAGCAGCGATGTTTTTGACACCCGTGTCGATCAGAATTTTTCGGATAGCGACCGCTTCGCTGTGCGGTATAGTTTCAATAAGGTTTACACCACCACTCCGGACAGTTTTCCCGAGGTGAATGGGATTCAGCCAGGCGGTTCCACCGCTTCCTATCCAGGAACAGCTCCCGATCAGGCGCAACAGGTTCTGCTGTCGCATACGCATATGTGGGGCGCGAACAAAGTGATCGAGCTTCGCGCCGGATACACGCGGATCAATAACGCGTCTTACCCAGTGGACTATGGGCATGACCTTGGGACGCAGTTCGGCATCGTGGGCGCCAATTACAACGCTTCCACGGCCTGCCTGCCCTCCGTCAGCATAACCAACTACACGGGATTCGGAAACTGCGGCGCCTTGCCATTGATCGATCTCGACAACATCTTCCAGTTCACTGGCTCGCTGTCCCAGACCATCGGCAAGCACACCCTCAAGTATGGGGCGGAACTGCTCCGGCGCCGCGTCTACAACTTCCAGAATGGAGCTGGTCCCGGGAGTTTCAGCTTCACGACGCTTCCGGGTGTAACCGGGGTTTCAGCGGCCTCAGTCCCTTTAGTGAACTTCTTCGAAGGGAATGCGTATTCAGTCTCCCGGAGCGTACTGCTTTCGGCTTACTATTTCGAGAGATGGGAGCCCAGCGCCTATGTACAAGACAGTTGGCGTGCGAAGCGCTGGCTCACTCTGAACATGGGTCTACGCTATGACGTCTTCACTCCCTATACCGATGCCAGCGGGAATCAACAGTTTTCCTGCTTCGATGTAGTTACCGCGCAAACCTTGGTCGCCAAGCAGAATGGGGTCTCCGCATCCTGCAACGTCAAGACGGATTTCGCAAACCTGGCCCCTCGCTTCGGCTTTGCCGCGAACCTCGGCCATGACACGGTGTTGCGCGGCGGCTATGGCCTTGTCTACTTCAACGATCAGACAGGGCCGCTCTATCCCTTCCTGAATCCGCCGCTCTACGCCACCTACTCACCCAATGTGGAGACGGTCGGGCTCTCGACGCCCCTCCCGCTGCCGACGAACACGTCAGTGATGGCCTCCCGATATGGCATGGCTCCCGATTTCAAGAACTCCCGTGTGAACCAGATCAATATGACCCTCGAGCATTCGTTCAGGGGCACCGTGGTGAGTGTAGCTTACGTGGGTGAATTTTCGCGCAATCTGCGAATTGTGCCGAACATTAATTTGGCGCCTCCTCAGCCGGCGCCATTGAATAGCTATGTTACGTTGCGGCCCTATTACAACCTGCTGCCGAACGTTACGGGCATCTATATCGTGTCGTCGTTTGGCGCGACAAACTACGACGGCATGCTGACAACTGTGGAACATCGGCTTTCCCACGGCTTGAGCCTGAACGGCAGCTACACCTGGAGCCACTCGACAGGCGACTTCCAAAGCTACTCAACTGGAGGCTCCTTCTACAGCGCGATTCCATCGCAGTACGGGAAGTTAGAGTGGGGCAATACGGACCTGGACGTTCGTCAGCGCTTTGCACTGATGTTGAACTATGCGTTGCCCTTCGGCCAGAACCTGACAGGCTGGCAAGCAGGAGCTGCCAAGGGCTGGCACTTCAACGCCATCGAGGTCTATCAAACAGGCTCCTATTTTTCGGTGCTGAATACCAGCCCGCTAAGCAATACCGGCGTCAGCAGTGACCGTCCCAACCTGATAGCCGATCCGAATCTTTCGAATCCGACGATCACGCATTGGTTTAATACCGCCGCGTTCGCGCCGCAGACAATCGGGACGATTGGTTCCGAGGGACGCAATACCCTGATCGGGCCTGCGTTCCGCCACTTCGATTGTTCTATTTTCAAGGATTTCAAAATCCAGGAGCGCTTCACACTGCAGGCGCGTTTTGAGGCCTACAATCTGACCAACACTCCCAACTTCGCCAATCCAGGCGCGACGTTGGGAACCAGCACTTTCGGCGTCATCAGCAGCACACGGGGCGCCAGTACTCCGCGCGATTTGCAATTTGCGCTGCGATTCTCGTTCTAGGCCCGGCATTGGGAATGAGGATATCGGCGGCGGGTGGTTTTTTGGTGATGGTGCTGTGCGGCGCTTCCCGGCCGGCGGTCGGACAGGTAAGGAACGGGGTAAATAACCAGCATCAAGTGGACGAGATCTTCGCCGCCTACGGCCACGCGGGGTCGCCGGGCTGTGCCGTTGGACTCGTGCGCGATGGTGAGTTCGTCTACCGGCGTGGTTACGGCATGGGTAGCATAGAACTCCAGGTGCCGCTGTCTGCCTCCTCCGTTTTCTACATGGGCTCGGTCTCCAAGCAGTTCACTGCCGCCAGCGTGGTGCTGGCAGCAGAGAAAGGCTACCTCTCGCTCGACGACGACCTGCGCAAATGGATTCCTGAGATTCCGTCCTACGGGCACATCATCACGCTTCGTCACATGCTTCATCACACCAGCGGCATTCGCGACGAACTCGGCCTGATGGCGCTCGCAGGCGAGCACGTGGAAGACGTTCACCCGGCTGCTGAAATGATCGATCTGATCAGCCGCCAGAAGGAACTCAACTTCGTGCCCGGAGATGAGTACCAGTACAGCAATTCGAATTTCTTCCTGCTCGCCGAAGTGGTGCATCGCGCGACCGGAGTTCCCTTCTCCCGGTTTGCCGATGAAAACATCTTCAAACCGCTGGGTATGAAGCACACCCGTTTCTATGATGACCGCACATTCATCTTGCCGGGACGTGTTGCCGCCTACTCGCCCCGCCCTGGCGGCGGTTTTCGAGTGGATTGGTCCACTAACTTCGAAAAGGTCGGCGACGGTGGCCTGATGAGTAGCGTGGACGACATGCTTCTTTGGGATCGCAACTTCTACCACAACCAACTCGGGAGCGGAACGCTTTTGCGAGAACTGCAGACACGGGGCATCTTGAACAACGGCAAAATCATCAGCTATGCCCTGGGCCTGGTCGTCAGCCAATACAATGGGTTGCCGGTTGTAGAGCACGGCGGCGCACTGTTCGGCTATCGCACCGAAATCCTGCGCTTTCCCGAGCAGAGGTTTTCGGTTATTTGCCTTTGCAACTTGTCCTCCGCCGATCCGGGAGCAAAAGCCCGCCGGATCGCCGACATTTATCTGGCCGGAAAGTTTCCTGCGTTAGCTAATGCCGCCCCGGAGGAGCGTCTACGGCCAACCGCCTCCGCGCCATCCAGCCTCAACAGTCTCGCCGGAACCTACCGCGACCTCAGCGACCGTTCTTTTGTTAAGGTCTCCGCCCGCGATGGTGGTCTCGAAATCGAGAACCCACTGGCCGACTCTACGTCAGTTCTGAAACCGGCCGCCGGCAATCTTTTCGTCGACCCGAAAGGCGCCAATTATCTGTTCGACGCCTCCGCCGGCGGCATGCGAATGACATGGAGTATCGGCCACGGCTCGCCACATGTTCTGCAATGGATTCAGCCAGTCAGCCCGACGGCTGCCGAACTGGCCGTCTACCCCGGCAACTACGCGAGCGACGAGTTACGGGCTACGTACACGGTTCATAGTCAAGGCGGCAAATTGTTCGCCAGGATTGGCTGGAACGAGCCCATCGAACTTCAGCCCAGCCGGCGCGACGAATTCCTGGGTCGCCTGACCGGCGAGTTTCGCGAGCCGATCGTGATTCAGTTCGTGCGCGAAAACGGGAAGATCGCCGGATTTGATCTTTTCGCTGGTGTTGCCGATGGCGTTCGCGACATCCGTTTTCAAAAGAGATAAATTCCATGATACGAAGAGTCTCGCGTTTATGGTTTCCGGCGGTTGTTTTCGCCCTGCTTTGGTCGAGCGTGGGGGCAGCTTCACCGGTCAAGGCTCTCGTCGATGCGACCGGTACCCAGGACCCGCAATTCGCGGCCGCCTTTCAGGAAGTGGCGAAGTGGATCGATCAGAAAGCCTTTCCCGGAGCGGTTCTGGCAGTGGGTCAACATGGACGCTTACTGATATTGAGTTCGTTTGGCCGCATGGACTACGCGGCTGATGCGCCCGCGATGCCGCGCGATGCGATCTTCGATCTCGCGTCCCTCTCAAAAGTGATCGGTGCAACCACAGCCGCGGAATTGCTCTACGACCGCCATCTGCTCGACCTGGATGCTCCGGTGGTGAAGTACATTCCGGAATTCGCCGGGACGCCGGGACATGAGAAAATTCTGATCCGCCATTTACTGAGCCATAGCTCCGGGCTTAACTCACGTGAGGTGTTGTGGAAGCAGGCAACTGACAGGACAGGCATCATGCGCCTGATCTATCGGCTTCCGCTGGACTGGGAACCTGGTACCCGCACTCAATATCGCGATTACAACATGATCCTGATGGGTGAGATCATTCAGCGGATCACGCACCAGACCCTTGACAAGTTTCTAGCCCACAATGTCTTCCGCCCTCTGCGCATGAAGGACACGCGCTACAATCCGCCTTCCAGTCTGATTCGGCGCATCGTCCCGACCGAGCAGGACGACGTGTTGCGGCACCAATTGGTTCGTGGCGTGGTACACGATGAGAATGCCTTTCTGATGGGCGGTGTCAGCGGTCACGCCGGCCTCTTTTCGTCCGCGCGCGACCTCAGCATTTTTGCACAAATGTACCTGAACGGCGGGACATATAAGGGCCGGCGTATCGTGAGCGCGGAAACGCTCAAGCTGTTTATGAAACCTCAGCTGTCTCCGCCAGGGACCACGCGGGCATTGGGTTGGGACACTCCGGCGAAAGGTTCCTTCCCCGGGGATCTGGCATCGCCACACGCAATCATCCACACCGGTTTCACCGGCACCTCCATCTATATTGATCCGGAACGCGATGCATTTATCGTGTTGTTGACCAATCGAGTGAATCCCACCCGTCGGAATTTGCTGATCAGCCAGGCGCGCCCGGCTATCCACACAGCCATTCTTGCTGCTCTCGACCGCGAACCTGCCCTGACGTCGACGGCGCAGGTTCATACGCGAAATAACCCCAGGCTTGCTGCCCGTGATCATCTCAGCGCGGTCGAACGCTGATGCACTGCAACTGTACCGAGGACTTGCTTGCAGCGGCAGGTCACGTCGTCCTCGCACTGGCTTCTAAGATGCTCGGTAGAATACAAGTGTGGACAAGATGAGGGCTCAAAGACGCTTCGCGACTTATGCTTGGTTTGTCCTGGTGTTCTCAATAGCGGTCGTGCTATGGGGCGCGGGAGTCCGCGCGACTGGCTCAGGTGCGGGCTGCGGCGACCAATGGCCGCTCTGCAATGGAGGCTGGCTTCCGCAGACCTCGCAGCTTCACACCATGATTGAGTTTACGCACCGGATCACCAGCGGGCCGACGCTGGGGCTACTTGTTATAGGCCTGGTCGCGTTCGCGTTTCGTTCATTTCCGCGGGGGCATGTCGTGAGGCGCTTCGCGGTCCTGGCTCTGCTATTCACCGTGACGGAGGCACTTATTGGCGCGGCCCTTGTGCTGCTGGGCCACGTTGCAACAAACACGTCGCCGAATCGTGCCTACACGCTAGCTATTCATCTGATCAACACCATGATCCTGCTCGCGGTTCTTGCCATCACGGCATGGTGTGCGTCCGCATCGGCGAACGGTCGAACGATGGCGAACACGGAACAGCCGATAGCCCCTCTGCCCCTGGGATTCGCGCTGCTCGCGTTTCTCACGATCAGCGTGACTGGCGCGATTGCCGCGCTGGGCGATACGTTGTTCGCTTCCAACTCTCTGGCGCAGGGAATCCGGCAGGATCTGTCGCCCACCGCGCACGTCTTTGTGCGTCTGCGCGTCTGGCATCCCATAACGGCCGCACTGCTCGGGTGTTTTCTAATTGGTTTTGCAATCAGAATTGTAATTCAGCAAGGGCCATCGCCAGTGGTGCGAAGGCTCGCCCTCGCCGTTGCTTGTCTCACACTCATTCAGGCCGTCGCGGGAGTGATGAACGTGTTGTTGCTCACGCCACTGTGGATGCAACTCACACACCTCTTCATCGCCGATCTGCTGTGGCTTGCGCTAGTCCTGTTGAGCGCTGAAACTATACAGTTCGGTGGCCGCGCTGCGATCCGGAAAATGACTGAAAGTTCCCCTGCGATGCGCGGAGCACCGCAGCCGAACACATTGCTCAGTTGATCACAGTATCGGTTCAACTATAAATTGGCATCCGAAGCCAGAGAGACACTCGTGAACCTCATGGCTCAGTCCTTGGTCTGCCGAGTTTGATTCTAATTCGACAATCTCCGAACGCGCGCCTACGAACTTCCTTTGACCGTGGGCTCGAAGCGCGAGTCGGACTCCCACGGCTCCAAAGTTCCTTCCAGGAGCTTGATGAAGTAACGCGCGGGACGGATGAACTCTGCCGTTGCAACGTCGGAAATGTAGGATGAACCTTCGCCGCCGGTTCCGAAAGAGTTAAGCTGATCACGGCTGATCACCTGACCATAACTCTCGAGCTTCTTTAATGCGCGGCGGGAAAGATCGATGAGGGTCTGTCGTTTGTCCTCGCTTGTTGCATAGCGGTCGAGCCCCGGCATGACGCCAAAAGAAAATCCCGCAGTGGATTGAACGTCCCACTCTTCGCGAACCTCGGCTAGCCAGTCGGGAATGTCCTCAAGCGAGTCGATCTCCTTCACCAGGAGTGCCAGCCACAATTCGAGCGCGGCGTCATTGGCTTCGAAGCCTCGATTCCGGTAGTCTACGTAAGTTGAGCTCATACGATCACTGAACCTATGGTATGCGAACGATTTTGGGATTTGCGGCTCCCGCCACGCGGATAATCAGAGCGTCAAGAGCGGCCTGCTGCGCCGCAGTCAATCCAAGATCCGTGATGTCTATAACGACGAATGCCACAGTGGGGTGGGCGAGATGCTCACGAAGGGCCGTTTCATAATTGCCGTTGGCGATTTGCCGATCGAAGTATCGCGATGCACCCGGACTGCACCCGTCGTAAATTTCGGTGGGATTAGCGGGGTTATACCAGTCGCCCTTTTGCGCGGCGTTTGCGGGGTGAAATCGCTCCAGATTGACTCCTCTGGCGGCTTCCAGCCGGAGGGCAGTATCGGCTTCAGATTGGCGAAATCTCTGTGTTGCCGGATCGAATCCGAGATCTTGATAATGTTCCGGAGTGTAAGTGCCAGGGACCCTGACGACGACTGGAACTACGGGAACTGGAGGCGCAGCCCCGGGGAGAGCTCTCGCTCCGGGAGCGAGAGCAAAGGGACCCGGCGAGGGAGCGGTCGGTTCCGCGGAGCCAGGTAGGAGCGGCTCGGGGCCAACCAAGACGCCGCCGCGAATAGGGATCACTTGTCCCGATGCGGGATGAATTGCTTCTCCGTTACCCGTCTCGAGATTAATCCGAATGAACCCGTAATCGCTTCCCTGACGTCCGACCGCGGTTATATCTCCAGTCTGCTCGTTGACATTGATGATGCGCCACTCGACCTGCGGACCGCTAGGAGTGGTCCCGCCGGGAAGCATAGGCGGTCTGATTGCGAGCGCCCCCCCGGGACCTGATTCAACCGGACCCGTTCCTTCTTCGGCTGGATTTCCAGACGTCAGGAGTTTCGGTTGTTCCGCGGCCGGTAACTGAGGTACGTCTTTGGCAGCGGGCAGGCGGTTCTGCATCGCGCCCGCTCCAATCATGAGCGCAGTCGAAGCAAGGTTTAGAATTTTGGACAGTCGTTCGACTCCGCTCATCTGGTGGTAATTCAGCAGCAGATCGAGAGCGGTGACCGACGCGTCGAAGCCGGTCTTAATGAGAAGCGCCCCGCCCAAGATTTTGCCCAGGGTCGGGCTGAGGTTCCCGACACCTTTGAACAACTTGGGGGCGATGAGAGTGAAGATGGTGAAATCGATGTGCTGGCGATCGAACAGGGAGTCGAGGCTTCCCCAGACATAAGCCATTTTGGAGTCGTCGTGGACGGCTTTGTCGGCCCAGTATTCGGCGCGTTCTTCGGCCAGCTCGCTAATCTTACCGGTGATCCAGGGTAGCGTGCGGCTAATGATTTTGCGGCCCGCGGCAAGCGCCTGGGCTGAGTCGTTTGAAAACACTCCGTTATCGACAAGGGATTTGGCGAGCCGGTCGCGATCGGCGCTCTTGAGGTCATCGAAGAGCCAGTAGAGCATGCCGGTACCGGAGGCTTCGCCGTACTTGCCAACCAGCCCGAACAACTCGCGATCGTCGTAATGACTCTCGATTCCGTTCAACACAGCCACTTGCTCCGGCGCCGGCAGATTGATCATCAAATCGACGATCTCGTGGCTCTCGCCCGCGAAGGTGACGCCCTTCAGGCGCGAGAGGATGAAGTCCGTGGTTCGCGTGACGAGTTCGGAGTTAACTTGGAGGGGTTGAGCCGGCTGGGCGCCCGCCATCTGCGGCTGGATGACTCTCTCCACCATGGCCCATGCCGGACGATAGGCGCCGAACTCGCGACTATTCTTGCCGATGAGGATGCTGAGCTCCACAGCATCGTCCCCCGCGCAGTCGAACATGGAATCGAAATAGGTATGCTTAGCGCCGGTCGTAATGAGATAGTCGCGATACCAATAATCATCGCGCAGACGTCCGAGAAAGACGTCGAAATACGTTCTGCCGCCTGGCGCTCGCAAGTCGGCGCGGGCCGCCCAGCGTTGGACGATGTCCATGCCGGGGTCGCCAAACAGGTTGTAAAAGATCAGATTTTCGAGCACCTCGATATCGGCGCGGAGTTGAGAGAGCAGGTGCTCTTGCACGT
The DNA here is from genome assembly GCA_963777595.1 of Terriglobia bacterium. Classification (GTDB taxonomy): domain Bacteria; phylum Acidobacteriota; class Terriglobia; order Bryobacterales; family Bryobacteraceae; genus CAVVFX01. Next base: position 16,463 of record CAVZRE010000075.1, read on the forward strand.
AGTCGCGGTAGACAGGGCGAAGCAAATCGATGTTGGCGACGTAGAAGGAACCGAAAGGCGATTTCTCGAGAGGTTGAAACGACGTAATATCGGCGCCGTAGATCTCGATGGAGATAGCCGAAGCAGTAGGGTCATCGTCGACCGTGAAAATATAGGGGACAGATTCGCTCCAGTGGATTACGACGGGCGGGGCGGGAGTCTGGGGCTGTTGTTCCGGATTCGCAAGCGGACTAAGCGTTGACTGCTGTATCCCCAGGTTGCCGGTATCGAATAGATCGTTGGGTGGGGCGAATTGGAGCGGCTCATCACTATCCCCGAGCCGGCTGACGTTGAGCGTAGCTTGCGTCGCAGGCCGCAACAGGCGCTCAATAGACAGGTTTCCGGCAGACTGCTGAACGCTGGAAAGCCCGCTGCTGGCATTTGACACATTAGCGCTCCGGGTGCTGGGCCGGCTTCGGGCAGCATCGTTCTGAGCCTGATCGATTTTTTCGCCGGCTTTACCCATACCTCAACTCTCGGTCGCGAATTGAAAATACTCCCGAAATTCATGTGCCGCCGGCATGTGGCCTTGCTTTACGAAATGGCGTGCGACCGCCTTGACAATCAACGGCATCGTGATTCTCCGCCCATCGCCAGCTGCCAGGAACGCCGCCTCTACGCTGACCGTCCTGATCTGTCCGCCAGTGAGGTGAAACTGCCTGGCAAGGAATGCGAAATCCAGATCGGCGGCCACGGGAGTGCGCGACGGAAACATGCCGCGCCACAGACGCTCGCGATGCAGTTCGGCGGGAAGCGGGAATTCGATGTGAAACTGTATTCGGCGCGAGAAGGCGTCATCGATGTTGTGCGGCAGATTGGAGGCGAGGATCACCACGCCATCGTGATCCTCCAGCTTTTGCAACAGGTATGCGACTTCGATATTGGCGTAGCGGTCGTGAGCATCCTGCACTTCGGAACGCTTGCCAAAGATGGCATCGGCCTCGTCGAAAAACAGAATCGCGTTGGAGCAACGAGCCGCGGTAAAGATACGGTCCAGATTCTTTTCGGTCTCGCCGATGTATTTGCTCACCACGCCGGCCAGGTCGATGCGATAAAGATCCAATCCGCATTCGGCTGCAATGATTCCGGCGGTCATAGTTTTGCCCGTCCCCGAGGCGCCTGAGAAGAGCGCGTTCAGCCCGGCAGTGCCTGCGCCGGGGGACACTCCCCATTCCTCATAGACCAGTCCGCGATTGCGAATCGCCGCCGCCAGTTCTCTCACCCGTTGTTCCGTGGCATGCGGCAAAACCAGGTCGCGCCACCGATGCCGGGTCGAGATCCGGGGAGCCAGTTTTCCCAACGCGTGCGCGGATTGAGCTCGCGCGGCCGCGAATAGAGCCGTTTCCACCGGCCTGGACTCGACTGTCAGGTCATCGGACGCATGTCGAGCGGCTGCCCCGATTTCGCCCGGAGTGAATGCGAATTGACGCGCAAGATCGCGGATCACCTCCGGCATCGCTTGGATCCCCAGGGCCGACACGGCACGATCCCATTCCGCTTCGCGAGCGGAGTGCGGCGGTAGAGAGAACACCAGTTCGAATACGTGCCGGTGGCCGATGCTTTCCCGCCACTCCGACCCAGCTTCCCATGCGACGCAAAGAGGCACTCGATCCAGAGCGCGTAAGAACGCAAGAGTCCCGGAATTCGGGCGAGAGTCACCCTCAAACCAGCATTCGCAGTTTCGCAAAAAGACCGCGCAATGTTCCAGGCGAGCTTGCAGAGCAACGGCTTTCGCGAAAGAACCGGCTGTCTCCGCTTCCAGCCTGCAGTCCTTGGCGTCCAGCAAGAGAAGACCAAGATCCGCTTGCCGCGCTAGGAAACGCGCCGCCTGCAAGCGGCCGGAGCCCCTTTTTCCGTTCAGGATCAACGCTCCGCCTCGGGCCAGCAAAGGAGCTGCGTCCGCGACTCTCTCCGCCTGCAAATCGATCCAACCGCCTTGCGTTGATTTGCCGCAAGCGATTCTGCGAAGCGGTGGAAATGGAGGCGCATCGCGTGCCAGGACAAACCCCGCCAGAACCGGATGAGCCACGAATCCCTGAGATGTCGTAGTGGATGAGAGGAGTCCCAAACGCAAGAGCGTCGAGCCTGATGACAGCGCCCGATCTACGGCGCCTGGGCCCCGTTCGCAGAAAAGCCGGCGAGCCAGGTCGCGGGTCACAAACTTTCGCGAAATGTCATTATTCAGGTAGCCGTACAGCGTTTCATATTTGGGGTCAAGTTCGGGTGCGAGAACGAGAAACAACAGGTCCTGCTCCACCCCGAGGAGTTCAAATTCGGCGGCGATTCTGCCCCATTCCGACTCCTGACCGCACGCCGCTTCATTTTCGTGGCGAAGCGCTTCGGCCTGTGCCGTGACTGCCGCTGCATCGTACGGCGGATCGGCATCCCGAAGTAGTTCGTCAACCTGCTCTCCGCTGGTATACAATCCTCGAAACTCGTCGAGGCTAAGGCTATACCGCGCCCGCAAGCGAAGAATCTCACGGCGAAGAAGCAAGTCGATCCGCTCCAACTCGCGCTGCACACGAACCATGGCAGTTTCCACGCTACGCCTCCTGGAAGAGATGAAAGGGTCGAGGGTCAATCCGGGGAAGCCGGTAAGAACCGGAGGTGAGTCCCGCCAACCGAAGAATCACCTGCAACGGGGGGCTCGTCATGTGGACAACGATCCTCTCTGGTTCGACATCGACGGACGCGCGGAAATCGAGGAAATTGGCCCAAAGGTGCCGCAGACTGCTCGATCCGAAACCGGGCAGCTTCTGTGCGAAGCCGCGCAGGACGGCGTGGGATGCCACGGCAATGGCATCATCACCTGCCAAATAAATGGAATCGAGGGGCATTTCGGCCGCGGCGTGTCCGGTCTCGCGCAACCAATTCCAAACCTCGACAGCCGGCGGTGCGGCCACTTCGTCCGGTTCACCGCCGGCTGGGACAGTGAATAATTCGCGCAGCAACGGGTCCGCAGTTGCCATGGGCCGGGCTTCGGGCGCGCAGCACCTGACAAAAACTGCGAACTTTAGCAACTCCGGTTGCCGAGACCATGCCTCGGCGGGGAGTTCCTCAATGAGCGGCAACAACAAGAAGATGCAGCCGAAGCGGGTCGAGCGCTTGTCTTGCCGGGCCTTCACGGATTGACTCGAAACAATCCCGGCGGCTCGTTGCAGCAACGCCGGATGATCGATCCAGTGGCGTAGTCCCTTCCCTGCGATCGTGTATGCGTCGCCCGGCAACATGGCGAGCGTTCCTGCAATCAGGGCGCTTTCAATTTCGGACCACCGGTCCGGCGGCCATCTCGCCCGCAAGGATGCGAGCGCGACAAACGCTTCGACGGAGGCTACTGCCTTCCGCCAAAAATCTTCGTCCGCGCGATTGGATGCGTTGATCATGCGCACCAGCAGCCGGAGGGCATCTTTGGAAAGAGATTCAGGCGGCGCACCCTCGCACTCGCATATAGCTAAGAGATGCGCCAGCGCCTCTTCTCCCGGTTGCGTTGCTGACGCGATCAGGTGAGACCAGACCAGTTCCGCATCCTGCGGAAGCAGGCATGCGACTACACGATGAAGCGAGGCCGCCAAGAGCAAGGCAAGTCCGCCGAGTGCATTCGCCGTCTCGGTGACCAGCAGAGTGCGCAGGACCGCCGATGTAGGAAGAGGTCGCAAGCCGGAAAATAGTTGGTACTGCCACTTGTTCCACGCCATGCCATCCGCCAGGTCCGAAACAAATGCCGCGATGTATTCAGCGCGAGAACGGTAATAGAAGGCAACGCGACTGTCCCATTCGCGCTGCGTGACATGAAGAATCGCTTTAGCCAACGCGCCGGCCCAGCGGCTGGTGAGCTTCGAACTGTCCCAGGCGAGGTTGGCATGAAAGGATATTTCCAGACGCCGGATCAACCAAACGCCGTCGTCCTGTGCTCCGCATAGAGGCTCCAGCAAATCCGCCAGCGCTTGCGGAACATATTGTTCCGCGACATCATGCAGCCGGTGTCGAGACCCGATGTCGACGATTTGATCCCGCGGCATCGCACAATCGCAGAACAGCCGATCAATGGTGAACGAGTGATTCATTTCAACGCGGTCCCATGATGACGAAACTGAAATGGCGGTTGGTGGCGTTGCCGTTGTCGTCGCCCGTCAGCACTCTCATCTTGGCGGTGCTGAGCCCGTTGATTACGGCATTGTCTCGACTGCTGCCATGCGTGTTGAAGTTAGGGTCGGGATAGATTTGCGTGACACTCGCGGACGGCATCGCGCTGAACGGCGCATCGAAGACGACATCGTAGAGACCTCCGCTCACCGGCTGAATGGTGAAGCCGATTCCGGCCAGCGTATTTCCGTTAGGATCCACGGTTCCACGCAGCATACGAAGATTCTCTATTCCGCCCGGCGCGAAAAGACTTCCGTCGGAATTCAACTTGATATTGCCGCGCACGTCCAATAACTCGGCGGGCGTACTGGTGTTGACTCCGATTCTGCCAAGCACCTGCACCACGGTAGGATTCTTGACGCCGCGAATGGTAAGCTGGCCATCGGCGTCGTTCGTCACGCGGACGTTATAGTCCTGCGGGCCGGGGCCTGGGCCGAAGTGAAAATCGATGTATGGCGATCCCGCTCCCGCTTGCGTGGGGCCGCCTCCCAATTCGATGGAGCCGCCCTGGTCGACACTCAACTGGCTACTGTTGCCCCAGCGGACGTTCCCGTTGGAGACGTGGAGAGCATCCAGTGGAGCAGTGACGCCGATCCCGACATAGCCTTTATCCTCCACCGTCATCACTTCCTGGAAAACGCCCAAACCGTTGAGCGGCCCGATCGAGAGGTGGTTACTGCCGGCACTAGTTTCGCCGATGACCACTTGCAGGTCCCGGCCTCCGGCGGCGTTGGCTTCGTTGCGCCGGAGAATCAGCGGAACTCCGCCGTCGGTTCCGTCGGATTGAACAAAGCTGGCCCGGCCCTGCAGGCGCATGTCGCCTTCTACCCAGACCAGGTCCGAGGTCTGCGTCGGAGTGAAATTGTTGACGCGATCCTTGAGGCGGATGACACCGGCCGCGGCCTCAACGGCGCCTGCCACTACTCCGATGTAGACGCGGAAGGCCTGCGCCTTCTGGCGATCAGTGGCATCCGTAGCCATGAACGCGCCCGCTACATTCGGATTCGAATTAGGCTTCCAGCGCACATAGCCCACGGGAAGCAGCCACATCGCGGTGGGATCGTCCGGCAAGGTCTGCTGGGGAATGGAATCGTCATAGATCGGAGGAGCCGCGGAATTCAGTTTCTGCAAAATGGTTTGCGCGTCGCCGGTATAGCCTGCCACCACCACGGGATCATGTTGCAGCGCCGGAGTATCGCGCTGTCCGACGTAAATCTCGAAGGTCTCCTGTACGCGCGAGTTGGAGTTGCCGTTGCAGGTCGCGAAACCGGTCGCCGCGGGCTGGAAAGCCACTTCGCTGTAGCCCAGCCAAATTTCCACCAGGCGGCCATTCGGTTCGTCGATGGCGGCGTTATACGTATAGGCAGCGAAACGTTCTGCGGGAATTTGATAAGGCGCGAGCGACACAATGGGGCGTCCGAAGCCATCCCAACCGTAGCCAGGTTGCATGAGCACGTTGACTGGGCTGGGACTGGCGCCAGCGGGCTGTTCCAGAAAGTCGAAGCCCATCGCGATGCCCCACGTGTGGGCGCCGAGCGAATGGCGAGCCTGCATCACCGAACTGGCTTGCAGAATTCCCGACAGATCGTCAGCCGAAATGTACTGTCCCTCGAAGAATTGCGGTTTTTGCGTCTGAGCGATCGGCATGCTTTCCTCCTATTTCCCGAGCCTCGCAGTCAGATCGGCGATGGTTTTAGCGTGCTCGTCAATGGTGCTCTGCATCGTGGCCATCTGCGTGCGAAGACTCTGTATTTCGCCGGTCTCCGATGTAGTGGTTCCGTAACCGCTCTCCCCCGTTCCCAACAATGTGCCGACCCCTGCCAGCAGCGGCTGAACGATCTGGCTCATGAGAAACGTCTCGATCGGCATCTGCATCTGGTCGGCGGTGAGCAGCGGTTGCTGCTTTGGATCAACCGCTCCGAGCGACGCCAGCGCAATCGTATCGGCGCCGACCGGCTGCGTGTACGATTCCGCAATCACTCGCGTGAGTACCGCGCTCCTCTGGTCCGCGGTCATGGGATACTGCGCGGTTTGAAAATTCACAGCCTCATTCTGATCGAGCGCTGCAATCTTGGTGTTGACAACTAGAGGCTTGCAACAGAAGCTGGCGATCGCGGCCTTAATTTGTGCGCCGTACTGCAGAGGCGACAGCCAGTAAGAAAGCATTGGAAAGCCAACTGCAAATTTCCGCACGTCCCAATTGCAGATCTGGATAATGCTGCAGTCCTTGCAGTTCACCGTGATGGAGGCGAGAAAGATGCGATCGTCGCTCACCGGAGCCGGGCACGGCGGGAGTAATGCGGAGCAGAAGCAATCGACAAAAAACTGACCTACATAGACTGCGGCGGCCATCGCTATATCCGCCGGGCTGGCATTAGCGGCGTCCCTACAAAGCGTCCCCAGGCTCTTGGTGAGCTGGCACGCATGACCGGGATATGTGGCGAAAAGATCCGCCAGATTCTCCCTCAGCAGGCAGCACCAGTTCTGAATTTGCTGCTGCGTCGGCTTGTTCGAAATTGCCGGAAGGCTGGAAAACAAGAGTGTCAAGCAGCACCGCATCCGGTCCACCAGCGGACTGATAGGCGCTTGCGTTCCCGCCGACGCCGGCAGTTTGCAAACTTCAAACGTGTAGCCTTCACAGATCGCGGTCGGCTCGCACTGCGCGGGGGTCGATGCCGTGGAAGTCGACGAGGAACTCGCAGTTGAACTTGTCGCGCTGCCGCCGCATCCGCATCCGCCTGACGATGTGGACGATTTCGTGGATGAGCTCTGCGATCCGCCGCAACCGCAACTCGATGATCCTCCGCACGAACATTTCGAACAACAGGAACTACCGCTCGCTCCTTTCAGCGAAGTAACTCCTCGGGTCGGTTTCTCCTGATAGCGGATGGCGAGGACCCAGGTCTCGGTAAGGTTCGCACAGTCGTAGGCGTTGACTACGTCGATTGGATTACAGTTATTCTTCGGCTTCTTGCATGCGTTGATAAGCGAGCACACGTCGACGGATTGTTTTTGGCAAACAATCACGTCTTCGCCGCAGGGACTCAGTGCGTACCCCGGATTGACGGTCACACCGGAACACGGATCGCAAACCACTTCAAGTCCGCACACCACGCCCCAACCGTACAGGTAGCGATTGTGAAGCTTATTCTTCTCGATGATGTAGTGGTTGAGCCGGTTCAGATCGCCGTCCGTCAGCAATTGGCCGGCGAAGAAGCGGGGACGGCAAAGGCACTCGAGTCCGCCACAGTCGGGACAGGGCTGCTGAGGGTTGTCGCAGGGAGTAGTATAAGACCGCGAAGAGGAAGTACCGGTGGTCGCCATGGCTATGCTCCTTAAAGTATGGTCAAACGCGCGAGGCCTTTTACGGTCGCATCGGAAAGGTTGAGCCGCTTCTGTAAATCTCCCAGGCTGACGAATTTATTGGCTTTCCGCTCCTCCACAATTTTCGTGGCGAGCGCCTCATCGACACCCGGCAGCTTTTGTAATTGGGCCGCGGTCGCCTGGTTCAGATGGGTCAGGCCTCCTATGGGGACGCTGTAACCTGCCGGAGCCTGGAGGTAAAACCAACTTTCAAAGGTTCCGCCCTCCACCATGTCACCCGAAGGATTCTTTCCGCCGGTGATAGACCCGCCGCGAGCCTGGTTCAAACCTACCTGTCCGCCGATGTTATCGCCGTCGAGCACGCCGCTCTCCGCGTAATTTGGACCGGCATATACAAAGTTCCCGCTCAACGTGATGCGTAAAACCGGCAGGTCGAGTGCCGGCCAGGACGGATTGTTGTAGCTGGACGAGTCAAAGACCCCGGAGAGGTTGATGGAAGTCCAGAATTCGTTGTATGGAATGAATGCCCAGGCCGACTTAGGGATTTCATTAGTGTTCGGCGTAATATTGATTCCCAGCGGAACCAGATCCAGCAAAACTCCATAAAGCACGAGGCGGCCGGAATTATACATGCCGGTAAAGGGAGGAGCTGTGCCCATCTGAGGATACGTCAGTTCGACGCGGAAGCTCTGCCTGTCCACGCCTTTCATGACCTGATCGAAGTAGATAGTAAGAATGGGCAGAGTCTGCCCCAGCGGAGGGGGAGGCGCCTGGTAATAAAGAGAGCCTTCGAACTGCGCATACGTCACCGTCGCACCGTGCTGCCAGCCGATATCAATGATCTTGGGAAGATTCGGGTTCAGCCCGATCACTGGCGGGGTCGTCGTAACCGGCGCGGGTACGGTAGTCACTTGCGACTGGCAGTCGCAGGCACAGCCGCAGGTAATCGACTCCAGGACCTCGGCAATCTTCCGCGTGCTGGGCAGAATCACGCGCCCCAGCTTATTGTCGATACGCGCAATCTGGCTGTTATAGTCGGTCAACGGATCGCTGGGCGGCGTGGGCGGATCTTCGATCTGGAAACCAGGCTGATATCCGCGGATGGTTGCGAGGACCAGACAGTCCGCCTGGCAGCAATCCTCGCAGTCTTCGAGAGTGTACAACTCCGCGCAGCCCTGAGCGGCGATCGTATATCCACGAGTCGGGTTGTTTATGTTCCCTTGTGCCCCGATAACGAAAACCGAATGGCCATCTGTTACGACTGCTGTTGGGCCGGCCGGCTGAACGGACGGTGTGCCCGCGGGCGGAAGTTCCGGCGAGCCGCCCACCAGTTTCTTCAGATCGAAAGGCTGTAGTTGATACGTTACGGGATTCGTGCCGCTGGCCGGTTGCGAAGTGACCACATACAACACCTTCTTTTGCGGATCGGCAGCAGATGCCAGCGGTGGATAAAGAAGGGCGATGCTAGCAACCTCTTGAACCGGGTTCGCCTGAATGGCAGTGATCGTCCCGTTCGTTGAATCGATCACTGCCAGGACGTCCGGACCGCTGCTGGCGGCGAGCACGACTTCAATGGGGTTGGCCACCAGCGTGATCGGCGCTAAGGTCGCCCCGCCGCTGATATCGACTACGCCGACCTGCTTATTCGTCTGGTCGATGTAGTAACCCTTGGTTCGGTCGGCTCCGAGCGCCAGCCCCACTGGCGAGCCCGTTAGCGCAATGGCCTGTGATTGTGTCGGCGTCGCGGTGCTGACATCCCAAATCAAAAACTGGGCGCTCAGCGTTTGCAGCCACGCAACTTTCGACGACGGCAGAACCGCCAGGCTTGCGGGATTCGCGTCGTCCGCCACTCCCGCCGAGGTGCCGGTCACTCCCAGTCCACTGGCGCTCAAAACCACCAGCGAGGACTTACCGCCGACAGAGTCATACAACACCACATAGACCTGCTTGCCATCGTCGGATACCGCGAGAGCCTTGCCGGCGGCAGGCAGAATTTGGCTGGCAATGACCGTCTGGCCGGTTGGATCCATCTGGTAAAGAGTGGCCGGCGTCGCGGAACTCACAGCGTAAAGATAGGTGTCGTTGGGATCGAATGCCAGCAATCCTGGCGTCACTCCATTGAGAGCCTTAGCCGCGGCAATTTGCGGCAGGCAGCCTCTCCGCGGCTTGATCGCGGGATCCACCAGCAGGTCGAACTCATAAGATTCCAGGATGCGATTCGGTGCGCAAGCATTATCGTCACAGCCGCAATCGTCGTACAGGACCGGAATGTTTTCGGTGGGACACTCCCTGTACCGCACACAAATTTGCAGGGTGTGGGAAGTCGCCAGCGACGCGCGCCCCGAACTCGGATTGCTCTGGGCCGCTTGCAGCTTCATCCAGCTCTTGAACTGCGTAAGATCGACGGTCTCTTCCGCCGGCACGATAATGTCGTTGCCGCAGCAATCCTTGGCGAATCCCGGCTGAACGGATAGGTAACGGCTGAGGCACGCCTGGTTGGAGTATTGCTTCACCTGCAAGCCGCACACTACCCCTTCGCCGTGCAGACGCTTCTGATGCAGGCGCAGCTTGTCGACATAATAACGCTGCTCGTCTTTGAAATCGCGCTCCACCAGCAGTTTGCCCGTAAAGTAATTGTTCCGGGTCAGAGACCCGATGTCGCACTGCGGGCAGTCCGTAGTCATATTCTTGCTCTTCATGGCAATTACTCCAGCCTCGTGGTTTCGCCGATTCTTGCTTCACCTGTGACCATTGATGGGCCACCCCGCTCCGAAGGCGAAACGTCCAATACCGAATCGCGGCCAAGACGGGTGCCGCTCAGACGAACTCCGGCGGGATATTTGCCCACCACCGAATCGAGTCCGATCATAGATTGAAATCCGATCCGGAATCTGGGTCCGACGAATTTCAAGTTGTATTTTGTGTGCGCCGGACTTTCGGTTTGCAGCAGGTTCAGCAGCGCACGTTTCTGGCCGGCATCCTGGCCGAACTTTTCGGGGACAAACACGGTAAATTGGTTGGCGTAGACCAGAAAGGGATCGCGCAAGGGATCGGGTACCGTGTCGATACGCATCTTCCCCAAAGGCACTCCGCCGTTGAGGTGAGCCCGTCCCACAATGGTCTCGCCCCAAAGTTTCGATTCGTCGCCCAGGCGTCCCGCTCCCAGAAACAGCCACCGTCGCAACTGGTAATGTTCGAGAATCAGAGGAGGATCCGGCCAGTCATATACGCATGGTGGTGGAGCGCTGCAGTTGAGCGGCGGTGGAGCGCAGCGGTCGCGGGGAACCGGCGCATTACAGCATTGATGCCGCGGCTGCAGGCCCAAAAAGACCAGAAGCTTTCGATGTAATCCAATTCGTGTGCCGCGGATCGGAGCCACGGCCCCATCTTCTTCCACCAGCGCCCGTCGGCGCGCCTCCGGAATCGAACGGTCAAGCGTCAATCCGATCCATGATGCCAGCCATGAGAGAAAATCCGTCCCGCCGGGAACTTTGGTGGTCGCTGGCGCCGATGCTGGATCGAAATATCGCGCCTGGTTGTCGATTTCGCTTTCCACGCTGCGCATCACCGTGTCGAACAGGCTCAGATAGCGGTCGAGGAAGCTGGTCAACGTCGGATCCTGGCCGAACACCGCGGGCAAAAATCGGCGCAAGCTAATTCGCGGGTATTCAACGCGAATGGAGGTCAGTGCCGGGGTCACCGAGCCGTTACCGTAGAACACTAGCCGTAGCCAAAGATACCGGCCGCCTCCGCTCATAATCATGCAATCCCAATTGCAAATCTTCCCCGCGACGGTTTGCTGGGTTGCCCATAAGCTCTCCGGCAACGCGGCAATCAGATCCGGAGGGATCTCGGCTTCTGCCGAATATGTAGAGACCACCACCCGCGATCCGCGCGGAGCAGTTCCATTCACCACGACGCGGTGCCATTGACACTGGTACAAGTCGCTATCGAGCGGCGTTGAAATATAAGTTCCGGACGCCGGGTAGAGCATGCCGGACGAGGCCGTCGCCGGACTCAACGAGAGTGCGCTTCCATCGGGTCCGAACCACGAGGTGCCTGCCGGCTTGCAGCAGAACGTGCTCATATCCAGGTTGCCGCCCGAGTCGCTGGCGACAGCCGGCGCGGCAAAACTTGCGGTCAAATCATCCGGACGATTCGCTTGGCTCCATAAGTTTGTCTGCGGGTTGAATACACGCGTGAACGTCTCTCCGCTCAGGACCACGTACAAGCGGTTCGCGCAGTCCAAAGCGACGAACTGCGGCGAACCGGGCCATGTTACGGCACGCAGCCAGATGCCCTGTGGGGCAAAGACATGGATGCAGTTATTCGCCGCGTCGGCGATCCAGGCGCGTCCTTTACCATCGAACGCGATGTCCACGGGCTGCCAGGGTTGGGCGAGTTTCGCGGCGGGTCCCGGAGTCCAAAATCCTCGCACCGCAAAACCTCGCAACGACAACACCACCACGCGATGATTCCCGGTATCGCAGACGAACAGATTTCCCGCACAGATCGCGATTGACGACGCCCCGTTCAACTCGCGGGCACCGCCGCCCAAGCCGCCGTAGCAGGGTACATTTACGAAAGCGCAGGTGCACGCGTCAAAGCGTTTCAGGAGCAGGTTGGTCCGGTCGAGCAGAAATAGAGCGCAGTCCGGGGCCTGTGCGACATTGGCGGGCAAACGAACGCCTCCCAGACTGCCGCTCGCTTCTCCCGGCATTCGCACGCTGCCCGCGAGAGGAGCTAAAGCCAGTGACCCGGAGACCGGCTGAATCTCCACGCCCGCCAGACTCTGCGCGCGCCATCCCACGCGCTGGTTCAGCAGGAACCAGGTCGGATCGTTCGGCGGTTGCCGCAGCAACGCGCCAAAGAATGGCGGGCTGTAGGTCGAGTTGACGGGAGCGGGTAAGGTAGCCATGGTCAGTTGGAGGTGTCGTAATCAACTTCGACAGTATGCGCGGTCGAGAACACCAGGGCGCCTGCCGGTACCGGAGCGTCGGTACACGCCGGATATGCCGTGCCTCCCAACGTGAAGGTCACCGATTCAATCCGCTGCACGCCATCGACATTCAAAATTTGCGCAAAGATTCGTGAGAAGTAAACACTTCCGCCGAACGGCCATCCATCCCCGGCATCGCCGCCGGTGAGCGGGTGGAAATATGTCAACAAAGCCTGCTCGATCAGCGTTTGGGTGGACGCCAGGTCGGCGTTGTTCTCCACGATGACGCTGCTGGTGACGCTGATCTCCAGATACGTTGGCTTGACCACAAACAATTCGGTGGTGATCAGTTTGCGCTGGCTCAAGTAGGCGCAGACCGTCCGGATTGTCCCGTCGCTCGGCGTCGGGTCCGGCGAGGTTCCTCCAGGAACCACCACCACGCTGACCGCGCCCGGCACCTGGATGCCAGGGAACGAAGGATGGGCCAGGGGCATGGCATATGCCCTCTGGATGTTTGCGACCTGCATCGCCAGGTATTCGAAATCATCCGCCGTCACCGCGCGGCAGCGGCTCTTGATCTGCGACGGCGCTCGCGCGGTGACTTCCTCCAGCGTTTCCTCGTCTGCCCCTCCGTATGCGGCGAATAAGTTGGCAACCTTTGAGTCATCGATGCCATCGACGGAACTGAGGACCGCATTGATGGCCCCAGCCGCGACATTCCCGTCCGCGCCCCCTCCGTAGCTATAGGCCAGCGCGACGATATTGGCGCCTCGATTAGCGATATTGATCGCCGGAATAGACCCGTTCACCCCGTCTCCGAACAGCACGGTGGCGGTCGTCCGGTCCAGCCGGTAAACCAAATCGTCCGGACCCGAACTGAAGAAGTCGCTGACCAGCGTCCACGGCACGAAGCCGTTGCCGTCCCCGGCATCCACTTGCAAAATCAGCGTTCCATCCAGCACCGGCGAATTCTCCAGCGTGAAGGCTTGGTTCGGCTGGCCGTTGCTGCCGCCCAGGACTTCATTCGACACGGTCTCGGATTGGCGAACGACAGTGGTATTGGTTCGCAGCGCTTGAAGCTCCGGCGCCTGATCGTAGCCGCCTGAAGCCAGGAATGCGCGTATCCAGTAAAGATTTGCCGGTCCGTTGAAGGACGCGACGGCCATGCTGCCGCTGGTTGGCAGCTGCACATGCACGTGTCCGGTGGCGAGCAGCGCGCTGGTCTCGTCCTTCAGCAAGCGGAGAGAGCTCCAACTCGAACCATCCCAATACTGCCACGTCATGGTCACGGGAGGATACACTTGCGATTGCGGCAGTGAGCAGTTGCTGGCATTCGGTGAACTCGCGTCCTGGCTCAGGAAAAAGGCCAATTCGAGGTCGACCGAGGGCAGCGGATTGGTCGCATCGAAGCCCAGCATCAGTGCGCTGCCGGTATTTGCCAGCACGCCAAACGGATACCATGTCTCGCCCGCCGACTGATTGTCCTGCGTCAGATCGGTGAACTGAAAACCGTCGAAGCTGAGCAGCGTCACCAGCGGAGCGGTCAGCGCAATCAGCGCCTGCGTCAACTCGAAAATGACTGGCGGTTGCCCGGCAGTAGCCACCTGCGTCCCAAGCGGCACGATGACCGAAGAATCGCTATATCCGGTGGTTACGGGAAAGGTGACTTCGGCTTGCGCCGGCTGGGCCGGGTTCAACTCGATTCCAATCAGTTCCAGAAACTTGATGTAATTCTGCTGCGGAACCTTGCCTAATCGGTAGATGAGCAGGTCCGTCATCCAGCCCAGCAGCTGCACCATCGCCATTCCGGGATCGTTGTCGTTCAGGTCGGTCCACTCCGGCGTATAACGGGGAATGCGCGTACGCGCTTCGTCGACTATGTCGGCGAAGGTGCGATCGTCGATGACTGGTAAGAGCGCATCCAGAGGCATCGTTTAAGGTTCCTGTAAATAAAACGGGAAAACGATATTCCCGACCGCGTTGTTGGCGCGAATCTGGTAAGTCACACGAATCAGCAGAAGATTCGCCTGATCCGGCGAACTGTCGGCGGACACATCCAGAACATCCACCCTGCGCTCCTGGTTGCTCAGCGCCTCGTGCACCTGCTGCACCACCATGCTCAACGTCTCTGCATTATTAGGCGCGAAGACCAGATCGTGTATCCCGCAACCGAAATCCGGCAGCATCAGGCGTTCGCCTTTAGAAGTACTCAGAATCAGGTAGATCGACTCTTCCACTCGCTGCTCATAACTCGATTGCGCCAGTTCGCCTTGCGCCGTTACCTGGGGCGGAAACTTCCATCCGATGCCTAAATATGCTCTGGTTCCCATATCAGCTCACCGTCACCACGCACTCGTCGATTCCGGAAAGGCCGCGCTGGCTCGAACCGGACATGTAAAAGTGGTGCCGTCCTGGAGTGAGGGCAGCGAGAAAGGGCGTCGTCAGCGTTAACACTACCGTGAGTGCACCCGATGTCCACGATCCGCCCGCGGGCGCGGGATTCGCTCCGGGCAAGCCATTCGTCAAATCCTGATGCGTACCATCCGGCTCACTGATCCACGTCAATGTCCATTGCAGGGGAAACGCCGTGGAAAGCGTGAACGTGATCGGAATAATCGGAGGAAGCTGCGTCGTGATATCGAAAGCGGCTGCCGGAGGGACGGCCGTCACCACGGGCGGAGTCAAATCCAAAAGAGCAGGCTTAATCGCCGGCGCAGGTTGTCCGGCGGGAATCGGAGCCACCGTACTGTCGTCGAAAACATGATGGTGGTCGTTCATCGTCAGCGGAAGCCCCGTAAAGCCGAAATTCAAATCGGTTTCAAGGATCACCTTTTGTCCATTGATGCTGGTTGCGTTCAATCCCATGGAGCGCAGCGTATAACCCGTGCAGGGCACCACAAACGGACAGGTGAGCGTGCCGGAATCGTTCTCGACCAGCACCACCCCGTTCTCCACGACCCAGTCGGACGAACTGGGCACAGAGGTTCCCATGCCCATGTGAGGGCACGTTATCGTGGCAAGCGTGGTCAAAACCCTGGGCATCATGCGATCCTCACCGTACCGCTCTGCATGGTGATGGATCGGCCGCCGCCTTGCAGCGTGATCGCGGCCTGGCCGTCGTCCATGGTGAGGCTCAGGCCTCCGGGCGTGGTCAATTGAATCTTGAGATTGTCGTCTTCAAAACGGAGTTCCAGCTTGCCGGGCGTTTTAATGATCCTCTGATGCCGGTTAGTGCCTGGCGGCGAATCGACGCCGTTCCAAAGAAATCCCAGGATGAACGGATGATCGAAGTCGCCGTGCTCGAACGCCACCAGCACTTCGTCGTCTGGCTCGGGCAGGAAAAACATACCGCGATCCTTTCCGGCGAGAGGCGACGACATGGGCGCCCAGCCGCTCGTCGCATTCCCGGGAAGCCAGGGATAACGCAAACCGATGCGTCCTTCGCCCCGCGGATCGTCTAGATCGTTGACAATGGCCACCGCTACTCCCGACGGTCTCCTCATGATGCTTTCCCCCCTTCGAAATCCTCGCGTCTCGCATTGAATTGCGTCGTATAGCCGTCCGGACCGATGGTGTGTGTCGTGTCCGTGACGAAATAAGTTCCGCTGAAGCGCGAGCCCAACCCGCCGATCTGCACGTTGACCCCGGCCCGCAAGTCCGCAAGTCCTACTGTTGTTCCGGAAGCTTTGACGAAGCTTCGGAGGCGGTCGGTCAGGATGGCATCGGCACGCTGCTGTGCCTGCTGTGGCGAGAACATCGGTTCGTGAACGACAATCTCTTCCCGCGGATGGCATTCCGTGATCAACCTCTGGATATCGCGGTTCATCCGGAACTTCGGATCCGTTACCGTCGATTTGGCGCTGATGGTCTTCTTCGAATGCCGGTTCCATCCGCTGACGGTGACGCTCTTGATCTGGTTATGGGTCGTCAGGCTGGGCTTGAAATCCATCAGCGACTTCCCCCAATCCAACTGAAACGTGACCGCGCGGGCCGTGACCGCCGAGTTTTGCGACGGCCCGAAATAGAGCGACGGCTTGGCGCCATTCGTCCCTTCGTTGTAAACCAGAACGTAGCCCCGCTGCCTCGCCCGCGTCAGCAGGAAGTCGATGTCGTATTGGTTCTCCTCTGCGACATAATCAAGCTTCGGCTCCTTCGCGAGCGCATTCTGATCGACGACGATGCTGGCCGGCACCCGCTTTTTTCCCGTCTCGCTATCGCGCAGTGAATCCAGATTCTGCGCGATCTCCGAATCCTTTTTGTCCGTCCAGACGGTTGTGTACTGCTTCGCGCGCAGCGTATCGAGCAGGTTCACGCCGCGCACTATCAGCGTGGGCGCGTCGCTCGCGGGGAAATTCGGCTCCAGAGTCTGGAATCGCCCGGTCATCATCAGACGCAGATCTCCCAGATACCCCATCCAGATCTGAACCGTCTTACCGCATGGCTCAAACAGTTTGTAGTATGCGCTGCGAGGCCCGCTCTCCAGCGTCGCGGCAGTTTCCGACCCGACGTATTTGAAACTCTGCGTGGTGGCGTCCCAATTGTTCAACGTCAGCTCAAAGCCGTCGATTTCTCTGTAGTTGTCGTGGTAAGTAATCCTCTTGACATCCCGGACTACGTCATTCGGCAGCCCCGAGTTCTGGACCAGAACCTTGAAGGCAGGGGCATAAAAACCGCTTTGCCGCTGCGATTCCTGGGCGAGAGTAGTGAGGTTCGTGGCCATATCGATTAACTGCTCGGCGGAAGCGTCAGAAACATGCCCGGTGTCAGACGGCGGGGATCGTCCAGCCCATTCGTATCCGCAATCAAACGCCATTGCGCCGGATCGAAATACTGCCCGGCCGCTATACTGCCCAGGGTCTCGCCTTGCTGCAGGACATGAACCTGCGTCCGGTCGGGCGAGTTCAAATTAAGCTGCGCGTACTGCTGGTCGACCGTGCGGTATTCTTTCAACCCCAGCGTGACCATGGCGCGCAGAGGATCTCCGGCCGGGCTGAACAGCGTATATTTGTGCCGCACGCTCTCCACCACGCATTGGAAGCTGGTGCGGCGATTATTCCCGAGCTGCTGCGAAACCTGCGAACCGGGGAAGTACTTCTTGCTCCATACCAGAGTGCAAATGGGCGGCGTGTGCAGATGCGGCAGGACCTTTACCAGCTGATACATCTTGTCGGTGTTCTCGACCACGCTACTGGCATTCGGCCCCATTCCGTCTTCGGTGCTATCGAAAAACAGGTCGAGAGTTACGGTCTCGGCTTCCCCGCGAACGAACTGCACGATCGGCGCATCGAGTCCCGGAATTTGCACCTCCGCATAATGCGCGTTCTTACTGAAAGTGATTTCCGTGGGATTGAATTGAACCGGAATGGACTCCGGCTTTCCGCTGCCCCAGTCCACCTGCAGCGTGGCTTTCGAAGGCTGCACCATTAACGTCGTCCTCCACTTTCCCAATCCTCCGAACCGTCCGCTGTGCAACGTTCCCGCCGGATCCGCTCCCGGTGTCCCTGCCGTTCGTCCACGGCTTTTAGAACCTGCTCCACGATGCGTTCGAGCAGCCGCGGCGATAGCAGTTCCTCGGTGTCAACGGAATGGATCGACGTCGAGACTTCACCTACATGGATCTGCATCTCTAAAATCCCCCCACCAGGCTGCTCACACCGCTCACCACGGCTCCCAAAGCCGAGAATTGCAGAATCCCTTCGTGCGCAATCTCGATCGTTTCGATCGCCACCGCATTCTGCGACGCGTTCAACACCGGTGCCGTGTAGCGCACCGGAAGGCCGCGTCTGAAATACCAGGACTGCGCCGGCAGCTGGTTGCTGTCACAAAGAACGATTACGCCGTCTCTGCGTTTGCCGGTCCCTTGCGCAAAACCGTAATGCCAGTCCCACAGCGTACTGCTATAAGCGAGGCCGGTCCGCAGCGTAATTCTGCCCCATTTCACGCGCGTCGGAAATTGCAGCACCTCCCCGTTGCGGCCGCCCTCGCGGTACTCCTCCACGTCCAACTGCATCTCCAGGCCGCTGCATTCCGTGAATCCTCCCAGCGCCACGTCCGCGATCGCCGAGGTTGCCAAAGATGCCGCCAGCGCCATAGAACTCGACGTGTCCAGCAGCATGATGTAAAAGTTCGTCGCGATCAGCGGATCGGTGCGAACCCCAATTGCTCCCGCGAGTGCCATCAGTGCACCTCCACCAGCGATCCTAATTCCTGGATCTCCAGCTGATTGGTAACGCGTCCCACCCGCACCACCACGAATTCGAACGGGACTGATGGCGCGACCAGCACGTCCGCCGTCATGCGGCCGTTCAGGATGTCGGTTTCCGTATTGTTGGTGTCGTCGCACCGCACGCGCAGGGCCTGGTCGGCCGTGTCGCCCATCAACGCCCCTTTCTGCCAAAGCGAAATCAGAAAACTTGCGATCGAGATCCGCAGTTTGGCGCGCGTGAAAACCGTATTCGGTTCGAACACCGCCCACTGCGTGGCGAGCCGCAGCGCCTTTTCGATCATCATCAGCAGCCGCCGGACGTTGACAAAGATCCAGGTCGTGTCGCTCGAAACGGTGCGCGCCCCCATAATACGAATCCCCCGCCCCGGGATCGGGGTGATCGCATTGATACCCAGCGAGTTGAGGATTCCGCGTCGCGCGAAATCCGCCGGAGCCGTGACGTCTTGTATCCACTCCAAGGCTTCATTGGCCGGAGCCTTGTGTACCCCTGTCGTGAAGTCGGCGTTCGCGTACTGCCCTGCAGCGTGCCCCGAAGGTGGAATGTCGCGCGTCAAGCCGCTCGACCCGCGAAGCGGATCGACAACCCGCACCCACGGATAATAAAGCGCCGCATAACTCGAATCGAAACGCTGCCTCCAGGCGCGGATCGCACCAATGCCGAGTTTGTCATTGCGCGAAGCGGAGATTGGCGGATCGAGAATCATCATGCGGTCACCCATGGTTTCGCAGTGATTCACGGCATCCGCTTGTACCTGATAAATCTGGTCGTCCGAAAATACAGGCGGCAGATCGAGAAACGGGACCGGCGGCGGCGGCGGAACAGGTTGTGAAGGCAGACAAGGATTGGGCACGCACACCGTTGGCGCAAATTGCGCCGGAATCTCTGGCTGAACATTCAAATCCGGAACCGCCAGGATCGCGACCTCATCCACCCCGGCGAGAACGCGAAAACCCCGGGTCTTCAGGTTCTTCACCTGATCGCTATCCAGGGGATCGGCATCTTCCCCGGCGAAGTCGTACGGTTCGAGCGCGATCAGCCCATCGCGTCCTCCCGATAATACCTGCGTACCCGTCGTGGCAACGGTATCAAGAGGTGTGAACAGAGTCCGCAATTCATTAATGACGATCGGATTCGGGGGAGGCGGCAAGGTCCCGCCGGAAAAAACGTGATTCGCCACTGGCAGTGGCGCCAGAAGATCGGGACCGTACTGCGGGTGTTCGGGAACCAAGGCCAGGCCTTCGAATACCCCCACCGGCGCGCCGAGTTCGCGCACGATGAACGTGTATTCAATGCTCTCGACCAGAATCGCGGTGTCGCTTCGCAGACCGTCGATGGGTTGATCGTAAGGAAGCCTCCTTTGGACTTGTGGATTGACCCACAACAGAGAGCCATCCGCCGCATCGACGTCCGATACCACGCGCAAAATAGTGGCTCCACCGGTCTGCGTGAGCCGGGCCAGCGTGCCCCTGACGAATCCGGTTGTTGTCGCTACGGCAGTTACCTGCGGATTCAGCCAACCTGCCGCTACCGTGGTTTGCGCAGTATGGGTTTCCCGAATCTCCAGCGTAAGATTATTACCCCAGACTCCGGGACTCGACGCCGTGACCTGCCATATGGCGCCCAACGTTCCCGCAAGCTGAATGGCAGGCGTGCCCGCGCCCGCCGTCGGATCGTTCGACGCCACGCGAACGATCCAGCACCGCCGCCCTCCATTATCGAAAAACGCTCGCACGGCATAGGCCAGAAATGCCGAGCCGGTAAAGCTGCCATAGTGCGCCTGGTACTGACGCCAGGATTCAACCGGCACGGCCGTATCGACCAACCCGCGCGGTGCGATTCCGGCAAAACCGGCGACGTCGGTGCGGATCACCGACGCTGCCGGCGTGCTCGCGTCGACGCGTTGGTAGTAAACTCCGGGAGTAGTGAAAGCGCTCATAGTGAGCCGTTAAACTAGCGTCAGCCCTTCGTGGACGATCTCCACCGTTTCCATCGCTACCTCGTTTGCCGTGGCGTTAAAGGATGGAGCCTCAATCTTTTTGATCCACATGTTTTCGACGTCCCAGCGCATCACGTCGGCGCGCGCTTCATCCATCAGCACAATGGTTCCGTTGCGTCTGTCCGCCTGTCCATTGACGATGTTGGTGTACCAGGTCCACAATTCGCGATTGGTGGTGTAGCCACGTTTCAGCGTGATGTTGCTATACGTCTGCAAGCCGATCAATTTCCGCACCGTGCGCGCCACATCGGTGCCCTCACGGTATTCCACGGAGTTTCCATCAGCCATCAGCCCGCTGCACTCGCGAAAGGCTCCCACCGTGATTCCGTCGATTTCAATGCGGAAATTAAATGTGCGAAACGGGTCGACTCTTGTTGCGGTTGCCATCTCATCCCCTCCTCACGCCGCGCGAAGCGGCTTCATACTTAGTCATTGCTGTTAGCCGTCCACAGGCCGATTCTGATGATCACGAACTCCGCCGGCATCACCGGCGACACTCCGACGTAGCAGATGAGCCGGCCTTCGTCGATATCCGTCTGCGTCATCGTCGTGCTGTCGCACTTCACAAAGAACGCCTCCTCTTTCTTGCTTCCCTGAAGGGCGCCATTCCGCCACACTACCGTCAGGAAGGCCGAGATGGAGCGCACTACGCGAGCCCACAAAGGCTGGGCGTTGGGTTCGAACACTACCCACTGCAGACCTTCGTTCAGCGATTTCTCAATGAATATCAGCAGCCGCCGGACGTTGACATATTTGTAATCCGTGTCGCTTGAAATCACTCGCGCGCCCCACACACGGATCCCGCGGTCATTCGACCTGAAGTCGCGGATGACGTTGATATTCACCGGGAACGGATTCAGAATGTCCTGCTCGCTGCCGTTAATAATGCGTTGCAGGCCGACGATACCGTTCACCACTTCATTCGCCGGCGCTTTGTGAACGCCGCGTGTAATGTCGACGTTGGCATAGATTCCCGTGACGTGCCCGGAAGGCGGAATGGCTACGTTGGCGATATTGGACAGATTCGTCGGAAACGGATCGGGAATCAGCAGCCACGGATAGTAAATAGCCGCGTACTTCGTGTCGTATTGTTGTCGCTGGAACTGCACATCGGTCATGGAGTCGCCCGGCGGCGGCGGACTATCCAGGACGGCAAAGCGGTACATCAGGCTTTCGCACTGGCTGATCATCGCGCTCTGCATGGTTGCGCTGGTGCGTCCCGGGCAGCCGATGATGCTGATATCGTCCACATTGACCAGGCTCCATAAGCCCGTTCGCTTCTCCGGCTGTACATTGTCGGCTCCGATATAAACGCTGTCATTCAACGTAGGAATGCTGTCGTCGCCGTCTTCGAGCGGGTGCAGCGCCGGTTGCTTGATCCCGCTCGGCAGCACATCGGTCAGGGTTTCCGGACCGAGCCGCACGCTTTGTTGAATCGCCGGGGTCGATCCCAGATCCTGAACGCGGATGTAGTTCGATTGCCCTTGCGGACGCCGGTCTTCCAGCCGCAGCGGACCGTTGATGTCGCCGATGATGGTATCGAAATAGTGGCTGTGCCGTGGATCCATCGAGAGACTGCGGAACACCTCGGAATCGATCACGATTAAATCCTTCTGAGGACGCGCGGGATCGGGTTGATGCAGCAGGGAAACGGTCAGCCGAAATTCTCGCGAGTGCACGCCCAGCGGCTTGGTGGCCGCGGCAATCGCGGCCTGCTGCGTTGCGGTCAGGCCGGCCCCTGCAAGCGTAATGAGGTAATTCGCCGTGCGGTCGACGAAGTCCACCTTGATCGGAACATCGATCACCGCGTCATTATTGGATGTGTCGAGCAACTCGAGAACGCTACCGGTCTCCACGCCCATCGGCGACGCCAGGCGGATCTGGGTAGGCCCGATCACCGCGGCGAGGCTTGTCCGGGACACCAGCCCGACCAATTCATCCTGCACCGAAATACGCAGGCGATTTCCCCAACTCCCCATGTCGAGAGCTTGCACCAGCGCTTCCGGATCTCGTTGCGCTACCGGCGTTCCCGCCGCATATTGCCCTTCCGTAGCTGTCGAGATCGTGACGATCTGCGGTGCCAGGGCTTGTGGGGCGGCTTCAATCTGGTGATATTCCACCTCGCCGCTCAGCGTGGTGACCCGCACGTGATCGTTCAGCAGATAGCCTGTACCGTGGCTGACGATCATCATCTCCGCGCCTTCGGCCACGTCGAACACCAGTGTCGACGGCGGTTTGGTGGTGTCGACCGCCGGCGGAGTCTCACGCCGGACCCCGGTACCCAGAGCGGCCGGCGTGGTGGTAGGACCCGCATGCGCGAAATCGAGCGGTCCGTCGAGCACCACCATTCCTGCATTCGGCGCCACCGTGGAAGTGTTGGGCAGCAATAAAATGGTGGCGAACTCCTCGTTGGTCGGATCGTCGATGCGAATGACGTCGCCCACCGCCAGGGTTTGCCGGTTATCTACCGCAATGACGGACGCCCCCGCGGGCACCGCTGCAGTCAAGTGCATCAGGCTGAAACTCGGGTACACGGGATCGTTCGGCGCGTGTAGGAATGCGGTGGCCGCGGCCAGGCCGACTTGCCCTCCGACCACACTGACCACCGTTACCGTTTCCAGGGTTACGCCTGATCCCATCAGCAGCGTAATTCCAGCCGTGAGCAAAGGCGCCTGAGTCGCGGTCGCCGGAGTCAGGGACGCAATTGGAAAATTCAGCGAACCGGCGGGAATGGCCGCATTCACGGTCCATTGTTCATCCGCCATGATGATCGGCTCGACGATGCTGCCGGCCGCGTAATCCCCCACGCTGCCGCCCTCCACTTCGATGGAGTAGAGTGCTCCCATGCGACGCGCTTCACAGTTGGTGATGTCCGCTTTGTTAAACAGCAGAAGCTCCCACTCGGCAAACACTCCGGGTCGCGGCGGGTTAATAAACACGACATCGTCGCCCGCGGAGGCTGCCGTCGCCAGGTTGGCTATCGTGCTGGGAACCGTGGGATCGATTCTGGTAACCACAGTGGTCAGTTGGGGATGAGCAATCTGCAACGGGCCGTCCAACGTCACGATTGCCTGCGTTGCGGATACCAGCGTTGGCTTCACGGTCACGTATCGGTATTCGGCAACGACCAACGGCAACGCGCCCGGTAGTGCGATTTCCAGCAGTTGTCCGACAGCCAGGGCGGTAATATCGGACGCGACGCCGTTCAGCGTCACGCTCTCGTCGCCCACGGCTGAGCCGGTTTGCAATGTGAACCCGCCGCCGACGACCGTGCGTGGGATAGCGTCTACCGTACCTTGCCCCGGAACAATGTGCGACCGGCTCAACGGCAAGTCGAGGCCGACGTCCATTCGCGCCCCGCCGACGGCCAGGGCTGCGGTAGAAACATTCCGGTACTCCGTCGCGCTACCGTCTCCCAAGCGGATATCCTGCCCGGGATTCAGCGCCGCGCCGCCATTCAGATTCGCCGACACCAGGTACAGCGGCAGACCGCTCACCGTCGTGCCGGTCCCCTCCGGCGCATTGCGCAGCAGCATGGAGTACACGGATGCGGCCGTGCCCCGGTCGTGCAGCGTGAACTGCGCATACTGCGCTCCGGTTGTATCGAGGACGCGGGTAACATACATCTCCTTCCCGCCGTTGGTGAAAAAACCTTCCACGGCGTAAGGCAGCGCCCAGTGCGGACCGTTCGGGTTCTTGAAGACGTCCTGCGACAGTTTGTCCCCGAAAGTGCGGGCGTATTCGCCGTAGCTGGTGACCAGTATCGGCACGTCGACCGGGCCCCGCTCGGCGACTCCCAGAAATCCGGCCGTCGAGGTGCTAACACCTTCGATCGGCTTATTGCCGGTGTCGATCTCTTCTACGTAAACTCCAGGCGATAAGTACTGGGGCATTTCAATTTACCTCGTTAACTCAGTAGAAAATCAACGCGATTGCTATCGTTCCCGTAAGCTGGAACCACGCGGCTCACCAGCGGGGTGTGGACGCCGTCGTTTGCGGTCAATTCGAATTGAACCACCCGGCTCAAAAGCGGCATCCGATAATTTCCCAAGGCGTCCGTGGTGACGCTGAATAACGCTGCCGTCTGATACTCGATGGGCGCTGTCCCGCCGGTAATCGACACCACGTCCCCGGATGAAATACCGTTCACGGGATGGTTCACCAGGACGACGCGATCCCCTGCGATCGCTGCGATTCCAACAGGGTTCGCCGTGCCCGGCGCTGTGGGCGTCACCAGAGCCGTGCTGGTCCACGCGAAATGCAGGAAACCGAGTGGCAGCGCCAGCGTCACCGTGGCTGGGACCGAACCGGAGATACTCGCGACTGTCGCATATTCGGCGCGATCGGGATCTCCCAGATCGAACCCGAGCACATTGCCCACGGCCAGTCCGGTAGCGTTCGAGAGCACCACACTGGCAGTTCCTGGCTCCGCTTCGGCAACCAGGGACCACGTCGGTCCGGGAAGCGTCATGAGAACCTTCTGCAGAGTGCTTGCCGCGGGTCGGGCCGCGGCGAGAACTCCGCTCAATGTCACCAAGTCGTATGGCGCGGCAGGTTGCGCTGCGTTTCGCCATAAACTCGTCAGGCTGACCGATGCTCCCGCCACTGCGACAAGCCCCGACGCGGTCACGAGATTGACCGACCCATAAATCGAGATCGCATTTCGGTGAAGAGGCCACGTTCCTAAATCAAGCGGTGTGAACGACCCGGGAAACGCGGGATTCGCAAGTAAAGTGACCACCTGCGAATCGGACAGATATTCGGATGCCGTCAGTGAAAGTTTCGCCGTGTAACTCTGAGTGGCGAGCAGCGGCGTCGCCTTGGCGGGAATCGCAGCCAATCCCGCGAACCCTCCCGTTCCAACTCGTGCCGTGAAATTGTGATTGTCGCAGTGTAACTGTACTTGGCCATCGGGAGCAAACCCGGTCAGTTCATCGATCAACTGGGTGATGACCAGCGACCAGGTGCGTTGGACTATTGGAAGGTCGATGTCCGGCGCTACGACATAAACGTACCCGGCATTTTGTATGGTTCGCCGGCTCATATCGTTTCCCTGCTCTTCACGATTACGGCCATTTGCGGCTGCACCTGTCTCACCGGATAAACTGTGTCGATGGCGTCGGGCCGCAGTGCCAGGGCTGTAACTTCGTAAGACACCGACAATTCATACGACGTTTTAAGTGCTTCCCATACGCGGGCGGTGTTATCCGCGTCCATTGTCTCCAACCTTGCGGTTAACTCCACGGTTAGATCTCCCGTAAAGTCTCCCGCCAGTTCCGGCCCGCGAAACTGCGGTTGATCGTAAAGCGACAGCATAACTTTGCCCAATATGGTTTGCTTCAATTCCGCGGCTTGGGCTGTGGCGCGAGAAACCAGCGGAGTGACCATATAGTGCAGCTTCAATGGCAGTGGCGTACGCGCATACTGCATGCTGCTGGTTCGCATGGGCGGCATATTCAGCAGGTCTTCATCGCGTACGACCCGGTAGAGCCACAACGACACGCCTTCCTGCCGCTGATTCACCATCTCGTCCGGTGTGTTTAGGGTGACCACCATCGTCCCGCCGGAAGCCGGGTTAAAGAAGTTCTTCAAGCTCGCATCGGACTGTAGTTGCGCCGTCAGGAAGTCCCGAATAGTCTGACTGCAAGCGACAAGGGCTGTATACATGACTGTTAATTGGACTCCTTGTCGCCAGCCATCCGTATGCGCAGCCGGTGGGCTTCCAGAGCTTCCAGCATGGCGGCTACGAACTCACCCATCCCGACAGGTGTCGTAATGATCCGGGTGTGATAGATCGGCGGATGTTCGTTATAGCGTTGCCCAAAATCGATTACGAACTCCACGAGGTTCTGCCCCACCCGACATTCGTTCGCGTACAGGCCCGTCAGCGAGCCATCGATGGGGTTTTCGTCGCACATACCGTGTTAGCTTCTGCTTTGCACGTCCCGATCCACAAAGATCCCTCTCAATATCAACCACTTAGCGACCCTCACCAGCAGGGTGATACAGACCGGCGTTACATGCTTGCTTGTAAGTCGCTGCGATGTAGGGGATTGGAGGATGATACAGTGCTGTTACACAAGTTACAGGTCCGGGCGCACGGATTCCTATGTCGAGCCGCGGTGCGGGATAGTTAGTGGGAAGAATGATGAACTGAGTACTTACTCATCTTGCGGTAGAGAGTCATGCGCGACCATTGCAGTTTTTCCGCGGCTTTGCTCTTGTTCCATTTCGTCGCGGACAACGCTGCCAAAAGGCGGTCGCGCTCATCTTGCAGGCAATTCTCGCCTAATTTGGCGCGCAGGTCCGGAGGAAGGTCTTCGATTGCGATGAGTCTCGACGAGGAGTGCACGAACATAGCTTCAAGCATATTTCTCAATTCGCGAATGTTGCCGGGCCAGGAGTAGTTTATCAGCCTGTTCCAAAGCTCTTCCGACAAACCCTCCACCCGCGTTTTTAGCTCCCTGTTAAGTTCCCCCATGCAGTGGATGGCGATCGGCTTGATGTCTTCACGTCGTTCTCTCAAGGGGGGTAATTGGAGGCGGGCGACGCTCAACCGGTAGAGGAGGTCACTTCGAAATCGGCCGCCGGCGGTCATTTCTTCCAGATTGCGATGAGTCGCGGCCACCACCCGAACATTTACCGGGATGGCCGTGTGACTACCTAAGCGGTACAACTCTCTCGCTTCCAGCACCCGAAGAAGTTTCGCCTGCACGGTGGGCGACATGTCTCCTACTTCGTCGAGAAAAATCGTGCCGGCCTCCGCCGCCTGCAACTTTCCCATTTGGCTGGCGACCGCCCCCGTGAATGAGCCTCGTTCGTGACCGAAAAGTTCACTTTCCGCAAGGGAGTCTGGAATCGCTGCGCAGTTAACGCTGACCAGTCGGCGCGAGGCCCGGTCGCTTTGACTGTGAATCGATTGCGCGACAAGCTCTTTTCCAGTGCCTGTTTCTCCTATGATCAGCACGCTGCTGCGAACCTTGGCCAGTCGCGCCACTTGCCCCCGGAGACTTTGCATGGCCGCGCTGTTCCCGACCATTCCGTCGTCGCACAAATGTTGCGGCTCCACTGCAAACCGCTCAATCGCAGCTTGCAGTTCCGCGATACTGACCGGCATTTTCAGATACTCGGCGCATCCGGCGCGGAGTGCGTCGATCGCTAGCTGCTCGCTACTTGCGTGCGCAATAAAGATGACCGGAATGCCCTGTTGACGCAGGCGATCCAAAGCCTTCCGATCGCAGCCCGAACCGGCGATAAAGACTCCGATCTGTCGAAGATCGGTACTTTCCTGAAAGCTGGCTCGGGCGATCACCTGGTAGCCGCTTTGCAGCAACCGCGCGCTCCAGTCCTCGCGCAGCGCTGCTATGCCTTCGGCGATCATAACGCACATCTGCTTCATAGCGATCCGTCTTAGGCGCTAATATGCGGGGCGTGCTTTTATCCGCATGCATGCCGCACTCATTCGACATACTGAGTGAGTAACAGCCGCACAGGGATTGCTTCCGCTGACCGCTAAGCTTCTTTTAAATTGACCACTGGCGGCTCTCTAACCCGCGCCAGACTCAGACTTCACCCTTTTAGTTCATTGGGACCGTGCACAAGCGTGGACGAATGACCTACTCCCCAGAACCGACCGGCGGATTGCCGGATTAACCAACTCACCTAGTGTTGCCATGCCCAGGAGTACAAGGATTATATAACGTAAAATACCGACAGTTCCCCACAACTTCTTGCGACTATATAAAATCTTTACGTTTGGCTCACACGACTCAGTGACTAACCGTACGCTATCCTCCAGCCACCGTCCCAGCAAGCTCCATCCCGAGAAGGGCTGATCGCCGCGGTCCCGTCAAGTGACACATGGGAGTCGCTCGTAGAAGCGACGCCACCAATGCACTCGCGCTGCCGCGCTGCGATTACAATTGGGTCTGCGTTACTTGCGGTGGTGACGGTGACGCCTTCCGGAGGCCCGGCGCGGACGATCAATAAGATCAAATCCTGTTTCGATTCGTCAAATCAGCACTGCTGACTCGCTATAGCGCGCAAAGGTACTCACCGCCGCGCTTTGACGCTAGGGATTAGTTGGCGCAAGAAAGAACTGGAGCGTTTCGACCGGAGGCTCCACGTACGCTGATGGCGAAGAGGAACTGATAAAAGAAGGCGATCAGCAGTAGCGAGCAGATCAAGATTGTGGTGTCGAAAGTATCTACCCGGATTGGCCCTCCGAGTGTTTGAAAGACAGCCAGAAAGATACCTCCGCCACTGAATGTGACGGCTACGTCCATCGAGATGCCGATAGCGGGCGAGGGAGTGCGGAGCCAAGCGCGACGGGGTTGCGCCATTACCGCTTCTTTTTCGACGATCAGCGGTGTGACGGCCGTAGTTTTGATCGGGTTGGCTGGTTTGATCGCGGGAAGGGGCTCGATGTCGACCACAGGGGTAGGCATAAGGCGAGTCCATTGCGCCGCCTCGCCGCCGGGTTCGCGGTCGATCTTTTCGCCTAGCCGGTCTAACTTCGTCAGGAGGTTTTGCAGATACTCGTTGGTTCCGAGAGAAACTTTGTGGAGGTGATCAAGTTCATTTGATTGGCGTGCCATATCGTTCTCGATCGATATGACCTTCTCGGTCACTTGGCCAGAAATCTGGTCGGAAAAAACGCGCATCCGGTCGCGCAGCGTGTCCTGGATTTCGCCTTCCAGACGTGTATGGATATCTGCAATTCTCCGCGCCACGTCCTGCTCTATCAGGTTGTTCACTCTGCCTTCTAACTGACCCAGAGCCTGTTCCATCGCGACGAGGCGTTCATCCTGCATTCCGGTCGCGCGTTCAATTCCGGTCCTAAGGATTTCAATTTGGCGGCCTTCACTCTGTACTCGGTTTTTTAGTTTTTGAACTGTTTCAGAGATTAGTGCCGGCTCATTTCGCTCGGCCTCCACGTTGACAATGCGAATCTCGAGTTCATCGACGCGGGCGAGGAGCGGTTCCAAAGTGCTTGTCCCGGCTTTGAGCCCGGGCGGCGACGAGCGCAGCACACTCTTGATTCCCAACCCTAAAGCCAGACCGCCGGCCGTGACTGCCAAGCTTCTTGTCAGGAAGGTTGCCATGTTCCTTTTTCCTCACACCGGATTGGTGCGGGCTCGCTTGATTTCTGCGGATGATCCTGCCATTTGCGGCCTTACAAATTGCTTTGCGCCAGACGGGCCCCCGCGGTTTTCTGTTACCTGCTCGCAGGCGACTTCCAACGCCTCTAACGGGGTTGCGGCGCTGCACAAAGTACATCGCCCATTCCCTTCCTGTATCGCTCGCAAAGCATCCTCCAATCCGTTTAGGCGGATCAGCAATAGTGGAGTCACCTTTCTGGCCGACCTACTCTGTCGAGCCGCATCGTTGGGTGCAAAGTCCACCATTTCATCGAGACTTCGGTATAATTTCGTCTTTAGGTCTTCCAGGGATCTCGTCGTTTCCGATGATTCTGATAAATCCTTCACCATTTCCGCGAATCCTCTATCACTCTTCTGCCCTCAAGCTTTACAGCCTGAATGGACACTTCGGAAAAACGAACCTGCTTGCCAGTGCTGGTAATCCAGGTTAATTTACCACTAGTATGCAACGATTAGTATTCAAATGCTAGATGAAACTGATTAATTTTACGGGACGCTGCCGGTTTTGGCTCGTATGAAGCGCAGAGTTGGACATCTGGCGCCCAGCATTTTCACCGGAGGTAACGAGAATATGCCCGAATAATCCGCTGCCAAGAAGTCGTTCTGTTGCAGATTTCCGGCGCGCCATACGCATGGTCTACAATCCCAAACCACCATCCACGGCCGTAATCTGCCCCGTCACAAAGTTGGACGCAGTCAGAAAAAAGACCACCGCGTCGGCGATCTCGTCGCCGGTACCGGCGCGCCCGGCGGGTGTCTTGCAAATCAGGCGCTCTATCCGTTCGTCCGTCCCGCCAAATGGAATCACCCCCGGTGCCACGCTATTGACCGTGATCATGGGAGCGAACGCTTTGGCCAAGGCTTTGGTCAACATGATGACGCCGGCCTTCGATGCGCAATAGTGCGCGTGCTTCGACCATGGCCGCAATCCGCCGAGCGAACTGATATTCACGATGCGGCCTGGGGTGTTCTGTTGCCGCATGATCCGTGCGGCATTCTGGCAACAGAAGAAGACCGCCTTCAGATTGACAGAATGGATGAAATCCCAGTCCTCTTCGGTGATTTCGAGCGGATCTTTCATCGTGAAGCGGGCAGCGTTATTGACCAGCCCGTCCAGGCGGCCCAACTTCGCTGTCACCTCATCGAACATGTCGCGGATCTCGTCCACTTTCTCGAGATTCGCCTGGAAGATTTCCGCCGCGTCGCATTCTTCCGCGGTGCGCTCTGCTTCGTCGCGCGAGGTATTGTAGTGGATCGCCACCGTCGCTCCCTCGCGCGAGAGCCGAAGCGCGATATCGCGTCCAATCCGCTTCGCCGCCCCTGTGACCAGGATCACTTTAGATTGTAGGTTCGCCATGAATCTCCATGTCCGCCTCGACCTGCAATTCGGGTTCCTTCAAACGGTCCGTGATGGTAGCCCAAGCCCAGAAAATCGCCGTCATCGAACTCAGGATGCCTGCGCCAGCGCCGATCAGACGCGGACTGTAATGTTGTGACGCAATTCCCGCCGCGCTCATCGACAGCATCATCGTCGCCCACAGCATCGATTCAATCGTCGAAAACACGCGTCCGCGATAATCATTGTCCACGTGGTGCAGCAATTGATTGTTGTTCAGCACCGAACTGATGGAAATGGCCGCGCGAGAGAGAGCAATAAAAAACAGCGCCCACCCAAACGATTGCATCTGGCTGAACACCACGTAAGCGCCGCCGTGTACCACATAACAGCCGACAATCGTCCACCGGTAAGCCCGAAACGAGAGACGCTTCCCGAGCCATAGGCGAGCCCGCCGCCAATCAGCAACCCAATCCCGCGAATGACCAGATGACGCCGATGCCCGCGGCTCCGCGGTGAAATACGAGCTCGCCGAACAGGCTGAAGAGAATCTGCGCCGCGCCGCCGCCCGGTCGCCCAGCCGACGGACAAGCAGCGCGATGCCGAGGATCAGCGGCGAGGACCGCATGTACCGCAAGCCCTCGCGGTATTCGTGCCACGGCCGCGCCACGTCGGATTCTGTGAGTGCCGCGCGTTGCGGCCGGAAGCCGCCCTCCTTGACTCGCAGCCGCGAAATGCAAAGCGCCGAGATCACGAACGAAAGCGAGTTGAAAATGAACGCCCAGTGAAAGCCCAACTGGTCAACCGCGATCGCCCGCGAAAAGCGTGCCGAGCGTGAGCGTCGCGGCCTGGGTCGTCTGTGTCAGCGAGTTTGCGATGTGCAGTTCTTCGGGCGTAGTGATGGTCGGCAGGATTGCCGAGCGTCCGCTGCTGAAAAACGGCGATGCGAACATCAACAGCGCGCTGAACGCGTACAGAATGCTATTGCTGCTGGAGTGCAGCGAGAGAATGAACCCCAGTGCCAGGACGGCGCGGAAAATATCGCTGGCCATCATAATACGCCGCCGGTCATAGCGGTCCAGAATTACTCCGGCAATCGGTCCGGCGAGGATTGCCGGAATCGCCCGGGAAAGCATGATCCCCGTGACCACCAGTCCGGACTCAGTGTGCGCCAGCGCGAGGCTGAAAACCGCAATGTTATTGAAGTGATCGCCTATTTCGCTTACGAACTGCCCGATCCATGTATAGCGATAGTTAGGGTTATCGCGAAGAACGCCTAAAAACGTCGGCATTGCATCTTTACGCGACCGCCAGTTCCTCAATCGTTATCGAGTTCAGAAAATCATGGTCGATCTCATACCCGAAGCCCACCGCTTCGCTCACCTCAATGGTGCCCTGTGGCGTGGTTTCGATTGGAGTCACGATGTCGCGCTTCCAATAGCGTTTGCTCGCCGACACGTCACCCGGCAGGACAAAATTCGGCTAGCGTCGCGAGCGCCACGTTATGGGCGCGTCCGATGCCTGCCTCCAGCATGCCGCCGCACCACACCGGCACGCCCGCAGCCTGCGCGACATCGTGCACCTTCTTGGCTTGCGTAAATCCGCCCACTCGCCCCAATTTGATATTGATGATCCGCGCCGCGCCCATACGAATCGCCTGGTCGGCATGATGCGCGCTACGAATACATTCGTCGAGACAGATAGGCGTGTCCAGCCGCCGCTGTAATGCAGCGTGATCGATGATTTCGTCGTGCGCCAGCGGCTGTTCCAGCATCATCAGATAGAACTCGTCGAGACTCTTCAGCCGATCGGCATCAGCAAGCGTGTATGCGGAGTTAGCGTCGCCCATCAACTTCGTTCCCGGAAACCGTCCCCGCACTCTGCTCATCACATCGATATCCCAGCCCGGCTTGATCTTCATCTTGATGCGCTGGTAACCGTCCGCCAGTTCAGCCTCGATCTTCTCGATTAACTGTTCAACCGAATCCTGGATCCCGATGGAAACGCCGCAGGGAATCTCCTTGCGAGCGCCGCCGCCAATCTCCTGATAGAGCGGCCGGCCATTGCGCCGTGCCTGCAAGTCCCAAATCGCGACCTCCAGTCCACCGCGTGCCATCAGATGCCCGCGGATATGCGCGGTCCTTGCGGAGACATCCGCTGCCGACGCAAAATCGTGGTTCAGGATGCGCGGCGCCGCATAGTCGCGCAGGATCATCCACGCTGAACCGGTCCATTCTTCGTTATAAAAAGGATTCTCGCCGCAGGTGACTTCTCCCCATCCGGAGAGTCCTTCGCTGGTCACCTCAACAATGATCATCTCGCGTTCATAAGTGCGCCCGAAGCTGGTCTCGAAGAAGTGCACCAGCGGCATCCGGATGCGCCGCAATTTTATTCGATCAATTCGCATGATTCCATTTCCCGAACAGGTAAGTCCCGGCCGCTTCCGACTTCTCGAAGCCCACCACCGCCAGCCCTTCAGCAAAGTTTGCGAGAAACTGCGCCGATGCCTCCGCCTGGATCAATTTGGCCGCCTGGGGATCTTCTTGTTTTAAGCGCGCGATGTCCTGAGGGATCGACAGGCGAGCTAGAATCGGCGGCCTCGTTCGTTCGCGGCGTTCGATTGCCGACGCCGCCCAATCGCTCGCCAGCCACCATTCCGCTGTGCAACGATCCGTCGGCAGTCCGGCCTGCAGCCGGCTGGAACTGATGCCGTACTGATTGCGCACATATCGTCGCACCACGCAACCCAGGCTCTCGATATTAAAGTATGCGTTCTTCAACTCGAGCGGATCGAAGGTCCATTCCATCAGGTGGACACCTTGCGCCAGCGCCTCTTCGCGTTGTTTGAGCTTCAGCATGCGGCCGATGCCATAATTGCGATACTCCGGCAAAACGCCCAGCATGTGGCTGTGGAGGTACGTCTGGGCTTCCTGTCCCTTGGCAGGTTTCTTCAGCCCGGGAATCGCGATGCAGAATGCGACCATGCGGTCGCCATCATACGCGCCAAATGCCTGCCCGCCGATCTTCGTCACAACGATGAAAAAGCGCACCGGCAGCAAGTCGACATCGTCGAACCCCCAGATCGTCGTCTGGAGTTCCACCGCGTCGCTAAACTGATCGGGATGTGTGAGCGCCTTAATCTCGATGGAATGTTGTGCTTTCACTTGCGTTTGGCCTCCTGCCAAAGCTCCTCCATTTCTTCGATGGACGTGTTCGCCGAACTGCTTCCCTCGCTCTGCGATGCCTTGTCTCAACATGCGAAAAGCGCTTGCGGAACTTGGCGTTGGTGCGGCGTAGCGCCTGTTCCGGATCCACTTTGACGAACCGCGCCAGATTGACGATAACGAACAGAAGATCGCCTAGTTCGTCCTCGATCGCGGCCTGGGGACCGGCCTCCATCACGGCTTCAAACTCTTGACGCTCTTCGTCGAGTTTGGCGAGGACCTCCCGAATATTGGGCCAGTCGAATCCTGCCCCCGCGGCGCGCGCTGCGATCTGCTGCGCTTCCACCAGGGCGGGGAGAACACGAGGCACCGAATCCAGGAGTCCTGAATTGGTAGGTTTCCCTTTACCGGCTCTTTCTTTGGCTTTGATCTCTCCCCAGATTTTGCGGACGTCGCCTTCCGTTTCGGCGGTTTCGTCGGCGAAAACATGCGGGTGACGGCGAATCAGTTTCTCATTGACTGCGTCAATCGGAGCTTCGATGTTGAAGTGTCCACCTTCGGCTGCCATCTCGGAAAAAAACACCACCTGGAGGAGAAGATCGCCCAGTTCTTCCGCCAGGTCCGGCCAGTCGCGCTCGTCGATAGCTTGCATGACCTCATAGGTCTCTTCGAGGAGAAATGGTTTGATCGTGTCGAAGGTTTGCTCGCGATCCCACGGACACCCTCCGGGCGCTCGCAGCCGCGCCATAATGGACACCAATCGCTCAAACTTTTCGCCGGCGTTCATAGGGGAACTTTTACTGTAGCAGCCGTCGTCTTCGGCGTTGGCCACCGCGCGGGCAACAGCTGTCTCCTCAACCTCTCACAACTCCCCAAGATGTGCATCTCACGCATCCCTGACCAATTGCAAGCTATCCTGGCGCCCGGTGTTCCTCGATTCGTACCAGTTTGAGAATGGCGACCAACGCCAGAAACGGGATGACGCTGGCCACCACCAGAATGGGGCCAAATGAATAACGGTCCGCCACGACACCGGTAAGATAGGTCGCGGCAATGGTTCCGATTCCAGCTCCGGTGCCGCTCATCCCGCTCACGCTGGCAACGCTCCCGGGTGGGTAAATGTCCGCCGGCAGGGTCAGGATCATGGTGGAAAATGCGGCATACGAAAGCGTCGAGATAGCGAGCGACGCAACCAGCACCGCGAATCCGTTGACAAAGACCGGAATTGCCAGTGTAGCCATCCCCATCGCCCCGCCGATGCAAACGGCTTTGCGTGAGCGCTCAACCGTCCATCCACGGCGGATCAGGAAACTGGAGACGCCGCCTCCGGCGAAGTTGCCAACGTCAGCCGCCAGAAACGGGATCCAGAAGGCCAGCAGGCTATCCTTCGGAGAGAAGCCTCTCGCCACCAGCAGAATGGCCAGCCAGTCGGTCACAAAGAACCAGACAGGATCGGTCAGGGCCTTGGAAAGGACGACCCCCCAGGTTTGCGGCATGCGGATCAGTGTCGAATAGGGCAGGCTCGGCGAGTCATCGTTTGGACCGGAAATTCTCCCCTTGAGGATGAGCGCACGCTCTTCGTCCGACAGGCGAGGGTGATCTTCCGGCTTGCGATAAATGAAACGAAAGATGGGAATCCACAGCAGACCCAGCGCGCCGGTAACCAGAAATGCGGGCCGCCAACCGCCCGTGATCTGATACACCCAGTACACGAGGAAAGGCGCGACGGCGCCACCGATCGCTGAGCCGCTATCGAACAGCGCCACCGCCCAACCGCTTTCGGAACGCGGGAACCATTCAGCGACCGTTTTTGTCGCGCCCGGCCAGTTGGCGGATTCACCCGCGCCCAGCAGGAATCGAATGCCGCAGAGGCTTCGGAGCCCTGAAGCGACCGACGTCAGCATCGCGGAGACAGAATAAAAAGCGACCGATAAACTCAGTCCCCTGCGAATCCCTACCCTATCGATAAAGCGTCCCGATGCCGTTTGACCGAACGCATATGCAATGCGGAACGCGATCACCAGGAGCGCGAACGTCTGATTGTTCCAGCCGAATTCATGTTTGATATCCGGTGCCAGCACGCTCAGCGTCTGGCGATCGATGTAGTTGATGACGGTAGAAAGAAAGAGGACGCCGCCGATGTACCACCGAAGGCCCTTGATCGGAGGCTTGCGCATTGTTTGAGCCTATCGTATTCAACTTTTCCACCTACCGTTTCAACTGCGCCGCCGAATTGTCCTGGCGCCGGTCGCTTGAATGCGAGCAGTCCACCCCAGTGCACGAACCCGCGCTCGACGCATTCGCTACGGGTCGAAGATGAAGCGTTTTTTCTACAACGGACTCAACCTTCGGGCGCGAGTAAAAAATGGGAAAGTACCTTCCACGCGCCCAAAGCTCGTAGAGATCGCGGTAGTGCGGGCTGTTCACGTCGCCCGACTGGCCCGGATTATTCAGCCCGACGGAATTATCCCAGTCTTCCGTATCAGCCACAATCTTGAAGGATCCTCCCGAAGTCTGATTATCATCGCCGCCGGTAGCAGTTACGGTGTAGCTGTCGCCACCGCGCGACATCGCGCCCACGTCGTACTTCGCCCGCATTTCAGGCTTCAAAGCGGCACTCAGAGGATGTCGAATCGTTGCGTGATGAAAAGCTCCCAGTCTCCAACTTCCCATCTCCGGCCCAAGGCGCTTTCCCAGATCCGCAATTGCCTCCTCCAGACTCTTGATCAGCAATGCGTCACGACCCGCTATCGGATCTGCGCCGAAGCGGCCATCGGGCGCCTGCAGCCACGAAACAATCTTGGTCATGGATGGCATCCCGACGTAGTCTTGCACATCCCGCGGAACCATTACTTCACGCACATTTGCCATCAGCTTGCGCTGCCACATTTCGTAAATTCCGGCTGGAACCGAATCCTTACCCAGAAGATAGTCCCAGTGGAGCAGCCGGTCCGCCGCTTGTTGCGCTGTCGAGCCGGCGAAATGCAATTCGCGCAAAAGCGGAACCAGTGACCGCGCTGGAATCGATAGGTCGTTGTTCTGGAGTTGGATCATGTCGGACACGCTGAAGAGGCGGCCCGATTTCAGAAACTCCTCAACGCGATCCGCTCGATACGGATCTGCCCATACGTAGTGCAGCGCGTCCTTGTAGGGCCACCCCGAAGGAATCAGGTAGTTATTCGAGGTGTTGAAGAATCCTTTTTCCGGATTAACGACATGGGGCAACGCCTGAATAGGGAGATAGCCCGCCCACTCAAAGCGTCCGTCTCCTGGCACGGGGACCAACCCGCTCCAGTTGGGCCGTTGCGGTGCGATGCCGACTGCCTGGTAACCGATGTTTCCATCCTTATCTGCCCACACCATATTCTCCGCCGGAAGGCGGCTGTAGCTGCACGCGTCATCGAACTCCCTCCAGCTGCGAGCCTGGTCCATGCGCAGACTGGCGAGATACGGCGCGCCGCCAATCTCCCTCCACGCCGCGCGCACCGCGTATGCCTTATGGTGCGCCGGGTCCTCGAACACCACCGGCCCGTGGCGCGTATATTTCAACTCGATCACTGCGGGTGACTGTCCCTTGACGGAAATCTTGTCCCGAATGACGGTCATCGATTCCCACCCGCCGTTGTATCTGTACTCTGACGGATTGGCGGGATTGGTGTCATATACATAGAGATCTTCGGTGTCGTTGCCGAAGGTCGTCATGCCCCACGCGCCAAACTCGTTGTGCCCGATCGATACGCCTGGAATAGCGGGTTCGCCGGCGCCGATCACGTTCCACCCAGGAGCCACCAGGTGCACCCAGTATCGTAATGAAGGCGACTGCTGCACGCGATGGGGATCGTTTGCAAAAATTGGAAAACCGCTGGCCGTCAACTTTCCGCTGACCACCCAATTATTGCTTCCGATATCTTGCTCGCGAGCGCTTAGATCAAGTGGCGAAGGTGGGGAGATGGCGAAATTCATATCCGCAAGTTTCTCGGGATCGTCGCGAAAGTCCGCCGCCAGCTCGTCTGAAGTGAACTTGATCGGTTCCCGAAAAGCTGTATAAATCTCGAGAATGTCTTTCGAGAGAAGTGACTGAACGATGGCCGGGTCCATTCTGAGATCGGGATTCGGCGGCTGAAAATGGTTGAGATCTTTCACCTTCTCGATACCGCTCGTGCGGATCGCCAGCGCCATGTTCATCTCCTGATTCAAGTTGCCGAAGAGGCCGTTGAACCGCGTGATCACGACGGACGGAGTCCAGTGATCGGGCGTCAGGCCCAGCATGGCAAATTCCGGTGTCAAAAGAGCCGGATTCCGTCGGGTCTCGTCGATATAGGCGTTAATTCCATTCACGAAAGCCGTGATAATAGCGGCGCCGCGGGAGTGATACCAGTTCAATTCCTGTGTCAGGTCACCGTGATACATGAACAGACGATTGCCAATGTCACGCTTGAGCTCTTTAGGGCCGAGGACCTCCGCCACTGTCCCGGTAGCTTGCCGCCGCCACAACTCGAGCTGGAACAAGCGATCGTGTGCAATGTTATAACCTTGGGCGAAAAACAAGTCCGCCTCGTTGCTGGCGTAGATGTGCGAGATACCCCACTTGTCTTTCAGAATCTCGACGGGCTGGGTTACTCCGGAAATCGCGATCGTCTCAGTGGAGGGAGTTGCCGCGTCACCGCTGAAAGGAAGGGCGGTCATCACACAACTTATGAAGAGCCATCGCGGGAGTAATCCATTAAACTTCCGGGGAAGTTCTTCCAGGAAACGACTTTGTGAAATGAGCATAACGTAAGATAGTGAGTCGGTCGCTAAGCGGTGGGATCTGGGAAACGAGCGTTAGATAAACGTTTCATTTCGGATGCCTCGGCATCGGTTCGAACAGCCCGAATGTCATGAGATCGCTCTCGGCGGCGATCGTAACGTATTGCTTGCCATCCACGCTGAATGTCACCGGCGAGGCATAGAGCGTGTGTCCCGTGTAGAAGTGCCATAGATCCTCCCCGGTTGTGGTGTCGAGCGCTACAAGGTTGCCGCTATCGTCGCCGCTGAATACGACGCCTCCCGCTGTGGATACCGTGCCCGCCCACATCGTGCCCGGCCCCGGCATCTCATGCTGCCAGACGATCTCGCCGGTCCGCGGCGAGATCGCGCGCAAGTACATGCGGCCCGGTTCATCGGGGATCTGCTCGGCTCCCGTGCCATGAAAGCCGCTGAGGGGTTTGGGCGCCTTAGCCGAGCCCACATAGATGTCGCACTGCTCAAGCGCCACAACGTAGAGCAGGTTGGCCGATGGGTTGTACGACGGCGACATCCAGTTAGTCGCGCCCCGAACCGAAGGACAGACTTTGACGCCGCCAGGCGTCGGCTCCATTCGCGGCTTTTCGATTGGACGGCCCTTTGCATCGATTCCCGTAGCCCAGTTCAAACGGTCCACGAAACGTCTGGCTGAAAGAAATTCTCCAGTCACGCGATCGATAACGTAATAGTAGCCGTTGCGGTTGGCTTGCACAACCAGTCTTCGCGTCTTCCCACCAAACTCCTCATCAAGGAGCACGGGCGTTTCATTCGCGTCCCAATCGTGGGTATCGTGCGGCGTAGTCTGAAAATACCAGCGCAGCTTTCCGGTCGCGGCATCCAGCGCGAGAATGCAATCGGAATAAAGGTTGTCACCCGGTCGATCGCCCCCAAAAAAATCCGGCCAGGGATTTCCCGTCGGCCAATAAATCAAATTAAGATTGGGATCAAACGAGCCTGTGGTCCAGGTCGGAGCTCCGCCCCAGTCCAGAGGGAACTGGGCCCAAGTCCTGGCAGCCGGCTCATTCTTGGCCGGCACGGTCCAGAAGCGCCACCGCTCTTCACCGGTTTGCGAATCAAGTGCGGCAACGAATCCGCGGCGTCCCGAACCACCGCCGGCGACTCCGACGATGACCAGGTCGCGCACCACCAGGGGCGCCGCCGTAGCCGAATAGCCTTGATTGGCTGGCGCAAAGAGCCGATCCCAGATCACATTGCCGGTCGTCCGCTGCAGCGCGATCAGGTGCGCGTCGCTCGTAATCACAAAGACTCTATCGCCCAGCAGCGCTACGCCCCGGTTGACCCGATCGTCATCCACAGCCTCAGCGCGGAAATGCCAGATCAGGCGCCCCGTCTTAGCGTCAAGTGCGTAGACTTCATTCGTGTTGCTCGCATACATAACGCCATCGAAAACCAAAGGACTGGTCTCCAGTCGTTTCGCTCCTGGAATGTGAAAAATCCATTTGGCGGCGAGCGATCCAACGTTACTTGCGATTGATCTGGCTCAGCGAACTATATCGCTGTGAGCTGAAATCGCCGGAGTAAGTAAGCCAATTCTGGTCAGGACCTTTCTGTATGTCCTCGTAACGGACCTGCGCCGCGGCAGACATCGCCAGCAGTGCAAGAGCGGCGGCTCTCCTCATTTTGCCTTCCTCGGTGGACGGATCGCCTGCTGGCTCAGAAATGCGAGAACATCCTGGATCTCGGACCCGGTCAGACGCTCCGCATAATTCGCGGGCATCAACGATCGGCTGCTAAGCTCGATTCTTGCAATATCCGAGTGCACCAATAGGTGCAGTTTTCCTGTTTCATCGAGAACCTGGACGGAGTAGTTATCGTGATTCTTAAGGATGCCGGAAATGTGTTCGCCACTGCCGGTGGTCAGGTCGACCCCATGAAAGCCTTCGGCGACGCGTTTGCTCGGCTCGAGCACGGATTCTCGCAACTGGGCGGCGGTGTGGGTCGCGCCCGCATCAGTCAAATCCGGACCGATAAATCCTCCGCGTCCACGAATCGCGTGGCAATGTGAGCATTGGCCCTTCCCAAAGAATACAGCTTGACCGGCATTTGCGTCCCCGGACACTCCCATGCGGATCGCCGGTTCGCCCAGGCTCCGCACAAAAGCGACGAGTTGGCGTACCTGCGGCTCGGGCAGCGGAGAGGCCGGCATATCGGTGCCGGGAACTCCCTTCTGAATGGATTGTTGCAGTTGAGCATCGCTGAGTTGCCGCACCTGTTGGCCATCGATCAAGCTAGGCCCGTGGCCGCCCGCCCCATTCTGGCCGTGACAAGCGCTACAAGCTTCGAGAAAAAGATGCCTGCCCGCTTCAATAGCCGTCGGACTGATCGCGTTCCGGTCATCGTGATCATCCTGTGCCGCCAAGGGCAGGAGCAGCGATGCAATCAGAATTAAGCGCATTCCCGGGTACGCTATCGCGTCTTCCAGTATCGGCGCAAGCTCTCGTCGTCCGGAATCGGTAGCCGGTCCCCCACGGCGGGCAGTTGTGGGAAGCGGGTGTGCGGCTCTGCTTGATACCAGTAGGCGACCGAACTATAGTCGTCCGCATGAACGTTTGCGTGACCGTGTTCGATCGTGACTCGGATCGATTTGCGAAATTGAATGGGGTCCTCTACGTGAAAGCGGTAAGTCGTCCACTTACCGGAGTAAGAGTCCGGTCCTTCCGTTGGGCCTGCCAGCGAGATGCCGTGATACGGGGTTGAAGTCTGCCCGCTCGGGTAACCAAATGCCGCGCAGAAATAATCTTCCGTTCCCGTTCCACGGAGGGTCGGCTCGCTGTCATCATCGATAAAAATCATGTCGTCGCCTTCCCCAAACCAGGAAAAGTTAGGAATCGGGTTAATGTGATCAATCGAAAGATTGCATCCAACATAGTGACCCCGGCCGCGAGCCTCTAATATCACGTAGTTGTTCTTCCCGTCGAGGTTGACTAAGTCAAAGACCTTCGCAGCAGGAATGCTGCGATCCTTGATTTCGAGGGTTGGCGGAGTTGGATTGACTCTGCGCCATTGGGCGTGGAAACGCAACGCCGCGGCGGGAAGAGCGTCATATTGTTCGTAATCGATATAGAAGTATACGCCCGTGGGTTCTTTGGATTCGTTCTGAATCGCAATCCGTGCCCCGCGCGCGAAAGGCATAGCGAAGAAACAGTTCATCGCCGCGCGCCCCGCTGTCTGCACGGAACCGCCCGTGACCATGTTCATCGGCAGCGACCAGTAATTACTTACCCGGGCGTGCCCGACGCCGAAAAAATCTCCAAGCGGCGATTCAATGCTGGGCGCTTCTTCGCCATCCCACCACGCACGCAGCACCAAACGCCGCAAGTAGTCAGGTTCCGGATTACGAGCGGTTAGCCAGATATGGCGAATCGAGCCGGCGCCTTGAATGTCGGCCAGAATCGCTGTGCCCCCAGGATCAATGTTCCAGCGATCGGCGTTCTTGCCGGTCGGATTGAAGCTCGATGTGCGCTTGCGCGTCCCTTCGCGCTCGAAACATAGTTGTCCCAGACCGGTTGGAAATGCTATCTTTTCATCCCTGACCGGCGCGGCAGCTTGCGCCTGAGCGGCAGAGCCGAGCAGCCCAGCCCAGCCCAAGGATTGAGAAAAGAAGCTGCGGCGCGGTCTCTTAAAGTCCAATTTGGGCCTCGATTAGTAATACAACTTCAGTCCTAATTGGATCTGTCGCGCCGCTTGCGCTGTCGTGATGGTGCCAAAGTTAGTCGCTCCCAAAGTATTGCCGACACCGGTGAATAGAGGCGTATTGGTCAAATTAAAAGCCTCGGCACGGAATTCCAGCCGCTTGGT
Organism: Terriglobia bacterium; assembly: GCA_963777595.1. Classification (GTDB taxonomy): domain Bacteria; phylum Acidobacteriota; class Terriglobia; order Bryobacterales; family Bryobacteraceae; genus CAVVFX01. The sequence continues at coordinate 59,396 of CAVZRE010000075.1, forward strand.
CTCGGTAATCGGAATCCGCTTCTCTAAAGCATAATCAAGATTCCTGATGCCGGGCAGTCGAACCACCCCCGTCCCCGAGTTGCCCCACGTATTCGGCGCCTGCCGAGCGAAACACGCAGTGTTGAACCACTCGCCGACACTGGCAGCGCTTCCCAGATTGGGGTTGCAGATCAAATTTGGACGAGGACCGGAAGATCCTGTGTTAGTGGTGTCCGGAGTCTCGATGATCGTCAAAGGCATTCCCGTTCGAAATGTCACCACCCCGGACATTCTCCAACCGCCGAGAATTGCATTGACTGCCGCAGGGGCGTTGGACAACCAGCTCTTTCCTCGCCCAATGGGGAGTTCGTAATTCGCGGAAGCGACAAAATTGTGGCGTGCATCCATTGGCGCCGATCCCCAGGCGGCACGGAGGTTGGAGTAGTCTTGCGGACTCGCGCTGCTGCTCAACGACGTGCTGTAGTAACCCGCATTGTCGGTAAAATCGTGACTCCAGGTGTAGGAAGCAGTGAACTCGAGTCCCGACGCAAATCGTTTCTGTAGACTATTTTGGAAACCTTGGTAGTCCATGTCTGCTATGGGGTCTGTGATCACGATTTCCGTGGCGAGAGGCAGGACCGCATAGTCGCGCCGTCGCTGCTGAAGCGCGCCGGTTCCGAGCGGCGCCTGCGAGTAATATCGATCGGCCATCATCAGATGGTCGGCGTTCTCACCTACATAACCTGACGAAAGGATAATATTTCCGGGCAAGCGAAATTCGAGCGTGACGTTCCACTCCTGGACGATCGCCGGGCTAAGCACCGATGGAAAGACCCGCAAACTTCCGCTGGGGGCGCCGCCCGCAACCACGGCCGGGAAACCTTGGTCGATCGATCGCCCGAGCGTGAATGGATCGTACTGAACAAAGTAGTTGCTCTGGAAAGGGGGATTCAGCGGCAGTTTGCGGTTCGTCCCGGTGCTCTCAAGATAATTCAAAATGCCATAAGCCATGCGCACAACCATTCGACCCTTCGTTTTATCAGGGGTCCACGCCAGGCCCCAACGCGGTTGCCAGCCGTCCTTGGACGCATTATACAGTCCACGGCTGTTTCCGTTTTGACCGGCGAACTCTTCTGCGCCCGTCACTAGATTGAAGTTAGCCTGGCGGTTCGCGACCTCGACGAGCGGCGTCAGATACTCATATCTCAGGCCAATGTTCATCGTCAGATTCTTTCGCAATTTGACGTCGTCCTGAACGAAAGCGCCCCAACGAATCTGGCGTTGGCCCCATGGCGTCGGAATGGTTCGGCTCTCATTGTCGGGATAGCCGAGCAGAAAATCGGCCACACCCGATCCGGTATTGGACACTCCGATCTGCTGGGTGTACTGTCCGTTAAAGTCGAAAGAACCGTAGACGCCGTACGAACCGAGGAAACGGTCCTCCTGATAGCGCAACAACTCGAAACCGCCTTTAATAATGTGACGCCCAGTTGTTTTCGTCAAGCTCTCGGTATACTGAAAAACGTTATCCGTCGCCAGGCTCTGGCCGCCGGAGTTGCCGATGCCCGTTGCATCCGCGAAAGTGATCGCAGAGAGACCAGGGCCGAATTGGTTGATCGTAGGAATGCCAATTGCTTGTGCAAGATTGCCTACACCGCCGGAGTCGTCGACAAATTGAATATCCTTATAGCGGTTGTATCCGACACGCGCTTCGTTGATCATGGTCGGAGAGAAAATATGGGTCCAGGTGATCACTCCGCTGCGCGTGGAGTTAATATCGGGAGCTAAGGCGTCCACTGGTTCAGCGTCGACTTGCGTAAAATTACGTTGGGAAATCGAAAAGTGTCCGCTCAGAGAGTCGTTGTCGGAAATCTTATAGTCAACCTTGAAATCGCCTTGGTTACTACTTAGCCCCTGCCGCCCCGCGCCGTCCCAGTTGTTCACGTTCTGATTCAACAGCGGAGCGGGATAGAATTTCTGGTAAGTAAACAGATTGCGGGCTACCGGATCGATCATCGACGCCGGGATTTGGTTATTCGCAAACGGTTGGCGCACGTAACTTACAGTGCCGTCCGGCGCAGTGACCGTGACTTGTGTGAGCGGATTGTACAGCTGCTTGCCGAGGCTACTGAAGTTGCCCACCCGCCAAGCCAGAGGAATCACGGTTCGCACAGAAGCGGTTACCCCTGTGCCGCGTTGCCATCCTTGATAATCCGTAAAGAAGAATAGACGGTTCCTCTTAATCGGGCCACCAATCGTCGCGCCAAAAATATTCTGGCTGAAGTGCGGATTCGGAAGGCCGGTCGCATCGCCGAAGAAGGTATTCGCACCCATCTTGTCGTTGCGAAGGAACTCGAATACCGTGCCATGAAAGCTATTCGTGCCGGACTTCATCGTGACATTGACAATCCCGCCCTCCGAATTGCCAAACTCCGCGGGAGGGTTGGTGGTGATCAACTTAAACTCTTCGATCGCGTCAATACTGGGATAGTATGCGATTAAATTGTCCTCGGCTTCATTAATGTCCAGACCGTCTAACCTGAAATTGTCGGACTGTGCGCGGTTTCCATTGACCAACGGTCGGCCGCTGGCCGTGTTGACGCCTCCATTGTTAAGTCCATTTGTAAACGAATCGCTATCGTAGTAAGTCACTCCAGGAGCAAGCAGCGTTAGTTGCGCGAAGTTTCTGCCGTTCAAGGGCAGGTTTACCGTCGTCGTGCCTGTGACAACGCTTCCGAGTTGCGAGGTCTCTGTATCGAGCAGCGGCGCGACACCAGTGACCGAGACCGTGTCCGCTGTTGCGCCCAATTCAAGAGTGAGGTCTACGCGCGCCACTTGGTTAACGTCGAGCGTAATCGCGTTGGTGGCCAGACTCTTGAATCCCGAAGCCTGGACTTTGATCGTGAAGTGTCCCGGGAGGAAGCGCCGCCACCGTGTAGATGCCGTCTGCATTCGAGACCGTGGACCAGACCCTGCCCGAATCCACGCTCACCGCTTGCACTGTTGAACCTATGATGATGGCGCCACTTGGGTCGCGCAGAGTCCCGGTTAAGCTGGCACTGGTACCTTGTCCCATGAGCCAGCCAGGATTGAAAAGTAAAGACGCTACGAGTATGTTCCGTAACGTACGATTCTGAAACCACATACACCCTCCTAGGAGAGCAGCGTCGGGGCCACTTAATCCAGATAAGTATCCCTCAACGAATATTTACATGCAAGTTATTTTTTTTCAAGGTTTAATGGCATGCTAAAAAAGTGGAACGCCTAACTCCGGATCAATCTGCTTGTCCAGAGCTATGGTCTACTCTGTTGAGTTTACACGTACCATAGCTCGACAATGGAACGCGGGAAATAGAGGGTATCGGCGATGCCATCACTCTCGCTGATCTGACCAACTCGGTTCTGAAATGTCGATGACGCTGGCAGACAAATTTGGGAAAACTGGGACGGAGCGAGATTCGGCTCTTTCGTCATCACTACAAATGTACTCGCATCCATAGACGCAAGTACCGTGCGCCGGATTCGATGCGGACGGTCAGTAAATTGGAATTAAGCAAAAGTCGAAAACATTCTGAAACATTGAATGGAACGGCAAAGATCCTATACCTGAACGCTGTTTTCCCTCAGTCGCTGTCGGCCCCGGTCAAGTCGATCTCGCCGCCCTGTTCGCGATCGCCGGCTACGGATGTTGGTACAGTGCTGGAGACGGGACAATGCCGCTCGGCATGATGGAGGGTGCCCGCTATCCCTCCCGCAAATCTCCACGCTGCGCCGTTTCTGACGATGTTTCTGCAATCGCTTGCGTTGTTATGGGACGAATTAATTTCTTAGATCGGCTACCGGTGAGAAGGGAGGCAGAGCTCTGGCGTAGCATGGACCGGTTGGACGGAATCCTAATCGGTATCGCCGGAGTTCGCGGCGAATTGGTTAGCCAATTGATTTGGACATGCTCTTGGATTGATCGTTTGGAAGCGATACACAAACGATTAATCGAAATCGACGCAGTGCTTGATTCCTTAGTGCACCTTGACTAAGTCGTTGGCCGGCCCGGAGTGAACGCTTGTCGCTGAGACTGCTGTATCATTCGCTCGTCTATCCACAACAGAAAGTCCATACGGATAATCTCACCGGCGCTTCAACTCTTACCCGGCATCGTGTTTGCGCGCCGATTGTCGAGTCCGGCACTCGCCAGAATTTCGCCGACGCGGGCATGCAAGCGGAGTTTTTCGAAGGAGGGCCGAATGCCCAGCCAGATGAGATCCGCCGACCGCATGCGGTAGGCTTCCTCGATGTTCGCAATCGCCGCGTCAAACTCTCCGAGCCCTGCTTGCACCTGGGCAATCAGCATGGGCGAGACGTAGCGTGTCGTTGCTCTCCCCGACAATTCCTCTAACGCCCGGATGGCTTCAGAGTCATTCCCCGCCAAGGCCCGCGCATAGCCGAGCGCGGACAGACTCTCGGAAGAACCGCTCGCCGCGAAAGCTCGGTCCAGCTCCCGAATCGCCTCCTGATGCATCTGTATCTGGGAGTAAGCCTGGCCCAGAAAATAATGCGCCAGATAAAAGCCTTCGTCGAGTTCCAGAACCGAGCGGAACTGCCGGATCGCTCCGTCGAAGTCCGCCCTGTAAAAGTCGAGAACCCCAATGGACGTGGCGATCGCCAGCGAAACAGGTTCGAGATCAGCCGCGCATTTCAGTTCCTGCCGCGCCCTCGAGAACTGACCGCGCGGTAAAAGACAATTCATCGCGAACCATTGCCGGGTCTGTGCGGACTGGCCATTCTGCGCAATCGCTGCTTCGAACTCCAGTGCCGCAGTGTGCCAGTCCCAATCGAAAACGGCGCGAATGCACGCTCGCGCCGTTAATGCCTCGGTCAATTTTGGCGCGAGGCCTAGCGCTCGGTTCGCCGCTTCCCTGGCGATCGGCACGGCCTCGAGCGGCCGGACGGCGCCATACAGACTCAAGGTCAACCAGGCGTCCGCGATTCCCGCATGTGCCAGCGCGTAGCTCGGATCCTCCGCCAAAGCTTGCGCGAACTGATCGATGCTCAACCTGATACTCTCTTCCGTGCGTTTATTCCAGAAATATCTTCCCTTCAGATAAAACTCGTAAGCTCGGACATTCCTGGGACTCGGCCGAAACTCCGGCCTGGAACCGGCGAGACCCAGCGTCTCCCGCAGTTTCTCCACCACCGCGCGGGCAATATCGTCCTGTATCTCAAATATGTCGTCGAGCGTGCGATCGTATCGTTCGGACCAGATTGGACAGCCGTCTTCCGGATTGACTAGATTGACGACAATGCGCAAACGTTCGCCCGCCTTGCGGACGCTGCCCTCCAGGACCTTGGAGGCGTTGAGTGCCCTTCCGATCTCCTTGAGTTCAACTTCCCCGCCGCGGAACCGGAACGTAGCGCTGCGGGAAACCATTCGGAGCTGCTCCACTGTCCCTAGCGAGACGATGAGTTCCTCCGCCAGCCCGTCGCAAAAATACTCCTGGTCTCGCTGCGGACTCAGATCCTTGAACGGCAGAATCGCAATTGTTTCGGGCAACGCGCCGTTTGGTTGCGTAATCCCGGTATCACGAAAAGAAACCAAATCGAAAGCCAGTTCCCGCGCGGATTGGTATCTTTCCGCGGGGCTCTTCGCCAGCGTCCTCTGGAGAATTCGCTTCAACGGTAAGTTCGCGGCGGGCACGTACTGGGCAATGTCCCGAGGGGCGTCGTGCGCGATCGCGGCGATCGTGGCGCCCTGCGTCTGCCCGCGAAACGGATGAACGCCGCTGAGCATCTCGAAAAGGACGATGCCGAAAGCGAAAACATCTGTTCGAGCATCCAGCCGCTCACCTCTTACCTGCTCAGGCGCCATATAGGCCGGCGTTCCCACGGCGTAGCCCTGTCCCTTCATCGTTTTCGTTTCATCTTCGTAGGGCGGAACAGGGCGCCGGACCACTATCGCTAGTCCGAAATCCATCAGCTTCACGTGTCCGCTACTGGTAATCATGACGTTGGAGGGCTTCACGTCGCGGTGGACCAGCCCCTTGTCATGCGCGGCGGCCAGCGCTTCGGCGAGTTCGATCGCGATCGTGAGAGCCCCCGGCACGGGTAAGCTTCCCGATTTTAAGCGCTGAGCGAGAGTCTCGCCTTCCAGATATTCCATCGCGATAAACGGCTTGCCCTCACACTCGCCCGTTTCGAAAACCTTACAAACGTACGGGTGATCGAGCGAGGCCGCCGCACGCGCCTCTTCCAGAATCTGCACGTGGGCATTATTCTCTGTCGTCAGGAATTTCAATGCGACACGCCGGCCAAGAATCGTGTCCTGCGCAGCCAATACTTCGCCCAATCCCCCATGGCCGATTCGGTCCAAAATCCGGTAACGGCCAAACAACTTGCCTGCCGGCAGCGCTGGAACTGCCGTTTGCGACGGGTTTCCCAGGAGACTCGCGGCCACTTGAGGTAGAGGCCGTCCCAGCAATTCTCCGTGGCAGCCTGCCCCTTGCGACAACAACGAAGTCAACTCTTTCAGCAGCTCTTCATCGCCGATGCACGCTTCCGCCAGAAAGGCATTCTGTTTGTCAGCCTCGAGTCCCTGCGCCTGTTCGTACAGTTCCTCGATTCTTCGCCAGCGCGCGGGTGTCAATGCGGGTCTCCGATGCCGATCATCCTAGCGCACTCGCCGTATCGCTTGCAGTGCCGGCGTCCGCTCCTGCCGGCCGCCCTCTGTCTAACGGTTGCGTCACGAAGGCAATTCCTGCATAATGAGAGCCTTCCCCAAGGTTTCCGGGTGCTACGGAGAGGAGCGTTTAATGCCGGCGATGCTGCGAGGAGGGAGTTTTGTTTTCATTACCGGGCTCTGCTTGTCCGCCGGGAACTCATTTGCTCAAGTGGATTATGCGACTGCCACTCTGCAAGGAACGGTCTCCGACCCACAAAATAAGATGGTGGGGGGCGCGAGGATCACGGCGGTAAACGAAGCTACCGGCGCCGCGAAGAGCGCCACCAGTTCAAGCCAGGGTTACCAGCTTCCCGCCCTCATACCGGGCACTTATCGCGTGGAAACAGAGGCTCCGGGTTTCGCCAAAAGCGTGGCGCGGGATGTGGTTCTGACCGTGGGACAGCTCGCCAACTATGACATCCGCCTGCAGGTGGGTTCCGCATCCACCACCGTGGAAGTCAACGCCGCGATCCCGCTGGTGCAACCCGAGCAGACGCAGCAGGCGAATATCATCAATAATAATCAGGTCGACAACCTCCCCAATGTGACCCGCAATTTCGTGCAGTCGATTTACACGGTTCCCGGTGTGGTCAACTCCTTCGCGCCATCGATGCAGAATCCGGGAATCGGCACAGCTTACCTTTCGTCCGGGTTCTCCATCGGCGGTAGCAACGGCCGAAGTAACTTGGTAACCATCGACGGTGGAGAAAACGACTACGGGTCGGGTACCCTTCGCGTCACCCACGTGCCCATCGATTCTATTCAGGAATTCCAGGTGAACCGGAACTCTTTCGAGGCAGAATTCGGCTTTACTCTCGGCACGGCAATCAATATGGTTACCCGTAGCGGGACTAATAAATTCCACGGCAGCGCGGCCGGTTATTTTCGCGACCGCGCGACGGATGCGGAAAACTACTTCGATAAACTCGGTCAGCCGTCCGGCAAGCCCTTCGAGCAAAGCGCGATCTTCAGCGCGACTCTCGCCGGCCCCCTGCGCAAAAACCATCTTTTCTTCTTTACCGCTCCCGAGTACCAGAGATTGGATTCGGCGTCGGTCCAGAATCTTGCCGGTGAGGGTGAGTTTCAGGGCATCGCCTCGCAGACCAATGGCTACAGCCCGGCTAACGGAATGTGCCCGAACCAGAAGACCGCTCAACAACAGGTTACCCAACTCTGCTATCTGACCCAGCTCGCAAATTCGGGCACTTCGCTCAGCGGGCTTGGCTCGAGCCTGCTGTCTTCGCCCGTCTTCGGGAACCCGCTGAGCAATCCCATTCTGAAGGCCTTGGTCACGCCCAATGACGGAACCTTCGATGGCATTTTAACCGGCCCGACCGGTTCCGGAGTGCGCGGCACACCCGGCTTCAACACGCCCCGTGGAAGGTACTTCAACTGGGTAACCCGCCTCGACTACGTCCCGGGTACCCGGGACAGTTTGTCTCTCCGCTTCTCTCTGATGCGGGAAACCGACAGTGTGGCCCCGCTGCCTCCATATGCCGGTTCCGAACGTCAATCGGACTATACCCTCACGGCATCGTGGACGCACGTTCCTCAATCCAACCTGGTGAACGTAATCCGCGCACAGGTCGTGCCGAGCAATACCTTCTCCGTCAACGCACCTGCCCCGAACGGTTCGGAGATCGATATCGGGAGCCAGATTCAACTGGGAACCCCGTTCGCTTATCCGTACGATGCGCACTGGAGAAGATTCCAATTCGACGATAGCCTGTCGTGGGTAAAAGGAACTCACAGCTTCAAGTTCGGAGGCTCCTGGCGACCCGACCTGTACAGCATTCTGCAGGAGCTGTGGCTGCGAGGCCAGTGGCAGTTCACCGACGGAGCCTTCTCGATTCTGAATCTTGTGGCCGGCCAGGATCCGGCTGCGGCTTCGGCGCTGGCGAGCTACAACGTGAGCCAGGGCTATCCGGCAAACGGCCCCGCGTCCACCAATCTGACGGCTGTACAGGCAGTTCTGGCCGGCACTCCCACCATTCTGTTCCAGGCGAATCCCGCCTCCAACGCGAAGTGGTCGGCTTGGGCTCACTCCGTTGGATTGTATGCGCAGGATTCGTGGAAGCTGTTGCCACGCCTGACGCTGAACTATGGACTTCGCTTCGACTACGACCGCGCCCCGTCTCCCGTGCCCCAAAGTATCTGGTTCACGCCGCGCTTCGGAATCGCGTGGGAGCCTTCCGCGGACCACAAAACCGTCATACGGGCGGGCGCCGGAATATTCGTGGCGCCTTCCACGTTCATGATTCCTTTCTATGCAAATATTCTGGGAGCGAGCGGCCGATACGTTACCCAGAACGCGCTGGTGGCGGGCCTGCCATCCCCTCCCTTTCCGTCAATCTTCGCCGCGTGGGCCGTACAGGCGGGTAGCGCGACGACGGCGGAGCCCAACCCGGCGCTCACCAACGCGCAACTCGCGTCACTCGGCGCTGTCATCAGCCCACCAGGGCCCGACGCATTCGGCAACATCATCTACACCATCGCGCCCAATTTCAAACCCGCCTATACAATCCAGGCGAGTCTGAGCATCGCTCGCGAAATTGGCCGCAATTTATCCCTGGAAGTGGGCTACATCCTCTATCGCAGCGTCCATGTTGAGCAGGTGCTCGAGACCAACTACATCCGCGACACTTCCATCCCCGTCGATCCCTTCGCCGGACCGGCCTACGTGCCGAGGCCTGGCGCCACCGTGGGCGAGCCGAACAGTTCCATCTTCCAGAACGACACGTTCTCCTCCACGGGCTCGGGAATCTATCATGGCGGGACCGTTTCGTTGACACGGAGACTTCATCAAGGATTCCAGTTTCAAGTCAACTACACCTTAAGCCGTGCCGTTGACGATACCAGCGACTACAGTTCGTTGAGCGTACCTTTCCGGCCTGACCTCCTGAACCTCGATCGGGCCGTCTCCGACTTTAATATCACTCATAACTTCGTCGCCAATGCGGTTTATACCACACCGTTTCACGCCGGCAGCCCCGGTTTCCTGGCTCGCGTGCTGGCCGATGTGACTGTCTCGCCGATCTTTTCTGCCCGGAGCGGTGTGCCCTTCACTCTACTCGTGCCGGGACTTGCCAACGGAACCGTCGGACACAACGCGAATGCGCGTCCCTGGTATGAGGGACGGAACGACAACGTTGGACCCGATTTCGTGAGTTGGGATTTGAGAATTTCCAAAACCCTGATTCGCGGAGAAAGGAAACCTCGCCTCGAGCTGATCGCCCAGGCGCAGAATCTTCTGAATCGCACCAATTTTGCCGTAATCAACGACAACTTCCCAGCCGATCCGAACTATCCTCTTCCCGGCGGTGGAACGCTTGCCGGCGGCCCTTACAACGTTAAGGGTTTCGCTCCTGCGTCCATCACACAATTGAGCCAACCGCTGGCCTTCACCGCGGCTTATCCCGCGCGCCAGATCAGCCTGGCGCTCCGTCTGGCATTCTGATCGCTTACGCAGTGCGCGCGGAGCGGCCAGTCGCTTCAAGCATCGCACGCATCGCCAGTAGCTCGGGCATTTCCCGCCCTTCCTGAAACCAATCGTTCAGCGGCTGCAGCAGCGCCCGTGCTTTAAGGCTTCGACCCTCGCTGCGAAGCAGGTTCGCCAAAACGAGTACGGCCCTCAGTTCGAGCGTCTTCGCCAGTTGCGCCTGCGCCAGGTGGATCGCGTGTCGCAGGCTTGCTTCACCCGCCGAGCGTTCTCCACGGCTGAGTTGGATCTCTCCGGTGAGCCGGTGCAGCTCCGGCTCATGCGCGTGCTCTTGATTTTCTTCCGCGTGCCGTAATCCCTCTGCTAACGATGCCAACGCTTCCACTGGACGGCCGGCGCGCACCTGCGCTTCACTTATCATCAGGCAGAACTGCGTTGTCATCAGACCCGAGCCCGTCAGGCGGTAACTCTCCAGACCGGCTTCCATCTCGGCGATACCGGCATCTGCCTTGCCGTTCATGGCCTGCGCCCACCCTCGATAAATGCGCGCCTGAACAGCCCAAAGCAGCGAGCCCTCCTGGATGGAAAGTGCGTAACTTTGTTCCGCCAGCCGGGCTACCGAAACAACGTCGCGCCGGGCGTAATCGATCATGATCGAGGTGCCAAGCGCATACGCGGTACAGAGAGGCACGTTGAGCGCCTCGACGACCTCCCAGGATTGCAGACGTACCCGCTCTGCTTGTTCCGGATATCCCATGAACCACAGGCTCATCATGAGGTAGTTGGCACACGTGAACGTTATGGACTGATTGACAGTGGCAACCAACACGCGCTCGCGGTCGGGATCATAAAGCGCGAGCGCTTTTTCCCCACACTCCCTCGCCAAAGGGAAGTCGGCCAGGAAATAAGCGGAGTAGCCGAAAATGCTGCGGGCCTGTAGTTGAAGGACCGGATCTCCCGATGCAAGCGCCATCTCCAGAATCGGCTTCGCAGCTTCCATTGATTTACCAAGGCTGCCGCGAACGAAGTAAAGCGCCGCCAGTCCGGCGAGGGAGCGCGCCAGCGCCACCCTGTCACCCAACTCTTCGGCCAAGTCACGCGCGCGGACAGAGGCAGCTTCCACTTCCGGCGAAGCCCACCCGACAGTCTGCTTCAGAGCTTCGGAAATTGCCGATTGCGCCCGCAGCTCCGACTGCAGGCGGCCAGGATCACCGGGTGGAAGCGTTTCAAGCAGGGCAATAGCCCTCCGCAAGTAAGCCACGCACTCGCGGACAGTGGAGCGTTGCTGCGCGAGCGAACCGGCCTTCATCCATCCGGCAGTCGCCTCCGCCGTCCTTCCCGCGCCTTCGAAGTGCCGCGCCAGCAATTCCGGTTTGGTCTCGGCCATCTCGGGAAATCGCTCCAGCAGAGCTTCCGCGATCTTGTCATGGAACTCCTGCCGCGTTTTGCGAAGCAGCGATTCGTAGGCCGCGTCCTGTATCAGCGCATGGCGAAATGTGTACGTCGAGTTAGGAGGTGTCCCGCTCTCGGAAACCAACTCGAGCTCCACCATATGCCGGAGTGAACTCGCTAGAGCTTCGGGCGATTTTCCCAACACGGCTTGCAACAACTGAAAGCCGGACTCCCGACCGATGGTGGCAGCCAGTTGCGCTACCGGACGATCGGTCCCCAGACGGTCGATACGCGCCATCAACGAGTCCTGGACAGTTGTAGGAATCAATCCGGGCGGCAGCGGAGCGGTCAGCTCGTACCGGTCGCCCAAGTCGCGCAAAATGCCCGCGCTAATAATGGTGCGTGTCACCGCCTCCGCAAACAATGGAATGCCCCCGGTGCGAGCCACCAGTTCTTCAACAAGGGCCAGCGGCAGCGGTTTTCGTCCAGCCACCCGCGCCACTAGTGTCCGGGTGTCCTCGGGCGGCAGGGCTGTGACCCGAATTTGAATGCAGTTCGACTCCTGGAGCCACGGCGCGGAGAATCCAGGGCGCGACGTGCAGACCATCAGAACCGGCCGGTTCGGCTGCCGCACCACAATCTCGCCCAGCAGGTCAAGGGTGGAAGGATCGGCCCAATGCAGATCTTCAATTAGCAGAAGGACAGGCGAACCACCCACAGACTGCAGCAGCGACTCCGCCAGAATCTCGATAGTCCGTTGCAGCCGCCTCGCGGGAGTGATCTCAGGTTCCGGGTACCGGCCCAGCGTGGGCACCAGAAGCAGCCCGGCCAGCAGAGATGCGGACTCCTCCAACCGGCTGCCTCGTCCCGCGGCAAACTGCTCCACCCGGTCCAGTTTGTCCGCGGCCGTCATCTCCTTCTCGATCCCGATCCGGCGCTCGATCATCTCGACAATCGGGTTGAGCGGGCTGTTCATCTGATAGGGCGAGCATTCGGCTTCGAACACCTCATGCAACCGGTGCTCCGCATCTTCGCCGGCAGCCGCCAGCAGCCGGGACTTCCCGATGCCGGCCTCGCCCAGCAGCACGATCGTTCGCCCGCGTCCATTCGCGGCCTCGGCCCAAGCCTCGCGAATCGATCTCAATTCCTGCTCGCGCCCCACAAACCGCGTCAAACCATGCGCCGCAGTCATCGCATGAAAGCGGCTTGACGCCCCGCTCCTGCCCAGGACGCGAAAGACCTCCATGGGCCGGGACAGACCTTTGAGCGTCCGTGAGCCGAGATCCTCGAGTGAGAACTGGCCGGCTAGTAATTTTCTCGTTGCATCGCTGATCACCAGCGTGTCGGGCAGGGCTTCCGATTGCAGGCGCGCGGCAATGTTGGGCGCCTCGCCCAGCGCCAGTTGCTCGCGTCGAATTCCCGCACCCACGTCTCCAACCACCACGAGTCCTGTGTGAATTCCGATCCGGACCCGCGGACGGTTCTCGCCAAATTTGCCGGTCCCCACGCGTTGCAGGATTTCCAGTCCGGAAAGGATCGCGCGCTGGGCATCATCTTCGTGCGCCGCGGGGTAGCCGAAGTAAGCCAGCACGCCGTCCCCGAGATATTGGGCAAGATGCCCTTCATAGCGATGGATCACTTCCGCGCAAATAGCCTGATACTGCGCGTAAAGTTCGTGCAGGTCCTCGGGATCCAGGTTCTCCGCAAGCGTCGTCGAACCGGCGATGTCAGCGAAAAAAACGGTCAGTTGACGCCGTTCTGCGATCGTCAGCCTGGCCGAATCGAACGACCGCCCACAGCCGCCGCACGTGATAGCGCCTCGCGGATTCCGGAACGCGCAGCCCGGGCACGGGATACCCATCGGGGTTCCGCACTCCGCGCAGAATTTGACTTTGTCGGAATTCTCCGTCCCGCAACTGAAACACTGCATTCGCGATCCTTCAAGCGTGCCGCTCGCTGGTTCCGACGCTCGTGAAGCGATAACTATAGCATGAATAGGCATTTGCAGCCACTGTAGAGCAGGCCTTTGGCCTGTCGGCTGCCATTGTTTTGCGAAACGAAGCCAATCTGCCCTGGGATTACTCGCAAACCATTGTGATTCCGCGGGCTGATTCCACCAACGGTGCACCCAATTCCTGGCCTGAGCCTGCGCACATTTGCGACACAACGGCGCGCTCTCATATCAGGGCTGGAGTGGTTGAAGTTCAGTTCCTCAGTCGCAACGCCGCAAGAATATTCAATTGGCTCGCCATCAAGTTCTCGTCTCGTATTCCGGCCAGAATTCCTTCTAGACGCTGGGCATCCACCAGGGGAAGCTTCGCGATGGGCCCCCTCAACGTCGAAGTCTCTATGCCCGGTACCTTCAGGTCGAACGTATAGCGGCCGCGGCCGGTATCCACTATTTCGCAGAGACAGCGCCGATTCGCCAGGATCAAAGCGCTGTCGGTGCCGCCCCTTCGAGGTTGTTTTTCCTGTTCTCCGCAGCCGGTTCCTTTTCTTGCGCCTGCAGTCGTAATGTCAACACGAGTATCGATAGCGCGACAATTCGGTTCATCAAGCACTACCCCAGCGCTATCGTTATGTTGAGAAGCGCTCTCAGTCTCCTTGACTGGCGCTGGCCATCATCAGGTCCTCCTGAGGCTGGGGGACGATCCGCAGGTATGGCCTGGGCGCCTTCCAGCCGCCGGGATATTTCTGCTTCGCTTCTTCGTCCGAAACCGCCGGCACGATGATCACATCCTCGCCCTGCTTCCAGTTCACCGGCGTAGCCACTTTATGCTTCGCCGTAAGTTGCATGGAATCGAGCACGCGCAGGACTTCGTCGAAGTTGCGGCCCGTGCTCATCGGATAGCTCAGCATCAGCTTGATCTTCTTGTCGGGACCGATCACGAACACCGTGCGTACCGTGGCATTGGTGGCCGCAGTCCGGCCTTCGGACGTATCGCCCGCATCGGCCGGCAGCATGTCGTAGAGCTTGGCGATCTTGAGTTCCGGGTCTCCGATCATCGGATAGTTCACCGCGTGACCCTGCGTCTCTTCGATATCCGCCGCCCATTTTCCGTGGCTGGCTCACGGGGTCCACGCTCAGCCCGATAATCTTGCAGTTTCGTTTCGCGAATTCGGGTTGCAGGCCGGCCATGTAGCCGAGTTCGGTGGTGCAGACGGGAGTAAAGTCTTTCGGATGCGAAAACAGAATCGCCCAGCCGTCGCCGATCCATTCGTGGAAGTGAAGCGGCCCTTGCGTGGTCTCGGCGGAAAAATCAGGGGCTTCGTCATTGATGCGTAAACTCATATTTCTTCTCCAGTTCTATTGTTGGTTCTAGGAATTTGTAACAGCGAAGTTGCGACGCTTCCCAGGCGGCGAGACCGCCGGCCATCTCGATCAAATGCGTGATCCCATGTTGATGCAGGATGCTGGCGGCGATCGAAGAACGGTAGCCGCCGGCGCAATGGACCGCAATGCGGCGGTCGCGGGGGATTTCCGCGATGCGCTCCTGCAAATGGTTGAGCGGAACGTTCACACTGCCATCGATGTGCTTGGTCGCCCACTCGCGCGGATTCCTGACGTCCAGCAGCAAAGGCGGATCGGCACTCGCCAACTCTTCCGCCACCATCGGAGCGCTGATGCGTTCGGTGGGCCATACCAGGTCCGGTCTTCCGGCGAGCGCCTTCCATGCCACCTTCAAGATAGCCTTTGACGTGATCGAAACCGATGCGGCCCAGCCGCATAGCGGCCTCCTGCTCGCGTCCGGGCTCGGCAATGATCACGATGGGCTTGGCGCGATCGAGCACGGTGCCGGCCCAAGTGGCATACTGCCCGCCGAGTCCGATGTTGATGCTGCCGGCCAGGTGACCCTTGGCATACTCGGCCGGGTCGCGCACGTCCAGGATCTGCGCGCCCGCGATCTCCCCTGCGAAGAACCTCGTCGAGATCGACTGGATGGAGAGCCTCTTCCAGATTCTTGTCCAGCGTGGCGTGCTCGCGGGTATTGAGGATGGCGTCGTAGGTGAAGTACGGCGGAGCGTCGGGCTGGTCGGCCGTCACCAGGCGAATGAATTCTTCCTTCGACATCGGCTGCAGGGCATAATTGAAGCGCCGCTGGTCTCCCAGCGACGAAACCGTGTCCGAGGAAAGCTTCTTGCCGCACAGCGAGCCCGCGCCGTGCGCCGGATAGACCAGCGTCTCGTCCGGGAGAGGCAGAAGCTTGTTGTGGAGCGAATCGTATAAGTGGGCGCCGAGATCGTTCGCCGTCCAACCGAGCGAAGCGCGCAGGTCGGGACGGCCCACGTCGCCGATGAACAGCGTATCGCCGGTGAGGACGGCGTGAGGTTTGACCCGATCCTTTTCAAGATCGAACACCAGGATCGAAATCGACTCGATGGTGTGGCCGGGCGTTTCCAGCACCTGCAGGCGCAGCCCGGGGAAATCGAGCGAGTCGCCATCTTTCATCGCCTCGAAGGCATACTCTGCCTGTGCACGGGAGCCGAGATGGATGGTCGCGCCGCAGCGGTCGCGCAGTTCCAGATGCCCGGCGACGAAATCGGCGTGGAAGTGGGTCAGGAAGACGTGGCGGATCTGGAGGCCGAACTTCTCGGCGTCAGCCAGGTATTGCTGGATATCGCGCTGAGGGTCGACGATGATGGCGGTCGCGCTGGCTTCATCTCCCAGCAGATAAGACGCATGCGCCAGGCAGCCGAGATAATACTGTTTCAGAATCACTTCCATCCTCCTTGTATTGATACCGGCGCTCCGCCGATGGTGAAACCCACACTTCAATCCGAACCGCAGGTGTCGCCATTGGAAGCGTCATGGTCTGCGTTGCATTCGGTTGGAAAAGTCGATGCCCAATCGAGGCCCTGACAACCGTGCCATATTATCAACGTCGCGTCAACCCATGTCGCCCGGCTGCCTGACAGGCGCGTTTTTCGCACGAATTTGCTCCCTCCGATGTATAAGAGGGAGAGCGGATCACACGAGTGTGCCAAGAAATTTTGCTTTTTTACGCAATGATAAACTATGCGATGTGGCAGCATCCAGCGGTTTCGATCCGACACCCCGGTTGATGGCTGAATTTCGCGGCGGAAGTCCGGACGCCGCCGCTAAATTAGTAGATCTTTTTTATCCGGAATTGCGGCGCCTGGCCTCCAGCCGGATGGCGGGTGAACGCGTGAACCATACCTGGCAGCCCACCGTTTTGGTCCACGAACTATACCTGGAGCTGACCCGCATCAAGGCGCTTCCCGCCGACTCGGCCGCTCATCAGGACGAAAGGAATGCCTTCCTTGGGCTGGCCGCATTTTTGATGAAAAGGCTGCTGGTTCACCATGCCCGCCCGCTGCCCCGACGGATCACCAGGATCGAGCTGAATGAAGCGGTGGGAATGGCTGCCTCGGGCGAAGCAGGTCTGGTTGAGATCGAACAATTGCTAAACCGCTTGCATTCCATCGATCCCAAACTACGCATCGTTGTCGAAATGAAGGTTTT
Source organism: Terriglobia bacterium (assembly GCA_963777595.1). Classification (GTDB taxonomy): domain Bacteria; phylum Acidobacteriota; class Terriglobia; order Bryobacterales; family Bryobacteraceae; genus CAVVFX01. The sequence goes on from CAVZRE010000075.1 coordinate 76,403, forward strand.
CGAGGGACTCTCGCGCGAAGATATTGCTGCGCGCCTGGGATGCTCGGTCCGAACGGTAGCCCGGCATTGGGATTTTGCTCAACAGTTTCTTCAACAGGCCCTACGCTAGCGGGGTATGAATGGACGACCAGCAGTGGCGAACAGCCTGGAAGCTCTACCAATCATGCAGTAGCATCTCACCCGAGCAACTCCAACCTTTTTTGAACGCCGCTACCGCCGATCCGCAAGTGCGAGACGAGGTTCTCAAGATGCTCGACCGGCGCGTCGAGGTCGAGAACTTGGACCGGATTGGACAAAGAATTGGCCGTTACACACTCACCGCCCGTTTGGGCGAAGGCGGTATGGGCGAGGTTTACGCGGCCCGCGATTCTGATTTGGGTCGATCCGTGGCAGTCAAGCTGCTACTTCGAACTCCCGCGGAAGGGGGATCCCCGGTAGCTCGATTTATCCGGGAAGCCAAGGCCGCCTCCGCGCTCAACCATCCCAACATCGTCACAATCTATGAGATCGTTCATGCCACCTCCCGGCTCGGCATCGTGATGGAGTTGGTGGACGGAATGTCGCTTCGCCAGCTGTGCGGATCTCCCTTGCCCGCGGACCAGGTGCTGCACATGGGCGAACAGATCGCGCGGGCGCTCGCCGTCGCCCACTCCAAGGGCATCGTTCACTGCGATATCAAGCCCGAGAACTTGATGATCCGGCAGGATGGCCTCGTCAAAGTCATGGATTTCGGGCTGGCACGGGATATCGCGTCCATCACCGCCAATTCGCTTCAGCCAGCCGGAACCTTGCGCTATATGTCGCCCGAGCAATCGCGAGGTGAAACGCCGTCACCCGCGAGCGACGTGTTTTCCCTCGGGATTGTGCTTTACGAACTGGCGGCCGGAACCCATCCGTTTGAGAGCGGATCCATCTACAAAACGTTGCAGGCCATCAACCACGTCGAGCCGCTCGCGCCTTCCAGATGGAACGCGTTTGTGCCGGCGTACCTCGATACGGCGATTCTGGGAATGTTGGCAAAAGACCCCAGCCTGCGCCCCTCGGCATTAGAGGTGGCCAAGCTGCTGGAGTTGCGGCGGGCGCCCCCGGGCGGAGCAGACGTTGGTAGTTCCGTACGCTCAGTTCCGCTAAAACGGGCATCGACCGCCGTCGACGGCGCGTCTCTGCAAACTCCGGAAGAGTCGACCGCGTTGCGCCGCCGGTGGGCTGCAACCGGGTTGGTGGTCATGACGGTCGTCATCCTCGGCTGGTCCGCCGTGCTCGTCTGGAATCGCGAAACTAAATCGCTCGCGCTGCAGTCCCGCGCCCTTGAGGCTGTGCCTTTTCCGACCGACTATGGAGTCAAGCGGGACATCAGCTTTTCTCCGGACGGGCAGCGGCTCGCCTACGTGTTGAGCAGGTACGAGGGCCGCTACAGTAAGATCTGTGTTCAGCCGGTCAATGGTGGAGCGGCAGTGCAATTGACCGCTCCCGAGCAGGCCGGAGACTACGATCCCTCCTGGTCTCCCGACGGCACAACCATCGCGTTTCTCCGCTACATCGGCGTAAACCGCTCCGAAGTGATTACGATACCCGCCCAGGGAGGCGCTGAGCATAAGGTGGCGGAACTGCGCACTCCGCAGCTGGTTCCCTGGGGCGCGGGTCCGTACCTCCGATGGTCTCCGAACTCCCAATGGCTCGTCGTTTCTCATAATCGCTCGGCAGAAGAAGCTTTCGGGCTGTTCCTGTTGTCGTTACAGACCGGCGAGCTGCGTCCTTTAACGTCTCCCTCCAACCTCACAAAGCCATTTGGGGATGGTGCTCCAGCCTTCTCACCCGACGGGCGAACGCTCGCATTTTCGAGGGTATTTGCTGAAGGGTCGAGTGATCTCTACGTCTTGCCCCTCTCCAAAGGGTTACAACCCGAGAGCCAACCGCGGCGGCTCCAAACCGGACAACCCTGGAACTCCCATCCGGCATGGACGACCGACGGCCGCCAGATTATATTTTGCACGGGAACCATTGAGAGTACCCGCTTGAGCCGGATCTCTCCCTCGTCCTCCGACGGACCCCGAGTCTTGGCGGGCGCCGGAGAATCCGGTTGGTATCCCGTCATTTCACCGGCAAAAGAGGGACCTCTTGTTTATGCCAGAAGGCTTCTCACCACCGCGATTTGGCGGTTGGAGCTGGCTCCGGATGCCAGTGGCTCCCTATTGACCAAAGGCCCGCCGATTCAGGTGATTAGTCCCGGGAACGGTAACAGGGGGGCCACATGGTCCCCCGATAACCATCATTTTGCCTTCGTCTCCGCCAGGACCGGCGCCAGCGAGCTTTGGGTCGCCGGGAGTGACGGGGGCAACGCCGTCCAATGGACCCACCTCCGCCCAGCGCATCTCAGTTCCCCACGATGGTCTGCGGATAGCCGGCGAATCCTATTCCGGGTCGTGGAGAATGGCCTCAGGGATACCTATGTTGTAGATGGGCCAGGCTTGCCCGCCCGGCCATTGCGGCCGATTCCACTCGATAACGCGGTCTGGTCTCCGGATGGGCGGTGGATCTACCTACAGAACGAACAGGGAGAATTGTGGAGGGAGCCGGCTGCCGGTGGCGCACCCGTGCAAATCACCGAGGAGGGCGGCTACAATCTGCACGTCTCCCCCGATAGCCGCACGCTGTTCTACGCGAAGATTCGCGCGGGTCAAGTATGGATTTGGGGACTGCCCGTCGGTGACCCTACAATCGACGTATCTTCCGGGATTCTCCCCAGACCAGTCCTGGCTATGACAGATTCTTACGCGGTGGGGAATCGGAGGCTGTATTTCGTGCCGCTGCCCAGCGTCCGGGAAATCGCCTATTTTGATCTGGCAAGTCGTAAGACGCGCTCACTCATCAAATTCGACAAAGAAGTTGGATACCAAATCAGTGTTTCGCCCGACGAGCGCTACGTTCTCTACTCACAGATGGATTCCGAAGTGGTGGATATGATGAAGGTGGATCGGTTTCGATAGCCCATTAAGAGCGCGTTATCGGAATGACAGCAGCGGCGGATAGGGTAGACTGAGCCGCCACGGCGCACGCAACTCGTAAGAGCCGAGTACGGATGAATCGATGCCCGGCGACCACCCGGATGCCGGGTAGCGTCCACACTCATATCCCGGCACATACGCCACATCCACCTCGAGCGATGTTTGCAGAGGCCGCACCGTCGCGACGTCCCAATTCTTGTCGAAGTCGGAAAGAATGAAAAATGGCCCCATGGCTGCCGGCAGCATCGAGATAATGGGCTGGCTCAACATCTGCCGGACAGGCTCGAAATGCGCGTATTCAGCGATCGGACCGAATGCGCCGTCATTCGGTGTCTGCCACGCGAGCGATGTCAGCCGTTGTCCCGCGACGCTCGTCACCGTAAATCGATCGGCCGTAACATTGACCGACGCCATCGCTTTCGCGAAGCCCCAGAACACCAGGCCGCCCAGCGTCGCCAGGAAGTTATCCAGGTACAGCTGCGGCATGAAATAGTAAGGCCCCGGATTTCCCGGCGCGAGCGCGCTATTTGAGATATACGAGAAGGGAACGCCCATACTGTGCTCGTGATAAGTCATATTGGGCAGCAGCGTCGGGATGGACATCTGAGCCCGGAACATATCGTGGAAGAAGAGGATCACCGGGTGGGTACCCGCCGGGGTGACGTGCTGTTCGCCGAGTTCGAGACCGGCGGGCAGGAAATTCCGCACGCGGTCGCTGGGCAGCGCCAGGGTCACGCCGCGCATGGTACCATCCCCGTTCAGGTTGACGAAACTGAAAGGATTAGGAGTAGTCATTCGGTCTCCTCTGCGCGGAATTTGCTCCGCGGTTCTTGGAAAATAATGTTGTGGCGGAGCGGCCAATGCGCGTGATGGTTTTGGGCGCCACCGGACACGTGGGGCAAGCGGTAGTGCGACTGGCGTTGGCGCAGGGCCACCACGTGACCGCCGCAACCCGGCAGGCCGACCCGCCCGCGCTGCGGGGTTTGAGCGTCACGATAGCTCCCGTCGACGAAGGATACAGCCGGCTGACGGAATTGGCGTCGGGCCAGGACCTCGTGGTGGATGCGGCGGCCCCATATCCGCTGGACGCGTCTGTGCAGGGCAGTGCGGGATGGCGCATGATCATCGATGCCGCGCTTCGACGCACCGAACGGGTGCTCGACGCCACGCGGCGAAACCGTGCTGCGGCTCGCGTTCGTCAGCTCGTTTACCACGCTGCCGCGCGAGGAAACTCCCCTGCGCGCCATGGAGGCCGCATGGCGGCGTTCCGTGTACCCGTATTTCGAGGCCAAGGCGGCCATGGAGCGAGCGGTGCTCACGGCCGCGGCGCAAGGCTTGGAGGCCGTGGTCGTAAACCCGGCCGCCTGTCTGGGGCCTTGGGAGTTTCGACCGACGGAGTCGAGTTTCGCGCGCCTGGTGCTGGCACGCCGGCTCCCCGTGGTCATGGACCAGACGATCAATGTCATCGACGTCCGTGAAGTTGCCACTGCATCGAACTGGCCATCAGCGCCGAATATTTCGGCCATCCGATCCCGCTGGCCGGGCATGACATTACTTTGGCGGAACTGGCTGGCCGTATCGCGGCACTCGACAGTGCGGCCGGATCCCACCCGTTGCCATCACCCGCGATTGGCCTCGTTCGCCGCATTCTGGACCGGCGCTGCATGGGCGGCGTTCGGCCGCACCGCGCCGGATCCATTACGCGCCGCTTCCGCTGATTGCCGACGGCTTCCCGATGCGCCGCTCAACCGAACAAATCGCCATGGGATTAAGGGTTCGTCCCTTGTGCGACACCCTCGGTGACGCTGTCGCCTTTCACCGGGGGAGGAGGGGTGGTGGGGAGTAGGGCCGGTAACCCGAGCTTATATTCGATCTTGTCCCCGTAGTACCAATCCTGATCCCAGGAAAGGGAGAGTGGCAGCAGGTCGTCGCATTGGCCCCCCACGGAGTCGCGCCGGACGCAGAAATCGGGTTTCTGATAAGCCCTTGACAGCTTGTTCAGCAAGGCATCGTTCTGCGCCTGGCAGAAGCCGCGGGCCAGCTCCACCAACTGGCGGAACTCGTCGACGTGCTCCAAGGCCCACGCCAGACCTTCTTCGGGCGAACTCATTTTCGGAAGTCGGACGATCAATTCCTCGAGCCGGATTTTGTCGGCTTGCACGCGCGTATCCAGGTTGTTGGTTTCCGACGGTTCCCCTTGGATGTTCAGCCGGTTGATCGTCTTCGAGCGCCTTCACCAGATCAGAGCCAAACGCGAACAGTTCCGCGGGCGTCGGCGCCGGCTTGTCGAGAATCTTGTAGACGTCTGCAAGTCCCGGCAACTTAAGAATGGCGGCTGCCGCCAGCCTGGTGACTTTGTCTTCCATTTCGAGACGACTCCTGGTGAACTTCTCCTGGGTAAGGATGATTTTCTCGATCACATGCCGCCAGCGTTCGCCTGCATTGTCGCCCTGGGTTGGTCCGCCAGTCTCTGAACGCCATGTCCAGATCTTTCTCGAAGTCTTCGATATTCTGCAGCATGGCGGCCACTGCTCCGGGGCGGCCAGCCAGTTGGTTGTTGAGCTTCCGGTACAACACCGATTCAGCGAACGCCTTGACCTCGCCGCCGGTCGGAAGAGCGCTGAAGGCTTGCAATAACTGGCTGCGTCCCTGTCGCCAACGCGCGTTTGCGTCGGCGTTACCCCATTCGCGGGAGAGAACCGACTCGATTACGGTTTGGGGATCGATGAGGCTCAGGGATCGGCGCGCCTGGGACTTGCTGATCTCAGGGCTGCCGAGCTGCCGCGGGCCGTCTAATCTCAATCGCTGGGCAGCCTGGTACATGATCGCGGCCATGCGGCAGGGATTCATCTGGTCCTGAAGGGTTTCCGCCTTTAGATCCGCGGTGATGGGCGTCGAGCCTTTCTTCGCTCAAGAGAGTTCCGAACGCCGTCGCCGGATTGAGGCTCCAAGATTTGCTTCCCGCGCGAAACATGAGGCGATCC
>CAVZRE010000076.1:0-64328 GCA_963777595.1 Terriglobia bacterium
CGATTCGCGGGGTCCGTCATAACCGACTGCTCCGTAGGCTTGCATAGGCTTCTCTTCGGCGCCCAGCAGACGAAAGAGCGGAACGTCGTGGGTGCGGGCCAGCGCGTCCCACAGCGCCATATCGATGCCGGCCAACGCCATACCCGTGAGCCCTTGGGTCCCCAACAACCGGAACCGGCGCGCCAGCTTTTGTTCGATTTCGAGAGGCGCCACCGGATCTCCGACGATCAGGGGCGCGATGTTCCGGATGAGTTCCGCGACCGGTCGCAAAGTGGCCGATGTGTAGGTGAAGACGATGCTATGCCCGGCGACGCCTTGATCGGTGTATAGGGTCAGGATCACCAGCGGCGATTCGGTGATCTCTCCGGATGCTGTGCGGTGAGGGTGCGGCATGGGCACCGAGACGGGGCGTACCTGAAGGTCGCGAATCCTGGGAGCCATCGCACGCTCGCTTAATTGACGCGAATCATGATCTTGCTGACAGCGGCGGGATCCTTGCTCCAGTCGACGAATGCCGCTGGCGCATCGTCGAACGGAATTACCCTGGAGATGGCGCTCTTCACGGGGAACCGGTGCCCTTGCAGCATGCGGATCACTTCCGCGAAATCTTCGGGCAGGGCATTGCGCGAGCCGAGAATATCGAGCTCTTTCTGGACGAACAGGCGGGTTTCGTAGCTCACGAAATCCTTGGCGTAGCCGATGTAGACGACGCGTCCGGTGAACGCAACCTCTTCCACCGCGGCGGTGAAGGTGGCCGGCAGCCCGACGGCTTCGATTACGACATCCGGGCCGTAGCCTCCCGTCAATTCCTGTAATTTGTCATGCAGCGACTCGGTGCGAGTGTTGATCGTGTGGGTGGCGCCCGCTTCCCTGGCAATGCGCAGCTTAGCGTCGTCGACATCGATCGCGATGGTCTGGGCGTTGCGGAAAGCCGACGCGGCAATCGCGCCGAGTCCCACTCCGCCGCAGCCGAAAATCGCGACCGCATCCCTTTCCGTGACGCGGCCCCGGGCCACGGCATGAAACCCGACCGTCAGGGGCTCGACAATGCACAACTCTTCCAGATTCAATCCTTCGGCGACGAAGATCTTGGGAGTGGGGACGGAGATGAAATCGGTCAAACCTCCATCGCGCTGAACCCCGAGCGTCTGATTGGATTTGCAGGCATTGACGCGGCCGCGGAGGCAGGAAGCACACAGGCCACAACTGGTATACGGCGAGAGTGTCACGGCCATACCCGGCCTTAAGGCGCTGCCGGTGTCCCTCACTTCTTCGACGGTCGCGGCGATTTCATGTCCGGGAATCCGGGGGAACGACACCATGGGGTTCTTGCCCCGGTAGGTGTTGAGGTCTGAGCCGCATAGCCCGATCATCCGCACGCGCAGCAGGACCTCGCCGGATTTGGGGGCAGGCTCAGCAGTGTTGCCTACCGCGATTTCACCGGGTTTCTGGATGATGAGAGCTTTCATGGGTCTTTCTACTCTATCAAGGAAAGGCTTATCTTCCCGTCCAGACAGGAGCCAGCCACGCGATGGGTTTAGCCGGATCGGCGCCCGGGGCATCTCCCCCGCCGCTATTCCAGACTCTCACGAAAAAGTATGTCCCCTTTGTGTCGTGAATCTCCGGACTCCACTTCACGGCATACCCTGGCTCAGGAGGCGAATAAGTCTCGATAACCGCGCCGCCGTTGCTGACGATGTCCAGCTTGGTGATTTTGTCTTTCGGATTTCCCGTATCCGGATCGCTGACGGAAATGTCGAATTTTAAGGAACCGGGTTGATCGAGCGTCGATCCCATGATCTTACCGTTGACGCTATACCTGCACTGCAGGTTCTTGTCGAGAGACGCATACGTTCTCCGGTTCTTCATGGCGTCCAAAATCGAGGCGGTGTCCCTGCCCTTGGCCAGAACGAACGTTCGGGAAGTGTGTTTGGTGATCCCGCCCGTTCCATGATTGTCGTTGCCGCATACCGGCGCTACCTTCCAGCCTTTGTCGAGAGCATTCAGAAAGCCTTCGTAATGGATCTTGTTGTTTGAGTTGATCACTTCGAGCATCGTGATCACGTCGGTGACTTTTGGGTTCCGGTCCGACCAATCGTTGTACTGGTGTGCGTCGGGATGGTTGAAACTCGCCACCACCGGCCCCGGCGCATTTGGCGCTGCCGTTTCCAACCACGTATAGAAGGATTTGAGGCTGACCCCGGGAGCCAGTGCATTTAGAATTCCTGCACTGTTGATCACGTTGATATGCCCTGTTCCGCCCGGACCGTTATTTTCGGAAAACTCGAAACCGGCCAGAGCCACGAAATCGCGATCCGTCGCGCGGGCAGCCGCTTGCTTTACCCCCGTCCATCGCGGATTGTCCGGACCGGGCGCGGCCAAACCGGCTTCCTGCGAATGGTCGGTCGTGGCGTAGAAGTCATAGCCATTGGCATGCGCCAGTGCGAAGTGTTCGGCGGGAGGGCCCTGGAATTTCTCCCAATCCGGCTTCAGCTTCAAACTGGGACTGGGATACTGCAGTCCATTGATTACGTAGATTCCGGAACAGCCCGTTTTACTCTTGACGTATCCGTCCGACCAAAGATTGTTGGCATACACCTGAATTCCAGTACAACCGTTCGTAATCCATTGCTCGCCGTGCGACCACGTCTCAGACGTATGCGAATGCGTATTTCCCGCATAGATCTTGTACTCGGACTGCGCCGCCAAAGGAAGCGGTCCGAACAGCAGCAATACGGCGATGAAACATCTCATGGAAACATTGTAAGGGAGACTCCAGGCGAGTCGTGTTTCAAATCCTTCGGCCGCCCAGAACCCGCGCAGGAAAAAGAAAGATGGCGCGAATCAGTTCGAAAACCCCCTCCACCGCAACTCCGACGATGCGGAACGGCAGTAGCAAGACCCAGATAACCGGATACAAAATCAGCAGGATCACGGCCACGGGCCAGCAGATGATCAGCAGAAGTACCCACAGTAAGATCGAAAGCATTTCATCCTAAGATACGATCTATGCGGCGGGAAGTTCGACTAAAAGTGGATGTGCGTGGCCCACTGCGGCTACAATGATGGCGAGTATATGACTTCCATCGGATCTCCAGTTTGTGTCGCCCCTGTCGGGAATTGGTGCGGAGAAGGACCGGTTTGGCACGCCGCCCAAAACAGTCTCTATTGGACCGACATTAACCGGTTCCTGATCCACCGCTTCGATGCCCTCGAACGATCGGTGCAAACCTGGTACTTCGACGAGCCGGTCACTTCCATGATCCTGACCGATCAGGACGATATCCTGGCCGTGACTCTGGGTTCCCGGGTGATCCGCTGGACGCCTTCCACCGACCTGCGCCAGGATCAGGGCTATCACGTGCCCGGTTGGCCCCACGTCCGTTCAAACGATGCCCGGGCCGATTCGCGCGGCTCCATCTGGCTCGGCACTATGCGCAATAACGTGAATCCCGACGGATCGCCGGGCAAGGCAGGTGGCACGGATGGCTTTCTGGTCCGTATCGACCCGGATGGAGCCGTGACCGAATGGAAGCGCGACATCGGGATCAGCAACACTGTCATCTGGAGCCCGGATCATAAATACTTTTATTCGGCGGACACGCTCCTCAACGAGGTGTACGTTTATGATTACGATGCATCCACAGGCAGCATCCACGGGGAGCGGAAGTTCTTCACGGGATTTTCGCGCGGCAAACCGGACGGCTCAACCATGGATTCCGAAGGTTACCTTTGGAACTGCCGCTACGGCGGACATTGCATCGTGCGCGTGGCGCCCGACGGGGTGATCGATAGGGTAATTGAAATGCCGGTGTCGAATGTCACTGACTGCACGTTCGGCGGTCCGGATCTCACCACACTCTTTGTGACGTCGGCGGGATTGGGCACCGCCCCCGCGGAACGCTTCGGCGGCGGCTTGTTTACCATCGAAACCGATGTCCAGGGCCAACCCGAAAATCGCTTTGGTTTGAGATAGATTGCAGCGGCCGGCAGTCTAGCCCAGTCCAGCTTCGCGCAGGAATTGCGCCGACTCCTCCGGCGGCGTCGGGTTAATGTAGAAGCCCGTGCCCCATTCGAAGCCCGCCACTTTGGTCAGCTTCGGCATCAGTTCGATATGCCAGTGATAGTGGGCGATCGCGGATTCCTGCACCGGCGCGGTATGCAGCACAAAATTGTACGGCGGCCGTTCGAGCACCTTATCGATTTTGCGGAGCGTTGAACGCAGCACCCACGAGAGATCCTGCAGGTGAGCCTGATCGGTGGTCTCGAAATGGGAAGCGTGATGCCGGGGCATGATCCAGGTTTCAAACGGAAAACGGGGCGCGTAAGGTTCCAGCACCATGAACCGCTCGGATTCGCTGACCACGCGGACCTGGTCGCGGCGCTCCTGGTGGATGATGTCGCAAAAGACACAGCGTTCTTTGAAATCGAAATAACGCTTCGCGCCTTCCAGTTCCTCAATCACGCGTTTGGGTACCACGGGCAAAGCGATCAATTGAGAATGCGAGTGCTCCAAAGTCGCGCCGGCCGCCGTGCCATGATTCTTGAACAACAAGATGTAACGCAAACGCACGTCCCGTTTCAGGTCGTTGATACGATCGCGGAAAGCCCGCAGAACGTCTTCGACTTCTTTCTCGCCGAGTTCACCCAGCGATTTCGTGTGGTCTGGCGTCTCCACGATCACCTCGTGGGCGCCGATCCCTTCCATCTTGTCAAACAGTCCCTCGCCTTCCCTGTTGAGATCGCCGTGAATCTCGAGCACGGGGTATTTGTTTGGCATCACCCGGATCTGCCAGCCGGGTTGGTTGGCGCCGCTGCCATTGCGGTATGCCAGCACCTCGGAAGGAGTCCGGCCTTCGTTGCCGGGACATAAAGGACACGCGCTGTTCAACTCGGGAGGCGCCACAGTCTCGCGGCTGAAATCGCTGGGTCTTCGCGCGCGATCGGCCGAAATGATCACCCAGCGGCCGGTGACGGGATCTCTTCTTAGTTCAGGCAAAAACCTAGTCTACTCTCATTGGCTCGCTGAAAGCATCTTTCAGATGTTGAATGACAGGTTTAATTTTGCCGGTAATAGAAATGACATCGAAGCGGACCTCGCTCCAATCCACGTTCGCGCGCCGGGCGTAATCCCGCGCGGTGCGGAGAATATAGCGCTGCTTATCGCCGTCGACAGCCCGCTCGGGAAAAGAAACGGCGTCGCTCGCGCGCATCTTCACTTCGACGAATACCAACTGCGTGCCTTCTCGGGCAACGATGTCGATCTCGCCCGGAGAGCCGGTCGAAGGGCGGTAGTTCCGGGCGACGATGACATATTTCCGGCGGCGCAGATAGTCATGGGCCAGATCTTCACCGCGGCGTCCAAGGTCGCGCCGCAATCTCCAACGCAAGGCAGCGGCGAGTCGATAGATCATTCCTAAACTGGCTCGAAATCGAACTCCATTACCTTGCCTCGGACCACGTAGCAGAGGTAGTGCTCCCAGAATCGGCGGTAGCGCGGAAACCGGTTGACCAGGAATTCGAAACCCAGCCATCTCCAGAATGCTAGTAGCTTCACGCGCACTTAAATCTCACGGAATTTCGCGTCGGTGTAATATCCGAAGCCACCGTGATTCTCGCCAAAGTAGCGAAACGAGAAACTGTTGAGGTGACTGCGGTGGGTAGGGTCGCAAAACGAGCTGAAGTCGGTGTAATGCGGCGTCTCGATGCGGACGCGCCCGCCGGCCGGACGAGGCGGTGAAATTCCTCCATGGTCTTGATCACGTCGGCGACGTGCTCAATCACGTGAATGGCGCGCAGTTGGTCGAAGGAGCGATCCGCGAAAGGGTAGGGAAAGCGGTCGAGATCGCAGATCACATCGGCGTTGCTGGAGAGGTTCCGGTCGATCCCGATAGAGCCGGGATATTTGCGGATGCCGCAGCCGACGTCGAGAATTTTCAAACCTATATCTTAACGCGCACCGTTTGCCAGGGATTCCGCAGCCGGCGCGGTGTTCCTGGTCCACCGGGAAAGATCAGCAGGTAAAGAACCACAAACAAAAGGAGGGCGATGGTGGCGATATCTTGGTCAATCAAAGCTAAGTACCTGTGGAAGTATCAATTCTAACATATATTGCCGGTGGAATTCAGGCCGCCCATTTCGGGGAACCTCTACCATAGAAGTGAATGCCCGATAACTCCGAGTCGTGGTACCTGAGGACGCTGCGCGACAAGGTGAGGCTGCTCAATGCGTCTGTGCAAAAACACTTTGCTGCCCCCCCGGATGTCCCGCCGCCGGACCCCAAACTCTACCAGGCTGCTGTCGACGAACTGCGCGCCCTCGAAACGGATGGACCCGACGGCCGCGCCTACCTCGAGAAGCACATCCCGCGGCTTGCCAGGACTTTGACGTTGATCCCTCGCCCATACCTGTCGGGACGCGCGCTCGAATTAGGCTGTTACATGCAGATCACGCCCGCGCTGCATTTCCTGAGCGGCTACAAAGAAGTCCGCGGCGGATACTATGGCGCTCCCGGTCGCGTCGACCACAAGTGCGTCTATCCGGGAGGGCGCAAATTCGAGTGCGACGTCGACCATTTCGATGCCGAGCGGGACCGCTTTCCCTATCCCGACAATCACTTCGAGCTCGTCCTGGTGTGCGAACTGATCGAGCATTTGCTGGCGGATCCGATGTTCATGCTGCTCGAAATCCGTCGTGTTTTGGAAGAAGGCGGCCGCGTGTTGATCTCGACTCCCAACCTCGCTTCGATTGCCAGCGTAGCGTCTTTGCTCGAAGGCCGCGACAATCCGCAGATCTTCTCCATCTACACTCGTCCTAAACCTGGGGAAGATCCCGATATTCCACACGTCCGCGAATACACGGCCGACGAACTCGGCCGTACCGTGCAAGCTGCCGGGTTTGAGGTGGAGAGGCTGTTTACCGAAAATATACCGGAATACGATCACCACCGCCATCTCCTGGGATTTCTGCAGGAGAACGGTTACGATATCCGGCTGCGTGGCGAGCAGACGTATTGTATCGGCATCAAGCGGGAGGCGCTGCCGGTGATCCGCTATCCGCGATGGCTGTACACGGAATAATCAATGCCGGGTAGTGGTCCCCGCCAATTCACCGCGGGATAGATGGCTGTGCGTCCGGCTGTAACCGAAGTAGATGGCCATTCCAAGAGCCAGCCAGATCACCAGCCGATACCAGGTCATCACGTCGAGAGACACCATCATGGACAGGCATACCAGCACGCCCAGGATCGGCACCACAGGTACGAACGGCGTCCGGTAAGGCCGCGGTGCGTCGGGGCTGGTCTTGCGCATCACGATGACTCCGATGCAGACGATTACGAAGGCCAGCAGCGTCCCGATGCTGGTCATTTCGCCCAATTTCGATATCGGCAGAAAGCCCGAGAACAGCGAAACGAAGACCATGAAGATGAGATTGCAGCGATACGGCGTCTGCCACTTGGGATGGATGGCGCAGAACACCGACGGCAGCAGCCCGTCGCGCGACATCGAATAGAATACGCGCGATTGCCCCAGCAGCATGACCAGAATTACCGAAGTATATCCGGCAATGATTCCGATCTGAATCGCCACCTGCAGCGCCACGCTCGGGAAAAGATGAATCACCGTGGTAACCGGTGAAGCGTCTCCGCGGAAAGTCTTGTAATTGACCATCCCGGTGAGGACGCGTGCGAAAAGCACATAGAGGATCGTGCAGATGATCAGCGAGCCGATGATGCCGATCGGCATATCGCGCTTGGGCTGCCGGGCCTCCTGCGCAGCGGTCGACACCGCATCGAAGCCGATGTACGCAAAGAAAATCATGCCCGCCGCGCGAAAGATGCCGCTCCAGCCGAATTCGCCGAAAACTCCCGTGTTGTCCGGAATAAAAGGCACGTAGTTTTCCGGCTTGATATAAGCGTAGCCGACGCAAATGACGACGATCACGATGGTCACCTTCGTCACCACAATGACGGCGTTCGCCCGCGCCGACTCCGAGATGCCGATCATCAGCAGGACGGACACTGCCACGACGATGAACACGGCCGGCAGATTGATCAAGCCCGGCGTGGTGTCCCAGGGACAATGCACGAAGTCCGCCGGAAGGTTCATGCCGAACGATTGCAGCAACTTAGTCACGTAGCTTGACCAACTCACCGCCACCGTCGCGGCCCCGACCGCGTATTCGAGCACCAGGTCCCAGCCGATGATCCAAGCCAGCAGTTCGCCCATGGTGGCATAGGCGTAGGTATAGGCGCTGCCCGCGATCGGAATCATGGTCGCGAATTCGCTGTAGCACATGCCCGCGAAGGCACAGCCGAGCGCCGCAATGATGAACGAAATCACCACTGCGGGACCCGCATTTTCCGCTGCGGCAATGCCGGTGATGGAGAAGAGTCCGGCGCCGATAATGGCTCCGATTCCGAGCGCGACCAGGTTGCCCGGTCCCAGGGTACGTTTCAGGTGATATTCACCCGAGTCTGCTTCGGCGACAAGACGATCCAGCGGTTTGATTTGAAATAAGCTCATCGTAGGCTCGCTTTCTTAAGCCATATAAACTAGACCGGCACGCCCGGTAATCGATGACGAGTCCGGGAAACCGAAAAATAAGCTGCCGGAACGACGGGGTAGCCGAACGCCTGGTAAGGACGCTTCATATCGGGTCTCGTGCGGCGCAGCACGAACCAGACCAGCAATCGTCAACCTGTAAAATAACAGAACTGCAAAGATAACATAGTCGAGCAGACCCCCGTACGTTCCACCGAGCGTTAGCAAAACGCCGTTCAGACCGTGCTGCTGCGGCCAGCCATAAAGCAATCAGAAGTGCCAGGGAATTCGCCAGCCGCGCGATTCCGGCCGACGCGATAAAGCTGCTCGACCCCTTCATCCGGGCCATGACCAGTGTGGCAGCACCGGTCAAGCCGAGGTCTATCTGCAACCCCGTTTTTATGACAGTGTCAGCCGTCGCCATTCAGCGGTCCGCTCTCCGATCGACTCAGCATCGCACACCGCCGGACACAAGTCACTGATCACCGCGACCATCTCCGCTCCCGCGTCCCACAGTGCCTTCGCGTTCTCGCGGGTAATGCCGCCGATCGCGACCAGAGGTTGGGAGACCAGGCTGCGCCATTCCCGCAACTTCTCGACGCCGACGGTAGGATCCGGGTTGCGCTTCGACAGGGTCCCGAATATGGGACCGAGCGCCACGTAATCCACCGGCTCCGACGCAGCGGCCGCCAATTGCGCGGCATTATGGGTCGAGTAACCGATTACGGCATCAGGACCAAGCAACGCCCGGGCGGCCCGGGGCGGCAGATCCTCCTGTCCGAGATGCACCCCTGCGCCGAGCAGCTTCGCGTAGTCCACTCGATCGTTGACGATGAATAAGGCCCCATGAGCCCTGCATAGCTCGCCTACCCTCTCGGCTTCCGCCAGCACTTCGCGGCTCCAGAAGTCTTTGTGCCGGTACTGCAGAATTTGAGATCCGGCCTCCAGCATGGCTTTGGCTGCGTCGATCGCCGGATAGTTTCGCGCGCGAAGCGTCTCGCTATCGAGGATCGGATAGATTTGTCTACGCGCACGCAGCAGAGACTTCATCTATTTTGTCCGCCGCGCCAGCACCACAGTCATGTCGTCGGAAAGCTCCTGCGATCCGGTCCAATGAGGTACCGCTTCCATGATGCGCGCGATGATTTCGTCCGATGCCTCGGTCTGGAACTTGACCACCAGGTCCATCATCCTATCGGCGCCAAACTCCTCGCCGTAAACGTTTTCCGGTTCGACGATGCCATCGGTATAGGCCAGCAGGATATCGCCGGGTCGCATGGCAATCTTACGCTCTTCATACTGAATCTGCGGGAACAAGCCTATGACCGTACCGGTCACTTCGAGCAGCTGGGGCTGGCCGTCGTGCAGCAGAATCGGCGGCAGGTGGCCCGCGTTCGTGTAGGTGAAGGTCTTCTCCTCTTCGTCGTAGAGGCCAAAGCAAAAGGTCGCGTACTTCTCCGCGGAAGTGTTGGCATAGAGTTGGCGATTCAGTTCACCCACCATTTGCGAGACCGATCCCCCCATCCGGGTGTGATCACTGCCATCGAAAGGTCGCGGAGGTCCGGACGTGAGTTGCGTCCGCATGATGGATTGTATGGATGCCATTAGCAGAGCCGCCGCAATCCCCTTGCCCGCCACGTCGCCAATGGCGATCGCCACATTTCCGTCAGGCAGACATAGGAAATCGTAGTAGTCGCCTGACACCATGCGCGCGGGCTGGCAGCTTCCGCTCAGGTGGATGGTTTTCATGGCGGGCGCAGCTTTGGGAAAGAGCTGGTTCTGCACGCCGCGCGCAATCTCGATTTCCGACTCGAGCCGCTCCTTTTCCTTGGCCACTACAATGAGGCGCTCCAGATTCTCCGTCATGCTGTTGAACGATTTCGCCAGTTCACTCAGTTGATCGTTGCCGCGCACGCTGATGCGATGCGAAAAGTCTCCGGCCGTCACGCGTTCCGTTCCCTGATAGAGTTCGTGCACCGCGCCGGTCATGGTGCGAGTGAGGGAAATACCGATGATGATGGAGCCGATTTCGACCACAAGGAAGATACCGGCGGTAACCAGGAAGGCAATCAGGCTCACCTGTTCCATATCGAAGGAGCGCCCGAAAATTGCATTGATCACGGCCGAAGGACGCGTTGTGATGGTGATCAGCGCGCCCGATTGGGGACTAGAAAGCTGGTTGGGATGATTCCACTCGACCAGGCGAGGATGGCTCAGCCAAGTGATGGCATAGTCCAAACGAAAGGCTTTCGCCGGCAAGTACTGCCCAGGATGAATGTCTGGATCCGGATTCACGGTACCGACGCGCACAGTTCCATCTTTCTCAGTCGGTCCTCTCCGCAGATCGATGAACTGAACGTCGGCCATACCGGGTACCAGAGTCGAGAGAGTGGCTGATGAGATGGAAGATAGGATCGTCACATCCGCGCCGTCCCGTTTCACGTGCGCGAACTCGAAGTGCCCGCCATTACGTTCCATCAATCCGGCATAGTCGCCCCAGCCCTTCGGAGGCGCTTCGAGTGTGGACGCGTTGGGCGATCGGAACCGCTCGTCGCCCCGCGAGACCAAAATCTCGATATCCCGGAAGCGTTTGGCCAAGCGTTTCCCGGTTTCGTCCACGCGCGCATCCAGCAGATCGGAGGGTACCTGCGTCAGCGTCTCTGCCGCTGCGGTGAGCAAATCGGCGCGGCGTTCGAGTTCGGTCGTGATCAGGTAATCCGCCACTTGCCCAAAAATGATATAGCTTCCGATCAACACCAGCAGCAGGATCAACTGCACGGGGACGACTCCGACGAAGATGTAGGTGACGATCAGCCGGTTCCTCAGACGCCAGATGGTTCGGCGGATGCCGGTTCTGAGATAACGGAATGCGAGCACCGAGCCGATCACCAGCAGCGCAAGCACTGGAAGCAAGGTGGTCCATGCCGGAGCCTGCGTCAGGGATAGGATGGCCCAGAGGATGAAGAGCAGCGAGAACAGGCGCTCGAGCCGCCAGCGTTGGTTGTTCCAAAAGTCTCGGCCGGGCACAAATTCGAGTGTAGCCTAAACGCCTATGTGCACCGTTAAAAAAACTGGATATCGAGGAACCATTGGTCCTGGCAACCGGCAGCCGTCCCGCGAGCAAGGTACACGCTGCCGGAATCGCCCCACATCAGCCCGGCCTTTTCCTCGCTGTTGATCTGCACGCAGTACTTAGGATCGCTCGGATGGGCGCGATAGTCCCACCATGGCTCGGATTGGATGTAATTTGCCTGGCCTCCCAGCTTGGTCCGCTCCGCCTTCGCTGGGGCTTCTTCCCAATGACATTCGAAGCCTTTTCGCACCTTCGGCGCGTCGGTACGAGAGGGGAGCAGTGCCAACGCATCGAGCGACCGGTAGGCTCGCAAACACCAGTTGCCGCCATTCTCCTCGTGGAGCGCCGTTATTTCTGGCTCTACAAAAAACGTTATCAGGCGGATATCCGCGAGACCTTCGGGGACGATCGTCGCCGTCGTAAGATTCAACTGGCACACGAACATCATGGGCTTGCCGGCAGATACGGGCCAAACCTCACCGGGGAGCCCGACCGGCTTCAAACCAATGTGCGTGGCAAGCAAGTCGAGAGTAGGACGAAAACCGCCGACCTGTACACAGGATGCTTTACGCGGATGCATGCAATCCAGAATAACGGGAAAGAGGAAAACGGCCGACGGGGAACAGTTTGCTACTGATGTTCCGCAACGTAAATCATCAATCCCAAAATCGAGCCTGGAATTGCCGCGAGTGCCGAGTAGAAAAGCAATTTGTTTGATCGCCCTTCAGGTTCGTAGCGTCCGTCTGCGACTTTCACCTGCTCCGAATGAGTCAGGTCGAAGGCAATTTGATGTGCGCTCGCGTACCGCCGGCCGGGATCCCTCGCCATCGCCCTGGCAATAATTTGTTCGAGTTCCGGTGAGACGGCCGGATTCAACTGCCGGACCGGGATCGCATCGCTCACCAGCCGCGCGTGCATCGCGGCGAACGGATTCGCCGCCAAAAATGGAGACTGCCCACTGACCATCTCGTAGAGCATCACGCCCAGCGAATAGACATCGCTGCGCGCGTCGCCTCGTTTGCCCCTCACCTGTTCCGGCGAGATGTAGTCGATCGTACCGAGCGTTGGTGAAAGCTTCCCGAAAGTCAGCCGGCGCGCGCCCGTTTTCCCGGCGATGCCGAAATCGATCAACTTGATTTTATCGTCAGCGCCGAGCATTACGTTCTCAGGCTTCAGATCCCGATGCACGATTCCTTTGGCGTGGATGTATTCGAGCGCGTCACAAATGGAGAGAGCAAGGCGCACGGCGCGATCCGGCGGGATGGTCACGTCGTCCTGCAGAACTTGCCTCAGTAACCTGCCTTCCACCCATTCCATCACCATATAGATCCGGCTTTGGCCATCCTTCGGCAAAACCTTCACCACTCCGGGATGATCCAGTTCACGGCCGATCTCCGCCTCGCGCTGAAAACGATCGAAGAACAAGACATCGCTCTCTGCTTCAGCAAGCGGTACCTTTACGGCAACCCGGCTGCCTGTCCGCAGATCCGTCGCTTGATAAACCGCTGCCATGCCTCCCTGCGCCGCCAACTTCTCAATCCGGTAATGATCGAGTACATCCCCAGCCTGCAATGCCTTCACGGTCTCAAGCTAATCCCGGAGGCGTTAGAAAGTCGTTAGGAAATTGTCAGAGAAGTGTCATCGGCTTGCCGCTACCTGGCCAGCGGCGGGCGAGTTGTGGACAATCGCACCAAGGAGATGCTTACGCCTGTCATACTGGTAAGTGATCCTCCAGGCTGTCCGTGGGGGTCGTTGGATGCCCCGCGGACTGGCGTTTAAGTTGAGCGTCTCGCTCACGATCATTGTCGTCCTGATCGCCGCCATCTCCGGTTACACATTTCAGCGCGCGCAACAGGGCCAACTTCTGCGCACCATGATCCTCGGCGCGGAGCAGCTTTCCAAAAGTATCACCAGCGCAACCTGGCACTCCATGCTGGCTGACGATCGCGGTTCGGCTTACCAGATCATGGGCACCATCGCGGAGAAACAGGGGATCGACCGCATACGAATGTTTAATAGCGAAGGTCAGCTCACATTTTCCACCGATGCAGCCGAAGCGCGGATGCTCAAAGCGGGAGATTGCCAGGTCTGCCACCAACTCCCGCGTTCGGGATTGCATAACGTTCAGCAGGCGGAGTCGCAGCCCAAACACTCTGCGCCGGGAGACGGCATGCGCATCGTTTCCTCGCCGGATGGACGCCGCAGCTCTGAACGTCGCCGCGACCATTTATAACGAACGGTCGTGCAGCCAGGCCGAATGCCACGCCCATCCCGATAAAATTCGCGTCCTCGGCGTTCTGGACGTGGCCCTCCGGCTCGATGTCCTCGATCAGGAAGCGGCAACCATGCGCGGCAACGTCATCATTACCGCCGTTCTGCAGATCCTTCTCGCGGGGATCATGATCGTGCTGCTCATCCGCAGGTTTGTCGAAGTGCCTATCCGCGACCTGATCGCCGGCACGAAGGCAGTAGCCAAAATGGATCTCGATAACCCTATATCCATTCGCTACAAAAGTCAGGAATTGGAGGAGCTCGAGGAATCGTTCAATATTATGCGGGTCCGGCTCCGGACGGCGCTGCGGCGAACTGAACGAATCCGCCAATCTTCTGGAAGCGCGAGTCGCGGAACGCACCGAGCAATTGAAAGCCGCACACCAAAAGCTTCTACACAACGACCGACTGGCATCGCTCGGCCAACTTGCTGCGAGCGTTGCTCATGAAATCAATAACCCGATTTCCGGCGTGCTCAATCTCTCCATGCTCCTGGAGCGGATCATGAAAGAAGGCAAGGTTCCTCCAGGGCGCGAAGAGGAATGCAAGAAATACCTGGCGCGGATCAGCCAGGAGACCTCGCGTGTCGGCCGCATCGTTTGTGACCTGCTCGCGTTCTCCCGTCGTTCCAAACCACAACGTTCGGCCGCCGATTTGAATCAGATAGTCAAGACGACGGTATCGCTCGTCGGCCACAAACTCAAGTTGAACGAAACTCAAGTCGACCTCGAACTGGCGGCCGATCTTCCGCCCGTGAGATGCGACTCGTCACAGATCCAGCAAGTGATCCTCAATCTGGTGCTGAATGCCGCGGAAGCGACGCATGCCCGCCAGGGTGCTACCGTTTCCGTCCTCACCAGGCGTTCCGACGACGGTCACCAGGTGGAGTTGCTCGTACAGGATAACGGTGAAGGTATTGCGCCTGAAAATCTGCGCAAGATTTTCGATCCATTCTTCACGACCAAGCCTGAAGGCAAGGGCGTGGGACTGGGACTTGCAGTGGTCTACGGCATCATTCAGGCGCACGATGGCGATATCGATGTCAAGAGTACTGTGGGGCAGGGAACCGTGTTTACCGTTTCCCTGCCGCTGGCAAATGGCGATCGACCGGCCGGCAGCGCTGCGACGGAAGTTGTCAGGCAGGGCATGTGAAGATTGCGATCGTGCCTATCGGAGATATCGACCCAGATGCACTCGCCGGCGCCATACGGTTCGTTCAGGACGGCTTTGGCGTGGAAGTACAGCTCGCCTCCGGAGCCGCGATTCCGGAGGGAGCGTTCGATGATCGGCGCAGACAGTTCAGTTCGGTAGCCTTCATGCTGGCTCTCTCGCGCCGGACCGGTGAGGCGGACCGGGTTCTCGGCTTGACCGAGTGTGATCTCTTCATTCCCATGTTGACCTTCGTCTTCGGACAGGCGCAGCTTCGCGGACGCGTCGCTCTTGTAAGCCTGGCGCGTCTGCGGCAGGAATTCTATGGCGTCGCGCCGGATCCGGATTTACTCGAAGGCAGAATCGGGAAAGAGATCGCGCACGAATTGGGGCATAGTTTCGGACTGATCCACTGTCCGGATCGCGAATGCGTGATGTGCCTCGCGACCAGCATCCAGGAAGTGGACCATAAGACAGCCGGGTTCTGCCCTTCTTGCGGCCGGCTGATCGAGCAGGAGATTAGAGGAGAAAAACATGAAAGCGAAATGGCAGATTCTCGTCGTCGATGACGAGGAGGTAATGCGCGAATCGCTGGCCGCCTGGCTGGGCGAGGACGGTTACACGGTGGACACCGCCGAGTCCGGCAAGCGCGCGTTGGATCTGGCAAAATCGACGGACTACGCGATCTATTTCATCGATCTCAAAATGCCCGGCGGAATGGACGGGATCGAGACCATGATGGAGATCCGTCGTGTCCACAAGGACGCGCCGGTGGTGATCGTGACCGCCTATGCAACCGTCGACACGGCGATCTCCGCCATCAAAGAAGGCGCACTCGAATATATCGTGAAGCCTTGCAACCCGCAGGAGATTTCGCTGCTCGTCGAGCGCATTATCAAAGTCAAGAATCTGCAGCGCGAAAACGCCATTCTACGGCAGCAACTGCAGCGCAACTATCAGTACCGCGATATCGTCACTAAGAATCCCCGGATGCAGGAGATTTTGCAGCTGACTGCGGAGATCTCGAATCTGCGCAGCACCGTGCTGATCCGCGGGGAAAGCGGCACCGGCAAGGAACTGATCGCGCGCGCGATCCACTTCTCGGGAGATCGTGCGGCCAAACCATTTATTACTGTCTCCTGCGCAGCGCTCGCGGAGACGCTGCTCGAATCGGAGCTGTTCGGCTACGAGAAGGGAGCCTTTACCGGCGCAGGCGCGCAGACCCGCGGAAAGTTTGAACTGGCCAATGGAGGCACGATCTTTCTGGACGAGATCGGCGACATTCCGCCGAAACTGCAGGCCGATCTTCTCCGCGTGCTGCAGGAGCGCTGTTTTTACCGGCTCGGCGGCACCGCGGAGATTCGCGTGGACGTGCGCGTGGTCGCGGCGACCCACAAGAATCTGGCGGAGGAGGTCCATGAAGGGCGCTTCCGGGACGATCTGTATTACCGCCTGAACGTCATCGAGATCAACCTCCCGCCGTTGCGCAGTCGTCGCGAAGATATTCCTTTGTTGACTCACCATCTGATTGAGCGCATTTCCCACGAGGTCGGAAAGGACATCACCGACATCTCGGAAAGCGCTCTGCGGGTGCTGCTGGATCATGACTGGCCAGGCAATGTTCGTGAACTGGAGAACGCTCTTGAGCGAGCCATCGTGACCTGTCGCAATCACACCCTGACTGAAGATGACTTCGCCTTCCTCGCTGCGATCCAGCCTCGCAAAGCGTTTGCCATTCCACCGGGTATGACGCTGCAGCAACTGGAGAAACAGGCTATCATCACGACGCTCGATCGCACCCAAGGCAACATCAAAGAAGCAGCCGGACTGCTGGGCATCGACCGGTCGACACTTTACGAGAAGATCAAGAAGTACGAAATCGAGCGTGCCAGTGCTGCCCTGCCATAGCGGCGCGAGCCTTCGCCTCCGACCTGACCATCACCAGGGTCGGCGACTTTAGGTTTGCCAATTCGAGGGCGTAGCTTCTACGTTCGGGTCGAAGATCACAATTTGGATCTCGCGCTCCCTAGCAGGGTCAGTTCTTCCTCGCGTGAAACGTAATGAACCAGACTCACTTTGGGGCGAGTCGCGCACCATCGCGCTGTTGAAATAAATCAATCGGGAGTGCAATAACGGAGCGCGTGGTTTAGTAACGCGCTAGAAACGCCGCTCGCCTACACTGAAAGATTGAAAGAGGAGCAAATGTCACTACAACCGGAAGAGCTCGGACTGATCAATCGCTACTGGCACGCCGCAAATTATCTATCGGTAGGACAAATCTATCTTCGCGACAATCCGCTTTTGCGCGAGCCGCTCAAGCTTGAGCACACCAAGCCCCGCCTGTTGGGGCACTGGGGGACGACGCCGGGACTTAACTTCATCTACGTTCACATGAACCGCCTGATCCGCAATCTGGACCTGAACGCGATCTACATTGCCGGCCCTGGACATGGCGGCCCAGGAATCGTGGCCAACACTTACCTCGAAGGTTCCTACACCGAACTCTTCCCGCAAGTCACCCAGGACGCCGTGGGCATGCAGCGCCTGTTCAGACAGTTCTCCTGGCCCGGCGGGATTCCCAGCCATTGCGCGCCCGAAACTCCCGGGTCCATCCATGAGGGCGGGGAACTGGGCTACTCGCTGCTCCACGCCTATGGAGCAGCCTTCGATAATCCCGATCTCTTTGTCGTCTGCGTGGTGGGCGACGGCGAAGCTGAGACCGGCCCCTGCGCCACGAGTTGGCATTCCAATAAGTTCCTCAACCCCGTGATTGATGGCGCTGTCTTGCCGATTCTGCACCTGAACGGCTACAAGATCGCCGGCCCCACCGTCCTCGCGCGGCTTCCGCACAATGAGCTCAACGAACTGCTCGAAGGCTACGGCTATAAGGTTCATTATGTCGAGGGCGACGACCCGGACACCATGCACCAGCTCATGTCCTCGACGCTCGACACAGTGGCAGCCGAAATCAAGGTCATCCAGCAGGAGGCCCGTTCCAACGGCTTCAAACAACGTCCCATCTGGCCGATGATTGTGCTGCGTTCTCCCAAAGGCTGGACCGGCCCGAAGATGGTCGATGGGAAGCAGATTGAAGGCACCTTCCGCGCCCACCAGGTTCCCGTAGACGAACTCGCCAAGCACCCCGAACACCTCAAGATCCTGGAGGACTGGATGCGCAGCTACCATCCGGATGATCTCTTCGACGAGTCCGGTAAGCTCAAGTCCGAACTCGCCGCCATTGCACCGCAAGGCACGAGCCGTATGAGTATGAACCCGGTCAGTAACGGCGGATTGCTCCTGAAGAACCTCGACCTGCCTGACTTCCGTGACTACGCCGTGGTTGTCCAGTCTCCCGGTGTCACGACGGCCGAATCGACCCGCGTATTGGGCGACTTCCTGCGCGACATCATCAAGCGCAACGGCCACAACTTCCGCCTCATGGGGCCGGATGAAACTTCGTCGAATCGCCTCCAAGCCGTTTTCGAAGTGACCAACCGCGTCTCGACCGCGGAAATCCTGCCCAACGACGACCACATTGCGCCGGAGGGGCGCGTGATGGAAGTGCTCTCCGAGCACTGCTGCGAAGGCTGGCTCGAAGGCTATCTGCTTACCGGACGCCACGGCTTTTTTTCCTGCTACGAAGCCTTTATTCACATTGTCGATTCCATGTTCAACCAACATGCGAAGTGGATTGAAAGCTGCGCCAAGATCCCGTGGCGGGAGCCCATAGCGTCGCTCAACTATCTGCTCACTTCGCACGTCTGGCGTCAGGATCACAACGGCTTCAGCCATCAGGATCCCGGCTTCATCGACCATGTCGTCAACAAGAAGGCTGCTACGGTACGGGTCTACCTGCCGCCCGATGCCAACACCCTGCTCTCGGTGTCCGACCATTGTTTGCGCAGCCGGAATTATGTCAACGTGATTGTCGCCGGTAAGCAGCCGGAACTGCAATGGCTCGATATGGATGCCGCGGTGAAGCACTGCACGGCCGGTCTCGGCGTCTGGGACTGGGCCAGCGATCCCGGCGAGCCCGACGTCGTGATGGCCTGCGCGGGCGATGTCCCGACACTCGAAATCCTGGCTGCGACGTCACTGCTCCGTACCCACATTCCGAAGATAAAGATCCGCGTGGTGAACGTAGTCGATTTGATGAAATTGACGCCCGCGACCGAACATCCGCACGGACTTCAGGACGCTGAATTCGATACCCTCTTCACGCGGGACAAACCCGTTATCTTCGCTTACCACGGCTATCCGTGGCTCATCCACCGGCTGAGCTACCGGCGCCACAATCACGACAACCTGCACGTGCGCGGTTATAAGGAGGAAGGCACCACCACCACGCCCTTCGACATGGTCGTTATGAACAACATGGACCGCTATACTCTGGCCATGGACGCCATTCACCGCATGGGCAAGTTCAAGGAGTCCGGTGACGCCGCGGTGAAGGAGTTCCAGGGCAAGCTCGCCGAGCACACGCGCTACATTCACGAGAACGGCGAAGATCTGCCCGAAGTCCGCAACTGGAAGTGGCAGCGGTGATCATCCTTTGCGTCAATGTAGGCTCGTCGACGATCAAATATTCGGTGTTCGATCAAGGCGCGGGGATGCGTTTGCTGAACGCCGGGACCCTGGAGGGCGTACACACGGACGTCCTCTTCGCTCATCAGGCTGCGCAAGGCGTGCCCGCGCCTCAAGCCATCGGACATCGCATCGTTCACGGCGGTCCGAACTACTTCGAACCGGTCCGCCTTACTCCGAAAGTCCGGCAGGATCTGCAGAGCGCGATTCATTTTGCCCCGCTCCACATGCCGCAGGAACTTGCCGCGATCGATGCGATTGAAGCCCGCCATCCCGAGATCCGGCAAGTGCTCTGCTTCGATACCGCCTTTCATCACCGGCTGCCGGAAATTGCCAAACGGTTCCCGCTGCCCGAGGACTACTGGGACCGGGGCGTCCGGCGCTATGGATTCCACGGGCTGTCGTATGAATACATCGTCGGTGAGATCGGACCGCAACTCGGCAAGCGGACGATCATCGCGCATCTTGGCAATGGGGCCAGCATGGTTGCGCTGCTCGATTTGCAGCCCGTCGAAACCACTATGGGCTTGACTCCCGCGGGCGGAATCATGATGGGCACCCGCGCGGGCGATCTCGACCCCGGCATCTACGTTCACATCGAACGCCTTACCGGTATGAGCACCGACGACTTCGAGAGCCTGGTCAACAAGAAATCCGGACTGCTCGGCGTTTCCGGACTCACCGCCGACATGCGTAAGCTGGAAGCCGCGCCGGATAATTCGCGAGCCGCACTGGCAGTCGAGATGTTCTGTTACATCGCTCGCAAACACATCGGAGCTCTAACGGCCGTGCTCGGGGGCCTCGATACATTAGTCTTTACCGCAGGCATCGGAGAAAACTCTAAACTCGTTCGCGAAAAAATTTGCGCGGGGCTTGAATACCTGAATCCCAAAGTGATCGTTCAGCCGACCAATGAGGACCTCGTCATCGCACGGCACGTCGCGCAGCTTGTACCGTGAGGAGCCATACAATAGGATCGATGTCCGCAACCATCCCCGTAGATCAAGAGACCAACCCGTGGCTGGCAGCCGCCGCGCGGTTCGATGAAGCTGCCGAGCGGCTTCACCTCGACGACGGCATGCGTAAGATTCTCCGGTCGCCCGCCCGCGAGATCACCGTAAACATTCCGGTGCAACTCGATGACGGCCGGCTCGAGGTCTTCACCGGCTATCGGGTCCAGCACTCCATTGCCCGCGGCCCGGGCAAAGGCGGTATCCGCTTCGCTCCCGATGTCACGCTGGACGAGGTACGCGCGCTGGCCTCCTGGATGACCTGGAAGTGCGCGGTCGTCAATATTCCTTTCGGCGGCGCGAAGGGTGGCGTGATCTGCAATCCCAACATCATGTCGGAATCGGAGCTCGAACGGATCACCCGGCGCTACACCGCGGAGATCGTGGAATTCATCGGCCCAGAGCGCGATGTTCCCGCGCCTGACGTGAATACCAACGCTCAAACCATGGCCTGGATCATGGACACTTACTCCATGCATTCGCGTCAGACCTGCACGGCTGTGGTGACCGGCAAGCCCATGGAGATCGGCGGATCCTTGGGTCGTCCCGAAGCCACCGGACGCGGCTGCATGACCGTGTCAATTGAAGCTCTCAAACTCTTTGCCCTGACACCGGATTCCACACGCGTCGTGATTCAAGGCTTCGGCAACGTCGGCGGGATGGCCGCGCGTTTGATGAACCAGCAGGGCTTCAAGATCATTGCCATCATCGAGTACGATGTCGCGGTGTACAATCCTGCAGGGCTCAATATCGATGCGTTGATGAAACATCGCACTGAAACCGGTTCCGTTCGCGACTTCCGTGGCGGCGAGAATATGGATCGCAACGAAGCCATGTTCCTCGAATGCGAACTCCTTCTTCCGGCGGCCACCGAGAACGTCATCACGTCCAGAAACGCCGACCGTCTTCGCTGCAAGATTCTGTGCGAAGGCGCGAACGGCCCCACCACTTCCGTCGCGGACGAGATTCTAATGGACAAGAAGATTTTCGTTATCCCCGACATTCTCGCCAATGCCGGAGGCGTGACTGTATCGTACTTCGAATGGGTCCAGGACCGCCAGGGCTTCTTTTGGAACGAAGATCTGGTCAACGAACGCCTGCGTGAAATTATGGTGAACAGCTTTGGGGCGGTGGTGGCTTACGCCGGTAAGCACCAGGTGAACAATCGGACCGCAGCCTACATGTTGGCGCTCGACCGTGTCGCTACAGTAATTCGATTGCGGGGACTCTACGCGTGACAGATGATTTGGGTGAGACTCGTGCTCGCGGCTTGCTCTATAGCCGGTCTTCATTTTAGAGGCGGTAAGCGATAATCGCGTAGTCCAGTCCGCCGAAAAACTTTTCGCGGAAGCCGGCGGGCAATTCTCCTACTTCCGGCATCGACTCCACGGCCGGCGCTTTTGGGTGAATCTCGACGCGTCCCAGGCCGGACTCCTCCATATAGAACGCGAGTAGTTGCGAGGGCACCGGACGCGTGTGCGTCGGATCCAAATAAAAGTGCGACGCGAAGATGGCCAGGCACTCCGGATTCGGCGTTTCGATCGCCAGAATGCCTCCTGTCGCCAGCCGGGTAGCGCACAGCCAAATCATTTCCGGGAGCCGGTCAGAGCGAAGATGCTCCACGACCTGCGAGCAAAAGATGCCATCGAGACTGGCTTCCGCCTGTGCCGAAAGATAGGTAAACAGGTCGGCTGTTTCCGCGTCGAGTCCCAGGTTGCGGCAATGCACGACCGATTCGTTGCTCGATTCGATCCCTTTCGCAGGCACGCCAGCCTCCTGCATCAGCCTGAGAAATTCGCCTCGGCCGCAACCGAGGTCCAGCACGTGGCGACGGCCCGTGAAGTAGGGCAAGTAGAAGCGTTGGGACTCGCTTACGTACTGCTCTGAACCCCGGAAGCGATCGGCGAAACGCGCGTAGTCGAAAGAGAGAGCCGCGGGCGTCTCGGCGGGTGTTGTAGCCGCAACCGGGATCCCCGCTGCCAGACGCTGCCGGACCACACGCAGTTCGGCATGAATCACCCGTTCATACTCCGTGCGGATGCGATCCAGATCGCCATAGAACTTCTTTTGTAAATCAGTGATGGATGTCGCTAACATTCGTTCGAAATCCTTCGCCTCCTTTACAAGCCGTTGATCCATCGCGATGCTATGGGAAGTCAGCGAGCTCTGCATCGCCGCCGCATGAGAATCGGCGAGCTGCCGGAATGCGAGTTCTTCCTGCGAAGCGCGGCGGTCGAACTCGGCGGTCCGTTCGGTGTAGGCCGTTTCGAGCTGCGCTACCTTCTGTTCAAAACTGGCTTCAGCCGCCACCAGGCTTTGGCGATAGCTCTCTTCCAGTTGCGTGACCGTCTGCCGGAAGCCGGCTTCCAGCGGTACCACCGTTTGGGCGAATTCCTTTTCAATACGTGACCCGGTCGCCTGGCAGGCGGCTTCGAGCTGAATCGCAATTTGCCGGTAGCTGGCGTCCAGTTCGCTGGCCGCTTTTTGAAAAGCCGCGTCCAGCGAAGCCGCGTGTTCCCGATCCCGGAGGTCCAGTGCGATAGCCTGCTGTTCGTGCTTGGATGCGAGGTCGGCGCGGAACCGTTCGAGAGCCGTTTCCACCTCCGAGCAGCGATGCTGGGTCGCGGCCTCTGCATAGTAAACTTTCTGATGGAAGACCGTATTCAAGTCCGCCACACTCTTCAGGAACTTAACCTCATTCTCGTGGACCTTCAGCTGCCATTCTTCGCGCCAGCGATTCCAGTGCGAGACCAGATCCTGAAACTCAGAAGTCTTACGGCGCAGAGTCTCCGCTTCGCGGCGTAACGGCTCCGCCTCGGTCCGGACGCGCTGGATCTCGGAGTTGGCCTGGCCTGCCAGGGCGTGGATCGTGCGGTTGATGTCTGCCATCGCTTCGAGCGAGGTTTCCACGCACGCGATCATTTGGCGATTGAAAATCACCTGGTCGCGCACAAACCAGTTGAGGCCCCGGGCGATGGCCCGCTTTACCGACTGGACCAGACTGTTGATGGGGCCGCCCTGCCGCGGATTCACCGTACCAATGGCCGCCATCTTACCCGCCGCGGCGTCACGCGCTCGCGCCAGAGGAGTGAGGTCTGGCAGACCCACGCAAACTGTCCCGGAGGCTGCCCCATCGGCCGTGCTTTCGGGATATTGAGTGCGCACCCGCTCCTTCACCACTTCGACCAGCGCCGCCAATTCCGCCAGCTTCTGCGCGTTGGGATTAGCGGCCACGCGGTTTCCTTCCTGTCACGGCGCGAGAGTACCTCGCGGTGATGCGGGAATGCAGCCCTCCGCGCGGCGTAAATTCGCCCGTAACGCTGGCCACGACCGGCTTTGCCGCCGCCACTACATCGCGCAGAAACCGGTTCACCACGTTCTCATAGAAGATCCCCAGATTGCGATAAGCCAGCGTGTACATCTTAAATGACTTGAGCTCCAGGCAGAGCTTATCGGGCACGTAGAGCAGTTTGAGCTGGCCGAAATCCGGCAGACCCGTCTTGGGACAAACCGAGGTGAATTCCGGGATGGAAATTTCAATCTCGTAGCCCGCGAACTGATTGGGCCAGGTTTCGATTTCCGGCAGTGCCGCATCGATCCCGGATTCGGCTTGGTCATCAGTATAGGCGCGTTTCAATGGATCAATTCCTTAGACAGAGTTTCGAGGAAAATACCGACGTCGGTGACCACGCCGATCGCCTGGCCAGTGCCGCGGTCGCTCACTTTCGTCGCCACCGCGGGGTTGATGTCGACACAGATAATTTTCACCCACGCGGGCAGCATGTTGCCGGTGGCGATGGCGTGCAGCATGGAGCCGAGACACAGTACCACGCCGGCGCCGCGCAGTTGTTCATTGTAAGCGTCCTGCGCCTCATTCATATCCGTCAGGGTGTCGGGCAGTGGACCATCATCGCGCAGACTGCCTGCCAGCACGAACGGCACATGGTTGGCGACACATTCGTACATGATGCCCGATTGGAGGCGTCCGCATTCCACCGCGCCCTGGATGTTGCCGCAATTATAGATGGCATTGATCGCGCGCATATGATTGCGGTGCCCATGTTCTTCCTGACGCCCGTCGGCCATGCGGATGCCGAGCGATGTACCGAACA
Source organism: Terriglobia bacterium (assembly GCA_963777595.1). GTDB lineage: Bacteria > Acidobacteriota > Terriglobia > Bryobacterales > Bryobacteraceae > CAVVFX01. The sequence continues at coordinate 24,743 of CAVZRE010000076.1, forward strand.
GCGCGCTCTCGATATCATGCACTCCGAGCGCGTTGCCGCTAAGCAGCGCATTGACGTAGCCGGCGCGAATCAATTGGGAGAGAGGCTTCGCGCCGCCGGTGTGGACGACTACGGGTCCCGCAACGACGACGATTCGCTGGCCCTGCTCGCGCGCGGCGTTGATGAGCGTGGCGGTCTGGCGGACGGCGGTCTCGAGTTGCCGCTCGGAAGAGATGCCGTTGGACATGAAAGCGAAGTCCAGGCGATCGCGCTCCTTGGTCTCGGGAACGACGCGGATGCCGCGGGTCCCGGTGACCACCAAGTCCCCGGCCTTGATATCGCGCAGGCGCCGGCACTCGGCGGCAGCCGTCCCATCGGCTTCGCTGACGACTACAAGCGCATCCATGCGCTGCCGGCGCCGCCTCCAGCCATTCGCCGCGATGGCGGATCAGGGTGCGGTGATTCGTGGTCGAATAGAAATCTTCCGGAGCGCAGCGGTCGCGTTCGATGCGCGCTAGTTGCGCGTCGCCGCCGTCGATTGGGGAGCAGCCGAGGTCGAGCAACTGCTGGAGGAGACGGTCCATGTCCTCACGCGAGTCGCCCTCCACTCTCAGCCGCAGCCTGGAGGGGTCGCTATTGGTGCGTCCGATACGGAATTGCTCAACTTCGAAACGACCGTGGAATTCGACCACTTTGTCGAAGATGAGCTCCATGATGTGCGAGTCGATGAGATGCCCTTCGGCCTCTACGACTTCCTGGAATGGCATAAAAGACTATTGTATTCGGTGAAGGAGCTGAAGCCTTGCAGCGGGATAGTTAGAAGTTCGTTCATCCATTCTCAGCGCGACACGCGGGACCGGCTGCTATATCCTACAAGCTGCTCGAGAGTGTGCCATGCTGAATCGGGAGCGGGATCTATGCAGCGTGCCCTCTTTTTGTGGTTGTTACTTTGGATACCTTTATGCGCTCAAGAGACGCAAGATACAGGATTCAAACTGCATGCCGAAACCTCATTAGTACTCATTCCCGTTACCGTGACCGATTCGGTGAACCGTTTCGTTCTCGGCCTGGACAAAGCCGATTTCCATGTACTCGAAGACGGCGTGGAACAGACCGTCGCTCATTTTTCCGGGGAGGATGCGCCTCTTTCTGTCGGCCTGGTCTTCGATGAGAGCGGCAGCATGGATTACAAACTTCGAACTTCGCAAGTCGCAGTCGCCCAGTTTTTGAAGACGATGAATGCCGGCGACGAAGCGTTTCTAATCGAGTTCAGCGACCAGGCAAAGCTTACCGTCGGCTTCACTTCCCATACCGAAGAGATTCAGACGGCGCTGAAGAATTCGCAGCCCGGAGGTCTGACCGCGCTGCTCGACGCCATAGACATGGCCGTCCACGAGATGAAGAAGGCTAAGAACTCCCGCAAAGCCATCCTGATCATTTCCGACGGCGGGGACAACCATAGCCGGTATACGGCGTCACAGATAGAGTCCTTGGTCCGCGAAGCAGATGTGCAGATCTACGCAATGGGTGTCTTCGAGCCGTCGATGTCGTTCGGATTGACCAAAGAGGAAGTATCAGGGCCGAAGTTATTGTCGGAAATCGCCACTCAGACAGGCGGCCGTGCGTTCGCGGCGGCCGTTACCAGCGATCTGCCGAGTGTCGCGACCAGGATTGCGGTCGAGCTGCGAAACCAGTACGTCCTCGGCTATTACCCCAAAAACCAGACGAAGGACGGGAAATACCGGCATGTCGAAGTCAAGTTGATGCAGCCGCGTGGTGTCTCGCCGCTTAAGGCGCATTGGCGGTTGGGATACTATGCTCCCGCTGAATAGCCTCGTCTGCCAGGGATCAGCGGAATGAATTACGCCGGATGCACGCACGATAAACCGTTGTGATTGCGGCCCCCAGGGAAGTGCTTAGCCATTTGGAGTCGTTGCAGAGCGACGGCGGGCCAAAGGACCTGAAGATTGCGCCCTGGAATCGTGGGCGAGGTTCAGCCGGTATTTCTCCAGAATACTGTGCGTTATTCGAGGAGAGCAGACGCGGCCGCATCCAGAAACCAAGTGACTCCGCGACCGTGATGAGTACTCATCTGAGCGGGATACTTCATCGGATCATACGGCTCGTCGCAAACCGACTTGACCGCCGGAGCTTTGTCTTCGCCGGTGACCAGAAAGATGCTGTGTTTGGCCGCCATGAGCACCGCCGGCAGCAGCGTGATCCGCCACATCTGCTTTTTTTCGACATATACCGCGGCGGCAATTCCGTCGCGGTCTTCTATGTGAGGATCGCCGGGAAACAGGCTGGCAGTATGCGCATCGGTTCCCATACCGCGATGAATGACGTCGAAATGCGGCACTTGCCCCGGTTTCAGGTCAAAGAAGTTGCGTATATCCTCGACGTAAGCCTGGGCCGCCTCATGCGGTTCCATCTCCCCGTGGATTCGGTGGACCTGCCGGGCCATCATGCGGGTCTTTTTGATGAGATGTTCATCGGCCATCCGGAAATTGCTGTCGGGATGTTCCGGCGGTACGGCCCGCTCATCCACGAAAAACACATGGACCCGGTCCCATTTGAACCTGGCAACCGCTAATGCGTCGAGGTAAAGCTTGGGAGTCGAACCTCCCGAAATGGCTATCGTCGCGCATTCCTGTCCAGATAGCATCTCAGTCAATAAACCGAGGGTATGGCGCGCGCATGCTTCGGCGGTGGCCTGCGGATCGGGATATTTAAGCCATCGAACGCTCATAAAGTCTACACCAGTGTATTCGAAAATCCGGCCTTCGGTCATAAACTGTAAAGCTAAATTTCAAGGTTGCGACACGCCCGGCAGGTGCGTGCGGCGAAATTCCGCGGAACTGTTATCACTAAAACAAAACGAGGTCGAAAATGGGCAGTTTCCAAGGTTTTGCTTGCGAGGCTGGGGGAGGTATGGTATCTATTATTCAAAGCTACCTGAAGTTCGATTCAATTCGATCCATCCCGTTTCGTGCGACCAGTGTGTCGTCACAGAACAATCGCGAAGGAAGGCCGCCCGTGGAGTCCGCAAATCGGAAGTTGATACGTCCGTCGTTTACAGAGGTGAAGGAGCAGTTCTCGCCACCGCGAAAGGTGCAGAAAAAGCCCATCCCTCCGGATCAGACTAACGCAGAGAATTTCTATTATCTGAAGCAGATGCAGAGTAAGACGCCGATGGTGTTTGTGTTGAAGGACGGTGAGACACTGCACGGAACGATTGAATGGTATGACAAGTCATGCCTCAAGATTAATCGGGATGGCGACCCCAATCTGCTGCTTTACAAGTCCAATATCAAGTACATGTACAAAGACGAGTAGGACTCGTTACCTCGGCCGGAGCGCCAATCGGTACTCCCGCCGCTGACCTGCGGATTCGAAACGGCGCCGTTCCGCTTCGGTTTCCGGAATTACGGGTGGAATCAGAGTTCGCCGCCCCTCCCCATCGAGTGCGACAAACGTAAGGTAAGCGGATGACGTGTGCTTGAGTACGCCGGTGATCAGATCCTCCACCAGGACCTTCACTCCTACTTCCATAGACGTTCGAAACACTCGATTCACGGACGCCTGCAGCCGGATCAGCTGTCCGATGTGGACCGGGTGAATGAAGTTCATGTGATCCACCGATGCGGTAACGACGGCGGTACGAGCGTGGCGGATTGCGGCAATCGCGCCCGCCAGGTCGACCAGATGCATCACTTTGCCGCCCAGCAGGTTGCCCAGCGTATTCGCATCGTTGGGGAGGGCCAGTTCCGCGTATTCGGCTTGCGACTCGCGGACCGGCTTGCCCCTTAGTTCTGCCTCGCTCAACGCGACACCTCTGGCGCGCTCCGCCGCAGGTAACTGGCGAGGAAGGCCCGCGCCTGCCGGTCTAAGGCACTGCTGCCCTCCGGCGCGGTATCACTCTCCGGCAGGTCGATTGTCCCATGATCGAACGGCTGATGATTCCTTTCCATAACATACCGGATCGTCACTACGCCGCCGCGGCGCTGAACAATCCCGAAGCGCACGGCATCAGGCGCTTCTCCGCCCGGGAAACTGGGACAAGCGCCACGGGCGTAACCGGTATTGCAACAGGTTCGCAAGCGCCCCTCCGGCACTTCGCTGTGGTTTGCCGTGCAAGTGCCGGCGTACGGATCTCCTAGCGGCAGTCTCGGAGGATTCGGCCATGCTGACCAGGAAAATGGTGCGGAAGGAGCGAAAAAGGGACAGGCCATCCGGCTGGTATAGTAGCACAAGCATGACCAATAACCGGGTGGATATCTTGCGGGGCATGGTGGCCTCGAATCCGAATGACAGCTTCGCGCGCTACGGGCTCGCAATGGAGTTCGTCAAGAGCGGCCGCATGCAGGAGGCCGTGGACGAATTTGATCAGCTGCTCGCAGCCAACCCGAAGTATCCGGCCGCCTATTTTCATGGTGGCCAAGCGCTCGAGAAACTGGGAAAGATCGAGGACGCGAGGGCTTTATATGCGAAAGGGATTGAGATAACTACCGCAATGGGCGACATGCATACCCGTAGCGAGTTGCAGGCCGCCCTCGACATTTTGTAGTACACACGCAGGCCAAAGGCCTACTCCACGAGGCCTACAAGCCATCGATTCTTCTTCGTGGAGTAGGCGTTTTCGCCTGCTGCCAGGGGCTGCTAAGGCACTAACATTCGCACGCGCTCATTTTGTTGATCGAGCACATAGAGGTTTCCAAACGGGTCCAGCACCAGCGAACCCGGATTGTTGAATTACCAGGATCGGCGACATCGTCATTGGCTTTCTGCGAAGCAAGAAAAATGCAGCGCAGGCAAATTTGAGACCCCGGGGACGGAAACAGCTTCCGTTCCCCGGATCAGGAGAGCCGTGGTCAACGACGTTTCACAACAGATCTAAAGATGCCGATATCTGAAACCCAAGGCTCGCTCGAAAGTCGCGTCCGAAAATATAATGTCTTGTTACAACTCCGTCAAATGTATGGGCTTGATCCGAGACAATGTCAGGATTGAGTTTGTGGGGGGCTCTTGTGTCAGGCGAGCGCCTTCACCGGCAGCGTGAATGCCACGGTGTTCACCTTCCCCTGCCGCTGGAACTGGATCCAGATCCGGTAAATCGCCTCTCGCGGGAAGAAGATATCGAATTGCATCTTCGGTCCGCCGTCAGCAACACTCGGGTGCGCGTGGATGGTGTCGATCAGGTCATGGCTCTCAATCAGCATGTGCGCCCAGGAGCCGAGATAGGGCTCCAGCCCGTCCGCCGGATCAAGATCGATAAACAGCAATGTTTTTTTCGCCGGGATGGGATCGATCGGATCAAGGGATAGCGAAGCTTTCAGATTAGTCGACTGTTTAGGCGCGATGTCGCGTGCCGGGCGCACGAAGGTGTCGTCTATAGCCTTCTGAAAACCCTGCGTCGAAATAATCTTCGGCACCAGTTGAGGCGTTCCGTTCAGCGGGTAGAAATCTGCAAACATTTTGTAGATCCCGGGCTTGGGCAAGGTGGTGTGATGGCGGAAAATGCCGCCCGGCACCATCACCGGATGTTCGTGCGAGAAGTATTCGAGGTCGCTCGACACGATGAAAAAATGAATCGGCTTCTCATGCACGATTTCGTAATTCTGAACCGGTTTTCCTGTCGCCGGATCGAACGCGCGAATGTCGATCATCAACGGCTGATTGGCGGGGATGGTGGCCGGTGTGAATGACATATCAACCGGGTATTCCACGGGTTCGAGAATTCGCGAGATCAGTGTCATCCCACACAGCGGGCATTTCCCGGGCCCTGACTTGCGCACTTCCGGATGCATGGGGCATACATAGACATCCGGCGGCTCGGCCCGCCCGGTGCGTGTACCGAGCGCCCCCAGTGCGGGCAAGCTCAACGCGAATTGGCGACGTGTCAGCATTACGGTTTGAATGGCCAGACGGCCGTCGTGGTATATCCGCCGTCGACTGCGATGACCTGGCCGGTGATGTAGTTGGCTCCGCGGCCGGCCAGGAACACGGCGAGCGGCGCGATGTCTTCGGGCGTTCCGAGGTCAGGATTGGCCTGCACGCCGCTCAACCATTGCTTCATCTTTTCGTTTTGCCACATCTGATGGTTCAGGGACGTAAGGATAAAGCCAGGGGCGATGCAGTTCACCTGAATGTTGTCGCGGCCCCACTCGGCGGCGAGCGTCATCGTCAATTGCGCGAGGGCGCCCTTGGTGATCGCGTAGATGGAGAGGTAAGGCATCCCGCGGACGGACATCAGACTGCCGATGGTGATGATTTTGCCGCCTTTTCCGCGGGCCTTCATGCGTTTTCCTACAAGCTGCGTCAGTTGCACGATGCCGTGGAGGTTCGTATCGAGAATATATCGATACTCTTCCGGCGAGTAGTCCTCGAAGCTCTTGCGGATGTTGGTTCCGGCCACGTTGACCAGAATGTCGACATCCCCGGCCGCTGTAGCGGCTTCCAAAACCGAATCGGGGCTGCTGATGTCCATGTGGATCGCTGTGCCTTTGAGCGCGGCAGCCTCTTCCTTCAGTTTATCGAGCGACCGGGCGGCGAGGATCACTTCCGCTCCCGCCTCCGCCAGGCTCTTCGCAATCGCGAGTCCGATACCGCGGCTCGCGCCGGCCACAAGAGCCCGTTTGCCGGTAAGAGAGAATATGGTGTTCAAGACTTCTATTATAAATTTGTCCGCCGTACGCCATCCGTCAACCGTGATCCGCCAACGGGAGACGGAAAACGGACGACGGAAAACGGAAAACGACCATGAAGACATACAACATCGCTGTCATCGCCGGAGACGGCGTCGGACAAGAGGTAATTCCCCAAGGCAAACGCGTCCTGGCAGCCGCGGGCGCGAAGCACGGTGTTAGCTTCGAATACACGGACTATCCGTGGGGCACTGATTATTATTTCCAGAACGGAGTGATGTGTCCTCCCGGCTTCATTGAACTGCTGCGTCCGGCCGATGCGATTTTTCTCGGGGCAGTGGGGCACCCCAAGGTAGCGGACAACGTCACGCTGAACGGACTGCTGCTGCCCATTCGCCGCGCCTTCGATCAATATGCCAACATCCGTCCGGCGGTGCTGTACGACGGCGTGCAATCTCCGCTCGCTCTCCGCAAGGGTGAAAAGATCGACATGGTGGTGGTGCGTGAGAACACCGAAGGCGAGTACGCGCAGGTCGGCGGTTTTCTTTATCACGAACAGCCGGAAGAGGTCGCGATTCAGACGTCGGTGTTCACGCGACGCGGCTGTGAGCGAGTGATCCGGGTAGCTTTCGAACTGGCGCGCAAACGAAACAAGAAGAAACGCGTCGCTTCGATTACCAAGTCGAACGCACAGGGCTTCAGCATGGTGTTGTGGGATCGCGCCTTCGCCCAGGTCGCGGAGGAATATCCCGATATCGCGACCGAATCCCTGTTGGTGGATGCCGCGTCCATGAACTTCATCCGGCGGCCGGAAAGTTTCGATGTGGTGGTGGGCTCGAACCTTTTCGGCGATATCCTTAGCGATCTCTCCGCCATTATCGTTGGTAGCATGGGCCTCGCGCCGAGCGCCAATATCGACCCGTCGCGGCGCTTCCCATCGATGTTTGAGCCGGTGCATGGCTCCGCCCCCGACATCGCGTTCAAGGGCATCGTGAACCCGCTCGCCACCATCTTGTGCGCCGCCCAGATGGTGGAGCATCTTGGATTATCCGAAGCGGCGAAGGAGATAGAAAGCGCCGTAGCCGCAGCCTTGGCATCAGGAGTCAAGACGCCGGACCTCGGCGGCTCCAGCACAACTATCCAGATGACCGATGCCGTCCTCGGTGCCATGGCTTAGTATCGCGTTTGCAAATTGATTCGCAGGCCCAAGGCCTGCTCCACATGGTTCTCCCGGCATCTTACACGCGCTGCAGGCAAGCACTAATGCTTTGCCAGTTGCTCTTGAATTTCGAGTACCTGCAACTGCAGCAGCTTCACCTCTTTCAGTAGCTCGACCCGGCTGCGGTTGATGAAATGCTTCAGCAGTTCAACCGCGCCGACAATGAGCCAGAAGCAGGCCAGGCAGCCGGACCACGCGGCTTTCGGCGTGTCGAGCCTGGCGCTGCCGAACCACAGGTAAGCGACCCCAAGACCGACGCAGAACAGCCACATGGCTCGCGCCCCCCATTTCTCGCGCAGAAACGCTTTGTCGTTTTTCTCCAGAAGGAGCGCGACCTCCCTGCGGTAATCGGCCAGGTTGGACGGTTTTTTGGGCAAATGAGAGAGTAACCGGTCTTGTATTCTTTCGTCTTTAGGTTCCATAACCACCTCGCAATAATATTTCCTTCATTTCTTTCTTGGCGTGATACATCCGCGACTTCACGGTGCCCTCAGGGCACCCGACCACCGCGGCAATCTCCGCGATGGAGAAATCTTCCAGGAAGTGCAGCGTCAGCACTTCGCGATGCTTCAACTCCAGCTGGTCGAACGCGGAATGAATCGCGTCGGCGTCGTCGGCGGAGAACGACGGTTCGTTCCCTTCCTGAAACGACTCCATGAGGCCGTCCTCCGCGCGTTTACGGGAGGCGCTCACCCGGATTCGGTCGACCGCGAGTCCGTGCGTCAGGCGGTAGAGCCAGGGACGCAAGGAACCTGGATCTTTGAGACGGCGAATATTGCGGAACACTCGAATCCAAACGTCCTGGATTACGTCGAGAGCAGTTTCGTCATTCCCCAGCAGCTTTGTCGCGTAGTACAGCAGCGGACGCTCCATGACGCCCAGCAGGTCTTCGAATGCTCCGGTCTCGCCCGATTGACAGCGGAGGGTTAGCCACTCATCGCGTATCCGGTTTGCCGTCTCCATCTACTCTACTGTCGAAGATCGGCTGACCGTGGTTCAATGGAGTTGCGGAAATAAAATATGGCGTTTGTAAGAGTGTTGTCTTTGGAAAAGCTTCCGCCTGATAGCGCAGCCGAGGTCGTGGTCAATGGTCTACCGATCGCCCTTTGTCACGCGAAAGGCGAAGTTCACGCTCTCTGGGGCATCTGCCCCCATTTGGGAGGACCCCTCGGGAACGGCGCAATCCATGACGCGAACGTTTCCTGTCCTTGGCATGGTTGGGAGTTCAATTGTGTCACGGGGCGGAATGACTTCGATCCCGACACTCGCGTACAAACTTTTCCCGTCAAAGTGGAGGCTGGAGAGATTCTGGTCGATATGGATTTTCTGAATGCCTGAGTTGCCGGAAGTTGAGACCGTTACGCGCAGTCTTCTGCCGCATCTGAAAGGGCGGGTCATTCGCAGCGCAGAATTCCGGCAAGTGCGCGTTTTGCGGGGCGACCCCGATGAGACTGCGCGGCGGCTGGTGGGACGGCGAATCACCGGCCTCGAGCGCCGCGGAAAATTCATCATGATGCATCTGGGAGGCGCGGGCGGGATTTTCACTGTCCACCTGGGCATGACGGGAAAGCTGCTGATGGGCGCGGAAATCGGTAAGCACACCCATGCCATCGTGCAACTCGACCGCGGCGTATTGACTTACGACGACCCTCGCCAGTTCGGCCGTCTTGAATGGAGCGAGGGCGTTCCAAGCAGCGTGGCCAAACTAGGTCCCGAGCCGCTGCTTGTCGAGTTCGAGGAGTTCTGGAAGAAGCTGCATGCTCGCAAAACCAAGATCAAGGCCTTGCTGCTCGATCAGAAATTTTTGGGTGGAGTCGGAAATATTTACGCCGACGAAGCGCTATTCCGCGCGGGCATTCATCCCCTGGCGCTGTCGTCGAAGATCGGCATCGTCCGTGCCCGCCGACTTTTTGACGCCGTGCGGGAAGTATTGTCCGAAGCGATTGAGAGCCGCGGTTCCTCAGTGTCCAACTACGTAGATGCTGACGGGCGCTTGGGGAGCTTCCAACAATCGCACCGAGTCTACCAGCGTCATGACGAACCGTGTTTGATGTGTGGGCGCCCGATTCGCCGCACACTGGTCGCGCAGCGCGGCACTCATTTTTGCCCCCACTGCCAAAAGCGGTAGCGTATGGTAGTGCCCACGCCGATGAACCCGATCCCGGCGCCCAGGTCACAGAGTGGTGTACACCGTGTAGTAAATAATATTCTCCAGTAAGGCGTGCGACGCCGGCTGAGGCAAATCAAAATTGTCTGTCGTCATCCCGCCGAGTACCATCAGGCCCAATCCCAACGATGAATCTTGACCCAAAACGACTTCGTTGAGATTGCTGACCATGATGGCGGTGAGATTCGAGCCGGTGAAATAGCCGTGGCTGAAGAAATCCCCCGTGAAATAGTACGCAGTCGAGTTCGGCCCGCTGAAGATCGGGCTTGAAATCTGGGTCGCATATGCTGAACTGGCGGCTGACACGTAGTATGCATCGGCATAGAGCGTGATGTTGTCCGGCAGAGTCAGAACTTCACTATTGAGGGGATTATTCGGCGCAGACATGATGAGGAGCCTGCCGCCGCTCGAGACCCAGTTGCTCAATGCGGTCAGGTTCGCCGCGACAAAGTTCGAAAAGCCGGATCCGGCGATGCCGTCCGATAGATTTTGCACTTCGCCATAGCTGGAATCTCCGCCTTCGAGGAAGATGAATGTATTCGAGGAGGAGAGCAGACTGTTCACGTCCACAGTTTCGTAATACTGAGTGGTCCAGTTGCCCGCTCCCAAAACGCTATCCATGGCATTCTCGTTCGTGGATTGCCCCCAAGGCTGACCCAGGTTTGACCTGACGTAGACATATTGGCCCGACGCCGGCAGTGCGGCGCAGGCTAGCAATACGATACAGGGGAATCCGTAAATGGCCTTCATGGCAGTGTTCGTCCACCTTCGAGTAGACGGCAAAGCCGCTATTGCCGCAAGATGCCCGTTGGCGTAGTTACTTCAGTTATCACCGGAGGACGACGGCAAGGCAACGGATCACGGATAACGTTAAGCCATTTTCCTGATCAGCGGGCGAAGATTCATGTTGCGGATGAGCCTGTGGAGATAGTTGGGATGCACATCGAGCAATCTGGCCGCGGCGGTGATATTGCCGTTGCTCTGCTCGATGGCGTTGAGAATGGCCTGTTTCTTGGTATCCTGCACCGCCGATTGAAACTTGCCCGCCGACAACCCGGATGGCGGCTCGATCTCCAGAATAGGCGCGGGCAGATCCTCCGGCAGAACGGTGTCGCTGGAACCCAGCACGACGGCGCGCTCGATGGCATTCTCCAACTCGCGGATGTTGCCCGGCCAGTCGTATTGCATGAGATAAGCCATGGCATCCGGCGAAATATTCATCGGCGCCCGCTTCAAGTTCTTGCAAACGCGCGAGAGGAAATATTGGGTCAGGAGCGGAACGTCCTGTTTGCGTTCCCGCAGCGTCGGCATCTCGATCGATACCACGTTCAATCGATAGTAAAGATCGAGCCGGAAATGGCCGGTCTTGATGGCATCCTGCAGATTGCGATTGGTGGCCGCAATAATCCGGATGTTGGTGGCGATCGACCGGGTTCCTCCCACGCGTTCGAACGCGTGTTCCTGCAGGACGCGCAGCAGCTTCGCCTGGAGTCCCGGAGCCATCTCGCCGATTTCATCCAGAAAAACGGTGCCGTTCTCCGCTACTTCCAGCTTGCCTTTCTTCTGCACCATTGCGCCCGTGAACGCGCCCTTCTCATGCCCGAAGAACTCGCTTTCCAGAAGTGTTTCTGTCAACGCCGCACAGTTGATGGCCACGAACGCCTGATTGGACCGATTGCTGTTCTCGTGAATGGCCCTCGCCACCAGTTCTTTTCCCGTGCCGCTCTCACCGGTAATCAAAACCGACGAGTCGGATTTGGCAACCCGCGAAATAAACTGATAGATATGCTGCATAGCGGAGCTCTCACCGACCATGCTGTGCTGTACGCTGATCTCCTCGCGCAGCCGGCGGTTTTCCCCGATCAGTAGTTCCACATAACGCGCATTGTCCACCGCGACGGCTGCGATCTCCGCGAGCGCCGTCAGAAACTGCAGCCGCTCCTCGTCGAACCGCGCGTCGGGGAGGGTCGAATCCAGATAGATCATCCCCAAAACCCTGCCCGTGACAGACAGCGGAACAGCCACGATGCAACGGATCTCAGGATCGTCCACGTCGTTGCTCAGGATGGCGACGCCTTCCGTGATCACCTGGTGAATCATCTGCGGATCAACCGGCAGGTGCGATCCGGCCTTGGGTACGGCTCCAGCCCCCGATCTGGTTAGGAAAATCGGCCGACTCGCTGCGAAGCACGATGGCCCCCCGTTGCGCCGGGACCGATTCGAAGATCAACTCCAGAATGTGCTGTTCCAGCGTCTCCCGGGCAACAGTTTCCTTGGCGCTGTACAGAGCCTTCATGGAATGGACGGCCGTGCTGACCCGCATCAACACTTGAAGATCGTTGCCGGCAACCAATGCCGGCCGATTTTCACCACCAGAGTGCACGGGAACCACCATGCGCGTCACCAGCGAAATCCGGCTGGAAGGCGTCTCGCCGCTTAACGAGTCTTCATCTTGGGTCAGATAGATAAAGGCGGAGCGTCCGATCTCTACCCGGTCGCCATTCTGCAGTTCGTGAGAGCGGATCGGAATGCCGTTGACAAAGGTGCCGTTGCGGCTTTCCAAGTCCTTCAAACGATAGCCCGCAGGGGTCGCTTCCATCACGCAGTGGGCGCGCGAGACAGAAGGATCTGTGAGCAGGATCTGGTTGGAGGAATCCCGTCCGAACTGGACCTCCGGCTCATCGAGTGGAAAGAGCGTACCTTTCCACTGTCCGTCGACCGCAACGAGCCTGGGATGAATGATCGGCATGCCGGGTGAAACCAGTCTATCCGATTGGATAGTAACCTAGCGCGTGAGATAGCAGCGGGAAGCGCTCGTCGGCAAAACATAACCTTGTTTATTAAGCCTTTTTGAGAATGTTGCAGAATCTCACGCTTTGGCCCTCCCGTTGCAATTGAAGAAGTCGTCCGAGGCTTAGGAAGGACGGCAAGGGATCAAGGGTGGTGCTCCTTTGGTTTCTTCACGCAGACCGCTTCTTCAGACCTTGGTGATCGGAGGACCGGTGGACGCTACGTCGTCCACCGGCTTTTTTTTGGTGTGCCGAGCATGTTCGACAGCTCGAAGGTGAAAGTCCTTTTGACAACCTGAGCTCAACCCGCCGAACCGCCCGGTACCGACTCGGACGCCGGGTGGGGAAAGCTGGCGAAAGCCAACCTATATTTATTTGGTACAACAGTGTTTCCGGCTTTAGCCGCAGTTTCATGGACTCGAGCCTCCACGGGAAACACTATGCCACAAAGAAAATTGCACGGAAAGACCGCGCTGATTACGGGCGGAAGCAAGGGACTGGGCAAAGCTATGGCGCTCGCCCTGGCCAAAGAAGGAGCAAACCTGGCGTTGGTTTCGCGCGATCGCGCGAAGCTGGAATCCGTCGCTGCGGAAGCGAAGGCCCTGAATGACCAATGCGTCGCTCACGTTTTTGTCGCCGATGTTTCGCGGGAAGACGATGTCGCCAGGCTCCGCACGGAAGTTGCCGGGGTCTTCCCGCGAGTCGACATCCTGATCAACAATGCCGGAATCAACATCCGAAGAAATATCGTCGACTTCACTCTGGAGGAATGGAGTAGCGTGCAGAACACCAACGTGACCGCCGTGTTCCTGATGTGCCGCGCATTCGTTCCGATGATGAAGGGCGCAGGTTACGGCCGCATTATCAACATGACGTCGATCATGAGCCACATCTCCATGCCGCATGCGAACAGCTTATTCCACCAGCAAAGCCGGGTTGCTGGGTTTGACCAAAGCGCTGGCTCTCGAACTGGCGCCGGAAGCCATCACCGTCAACGGCATCAGTCCCGGACCTTTCGCCACCGAGATGAACCTTCCGGTCACGCAGGATCCGGAGCTCAACCACTAGTTCGTCTCCCGCATTCCGTTGGGACGTTGGGGCAAAGTGGAGGAGGTCGGGCAACTCGCCGCGTACCTCTGCTCGGAAGAGGCCGGCTTCATCACCGGCACGGACATCCTGATCGATGGCGGCTGGTGTGCGCAGTAAGGTACTTTGTGACCGCGATTTCCGTCTGTGCCTTTCGTTTCGACGAGCGTTTTTCGTCCTGAGCCTCTGCGGGGTCCTGGCGCTTACGGGATGCCGGCAATCCCGCAAGAAACAGATCGCGGTCGTCCCGAAGAGCACTTCCAGCCTCTTCTATCAGCCCGTGCACGCCGGCGCTAATGCGGCCGGAGAGAAGTATAACCTCGAGATCCTATGGAGCGGGGCGGCATCGGAAACGGACTATAGCCGGCAGATCGAGATTGTCGATTCGATGATCACGCGGCATGTCGACGGCCTGGCGATAGCGGCATCGGAGCGCAACGCGCTGAATCACTCTCTCGATCGCGCAGCTGCGGAAAACATTCCTGTGACGATCTTCGATTCCGGCGTCGATTCTAAAAACTACCTGACGTTCATTGCTACCGATAACGTCGAGGCGGGACGCATGGCCGCGCGAAAGCTGGGCGAACTGCTGCACGGCAAAGGTACGGTCGCCCTGATTCTGCATGCTCCCGGAAGTTACTCGACCATGGATCGCGAGAACGGTTTCAAGGAAGTCATCGCCAAGAACTATCCGGGGATCCATATCGTCGCTGAGCAGTACAGCGGAGGGGACCGAGCCAAAGCGATGCGCGTGACCGAAGACATCCTGACCGTTCATGGCGATCTCTCCGGCATGTTCGCCTCCTCCGAGCCCACCGCGGTAGGGGCCGCGCAGGCGCTGAAAGCCCGAGGCCTCGCCGGCAAAGTGAAGCTGGTCGGCTTCGATGCCAGCGAAGGGCTGATCCAGGATCTGAAGGATGGCGTCTTCTCCGCGCTGGTAGTGCAGGACCCATTCAAGATGGGCTACGAGGCGGTTCGGACATTAGCCGATAAACTCGCGGGCAAATCGCCGCCAAAGCAAATCGATCTCAGCGCCGTGGTCGTCACCGCGGCCGACCTGGAAAAACCCGATATCCACACGCTGCTCTACCCGGACTTGAAAAAGTATCTTAAATAAGATAACCGTACCCGAGACTTCACTCTGATCCTTGTCCCGCGAAGTGCCTCACCGCGGCACAAGGATCATCGGTGATGATCGTGTCGACTCCGAGAGCGGCCATGCGGTCCCAGTCCCGTGGATCATTCACGGTCCACGCACTGATGAGGACACCCGCGTCGTGGGCATTTCTCACGCGCTCTGATGTGACTGTTGAATAGTAAGGCGACACGATGGAAGCCTGTGCGGCGCGAGCGATGGACGGCCATTCGTCGCCGGATGCATCGACCAGCGAAGGTTCGATCAGCGCAGCTAACGGAATTTCCGGCTCGACGGCATGAAATGCGCGAAGAACCACGTGATCGAACGATCGCACGATGCTGCGATGAGCTTTATCAGAGCGCCGAATCGCCTCGCTGAGCAATCGCGCATAGAGTCGCGGCGCCGATTCGTCGTGGATCGCTCCCAATTTCGCTTCGATGTCAAACCAGAAATTTTCCGGCGAGTGGAGAGCCAGCACGTCGTCGAGGCACGGCAGGCACATGTCCGCGGCACGATGTTTGCAGACTTCACGCCCGTCAACCCTGAGCGTCAGGTCATGAGTCACAACCAGAACCGCGTCCAGCGTGATCCCGACGTCGAGTTCGACGCCATCCGCGCCGCAAGCCATGGCGTGCAGAAAGCCAGGTAGGGTGTTCTCGGGATGCGTGGCCATTGACCCCCTGTGGCCGAAGATCTGGGGTCGCATCATCAACATTCCATCATAAGTCGTTTCATAATGGTAGCTATGGACCGCCGACAAGCTCTGATGACTCTCGCCGCGGCTGCGTTAGCACAGGTTACGGTAGACGCTGCCCCCCAGGCTCCTCCTCAGCCGGCGCCGAAGGGTCAGACGGGGAGACGGCCTACGCCTCCACAGGTGATTGCTTATTCCCAGAACCTGATCCAGATCGGCTATTCGGAACTCGGAGACATCGTCAAACAGATCGGTTTTGACGGTGTCGATCTCACTGTTTTTCCAGGTGGCCACGTGGAGCCGCGGTTGGCTAATGTCGACCAGGTTCGGGCTTTCGAAGTGATGGAGGGGTCGGGACTTTCAGTGCCGGTCATCACTACCGCGATCACCACCCCCATGGATCGCGCATCGCTGCCGGTGATCGCGTTCGCAGGCATGTCCCACGTGCCTTTGTTCCGGCCGGGAACCTGGTCCTACAACCATGCGCCGAATGTTTTACAGCGCCTCAGCGAAGTACAACGTGACCTCGGCGGACTGGTGAGCGTAGGGAGACAGTACGGGACCGCTGCGGCCTTCCACAATCCGGCCGGGGATAATGTGGGCGCGGCTGTCTGGGATATCCAGCGCGTCATTGAACCCTTCGATCCTAACTCGGTGGGCTACTATTTCGATATCTGTAACGCGACGGCGGGAGGCGGCGCCGGAGGTTGGGAAACGGCGCTCCGTCTGGCGCTGCCGCGTCTCAAAGCCGTCACCCTTCAAGACTTCGTGTGGGAGAAGCAGAACGATCACTGGCAGATGACCAAATGTCCGCTGGGGCAGGGTATGGTGGACCTGCCCAAATTCTTTCAGCTGCTGGCTCAGGCGAATTACACGGGTCCCGTTACGCTCGAAATCGGCTATGCGACCAAAGATATGCCGTCGGCGCTCTCTCACGAGCTACAATTTACCCGCAAGCTGTTACAAACCGCCTGGGGTGTAGCAGCCCGGACCTAAATTCATTCGCCGCGCGAAGAGACGGTTTCGTCACGCGCACGTGCTCCTGATCGAATGTTTTTCACTATACCGAATAGGTATCGCCGCCCTAAATCAGTAGAGCCCCCGAACGACATTCGCTACCATTAAAGTATCCAGATGAGTTCAGTCGCAGTCGATAGCCACTTGAACCGTGCCTTCCGGTTCTACCAGGCGACGATCGGTAAGAAGGCGGTTATGGCCATAACAGGTGTCATCCTGTTCGGCTTCATCATCGGGCATCTTATAGGCAACCTCCAGGTCTTTACCGGACGAGAAACACTGGACGCATACGGCGCGTTCCTGCATCATTCTACCCACGGGCTGATCTGGGTTTTCCGCGCGGTGCTGCTGGCCTCTGTTCTCGCGCACATCGTCGCCTCGATCCAGTTGACCAAGATGAAGATGGATGCGCGACCTGTCGGCTATGTCAAGACCAACTATTCTCACTCGAGCTACGCCTCCCGCACGATGATGTGGAGCGGTCCGATTATCGCCGCCTTCATCGTCTTTCATCTGATGGATTTGACTTGGGGCAACGTGAACCCCGCCTTTCAGGAAGGCCATGTCTACGACAACCTGATCGCCAGCTTTTCCCGCTGGCCGGTCGCTGTCGCCTACATTTTCGCGATGACGTTTGCTCTGCATGCACCTCTATCACGGCATCTACAGCATGTTTCAATCGTTCGGAGCGTCCGCATCCCAAATACACTCCCGCCATCCAGCGATTTGCGAAAGTGGCGGCGTTTCTCATCTGGGCCGGCTATGTCTCCATCCCGGTGGCCGTGCTGGCCAAGGTGGTCCACATGAATGCAACTCGACTCCAAACTTCCCGCGGGCCCGATCGAACAGTCCTGGGATAAGACGCGCTTCGAGATGAAGCTGGTCAATCCCGCCAATAAGCGCAAGTACAACGTGATCGTCGTCGGCTCCGGCCTCGCCGGCGCTTCGGCTGCCGCCATCGCTCGGCGAACTCGGCTATAACGTCAAGTGCTTCTGCTTCCAGGACAGCCCCCGGCGTGCCCATAGCATCGCCGCGCAGGGGGGTATTAACGCCGCCAAGAATTATCAGAACGATGGCGACAGCATCTATCGCCTCTTCTACGACACTGTGAAGGGCGGCGACTTCCGCGCGCGCGAAGCGAATGTCTACCGGCTGGCCCAGATCAGCGTCAACATCATCGACCAATGCGTCGCCCAGGGTGTGCCTTTTGCCCGCGAATACGGCGGCTCGCTCTCCAATCGCTCGTTCGGCGGCGCGCAGGTCTCCCGCACATTTTACGCACGCGGACAGACGGGACAGCAGCTTCTGCTCGGCGCGTACCAGGCTCTCGAACGGCAGGTGAACACCGGCAAGGTGAAGATGTATCCGCGCACCGAGATGCTCGACCTGGTCGTCATCGACGGCAAAGCCCGCGGCATCGTGACTCGCAATCTGGTCACCGGTAAGATCGAGTCTTATGCCGCCGATGCCGTCTTGCTTGCCACCGGCGGCTACGGCAACGTCTTCTATCTTTCCACCAACGCCAAGGGCTCGCAACGCTACCGCCATCTGGCGCGCCTACAAACGCGGCGCAGCTTTCGGTAATCCCTGCTTCACGCAAATCCATCCCACCTGCATTCCGGTCTCCGGCGATTATCAATCGAAGCTCACTCTGATGAGCGAATCGCTGCGCAACGACGGCCGCATCTGGGTTCCGAAAGAAAGCCGGCGACAAGCGCCAGCCCAATCAGATTCCCGAAGCCGAGCGCGACTATTATCTGGAACGCCGCTATCCCGAGCTTCGGCAATCTTGTTCCTCGCGATGTCGCTTCACGCAACGCCAAAGCCGTTTGCGACGAAGGCCGCGGCGTCGGCGAAACCGGACTCGGCGTCTATCTCGACTTCGGCGAAGCCATCGCGCGGCTCGGCAAACACACGATTGCGCGAACGCTACGGCAACCTCTTCGAGATGTACAACCGCATCACCGGCGAGGATCCCTACGACGTGCCCGATGCGCATCTACCCGGCCATCCACTACACGATGGGCGGCTTGTGGGTGGACTACAACCTGATGACCACGATCCCCGGACTGTTCGCGCTCGGCGAAGCCAACTTCTCCGACCACGGCGCCAATCGCCTCGGCGCCAGCGCCCTGATGCAGGGACTCTCTGACGGCTATTTCGTCATTCCTTACACGCTCGGCAACTACCTCGCGTCCAATAAAATCGAGAAGGTGGACACCAGTCACCCTGCGTTCCGCCAGACAGAGGCGGAAGTCATGTGCGCGTGTCCAGCAGACTGCTCTCTATCAATGGTCAGCGGACCGTAGCCTCTTTCCATCGCGAACTCGGCGCGATCATGTGGGAGATGCTGCGGCATGGCTCGTAACGCCACCGGCCTTGAAGAAGCCATCGGACGCGTTATTTGTCTCCGCGACGAATTCTGGCACGGCCTCAAAGCTGACGGGAACCGGCGAAGAACTCAATCAGCAACTCGAAAACGCCGGGCGTGTGGCCGACTTCTTCGAACTCGGCGAACTCATGTGCCGCGATGCGCTCCATCGCAACGAAAGCTGCGGCGGACATTTCCGCGAAGAGTATCAGACTCCGGATGGCGAAGCTCTCCGCGATGACGAACATTTCTCCTACGTTGCCGCCTGGGAATACGCCGGACCCGATAAGCTCCCCGTACTGAATAAGGAGCCGTTCGAGTTCCACTACGTCCATCCTTCGCAACGGAGTTACAAGTAAATGAATCTTACTCTACACGTCTGGCGGCAAAAGAACGCGTCCGATAAAGGGAAGATGGTGCAATACCAGGCCAAGGATGTCAGCCCGGAGATGTCATTCCTCGAGATGCTCGACGTGGTCAACGAAGGGCTGATCCTGCGCGGCGAAGAGCCCATTGCGTTCGAACACGATTGCCGGGAAGGCATCTGCGGATCGTGCGGCTTCGTGGTCAACGGTACGCCCCACGGACCGCAGCGCGGCACCACCGTTTGCCAGTTGCATATGCGCCATTTTAGTGACGGCGATGTCCTTTATCTCGAACCCTGGAGAGCCAAAGCATTTCCAGTCATCAAGGACCTGGTCGTGGATCGTTCCGCCTTTGACCGCATCATCTCGGCGGGGGGCTACGTTTCCGTCGCCACCGGCAGTGCGCCCGACGGCAACGCCATCCCGGTCCCCAAACAAGCTGCGGACCTCGCTATGGATGCGGCCGCCTGCATCGGGTGCGGCGCCTGTGTGGCCAGTTGTCCGAACGCTTCGGCTTCCCTGTTCACGGGAGCGAAAATCAGCCATCTCGGATTGCTGCCGCAAGGCCAACCCGAACGTCTGAGTCGCGCAGAAGCCATGGTCGCACAGATGAACGAAGAGTTCTTCGGGAGCTGCACCAACATCGGGGAATGCGAAGCCGTCTGTCCGAAGGGCATCAAGCTGGAAGTGATCGCGAGAATGAATCGTGATTTCATCAAAGCGAGCTTCATCGGCCGCGAAGAAGTAGAAGTAGCCGGCGCGGGCTAGGCTTTCCGCCGCCATTCATTTTGACCGGCCGGAGTTAACGATTAGCCATGCGGTAGCTTCTCAGAAGTTCACCTTCACCATCGCATACACCGTTCGTGCGGCGCTGGAGCCTTGTTGCGCGTTCGCCGTTGCCGTGATGACCGCGCCGGTAGCGGGAGAACTGATATTCCCGGTCGGAGCCGCAAAATTAGGATGATTGAAGACGTCCACCGCCTGCACCATGAACTGCCATGCGAAGCGTTCGGTGGTGTGGAAATCTTTCATGAGAGCGAGGTCCAGATTCCTTACCGGAGGCCCGGCAATGATGTTGATTCCCGCGTTGCCAAACCGGCCGATATCCGCGGGCTTGGCACAGACCGGAGTCGATGTCGGACATCCAGGTATCGAGAACGCACCCAGGTTGAACCAGTTATTGATCGACCGCCCTCCCGGCGGATTCAAGCTGACACCTTGGACTACATCCGGCCGTCCCGTTAGATTGTTGGTGTTCGACACGTCGAATCCCGAAAAACTGGGCGTGAAATACGTACCCGACTGCAGCACCGCTACGCCCGATAAACGCCATCCGCCAACCACTGCATTGGCAACTCGCGGTAAGCTACTGAGCGCCATCTGCCCTTTGCCAAACGGCAGGGAATAAACTGACTCCGCAAAAAACCGTCGTTCTGGAGTATACAGGTTGTTCCCATACTCCGCTTTCAAGTTGTACGCGTTTTGAATCAGCTGTCCGTAATAGTTCCCGTTGTCCTCCTGATCGGTAAGGTCCCGAGCCCAGGTAAATCCGGTGGTAAACGTCAGTCCCTTGCCCAGATGCTTGACGGCGGCAAGCTGCAAAGAATTGTAGTTCTGGGTTGCGCCGTTCGTGATGTAGGTAATGGTGCCGAGCGTCGGGTACAAATAACTGCTGAAAGGCGCCGTACCGGGCAGCGGCTGATTCAGGTTCCGGCCGTACAGCAAGTCCGTCGCATGGGCGCCCACATAGGCGATCGATAAACCCATCGTTCCGATCTGCCGCTCGAGCGTGATATTCCATTGCTGCAAATAGGGAACTTTGATGTCCGGATTGATGCCGACTACATTCTGCAGAGCCGCGGACTTACCCGTCGCGCCTGACGTAAATGGATTACTCAGTGTGAACGCCGTCTTACCCGCCGTCAAGGTTGCGGCCGCGGTGGAATTGGTGAGCGTCTCGCTGCCGGCGAACGGACCGCCGGTAAAGCTCTGGGCCATGGAACCGTAAATCGTATCCCCATAAACACCGTATCCAGTCCGGATCGACGTTTTTCCATCTTGCGTGATCTTATACGCCACGCCGGCTCGCGGATAGAAGTTGGCCTTCTGGAACCTCACCAGCGTGTTGACCGGATAGCCCGCCTGCGCCGTAGTCTCGATCGGAATGCTGTTCGGGTACAGCGGATTGATTCCCGGGACGCCGTTCGCCGGAATGACCAGGTCCCCGTTCGAAGGGTTGAAAGTATAGAGATGCCCGTTGCTCTCGTAATAGGGACCGGGTAGCTCATAACGCAACCCGTAGTTCACGGTCAGCCGGGGCGAGACCTTCCATTGATCCTGCGCATAGAGCGCCCACATGGTGCCGTGCAAGTGCGTTTCTGGTATCGGGACCGTTAACCCGACCGACTGGGGCAGCCCGAGTAACAGGTCGGCCGAAGCGTTTCCGGTGTAAGTTCCGGTAAATGTGTAAGCGCCGTAAATCGTCGTGTAAGTCACCCCCGGAATGTAGTCCTCGATGGCGTCGAAGCCGAATTTCATGGTGTGCGGGCCGCGCGTCCATTGCAGGTTGTCGGAATACTGAAAATCGGTGTCCACGCTCGCGCCGTTGGTGGTCTGGTTCTGGCTGGTGAGTCCGGTGACGATAAAACCTGGAACGCCATAAGTGACAGTCGTCGGGACCCCGGGAATTCCGATCTGGCTCAATACCTGGCTTCCTTCGAGCAGCGGATGGAACACGTTGGAGTTGCGCCCCACGCCATACCGTAGCTCGTTGAGCAGACCGGGACCGAAAAGGTGAGTCCAGGACGCTGCGCCGGTGGTGCTGTCGCGTTGCTGATGATATTGACCTTCCGGCGGCATGAAGGCTTGGCCGTTCAGCGCGGTGATGCGCCGGTAAGTCAACCGGATATAAAACATATCCTTTTCGCTGAAGTTTTGATCGAAGCGCCCGTCCGTCGTCTTGGGATTGCCAAGCGTCGGCTGATCGCCTCTCCAGTTCCCCGCCTGTAGGGTGGGGCCGCCGTAGTTGGGGAGTGGGTAAAGAACCGACATCGTGTTAGCGCCTTGCGGATTGATCAGGCTTGTGGGGATAATGTTCCCCGGAAACGCGACGCCGGTGTAAGGGTTCTTGATAACCGTCGGCAAGAGCGAGCTGAAGTCTCCGCTGCGCCACGCGGCCGGTGGAGTATTGCCGGTGACCACCGTCTGCCCGCGGCTATGCTCCTGATCGTAATTGAAAAAGAAGAAAGACTTGTTCCTCTTGATCGGACCTCCCAGATTCAGGACAAAATCGTTGTAGACGTGATACGGTACGGTCGCCGAAAAGAAGTTTCTGGCATTCATCTGGTTGGAGTTGTACTCATAGAAACCCATCCCGTGGAACGCGTTGGTCCCCGACTTGGTCACGGTCGTAAAGTTGACCGGGCTCTTGAACTCGGCGGGAGAGTCGACCAGGATGTAATTCACCTCGGCGATGCTATCCATATCCGGAGAGATTTGTCCGCCGCCGACGCCCACCGGATCCGCCATCTCGACGATCCCATCCGTCGAACTATAACCGTCCAAGGTGCGGATTCCATTTGCCATAATCTCCGCTGAGCCGCCCACGTTCGCGCCGGGATTGTAGGTCGCGAAACCCAGGTTGCTGTGGGCCTGCCGCATGAGGAGAGGAGTGTCGGCGATTTCGCCACCGGTCTTGACATAGCTCGTGGTAGCGGTTTCGGTATTGATCACCGGAGCGGCGGCTTCGACCTCAATCTTGCTGCTCGATGCGCCAACCGCCAGGCGCCCATCGATGTTAACGATGCGGTTGGCATCGAGGACTACGCCCTTACGCTCGGACGTGCTGAAGCCGCTCGCTTCGATAAGGACGGCATAAGTGCCGGGCAACAGGTCCGTGAGGCTATAGACGCCGTCCGCGTGGGACGTTCCGCTGCGTCTTATGCCGGTATCCTGGTTGGTGGCCGTGACTTTGGCGTTGGGAATAGCTGCTCCCGTAGGGTCTGTCACAGTCCCGGTAATGGAACCGAAGGTGCTTTGACCGCTGCACGGATTTACGGCCGCAAGGAGCAGTATCTGCGCGGCAAGGCAATAAAGACGCGCAATCGGAAGAGACTGACTCATAAAGACGCTTCCTGAACCGGGTTTCTTCGCGGGACCCCAGTATACGGACAGTATAGTGCCAGAATCCTGTTCTTGCTTGTGTAAACTTTTGCAAGCTTGCAATAAGTCGCTAGAATTGAACTACTGGCCTCTATGTCGAAGATATGGCCGCTGCTCCTTCCCGCGATGCTGTGCGCTCAACCGGCGCCGAAGTTGCCCGCATTGCGCTGGATGATCTCGGTCAGCGCTCTGCGGCATTTACGCGAAGTCAATCCTACGGCCAGGCTCGATCTTCCCTTCTTCGCCAGTCCTGACAACTTCGTAATGAACGGCGTAAAAGGTGCGCAGGGATTTCCGGAAGGTTTCCGCTGCCTCCCTACCGCGACCTATCCGAGTTATGCCGCACTTCAGAAGGCTCTGCAAAATGGCGAGTTGCCCGCTGAAGTGAAAGCCGTGATTTATGACAACGAAAGTTGGAACTTCACGCCCTCCGGCGAGCAGCACGACCTCCCTCGCTTCGAAAAACTTGCCGCGGAGGCGGTCCACGGTTCCGGGCGAATGTTGATTGCGACTCCAGCGGCAGACCTGGTACCCGTATTGAGCCCATCGATCGAGCGCGGAAATCGCTACGACGAGTACCTCCGGCTGGGCATCGCGGGAATGGCCGCGAGATGGGCGGATGTCTACGAGGTGCAGGCGCAAGGCTGCGAGAATAATCTGGCCTTATACACCCGTTTCGTCCGGGCCGCGGCAGCCCAGGCACGCGAAGCGAACCCCAAGATTCGCGTCTTCGCAGGGCTGAGCACGAACCCCAGCGGCAAACAAGTGACCGCCAGGCAGTTGTTCGACGCCATAGCGGCGACTCGTGATGTGATTGACGGCTATTGGCTGAACATACCCGGCGGCGGGGCCTATTGCCCAAAGTGCGGCGCACCCCAGCCACAGGTCGCGGAAGACCTTCTGCGCATCCTGGCCGGACAGCCGAACGCCGCTCCTCAATTTTAGAGCGCGAAACCGTCGAATTGCATTCACTCACACCTTGAAACTTCCCCGTTCTGCCTTTTGATCGCAGTTATCGATGTAACGCCACGTTCCGCTGTTCCGTGATGCAAAACCGCTGCTGTTCCGGCTGTCGGGCTTGCGGCTTAAGGCGCGCCGGCCGTAGCATGAAACCGCGAGCCTCAGGAGGTTAGGAATGTTTGCAAACCACGTTCGTTTTCTATGCGCCTTCACGTTTTTGGAAGTTCTGCCCTTGTTTGCGCAGATCTCCACTACCGCCAGCATCACTGGCACGGTCACCGATTCGAGCGGCGGCTTAGTCGCGGGCGCATCCGTGACCGCGCTCGACCAGGACACCCAGACCCCGAATCAGGCGCAAACCAATCAGAGCGGCGAATACGTCTTTTCTGCCCTGCCCGTTGGGACTTATTCCGTTACCGTCACCAAGAACGGGTTCAAGACCTTCACCACGTCGAACGTGGTTCTGCACCCCGCCACAGTCGCAACCGTTAATAGCACCTTGTCGCCTGGTGAAGTGGGAACCAGCGTCACGGTATCGGCCAGTGCGGCGGAAGTCCAGACCACCACGAGCGAGGTCGCAAGCGAGGTCACTTCGGAGCAGATCGGGACGCTGCCACTCAACGGACGCAATTTCCAAGCGCTCGCCGCGGTGATGCCCGGCGTTCAGAATCTGCAGCTCGGCTCAGCGATGGGCACGGGAGGCCGCGCCACGAACGACCAGCTCTCCGTCAACGGCCTCGCGACGAACACCACTTTCTATGCCCTGGACGGCGTCTGGGATGAGAACACCGGCAATATGAGCCAGGTAGCCATTTTGCCGAATCCGGACACGCTTGAAGAGGTGCGCGTCCTCGAAGATAATTACAGCGCTAAATACAGTTTGATGGGCGCCTCGGTGGTGCTGCTGCAAACCAAGAGCGGGACCAGCCAGTTCCACGGCAGTGCCTTCGAGTATTTCCGTAACGACGCTTTGAACGCTCGTAATTTCTTCAGCCCCACGGTGCCGGCGTTCAAACAAAGTATCTTCGGCTACACGCTGGGAGGCCCCGTCTTTATTCCCGGACACTACAACACGAGCAAGCAGAAGACCTTCTTTTTCTGGAGTCAGCAATGGGTTATTTCCCATCAGGGCACCACCCTCACGGGACAAACCGTGACCTCGGACCAGCTCAACGGAGTCTTCACGAGCGCGATCAAGGATCCCGTAACGGGAGCGCCGTTCCCGCAGAATGCAGCGGGTCAATACGTCATCCCGCAGAGCCGCATCAATTCTTCGGCGCTCGCGCTGATGAAGGCCGTGTATCCGCTGCCTAACCTTCCCAACGGGGGTTCGCTAAACTACGTCAACTTGACGCCTCAAATCGTGGATCAACGCGACGACGAGATCAAAGTGGATCACAACTTCACCAATAACCTCCGGCTTACCGGCGAGTTTCTCGACGAGCCCCAGACGTACCAGCAATCTTCGTTGAACGGCTCCCAAAGCGGCGAGATCTTCCCCACTAATTACGAAACCGACCTGACCCGCAACAAAATGGCTCAGTTATCTCTTGTGACTGTTATCTCGCCCACCATGGTAAACACCACCAGCATCGCCACCAACAATTTCGTCCTTTATCTGAACCTTTCAGGGACTTCATACCTGAATCAGGTCCCCGGCTTTTCGGAGACGTTGCCGTTCAACGGCGTGCTGGCGAATCGTCTGCCACTCATTACCTTTTCGGGCGGTCTGGCGCCGGAAGGCATTGCCGCCGCTCGTCCCTTGACCCACGCCGGCGATACGGACAACACTTTCACCGACGATTGGAACTGGTTGAGAGGGAAACACAGCGTCTCGGCCGGCATCAATATTGTGTTAAATACCAAGCGACAGAATCCCGCGGCGTCGACCAACGGGCAGTTCAGTTTCTCCGGACAGTTCACGGGAAACGCCATCGCGGATTACCTGTTGGGCGATGCCGCGACGTTCACCCAGCAAAGCACCGAGCCGCGCGGCTACATTCATGCGGCCATCGAATCCCCCTATTTCCAGGACCGCATCAAGCTCTTCCGCAACTTCACGGTAACGTTGGGGCTGCGCATCACTCACATGCCCCTGCCTTATGCGCAGCCTAATTTTTCGAGCCTGTTCGAAGCCTCGCAATATAACGTCGCAAATGCGCCCATCGTCAACGCCAACGGCACCATCACGTTAACGCCGTCCTATAGCGCGACCAACGGGCTGGTTCGGAACGGCGTGAATGGCGTGCCTCTCAATTGGGTCAATAACCACAACTGGTACTACTCGCCTTCCGCCGGCTTTGCATGGGATGTTCTAGGCGACGGCAAAACGTCTGTCCGCGGCGGGTATGGATTGACCTACACCCGCATCTTCACCAACCAGGACTGCAGTTTTAGCTGTATCCTCAACCCTCCGGGAGTGCAGACCGTCAATCTGGTGACTCCCAATTTCCCCAATCCTGCGGGGACGGGGTCTGCCGCGGCACTCAGCGCGCCAACGCTCTCCAGCGCCGACACCAACATTCAGGCAACCCAGGTGCACAGTTACAGCTTGAGTGTGGAACATCAGTTCGCGCACGATTGGGTTCTGTCGGCGGCGGGAGTGGGGACCCTTGCCAGGCACATTGTAGCCACCTGGAATATCAATCAGCCTTATCCCGACGGTCCTTACGCCTTCAATCCCATCATCAACACGGGAACAGTTTTCACTTATCAGCAAGCGCCGTATCTCGGTTATGCCGCGATCAATCAGCTCACCACCGGTTCAACACAGAACTGGAATGCGCTCGAGCTCAGCGTACGCCATCCCATGGGCAAACACTTTTTCTTCAGCGGCGCCTACACGTGGTCGCACAATCTGACTGACAGCGCCGTGGTAAACGTCTACAATCCCAAGGAGTACTACGGCAACGCCGCCGGCCTCAACGTGCCGCAGACATTCTCTGCCAGCATCATTTACAATCTACCCGGCTTTGACAGCGGGGCCGGATGGCAGCGGGGCTTGTTAGGCGGCTGGAAGTATACCGATATCACCACCATGCGTTCGGGGCTGTCACTCACTCCGAGCTTGAGTATTTCGCATCAGGGACTGGCGGTACGGCCCGACGTCATCAGTTCGCTCAGTTATCCTAAGACTCCGGCGCAATGGTTCAGCACGGCGTCGTTTGCCGCGCCGCTTGCCGGCTATTTCGGAGATGCGGGGAGCGGCGTGATCACCGGCCCCGCGATCTTCAATTCCGATATGGCGTTGTTTAAAGGATTCCATATCAAGGAGCGTCACACGATTGAATTCCGCGCAGAGTTTTTCAATGTTTTTAACCATACGAATTTCACGACAGTCAACACCGCGTTGGGGAATGCATCGTTTGGAAAGGTCACAGCCGCGGCCGATCCTCGAATTATGGAGATGGTACTGCGCTATCAATTCTGATGGCTGGCTTTGCGCTGCATCTGTCTACCTGTCCTTTTGAGGGGCTCAAAGCGTTAGAATACAAAGTGATGCAAGGTGATCGCAAAAAAGTCGTGGTGGTGATGCCGGCCTACAACGCCGCCAAGACACTCAAAATGACCTATGCCGCGCTGCCGCATGACATGGTCGACCTTGTCATCCTGGTGGACGACGGCAGCAAAGATGAAACCGTCCGGATCGCTAAGGAACTGGGTCTCGAACTCTTCGTGCACAACAGGAACTACGGGTACGGCGCGAATCAGAAAACCTGTTACCGCGAGGCGTTGCGCGCCAGGGCAGATATCATCGTGATGGTCCATCCGGATTATCAATACGACCCCACACTATTACCTGAAATGGTAGCCCCCATCGAGCGAGGCGACGCCGACATCGTTTTCGGCTCCCGCTTGCTCGGCGCTAACCCGATGAAGCAGGGAATGCCATGGTGGAAGTATATTTCGAATCGCTTCCTCACCTGGGTGGAAAACAAAGCCTTCGGATTGAATCTGTCAGAGTTTCACACCGGCTATCGGGCTTACACCGCAGATGCGCTGCAGTCGATGAATTTGGCGACGGATTCCGACAAGTTTATTTTCGATCAGGAGGTTGTGGCCCAGGCGGTCGCCTTAAAACTGCGCATCAAAGAGATTGCCGTCCCTACCCGTTATTTCCCCCAGGCGTCCTCTGCATCCTTCGTGCAAAGCTCCATTTACGGGATGTCGATCCTTTACTTGGTTTGCCGATATTGGCTCCATAAGACGGGATTTCGGCGGTCGCGCCAGTTCGAGAGCCTCACCCGCCGTTATCGCCTGGAAAATGGCGAACACGCGATTGCGCCGCATCAGCCCTGATCCTCTCGCATGATTACAGATCTCTCCGAAGTTCATAGCCCGCTCGCCGGCGCTCCGGCGGCTTCCACCAATCACCGCATCACTCAAGAACAGATCGACTTCTTTCATGAGAACGGATATTGTGCAGGCATTCGTCTGCTCGATGAGGGCCAGATCGCCCGGCTACGCTCGGAACTGTCCGACCTGGCCAACCCCGCCGATCCCGGCAATGCTCTTTTCCATGAGTATCATTCCAATGAATCGAAGAATCCGGACACGATTCTCTTTCACGCATTGGGGGCCTGGAGGATCAAGCCGGGGTTTCACGATCTGCTCTGGAATCCGGCATTCCTGATCACTGCGTC
Organism: Terriglobia bacterium; assembly: GCA_963777595.1. Classification (GTDB taxonomy): domain Bacteria; phylum Acidobacteriota; class Terriglobia; order Bryobacterales; family Bryobacteraceae; genus CAVVFX01. The sequence continues at coordinate 53,977 of CAVZRE010000076.1, forward strand.
GCAGTTGCTCGGGGGCGCAGTGCGGTTCTGGCACGATCAGCTCTTCTGCAAGCCCGCGCGTCACGGAGGTGTAGTTGCCTGGCATCAGGATTATTCCTACTGGACCCGTACGGAGCCGATGGAACATCTTACCTGCTGGATCGCGCTAGACGACAGCACGCGTGAGAATGGCTGTCTGCAGTACATTCCGGGAAGTCATCGCTGGCCGCTGCTCCCCATCACCGGGTTGGCCGGCAATATGGACGAGATCCAGACGGTCCTGACCGACGATCAGAAGGCCCAGTTTAAGCCGGTAGCGATCGAGTTGAAGGCTGGCGAAGCCACCTTTCATCATCCGCTTATGGTCCATGGGTCATACGAGAATCGGACCGAGCGGCCTCGCCGTGCGGCGGTTCTTAATGTTTTTCGGGATGGAGTCCGTTCTGCGTCCGACGGCGAATTACTGCGAGGCGTGCCGCCCATTCCCAACGGCCGCAAGATGGAAGGGCAGTTTTTCCCTCTGCTGTTCGACCCGGCAGTCGCGGTCAGGCACTGAGAGTAGAGTGAACCGCGCGACATTTTCGCCCAGGTCCGCTCGACACCCGTATTGCAAGGGTTGCGCCCGGAGGTTCACAGCAGCGACAAAGGATCCACGTCGACGACCAGCGAAGTTGCGGGCCACTTTTGCTCGCGCGTATGGCCGATGACGCGGCGGAGCACCTCATTTAGCGTGCGACGGCTGGAAGCCTTGATCAGCATCTGATAACGGAATTCCGCCTTGAGACGCGGCACCGGGGCTTCGGCCGGACCCATGACTCGCATGCCTTCCGGCGGCGGAGTCAGGAAGCGTCCCAGCTCGGCGCTCATTCGCAGCGCCTCCTCCTGCTTCGCGGCTCGCACCAGGATATTCGCCATGGCCGTAAACGGCGGATAGTGCATCATGCGGCGGAATTGCAAGTTCTTTTTCGTAGAACGCCTGATAATCCTGCGCGGCGGCCATGCGGATGGCATAGTGGTCGGGATTGATGGTCTGGATCAGCACGATGCCCGGCAGCGAGCCGCGTCCGGCGCGCCCGGCTACCTGCGTCAGTAATTGGAACGTCCGCTCGGCCGCGCGAAAATCCGGCATGCCTAAGCCCGACATCTCCCGACACCACACCGACCAGCGTCACGTTGGGAATATCGTGGCCCTTGGCGATCATCTGGGTGCCGACCAGGACGTCGTAGTTGCGCTCGCGAAAGCCGTTGAGGATGTGCTCGTATTGGCGTTGCCCGGTCACCGTATCCCGGTCCAGGCGAGCGATGCGTGCGGCCGGGAATTCGCGATGCAACTCATCTTCCACCTTTTCGGACCCGGTGCCGAGAAAGTAGATATGTTCGCTCTCGCATTTGGGACATTTCTCGGGCACGCGCTGCGCATAGCCGCAGTAGTGGCAAAGCAAGCGTCGATCGCGCCGGTGCCACGTCAACGTCACCGAACAATTGATGCACTGTACCCGCTCTCCACAGGCGCGGCACGCAACGAACGTCGAAAACCCACGCCGGTTCAGCATCAACATGATCTGCTCGCCGATTTCGATCTTGGTTTTCATCGCGTCGACCAACGCGCGCGAGAACACCGCCTGCTTGCGTGTCTCGAGAAACTCTTCGCGCATATCGATCAACTTCACGGTAGGCATGGGGCGCGCTTCGATTCGGTCCGGCAGCTCCAAAAGCGTGTACTTCTCGCGCTGCACGTTATAACGGCTCTCCAGGCTGGGGGTCGCGGACCCCAGTACGACGGTCGCGCCGGCAGCCTGCGCGCGCACTACCGCAACATCGCGTCCGTGGTAGCGCGGATTCTCTTCCTGCTTGTAACTGCCGTCGTGTTCCTCGTCGACCACGATCAGCCCGATGTTCTGCACGGGGGCGAAGACGCCGGAGCGGGTGGCGATCACGACCTTCGCGAGGTTAGAACGAATTCTTCGCCACTGGTCCGCGCGCTCGGAGTCGCTGAACGCACTGTGCAGGATTGCCACCCGGTCCCCGAAACGCGAGTAGAACTGGCCGGCGACCGCGGGCGTCAGGGCAATCTCCGGAACGAGCAGCAGCGTTCCCAGGTCGCAGGCAAGCGCCGCCTCCATGGAATTAAGGTAGACTTCGGTCTTTCCGGATCCGGTGACGCCGTGCAAGAGGAACGTATGAAACTGGCGCGACTCGATGGCTTGCTTGATCTGGTCGAAGGCCGCGCGCTGCGCCGGGTTCAGGTCGTGTGGCGCACGCACTGGCGCGCCGGTGATGGAGATGGCCTCGCGCACCGCGATAATCAGGCCTTTACGAGCCAATTCTCTCGCTGCCAGTCCGCCGTTCTTGACCTGCTCCTCAACTTCCTTTAGATTGTGCGATCCGGGATGCAGTTCGAGAAATGCCAGCAGTTCGCGTTGGTACTTGGTAAGCTTCGGGCGCTCGCCATCGACTGGCTTGAATTCGATGCGCAGCTTATCGGAAGGCGAACGCAACGGGTCGCGATCCTCGACAATCTGCTCGCCGGCGATCATCCCTTTCTTCTCGAGAGTTTTGATGATCTTGTCAGCCAACGGGAACTTGCGCTTGAGATAACCCGCCGAAAGCGCACGGCCTTCGAGCGCTTGCAGCACCTGACGAGCGACATCTTCGGGACCGGCATCGAGTGCCAGTTGGCGGGCGGCGTCCCGGCCGGATTCGGTCAATGACCACGTCTTGCCGCTGCGCACGTCAGATCCCAGTGGCAGCATGGATCGCAGTACTTCGCCGAGCGGTGCGCAGTAGTAATTGGCGATCCATCTGGCCAGGCGCATCAACTCGGCATCGATGACGGGTTCCGGATCGATGAGCCGCAGAATGTCGCGTACGGCCATCTCTGGCTTGCGATTATGCGCTTCGAGAACCACGCCGGCGAGCTTCCGGGGTCCGAACGGCGCCAGGACGCGGCAACCAGCCTTCACCCGGTGTTGCAGCGTCAAGGGCAGCGAATAGGTGAACGCCTGGTCTAAGGGGACCGGGAGGCTGATGTCGCAGAACACGTTCTTTAAGGGGGGGGCTATCATGGATACAAGTGAGTTCGTCGTCGCAACCCCAAGTTTCTTCACAACGGATCCTGTCAACGCTACAAGCGTATCGGGATGCCGCGGCGCTGAACACTGCCATTGAACTGGAGCTCTTTACCAGGATCGCGCATGGCGCGGATACGGCTCACAAAATCGCCGCTGAACTCGGCGTCCCGGCCGGTGGGATACGAATGCTCTGCAATCATCTCGCAGGTGTAGGAGTGATCGTCAAAGACGGTGAGGAATTGCAGCTTGCGAAGGATGCCGCAATATACCTGGACAAACGATCGTCCTTCTATCTCGGGAGCGCAACTGCGGCACTCTATTCGACGCCCCTTCTGCGGGGATTCGAACGGTTGACGGAATTCGTTCGGGGCGCAGAATCCGGTGAGCATGCTGCGTTCCAGCCCGAATGGTTTGACGTCGGGCGCGGGTTGACGGACCAGGGCGCCGCCATACGGGCCTTCGTCGACGCCGTTGTCTTACCCGGCGGACCGCTCAAGATTCTGCACGCGGGCGCGGGGGACGGCCTCTATGGCATTGCGCTGGCGGAGCGGTATCCCGAAGCGGTTATTGTCGCGGCAGACCGTCCCGCAAGTTTGAAGGTTGCACAGCAGAACGCAGTCCGGGCTAAACTGCGGACAAGGTACCAGAACATTCCCGGAGATCTTCTTACCACCGAGTTCGGCACGGGTTATGACGCGGTTATATTTACCGGCGGACTCCATCGGCTCGATCCGGAACAGATTGAGCTATTGATGAAGCGGTTCCGCGACGCGCTCAAGAAGAACGCGCAGCTTTTCATCTCGGAATTCCTGCTGGAAGACGGCGCCGAGTTCGCTCGCGAATATGCCGGCTTCGCTCTCACCATGCTCACCGCCACGCGTCGAGGTGTGCCGTATTCGGCCGTCGAGGTTCAGGACATGCTTCGGTCCTGCGGCTTCGTCTCAGCCGGGAGCCGGTTTCTTCCCGAAGCTCACGCGACCCTGGTGACGGCGCGCGCTTAACGTTCGCCACCGCCAGGTTTAAAACATAAAGCGACCGGACAGTTGGATGTTGCGAGGGTTCCGAGCCGCGCTGGGCAAACCTAAAGTCGGATCGATCTGGGCCCCGGTCGGCTGGAATTGCGCGGTGGAATAGACGCTGGAAAACTGAGTATGATTCCAGGCGTTGAAGGCTTCCCCGCGGATGGAGAGTGCGCGCCCTTCTCCAAACTTGAAGCGCTTGGTCAGCGAAAGATCCCAATTGCTGATTCCCGGCCCGTAAAGAATGTTGGGTCCGGCATTGCCGAAGGTGCCTACTTTCGGGAGCGCGAAGGCAGCCGGGTTGAAATAATGACCCGCGGGAATGTTGTCGTAGGGATTTCCCACCACCTCGATGCGGGCGCTGTCAGTGGAGCCGCTAATCACTTCGCCATTTGTGGTGGTAAAACCAGGAAGATAGGGAGCGCCGGTTTGGAAGGTGGTAATGCCGCTCAATTCCCAGTTATCCGTCACCCAGCCCAACGGCCTCAGTCCAAACTTCTTTCCTAATCCGGGTATGTCGTACAGGTAGTTGATGGACAGGGTTTGGGTTCGATTGAACGTCAGCGGTCCATAGTTATACGACCGGGCAGGGAAGTAAGAGCTGACCGTGTCACCGTCCGCGCTGGCGGTGCCCAAGGACTTCCCGAAGGTATAGGAAGCGCCGAACTGGAGTCCGCGGGAGAACCGGCGGCGGGCCGAAGCCTGAAGAGAATTATAGTTCGAGGTGCCGACAAATTCAGTGGCGTTGATGTTCGCGTAGCCCTGATAGGGACGGAGAAAATTGGCGGTAACGCCCACGTTCTGCGGAAGCAGTTGCGAGTAGATCGGGATAGGATTCAGGTTGATCACCAACGGCAGGTGACGGTTGAGAGAACCGACATACGCCACATCGAAAGTCGTGCTACCGATCTGGTGTTGAAGCCCGAGATTGAAATTCATCACGTTGGGCAGTGTATTATTGCCAAAGATTTCGGCAGTAGACGTCGGACCAGCGACCGTGTTGATTAATCCCTGGGCTGAGCCTTGCGCGATGGTGGCAAAGTTTGTGTAATAGACAGTGGGCGATTGAGTGACCGGCGCATTGCCCGATTCGTTGTAAGTGAGATTGCCCTGTACGCGGTCTTTGAACATGCCGAAGCCGCCGCGGAGGGCGGTTTTACCGTTGCCGAACAGGTCGTAAGCGAAGCCGAAGCGCGGGCCATAGGACAGAGTAGGCGTGGTATAGAGGCCCGCGGGATAGCCATTGATGCCGCCGATTTGCGAACCGTCGGCCGGATTGCCCACTCCAGGAACGAATTGTCCTACGTAGACCGCGGGCGCGGAAGCTCCGGTGATCGGGTTGATGGCCACGGACGTCCCGTTGACCTTTCCTGGCTGGTAAAGGACCGGGGCTTGCGCGGCATTGTAGAATCGCGGATCGAAAGTCGCGATGGTGTGGTTGTTATCTACCGTCGCGGGCATATGGTAAAAGCGGATTCCGTAGTCGAGCGTCAATCTGCGGGTGATGCGCCAGTTATCCTGCACATAGAACTCGGTATCCCAGAAAAGATAACTTCCGATGGGCCAGTTATTCGCCTGGGAGTAACTGTCGACGCTGCCCAGTAAGGCGTTCGAGAAACCATCTCCGGTGTTGAGAGGGTTATTGCCGTCATTACTGAAGCTGTAACTTCCCCGGTACGCTACGCTCGCGGGCTGTTGCTTATGGTTGCGCTCGAGATAAATCCCCAACTTGATCTGATGAGCTTTCCAGACCTTGCTTAGGTTGTTCTGAATGATGTAAGCGGTGGAGGGTAAGCCTTCGGGAAGCTGATTGGCCTGGCTGGAGTTAATGACGTTGGCGGGCGTCCCGCCAAAACTGATGCTCGGCAGCCAACCGGGTTCGCCGACGGGACTCTGGTAGAGCTGCGGAGGATTGCCCATCAACGAACGCTCCACCGCGGCCGGGTTCAGAGGACTGATAAAGACGCCGTTGTACGCCTTGCCCAGGGTCAGCTCATCGACGAGCGACGAGGAGAAAATCTTCGTGGCATGGACAGTATGGGTGCGACCCGGCCGGTTCCAGACAATTGGCGTTACCAGGTAGTTGGCGCTGCCGTTTACCCAATTTCCATAGGGCGAAAGAAGGCTGCTGTAGTCGTCCATGACGCGGTAGTAAAGGGTCAGCGACGGCATAACGTTGTAGTCTAATCGCCCCATATTCTGGCGCCGCGGCCAGCTTCCGCTGTAAGTGTCGCGGAAGTTATAGCTGTAGCGTTTGGCCGGATTGGGATCGGTGTAATTGGGCAGCGGATAGAAATTCAAGATGGCTTGTCCGATGGGATCGATACGGCTTGCGGGAATGATGTTGTCGGGGAAAGCCTTGCCCGTTGACGGATCTTTGATCGAAATCAGCGTCCCGTTGGTGTTATAGCTTTGCGAAAAGTTGCCTTGCCTTTCGAGCGCGGACGGCGTGGTGACGAACTTGGTTGCGCTGCTGACCTGGGACCCGACCAGCTCTTCGGAGAAGAAGAAGTATAACTTGTCGCGCAGGAGGTTTTTCTTATATGGGACAATGACCGGGCCACCCAGCGACCATCCCGACATGCGGTAGCGATAGGGCGGCCGCGGAGTCAGAGTCGCGTTGTTGAAGAAGTTATTGGCATTGAGTTCTTCGTCGCGATAGTAGTCATAGGCGCTACCGTGGAAGCGGTTTGTTCCCGTCTTGCTAACCACGGTGATGGCGCCTCCGCTGTTGCGTCCGTACTCCGCCTGGTAGTTACTGGTGAGCACCCGGACCTCTGCGATGGAATCCATGTTGGGCTCCTGGGATGCGCCGTTGTTGCCGGAATCGATGATTGGCACGCCATCCAGCATGAGTACCGTCTGGGTGTCGCGGTTGCCGTTCACATGGATGCCCGAATTGGCATTGCGCTGCATGGCGTCACGGTTGGTATTGGTGTCGACGACGCCGGTGAGCGTCGATAGATAAGACATGAAGTCGCGGCCCTTCACGGCAATGTCGTTGAGTTCTTTGCCGGTGATGGTGTCGGAACGCTCACCGCTCGATAATTGCACCGGCGTTCCAGCTTCCACCACCGTTACCGAATCGGAAGGTTGTCCTACTTCGAGGACCACATTGCCGGCCGAGTGAAATTCACTCGACTGGATCTCGATTCCAAGCTTTTCATACGTTCTGAAGCCCGGCGCGGAGACGCTTAGAGTATAGGTACCCGCGAGAATGTCGAGGAACTGAAAGGAGCCATCCTGCGCGGACGACACCGTGAGCGTCGCCGCGGTGCCCGCATTTTTGAGCGTGCAAACCGCATTCGGAACCACCGCGCCGCTAGTGTCCTGGACCGTCCCCTTCAATGTGCTGGAGATCGTCTGGGCGAACATAGCCGCTGCCAGCATTGTGGACAACACTGTCCCAACCGCGAACTGTAACCTCATGGCCGGATATTATATATCAACCATCCGGCCGGGAACAAGGCGAACTGTATGCCGGTGCCCATGGCTCCGGAACAGCAGTCGATGACGGAAAAAAGCCGGCTACCGAATATCCCGGCCAGACTTCATAGATGTCTGCCCAAGGTTTGGCAGGCGAAAGCCTATCGCTGGATGCGGGCGCTGCCACCAGCGGCGAAGGACAAGACTTCGTCTAACGTCGCCATGGTCGTGTCGCCGGGATAGGTGGTGAGCAGGGCTCCATGCGCCCAACCGAGCCGGACGGCAGTCTCAGGGCTTTCTCCGTTGAGCAGGCCGTAGAAGAAACCGGCTGCATAACCGTCGCCTCCCCCTACGCGGTCGACGACGTGGAGATTGGCTTCGGGCGCCTGATAGGTCTTTCCGTCGATCCAGGCGACGGCGCTCCAGCCGTGATGGTTGGTGGAATGGACCTCGCGCAATGTAGTCGCCACCACTTTTATGTGCGGATGCTTCTTGAGCACATTGTCCATCATGCCGAAAAAGGCGCTGGGATCGAGTTTCGATTTCGCGGCCACTTCGGGTCCAGGAATGCCCAAACCTTTTTGCAGATCTTCTTCGTTGCCGACCAGCACGTCCACATTCTTCACGATGCGGTCGATCACCGAAACGGCGCGGCTTTCACCACCGAAAATCTTCCAGAGCTTCGCGCGGAAGTTGAGATCGAATGAAGTCACTGCGCCGGATTCCTTGGCGGCCTGCATGGCTTCGATGATCAGTTCGCCCGTGGTCTCCGACAATGCGGCAAAGATGCCGCCGCTATGGAACCATCGGACGCCCGCGCCGAAAATCTCTTTCCAGTTGAAGTCGCCGGGCTTGAGCAGCGCGCCGGCTTCGTTGGCGCGGTTGTAGAACACGACCGGCCCGCGAATCCCGTGGCCGCGATCGCTGTACACCGTCGCCATGTTCGGGCCGGTGACGCCGTTGTGGTCGAAGTATTTATAGAACGGCTTCACGCCCATCGCCCGGACGCGCTCCGCGATCAGGTCGCCAATGGGATAACGCGACATCGCGCTGCAGATTCCGGTCCTCATGCCGAAGGCATCGGATAGATTCGCGGAGACGTTGAACTCCCCTCCACTAACGTGGATGGCGCATTCATGCGCCTTGCGGAACGGGATGATGCCAGGGTCCAGACGATGGACCAGCGCGCCGAGTGACAGGAAGTCGAGGGCGCCGTCGGATTTGATGTTCAATGCATTGCTCATGTGTTTATTCGCTGTTTCGTATTACGCGTTATAGGTTCCGGAAGACACTCTACCACCACGGCCGGTCCAGTTGGTGTGGAAGAACTGGCCGCGCGGTTTGTCTATCCGCTCATAAGTATGAGCGCCGAAGAAGTCGCGCTGGGCTTGCAGCAGATTCGCGGGCAGGCGCTCGGTGCGGTACCCGTCGTAAAACGAGAGTGCGGTCGAGAAGGCTGGCGTCGGCACGCCATGTTCAATCGCGCTGACAATGCCTTTTCGCCACGAACCCTGATACTTGTTCAGCGTCTCGCTAAAGAAATCGTCGAGCAACAGGTTGTGAAGAGTCGGTGTCTTGTCGAAGGCTTCCTTGATCTTGCCGAGGAAGCGGCTGCGGATAATACAGCCTCCGCGCCACATGAGCGCGATGCCGCCGAGATTCAGGTTCCAATGGTTTTCTTGAGCGGCTGCGCGCAGCAGCATGTAGCCCTGGGCATACGAAATGATCTTGGAGCAATAAAGCGCGCGGCGAACGTCTTCGATGAACGCGTCTTTGTCGGCCGGCGGCGCCGGCTTCATGGCGGGGTTCAGGACCTTAGCGGCCTGCACACGCTCGTCCTTGAGAGCCGAGAGGCAGCGCGCGAAAACCGCTTCGCCGATCAGCGTGACGGGCATGCCGAGATCGAGCGCGCTGATGGCGGTCCATTTCCCGGTGCCTTTCTGGCCGGCGCTATCGAGGATCTTGTCGACCATCGGCTGGCCGTCGTCGTCTTTCTTGGCAAAGATTTCGGCGGTGATCTCGATCAGGAAGCTGTCGAGTTCACCCTTATTCCATTGCGCGAAAATTTCGGCGAGCTGATCGGCGTTGAGGCCGAGCCCGTCTTTCAGGAGCTGGTAGGCTTCGCCGATGAGCTGCATATCGCCGTACTCGATGCCGTTGTGCACCATCTTGACGTAATGGCCCGCGCCGCCTTCCCCAACCCAATCGCAGCAGGGCGTGCCGTCTTCAACTTTCGCGGCAATCGACTGGAAGATTCCTTTTACCGCGGGCCATGCTTCCGGATCTCCACCCGGCATAATGGAAGGGCCGAAACGCGCGCCTTCTTCGCCGCCGGAAACACCGGTGCCGATGAATCGCAGGCCTTTTTCCGAGAGTTCTTTGAAACGGCGATTGCTATCGGTGTAGAGCGAATTGCCGCCGTCGATGATGATGTCGCCTTTTTCGAGGTGCGGAACCAACAGGTCGATCATATGGTCGACGGTGTCGCCCGCTTTGACCATGAGCATGACGCGTCGCGGGGTCTTAAGCGCCGCAACCAGTTCAGGGATGGAATGGGCGCCCACGATGGGTGTGCCCTTGGCTTCGTTATTCAGGAACTCGTCCACTTTGGAAACGGTTCGGTTAAAGACGGCCACACGGTAGCCGTGATCATTCATGTTGAGGACCAGATTCTGGCCCATGACAGCCAGGCCGATCAGCCCGATGTCGCACGTAGCAGTTGACATAAACTCTCCTGATGATTTCCGTCTCAATTATTTTGACAGTGAGACAAGGCCGTCGGACCGGGATCGTCGACGACAGGCATATGTTGGAATCACTTTATTGTACCGGACCGACATACGGCGGCCCTCAAGTC
>CAVZRE010000077.1:0-11824 GCA_963777595.1 Terriglobia bacterium
CCAACAGGCTGCTAGGAGTGGGATGCTTAGAATTCCGGCGGCGCATTAGAAATATGGTTACTTGGTTGACACTACGGTGACGCCTCCGTGGATCGCCTGGGCGCCGAAATGTCCGGTTGCAGGCCCGGTATACACCAGGGTCAGGTTCGAGAACTCGATTTGGGACCCACCGGTGAGGCAAACCTGCAGGGTAGATGCGCCTTTCGACTCAAAGGGGGCGGGACTCCCATTTCCCGTAGTGGTGGCGGTACCGGTGACAACTACACCTGAGCCGGTGGTAGCGGGACTGTTAGCGGGGCAGACGGAGGTGTCGTAGCTGACGGTTGCGTTCGTCATATTGATGTGGTGCGTGTGGGGGCTACGGCTTGAAGGATTCGTGGGATCGACCATGGTGGCGTCGGAAATCCCGAAATCGGAGGTTTCCATCGTCAAGTCCGCCGTGAAACTGGCGGCGCCGGAGCCTTGCACGTCCAAGGACCAGGTACCGCGAATTTCCCACGGACCACCGGATACGGTCGAGGGCGAGTAGTCGTTAATCGCCCCCTTGAAATGCAAATGTTTTACCTCCTGAGCCGGCGCCAGCCCGGCTGCCAGAGCGAGAAAGACGCCGAAAAAAAATTGTCTATAGCGATTTTTCATGATTTCTCCTTGTGGTATTTTTTTCGTTCCGATCAGGCTCCCATGATGCTGCGGCGGTAGAAAATACAGCAAGTCCGGACACGTTGGAAAGCTGTTTCATACAATTGCACATCGCTGAAAACAAGATGTATACTTGGTTCCGTGCGTATCGCCGCAACAGACCCCGAGGGCGCGCGCCAGCAGTTGGAACGGGTTCTGGCGAGCCCTGGGTTTAGTCGGAACGAGCGCATGAGCCGATTCCTGAGGTTCCTGGCTGAGCGGCATCTGGAAGGCAGCGACAACCAGCTCAAAGAGTCCGTAATTGCGGTCGGCGTGTTTGGCCGCAAATCGGACCATGATCCATCGCAGGACTCCATTGTGCGGACGGAAGCGAGCCGGCTTCGCGCCCGACTCGCAGAGTATTATGTGGGCGAAGGTAAAGACGATGGGATCGTCATCGATGTGCCGAAGGGTGGATACATACCCGTTTTTCGCGTACGGGATGCGGCCCTCCAGCCAGTGCCAGCCCAACCGGCACCAGCCGGAAAGAAAACGGTACGCCGTCGCGTCTGGCTGGTGACGGGAATGGCCGCCATTGCGGTGGCGATCTGCACGATCCTATGGATTCAGAAAACGGAAGGTTTTTGGCGAAGCCCGATTGAAGGCGCGCGATTTCAAACGGTGACCGATTTCGATGGCACCGAAGAAGCGGCGGCTATTTCACGCGACGGCAAGTTTGTCGCATTCCTGTCCGGCAGGGATGGACATACCGACGTCTGGGTCACACAACCCGGTTCGGGACAGTTTCATAATCTGACGCACGGCACCGCGCCAGAACTCCTCAATCCATCGATTCGGGCTTTGGGGTTCTCGCCGGATGGCTCGCTGGTTCTGTTTTGGGTGCGCAAGCCGACGGGTCCAAGCTGGCAGGTCGGGATATGGGCGATCCCTACGTTGGGCGGACAGGCGAGGCTCTATCTGGAGGGCGCCGCGGAGCTCGATTGGTCGCCCGACGGTTCACGACTGGCGTACCATACGGCTGCTTCCGGGGACCCGCTTTTCGTTTCGGACGGTACCACGCATGTCGAGTCGCGACCTATCTTTGCCGCGCGGGCCGGCCTGCATTCCCACTTTCCGTTATGGGCCCCAGGCAACGAGTTCATCTACTTTGTCCAGGGCTGGCTGCCCGACAAACTGGACATCTGGCGCATCAAGCAGTCGGGCGGAACGGCTGAAAGGATCACGTCACACAATGGGCTGGTGAGTCATCCGGTGCTGCTGAACCGACGCCTTTTGATGTACCTCGCGAGCGATGCCGACGGTTCAGGGCCATGGTTGTACAGTATGGATGTCGAGCGTCGCATTCCTCACCGGCTTACTCCTGGTCCGGACCGGTACACGTCACTCGCCTCGGCTGCGGGCGGCAAGCGTTTGGTCCTGACGCGGGCAAGTCCGAAGAGGACCCTTTGGCGAGTCCAGCTGAACGACTCACGAAGCGAGGTGTCGCACCCGGATCGCCTGTCGCTGACACCTGCGAATACGTTCTCTCCAAGGCTGGGTCCGGATTATCTGATCTGCGTCTCCTCCGACGGCGGTAGTGAGAGCATTTGGAGGCGGGCGAAGGGGACGGACACGGAATTGTGGAGCAGCCGTGGGGCGCAAATTATTGGCGCGCCGGCGATCTCCCCGGATGGCGGCCGGATCGCATTTGCGGCTCGTCAACACTCGGTGACGCTTCTCTATGTGATGCAAGCTGACGGGAGCCACGCGCGGGTGGCGGCCGATTCACTCGAATTGCAGGGCTCTCCAGCATGGACTCCGGATGGCCGTTCGATCACTGCGTCCGTGAATGATCACGGCGTGCCTCGTCTTTTCGAGGTGCGGACCGATGGTGGCTCCGCGGACGTCCTGCTCCGCGACTACTCGGTAGATCCGGCGTGGCAGCCTTCCGGCCGTTATGTAGTGTACTCGGGGCCGGACATTGGCACGACATTTTCAGTGAAAGCCGCGACGCCGGGGGGGATTACGCATCCCATGCCGCGGCTGACTCACTTGACGCGGGGCGCCCGGCATCTTAAATTCCTCTCGGGAGGGCGTGAACTCGCTTTCCTGCGGGGAGGAATTGAACACAAGGATCTTTGGGTAATGGACGTGGAGACCGGGGTCGAGCGGCGGTTGACCAACCTTCCCGACGATTTCAATGTCCGGGACTTCGACATCTCGCCAAACGGCCGCGAGGTTGTCCTGGAACGGGTGCAAGACCGTTCCGACATTGTGCTTCTCGATCTCGCCGGACAGTGAAGGGCTGCGACGGAGTTCTGCAAGATACTTGCCGAGCCACGGCGTTGTCGTCAGATGCTACAGAATGGTAAAGATGAAAATCATCTCTTCCGTGGAAAAGTTTCACAGCAAGATATTCAGCGTGACAGAGGACGAAGCCACCGATCCGAGCGGCTTCCATATCAAACGCGCGATTATCCGGCATCCCGGCTCGGCGGTAGTGGTGCCGGTTGACGAGCGAGGGCGAGTGCTCCTGGTGCGGCAGTTTCGACTGCCAGCCAAACAATATTTATGGGAGATCCCCGCGGGCAAGATCGACGAGGGCGAAAATGCTTTCGAGGCAGCCCAGCGTGAACTAAGCGAAGAGACCGGGCTGAGCGCAACGTCGTGGAAAGAACTGGTGAGTTATTATCCGAGTCCTGGCTTCCTCGAAGAGAAGATGACGCTCTTTCTCGCAACTGGCCTGACTCAAGGCGAGGCTCACAACATGGACGACGAGCGCATCGATGTTCAGTGGTTCACGCGCGAGGAACTGGAGCAGGGAATCGCGAGCGGCGAAATCCAGGATGGTAAAACGATCACCGGCTTCCTGCTCTGGGACCGGCAGCAAGCACGATAGAATCCAATTACATGCCATTTCCCATTCATCGCCCCCGCCGTTTGCGATCGAGCGAAGCCATGCGCGCGTTAGTTCGCGAGACGCATCTGGAGCCTTCTCAGTTCATCCTGCCGCTCTTCATTTGTCCGGGCGAGGGGATCCGGCGCGAGATTTCGTCCATGCCGGGCAACTATCAGCTCTCCGTCGATGAATTCGTCAAGGAGTGTGAAGAAGTTCATGCGCTCGGAATCGGCGGCGTTATTCTTTTCGGGCTGCCCGAGTCGAAGGACGAAGAAGCGTCGGGCGCATACGACGAGAACGGGATCGTGCCTCGCGCCACGCGGGCGGTGAAGAGAGCAGTGCCGCAGCTATTGGTAATGACGGACGTTTGCAACTGCGAATACACCAGCCACGGGCACTGCGGCAAGATCGTTAATGGTGACGTGGACAACGACACGACTCTCGAATGGCTCGCCGCCGGTGCGCTATCGCATGCCAAAGCCGGCGCGGACATCGTAGCGCCGTCCGATATGATGGATGGCCGAGTGGCCGCAATTCGCCGCAAGCTGGATGAAAACGGGTTTACGAACGTTCCGATTCTCGCCTATGCGGCGAAATTCGCGTCGGTATTTTACGGACCGTTTCGCGAAGCGGCGGAATCGGCGCCCCAGTTTGGAGATCGCCGGAGCTATCAGATGGATCCCGCCAACGGAAGGGAAGCTATGCGGGAAATTTCGTTGGATTTGGAAGAAGGCGCCGACATGATTATGATCAAGCCCGCGATGCCTTACCTTGATCTGATCGCACGAGCGCGCGACCGCTTCGACGTTCCTATCGCGGCATATCAGGTCAGCGGGGAATTTTCGATGATCATGGCGGCGGCCCGGAACGGTTGGATCGATCAGGACCGCGCCATGATGGAGAGTCTGACATCCATCCGCCGGGCGGGCGCCGATTTCATCCTGACTTACTTCGCCAAGCCTGCGGCCAAGGCCCTGTTTGGGTGACGGAGCGGCTGGGTCAGTGATCGCCGATTACGGCCGGGAAGTAGCGCGGACCCTCTGAAAAGTAGTATTGTCAACCAGAAGAGACAGTTCCATGGAGGTTTCACTCGAGATGAAGTACATCTGTGTTTCAGCGCTGGCCACGTGCCTGGCAGCGTCCTTGGTTGTTCCCGCCCTGTTCGCCGGCGAAGTTCCCGCAGCCGGTCAGCAGGCGCCATCGTTCAAACTACCCTCGCAGGACGGTTCCGAATACGGGTTGAAAGATTTCAAAGGTAAGTGGGTGGTGCTGTATTTCTATCCAAAGGACATGACTCAGGGTTGCACCATCGAAGCTCACGGCTTCCAAAACGATTTGGCCAAGTACGATGCCGATAATGCTGTAATCCTGGGGGTCAGCGTCGACTCCGTCGATAGTCACAAGCAGTTCTGCGCCAAGGATAGCCTGACGTTCAAGCTACTGGCAGATACTGAGAAGAAAACTACGGAAGCCTACGGCTCGCTGAGCGAACGGGGCATGGCTTCGCGCAATACCTTCCTGATCGGGCCGGATGGCAAGATTGCAAAGGTATGGACGGCGGTAAAGCCTCAGCACCATAGTGAAGAAGTGCTGGCCGCGATAGCCGAAATGAAGAAGTAAAGCAGCACGAGATCGCCCGCCAATGCCGCGCAAAATTATCGTCTCCATCGCCACCAGCGTCGACGGTTAGATTGCGCGGCCCGACGGCGACTTGTTCGACAGGTCCCGCCTGATGCGGCTACTCCCGCTTGTTGTGGCCACGCGTACGGTCTGAATCTTGCGTGTGACTTTTCACACTGAATCCTAAGTGACGGAGATAATTATCTCTGGCGAACGTGCGACTTGCCCATTCGATATGTAAAACTTCCGCAGAGAAGAAAAACTGAGGTCATGTAAGTAGGATTCCGCTGGTTTGACAATTGCAAGTGGGTCTACCGATCACTATGCAGGAAATCAAACAGGATCGTGCACCAGGTATTTCGCAAGAGGCCCATCACCCAGACCGGCGGAGCTTTCTTTCAGCCGCTCCCACTGCGCTGGTTACCGCGATGCTCGCCGCATCGCCTGCGCCCGGGCAGGACCTTTCGAAGACCGCAGCCGCGCAAAAAGACGAAAGCGCGACCGATCCCGGTCCAGAAGACAAGGCGATGCGGGATGTGAATCCGAACACATTCCAACCTCCCATTACCGATCACGGGGAAGTTCCAACGTTCTGGAATTCGTTCTCCATTGCTCACCGAAGAATTCAAGAAGGCGGCTGGTCGCGTCAGGTCACGGTTGAGGATTTTCCTATTTCGAAAGACATCGCGGGCGTCAATATGCGCCTGACCGCCGGGGGGATTCGTGAGCTGCACTGGCATAACGCGGCTGAATGGGCACTGATGTTGACCGGGAAAGCGCGAATTACGGCGCTCGATGCAGACGGAAAGAGTTTCGTCAAAGACGTCGGCGTCAATGACCTTTGGTTTTTTCCGACGGGCATTCCTCACTCAATTCAGGGGCTGGCTCCGGACGGATGCGAATTCCTGCTGGTCTTCGACGACGGAAAATTCTCGGAGGCGAATACCACGCTGATTTCGGATTGGACACGCCACACGCCGCGGGAAGTGCTGGCGAAGAATTGGGGAGTGTCCGAGAGCCTCTTGGACGGTGTCTACTCGGCTCCTCCGGACGGACGTTACATCTTCCAAGCGCCTGTTCCGGGAGCTCTCGAAGCGGAACGGCAGGCCGCGGCCGGAGCAAAGGGGCCGTCACCGGTGAAATTCGATTTCTCTATAGACGGCATGCGGCCGACTTACAAAACAGCATCGGGAGAAGTGCGCGTCATCGATTCCCGGAACTTTCCCGTTTCGACCACGATCGCGGCGGCGCATGTAGTCGTGAAACCTGGCGGATTGAGGGAACTGCACTGGCATCAGAACGCGGACGAATGGCAATACTATGTGAAGGGTAAAGGCCGCATGACCGTTTTCTTCAATGGCGGAAAAGCTCGCACGGCGGACTTTCACGCGGGAGACGTAGGCGTAGTTCCCAAGACGCTTGGGCATTATATCGAGAACACCGGGGACTCAGACCTGGTGTTTCTGGAGATGTTCAAGGCGGATCGGTTCGCGGACTTGTCGCTCTCCGATTGGGTCACTCATACGCCTCCTACCCTGATCATGCAGCACCTGCGGATTACCGAAGATACCTTGAGGAGGATACCGAGGAACAAGGAGCCAGTGGTGCCCGCGTGAGAGTTCTTGGCTCCGCGGATTATTGTCCCAGTGCCTGTTCGGCGCGATACCAATCCTCTTCCGCGGGATCCAGCTGAATTGCTTTTCAACCGCTCCTCCCAAAACGAATATGCGAGCGCCGCAATTTGGTCTTCTGTAGCGACAGGATCTGGCGTTGGGGCTGGGGCTTCAGCGGGCGCGGCGGAGTCTTGCGAAGCGCCGAGCGATTTCTTATCCGTGGTAATTTGTTTGCCGGATTTCTTAGGATCAATTTTCATGGTTGCCATAAGTTAAACCTTACATCTTTGGAATACCATATCGTTAATCAATTGCGACAACAGAATTGAGACGAAGGGTGCCAAGTCATACGAAGGGCGATTGAGACTTCGATGGCACTTGATTTGCTTGAGACCTCTGACGAGAGTATTTACTGTCAGCGAACGTACTAATCCACAGGTACTAAAATTGAGCACGCTTTTATTGAAACGAGAATCGAAATCGGCTGATCGACGATTGCCGGTGGGCGCGGAGTGCGTCCCCGAGGGAGGAGTGCAGTTCAGGGTTTGGGCTCCGGCCAGGAATGAAGTGCGGCTGGTGCTTGAATCCGGTCCTGGCGCACCGCTATCGATTGCGCTCATGCGAGAGCCAGGAGAAGAAGGGTACCATTCCATATTCTGTCCCGAGGCAGCGTCGGGAACAGTTTATCGCTTCGAACTGGATGAAGAACCGACCCGATACCCAGATCCAGCGTCGCGCTTTCAACCCGATGGACCGCATGGATCTTCGCAAGTCTGCGACTCCGGCAAATTTGTATGGACGGACGAAAAGTGGCGCGGAGTCACGAAAGAGGGGCAGATCATATACGAAATGCATATCGGCACCTTCTCGAAAGAGGGGAACTGGAAGGGCGCGCAGAGTGAGTTAGCGGAGTTAGCCAAGGCTGGAATCACGCTCCTCGAGGTGATGCCCGTTTCCGATTTTCCGGGACGCTTCGGGTGGGGTTACGACGGCGTAGGTCTTTTCGCACCGACGTGGCTGTATGGCGAACCGGACGACATGCGCGCTTTCGTCAACGCCGCGCATGAACACGGAATGGGAGTCATTCTCGACGTAGTCTATAATCACCTGGGTCCTGACGGTAACTATCTCGCGGCATTTTCACCGTGGTACTTCAGTGAGAAATACACGAACGATTGGGGCGAGGGGATCAACTTCGACGGTGAACATTGCGGACCCGTACGGGCCTTTTACGAAGCGAATGCGCGGTATTGGATTGAGGAGTTTCACCTGGACGGTCTGCGTCTCGATGCCACGCAGGAAATTCACGACGCGTCGCCAACCCATATTCTCACTGACTTGACGCGCACGGCGAGGCGGGCCGCGGGAGACCGGAACGTCATCCTGATTGCCGAGAACGAGAAGCAACAGACGATGCTCGTTCAAGCAGAGAATGTCGGCGGGTATGGCATCGACGCACTGTGGAACGATGATTTCCATCACAGCGCCCTGGTGGCTCTTACCGGCCGCAATGAAGCTTATTATTCCGATTATCTTGGCAATCCGCAGGAATTTGTCTCTGCGGCCAAATACGGGTATTTATATCAAGGCCAGTGGTATTCATGGCAGGAGCAAACCCGCGGCACCCCGACATTCGACTTGGCGCCGACGGCATTCGTCAATTTCATCCAAAACCACGACCAGATTGCTAACACGGCGCGCGGTGAACGTCCCAATCTGATCGCGACAAAGGGCAAATATCGAGCGATGAGTGCGCTCCTGATGTTAATGCCGGGCACGCCGATGTTATTCCAAGGCCAGGAATTTGGCGCCACGACTCCATTTCTTTTTTTCTGCGACCATAAGGCTGAGATCAGCAAACAGGTGCGCGAAGGCCGGGCCAAGTTTCTGGCGCAGTTCCGCAGTCTTTCGCTACCGGAGATGCAACCTGTATTTGCGGACCCAGGCAATCCCCACACTTTCGAGATGTCCAAGCTGGACTTCTCCGAGCGGGAAAAGAATGCCGGGATCTACCAGTTGCATAAAGACCTGATTGCTCTGCGACGCAGCGATCCAGTTTTCGCCAATCCCCAATACCGTGGCCTCGACGGAGCTGTACTGTCCGCCAGCGCCTTCGTTCTGCGCTATTTCTCTTCGGCTCATGGTCATCGCCTGCTGGTGGTGAATTTCGGAACGGACCTTTATTTCAAACCGAGTCCGGAGCCGCTGCTTGCGCCTCCGGCAGGGGAGAAGTGGCAGGTGATTTGGTCAAGTGAAGATCCCAAATACGGCGGGCTCGGAACCTTTCCTCCAGACGGTCTTGACAACTGGCGGATTGCGGGCAATGCGGCAGTCGTTCTAACTTCGGAGGGGAGTAAGTGATAGCGTCCGCAGCGGATCCCAGTCGAGTTCTTACCAGATTTGTTAGTGGCGAGGGAGGAATCGATCCTCACCTGACACAAGAATGGCTTGTGACGAACGGCCTTGGAGGATATGCTTCGGGCACCGTTCTCGGGCCTATCACGCGCCGCTATCACGGATTGTTAATCGCAGCGCTACCCAACCCTTTGGGGCGGTACATGATGCTGCACGGCCTGGCCGAGCGCTTCCGCACGAGCAAGGGGATTGCGTTTGCCGGCCCACGCGATTTTGTGGGGAAGGATGTGGCGCCGACGCTGACTCCAGTTGGAATTCCGGCTGGACTGCGGCCTTCCGGTCTGGGTCTTCGATTTGTGGGGGTGCAGGATTGAAAAACGCGTTCTGTTGCCATACAAACAAAATACCGTTCACATTGAGTATCGGTACGTGGAAGGTTCGGGAACGGTGCGCCTGGGTCTGAGGCCGGGCATGCACTTCCGCAACCATGACGCACAAGTCAACACGGAAGTCTCCGGCCGGTACGGCGTCGAGGTAGTGGATTATCAGCTTCAGGTGTCCGCGGGGAGCGAATCGCCGACGCTTCGTCTGAAGACAACACCACAGACTGGATTTACTTACGATCCTAAGTCGGTAAGCATCGACTATCTTTTCGAAAAGAACCGCGGTTATCCATCGGAAGGCGAGTTATGGAGTCCGGGTTATTTTCGGACCGACCTTGAACCCGGGACGGCAATCGTTTTGACGGCTTCTACGGAGGCATGGGAAATCATTGGGGCGCTCGGTTACGACGAAGTGATTTCATCCGAACTCAATCGCCGCCGGGGTCTGATTCAAAAGACATCCTTGGAGGCGGAAGACGGGATGCTGGCGGAACTGACGCTGGCGGCCGATCAATTCCTGATTACTCCGGTTGGCCGCAAGGAGGATGCGGCGCGGGCGCGCGCGTCGGGCGAAGAGCCGCTCACGGTAATCGCCGGTTACCACTGGTTTACCGACTGGGGGCGAGACACGATGATCAGCCTTGAAGGCCTTACGCTGACCACTGGTCGACCGCAGGAAGCGAGTTGGATCCTCAGAACGTTTGCTCACTATGTATGCGACGGCCTGATTCCGAATATGTTCCCGGAAGGCGAGAAGAAAGGTCTTTATCATACGGCTGACGCCAGTCTCTGGTTCTTTCATGCAGTGGAACGTTATATGGCGACTACCGGGGACAGGCGAACGCTGTGTGCGATCCTGCCAAAGCTACACGAGATCGCGAAGGCCCACATTGCGGGCACGAGATTCGGCATCCACGTGGATCCGGCGGACGCGCTGCTGGTGCAAGGCGCAGAAGGTTATCAGCTCACGTGGATGGATGCGAAAGTGGACGGCTGGGTGGTGACTCCACGGCGGGGAAAAGCAGTGGAGATCAATGCGCTTTGGTATAACGCACTGTGCCTGCTGAGTAAGTGGACAGAACAAGAAGGCGAGCCTGGCGAGGCAGCAACTTATCGGAATTACGCAAGCCGCGCGCGGGAATCATTCAACCGGAAGTTTTGGAATCCGGAAAGAGGATTTCTGTTTGATGTAGTCGACGGCGAGTCGGGGGGCGGACCGCCTGGTAACGATTCATCTTGCCGCCCGAATCAACTTTTTGCGATCTCACTGGAGCATCCGATCCTGGACGAAAGCCGGTGGGCTCCGGTAGTTGACGCGGCGACAAAATTTCTGTTGACACCGGTAGGCTTGCGATCGCTGGCGCCGGGAGAGCCCGAGTACAAGCAGCGCTATGACGGAGACCTGCGATCAAGAGACGCGGCGTATCATCAGGGGTCGGTGTGGGGTTGGCTGATTGGTCCTTACATCGAGGCACTTGCCAAAGTGTATCCGGAGCGTTGCAGTCTCGAATTATTACGGGGATTCTCGGCTCACCTGGACCAGGCGTGCATTGGATCGATTAGCGAGATTTTCGATGCCGAAGAGCCGCATACGCCGCGCGCCTGCATCGCGCAGGCCTGGAGCGTGGCTGAAGTTCTGCGGTGCTTCGTAAAATTATCACGAAGCAGCCAGCAGAGCAACGGGGAATCTGCTAAATAGAGCGGAGAGCAGGACGCGCGTTCCGGAAACCGGGTCGCCAGTAAGCACATTGGTCCAGCTCTTTTCCGCAGGTAATTCTACGGCCGTATCTCCCCAGTCTCCAACGCTCATGAAGAAGCGAGGGGCCACGACGACGATGTTCCCTCGCGAATACGCGATTCCATAATCATGTTTCTCGCCAGCGATCGAGAGCGGCGTGTAGGGCCCGAGCTGTTTTCTCAATTGCAGCGCCTTTGTCAGAACCCATAACTTCGGCAATCCTTCCTCAGCGCGCTGCATGACTGCATCTACATTCATTGTCTGGAGGGACTCGACCAAGCGGCGCCGCAAGTCGAAATCGACTGGACGGCGGTTGTCCGGATCCACCAGGCTCAAATCCCAGATTTCGTTGCCCTGATAGGTATCCGGTACACCGGGCGCCGTAAGCTTCATCAGGATCTGCGCGAGCGAAGTGGCCCTTCCCGGGGAGATCAGGGGCTCGGTAAAAGCGCGAACGTCCTGGAGAAATTCTTCGTCATGCATGATGCCCGCGACAAAACCTTCCAGGAGCTTTTCATACTCCTCATTCGGAGTATTCCATGACGTGTGGTCTTTGGCTTCGCGAACCGCCTTGAGCATGTAAGCCTGCAATCGCTCT
>CAVZRE010000078.1:0-61628 GCA_963777595.1 Terriglobia bacterium
CTAGGAACGTTCCGTTCGCTTCTCCGGCCCAGCTTGAGAAGAGTTGCGCGTGATACGACCCGAATGAGTTAGCCCCGGCAACCGCTGTTCGAGTAAGCGCTAAAATGTGCGATGCGAGGGGGCATCGCCGAGTGTTTGGCCTTGAATTGTCGTAAATTCTGGGTCGAAGATCGCCAGATCGGCAAGGGCGCCGTTGGTGAGAAGGATTGCCACTCAAACGATGCCACCGCTGTTTTTCGCGCCGCATCGGTAAGTTCAAGCTGACGCTTGCCGCACCGTTAAAGTGAGTGGACATCCAGGGAATTGGATGAGGCGGATCTGATGAATAGCGGCAGGGGACCGTTGTGGGAGAGAATGTCGTTTGGAATGCGCCGCCGTCGTGTCTGAACTCGAGATCGTGGAATACAAATGGCTGAATCCAGAACAATGGGACCAGGCATGAAGGAACCGCGCGATCTGATTCTGCCTGCCCTCGTTCTGCGCGAGCCGGCACTGGCGGCCAATATCCGGTGCATGGCGGATTGGTGCCGGGAGAACGGATTCCTGCTGTCGCCGCACGGCAAGACGACGATGTGTCCGCAGATTTTCGAGCGGCAGATGGACGCCGGCGCCTGGGGTATTACGGTGGCCACGGTGCCGCAGGCGTTGGTGTGTCTGGAGTCAAAGATCAAACGCGTATTGATCGCCAATCAGGTCGTGGGCGTAGCGAACATCCAGGCGTTGGCGCGAGCGATGGATGAACACGAAGATGCAGACATCTATTGCCTGGTGGACAGCGTGGCGAGCGTTGAACATCTTTCCGAGAATCTGAGGAAGGCTGGTGCGCACCGAAGTATTGGAGTGTTGCTCGAGATCGGAAAAACAGGCTGGCGGACCGGCACGCGCTCCGCGGAGCAGGCGCAAGACGTCTTCAATTCCATCCGCGACCGGTCACGCGACCTGGTCTTCGGCGGCTTTGAGGCTTTTGAAGGCTTGGCGAAAAGCAGTGAGGAGGCGGAGTGCTTTCTTACCGAAGTGGCCGAAACGGCTGAACGCATCGGCGCTCAGTCGCAAACTCAAGAGATTATCTTCAGCGTCGGCGGAAGCAGTCAACTGGGTCCGGTCAAGCGTGTTTTTCACCAGCTGAACAAGAGCTGGAAGCGTGTTCTCCGTAGCGGATGTTATGTGACGCACGATCATGGCATTTATGCCAGACTGCAGGCTGGCGCGCTTGCCGCGGAGCCTACACTTCCGCGCTTCGAGGCAGCGCTCGAACTTTGGGCGTGCGTGCAGTCGTTGCCCGATCCGGGCGTCGCGATATTGACGTTCGGCAAGCGAGACTGCGCGTACGACATCGAACTTCCCATCGCGCTCGATTTATCCGGGGCAGTGATAACGGCGATCAATGATCAGCATGCGTATCTGTCGTATCCGCCGGACGCGTATCTGGCGGTCGGGGCGAGGGTTCGCTTCGGAATCTCGCATCCCTGCACGGCGTTTGATAAGTGGCGAACCATTCCGCTCGTTGACGATAACTACAACGTCATCGACATTTATCGAACATGCTTCTGAGCGTCCGCTACAGGGCGATTATGTCGTGATCCCGAGCAGCGGAAGAGAATCCCGGTGAATCATCTCTTCAATTTTTTCGGGCGAGAGGCGGGGCAGCTTAGTCCCTTCCAGCATTCCGTTCAGGCCACGGATACCGGCAACGGTAGAGTTCACCGTAGTGAAGGGATAGTCTGTGCCGAAAAGAACCTTGTCCCAAACGCCGTACTCCTGGACCAGCATCAGCGAATGGTACAGCTGGAAAGGCCGGTAATAAAGGGCCGAACAGTCAGCATAGACATTGGCATGCTTTCGAATGACCACTACGCATTCGCCTTCATATGGATGACCCAGATGCGCCATGATGATCTTCACGTCCGGGAAACGCATGGCAACGTTGTCGATCAGATAGGGGCGAGTGTATTGGAGCGGAGCCTTATCGATGAAAGTTGTTCCTGTATGAAGCAGAACCGGCAAATTATGGCTTGTGGCGTACTGCCATAGAAAATCCAGTTGAGGGTCGTTAGGATCGAAGCCGGCATACATCGGCAGGAGTTTGATGCCCTTCAGCTTCAGATTCTCGTGGCCCTCGATCAATTCATCCTGCCAGCCAGGCTGTGTCGGATCGACGCTCAGAAAACCAATGAGCCGCTCCGGATGCTGTCCAACGTAGCCGGCGACCTCCGCGTCGGGAACCCAGACCCCCGAGAGTTTTGCTTTGCCTCCGAATACGATTGTCCAGCGGCAATCCGCGGCAGCCGAATCATATTCATGCCAACGGACGGTCAGGTCGACCTCAACGCCGTTTCGCGCCCGGCGCGACTGCTGCACGAAGTCCGGCGTGAAGTGACCGGGGTAAGTAAAAAAGTGGCTGTGGACGTCGACGATCATCATCTTGAGTTTAGGCGCTAACAGTCGCAGAAGGTTGCCTGGTTCACGCGAGAGAGCGAGGCGGTCCACGCTATTGGACGCGGCTTACAAGCGAGGAAACAAGCCATAGCTTGGAATCGCGCGGCTGGGGTATTGTAAACGAGAGCAATGCCACTCTTCGATTCCGACAACGAATTCTTTTCCCGAGAGTTGGATTCCTTCGTCCCCGCTCGCATATTTGACGCGCACAGCCACCTTTATCGGAAAAGCTTCTTCTCCTCGACGCCGCCTCCCTTGGTGGAGCAGTTACCCGAAATGGGCTTCGCTGAATTTCAAGCAGCGATTGGAGAAATTACGCCCGGGCGAAGGACCAGCGGGCTGTTCTTCGGCTGGCCGGAAACGTCGGTTGACATCGAGGCCAACAATCTTTTCGTCGCCGAACAGGCGCGTCTGGATGAGAACTCCCGGTCGCAGATGCTGATCACACCGGAAATGGATCCGGAGTTTGTGCGGGAGACTGTGCGGCGCGATGGCTTTTCGGGGCTGAAATGTTATCACGTGTTTTCGTCTTATCGTCCGACTTTCGAATCGCCAATTCCGTTGTATCTGCCGGAGGAGCATGTGCGGATCGCCCACGAGGAGGGCTTGTCGATCACGCTCCACATGGTGAGGGCGCGGGCAATGGCTGATGCCGACAACCAGGAGGTTCTCCGGTCCTGGGGGGCAAAGTACCCGAACGCGCGATTTATTCTGGCTCACGCCGCCCGGGGCTTCAACCCTCATCACACGATTGAAGGCATCGGCGCGCTCAAAGGGCTGCGCAACATGTGGTGCGACACCAGCGCCGTGACAGAAGCCGGAGGATTCGAGGCCATCGTGCGGACGCTTGGAGTAGACCGCCTGATGTACGGCGGCGACTTGCCCGTGACGCATGAACGGGGCCGTTGTGTCGCGATTGGCGATTCCTTTGTGTGGCTGTCCGAAGCCAATACGAAATTCGGAGCAAACTACGCGCAGATCCAACTCTCGCTGGTAGGACATGAATCCTTGAGGGCGCTCAAACTGGCCTGCTGGAATCTGGGACTTACCGATTCACAAGTGGAGAAGATCTTTTTCGGCAACGCAGCGGAGCTCTATGGGTTAAAGGCATGAAGCGAAATCTCGAACAATCGGAAAAATGGCTGGAACGATCGCGCGCTCGGATTCCTGGTTGCGCACAAACTTTTTCCAAGGCGCCGATCAGTTTTGTGCAGGGAGTCGCGCCTGCGTTCCTGGCGCGGGAAAAAGGGCCGTATGTCTGGGATGTCGACGGCAATCGCTATATCGATTTCATTCTCGGGCTCGGCCCGTCCATCCTGGGACACGCCGACGATGTCGTGAATCAGGCGGTGCGGGACCAGATGGAGCTTGGCGTCTCCTTCAGCCTGCCCACGCCGATTGAAGTGGAGCTCGCGGAAAAACTTTGCGAAGTGATTCCCTGCGCGGAGATGGTCCGATTCGGCAAAAACGGATCGGACGTCACGGCGGCAGCGGTCCGAGTTTCGCGTGGCTTCACCGGACGGGACAAGGTGGCGCGTTGCGGCTACCACGGCTGGCAGGACTGGTATATCGGATCGACGAATCGCGACCTCGGAGTGCCCAAAGCCGTTTCGGCGCTGACTTTGGTCTTTCCGTACAACGATCTGACTGCACTCGACGCTCTGTTCCGCGCCAATCCAGGCGAAATCGCCTGCGTGATTATGGAGCCGCACGGATTCATCCTGCCGGAGCCCGGGTACCTCGAAGGGGTGCGGGAGATCTGTCGTGCCAACGGCGCGCTGCTGGTATTCGACGAGGTGGTGACGGGATTTCGCATCGCGCAGGGCGGCGCACAGGAGCACTTCGGCGTCGTTCCCGATTTGGCTTGCTTTGGCAAAGCCATGGCGAATGGGTTTCCGATCTCGGCGGTCGTTGGGAGACGGGAAGTGATGGAACTGTTCGAGCAGGTCTTCTTTTCGGGCACGTTTGGCGGCGAGACGGGGGCCATGGCAGCCAGCCTCGCGACCATTTCGGAATTGAGGAAACGCGATGGCTTTGCGAAATTGTGGAAATATGGAGCTCAATTGCAGCAGGGCACTCAGCGCTTGATCGAAGCGAACGGTATTTCCGAAAGCGTGGATTGTCCCGGGCTGCCGCCGTGGACGACCATTCGAATCCGGGGTTTTGGCGAACAGGAGACCCTCGAATTGCGATCTTATTTCCAACAGGAATGCGTTAAGCGCGGCATTCTGACCTTGGGAAGTCACGTGTTGAGCGTGGCGCACGACGCAGCAGTTATCGAAGAAGCTTTGGCTGCATACGAGGAGGTGTTTCCTTTGCTCGCCGACTCGATTCGCGGACACGATGCCGGCCGCCGCTTGGAAGGACCGCCG
This sequence comes from Terriglobia bacterium, assembly GCA_963777595.1. Classification (GTDB taxonomy): domain Bacteria; phylum Acidobacteriota; class Terriglobia; order Bryobacterales; family Bryobacteraceae; genus CAVVFX01. Next base: position 4,809 of record CAVZRE010000078.1, read on the forward strand.
GTGCGGCCAATTATCCGGTCATAACAAATGATCAAGCGCGTGGAGCAATTCGTCATATACGAAAATCCCTTACCGCAAACGCACAGCCGGCACGGCTATTTCCCGGGTCTCGCGCAGCTTCCGGACGGAGAACTGATCTGTCTGTTCACCATCAGCGAGGCCTTCGAATCGCCGGACATGACCACGTGGATCGCACGATCCAGCGATGAGGGCCATACCTGGCGCCTGCAAGGCCGGCTCTACGATAAGCGCGTGGTGGGTTTCGAAACCAGCGATTGTCTGAAGCCCACCGTATTGCACGACGGTTCGCTGATCGCCGTGGGCTATCGCTTCCATCGCCGCGATCCCGAGTTGCCGATTGCGATCCCGGCTACCGGTGGACTCCTTCCCGGCGACGATCTTGTCTCCTTCTCGACCGACCAAGGACGAAGGTGGAGCCTGCCGGACGTGATTCCGCGACGCTACCCTGAACTGCTCGAGATCTCGGGTCCGTGCATTCAACTCCGCTCAGGCGATCTGCTGGCCGTAGGAGCGTTATCGAAAACACCAGAGGGGACTAATCCGTCGGGACATTTTGGCGTGCTGTTGCGTAGCTCCGATGGCGGGCGCACCTGGGATGACAGTGTTCGCTATTTCGATCTGCCGGGGCAGCAGGTCGATCCGTTCGAAGCGCGACTGTGCGAGATGCAGGATGGGAGGGTTGTGGCGATCGTGTGGGCCTACGATGCCGCGCACGAGCTTCATCTGCCAAATCACGTGGTCGTATCGCATGATGAAGGGCGGACCTGGGGGCGTCCGATCGACAGCGGCCTCATGGGGCAGGCTGCGAATCTGCTGTGGCTGGGCGGAGATCGCCTGCTCGCGATCCAGGCGCATCGTGGCGCGGCGCCGGGCATCTTTGTCCGAGAGGTGGATTTCTCGTATGACGAATGGACAACTCTTTCGGAAGAATTAATTTATGGCGCTGGGGCGCCGCAAACTCGGGACGGCCAATCGCTGCGCGAGATGTTCAGCTCGCTTCGTTTTGGCCAGCCCTCGCTAGTGAAGTTGCAGACCGGCGATATTCTCGCTTGCCACTGGTGTGTCGAAGACGGCCAGGGCAAGATCCGTGCGCATCGCTTGCAGCTGGAATCCTCTCCCGTGGTGGTCGCGATGCCGAGGGTGACAGACTTGTCGTTCGATCCCATGCGATACGAGCGCGGCGGCAAACATCGGGAGCTGTTCACCGTGGACGCGGAAGTTTCCTTCCCCCTGCTCGTGGCGAGCGGCGCTCATCCAGGACCCACGCTGGTGGTATCGGCGAACGTACACGGCGACGAATACGAAGGCGTGCGGGCGATCTTCGAGGTGTTCGACGAGTTGGATCCGGCGCTCATGTCCGGCGATCTGCTGGCCGTGCCGGTGTTAAACGGCCCGGCGTTCTGGAGCGCAACGCGATGTAGCCCGATCGATGGCGCCAACCTGGCGCGCATCTTTCCCGGCGATCCATCGGGCACGTATTCGCAGCGACTCGCCTGGCATTTCGGGCAGTCGATCCTCTCCCGCGCGCAGTTCTATCTGGATTTGCACAGCGGAGGCGTGCAGTTTCGCATGCCGTCTATGGCAGGATATTCTTCGGTGGACCCTCGGGGTCGGGCGGCCGCGGAAATCTTTGGAGCCGCCGTCATCTGGGGACATCCGACAGTTGCCCCCGGACGGACGGTGTCTCTCTCCAACGACTTGGGAATACCGTGGATTTATACGGAAGCTCGGGGAGCCGGCCGGATTCATCCCGAGGACCTGGCGATGATGAAGCGCGGCATCCGCAACCTCATGCGTCATCTCGGCATCTTGCATGACGCTTTCGAAATCACGCCCATCAAGAAGCGCCTCTTGGGCGACGGCAACACGGATTGCGGCCTCAGTGCGGGCTCCGCCGGATTCTTCATGAACGATGTCACGATTTTGGATCGCGTTGAGGCGGGACGACGGCTTGGCAGACTCGTGGATCTGTCCGGCGTGACCATCGAAGAGTATCTTGCGCCGGCCGATGGAATCATAGGCCTGATCCGCGAATTCCCCGTCGTGCGGCCGGGCGATGTTCTGTATCTTTTGACGGGGGAAGAACAGGCATGAACGAGACGATCGCGACGTTAGGGGAGGGCAACACTCCCCTGGCTCGCAGCCATCGAATTGGCCCTGAGAATGGATCGCCGAATCTGCATTTCAAACTCGAGAGCTGCAATCCGTCCGGCTCGTACAAGGATCGTTTCATCGCCAGGGAAGTCACTGCGATACTCCGGCGCCGCGTCGCGGGCTGTGTGGCAACGTCGTCGGGGAACACCGGCTCGTCGCTTGCCGCCTACTGTGCCCGCTACAATTTGCGATGCGTGATTCTGGTGAACCACGACGCCCCGGCGGGCAAACTGGCGCAAATGCAGGCGCACGGGGCCACGGTGCTGCGGGTTTGCGATTTCGTCAGCAATCCCGCGGTCACCGAACGGGTCTTCGCGTCTCTACAGATCTTCTCGGAAAGCAGGAATGTGCCGCTGGTCGTTTCGGCGTACCGCTTTTGTCCGCTGGGCATGGCGGGAGTGCAAACCATCGCGCGCGAGTTGACAGAGCAGCTGGCGGGAACGGTGATTGAACATGTCTTCGTTCCCGTTGGAGGCGGCGGACTGTATGCGTCCGTGGTGCGGGGTTTCCAAAACTGCGGCGGACCTATGCCGCGAATCCATGCGGTGCAGCCGGCCGGATGCTCGACAGTCGCAGCGAGCTTCCAGCGCGGCGACGACGAGATCCGTCCTGTCATGAGCTCCACGCGGGTCAGCGGACTTTCCGTTCCCTACGATATTGACGCCAGTCTGGCGCTCGATTGTCTCAAGGAATGCGGCGGGTGCGCGTTCGAGGTGGAGGACGAAGAAGTCTTCGATGCACAGCAACTGCTCATGTCGCGCGAAGGGATTTACTGTGAACCGGCCGGAGCGGCGGCCCTGGCCGGCTGGCGCCAGGCGCGGAAGGCAGGGCTGGTGGCGGAATCGGCGACGTCAATATGTCTGGTGACCGGGCATGGCTTTAAGGACGCAGCGTCCGCGGAAGCGGCAGCCCAGCGGCATCCATCGTTGAACGTCGATCCGGGCGAACTCGATTCGCTGCTGCCCCGGCTGGTTGAGCGAGAGTTATGTTAGAAGGACGAGTCGCCATCGTGACTGGCGGCGCAACCGGTATCGGACACGGCATCGCAACCGTGCTGGCCCGATACGGCGCCCGGATCGCGATCGTTCAACCCACACTGGAGCAGGCCGAAAGCGGCGCGCGCCGACTGCCCGAGGCCGCAGGATTTGCGGCGGATATCCGTGATCCCGACCTGGTTCAGGCGATGGTCGAGGAAGTCGCGGCGCGTTTCGGCCGGATCGACATTCTGGTGAATAATGCGGCTCTAGCCGGACTGCCCGCGGCCGGCGCATTTTTGGAGATGAGCCGGCCGTTCACCGACAGCGTGATCGACGTCAATCTGAAAGGCGCGATCTGGTGTTCGCAGGCGGTGGCGCGAGCCATGGTCGCTGCGGGAAGTCCGGGCAATATCATTCACATCTCCAGTGTGGGCGCATTCGCAGCGCAGGAAATGGCGTCAGTCTACTGCGCCACCAAGGCTGCGCTGGTTTCGCTGACGCAAAGCATGGCTTTGGAACTCGCTCCCCACCGGATTCGCGTGAATGCCGTTGCCCCCGGCGACATCCTGACCGAAGCGAGCGCAAACATCGTCGCGGAAGTGAAGGCCCATGGCGCGACCGGCGCGTATGTACGGCGGACTCCTCTAGGCCGGCGCGGCAGCCCGGAAGATATCGGCGAGGCGGTGGCCTTCCTGGCGAGCGATCGCGCCGCGTTCCTGACGGGCGAAACGGTAAAGGTGGACGGCGGATTTCTCACCTATTAAGAATGGAATGGAACTCAGAACACTAGGCAGAACAGGACTGTTGGTTTCCGGGATCTCTCTGGGAACCGTTGAAATTGGCTTGGACTACGGGATCGGGCCTGACGGACAAGCGCGCCGCCCCCCAGAGTCGGATGCGCACAGGCTCTTGCACCGGGCTCTCGATTTGGGCGTAAACTTCATCGACACTGCCCGAGCGTACGGGGAGAGCGAAGCGATTATCGGCCGGTCGATCCGCGACCGCCGTCACGAATATGTGTTGTGTTCCAAGGTGCTGGCTTACGCCAACGAATCCGGCCAAGCGCTGCGTCATAAGGTGACCGAATCGGTGGACACCAGCCTGCGCGAGCTCGCCACCGACACGATCGATATCATGATGATCCACAGCGCGCCTACCGATGTTCTTCAGCGCGGCGATTTACTCGCCGTCCTGCAGGATCTGAAGCAAGCCGGCAAATTCCGTTTCATCGGAGCGAGCGTGTATGGGGAACAAGCCGCTCGCCACGCCATAGAATCGGGCGGGTTCGATTGCCTGCAGGTCGCCTACAGCGCGTTGGACCGGCGTCCCGAGGATTGCGTTTGGCCCCAGGCGCTGCAGTGCGACGTCGGAATTGTGGCCCGCTCTGTTCTGCTCAAAGGGGTGCTGACGCCGCGGCATCGTTACTTGCCGGAGCAGTTGTCGATATTACGGGAGGCGGCCGATCAACTGGGAGAATTAGCGGAGCAGGCAGGATAAGCTTGCCAGAATTAGCTTATCGCTATGTTCTGGGGGGCAGGCTGCCGCAGACGGCGCTGGTGGGTGCGTCCAATCTGGAAGAACTCGAATCGGCGGTGCATTTTGCGGAAGCCGGTCCGCTCCCCAAGGACTTAGTGGAACGTATCCGCAGCGTATCCGTCGAAGACGAGAACTGTCTCAATCCCGGGACTTGGGGGATCGGTTGAAACGGCCTTGGATGCGTAGAAAATCGATTGGCAAACGAGTCTCGCCCTGCGTACACAAATCGGCCAACGCTTCGGCGATAGCCGGCGCAAACTTGAAGCCGTGTCCCGAAAAGCCGGCGGCAATCCACACGAGGTCGATGGTGGGATGACGATCGACGATGAAGTGTTCGTCAGGCGTCATGGTGTACAGACAAGTTGCCGCGCGTCGAACGCGCGTGAGAGCGTCAGGGACGGTTTCTCCGAAACCTCGCAAGTAATGTAGCGCGAGTTCGGCCACCGGGACAATATCTTGATTGGTGGGCTCTGAACCGGGAAGAGATAGGTCCATCATCTCCGAGCCAGTTTCCCAATGGATCGCTAACTTCACTCCATGACCGCCGATGTTGGGAAAGCCGTAGAAAAAGCGATCGGCGATGGCAAACACGGGAAATTGGTCCGGCTGGTAGGCTTCGGGCGCGGCGGGATCGATCCAGACGAGGACTTTGCGCTGAACCTGAAGCGGCAGATTCAGGTCTCGCAAAAGGCTGCTCGCCCAAGCCCCCGCGGTAATGACGACGCGGTCCACTTCAAAAGTCTCAGCCCCGGTCTCAATCAGAATGCGGCCCGATTTCTCGTGCCAGCGCGTGACCGGAGAATCGCGGAAGATGGTTGCGCCGTGTCTTTCGGCCGCCTCTAACGCGCCCTCGATCGCGGCATTCACATCCACCCATCCTGCCGATGGCTCGAAGATCCCGGACCAGCTATCCGGCACGCGGAAGGCGGGAAACCGGTCAGCTATCTGGTTGCACGAAAGCTCTTCTATAGGAATGCGATGAAGGCCGGCGCTGGCGCGAATGCCGGCCAGCAGATCGCCTTCTGGCGGACCCATACTCAACATCCCGGTGCGGGTCAGAAGCGGCTTGTGGAAAGCAAGGCTGTGCTCGTCCCACAGTGTTCCGGCGCGTTGCGCGAGGGGCACGTAATCCGGGTGTTCGGCATAGGCGATCCGAAATACGCGTGTGTCCCCGGAGTGGCTGCCCCGGTTGTGAGGCGGTCCGAAGCGATCGAAACCGGCGACTTTTAACCCTCTCCGCGCAAGTTCCCAAGCCACGAACGAACCCATGGTCCCCAACCCTAAAACTGCCGCATCGAAGGTCCTCATCGAATGTCCTTCCAGCAGACCACGAATTGCGCGTCGAGAGTCGCTGCGGCGTCCGGCAGCGGTGAGCCAGCGTCCATAATGTTGGACCAAACCGGTAGAATCCCGCTTGCCGGACTATCTGCTTCCGGATCATACGCGCACAATAAGAAAGTCTGACGGGATCCCATGGATATTCTGCTGGCCGGTGGAGACATCATTGACGGAACCGGCGTTCCGCCCAGAACGGGCTCGCTCCTGCTGCGCGATGGCATGATCGCGGAAATCCTTGCACCGGGAGACCCTGAGCCGTTGGTGCAGCGAATCGATTGTACCCGTCTGGTAATCGCGCCTGGGTTCATCGATGTGCATTCCCACAGCGATCATGAGGTGATCCAGGGCCTTTCGAATAAGGTCCTGCAAGGAGTAACGACCGAGATTGTGGGCAACTGCAGCTATTCGCTTTTCCCCATGCGGCCGGAATCGCAACTCGATCAACTGGGATCAGTCTATGAGGGCGTGCCTGCCTGGACAATCGAATCGGCGCAGCATTATTTCTCTATTCTCGAAGCATCCGGGCCGCTGCTGAATGTGGCTGCCCTGACCGGGCACACGGCGCTGAGAACGTACGTCATCGGCATGGATCGCCGCCCGCCGTCCGCGGAAGAGCAGCGCGAGATGGAACGTCTGCTCGAACAATCGCTGGAAGAAGGCTCGATTGGTTTCTCCACCGGCTTGAACCTGATGCCCAGCAGCTTCGCGGGCTTCGATGAACTGGTGTCTTTGTGCAGCGTGCTGAAGCGCTATCGCGCATACTACACCACCCACATGCGCGACTACAAGTTCCACGTGGTGGAAGCCGTGCGGGAAGCGATTGCGCTGGCAGAACAGTCCGGCGCCGCGGTTCAATTGTCACACGTTCAGACCGTCGGCAAGAAATGTTGGAAATACCTGGACACGATTTTGGAAATGGTTGATGCGGCAGCCCGGCGGGGTGTTGATATCGGGATGGATGCTTACCCCTATCTCGCGGGGTCTTGCTCCATCATTCAACTGCTTCCCGAATGGTGCCAGGCGGGCGGATCGAACGCGCTGCTGGACCGCCTGGAATCCCCGGCGCTGCGCGATCGCATCGTCCGCGAGACCGAAGACTACATGTCGAATACCTGGGCCGACATTGTGATTTCGGGAGTCGGCGAAGATCCATCCGGATCGCTGATTGGCAAAACGGTGGAGCAAATCGCGGCCGAGAACGGCGAACAGCCGCGTAACACGGTGGCAAGGCTGCTCCGCGAACAACAGGGCCAGGTGACGATCATTTCGTTCAATTCCTGCGACGAGAATTTGCGAAAGGTGTTGAGCCATCCGCTGACTTCACTCTGCACGGACGGGCACGTGGCCAAAGGTTTGAGTCATCCACGGACCTTCGGGACCTATCCAACGTTTCTTGGGAAGTACATCCGCGAAATGGGGTGGATGCCGATAGAGCAAGCCATCGCGAAGACCAGCGGACTGCCCGCGCGACGGTTCCAGTTACAGAAGCGGGGGACCATTGCGCGCGGCAATTGGGCGGACCTCGTCGTATTCGATCGAGCCAGGATCGCCACGCGTAGCGACTATTCCTCACCGGAAAAATCTCCAGAGGGGATCCGCATGGTGTTGATTAACGGCGAGATCGTGGTGGAGGACGGCGCTCTTACGGGCGCTCGTTCCGGCAGGAGCTTACGCCATATGAATTCTGGAGTCGCGGCATGAATCGGAGAGCTTTCGTTTCTGTATGCTCGGCGGGACTTACGGCCGCGGCCCTGCCCGCTGCTGACCGGCCAACGATGGTGATTGACGCGCACTCGCACGTCGGCTCCATGATCGGCATGGGGATCCGCGACGTTTCGTTTGCAGATTTCCTGGCTGCCGCGGATGAGACGGGGATCCACAAAATGTGTCTCTCCTCCATCGCGGCCATCGAATTCGATGCGGAAACCGGCAATCGCGTCACCCACGATTGGGCCACGCGATATCCAGATCGTGTCTTGCCGTTCGCGACGATTCCCGACGCGCATCTGGGCAGACGCGGCTTGGAACTGCTGGAACGAACCGTGGATGATTGGGGTTTTCGCGGCTATGGCGAACTGGAAACGAACCTCAGCGATCCCATTGACCATCCGTATTGGATCGCCGTGCTGGAATCGGCTGCCAAACATCGCATACCGGTGCTGGTTCACGGACCGCAAGCGCCGGGCGTGATCGCGGCGCGAAAAGTTCCCGAAGCGACGATTCTTCTGGCGCATGGCGGCACGGGTTGGGGAGTACACGTAAATGAATGGATCGACACCGTGCTGGCGATTAAGGACGTACCCAACATCTATCTGGAAACCTGCACGTCGATTCTGAGCGCCGGTTTCGTTGAATTTGCAGTGGCAGAGCTCGGCGCAGATCGGGTAGTCTTCGGAACGGATTCTCCGTTGCTCGATCCGGCTGTGCAGATGGAAAAGGTGCTGGGCGCTGAGATCAGCGACCAGGCCAAGCGGAAGATCCTGGGCGATAACATGCGAGGCGTTCTCCGCTTGTGAGGCAAAGAGTCTGCGATGCTCATTGATTTCTACGGTTTCACCGGACCCTGGCCATACTGGAACGCGCCGCATACCGAGCCGGAGTCCATGCTGCAGTTGCTCGACCGGCATCATATCGACGCTGCGGCGGTCTGCAGTACGGCTTCCATCTTCGATGACTGGCGGACCGGAAACCAGCAGGTGATCGAACTTGCAAGCCGTTATCCCAAACGCTTCATTCCCTTGGCTTGCATCAGCCCCGTGCTTCCCCGCGCCGAAGTTGCCCGCTACCTGGCGGAATACAAAAAGCGCGGCGTTCGTGGCGTGCGGCTTTATCCGCAGCACCATCACTATTCGTTGAGCGCGACTGCCGACGCCGAACAGATGCTGGCGGCAATTCAGGACCTCGAGCTGCCTGTGGTCCTTGCTTCCCGGCTGATCATGCATTGGGGACTACCGGTGCTGGACTCCGACGCCATCGCGGCAGCCATTCGCAGGTGGCCCAAGATTCGATTCATTCTATCGGGAACGAATTACGGTGAGGAGTTGTGGTTGATCGACATCCTGCGCCGCTATGAGAATGCGCAAACTGAGATCTCCGGTACGCAGGGATTCCGCGGCGTCAAGCATCTTGTGGACTCGGTCGGATATCAGAAAGTGTTGTTTGGAGCAGGCGCTCCGTTGATGTACCCAGCCTGTGCGAATGCGAAGCTTCGCACGCTGGACATTCCGAGCGATCAACGGGCAGCTATCGAATCAGGGAATGCGCGACGGTTACTCAAATGGTGACGGGCGCGGTTGCTCCGCAGCCGGCCGGCGATTGGGACCGGCACAACGGCCGCGTCTACTTCTTCAGTTACCTGTTGATCTATCTGGCTGGACCGGTCATCTATTTGGGAGTCGTGCATGCGGCGCTCTGCGACCGTTTGGGTGCGAGCACCACGGTGGCCAATCTGCCCAGCGCGGCCTATGCCGTCGGACAGTTCGCCCCGCTGGTCGCGGCGTGGCTGGTGCCATACCGCCTGGAACGCGCCGCAGTGGTATGGTCCAACAGTTTACAGGCGATCTTTTTTGCCCTGTTGGCGGTCCTACTCATGGTGCCCATCTCCGCCTCTTGGAAGTTAGCCTTTATCATCGCGCAGGGGTTGTGTCAGGGACTGGTGGCATCCACGTCGGACCTGTTCACCTTACAGTGCCTGGGGCGTGGTACCACCGTGCAAGGACGATCCCGCATTTTACAACGCACCTACGGAATTACTCCAATCGCCGCTATTGCCGGCTCGCTCGGAGTGCAGTTTCTCTTGAATCCCGGATTCGCATTCTTGCCCTATCCGAACGATTTCGTAGCGGTCTTTACCGTCGGCGCTGTGTGCAGCGCGGGCTTGGCGTTCTTGAGCGCGCAATACCGGTTCGCTCCACTGCCCGAAGAGCCGCGCCACGCGCTGGGGCCGTTTCTATGGCGGGGCACCCGGGCATTTTGGAATTCTCGACCGCTCCTTTTGCTGTGGATCGTTTATTTCCTTTGGACGATCTCCCGTTTGGTTGCGACCAATATCTCGCTCTACGCCAAGGATGTGTTGCATCGACCGCCGAGCGACTTCTCAGGCGCCATCATGGCAGTTCAATTCGGCGGCAAGGCCTTAGGCGGGTACCTGCTGGGCTGGATCGCAGTAAAGTTTGGACTTCGCAGCGGTATTCTTGCAGTGCTAATAGTACTGATGCTGGGGATTCTCTGGGCGTGGCGGGTGCCGGGATACGCCTCGCTGCTGTCCTTTGCATTCATGGGCCTCGCGCTATTGGGAGGAGTCTACGTCCCAAATCTAGTCCTCACCCTTTCCGATGCGAGGGTGGGAATGCGCAATCTTTCCATACTCTCGTTAGCCACTCCGGCCGCCGGATTCTCTCCGGCGGTTTATGGAATGTTGGCTGACCACTTTGGATTCGGCGCAAGCTTTATTCTTGCGCTGGGGTGCGGCGCGGCCGCACTGGTATTGGCATGGAACGTCCGGGAGAACCCGGTTTGAAAGGAGTTTCGTTATGCAGACGCGCTATCCGAGGTCGATCTTAGTCAGTTGCGAAATCCCGTGGGACGAGAAAGAAAACCTCATCGAACCGCTCTTTCGCGAGGAAGTTCACCGCTTTCTAAAGGCTGGATTCCGCAATCTCTATATATTCGGGACTGCGGGCGAAGGCTATGCAGTGGATACGGCGCGCTTCCGACAGATCGCGAAGATTTTCCGGGAAGAAACGCAAGGCCCGGATGTCTTTCCGCAAGTCGGTGTCATCGGCCTTTCGACGGCCAACGTTTGCGAACGCCTGGCAATCGCTCATGGTCTGGGATTTCGAGCTTTCCAAATCTCGCTGCCCTGCTGGGGCGCGCTGAATGACTGGGAAGTGTTGCGTTTCTTCAAGGATGTGTGCCTTTCGTTTCCAGACTCCAAGTTCCTGCACTACAACCTGCCGCGCACGAAACGACTTCTCACGGCCAGTGATTACCGCCGTGTCGCGGACGAGGTTCCCAACCTGGTGGCAACCAAGAACACCAGTTCGGATGTTAGCCACACCACGGCTCTGATGAACATTGTTCCCGATCTTCAGCACTTCTTTGGCGAAGCGACCTTCCCGATCGGCTGCGTGCACGGGGAATGCTCGATTCTGAGTTCCTTTGCCGGTTTATTTCCGGCCAAGACCAAGGAGCTATTCGCGCTGGCCTGCGCCGGAAAGATAGAGGAGTTGTTCCGCTTTCAGGCGGAATATCTCGCGGCTGTCCACGAGATTATCGCGCCCATGATGAAGCGAACCATGATTGATGGTGCATACGACAAAATGCTGGTTAGGCTTGGCGGCGGCACGATGCCGCTGCGCCTGCTATCGCCTTACGAGGGTTTTGAGGAACAGACGTATATCGAATGCAAGAAGATCCTGGAGGAAAAGTACAGGTCTTGGCTGGCTAGCACTGGACCGTCCGATTAGGCGGACGTATTAGCGCCAAATGTGCGGGTACCCTATTTTGCCGCGCCATCCAGCCAAGCTATAATCAAAACCCTAGAGGCGGCATTTACGCCAATCATCGACGAGCCTGGAACCTCGTTACCGGCCACGTAGCATATGCCATCCCACTAGCTAATTTGGACGGGCTGATCCGCTTCTCTTCAACGACCTGACCAGGGAGGACCTTCCGACATGATGTTTCCTAATGTTGACGTGTCTGTGGCAACGGGCGATAGCGCTTGCGAAAAAATGCCGCAAGCTACCCAATCGGTGCCGGCGCTGACCAAAGCTCTTTCCATTCTGGAGATGCTGGCCGGCTCGCGATCCGGTCTTTCCTTGCCGGATATCGTGAAGCGCACGGGGCTACCCAAAAGTTCGGTCCATTGCATCCTGGTTACGCTGCAGCGACAGGAGTATCTCCACCGCAATGAAAATACGGGGCGGTACATGTTCGGGCTAAAGCTATTCTCCCTCGCCAATATGGCGGTAAGCGGTTTGAAGTTGCGCGAACAGGCGACTCCGTTCTTGTACTCGCTCATGCGGCAGACGCAGATGACGACTCACATGGCCATTCTTGAGCAGGGAGAAGCTATCCTGATCGCGAAAATCGAAGGCTTGGGGGTCAGCCGTCAGGCGACGTGGCTGGGCAAACGCATGGAGATCCATTGCACCGGACTAGGAAAGGCACTCATCGCCCACCTTCCTGAAGACAAGCTGAACGAGATCTTGCAGGAGCGCCCCCTACCGCGGCATAACGAGAACACTCTCGTCTCAGCCAAGCGCTTGAAAGAAGACCTGTCCGCCACTGCGAAGCGCGGATACTCGATCGACGATGAGGAGGACGAACTTGATCACCGATGCATCGGAGTGCCGGTTTTCGATCACACCAGATCCGTTGTGGCTTCGATCAGCGTCGCGGGCACGAGCGCGCAGATCACCGGCGAGAACGTGCACGCACTGGCGCAGAAAGTGCAAAACGCCGCTGCCGCGATTTCAAGCGTCCTGGGTTACTGTCCAGCGCCGCTACTGGCCTTGACGACTGCGAGATCTGCTTGAAATCCAGCATCCTGGACGAATTGAGCTAAAGCAATCGCGTAATGGTTTCGGCGGTTCGCGAGATCGATTATGCTCGCTAGGTCCGCAGATGAGCATCATGCGATCCTACCCTGAGTCCCTCGCAATTTCTAACAAGAACAAGAAATTCTTGCCGGGCGGCCTGGCCTCTGTTAACCGCGCCGTCAAACCTGACATTGTGTTTGTCCGGGCGGAAGGCGCGTTCATGTGGAGCGCCGATGGCGACCGGTATATCGACTACCACGCCGCATTCGCCCCGCACATTCTCGGACACAATCATCCGGCTGTGAACCTGGCTGTGGAGGGCGTGCTGAAGAACCGAGCCAGTCTTTATGGCTCAGGCACGACCGAGTTGGAAGGCCGGCTTGCCGAACTGATCTGCCAGGCCGTTCCTTTCGTGGAGAATGTCGCGTTGCTGAACACGGGCAGCGAAGCCACCTATCAAGCCATTCGCCTGGCCCGCGCCATTACCGGTCGCGATCACATCGTGGTGATGCAGGGCGGCTATAACGGGTGGCATAACGATGTTTCATGCAACTTGATGACGCCGCTTTCGGAACTCGGTCCCCGCCGATCGCCGGCTGAGTATCCCTACCAGCCGATCAGTTCCGGAATCCCGGAGGCGCACAAACAATTAGTTCATCCAGTCAACTTCAATGACCTGGACTCGGTGGAGTATGTCTGCAGTAAGTATCCGATTGCCGCGATCATCACCGAACCAATCCTGCAGAATGTCGGCATCGTTCATCCGCTGCCCGGTTATCTCGCGGGCCTGAGAACACTCGCAACCAACCGCGGCGCCATGTTGATCTTCGATGAAGTCAAAACCGGATTCCGGCACGCCCCCGGCGGTTACGCCAGTCTCTGCGGAGTGGAACCCGATCTGGTAGTCTACGGCAAAGCGCTGGCGAACGGGTATCCGATGGCAGCTATTGGCGGCCAGAGCGATGTGATGCGATATTTCGTTCACCCCGATTCCAGCAAACGGGTTTTGCTGGCTGGAACATACAACGGTCATCCGGTCGCCACGGCTGCGGCAATTGCGACCATCGAAACGCTCCTCGAAAATAATGGCGCAGCGTACAGCCTGTTAGAGACGTTAGGGCAGCGGCTGGAAGCAGGAATGCGCAGCATCCTGAAAAATGCGGGCACCACCGCTACGCTGGCACGCCAGGGATCGGCGTTCTGCCTCTACTTCATGGATCATGAACCGATCGACTGGCACGACCTGGCAGGGAATCACGATTTCCAGCGCGACACGGAGATGAGGCAGCAATTGATCGAAAAAGGGATTTACTTCTTCCCCCTCGCAGTAAAACAGGGTTCGATCTCCCTCGCCCATACCGCCGCTGACATCGACGCCACCCTGGAGGCGTGGGAAAGCGTGCTGGAGGGAATGGGTTCCGTAATTCAGGATGCAACGAACAGCCGTCCCAAAACCCTCGCATGAGATGAACAATCTATGAGCGACGCCGAATCCTCGAAGTTGGCCGCAGTAATCGGAAAGAACTGCCTGGTTGAAGAACCCGCCATGGTGGGCCGTAAGTACGAAGGCTGGAAATCGCCTCTTGTTCTGGGAGACGACGCAATTATTCGGCCTTACGCCGTAATCTACTGCGACACTGTAATCGGTCACCACTTTCAATGCGGCTATTACGTGCTGATCCGGGCCGAATGCCGTCTGTCCGACCGCGTGACGCTGATGAGCCGGGTCACCTTGGAAGGCAAGGTTGAGATTGGTGCGGGCGCCAAAATCATGGCTCATGTTTACATTCCATCCAGAACACGGATCGGATCCAAAGTATTTGTCGGCCCCGGAGTGAATTTCCTCAACGATCGTTATCCCATTCGTAGGAGCGCCGAGGAGATGGTCGTCAAAGGCCCCACGGTAGAGGACAACGTATCTATCGGCGGCGGCTGCACGATCTTCCCTGAGATTACCATCGGCGAAGGCGCGCTGATTGGCGGCGGCTCGGTAGTCACCAAAGACGTTCCGCCCTGGACTGTGGCCTATGGGGTTCCGGCGCGGCATTATGAAATGCCCGCTCAACTGCGTGACGGCAACCGTCCCGAGTTCATGTTTCCGCAGCTAGACTTGTGGGGTCCGCATCACGATCCAAGTTGGTCGCCTGAATGATCGGGCAGCCGCGTAACGCGGTGGTTCGGCCGGGATCGTTCAGCTAATAGGATGCTGAGCCGCCGCTGTCCCCATCGTAATTGACTCCGTCGTCGCGTGCATCCATAGTGTTATGAATAGGCGGCTTCAGGCTCTCGAAGAACGCGTTGTGCCCGCTACTTAGGTAATTGAAAACACAGAGGCAGTTATGACCACTTTACGACAGTTAATAGTAGGGGGAGTTCTTTTAACAGCCTTAGTTACTTCCCCACTGACAGCGCAGAAGATTACGGGGACACTAACCGGCGACGTGGTTGACGTGTCAGGCGGCGCGATGCCCGGGGCCAAAATCACGATTCGAAACGTCGCAACGGACGTGTCCCGCACCACGCTAAGCGGCGAGCGCGGATCTTACCTTGCGGATTTTTTGCCCCCGGGTACCTACGACGTGACGGCGGAGCACCCTGGATTCAAACGGAAGGTGCTACAGGGCGTCACGATTGATGTAAACCAGACGGTTTCTCTCAACTTTACGCTGGAAGTCGGGGAAGTCTCTCAGGAGGTCGCCGTCCACGCTGACACCCTCCAGTTGCAGACCAGTGAAAGCAGCGTGAGCAGCACCATCACTTACAATCAAGTGCAGGATCTGCCTCTGAACGGCCGCCAGTTTCTACAACTGGCCTTGCTGGTTCCCGGCGCGGTTGTCTCTGCTCCAGGGAGCCGGCAATCGACTGAGCGAGGAACAGCGTCTTCGGCGATCAACGTCAACGGCAACCGCGAGGGCTCCAACTTATTCCTGCTTGACGGTAGTTTGAATACCGATCCTAACTTCAACGGCTTTGTCATCAATCCCAACATAGACAGCATTATGGAGTTCAAGGTTCAGACGAATAGTTATTCGGCCGAATTCGGCCAGCAGGCCGGAGCTCAAATCAACATCATCACCCGGTCCGGGACCAATGACTACCACGGCAGCGCCTATGAGTTTCTCCGGAATTCCGCCCTGGACGCAAAGAACCTGTTTGATCAGCCGTCGCCGGCCAGCATCCCTCCTTTCCGGCAGAATCAATTTGGAGCGACCATTGGGGGCCCGATCAAGAAAGACAAGCTCTTCATCTTTGGGAGTTATGAAGGATTTCGCGAATCGAAGGCGCAAACGTCGATTGCTGTTGTGCCGGATGCCCGCGTCAGAACGGGCGACTTTTCCGGGCGGGTGAACACATCCGGCGTTTCTACGCCGATCTATGATCCGTCCACCACAGCAACAAATCCCGCTTTCAATTCCTCGCTGCCGGTTTCCATTTCAAACCCGCAATATCTGCGGTCGCCATTTCCCGGCAACATCATTCCCGCGTCGCGACTCGATCCAATTGCGCAGGGAATCCTCAAGTATGTCGACTTACCGAACGTCGGCTCGGCGCTGGCATTTGATGAAGGCCGGTACCTGAACAATACTCCGCTCACCGAAGACAACGACCAGTTCAGTATTCGCGCCGATTACTCCGCGACGCAGAATGACCAGCTATTCGCGCGCTATAGCTATTCGAACGAGAACCTGTTTCAACCTGGCGCGCTCTCCACGCAAGGAACCTATCGCGACCCCCGGCCGCAAATCGTGACGCTCGGCTTTACCCACACCTTCTCTCCCACCCTTATCAACGACTTGCGCCTGGGATTCACGCGGCTCAATCTGAAGATTGTCAATAAGAACGCTTACACGACCAACATTCCCGAGCAACTGGGCATCGTCGGACAACAAGGACTTCCGCCCCAGGCCTGGGAAGTTCCGAATATTACGTTCAGCACCGAAGGTCTTTCGACATTCGGCGGCGCCAATTTCGGAGTGCCCACTCTCACCAAGGACAATGCCTATCAAGCGCAGGACACAGTTTCGATCACCAAGGGATCGCAAGATATCCGAATAGGCTTTCAGTTGACTCGTTTTCAACTGAACAACGGCACGCTGAACTATATACTGCCTTCCTATGGCTATGTCACGACGCCCTATACGGCTAACGTTACGGATCCGACGGGCATTAATGCGGGCAGCCAGTTTGCGGATTTTCTATTGGGAATTTCCCAGCAGAACCAGGTGACGTCGGGTTCTGGACAGGTTTACCTTCGCCGCCTGGCGCTTTCGCCGTGGGCCGAGGACACGTGGCGAGTAACCAAGAAGTTGACGATCAATTTGGGTCTGCGCTGGGAGTTTCTGCCGGCGTGGACGGAAAAGAACAACCATCTTGCAAACCTCTACATTCCCGGATTGAATGGCCCCGGTCCTGCGATTCCAATTCAAGCCGGGGTCAATGTGCCGGGCTACGGCGAAGTGTCTTCTTCAACGTTAAATACCAACTGGAATGACTGGGCACCGCGCGCGGGCCTGGCTTACCGTATCAACGGCGCCACCGTTGCCCGAGTGGGGTATGGCATCTTCTACGATGCGCAGATCGGTAACACCACGGTGGACATGGTGAGAAATCCGCCGTTCCAAACCCGCATCCTGGTCACGGCCCCGGACTCGATTCTGCCCGTGCTATCCCTCAAGAACCTGACCCCGACCAATATCAGCTACACATCCAGTTACTTCGGTCAGGGTCAGCCGGAAAACGGTGCGATGGTCTATCCCACTCCTTCGGTGCAACAGTGGAACGTCAGCTTGCAGCGCGAAGTCCGGCCAGGCTGGGCGATCACGACCTCATACGTAGGCTCGACCGGGCGTCACCTGTCATATTCGGCGGCGGCCAATCTTCCTTATCCTGGTCCCGGCGCGCTGAATCCAAGGCGTCCATTCAATCCGCAGATCACGGGATTGTTTCAGATCGCGCTGCCCCGAGCCAATAGTTACTACAACGCACTCCAGTTTAAATCGGAGACCCGCCTGCTCGCCGGACTCACCATGATGACGTCGTATACGTATAGTAAGTCCATCGACACTGCCCAGGAAATCCGCGCGGGTGCGCTTGGAGGCACGCAGGCGAGCGATAACTGGCAATTGGACGCGCAAAATCGCGGTCGGTCGGCTTTCGACGAGACCCATCGCTTCGTGAACAGTTTTGTTTACGACCTGCCTTTCGGGAAGGACAAGAAGCGCCTGCAGAACGGGTTAGGCGCGGCGATTCTGGGCAACTGGCAGGTGAACTCCATTATCACGGCCAACACCGGTCTGCCATTTACGGTCAACTCAGGAATCGATACCGGCAACATCGGATCGGCTACGCTGGACCTGCCGAACGTGGTCAAGGGAGTCAGCGCCACCGCCGGCCAGAACGCCTCGCACTGGTATAACGCCGCGGCTTTTACGGGCGCGCCGGACTGCCGGATTCAAACGGTATACAACACGCTGAGCAATCCGCTGGTGTGTCTCGGCAACGCAGGACGCAACATCATTTCGGCGCCGGGTTTGTTCGATATCGATTTTTCGGCGATCAGAACCTTTCGGATCAGCGAATTTGGCGCGCTGCAATTCCGCGCGGAAATTTTCAACTTGCTCAACACTCCGCCGTTGGGAGGGCCCGTCACCACATTATCCAGCTCCACCGCGGGCCAGATTCTGAGCGCGGGCGCGGCAAGACAAATTCAGTTTGCCTTGCGCTACACATACTGAATGCGCAAATCTTTGAAAAGAGACCACGTGGAACCAAACTCTCTATTGACCCGCCGCCGCTGTTTGCAATTGTCAGCTGGTTTGGCGCAAGCGGCGGCAATGCGGGCCGCGGAATCGCAGCAGGACGAAGTGGTCTTCGGGAACGGACCTCTGGAAGTGGCCGCCGGACGCTTTGATGGCACGCCTCCTCTCGGGTTCCGCGCTCCGACATACGGCCAAAATCCGGTGGTCCGCCGGATCGACGGCCCGATTGAAACCCGGCTCTTTGCGATCCGCCAGGGTAACCTCTGCATCGGCTGGGGCAACTCGGATTACGCCATTTTCGACGAAACGCGGCAGCGGCTAGCGGCGGCGCTTGGCATTCCGGTTACTCACACAATCCACTCCTGTACGCACAATCACTCTACGATCGAAATCAGCGCGATGGGGCCTGCCGATAAGTCAGGCTTTACTCAGCGCTACTATGCCAATCTGGAGAAGTGCGCGGCTTCGCTCCAGTCGTCGTTTGTTCCGGCTTCGGTATCCTGGGCAACGCAAACGGAAGCCACTATTACTTACAATCGCAAGGGACGGCGCTCCGACGGAAGCACGTATTTGATGCGCGAAGAGGATCGCATCAAGCTTCCCGCCAGTTACACGGGCGTGATCGATCCGCTGGCAACCCTCATTCGCTTCAACCGCGCGGATGGCAGCCCGATGCTGTTCGTGACGCACTTCACCGGACATCCCGTCATTAGTTACAGCCTGGAAGAACCGATTGTGAATCCCGATTATTCGGGGTGGTCCATCATCGATTTAGTCCATGCCTATTCCGCCGCGCACCCGGTCGGCGTGTTTCTGCAAGGCTGCGCCGGCGATATCAATGCCAAAGGCATGTTCTCCGGACCCCAACTTGCTCGTGAATCGGGCCGCAAGCTCGGCGCCGATTTCATCGCTGCGAGTCGAAAAACGCGCCGCATCGATTCTCCACAACTGGGGTTTGCGTCCGGCATGGCATACGTTCCATACGCCCCGCTGCCGCCCCTTGCGCAATTGGAGAAGGACAAAGCCGAAATCCTCGCCTTTCAAAAACGAGTCGATGCCGGCGACCCCGACACGTTGCACGTTCTCGGCTACAATTTCTCGGAAACGATGAAGATGAGTTACCGGCGCGCCTTAGCCGATCCATTTCTACGGTGGACGAATTGGGCCATCGATTTGCGAAAACAAGGCAAATCCAAGCCGTACGATTCTTTGCCGGTGCGGGTGAACGTAGTTTCGATTGGTGACATCGCGATTGTGGCCATGCCCCACGAGCTGTTTAGCGGGATCGGACTTTCTATCCGGAAACGTAGCCCATTTGCTTACACGGTTCCCGCCGCATATTCCAATGTCCTGGTTCCCAATTACATCGGCGGAAGTAAGGACGTTGGCGACCGCGAGTACATGTCCTCATACTACCGTTACACTCTAAAACCGTCGTATGCCCAGCCGGCAGGAGACGTCATCGGCGACAAGGCTGTCGAGCTTCTCGGAAAACTGAAGAGGCAGCAGCCGAAGGAAGACAGGTAAAATCGACCATGGTAAAAAGTAAAGTTCTGGAAAAGCTGCGCGGCGGCGACATCGTGCGCGTGGCCGGCATGAGCCGTTTAAGCGATCCCTGGCTCGCCCAGGTGATCGGCTGGACGGGCTACGATGTGATCTGGTTCGACATGGAGCACCGTAGCTTTGGTTACGAAGTGATCGACCCACTCTCTCTGGCGTGCCGTCACTCGGGTATCGATCTGATGGTCCGCATCCTGAAAACCGGCTACACTGCGCCCATGCGCGCTCTGGAGTTCGGCGCCAACGGACTGATGATTCCGCACTGTCTGGATGCCGCCGAAGCGCGCCAGTGGGTGGAATGGACCAAATTCCCGCCGCTCGGTAAGCGCGGGTTCGATGGCGCCGGCGCCGACGCTGATTATCTGTTCGCCGATCCACTCGAATATATGATCCACGCGAATAAGGAGACCTTTTTGGTGCTGCAGATCGAGGACAAAGAGGCGGTCGAGCGCGTCGACGAAATCGCCGCGGTAGAGGGCGTCGATCTTCTGTTCGTCGGTCCAGGCGATCTGACCATCAGCTACGGAGTGCCGATGCAGCCGGGCCATGCTCTTGTGCAAAGGGCTATCGATCGGGTTGCCGAAGCTGCCGCTAAACATGGCAAGTGGTGGGGAATGCCGACCGGCTCACCCGAAGCAGCGCAGTCGCTGATCGATCGCGGCGCCCGGTTCATCACCTGCGGCGGAGATCATGGCGCTCTTGTCAATGGCCTGAAAAGCAGTTTCCAGGCACATAGCAAACTGAAAGCGCCAACGCTGAAAGCCACAGAGCCCGTTCAGGCATGATCAGTATCGCAGGATGCAGAAAGCGCCAGCAGCGCCTGCTCCAGGCCATGGAACGAGCAGGCTGGGATTCGTTTCTGACCGCCAACTACCGCACCGTTTATTACTTCACGGGCGCGTTGACCGCGGCGGAAACACCCGCCTTCTTCGCCCTTACCCGAGATGCCGGGAGCATGCTCATCACAGCCTCCGAAGCCGACGCGGCCGCGGACCATCGGATAGCGCTCGAAACCTATTCGATTCGGCGGACGCTGACGCATCCCTGGCGCGATACCGCCGACCTGCTTCGGGATTACCTGGTGAACCACCCGAATTGGGCTCCGCGGATCACCGGGGTGGAACTCGGCACATTCCCGGCCATGCTGCTCGACGTGATCGAATCGGCCTTCTCGCAAGTGGTTTTTTACGACGCTAATGACGTCATTCTCAGCCTTCGCAAATGCAAAGAGCCGGATGAGATCGATGAAATTCGCGCAGTCCTCCGCTACTGCTCCATCGCCTATCGCGCAGCCCGGGAGGCCATCGCGCCGGGCCAAACCGAACTCGACATCTACAACGCCATGTCCCGGGCAATCTTCAACGAAGCAGGAACCACGATCCCGTTCCACGGAGATTTTGCGTGCGGCGTCCGAGGCATCCGAGAAGGCGGACCGCCGACCCGTCGGACCATCCTCGCCGGCGACTTGTACATCCTCGATATTTTTCCGGCACCGGCGCTGTACTTCGCCGACACTTGCCGGACATTCTCGGCCGGGCCGCCCACGGACGCGCAGCTGAAGGCTTGGGAACTGGTGATCCAGGCGATCCGCCTGGCGGAAGGAATGATTCAGCCCGGGGTGCGGGCGCGAGAAGTCTATCGTGCCGTGAAGGACTTTCTCGATTCCCACGAAATCACGCAGAAGAGTTTTTGGCACCACGTCGGCCACGGCATCGGCCACCACGGACACGAAGCGCCGCGCATCATTCCCGGCACAGACGACGTGTTCGAAGTCGGTGACGTGTTTACGCTGGAACCGGGCATTTATGGCGAGTGGTTGCAGGGCGGCATCCGGCTGGAAGATAACTATGTGCTTCGGGAAGACGGTCTGGAGAATTTGTTTGCCTATCCCATGGAGCTCTATCCGAGATGAAGCTCGAGGGTCAAGTGGCTGTGATCACGGGCGGCGCGCGCGGCATCGGGGCGGCGATTGCACTGGAATTGGCGCGTAATGGCGCCGACATTTCCTTCTGTGACATCGGGCCGCGCGAGCAGGCCTCCGAGACCGTTTACCGCATAGAAGAAATCGGGCGAAAAGCGCTGTTCTTTCCAGCCAACGCAGGCGATCGCCAGGCGGTAGAACAAATGTTTGAGGAGACGGTCGCGCGCTTGGGACGTATCGACATCCTCGTGAATAACGCGGCCAAAAGTGTGCGGAAGCCGCTGGTGGATCTGGAGGTCTCCGACGTCGAGCAAGTATGGAACGTCATTCTCTGGGGCACTTTCCATTGCAGTCAACTGGCGGCGCGCCGCATGGTTGCCCAAGGCAACGGCGGGAATATCGTGATGATCAGCTCCGTTCACGCCCATCGCCCTTTCCCGAATTCGACCGCGTATAACGGAGCTAAAGCAGCGGTCAACCACATGGCGGCGACTTGGGCGGCCGAACTCGCGCCGCACAAGATTCGCGTCAACGTCATCGAGCCGGGCTGGATCGACACTCCCGGGGAGCGCGCGTTCTGTAGCGAAGAACAAATTCGCGAAGAAGGCCGAAAGCTGCCTTTGGGCCGGTTAGGACAGCCGGAAGAGATTGCCCGTGCGGTGAGGTTTCTGGTGTCGGATGACGGTTCGTATATCACCGGGACGGTCCTTCGCGTGGACGGCGGTATTACTCTCGCCCGCTGAGTCCCGTATTCTGGACGCGCGCTTTTACCGGGAGAGCGAAGGCTTGCTTGATCTGCTGATTCGTGATGCGCTAATTACGGAGGAAGACGGGCTATTCACACGCAAAATCTGTTCTTGCTGCAAGGCAAACTGGCCATCGTCACCGGCGGCGCGGGATTGTATGGGCAGCATATCGTACGGGCTCTCGCGGAGGGCGGCGCCACGGTTGTCGTTGCGTCGCGCAACGTTGTAGCCAACGAAGAGTTTGCCCAGAAACTGCGGAGCGAGAATCTGAAGGTGGTCGCGGAACGCTGCGATCTGGCCCAGGAATCGGAGATCCGCGCGCTGCGCGATTCGGTTCTAGCCAAATACGGAAAGCTCGACATCCTTTTCAATAATTCGGTTGCGCGCGGTGGAGGGGATCTTCGCCACACTACTGCCTCAGACTGGGATTCCGTCATGAGCATCAATTCTAAAGGACTGTTCCTTGCGAGCCAGATCCTCTCGGAGCCGATGCAGGAGCAGCGATCGGGCTCGATCGTCAACATCGCGTCGATTTACGGTATGGTCGGGCCCAGGTTTTCAATCTATGAAGGCACATCGATGCAGAACCCGATTGACTACGCCTTCGCCAAGGGCGGGATGATCCAAATGACCCGTTACCTGGCCAGCTATCTTGCGCCCTATGGTGTGCGTGTCAACGCGCTCTCGCCGGGCGGATATTGGACACGCGACATGCCGGAAAGCTTTGTCCGCAATTATTGCCAGAGCACTCCGATGGGGCGCTTAGCCGCGGACGACGATATAAAAGGCCCGGCGGTGTTCCTGGCCTCGGATGCCTCACGCTACGTGACGGGTCAAAATCTCGCCGTGGACGGAGGTTGGACAGCCATTTGACATATGAACGACTCACTAAAGAACGAATTTCTCAACCAGGGCTATTGTTTGCTGGAGTGTGTGATCCCGTCGCACGAACTGGCGTCTGTTTGCCAGAGCGTGCACGACGACGTGATGCAAAACTCGAAACTCCCTCCGCCCAGCGGGTACGTGCCTGGGTTCCTTCGCTTCAACCAAACGCTGGCTACCTATGCAGCGTCACAGCCGGTCCTCGACTTTATCGAGTCGTTGCTGGGACCGCATGTGAGAATCTCTATGTTCTCTGGAATGGTGAACGGCCCCGGCATTCCCCGCGGCGACCTACATGCCGATTGGCCCTACAACCAAGGCGGCGCAGCTCGCATTCCCGCGCCCTATCCCGATTGCCTCATGCATATCGGCACCATGTGGATGTTGAGCGATTTTACCGATGAGGGAGGCGGTACGATCGTCGTTCCGGGCAGCCATCGCCGGCAAGACCATCCGCGGAAGGATGGGCCTATCGAGCCGGTGACACCGTATCCGGGCGAAACGCGGCTGGTAGGCAAGGCCGGCACGGTCGCTGTCTTTGACTCGCGTCTCTGGCACGCCGTGGCGCCCAACGTGACGGGACGACCGCGCGTCTCGGCCGTGGTGCGCTACGCGCCGTGGTGGTTGAACGTGAATCCTCTGCGTCCTGGAACCGCCGAACGCCGCCAGATCGTGGAAGCCAACCAAGGTCAGGATTCTGAAGTTCCTCCGCTTCCCCGGGCGGTATTTGAGAAGTTGGCTCCCGCGGTTCGCAAACTGGTAAGTCATTCGATAGAGGAGACAATGCAATGAGCGAGGCGCTGGAGCCAAGACTTTTAGGCCGCACACAGATTCGCGTCCCCAGGCTGGGGCTCGGTTGCACTACGTTCGGTCGCGAAATCGATGAGAAGGAGTCCTTTGCTCTGATGGATTCTGCAGTCGATCAGGGCATGAACCTTTTCGACACGGCTGAAGCATACGGCGGCGGAGAGGCTCGCGATTATCGTAGATCCGCTCTTCAGGTGGATGACGTCCGCGAGGTCTCTGGCGAACACCATTCGTCCGAGAAGATCATCGGCCGTTGGTTTCGCTCAACGGGCGCCAGGAAGCGCGTGGTCCTCGTCAGCAAAGTCTCGTCCGATTTCAGTCGCGCCCACGTGCGTCAAGCCCTGCACTCCAGCCTGGAGCGGCTCCAGACCGATTTCCTGGATGTGTATCTGTTCCATAACTACGATGAATCTACGCCACTGGAAGAAGCGATTGCCGCCATGGATGAAGTGCAGCAATCCGGCCTGGTGCGCTGCGTGGGCTGCAGCAACTTCAGCGTCGAACAGCTGAGGAATAGTTTGGACGTGAGCCGCCGTCTAGGCCTGCTTCGCCTGGAGGTGACGGAGGCAGCATGCAGCCTTGCGGCGCGAGAGGCCGAGACCGATCTCCTGCCCCTGTGCCGTGAAGAGGAGATCGGCTTCCTCGCGTATAGTCCGCTGGCGGCCGGTTTTCTGAGCGGCAAGTACACCGGCGATCGCGACGCGTTTCCGCAAGGTTCACGCTTCCACGTCATTCCGGGGCATGCCGATGTCTATTTCAGCGCGCGCAACTTCCGGGTGGTCGAACGACTCCATGAAACGGCGGCGGCTTGGGGAGTTCCCGCGATGCAACTGGCGATCGCCTGGGTGCTGGCGCATCGCGACGTCACCACCGTGTTGTGCGGAGCGCGCACTCTGGCGCATCTCGAGAACGCTCTCGCTGCAGCGCGCATGGATTTGCCGAATGAGTGGCCTGCGGATTTAGCACCTTCGGCGCAAGCGAATCTCACTCGCGCGATTGCCTGGGATTAGGATCTAGCTCCGGACTCCCCAACGGTCGCGCGTGACTCCCGGATCATAAGAGTCAGGCATACCGCGACGAGGATCATGGACAAACCGAACGCAAAACTCGATCCAAATCCCACCTTGTCCGCCAGGAGTCCAAACACCGCGGGCGCAAAGCTGGAAAATGGAGAGGCCAGCGTGAGTAACGCGACGTTGCGCGCCGTGGCTTGTGGCGAGGATAGAGCAAGACAGTAATTCGGAATGTAAGCGCCGCCCAACTCGCCCGCCCCGAGCAATCCAAAAGCGAGCAGAAACGCGTACCCAGGGACAGTCCAGCCCCAAATGGTCGCTGCCGCCAACAACCAGCAGCTCGCCAGCACGCTGTAACGTAAGCCCCACCGCAGGGCGATGGATCCCAGGGCGTAGCCTCCCAGCGACTTGCAGCCAAAGCGCAGCGCCATGATGACGCCGGAAAGGTCCTTGGGATCGCGTCCCATGACGTGGCGGGTGTAAAGAGCCAGGTTCGGCGTGACGGATAGCGCGGCGTTCCACAGGGTATACACGAGAAATAGCAGAACCAGTGGACGCGACGATGTGTACTCGCGGATACCGGCTGTCACATGCTGGAACAAGGGTCTCGGCGGTTCGTCCGGGACAGGTGCAAGTTGGAAAATAGTGGTCAAGCAAGTTACTCCGGCCATGCACACGAACCCAACCGCGTAGAGCAGCGCGAAATCGTAGGGGAACCGCACACCGTGCAGGCTGCCCTGCAACACATACTGCGCGCCGAGGGATCCGAGAACAGCAAAAACGGGGGCGAGGAAATACGTCTGTTTGAAGGTACGGTTGCGGCCTTGCAGCGTAGTCCCGCGCGCCAGACATTGGAACGTGAAAACCTGGGCGCAGCTCGCAGTGGCGCCTTGTAGCAAGCCCTGTACGATGAGAACCGTAAGCGGCACCCAGGAGGGAAAGTGAAGGACCAGCGTCACGCAAACCAGTCCAATAAAGATAGCAGTCAAAGCATTGGCGTAGACCACAACGGACCGCTCGCGGCTGTGCGGGACCAGTAGGGAAAGAAAGAACGGAGCGATTCCGCCCAGCAGATACGTAGCAGATGGCAGATTCGCAATGGTCGCGTTCGAACCCAGCCGGTCGCACAGCGAGGCCTGCACGACTCCAATGTAGGACACGGGAGCAGCCAGATAGATCAACAAGTACATCGAGAGGTACAATCGGCCGTTGCGCCGGTCCATCTCCTCCGTGATAGGGAGATCGTTCACGGTTGGCGCCGCCGCGCAATGTCCGCCGTGATAAAACGACGATATCCGATCAACACCAACAGCCCGGCGCACAGCATCAGCAGAGAGGGGCTGCCGAAGATCGCGGCTAACCCGACGGTCTGCTTGAAATAGCCGGTGAGGAGCAGGCCTGCACCGGCAGCGAAGCAGCTTGTCGAGTTCATGCATCCGATGGCCGTCGCCCTCAGCTCCGGGTCCAGCACGTCACAGAGAACGGGATGTTCGTTCGAAACCGCGAACTGGCCAAATAGTGCGTAAGCAAAAATCGCCACGTTGACCGCAGCCAATGTGGGCTGCATCAGGAACACCAGGCAAAACGGCGCTGCGCAGAACAAACTGAGGAGTTGCACCAGCATGCGCTTGCGGATGTCGCGGCGAGCCGCCCAATCCGAAATCCGTCCGCCGAGAATGGACCCGATAACGGCCGCCGACTGGATGGTGAACGAGCCGGAAAAGCCGGCTTCCGCCAGGCTCATGTGAAACGTTTCCTTATAAAACAGCGGCAGCCAGTTGAAGAAGATCCAGGAGCCAACCGAGGCCAGCATGGCTTCCGAGATGATGATCAGGTAAGTGGGAACACGCGTCAGACGGCGAATGCTGTCCAGCTTGAACGGCGTTGCCGTCACTCGGGCAGGAGACGATAGGGGCCCTTTATCGGCCAGCACAAAATGGCAGAGAAGAGCCATCGCCATACCGGCGCCGCCCAAACAAAAAAACATTACTCGCCACCCGAAAGTCTGGCCAAGGTAGCCGCCCAGCGTGCCGCCTACAATCATGCCGAAACTCAATCCGGCAACGTGTATCCCCATGGCCAGCGCGCGGCTGGCTACCCCGTGATAATCGGCGATGAGAGCGATGGCCGCGGGAAGGTAAAGACATTCAGCCAGACCGAGCAGGACGCGTGCGAACAACAGTTGCCCCGAGTTGCTCGAAAGACCGCTCGCGGCTGTGACAACACTCCAGGAAAGCAGACTGATAGTAACCAGACGGGACCGCGAGCGCCGATCCGCAAGTAAGCCTGCGAAAGGCGATCCGCAGGCATAGCTGAGTAAGAAGAAGGAACCGATCGCGCCAAGTTCCACGTCGGACATGCCAAAGTCGTGGCGCAGCAGGGGAAATACCGAGGATACTGCTGTCCGGTCCCCATAATTGAGCGCCGCGCAGAAGAACAAAATCGCCACCACAGCCCAAGGGTTGCGGGCCTTCGCCATCAGGTGGAGAGCCCTTTCGATCCCAGCGATAACCGCGCCCAATGCACGCTGGTGCCTTGCGGGCTTCCGGCGTAATAGACGATCAAGACATTGCCATCCGGCAGAGCGCAGGCGAACGGCAGCCCGTACGACCAGCGGCTCATCTCGTCCAACGTCTGGCTTAAGCCCGTGTTCCCTTGCACTGCAGTTTGCGAATCATACAATACCACTTCGCTCGTTGCATCAAACGGCTCGCCGATCCCAGCCGCCATCCTCGCCCGAATCGATTGCGAGCCAAAGCGGTCAACCCACGCCAGTACGATTCGTCCGTCCGGCAGAATCGCCGGGCAAGAGGCTTGGTCGGCGAATCCGATGTCTTCCGGTTCGGTCCATGTTGCGCCGCCGTCCGGACTGGATCGCCTCCAGATGTTGCGGTACACGCTGTCCGCGCTGTCGTACACCCAGGTGAATGTCACAATTGTGCCGTCCGCTGTGACGCCCGCACGCTGGTCCCAATTAAAGATGCGTCCGGTAGGATCTCTGGCCACCACCACCGGATTGCCCCAGGTTTGTCCACTGTCGCTGGAATATAGATAGATCACCTTCTGAAGCCACTGCGAAGTGTCCAGATAGTGCTTGTTGGATTCCAGGCTCATGGCCAGCCGTCCATCTGCCAGCAGCAGCATCGGGCTGGTCAGACTGGGCGGACCGATATCCTCGGGCGTGTCCACCACTCGCCACGGTGCCCAGGTAACACCGCCATCGGACGACGCGGAGATAAGGATGCGCATCGGCAAACAGCCCTGATTTTCGTTGAACAGCGGTTTGCCCGGAAATGCCGTGCGATCCACCGCCATGCCGGCGGCAAGAATTTTGCCGTCGCGCAGCAACGTGAAATAGACCATCTTGAGAGAAAAGGTGTGACCGTTCTCCGTGTACGAGGGAAAGACCGAACGCGGCGCGCTCCACGTCAATCCGAAAGAATCCGACTCGCGCAGCTCGACTTGTTCGTCGTCGCAATCTTTGCTTGTGCCCACTCTATATGAGGCGAGAAGCTTGCCATCGGGCAGAGTCACCACGGAAGGAAATGTGTTGAATGCCCGGTGCGAGCGCGGTGATGTTGCGTTCAGAACGCCCGTGCCGGCGATTCTCATTTCTCCACTTCCCGTAATTTCACGTAGCGAATGCCTTGCCCATCCGGCTGAATGCACCAGAGAGCCGCCAGTAGCGTGCCATCGGCAAGAACCGTTATAGAAGGCTCCCCGAACGCGAAATCTTCCCACTCCAGATGTTCGGCGGATGTGTCATGTTGCGTAATCTGCTGGGCGCGCCAGGTAATCTGATTGCTCTCTACGCGGAAGTCCGATTCGACAGGCCGCGCAGTCGCCAGCCACACCCCGGGCTCCCCATGTTTGCGCTGGTTGTAAATAAAAAGAACGCGTCCGTCCGGCAAGCTTGCAAGAGCTGAAGACTGGCCCATTATGTCCGTTGATCGCGGCTCGGTCCAGGTTGCGCCGCCATCGAAGGACATGGCATACATATTAGGAAACTCCTGGCCCTTCGTGTAGCCGACTTGCCAACAGGCACCTAGCAGACTCCCGTCAGCCAATTCGATCACCCAGGCTTCCGCTCCGCCGGAATTCTCCTCGCGAAAACGCAGCATGCTGGTGTGCCGCCACGATTGCCCGCAATCCTCGCTTACCAGCAGAACGATTTGGCTTCGATCCACGATTACCGCTGGGTCGAAAGTGTTGTACGGCGCATAGCATGCGAGCCAGCGTCCCTCCTGCGTAATGCACAGCGGCCCCGGAGCTTCAGCCGAGCCAGGGATGGGCATCGGGATGACACAAGGCTCGCTCCATGTCTCACCTATTAACCGCGCCCAAAACAACTCGTTAGCTTTCATTCCCTGCGTGGCTTCGGACCAGAAGGATTCGCCTGCAATCGTGATGGGAAAGCGAATGCCATAGAGAAACAGGTCGCCCGATGGAGCGCGGCTGATGGAACAGAAGATCGACCAGGAATCCCGGAACTGAGGCCAGATCGGGCAAGCCTCGCTCCAGGTCACGCCGCCATCTCGCGAGACGCTCTGCATAGGGATAAAATCGTTGATCCCCAGCGCGGATTGCGCCATGAAGGTACACATCAGATCGCCATTGCCGAGCGAGGCGCAACGCGGGCCGGCCGTCACCGCCGTGCGGGTTCCGGGCTCGCGCTTCGACACCCAACCTTCATGAACGGAGGCCCACCTCACAGTTCCAGCAAACCACGCACGTTCGCTCGCCCACAAGACTTTTGAGTGCGGCGCGTCCACGGATGTGGACGATGATGTCCTCAGCTATCCTTGGATTTGCGGATCTGACCAACTAGCCACAGCGCGCCCAAAGCGGCATCGAGGGCGAATAGGAAGCTTGCGGAGAAAGCGAACCGATCTGCCAGTGGGCGCAAAACTGGCTAGTGGAGAGGCAATCATCACCAACGAAAGATTGCGCGCAGTCGCGTCTGGACAGGACAGCAGAATGCCACCAGCCCGAATGCCAGGAGAAAAGCATGACCCGGCGCGACACAGGCCCACAGCGTCGCGGAGGCCAGGAGCGAGCACGCTCCAGCGTAATCCCCGCCGGACGGCAAGGTTCTTCGGCGACTTGCCGGGCATATGCGTGACATGGAGCGCCAGACTTGCGCCGCGTTCTTCGCCGCTAATGCTCGCCAATTGATTGTGCAGTCCGGCTTCGCCAGGTTCGCGCAAGGGAAACTCGGCAATTGGGGATGAGGGTAGCAAGTCGGAACTTCATGGCCGATCCAAATCAGTCCTCAGCCTATGCCTCATCAGCGGGCGGTAAAGTGGCGCCGCGTGTCCTCGCGAGGCGGCTATCCATACCGCTGGACGCAATCCATCGGAACCGCGGCCCGCAAGATTCAAGGAAGGGGCTGTCGGCAGTATGATGCGCGTATGGATTTCTCTTCAGCCAACCTCGACCGTATCCAGCAGCAATACGAATCCGATGGCTTTGTACAATTGCAAGGACTGTTCGGTGAAGGACGAATCGAAGAAATTGAGCGCGAATTAGCTCGTTACACTGCGGAAAACGTGGCGACACTCCCGGCCGGGGACGTAATCTGGGAATCCGAGACCCTCGCCGATGGCAGCCGCGCAATACGCAACCTGTTCCGCATCGACAAGCACTCCAGCTTTTTCGCTGCCTTAGGAAGCGACCCACAGCTGCTGGAACTGATGTCCCGCCTGCTGCATGGCGATCCAGTGCTGTCAGGAGTCGAAACGTTCTCCAAGCCAGCATACGTAGGATCCGCCGTGCCTTATCATCAGGACAATGCCTATTTCAACCTGACGCCTCCGGACTCGCTCACCTGTTGGGTTGCGCTCGATGAAAGCACTCCTCAGAACGGATGTGTCTATTACGCCAAAGGAAGTCAACGCGAACTGCGGCCCCACAAGCGCTCCGGAGTGAAAGGCAACAGCCTCATGATGGCTGTGCCGCCGGCTCCGGGCGAATTCGAAGAAGTCGCCGGGATCCTGCCGCGAGGCGGCGTAATCCTGCACCACTGCCAGTTGATGCATCGCAGCGAACCCAACCGGAGCGCTCGGCCAAGACGTGGTTTGTTGCTCGTTTATCACGCCCGGCACTGCCATAAAGATGCACGCGGCGAACAAGCCTACCGCGACGTACTCGCGACCATGAGCTAAGATCGTCGCCTGTCCGTGAACTGGGCGCGAATATCCAGACCCGCCTCGCGATTGAACTCCGCTAAAATTCTCTCGAAAATCGGACCGGGCTCCCCGTTGCCGATATTGACGCCGTTAATGCGGGTTACAGGCGCGATGCAGTAAGGAGTACTGGCGAGGAATGCCTCGTCCGCCGTAAGCGCGTCCAGTGTCTGCAAGTCGCGTTCCTCGAATGGCACTCCCAGCTTTCCGCAGATCTCGCGCACTACCTGCCGGCTCACTCCCAGAAGAATGTTGCGCGGCAAAGGCGAGCGCACTCTGCCATCTTTTACCAGCAGAAAATTGGCGCCGGCGGTTTCGGTCAGATTGCCTTCGAGATCCAGCAACAGCGGCGAAGCCTCCGGATCCACCAGATGCGCCTCCTGCTCGGCCAGCCACCAATGCAAACGGCTGCGATTTTTCGCTTTGGGATCGATGCATTGCGGCGGCACATGCCGCGTGGATGGAATCACCAGATGGACGCCCTGCGTAAAGAAACGGCTGAACAACTGAAACGGGAGCGGGAAGGAGTGAATGCAAAAAGTGGGTTTCAAGGCTGCTCCTCCCCCGGCTGAACCAGCATAAATTAAATTTTCTCCCGGGGTAATGAAGTAAACCACCGCGAGATCGTCGTCGCGACCGGCGAGCGCGCAATTCTTCGCGATCAGCTCGCGCGTAACGTCCGCCGTCTCTTGCTGAGAAATCGGAGGGCTGATTCGCGCGTAGCAACAAGATTCGAAGAAACGGCGCACGTGGTCTTCAAGCCGGAACGGCTGGTGACGGAAGGTGCGCAGCAAATCAGTTATCGTGGCGCCTAGCACGATGCCGTAGTCGTAAATCGACAAGTGGGCTTGCGGGGCGGGCAAGAAGCGCCCGCCCAGGTAAACAACCGGCTCCGAATCGGCCATGTTTGTCTAGAAGACCCATTTCGCCGCGAGCTGAATAATCCGCGGGGGATTCGCCCCGGTAACCTGACCCAAGTTCGCGCTCGGGAAATCATAATTGGGAAATTGGAAGTAGGGGTGATTGAAGGCGTTGAAGAACTCGCCGCGGATTTGCACTGATCCAAGGCGATCAGTCAATGGCACGCTCTTGTTGATGCCAAAGTCCCAGTTATTCTCGCCCGGAGCGCGCAGCCTGTTGCGTCCCGCATTGCCGATGTCTCCATTGAGAGGCACTTCGTAAAAGACGTTGGGATTAAACCACGCCTGGGGCGTCTGCTGGCCGCGCGGCAGGCTCGCGCTCCCCGTTTCGTCGGGCACTTGCGAGAAGGGTGACGTGGTGTCGTACACCGTCACGGGCAGCCCGCTGGTTACGGTGTAGATGCCATTCACACTCCATCCGCCGACGAGGTAGTTCGCTCCGCGCGAGACGCCTGGAAGGAATGGCTTGCCTTTGCCGAACGGCAATTCCCAAACCCAACTCGTAATGAACCGGTGCGTCTGGTTGAAATTGGAGACGCCGCGCCACGCGTCCTTGCCGACTCGATACCAGTTCACCGGCTCGGAATCGGAGCTTCCCCCGCCCCGGATTTCGCCTCCGTTGTCGATCGACTTGGAGAGTGTGTAAGAACTGAGCACGCTCAATCCCTTGCTGAAGCGCCGCTCATAGGTCACTGCGCCGGCGTTATAGTTCGCGTTCACGAACGGCATCGCGGCCTGACAACAGTCGAACAGCAGCGGGTTTTGCCATACCAGCCTTTGATCCAGCGGCACGACGCCGTTATTGGCGGCGCAAACGCTGGGGTAAAGCTTACACGCATCGACGTTACTCAAATAGTTATTGGCGCCGACCGAGATAGAAAGTTTTTTGGAGATCGACCCGATGTATTGCACCGTGATAGTGGAACTGGAGCTTAACTGGCGTTGGACACTGGCGTTGTAGTTAATAATGTGGGCTCGCGGGAAATTGACCGTAGTCCCCCATCCTCCGTCGGCCACCGTACCCGGCGCCACCGGAACGAAATCCGAGATGCTCTGCGATGGGACATAGTAATTCGGGGCA
The DNA here is from genome assembly GCA_963777595.1 of Terriglobia bacterium. Lineage (GTDB taxonomy): Bacteria > Acidobacteriota > Terriglobia > Bryobacterales > Bryobacteraceae > CAVVFX01. The sequence continues at coordinate 38,254 of CAVZRE010000078.1, forward strand.
ACCACATAAGCGCCGGAGGAATCCGGAGGATTGCGCGCGTAGTCCACGATGGTGTTGCCGATTTGGGTGTCGAAGAAGACTCCGCCGCCTGCCCGCGCGACCCATTTCGAACTGCCAAAGGGCCGCCATGCGATGCCGAACCGCGGCATAAAATCGTGTTTGTCCGGCAGGATGATGCCCCTCGATACCTTGGAGCACTGCGTACAGGGCAGGCCGGTCACGGGATCGACCTGGAGAGGCTGACCGTTTCCGCCGATCGCGAATGGATAACCCCCTGCCTGCAAGAACACCGGTTCCGGACCGCCGTACATCTGAAAGAAGCCAACCATTGCGAAGTGATTGTATTTCTCCACCCAGGGCTGGATATACTCCCAGCGCAGCCCGATGTTGATTGTAAGGTTGGGTGTCACTTTAATGTCGTCGTTGGCGTGGAACGCCATTTGCCAGCGCCGCATGTAGAGTTGCGCGTTGCCGCGAGGGATGTTTTGCTCGTCCGTCAAGCCTAGCAGATACTGCGCCAGACTCGACCCGGTGTTGCCGGGGCTATCCGGGAGTTGTGTGTATTGACCGCTGAAGTAGAGCGCTCCGGTAGCGTAATTGATGGTCTTATTATTTAACTGATCGCGAATGAACTCCGTGCCGAACTTCAGGCTGTGATGTCCGTGGATCATCGTGAAAGTGTCGACGTAGTCAAAGGAATTGTCCCGTTGGTTGCTGGTGCCGCCAAACTCACCATCGCCCCAATTAAGCCCGTCGCTACTCAGCGTGATATTCGGGACACCCCAACGGTTCGGGTCGGAGTTGACGTCGGCTGAATTGGCAATCCCCAATGACGCGAGCACGTTGTTCTTGTCGGCGTTTTCGCTCAGGATGTAGTTCTTGAAGCGCATGAAACCGGCGCGGAAATCGTTAAATTTCGTCGCGCTGAAGACATGCGATTCCGAGAGGGTCAGGTTCTGCACGCCTGGTTGATGGAGGAGTCCCTGATTGGTGAATGACATGGGGTCTAGGGCGTTCTCGTTGCTGAAGCTATAGCGGCCGAAGAAGCGGTCCTTCTCGTTTGCGATGTAATCAATCCGATCGGTCGTCTGGTCGTCATTTTCTCCCAACGGGAAATTATTAAAGAAGTAGCCCTGTCCCTTCGGAAGCGTAGTCGCCTGGTTCGGCAGATCTATATACTTCAGCAAGGCCGTAGAGATGGGACTAATGCGGCTTGTTGGAATGACGTTGCCTGGAAATGGACTGCGCACATACCCACTTGTCGCGGAACTGGAGGTCTGCGTGGTGGAGGGGTCGTAAATCGGGATCAGGTTCCCGCTGGAGTCGCGGTAATTGGAAAAGTCGCCGCCTCTCACCTGTGCGTTCGGCGTCGGGGCAAGCGATGTCTGCGCTTTCGTGATCCGCAGTCCTTCGTAACTTCCGAACCAGAATAGCTTATCTTTGATGATGCGTCCGCCAAGTGCGACGCCCGATTGCTTTTGGCTGAAGTACGGTATTGGCTGGTTCGCCAGGTCGAAGAAGTTCTTCGCATCCAATGCCGAATTGCGGAAGAATCCCCAACCTGCTCCATGCAGGGCGTTCGTGCCGGATTTGGTGATCACGTTGATCTGCCCGCCTCCCTGCCCGCCGAACTCCGGAGCATAGCTGTTGACCTCGACCTTAAACTCCTGGATCGCGTCGACCGGCGGTCCGATCGCAAAGCTGTTGAAGTTGCGGTCCGTGTTGATGGTGCCGTCCAGGAGAAAAACGTTCGCGTTCTCACGGTTTCCCCCAATGCTGATGGAGGAGTCTCCGTAAGTTGTTCCACGCTCAGTGGTGGTGCGGCTTCCCGGCGCAATCTGCGCGACGCCGGGCACCAGATAGGCAAGTTGCAGGAAGGCGCGGCCGTTCAGCGGCATGTCGACGATCCTTTGTTGGTCGATCACATTTCCCACTGAGGCCTCTTCGCTTTGCAGCAAGGCCGCTTCTCCCGTCACCTGGGTAACCTGGCTGACCTGACCGACTTTGAGTCTCATGTCGATGCGGCCGGTCTGCTGGACCTGCAGTTCGACATTACTGACTTCGGTCTTGCTAAACCCTCGCATTTCAGCCGATACGTCATAGACGCCCGGCAGTAACTGAGGAATTCGATAACTCCCGTCGTGCTCAGTTACGGTCTGCTTCTGCTCGTTGGTGCCGCGGTTGATAGCCGTGATCAGCGCGCCCGCGACGGCGGCGCCCGACTCGTCAGTTACCGTGCCGACCAGGTTTGCCACGGCTGTCTGCGCATTGAGCGGAGAAAGATAGTTTGCGGTATTGAAGAATAACCAGGGCGTGAAAAGGACTACGGCGCGAAAGACAAACATGGTCCGAGTAGCGATGCGATTGTGCACAAAAACCTCCTCGGTTGGTGTAGAAAGGGATGTCTGAACTACCTGAATTGAAAGTACTGGATGACAACTGAGCCGTCCATATGAGAAACGCCTGACCAATCGATCTTCATCCACGGTATTGGACGTGCCTGACCGTCAACTCTGCGAAAAGATGATTTGAACGGAATCGAGAGTGACATACCCCTCCGGCAAACGGGAAGTCCACACCGGATAATCCCGAGCTGGCCGTAGAACATGCGGATCTCCAGGTATTTCTCCCATGGGAGCAACAGTGAGCGGGAACAGGATCAACAGAATATTGCTGTTCACGTCGCGCAAAACGTTATCGAGCGGCGCGCGGCCATACGATTTTGTGCGATCGTGGCGGGAGCCAAGACATGTCCATCGATGCTCCTCTGACGACAACACAATGGTCTGCTCGCTCCAATCTGGACCGACCCGGAGAGGGGCATCGGTGTAAGCCCAACCTGTTGTCAGTCCCTCATGAGCGCCTTGGACCAGCAACACTAGTTGCGCGCCGCGGCTTTCCAACTCCCCTCTCAGTCGCACCGTCAATCGTGCTCCGCGAAAGTCCGTTGGACAATTGCCGTCAATAAACCGGTTCAGACCGCCGGCCTCCATATACGATTCGCCGTAGCCGGCGCCTTTCGTGAGCAGGCAAAAAATCATGTGCAGGTAGCCCGCGCCGGGCGGAGCGTGATTGTAGTCAATCCACCAGGGGCTGCGCGAGGTCAGGACGCTGGGACCTTCGATCAACCGCTTTGGACCTTCCTGGTTGCTCGTCCAACCGAACCAGCCGCCGGGTCCGTCATCGAATGTTTCCCTGTAGATTTGCTGCGGCACTCGATTTCAGTCCGTTGCAGCGCGCCAATCGAAGATGGCCGCGATTAGTTCTTTGGCATGCGCGCTCGCCAGCTCATAAGCCTCTTGCATTCTCTGAAATGGAAAGCGATGCGTGATCAGCGGGGCGACATTGACGCGGCGGGCCGCCATCATATCCAAAATGTATTCCAGATTCCTTCGCCGGGTGAACCGCAAATCTTGCGGGCTGCATTCCGCGACTGGCGAATAACCCGCGCCGATCAACGTTAGTTGCTTTTCGTACAGCGGCCTTGGATCCAGCGGATTGCGGTCTGGCAAGGCTTGTCTTCGGCCGGGAAAACCGAGAATCGCAATACGCCCGCCGAAGCGCGCTAAAGATAGCGACTCGAAATAGGACGTCCATGAATTGCTGGTCGAGATGACAATGTCCGCTTCACTGCCACGGAAATAGCTCTTCATCGCCGGCGCCAGGTCCGCCGCGCCGGACATAAGGCAGGCATCCGCTCCTACCGCGCAAGCCGCTCGCGCGCGAATCTCCGAGTTGGCAACCCCTACCACCTTGGCGCCCATCGCGCGCGCCAGCGCGATCGTGCACAGCCCGATCACCCCCAGGCCAGTCACTACTACGTTTTCGCCGGTTTGATATTTGGCCTGTTGTAGGGCGGCCAAACCGAGGTTGGTCAGGTAGACCAGCGAAGCTTCTTCAGCAGGCAAGCCCGGCGGAATCGCGACCAGCAAATCACGTTCTGTAGCGATGAAACCCGAGCAGTGTGGTTTGGGAGAAAACACGCGATCGCCAGCGCGAACCGTCTTAACACTGACCCCGGTATCGGCGACCACTCCCACATTCGAGTAGCCGATCCATCGCGGATACTGAGGCGCGCCGGGAACGTACGTACTGTCTCCGAGATAATTGCCCAGGTCGGTGCCCGTTGAAAGCGCCGTTACTTCGGTCTTGACCAGGATCTCGTCCGCCGCCAGCGGCCCATCCCACGCTTCCGTTTCAATTCGCAGATCTCCTTTGCCGTAAAGGATGGCTTTATGGAATTGCATCACCGGTGATTATGCCACGCGATCCTCGCCAGTCTCTGGACGCCTGGCGGCTTGCGGTGGCGTAAGTCCCGCCTGCTGGACGAAGCCGGAATGCGGCATTCCCCGGCTTCCGGTAGAGTCATCGGTTTGTTTAGACTGAGTGTGTCCCGCGTGCGTATATCTTATGAACCTCGATCGACTCGCTTCACGCCCCGCCTACCCGTGGCTGTTGACCTGCACGCTCTTCTTTTGCGCCGCGCTCAACTATGCGGACCGCACCGCGGTCTCGTCGGTGTTCCCGCTCCTGCAGCGCGAGTTCGCTATGTCCGACGTAGAGATCGCGGCTGTCGGCTCTTTCTTTCTCTGGAGCTACGCCTTCGCGTCGCCGCTCTCTGGTTTGCTGGCTGACCGCGTGTCGCGCAGCCGGTTAGTGCTCTTCAGCCTCCTGGCGTGGAGTTCGGTGACCGCGGCGACGGCCTTCGTTCCCAACTCGCACTGGCTTCTGTTCGCGCGCGCTTTGCTCGGCCTTTCCGAGTGCCTCTATTTGCCTGCTGCCATCGCCCTGATTGCTGATTATCATCCCGTTTCTTCACGGGGCACAGCCATGGCAATTCATATTGCGGGCTTGAATGCCGGCATGGTGGTCGGCGGTTCACTCGGGGGGTATCTGGGACAACACTACGGTTGGCGGATCATGTTCCTGGCCCTCGGCGGCGCGGGCCTTCTGATTGCTGCCATCAGCGGTTTTGTTTTGCGCGATCCCGCCCGACCCCAACAGAGTTTGGACGGTTCGCAGCATTCCGCGGCTACTTCCGGCGTTCTAGACAGTCTCCGCCAGGTGCTTACCGTTCCAACCTACCTCACCATCGTCGCGGAAGCGGCGCTAGTGTCGATCGGCACTTGGGTTTTTGCGAACTGGCTGCCGCTGTATTTTTCGGAGACATTTCACATGAGCCTTGCCGGCGCCGGTTTTTCCGGCACTTTCACCATACAGGCGGGTGGCGTTCTCGGAACCGTGTTGGGCGGTTCTCTCTCGGATTTCGCCGCGCGGCGTCAGCGGCGTGGACGAATGCTGGTTCAGTGTGTCTGCCTCGGCCTGTCGTCCCCATTTCTTCTCAGTTTTGTATGGTCGAAAAACTACGCGTGGATCAGTTTCTCGATTTTCTTCTACCAATTCCTCGCCGCCATGTCGGGTTCCGCTGAGCATCCGATTGTCTGCGACGTGCTCGATGCGCGGCTGCGTTCTACTGCTATCGGCTGCATGAACACCGTCAACAGCTTCGCGGGCGGAGCCGGCATTCTCCTGGCGGGATATTTCAAGCATGAGTTCGGACTGAGCGCCATCTTCGCCGCAGCCTCGGGGATCGTTTTGTTTGCAGCCATCTTGTTGCTCGCTTGTTACCGCTTGTTCCTGGAACGCGACCTGGCCGCTCGTAGAGAATCCGTTGTCCCGCCGTTAACAGCCCCCGCGCCATCGTGACTTGAAAAGGATTCCCCGCGATGCACACTTCGCCGTCTCTCCCGCCGTTCGCTGCTCTATCTATTTCCCTCCGAAACACTCGGCGAGAATCCGGTCATTCGCAAAATCGATGCGGCAACGGCTCTCTGCCACGCTCAAGGTCCCGCTATCCCGCACTATTCACTCCACCACCCATAACCATTCCGGTATTCGGGAGCGTGGTATGGGGCCCGGGGACAAGCCCTGGACTGGTTGAGTCTCGCCTTTCAGTGGGGATTGGACCGATTAAGCGATGAGCGCCGAGGCCTGAGTCGCCATCAATTCCGAAACATTGGCGTGCAGGTCCAGGGTGCAGACGAGCTCGCGCCAGTTCGTCCAACAGCTCTGCCACCAGCCGGTCGAATGCATCCGCCCTAATCGTACCGCTCGGCATCGCAAAGGTGGCGAGGAGTGGGATCGCATCACTCATGCAACAGACCGGCAATGCCCGCCCGAGGCTTCATCCCAGGCCTGCCGGCGCCGCCCGGTAAGGCTTCACATACTGATCCAGGATGGCGTGCACTTCCGCGCGCTCCTCAACCGTCAACTCAGTCACATAAGGGCGTCCGGTGGCGCGATCGCATAATTCCAGGTATCGCAGCGCCTCGTCGAATGCACCCCAGATCGCGCCGCGGCGAAACACCTGCCAGGTTTCGATCAGATACCGTTGCAGCTCGCGAGCCCGATTGCGTTCACCCGCGACTACCGCTTCATAGCACTCAACGGCCATCCGGGGACACAAGTTGAAAAGTCCGCCAACCACCCCTTGGCAGCCCATTTCCAAAACCACCTGCATCAGAAACTCGCTGCCCGACAAAATAGAAAAATCAGCTTCACCGCGCATCACATGGATCACTTCCTGCAGATGGATGACATCCGAATTGCTCACCTTAATTCCCGCGACATTCGGGCACCGGCGGCGTACTTCCGCAACCGTTGCCGGATGAATTGGGTTCTTGGTAAGCACCGGGTTGTCATACAGGAACACCGGCAGATCCACCGCATCGGCGATCTCGCGGAAGTACGCTTCCAGCTGTTTCTGATTCGCCAGGAAGTAGAACGGCGGGAGAATCGACAGGCAGTCTACTCCTGTCGCGGACATTCGCCGCGCCATGTCTACCGCCCGCGAACTGCCGCATTCTCCGATTCCACCGATGACGGGGATTTTGCCGTTCGTCTCCTCCACTACGGTCGCGACTGCGCGCACCTGCTCATCCGCCGTCAGCCACGCGAATCCGCCCATAGAACCGTTGGCCAGAATAGCGTGAACCCCTCCATCCAACAGATAGCGAGCGACCCGCCGCAGACCACCTATATCGACGCGATCGTCATCCGTTAATGGCGTCGCGATCGCCGGCACGACGCCCGAGATTTTCTTCAGTTGCTTCATGATCGTTTAATGTTTTGACGCTTGGTACAACCACTTCACCGGCACGCTCTTGACCTTGAGCGACCAAACTGGCCCCTGATGCTCCCCGGCCGGCGGACCGGAATAATACGTGAAGAAAACCTGGTCTCGAACAAAGGCAATGCTCGTGTAGGCATATGTGTGACTCCGGTCGTCTTCCAGGTCACGAATATGACTCCAGCTTCGCCCTTCGTCGCGCGAGATAGCGCAACTAAGCGGCACGCGCTCCTTAGGCGAATTGTTCCAGACCATCAGCAAATCGCCTGTCGAAGGGATACGCTTGATCGACTGCGGAGAAACCGGCGCCGTGACATCCATCGCCTCAGGTTGCGACCAGGACTGGCCACGATCCTGAGAAAAGCACCAATAAACTTTGCCTGTGCTGTTCCGCAGCCACATCATCACACGCCCGTCTTTCAGTTCGATCACGCCCGGCTCCTGCGCACCCGCGCGGCTGGCGGGAATGTCTACGACACTTTCACTCGGCGTCCAGTGCTCGCCTTCGTCGTCCGAATAATACACCCGGCTCAGGATACGCGGATTCACGCGGTAGTCTTTGGTGAAAAAGACCGGCATCAGGATTCTGCCGGAGCGCAACTGTATGGCGCGGTCATGATTGAACGCGGTATAGGAAGGGTACGGATCAATCGCCATGGGCTTGGGCTCCGAAAACGTTCTTGCGTCATCCGCCGAAACCCGAACCATCGGCTGGCAATCGGCCTCGGAGTTCTTCCGCGCGAACAAAAACAGGACCTTTCCCGACCGCAGACGCAGCAGGTCCGCTTCCATGACGTTCATGGTACCGATGTTCTCCTGGAGCACGAATTCGTGTCCCCACGTTCTACCGTGATCGCTCGAGTACATGGCCGCGATGCGGCTCGGCGCCCAGTCACTGTTGGCCTCGCTGTAGAACTTCGTCCATGCCAGCAGCAAACGTCCGTCGCGCAGTTGCAAAATGTCGGCCTCCGAGTTGCGCCGGTTGCCAGGTCCAGCCGGAGCCGCCAGCATTTCAAAAACGCCGCGGTCCCGGGCAGCCAGCGGAGAGCAAAGGGACCACCCTAACAGCAAGACAACAAGTCGTTTCATTTGGCTCACACCTGCGAGGCGTCCCTCATCTGAACGCATCCGGCCGGTTCTGGTAATCTCGCCTTTCCGGCCTGACGCCTTTTGGGATAGTATCAAACTGTCGACAGAGGAGCAATCGCGCAAAAGCGATTTCCTGCACACCATGAGCCCCAAAAACCATATTTCCGAGCGCGAGACCAGCGTGCGCCACAAGACGTCAGGCTCTCTCAGGGTTTCGAACGTGCCCAGTGTAGAGTCGGGTCGCGTATCGTCGACGTCGACGGCAACACCTATCTCGACTACGGCTTGGGGTGGGGTCCGCTGATCCTCGGCGATACCCATCCGGAAGCCGCAATCGCTCTTCTGATGATTGTCGGCAGTCGTATAGTATGGTGGTATCAACGCAAACTCCCGATGAATGAATTGCAAGATATCGGATCGAATTTCAAGACGTCGACCCTGCGCGATAAGATCTGCGAATTGCTGACTGAGGCGATTCTTAACGCCAAACTCCTGCCCGGTGTGCGGCTCAACGAAAGCGAACTCGCGCGCCAGTTGCGTGTCAGCCGAGCCCCCATTCGGGAGGCTTTGCAGCAGTTGCAAGAGCAGGGCCTGGTGGTCAATATTCCTCGCCGTGGCATGTTCGTCGTGAGTCTTGACGGGGAGGAAATCCAGAAGATAAATAGCCTCCGGCTGGTCCTTGAGGCCGAGGCGCTGCGCCTCTGCCGCCTCCGCCATAACCCGCACGATGATCGCAAACTGCAACAGGCCGCCGAGAAAATGGAGCGCCGCGGCGCGACCGCCATAGAGGCTATTCGCGCCGATCTTGCGTTTCATCGCCTGCTGTGGAGTTTCAGCGGAAACGAATACCTGGAAAAGACCCTGACGAGTCTTACAGCGCCGCTGTTCGCGTACGCGATGTTAACTAAGCCCAAAGCCGAAAAGATGAAAATGATCCTGGACTCGCATCGGCCTTTGGTGAATTTCGTCATCGGAGAATCCAGGCAGAGCGCGGATCAAGTGATTTACGAGCATCTGTCGCTCCGCTGGGATCAGCCCGCCCGATTTTCTTCCAGTTGGCAAGCGGTGGACAAAGCCGTAACCAACGGCCGTGCGTCTTCACGGCAGCATCCCAGTAAAGCCCGCGCGCGCGGTTAAGGCCCGTCCCGAACCATCCGCGACTGAATTGACACCCTGGTTGGCCCATGCTATTCTCGCTCTCATCTGTCGACAGTTTTCTGTCGACAGATGAATATTGCAGCTCGGGAGTAGCCTGTGACCCGCCTTGGAAATCTCGCCTTTCCCCGGTTGGAAGCCGCCCTTACGCTGGCTTGCCGCCGCGGCTCCGTCACCGATCCCTCGGGAGCGAGCATCCCCGGCGCCCACATTGCTGCCGTAAATAGCGACACCGGATTTGCGGGAGCGGGTGGTTTTTCCATGTGGGGTCTCAACGGTCGTCACCAGCACCCCATGGAGTGGGCCTTCTGATGCGACCCACCGTTGTCTTCGCCATCGCCTTAACCGCATTCGGACTCTTATTGGCTCCCGCGGCTTCCGACTCTGTTTGGGAAACTCGCGGCTTTGAAGCATTTCGCCGCGGAACATTCGATTCCGGCGGGACCAATCTCTACGTCTCTAAAGCCGGTACGCTGCAGTCCATCTATCGTTCCGACGTGAACCACGACGGCTATCCCGACCTCGTCTTCAACAACACCCACGATATAGCCTACGTGCCGCCCGCTTACCAGTACGTTTTTCACGGTCGCGGCGCGCCTGCCCTCACCGAGTTCCCCGGAGCTGGCAGCGTGCGCGTTTTGCAGGCGGATGTGAATGGCGACGGATTGCCCGACCTCATCGTCGCCCGCGGCTTTGACGACACCACCCACAACCTGAGTTCATGGATTTACTGGGGAAGCCCAACCGGCTGGACCGAATCGCGCCATCAGGAGTTGTTCACGCCGTACGTCCAGGACGTCTGCGTGGGAGACTTCAATCACGATGGCATTCGCGACCTGGCGTTTATCGCGAGCGGCATCGCGGATGCGAATCAGGCGCTGATTTATTGGGGCACTCGCGATGGCTTCTTGCCCTTGTCCCGCACGGCTATCGCCTTGCCGCCGTCGACCGCCTGTGCCTCTGCGGATCTCGATCGGGATGGCATCGATGACCTCTTAATCGCGCAGGGAAAAGCCGGACTCGGCATATTCTGGGGTTCGTCAGAAGGCCTGAGTCGCGAACGGGAAACCATCATCAACAGTGCGCCTGCCAATAGCGTTGCCGTTGACCACGGTCATGTTGTCGTCGCGACTGCACAAGGCATCCGCGTATTTCAGGTCGCCGGAAAAACTCTGCGGCCGCTTCAGGATTTGGACGTACCGGGTGCTGCCCGCATCGCAATCGGAGATCTCAACCACGATGGCTTGCCAGACCTGGTGGTTGCCCGCACGTCCTTCAACCATAACTGGGAGATCCCCTCGCAAATCTACTGGGGTACTCTCCGGCAAGGCCAGCCTCATTACGGGGAATCGCATCAGGACCTCCCGACTCTGGGAGCGGTGGATGCAACTATCGCAGACCTCGACGGCGACGGCTATCCCGACATCGTTTTCGCCAACTCTCGCAGTTACACCTCCTTCGATGTTCCTTCCTACGTCTACTGGGGCAGCGCTCAAGGATATTCCGCCTCCGCGCGTAGGGATCTGTTGACGCATGGCGCGGCAGGCGTCACCGCTGCTGGCAACTCGGTCTTCTTCGCCAACGGCTCTACCGGCAGTCCGATAGGCAAACTGGATACGTATGTGTATCTCGGTTCCAAAAGCGGTTTCTCCAAAGATCGTATGCTGCGCTTCCCGACGGTTGGCGCATACGAATCCTGCATCGCCGATCTGAACGACGATGGGTTCCCGGACATCCTCTTACTCGGTTCCCACGAAGGAGACCCCGAGGGCCCCGAGGGCTCTACGATTTTCTGGGGCAGCCACGACGGTTACTCTCCGGACCGCACGACCGCGCTGCCGACTCGCGGCGCGATCGGCTGCGCGCTGGGAGAGCTCGACCGTGACGGATATCTCGATATTCTCTTTGCCAACATGGATGACAACTCCGTCGCCATCTTCCACGGCACACCCGATCGATTTGCGTCGAGCCGTGAGCAGACGCTTCACGTACCCGAGCCTCGCTTTCCCGCCATCGCTGATCTCAACCAGGATGGCTATCCCGATCTTCTGGTGCCTTCTGTTGCGGGGGGAGTCTGGATTTTCTGGGGAACGCACGAAGGCTATCGCCAGGATCGTCATACCGTTCTGCCGGGAATCGGAACGGTAAGTGAGCAGATAGCCGATCTGAATGGCGATGGGTATCTAGACGTGATTGTCTGCAATCTGGTCGACGAAGCCCGCGGTCAATATCACAACATCAACAGCTATATTTATTGGGGATCGCCCAACGGCTATTCGCCGACCAACCGAACCGAACTTCCGACCCTCGGCGCGCACCACGCCGTGGTCGCCGATTTCAATCACGATGGCCATCTCGATATCTTCTTCTCCAACTACCAAAGCGAATTTACGCGAGACCTGGACTCCTACATCTATTGGGGCGATTCCTCCGGTAGTTTCAGCGTCCGCCGCCGCAGCCCGCTGCACGTCGGCTCCGCCGCTGGCGTTGTTGCCGCGGATTTCGATCGCGACGGCTGGATCGACCTGGCCGTCTCTAACCATGTGAAGGACGGCGATCATCACACCGAATCCCCCATCTTCTGGAACAGCCCTGAAGGTTTCTTGAAGCGAGAGACGACCTGGCTGCCCACTGTAGGCCCGCATATGATGAGCGGGGTCGACGAAGGCAATTTGTATACTCGGAAACCCGAGCAGGTCTACCTATCTGAAGTCCACTCTTGCTCCCCCGGATGCTCTCCCAAATCGGCGACATGGGCTGGATCGGCCGGATTTGACGCAGCCGTCGAAATCGAACTTCGCGGCAGCGACAACCAACCGGATCTGCCGAGTGCGCCGTGGCGTAGCGCGGCCGAGTCTTCTCAACAATCGCGCTTTTGGCAATACCGGCTGATTCTGCGGTCAGCCGGAGCCTCGTCCCCTACCGTTCGATCCGTGCGCATCCAGTTCTAGACTCTTTCCGGCCTGTGCACGGACTGGCATACGCGCTCCCCGCGTTAACTGCGTCCAATGCCGTGGACAACGGCGGCTCTGCCGTCTATGCCTGCTGCAACCGTCGTTGTCAACTGCGCAAACTGGAAGAACGATGATGAAAGTGCTGGTCGATGTTGCCGTCGATGAGAATGTTCTGGCAGAGTTGAGGTCTCGACATGACGTCGAAGTGGTATGCGTGGATCCTGAGGAAGTTGTTCGGAGTCTTCCGACCGGGTTGATCGAGGCGGTGGATGTCCTGTTCTGCACGTTTCCACCATCAAACTTCCATGAAATGCGCAGCGTCCGGTGGGTGCAGATTGCGTCGACGGGCTACAGCCAACTCTTCCCACTGAAACTTCCGGATCGTGGAATCCGGGCTTCTAACGGGCGCGGTTGTTTCGACGTGCCGATCGCGGAATGGAATGTGGCAATGATGGTCAACCTGGTGCGCGACCTTCCGGGCATGTTCCGCAACCAGCAGGCTCACGTGTGGGACAGATCGGCGCGCTATCAAAAAGAGATTCGCAGCCATACAGTCGGAATTTGGGGGTATGGCGGTATCGGACGCGAAACTGCCCGTCTGGCCAGGCAACTCGGGATGCAGGTTCACGTGCTTTCCCGCGGCGGAGTGCAACCGAGAAACGATGTTTACCATGTGCCGGGGACAGGTGATCCTGCGGGAACCCTGCCGCACCGCGTTTTCCTGAAAGGCGAAGAACAACAATTCCTCAGCAGCCTGGATTTCTTGATCCTAGCCATGCCGTTGACGCCACAAACCGAGGGAATCGTTGGCGAAAAGGAATTAAAAGCACTGCCAAAAAGCGCTTGCCTTCTGAATCCCGCGCGCGGGCCGCTTATCCAGGAACAGGCGCTGTTGCGTGCGCTGCGGGAAAACTGGATCTCCGGCGCCGCAATCGACACTCACTACGCGTATCCGATGCCGAAGGATCACCCTCTATGGGACTTCCCCAACGTGATCTTCACGCCTCACATTTCGGGGTCGAGCCAGAATCCGATGTTCACCACGCGCCTTTGGCAGATCTTCCTCGAGAACATTCAGCGTTATCTCAACGGCCGAGGTCTGCTAAACGAACTCACGCCCGGACAATTGCGCGCGGAGTGATGCAAGGCCTAAGCCCCTGCGTCCAATAGACTGGACCACTTGATCCTGTTGGGAGGATTTACCGGTTTTCCGCAGTTTGCTTTCGCCTACACTGAGGCATGAGAATCCGGGATGTTCGCGTCACTCTGTTGACCGGCCCATCCACCAACGATCCTTTCCTGCGAGAGGCCCGAAAGCTGCGAAGCGCGGCGTTTGTCGAGATTCTCACGGACGTGGAACACATCGGAATCGGCGAAACCTACGCCGGATATTTCTGTCCCGAGACAATTCCTCCCATCGTCGATTTCTTTCGCCCGATTCTCATCGGCCAGAATGTCGACGACATTCCGGAACTCTGGAACCGCATGTACCATTGCGGTAACTTCTGGTGCCGTGTAGGACTGGGCGCTTCCGTCCTCACAGGGATCGAAGCGGCGCTCTGGGATTTAAAGGGCAAGCTCGAAGGCGTTCCGGCTTATCAACTGCTTGGCGGAACGCATCACGAAAAACTGCTTGGGTATGCGACCGGCGGACCCAGTAATTACCCGAAAGATCGCCTCGCGAAGAAAATCGACCATTATCTTTCTCTCGGGTTTCGGGCGTTCAAGGTTGGGGTTGGATCGTTTTCCCCCGAAACGGGCTTCTATACGCCTGGGACGGCCCAGGAAGCGGCCGATTTCGAAGGCGACAAGCTTGCTTACATTCGATCTCTGGTAGGACCGGATGTCGCCGTCATGCTGGACGGCCACATGGGAAACAATCAGGGCAAGACGTGGACGCTCGATATCGCTCTGGCTGCGGCGAAAGAACTGGAGCGCTACGATTTATACTTTTTTGAAGAGCCGCTTCACTACACGGATCCATGGTCCTATTCAGAACTTTGCCGGAATACAAGCGTTTCGATAGCGGGCGGTGAGTGTCTCACCGCGGCCTACGAATGGCGCGTGTTTGCGGAACGCGACTGTTTCGATATCGGACAACCCGACGCATCATTCATGGGAGGAATGAGTGAGTTCCTCAAGGTAGCCGCCATGCTACATGCCCGCGATCGTGGAATCGCGACTCATGCCTGGGGAGCGGGAGGAAGCCTCATGCAAAACCTCCACTGCGGATTCGCTGCCTGCAACACTCAAATCCTCGAGATTCCTCCAGATTTCGCCGGACTCCATAGTGACGTCTTGGCAACATCATTCGCGATGGAAAACGGCTACGTTTTGCCGCCTGCCGGCCCCGGGCTTGGGATCGTTCTCGATGATGAGATTAAGAACCGCTATCCATTCGTCCCCGGCAGTGGTGAGTTCAATAGCGTGGAGGGCAAGGTTCTGGTAAATTGATCCAATGCGCGGCGGAGGTCCAGCCTGGGCGACACTTTTGGGAAGTATGATTCTGATTCTCCGCGCAGCGGATCAAGATGCCGAGTGGCATGCCAGGCAGAGCTACGATTACTTACGGCAGGGTCATCTCGCGGAAGCCGAACAGGACATTCGGGAATCCATCCGATTATCGCCCGCTGATCCCCTATATCATTCGGCGCTCGCGGGCATCTTGCACCGCTCGCATCGCCTGGAAGAGTGCGCGACAGAGTATTCGAAAGCGCTTGGGAGGCTTCCAGAGAATAGCACCGCGCGACAAAAGGTAGCCGAGCTATTGGAGGCAGTGGACCTTGAAATTGGAGCAGAGTGCGCTAAAACGGCGCGCTATAGCGAAGGCTTGGTTTTATCGGCCGATGCAGCTCAGCTCTTTCCCGCGTCGGCGCGGGTGTTTGAGATGCTAGGTTATTTTCAAACCAAGGTGCGGTTGAACGTCGCGGCGGTGAGTTCGTATCGTCGCGCGTTGGACCTCGACCCAGCCTCGGCGGAAGCGGGCCTTGGGCTCGCGATGGCGCAATCAGCCGCAGGTATGAATGAGGATGCCATCTCTACGCTGGAATCCGGAGTCAAGCGGTTCCCTGACAATGCCCTGATGTTCCAGGCGCTCGGTGTGGTGCTGCTCGAGATCGGCGAGCCAGAGCGTGCGTCCGCTATGTTTCACGCCGCACTGAAGCTCGATGGCGGTTTGGCTGAAGCACACCTGCAACTCGGGAATATCGCACTGGATAAACGCGACTTGACGAGCGCCGGGCAACACCTGCTGGCGGCCGAGGCTGCCGCACCTCAGGATAGCCGCATCCATTTCGCGCTGGCGCGCTTCTACCGGCGCACTGGCGACAGGGAGGCTGCCTCGCGTGAGATGAAGGCCTTCGAGGTCGCCAAATCGGTAGCGACGCGATGAAGGTGCTGGCGGCAATCGCTCTTCTGCTAACAGCGCGAGCACTGTCGCCCGTCTTCGAGGACTCGACAGATTCGAGCGGAATCCGCTGGCGCCATTCGAATGGCGAATCGCCGAGCCGGTTCCTGGTCGAGAGTACTACCGGCGGTGTGGCCTTTCTCGATTTCGATAATGATGGACTGCTCGATCTCTTCTTTGTAGCGGGAACTCCCGGTTCGCCCTGCGCGCTGTATCATAACCTGGGCAACGGAAAATTCGAGGATGTTTCCGCCAGAGCTGGCATCGTCAAGCTTCCTTTCTACGGAATGGGTGTGGCTGCAGCAGACTATGACAACGATGGATTCACTGACTTGTACATCACAGGTTATCCGTCGAGTGCGCTGTTTCACAATAACGGCAACGGAACGTTCACCGAGGTGACCGCGCCGGCGGGAGTCGACAACAAGGGAGAATGGGGTGCGAGCGCCGCGTGGCTGGATTATGATCGCGATGGGCGGCTGGATCTGTTCGTCGCCAATTACGTGCAGTTCTCGTATGCCGATGCCAAGAAGTGCGAGTTCGCAGGCGAAAGGACCTACTGCGCGCAAACCGAATATCAAGGCAGTCGATCGCATCTCTATCATAACGATGGCAACGGCCATTTCTCCGATGTGAGTGCAGCCTCAGGCATTGCCGCGAGCTCGGGCCGCGCACTCGGCGTGGTGGCCGTGGACGCCGATGGGGACGGGTGGGTCGACCTGTTCGTCGCGCGCGATGCGTCGCCCAATCTCCTGCTGATCAACCAGCGAGATGGAACCTTCCGCGATATGGGGATCGAGAAGGAAATTGCTTATAACAGCGAGGGCGTGGCGCGGTCAGGCATGGGGGTGGATGCCGCCGATTTCAATGGCGACGGACTGCCGGATTTCGTCGTGACGAATTTCGATCACGAGTATCATGCGCTGTATCTGAGCGATGCCAGGGGCGGCCCGTATCTTGATGCAGCGGCTTCCTCCGGACTGGCGCGGTTTACGCAGCCCTATGTAGGATGGGGAGTTGGGATCGCGGATTTCGACAACGACGGCGCGCTCGACTTGCTAATCGCCAATGGCCACCTGCATAAGCGGATTGCGATGGCCAATGCCATTGTGAGCTACCGGGAGCCGCCGCTCCTGTTGACCAACGATGGCCGCGGCCGTTTTGAAAAGCGCGCAAGTCCAGCACTTCAGACCGGGATACTCGGACGCGGATTAGCCGTTGGCGATTTTGATAACGATGGCTTGGTGGATGCAGCCATCGTGAATCTGAATGGCAAGCCTATGTTGCTGCACAATGCTTCCGTTGAGCGGAACACTTGGGTGGGAATCAAATTGCGCGGTAAGAAAAGCAATCGGGACGCCATCGGCGCGCGGTTGGTCCTGCACACGGCGATGGGTGCCAAAACGGCGTGGATCACGGGAGGCGCCAGCTTCATGTCCTCGCACGATCGGCGCATCGTGTTCGGCCTGGGATCGGCCAGGAGCGCGGGCCCACTGGAAATCCGTTGGCCGAACGGGGATTCGCAAACAGTGCGGGACGTGGCGCTCAACCGCTATAACGTGATCGACGAAAATAAGGCGGCAGAGATGTACCTCAAATGAACTGCACCCGGTTTACGCTGTTGCTGATAGGTTGGTGCCTGATGGCGGAGGGTATTTGGAAGGACCTGCGCTCCATGCCCGACGGCGTGGCGGGTGGTGCGGCGGCAATCCTGGCAGACAGGATCTATTACGCTGGCGGGACCACGTGGGTAGACGGAGTCAAGCACTGGTTACGCGAGGTTCGTGTTTACGATCCGGTCTCCGGCGATTGGACAAATGGGCCACCGCTCCCTGAGCCGCTGGCTTACGGCGGTTTCATTCAGTCGGACAACGCCTTCGAAGTCCTGGGCGGGTTGAACGAATCCGGATCGTCGCGGAACTGCTGGCTTCTTAAGGCTGAGGCCACCGGTTGGGTGAAATCAGGGACGTTGCCTCAAGATGCCGGCCTCGCAAGAGCAGAACTGATTAACGGCGTGACGTATCTGTTTGGCGGATGCGCGAGCGTAACCGATCTGACTCAATGCACCAACGCGGTGTGGAAGCGAGACTTAGCGGGTAAGTGGTCGCGAGTTAGCGCCATGCCCGATGGGGCAGTGGCCCTGAGGAGTAGCGCCGTGCTGAACGGGCGCATCTACTTATTCGGCGGATGCACGACCGGGAGCGGCACTGCGGTTCGTAATGTTGATGAAGCCTGGCAATTCGACCCGACTTCCAACCATTGGAAGAAGCTCCGTTCACTGAGCGCTATTCGAAGTATATCGGCGGTAGCGATTGACTCCCGCCATATTTTACTGGCGGGCGGGTTCGATGAATCTTTCAGCGATGCGGTTCAAATCTACGATACCGTGCTCGATCGCTACGAGCCTTTCACTAGTCTCCCTTTCAAGGTCGCGGGTATGGAATTCGTCAGGCGCGCAAACTTCATTTTGGGTCTGGGTGGTGAAGATCGCATGCGCGGCCGGAGCCACCGTCTGATTCAGGCGAGCGTCGCTCCTGCACTGTCCAATAAGCTGGATGCGCGCTGATTCAATCGCTTAATTGAGTGGTTCGTCCCGCGCCGCATCCGTTATACTTCCCAAAAGGTTGCAGAGGGGTATATCGGATATGCCAAATACAACTCGGTTTGCAAGCTGTCTGTTAGTAATGTTTCTGATGCCTCTTCTTGAGGGGCAGGTGGTCAATGCGACTCTGACCGGGATCGTCACCGATCCCAGTGGTGCTACCGTTTCGGGCGGAAAGGTCACTGCCACGAACACGGGCACGAACATCGTTCATGAGGCAACTACAGACGCAGCCGGTGTGTATACTCTCCCGGCGCTTAGTCCCGGTGAGTACCGTCTGGAAGCAACTCAACCCGGCTTTAAGAAGGAAGTCGTGTCCGGAATTGTGCTTCAGGTGGCGCAAGAGGCGCGCGTCAATATCGCGCTTCAAGTTGGCGAAGTGAGCGACTCGGTGAGCGTCGTCGCGGCGACACCCCTGGTCAATAGCGAAAACGCCATGATCGGTAGCGTGATCAACGAAAAACGCGTGGAAGATCTTCCTTTGAACGGTCGCAACTTCATGCAGTTGACGCTTCTGACCGGAGGCATCGACGAGGGTGCGACCAGTAATGCGAAAGCGGGCATTCTGAATCGCGGCTTCGCTCCATCGGCTGCGGGTATGCCGGCCGCCGAGAATAACTACTTACTCGACGGCGCCGATAATACAGAGGCATTTTTTAAGACTTACAACGTGTCTCCTAGCGTGGATGCCGTGCAGGAATTCCGCATTCAGATTGGCCAGTATACTGCGGAGTATGGCGCGGGCGGCGGGGCGGTGGTGAATGTAGTTACTAAATCGGGCACCAACGAGTTCCATGGCGCGGCCTGGGAGTTTGTCCGCAATAGCCTGTTCGATGCGCGAAACTTCTTTCTTAAGCCGAACCAGTCCATCGCGGCTCTGCACCAGAATCAGTTTGGCGTAGCGGGCGGCGGCCCGATCATTCGTAACAAAACCTTCTTTTTTGGAGATTTCGATCTCACTCGAATCAGCCAAGGTCAGTTTTCCAGCGGGAACGTGCCGACCCAGGCTGAGCTCACCGGGAATCTGGCCGGCCTTAATAAGGTGATCAAAGATCCACTCAGCGGTGCGCCATTTCCAGGGAACGTGATTCCCGTTACTAGAATTAGCCCAATATCGGAGGCTTTGGCCAAGTACTACCCGGCCTCAAATGGATCTAGCCTCACGCAGAACTTCAGTAACAATCTGGCGCTTCGGAATAACTCCAATAATTACCTGATTAAGATCGACCATAGTCTTTCCGCAAGTGAGAACCTGATGGGACGTTATGCCAGCCAGAGCAATGATAGATACACTCCTGGCACCTTCCCTGAAATCGGTGGACAACTGCAACCACAACGTTTTCAGAACGCAGTTCTGAGTCTGACGAGTTCTTTCACGCCGACACTGTTGAACGAGGCGCATTTCAGTTACAGCCGTACCGTGAATCGCACGCAAGGTCAGAATACGGATAACCCGATCGCGGCACAAGCGGGTGTCCCTTTCGCCCCAACCAGCGGCACTGATTCCGGATTTCCCGAAACGATCAGCATCGGAACCTCTGCCATCAGTGGTCTCTCGGAAGGTCAGCCTTGGTTCCTGACGGTTAACACTTTCCAGTGGTACGACGGCATAACGTGGGTGCACGGCAACCATACGGTGAAGGCGGGCGTCGACATCCGTCGCATTCGCGCGGATGCGACGATCGCCACGCACGAGAACAATGATTACACGTTTTCGGGGCAATTCACTGGTGATGGTTTTGCCGACTTTCTACTCGGAATTCCTTCCACCGAGACTCTGGTCTTACAACCGAACCAGGAGGGCCGCTTCCGAACTACAAGCCAGGCGTATTATGTTCTGGACGATTGGAAGGCGACCCCTTCGCTCACCGTGAATATCGGGCTGCGGTACGAATACTATGCGCCTCCCGTGGAACTGAGCGGGCTCACCCCGATTTTCGATCCCACGCTTGGTGGTCTCCGGTACCCGGAGCAAAACACGACCGCGCTACCGTGGTACCAGGCAAATCGGCCCGACCTTCCAGTTGGACTGCTGAATCGCAATTCCGAGTACACGCCGGACAAGAATAATGTCGCCCCCCGATTCGGATTCGCGTGGCGCCCGTTCAAAAATGAAAAGACCGTCGTGCGCGGCGGATACGGATGGTACTACTCGCAGCCTCCTACTATTAACCTCGTCCAGAATTCTCAAACCGGGCCGCCGTCGCAGTTCTGGGCTGCCTTCAGCGCACCGGTGGCAACGCCGACTTTGGGCTACGGCGGCCCCATCGGCGTCTCGCCCAATCAGGCACTGCAGACTGCGACGTTCGGCCTGTTAACCGGCCCGGAGGCGCATTTCCTCAATGCTTATAACCAACAATGGAGCGTGAGCATCTCGCGACAAGTGGGTCGTAGCTGGGTTTTTGAGGGACAGTATCTCGGGTCCAAGGCTACACACCTGTACAACCTTTTTGACTACAACACCACTACTCCAGGCACTTCGGCGCTCGCCACGCGTGTGCCTTACCCGAAATGGGCGCGCATCTACGGTTTCAGTAGCGGCGCGAACGCTAATTACAACTCGCTGATTCTTTCCGCAGAGACGCGCCTATCTCACGGGCTCACCTTCAAGGCTGCCTATACCTACAGCAAGGCTCTCACGAGTTTGGGCGGGATTACAGCGTCAGGCACGAACGCCGCGGTGCAGAACCCGCTGAACCTGAGGGCCGAAGTTGGCCCCACCTCCGACGACCTCCCACAGCGCTTCGTGGGAACTTTCAGTTACGAACTGCCGTTTGGCCAGGGACATTCAATTGGATCAAACATCAAGGGGTTTGCGGGCCGGGTAATCGGAGGCTGGTCACTGAATGGGATCATCACTGCCGAGGATGGAATGTTTCTCAGTCCCACGATCGGTACGCAAAACTGCAACAGCGGATTTCAGATCACGTGCCGTGCGGATCTTCTGGCGAATCCGGAGTTGGGCGTGAGCGGCGTGAATTCACCGCGCTGGTCCATTAATGCGTTCGACTGGCCGAACAACACGGCCAAACACCCGGCCGAGGCGCCACGATTCGGAAGCGCGGGACCGAATACGCTGCAAGGCAACGGTCTGGAGAATGTAGACCTCTCGATCCGTAAGGCGATTCCGATAAACGACCGTTTCCGGGCGGAGTTTCGCTTTGAGTCGTTCAACGCACTGAATCATACAAACTTCGCGACGCCCACAACGACGGTGGACAGCCCAAATTTTGGCCTGACCTTCAGTTCCGGATCCCCCAGGTTGAATCAACTTGGCTTGAAGGTGTATTGGTAGAAGTGTTGAAGACCTCGTTACTCGCCCCAGTTCTATTCAGCGCAGCCTTGTTCAGCCCAATCGGCCAGACTCTTTCCGGCCAGACGTCTCGCTCGGGTGTCGGTGAGTCTGGAGAGGCTGTCGCGGAGCAAGGCATTGCACTCTTGGAACAAGGAAAATTCCAAGAAGCGGAAGCGAAGTTTGCCCGTGCCCTGAAATCCTATCCACGTTCGTGCGAACTGCATAATCTGATTGGCGTGGCGCTGGAACAGCAGGGCAAGCACGAGCAGGCGCGAGCATCGTTTCTGAGAGCGATCGATATCAAAAAGGATTACGCGCCGGCTCATCGAAACCTTGGCTTAAATGCGGCCCAGCGGCGCGATTATCGCACCTCGGCGGCGGAATTTGAGAAAGCGCTGACAGTCTCCGGCGACCAGGAGAATGTGGACCCACTGCGCTTCGATCTGGCGTTGGCTCTCTACCGAACCGGCGAGTACGAGCGGAGTCTGCGGGTCCTGGCGCAGATTAGTGAGGCAACGGGTCAGGATGCCGCTTATCACGCTTTGACCGGTTCCGATTACCGGGAACTTGGTGATGCAACTCGTGCAATCGAACATCTGACTCAAGCGACTGACCTGGACCGCCAAAACAAAGATTACCTTTATGATCTAGCCATCGCGTTGATCCAGGTTGGCGAATATGACAACGCGATCGACAGGTTGGATTCGGGGATTCAAAATTGTCCGCGCTGCGCGAATCTGTATGCCGCGCGCGGCGTAGTCTTTTATGCAACCGGCAAGAACGAGGCATCCGCGGCGAATTACCAGCAAGCCGTGCGGCTGGAACCGGAAGCTGCCGATATACACGCAGCTTTGGCGGATCTCTATGTTGCCACCAGCGTTGCGACAGCGGCGGAGGACGAATATGAGACCGCAGTCCGGCTAGATCCCGGCAACGCAACTTATCGGGTGAAGCAAGCGCGGAACTGGCTGCGGTTGCAAAAGAACGGCGAAGCGGAACAAGGTTTCAGGAAAGTATTAACGCTTGACCCTTTGAACGTCGATGCGTATCTGAACCTGGGAAAAATCGCAGCGGAAAAAGGCGACGCACCGTCGGCCGTCAGCAACCTTGAAAAAGCGGCTGAGTTACAACCCGGAAACTCGGCAGCAATCTATCAGCTGGCGATGGCTTATCGAAAGTCCGGGCAGGCGGGGAAAGCAGCCGCCGCCATGGAACGCTTTCGGAAAATCAAAGAATCGGAAAAATAAAGGAGCCTATCGTCATGAAAGCTATTCTGGCAGCATTCTCTACCGCGACTCTGTTGCTGGCCACCGGCTTGATCGTAGCCGATCGGTCGATTGTGGTGAGCGGCGGAGGATATTTCCCCGTCCTGATTCGACTGCACGACGGAAAGCTGCTGGCAGTACTGCGAGGAGGCGCTCCTCACATTGGGCGGAACGGCCGGCTGGATTTAGTTGCGTCAGCTGACGAAGGGAAAACGTGGACGGCGCCCCGAACGGTGGTGAAAGGACCTGATGATGACCGCAACCCGGCTTTTGGGCAGTTAAAGAATGGCGACATTCTGTTGGCTTACGCGATCATCCGCGGCTACGACGAAACTGGACTGAAGCTTTTGGCCAAGACCCGGTCGGAGCGCGTGGTCGAGGGCGTATATGTAATGAGATCGAGCGATGGCGGGAAAACGTGGTCGAAGCCCGAACTGAGTGAGCAATACGATGAGTCGAAGCAGATGTAAAGAAACATGG
>CAVZRE010000079.1:0-41593 GCA_963777595.1 Terriglobia bacterium
GCCCTCAGCAGTGAAAGGATTGGTTGCGGGGGAAGGATTTGAACCTTCGACCTTTGGGTTATGAGCCCAACGAGCTACCAGACTGCTCCACCCCGCACCCTTATATTACTAGCTACGATAACGATAAGGCAAGTGGTAGATTGTCCGACGCGTAATGAGCCTGGAGGAGGGTGGTGATTCCAACGCGGGGCGAGCTTGAAGGAGCAAATCGATTCTAGTGCGAGATGAGCTCGTAAAGCGCGAGAAATGCAACATGCTGCTGGTGAATGCAGATTGTAAGAGAGCCATCAAGACGCTCACCCTGGGCGACATTCGAAGCCTTCCTGACGCGCAGTCAAGGACTGGACTTTTCGGTGAACTCAGCGGGCGCATACAGGTTCATCGAACGCGTACGCTACAACCAAGCAATACAGCAAAACTGACTCGGGAGCCCAGAGAATTGGTTCGTCGGCTTCTGACTGCCGCCAGGTTCGACGGAAGCCGGCGCAATCAACGTCGTCCTCGTCCCTATCTCTCGAACACTTCTAGGTTCCCCCTCGCAAGAAAGTAGTACTCGGCTGCAGGCCAATTCTGGCGAGTCGACTCCAGCCGGCCCTTTTTTTGCTCATTTCTGATTGACCGTAGTACATCTTGTCGCTATACTCTATGGTGCTATCCAGTCTGGAGGAACGGGATGCTTCAGGTTAGGGCAAATTAGGCGGCATGAGGGATCAATTTCTGCTCCTCAAGAGACTTTTTTGTCGCTGAAATAGCGCGAACCTGGGCTCCAATTTTGGCTGTGATAACTACAGGAGGCATGTGCGTAAACTATTTTCGCTAGTTCTATTAGGTATGGGGGCCTCAGCTTTTCTCCTGGCCTCGCCGACACCTGAAATCGACCCCAGTTCCGGCGCCAGCGCTTTAACTTTGCTCGCCGGAGCATTCTTAATGTTTCGCCACAAAACCAACAAACGCTAAATACGACGAGTTCGGCTGGCTGAAGAGTTTTAGCCAGCCGGGCTAGTATGATCGATTCAACTCCTCCCCCGTGCAGCACGCCACCGGATTTCGTTTTGACCTCCTTCGCCGCTTCCTTTCTCTCGCTGTCCTGTTTACGCTCGAGCTAATCCCCATCACCGTGTGGCTCGACGCGAGAGCGTTGATCGGTCGGGGTGAATTGATCGCGTTGCTGGGCTTCTCTGGATCGTGGGTCTTGCGGTGGATAATAGCTTTCGCAACCTTGTTCGTTACGCTCGCTGCTCTCCAGATGTCTGGCGATCGGCGCGAAGACGTGTTGCGCGTTTCCGAAAGGCTGACCCGGGCGCGGGTTGTCAATCCGACTTGGCTTGCCGTCCACCTTGGCTCATTGGCGCTCTTCGGAATTCTTGCGCGGAGCCTGTTCGAAACCGCCGTGTCCGGTTCGCTGGCCAGTTTAGTTGCCCTCCTCTGGCTAGTCGTCGGCGTGACAGCCATCGTAGCCGGCGCATGTACGTTCATCCCCCTGACTGCCTGGCGGCAAGTTCTGCGCATCACCGGCAATCTTTGGGTCTACGCTCTGGCCGCTTCCCTAACGGTGTGCCTGCTAGGGGCATATGCCCGAACTCTTTGGGCCTCCACCGCTGCGTGGACGTTCTTCATCGTCAAAGGCATACTCGCGCTTTTTCTTTCTGGCGTAGTCACCAATCTCTCCACCATGTCAATTGGGACCGAAGCCTTTCACGTGGAGATCGATTCGGCCTGCTCCGGGCTGGAGGGTGCAGCCTTGATTCTTGGATTCTCCCTCCTATGGCTCTGGCTTCTGCGGCGAGAGTTTCGCTTTCCGCGCGCGCTTATCTTAGCTCCCGCCAGTGTCCTGGTGTTGTTCTTCCTCAATGCGGTGCGCATCGCGGCGCTCATTTTGATCGGGAACGCGGGTGCGCCGGAGATCGCACTGGGTGGCTTTCACTCCCAGGCTGGCTGGATCGCCTTCAATGGAGTAGCGATCGCGCTGATGGTGGGAGCGCGCCGGATGCAATGGATCGCGGTGAGTCCGTCCGGAACCCTCGCACTTGACGCTAAGGACTCGACGCAATTGCCAGTCGCGACCGAGAACCCTGCGGCGCCCTACCTCGTACCATTCCTCTCGATTCTGGCTGCTGCCATGATTTCAAGGGCCGCCAGCGGGGGTTTTGAGTGGCTTTATCCCTTGCGCTTCCTTGCTTCCGGCGCAGCCCTGTGGATTTTCCGAGCGAACTACAGGAAACTCGACTGGCATTTCGGATGGGAAGCGCCCGCGGTAGGAACTTTTGTATTCGTTCTATGGCTCGGTGGCGACTGGGTGACCGGCGTCCACCCTCAGAACCCTTTTGCCGCCAACGCCGATCGAGGCATCGCAGCCGCCCAAAGCATATGGCTGGTACTGCGTGTGATGTCCTCGGTCATAACGGTCCCGATCTCGGAAGAACTGGCATTCCGTGGTTACCTCATCCGGCGCATTGTCGCGGTGGATTTCGCATCGTTAAGTCCCCGGGCGTTTACCACGACTTCGCTCATCATCTCGTCGCTCGCCTTCGGAATCCTTCACGGAGAGCGACGGATCGCGGGAACTATCGCCGGCCTGCTCTACGCTGCTGTGCTGCTTCGTCGCGGCCGGATAGGCGACGCTGTGATCGCCCATGCGACGACTAACGGTCTACTCGCCGCATCGGTGGTCTTGACTGGCCAATGGAATCTCTCTTGATGGGCGTCCAACCGTCTACAAGAATTCGATCTCATAGTCTTCAATGACCGGGTTGATCAGGACTTCGCGCGCAATGGTCTCGACATCTTCGCCCGGCTCAATCTCAATGTCGAAAAACTTTCCCTGCCGAACGTCCTTAACTCCGCGGTGGCCCAGGCCTACCAATGCCGAGCGAACGGTCTGACCTTGCGGATCGAGTACCGTGGATTTGAGGGATACATGGACACGAGCTTTCATGAAACTTTATCTTAGCCTGCCGCGCGGGCTCACCAGCCCGGTTCACGGTGTACAGTAATCTAGTCACCCTTTTATGAAGCTCCTTACTTTCCGCTATGCGAGGCAGAATAATCCTGTGGACCACGCGGGTCTGGTGGTCCAAGGCGGGATCGCGCCAATTCTCGAGATCAACTCCAAATTCGACAGACACTATCCCAACAGCCTGCTTGAACTCATTCGGAGTGGCGCCAAAGACATTCCGACAGAGGGGATGCCGCCCATCCCTTTCGACCAGATCGAGCCCCGCCTGCCTTATGACTTCCCCCCTAAAATTTGGTGCATCGGTCTCAACTACCACTCGCATGCCGTCGACATCAACGCCGTGCAACCGGAAGAGCCCGGTAGTTTCATGAAGCCGGCCTCCTGCATGTTCCAACCGGGTGGGGAGATCCTGCTCCCGCCGGCCGAATTCTCCGATGATGTCGATGCCGAGGGCGAACTTGGAGTCGTCATCGGGCGCACCTGTCGCTATGTGCCGCGCGACCGTGTTCTTGATGTCATTTTCGGTTTCACCACGACACTCGACCTGACGGCGCTCGATGTGCTGCGCAAGAACCCGCGATATCTGACGCGCTCCAAGAGTTTCGACACGTTCTTTAGCTTCGGACCGGTAATCGTCACCGCCGACGAAGTGCCGGACGTTGAATCGCTCGAGGTCATCACCGAGCACAACGACGGCATCTGCTCGCGCGATTTCGTTCGCAATATGAAAATGCGCCCGCTCGATCTGGTAGCCTACCACTCGAACTACATGACGCTGAATCCAGGCGATCTTATCTCCACCGGCTGTCCGAAAGGCGCCAGAATTAAAGCCGGGGACCGCGTTGCAGCCAGAATCGACGGCGTTGGACGTATCGAAGCCGAGGTCAAACCCAGCGACAAAACGCCGTTGTACTGAAGCGGCTAGCGCCTGATTCGCAGTTCCTTCAGCAAAGGTTCAGGCTCCAGGAAATTCGCAACAATGCGGTCGGCTCCAACGCCCAACATCCGGTTGCGCTTCCACTCATCGATCTGCAAGCATTCGGGCTCCAGCGTAGCCACGCCCACCGCGGTGCCTCCGGCCTTTTTCACTTCCTCAATCTCCACATATCCATCTCCGTATCCAAATAGCTGATCGGGTTGGCACTCGGCCGCACCCAGAATGCGCCTTACGAGTAATGCCTTCGAAAAGCTATGATCGTCGCGGGCGCCGAAAATGCGTTCGCCGAAATACCGGTCGATCCGCAGCAGGCGGGCCTCTTCCTCGACATTTTCATGATCGGTGCCGCTAGCGAGGTACATCCGTACGCCACCCGCATACAGCGCCTCCAGAAACTCGCGGGCGCCCGGCACCAGCAGCGCATCCGGATTGATTTCACCCCTTTTGAGACCTTCCAGGCGATCCACAATCTTTGCATGCAGACGCCGCAGATACTCGGCCTTGTAGGCCAAGGCAGTCAAGGGGCTACCGCCGCGTTCCCGAATCTGTTCGACGAGAGCATCCATTTGAAAGATGGTCTCCCTGCCGGTGAGATGCCATACGCTCTCTTCGACCACTGTCTGGATCTGCTCGCGAGTTTCTCCGGACCGCAATTCGAGTAGAAGCTCCATCATCATAGGGACCATAATCTGTTGCCATCCGGTGCGGATTAGCGACAAAGTGCCATCGAAGTCGAAAAAAGCAATGGGCTGAGAATTGGACATCGTTCTTAGAATAGACGACTGTTCAAGGCCGCCCGCGTGACCGTTTAGAATCAAAGTGAGGTGAAGTAATGGCAGAGAATCGTGATTCGACCAGTGGGTTCACCTGGTTTCTGGCGGGCGCAGTCTGTGGCGCGGTAGTTGCCCTGCTCTATGCACCCAATTCCGGACAGAGCACGCGCAAGCTGATCGCAAAGAAAACCGACGAGACCCGAGATGCGCTGTCAGATGGCGGGAAGGAGATTGTTGATAAGGGTAAAGAGCTCTTCGATCGCGGCCGGCAGATCGCCGAAGAGGCCGCCGACCTCTTTGATCGCGGTCGCAAGCTAGCCCGCGGCTAGACTTGAGTAACACAGACCTCAGTCTGTGCCTATGAGTACCCTCGCCGTCGGCTCCTTTCGCGTCCAACTCATCCATACCGGCATCCACTGGTGGGATGCCGGTACGTTTTTTGGGGTGGTTCCCAAGACTATGTGGAGCAAGCGCCTGGCGCCGGACGACCTCAATCGTCTACGCTTCGCCTGTAACTGTTGTGTGATTGACACGGGCGATCACGTCGTGGTGGTTGAAACTGGTATGGGTAACCGTCTGTCGCCGATAGAACTTTCGCGGATGAACATGCCTGAACAACTGCCGCCGTTTGCTGAGATCCTGGCGGTCGCCGGCGTTGATGCCGGACCCATCGACCTGGTCATCAACACCCATCTGCATTTCGATCATTGCGGCGGTAACACCATCGAAAAGCATGGTCATTTTCTCCCCGCATTTCCCCATGCACGCTATGTCACGCAACGCGGCGAATGGGAACATGCGCATGAGCGGCACGTGCGCGATCGGGTCAGTTACCGCGATAGCAATTACGACCCGCTGGTCGATTCCGGCCAGATGGAACTGGTGTCCGGCAATGTCGAAATCGTCCCCGGGATTGAGCTCGAAGTCGTGCCTGGACATAATCGCGACTTGATGATCGTAAGAGCGCGATCGGAGGGCGAAACCTTCTGTTTCCTCTCCGATCTAGTCCCCACGGCGCATCACGTGAAACCGACCTGGATCGCCGCCGTAGATCTTTTCCCGCTGACTGCGATCGACAACAAGACTCGCATCCTCAAACAGGCTGCCGCTGAAAACTGGTGGTGCGCGTTCGCGCATGACGCCGATACATCCTTTTCGCGCGTCGAGTCACGTGGCGGCCAGCTGGAGGCTATCGAATGTCAACCATGAACTTGCCTGAATTCCGCAACGAGCCCTACACGGATTTTGCTCAGCCGGACAATCGCCGCCGGATGGAACAAGCGCAAGCCAAAGTAAGTGAAGAACTGGGCCGCGAGTACAAGTTGATCATCGCGGGCGAGCACGTCAAGGCAGACGCTACCTTCAACTCCACGAATCCCGCGCGTCCGTCTGAAATCGTGGGGGTTCACCAGAAGGCTTCCGTCGAGCTGGCTACCCGAGCGATTGAAGCGGGTTCGGAGTACTTTCCGGAATGGTCGCGAACGCCGGCGAAGGCTAGAATTGCCAAGCTGCTGAAAGCCGCGGCAATCATTCGCGGCCGGAAGCTGGAGTTTGACGCCTGGCTGGTATTCGAAGCCGGCAAAACGTGGCCGGAAGCCGAAGCGGAAGTCGCGGAGGCCATTGACTTCTGCGAGTACTATGCGCGGGAAATGGCGCGCCTCGCCGGTCCCCAGCAGGTGGTTCAGATGCCCGGCGAACACGATGAAATGCGCTATCTGGCGCTGGGCGTCGGGATCGTAATTCCACCTTGGAATTTTCCCCTGGCGATTCTCGCCGGAATGAGCGTCGCCGCACTCGTCACTGGCAATGTAGCAATCATCAAGCCCTCCAGCGAAACGCCCACCGTGGCCGCGAAATTTGCTGAAGTGTTGCTCGAAGCCGGCTTCCCCGCGCGTAGTTTTTCGTTCATTACCGGAAGCGGCGCGGCGATTGGCGACGTCCTGGTCCAGCATCCCAAAACCCGCTTCGTCTCGTTCACCGGATCGCGCGATGTCGGTTTGCGCATCAACGAGTTGGCCGCCCGGCATCAACCCCGCCAGATCTGGATCAAACGCGTCATCGCCGAAATGGGCGGCAAAGACGCCATCATTGTCGATAGCGAATGCGATCTCGACAAGGCCGCCGATGGTGTCGTTGCGTCGGCATTCGGCTATCAGGGGCAGAAGTGTTCCGCCTGTTCGCGCGCTATCGTGGATGCCAAAATTTACGATGAGTTCCTGGCTAAGGTGCAGGAGCGCACCGGCAAACTGACCGTGGGCCCTCCCGATGACCCTGCGAATTATATGGGTCCGGTGATCAGCGCGAGTGCCCGCAAGACCATCCTCGAATACATCGAGACCGGCAAGCACGAAGGACGCCTCATCGCGGGAGGCTCGCCATCTCCCGGCGACGGCCATTTTATCCCGCCTACCGTTATCGCGGACGTGGACGCCCGGGCGCGCGTCTTTCAAGAAGAGATTTTCGGCCCCGTGCTGGCCGTGACTAAGGCGCGGGATTTTGATCACGCACTGGCGCTTGCCAACGACTCCGTTTACGGGCTGACGGGCGCGATTTTTTCGAGTAACCGCGCGCATGTTGAACAGGCTCGTGAACAGTTTTTCGTAGGTAACCTGTACGTCAACCGGAAATGCACCGGAGCCATGGTGGGAGCCCATCCCTTCGGAGGGTTTAACATGTCGGGCACCGATTCAAAGGCGGGTGGTCCCGACTATCTGTTATTATTCTTACAGGCCAAATCTATTGCCGAGAAGATCGCCTGATTCTTGCCCCGATGAGAAGGGGACGGAGAAATCACGAGAATAGGGTCAAACCTTCTCGACGCGGCCTGTGGGGCAGATCATCGTTTTTCGAGGTCTGCCCCACCCGCATTTTGCCGCTACTGAAGGCTTTGTCCGCGATGCTCGGCTAAAGGCCTGTCGGTATGGAAATACTTCTGGTATGCTCCTATCCAGTTAGTAGCGATTTCCCGCTGAGCCTCTGCAAGGTCCAGGCTCCCGTCGCAAACCTTTTCGCGCAGATGGTCTTCCAGCGCGTCCTTCACCTGAGCATTCCAAACCGTAGCTGAATAGGAGTGAGGCCAAAGGTTGTGGATATCGTCCGCTCCGCCGAGCGCCGGCGTGACCAGATAGTCCACCTCGTAGGCTCGCGGATCGGCTCCCGCAATGCCGTATTCTTCAAACACCTTCCGCTGCAGTGCCGCTGAGACGGACTTATTGTTGGCAGTGACGTGCGCGCAGACGGCTTGCCGCGTCACGAGAAGAGTTGCGCCAGGGGTCAATCGGGCATCGGGCGTTGAAACCACCATGGCCCGCGGCCGCGGCGACCACATCAGAATCAGACCCACAGCCAACAAACCGCATAGCCCAGTCGCCCAGACGAATGGCCGGGTGAAGAGGAACCACCGTGGAAGCCGCTTCTGTTCGCTAACGGAAAGTTCAGCCAATCTCGCCCTCAGCAAAGCTCGCGGACCTTCTATAGGAGGCAGTTTCGTGTCGAATTCCCGCCCGTGCACGTGCACAAAATCGCCAATTGCCGCTTCCAACTCCCGGTGGCGCGTCCGGCATTTCCAACACTCCTCCAAATGTGCTCGAACCACTTGCTCGTCATGCTTCGAAAGCTCTCCGTCCACCTCCTGGAGCATTTGTTCGTCAGTCAGATGCCAGGCCTTGTACATCATATGTTACACCGTTCGGCGGAGCGCCCGATTCGCCCAAGTGATCGGGCCAGAGAAAGCGATACGGCGCCGAGGGACATCTGGAGAGTTTGTGCGATCTCCCGGTAGCGCAAACCCTCGGCCCGCAAAAACAGGCAGCGTCGATCCTGTTCCGGCAGCGCGTCGACGACAGCCCGCAAACGCATTTGCGTCTGATTGCTTAAGATCTGATCCTCCGGACTCGGTGCCGGGTCAATGGCCCACTCTTCGGCGCCCGAGTTCGCGCGCGAATCCAAATCCCGCCGCATCCGGGAACGCTGCTTCAATGCCAGATTATGAGCGACTCGAAACAACCAACCGCGCAGATTCTCGCGCGATTTGCCCCGCGCAAGATGCCGGAATAGCGAAAGGAAAACCTCCTGGAGGATCTCCTCACCATCAGCGGGCGACAGCCCGAAGCTCGAGACGTAGCGCAGCAAAGGAGCTCGGTATTGATCGAACAACGCTACGATTTCGCCGACGATCTCCGGCTCCTGCCGGGGCCGTTCAGCCGCAGGGACGGCCTGCAAAACTGGCATTACTGTCGAGTCTGTCACACGAGAGGACATCGAATACGTTCGCGCTCTTATCTATTCAAGAATAACGAAGTGGCCATCTATACTGAACATCCCGATTCTGTCGATCCTGTTCACAGATTTTCGAGAAAAAGATTGAACAAGTGTTCGATGGAAAGAATTCTAGAGTATGGTCTCAGCCGGATTGGTTCGAAAACGTGGCGCCGTGTTCTTGTTCCTGCTCTTTGCGGCAGCATCGGCCTTGCCGGCCCAGACCGCAATGGGTGAGCTCCGGCTCGAAGTAAACGACACCTCTGGCGCCGCTATGAAAGCATCCGGGAAGGTCCAAAACTTAGATACGGGAGCCGAGCGCCACTTCCAGACCGACGCGCAAGGCCAATATCATCAGGGAAACTTGCCCTACGGCCGGTATCGAATCGAAGTTGTGCGAGCGGGCTTCGCGACACAATCCGTTTTGTTCGACATCCAATCTCAGATTCCCGTCTCAGAGACACTCACGCTGTCGCCATCGACGCAGGCTTCGAGGATCGAAGTGGTCGCCGCGACTCCGCTTCCCGGAACGGATCTGGTACTGGACGAGATCCCCGCTCCAGTCCAGACTGTCGGAGCACGCGACCTCGAACAGAGCGGCTCGCTCGATCTCTCCGACCTTCTCAACCAGCGCCTCAGTGGCGTCCACATCAACCAGAATCAGGAAAACCCCTTCCAACCCGATATTAACTATCGCGGCTATACGGCGTCGCCTTTACTGGGGACGCCGGAAGGAATCTCGGTATATCTGGACGGAGTCAGGCAAAACCAGCCGTTTGGCGATATCGTCGCCTGGGACCTCATTCCAAAAATCGCCATCTCGGAAGTCGCGCTCATGCCGGGATCGAATCCGCTGTTCGGCCTCAACACTCTGGGCGGGGCACTCTCCGTCACCACAAAGGACGGCTACAGCGCGCCGGGCACTTCAGTCGCGGTGAGTGGAGGCAGTTTCGGGCGGAGGGCAGGGGAGTTTGAACACGGAGGCTCCAATTCGAAAGGCTTGTATTGGTACGTCGCCGGCAATCTTTTCCGCGAAGACGGCTGGCGTGAAGCCTCGCCATCGGAGGTCCGCCAGTCCTTCGAAAAACTGGGCTGGCAGCACGGCAAGACTACCGTTTCGCTCAGCTTCTCTTATGCCGATAACTGGCTCACCGGAAACGGTCTGCAGGACTTCCGCTTCCTCGAACAGAATTACAGCAGCGTCTACAGCATTCCCGACATCACCTGGAACCGTTCGCCCTCATTGATCTTGAACTTGCAGCACAACCTGACGAGTAATCTTACGCTATCCGGCAACGCCTATTTTCGTTATATTCGCGCCGACACCACCAACGGCGACATAAATTCCAATTCTTTCGATCAGTCGATCTACACTCTCTCGACGGCGGATATTAATGCGTTGAAAGCGGCCGGCTATAGCGGATTCCCGACGACCGGCAACGCTTCCACAGAACCTTACCCCTATTGGCGCTGCATTGCCCAGGGCCTCGAAAATGCGGATCCAAGCGACCGCTGCACCGGCATCATTACCAACACCTACACCAAGCAACACAACTACGGGCTATCCGGCCAGGCATCCTGGCTCGTCCGGCACAACCACGTCACCGCGGGGTCCGCATGGGACCGCAGCAGCATGACCTTTCAGCAAGGCTCCCAGTTCGGTTATCTCAATCCGGACCGCATCACCCTCACGCCCATCAATTCCTATGCCAATGGAACCACCACTTCAGGCGGCCTTCCCGTCGACCAGCGGGTGGATCTACGCGGATTGATCAACACCTTCAGCCTTTATGCGACGGACACGCTCAATCTCGGGAAGTCGCTGGTATTCACGCTGTCGGGCCGTTACAACCGCACCTCCATCATGAATGTCGATCGTCTCCCCCCAGAAGCGGTACCAGGAGTGCGCGGCTCTCTCAACGGACAGTATGTTTTCGCGCGCTTTAATCCCGCAGCCGGCCTCACCTACAGCCCTACCCGCTTCGCTACCCTGTACTTCAGCTACAGCGAAGCCAGTCGCGCTCCGACCGCGATCGAATTAGGGTGCGCCGATCCCACCGAACCGTGCAACCTGCCGAATGCCTTGGTAAGCGATCCGCCATTGAAACAGGTAGTAACCAGAACGTTCGAAGCGGGTATCCGCGGTGCAATCGAAAATAATCTGCGTTGGAGTGCCGGTTGGTTCCGCGGCGAAAATGATAACGATCTGCTCTTCGTGGCGTCGGAGCAGACCGGCTTCGGCTATTTCACTAACTTCGGCCAGACCCGGCGCCAGGGGGTCGAGACCAGCCTCAGCGGAAGAGTCGGGAAATTTACGCTCGGGGGTAACTATACTTTCCTGTCCGCAACATATCAAAGCGTGCAGACAATCGACGGCGGAAGCAACAGCGCCAATGACGGAGGCGCCGGAATGGATGGCAACATCACTGTGCAGCCAGGTGACCAGATCCCGCAAGTGCCACGCAATATTTTGAAGGCCTACGCCGAATACCAGCCGACCACAAAAATCTCCGTGGATCGTCGACTTCGACGCGGTGGGGCGCTCCTATGCCCGGGGCAACGAGAACAATCTGGACCGTCCGGACGGCATTTATTATCTTGGCCCGGGGTATCTCTCCCGGCTATGGAGTTACCAACCTCGGAGCACACTACCAGCTACGAAAGCGCATACAGCTGTTCGTTCAGGTGGATAATCTGTTAAATCATCGCTACTACACGGCTGCCCAATTGGGACCGACGCCCTTCGACAATAGCGGAAACTTCGTCGCGCGCCCTTTTCCCGCGATAGACGGAAACTATCCGCTTCGAACGACAACCTTTTTCGCTCCCGGCGCTCCGATCGGAGCGTGGGGCGGCATGCGATTTAAATTTTAGTCTACCCTTGTGTGACGGGCTTGATCTTGTCGGACTGCGTAGCCGGTTGGTAATGCAGCACAAAGTTCTGCATCCGGCGTTCCGAGCGAGCCATCTTGAGCGACTTAGCCTCATTCAGCGCTTTTTGATTATCCCAATGATCGCGGCTGATTCGATAAATCGCTATCACGGTTCCCGTGCGATCCGCCCCGCGTCGGCAGTGGACAAAGACCGGCCCCGCAGTGGGGTCATCGA
Organism: Terriglobia bacterium; assembly: GCA_963777595.1. Taxonomy (GTDB): domain Bacteria; phylum Acidobacteriota; class Terriglobia; order Bryobacterales; family Bryobacteraceae; genus CAVVFX01. The sequence goes on from CAVZRE010000079.1 coordinate 12,032, forward strand.
AGATATTCATGATCCGGGAAACCTGATCGAGCGTAGGCGCAGTGAAGCCATTCAGAGGAATATTCAGATACCGCATTCCCAACCTTCGTACGACTTCAGCTTCGTGCGAAGAACGACCGCCGCTCCCTCGTAAATCTACAATCGTCTTCACTCCCAACTTCGCGAGACTCGCAAGCCCCTGGTCCGATGGCTGCGCGCCACGGTACAGATGCTCGTTAACTTCCTGGAAGTTCGAGATGCCAGATGGAGCATCGGCTGCCCAACCAGGACCACCACCGATCACGAAGAGTAAAGCCGTCGCCAGACTGTAGTTCCCAAGGCGTTGCAGGGTCATATCTGTCTATTCGATGCGGGTGGTAGCGTCCTGGTTGCTCTACACTATTCTCTTGCCACCCATCGTTCGAGTCAACCGCAAAGCCGCGGCCCGTGTCGCCTCCGGACACCCGTGGATCTTTCGCAGCGACGTGATCGATCCCGGAGACGCAGCCCCCGGCGATACCGTCAGGGTTGTGGACGATCGCAACCGCGCCCTCAATCATTCGCATTACAGTTCCACGTCTCAAATCGCACTTCGCCGCATCCCCGATCCCCTGGACTGGCGCTCCGTTCTCACGGCAGCCAGCTCTTTTCGTGAACGGTATGTCCACGGCACCGATGCGTACCGCCTGGTCCATGCAGAAGCGGATTTTCTGCCCGCCCTCATGATCGATCGCTACGGCGATTACTTCGCGCTGCAGGCCCTCGATCAAGGTATGGATCGCGTTACTCCCGACATCGTGGCGGCGCTTGTCGACCTCTTTCACCCCAGCGGTATCGTAGCCCGCAATGATTCGGTTGTACGGACCCAGGAGAACCTGCCGCGTGAAACCCGCGTCCTGCACGGTGAGATACCTGAAGACATCTCTGTGCACATGAACGGGCTCGAGTTTCATGCCGATCTCCAGCACGGCCAGAAGACCGGCATTTTCCTCGACCAACGCGAGAATTACGTGGCTGCCGCAAAGTATGGCCGTGGTCGCGCGCTCGATTGCTTCACTTCGAGTGGGGGCTTCGCGCTGCATCTCGCGGCCCGGTGCGAACACGTCGAAGCCGTCGACTCCAGTGAACGCGCTCTTCTCGCCGCCGAGAAGAACCGTCTCGCCAATGGTATCGAAAACGTACAATTTCGCGAAGCCGACGTTTTCGATCTACTATCCGGCCAGTCGAAAACGTTATGACATGATCGTGCTCGATCCGCCTGCCTTTGCCAAGTCGCGCAAACAGCTCGATCGCGCGGTTGGCGCTTACAAGGAAATCAACCTGCGAGCGTTGAAAGCCCTCAAACCCGGAGGAATTCTGGTTTCCTGCTCCTGCTCGCATCATGTGAGCGAAGCGGAACTGCTGGAGATTATTGCCCGAGCCGCGTTGGACGCACGCCGAACCCTTCGTGTGCTCGAACGCCGCACGCAAGCGACGGACCACCCCATCCTCCTCACCGTGCCGGAGACCCACTACCTGAAGTGTCTGATCTTCGAGTGCCTCATTTGAGATGCCGGAGAACGATGCCGGAGCACAAAGATAAATCGCGCGGATTGGCTCTATCTGTCCGTCTGCATTACAATAAAGTTTTTATGGCCACGTTTCGAATCTACCGGATGCGTCCTCATGTAAAGCAGAGCTTCCGTTGGGCGCCTCATGTGACAGGGCTGGCTACCGTGAAACTGCGCGACTATCTGCCGGACGCTGAGATCGAGGCGCCCAACGAATATGCGCTCTGGGCCGAGTTGAAAAGTTCGGAGAAGCCGATTGAAATCGGCGACCTGCTCGAGACGAGCGCCGAATCGGGTAACGCGCTGAAGATTTGTAAATTTGTTGGTTTCGAGAGCGCCAAATGGGCCGAAACCGAAGCGACGCCGGCGGCGTCGTGCCATTCAACCGGCGTCATGGCAGAGTAACTGAGCAGGACGGCAACCCGTTCCGGAGGCAAGGGAAACCATGCGCGCGCGCTTGGGCGACGTTATCGACGATTACTGCGTGAAATGTAAGCGCATCATGAACCATTCGGTGGTGTCGTGCCTGAATGATGAGCCGGCCAAGGTGCGCTGCCGCACATGCCACGGCGACCATGATTACCGGCATGAGATGGCGCCTCCGACCAAGGCCGATTTGCGCAAGGCCGCGCTTTTCAAAGAAGTGCTGGACCGGATGGGCGGGTCGCCGGGCGAGGAAGCTCCGGCGGCCGTCGAAACCTGTCGCGGAGGCTCCTGTCGAAACGGCGGATTCCGCGGCGGCAAAGGCCAAGCGGGCAAAGGCGAGGAAGTAGATTTTCGTTTTCCGGCGTCCGTTTTCCGTAGTCCGTTACCCGTTTGGCCGGCGGCTTCGCCAGGGCCTCCAGAGTTTCCTTCGCGGCGGTTTCCCAATTGAATTCACTCGCCCGTCTGGGTCCGGCTTCGCGTACGCATCGCGCAGCGGCCCGTCGTCGGTGATGCGAAAAAGAGCCTCGGTTATCGCTGTAGTCGAGCGCGGATCAAAAAGGAGAGCCGCGTCTGCCGCTAGTGTTTGTAGCGGTTCGATGGCGGAACAGGCGACAGGCAGTCCTGCCGCCATGGCTTCCAGCAGCGTCATGCCGAAGCCTTCAAAGGTGGTGGGATAGATGAACGCGTCGGCTCCGGCGAAGAGGGCGAAAAGTTCCTCGCTCGGAATCCAGCCGGTGCACCTCACCTTCTCCTGCCAGACCCAATTCGGCGATCAGCTCGCTCGATGTTGCTCAGAGTCAAAGCCGCGCAGGCCCGCAATAACCAGATTGATGTCGGGCCGCTGCCTGGAGAACTCCGCGTAGGCCAGCAGCAGGCGCCGGAAATTTTTGTGAGGATGCAGGGTCGAAACGGTCAGAATGTAGCGCTGTCCGGCGGCCCGTAGTGCCGTTCCCGGATGCCGAAGAAACTGCCGGATCGACGCCATGATGGACGACGCGCACGCGCGAGGCGTCTACCTTGTAATGGCTCGATGAAGTCCTGTCGGGTGGCCTCGGAAACCGCGATAATCAGGCGTGCTGCGGCGCGGCCGAGGCATACAGAAACGCCCGCCAGAAAGGCAGATCGAACCAGCGGAAATACTCCGGATGCCGTTTGTGCTGAAGGTCGTGAAAGACGGTCACGGTAGGGCACGGCGCTAACACCGGCGCGGTGAAACCGGGGTTCAGCAGCACATCGATACGGTGTGTGCGCGAGTCGCCGCGGCAGGACCAGTTGTTCCCAGCGAGACGCCAGGGACGATTCGTCGCGCGAACGCCGGTTTGGATCACTTCGCAACGGGAAGGCTCCGAGCGCGGCTTGGCGCCTTGCGTTTCGGCATTGACGAACACCACGAATCGGTGGGCGCTGCCGAGTCGGTCCAAGGCCTCCAATAAGGCCCGCAGATAGATCTCGGTGCCGCCGACTCCGCCAGGGATCATGTACAGCGCGTTTACGCCGATCCGCAACGGGCGCATCGTCAACGCAGTTGCTGCGAGCCGGGACAGTGCAGATTAGCCAGTCCCCTGACTGCCCCAGGATCTTCGGGATTAAGCGATCGGGCCTTTTGAAAAGCCGCGCAAGCTTCCGCGTTCCTGTCGATCGCCATCAGGATATTGCCGCGATCGATGTAAAGCGGGTTCGTAGGTCGGGTCGGTTTTTTCGGCTTTGGCGAGCATATCCAAAGCTTGTGGGATTTCTCCGTTTAGCGCCAACTGCCTGCTCAAAACGTGATAGGTGAACGCCGTGGGATCCGTCTGGACAGCTTTGCGCGCAATGGGAATCGCTTCCTTCCACCGGCCGATCTCGCCTAACGCCCAAGCCCAGTCGCTGTAAAACGCGCCGTCATATGGCGTGCCCGAACGGTTCGCAAGTTCGTACTGTGAAATCGCGTCCGCGTACCGGTGAGCGCTGAAATCGGCCGCAGCCAGACCGACATGAGCCCGTGATTTTTGGGGACATTTTTCGACGGTATCGGCCCAAAGCGTCAGCGAATTGCTCCAAACTTGGCTCCGATTCCAGGTCAGCACTCCGGCCACCACCAGGACTCCGGCCAGCACGGTCGCCAGGCGTCGTTCATTCCAGTGCAGCCGCACCAGGAACTCCGCTGTAATCAGCAGCAATCCGATGAAGGGCAGATACATGCGCCGTTCCGCGGCTAAATCCCGGATCGGCATGATCGACGAAGTGGGAAGGAAGAAGACCAGGGCCACGAAAAATCCGTAGCTCGCGATAGGATACCGTTTGCGCCAAAGAAACGCTACAACGATGGCTGCACCGACGATGACCATGAAGAAAATAGCGCCGTGTTCGAGCGGCGTACGGGATAACTCGATGTCATAGTCGGCCGTCTGGCCCGCTGGAAAAAGGAACAGACGCAAGTAAATGAACATCACCCGGCATTGAGTGTAGAGATATTGATACCAGGTGAAATCCTTCATGCGGAAGCCTATGGTCGGCTCATGGATCAGGAAGTTGATCAGTACGGCGCTCATGACTCCGCCGGCCACGACCAGAATGCCGTAAAGCCGCCAATTGCGCCATATCCCGGAAAATGAGAAACCGGGATTCCAATAGTAGTCCGTCAGAAATAACACCAGCGGCAGCACGGCTACATGTTCCTTGCCGGCAACCGCGGCGCCGCAAAGCAGAAGAACTACCAGAGCCCTGACGAAGCCGATAGCCCTCTCAGGACGATAAAGAAAGCATGCCCACGCCGTAAACGCCAGCGCGACGCTCAGATCTTCAGACCGGCTGGAGACATAAGCCACCGCCTCGGTCTGCACCGGGTGGAGAAGAAATAGTGCGCTGCAGAAGCCGGCGACAAGAGTCCGCCGTCGCTGCTCCACCTGGGCCAGTTCCAGAATTTTCCTAACGATAAAAAATACCATCAGAGCTGCAATAAAATGCAGCAGGATGTTCATCACATGGTATCCGAGCGGATTCGTGCCGCCCATCTGGTAGTTAATCCAGTAGCTGAACCCTGTTAAAGGACGCGAACCGGCAATCCACGCTCTGAGCGGCAGGCTCTCCGGGTGCGGCGAAAGAAACTGCATGTGGACGTCGTCAAAGACGAACCCTCCATCAAGCGCCGGCCAGTAGGCGGCAAGCACCGCCAGCAGCGCCGCGCCGAGTGCTGCAGCCCAGATCCGGCTTGGCGTGATGGACTTCGCGGGCAGCTCGACCCTGACTTCTGGCCGCGGTTTCCCTTTCGTGTTCTTTGTCTCGTTCCCGTTTGGGTCGATCAAGCCTGCCTTGGCATCCCGAACGCTGCGACGGTTGGCTCGTACGCTCATTGAAGTTTGCCCGCTAAGGATTCGTCGTGGCTCGCCAGGCGATTCAGGTGAAATTCTAGAATGGCCACGCGCTGCGCCAAGGCGATGTTGTCATCCCGCAAACGCGAGATCACGACGCAAGTCCAGAAAAACATCACCAGAAAAATGAAGCCCGCGACCAGCACCATGACGGTTGGCGCGTAGCTCAGGCCCAGCGCTTCCGCGATCCACGTCAGTGCTGTCTTGGAGCGTGAAAGAGCAAATAGCGTGATGCAGGCGATCAACCAGGTGACGGAATATTCCACGCGAATGTGTGCTCTTCGCAATGCCGTGAGCACCATTACGATGAGGACCACGCTCATGACGCTGGTCCACCAGAGGAGTCTCTCCATTTCTACTTCTTCCTCGTCTGCCGGCCCGCCGTGCGGCCCTCGTACTTCAATATATTAACGAAAACTCCAAGCAGCACGTGCACAATATAGTACAGAGACTTGAAAGCGGTGATGGAAGTCCGGCCGGTGCGCCTGGGGTGCATTCGCACGGGAACCTCTTCGAAACGAAACCTCCGGCGTTGTAGTACGACCAGCGCTTCGATCTCCGGATATTCTAAGGGGAAACTTCTTGCAAACACCTGGAGGGCAGCCCGGTTCACCCCGACGAAGCCGGAAGTGGGGTCGTTTACCGTGCGCCCCAGGATCGGCCGTAATACGGCGCGGAAAAACTGTATCCCCATCCTCCGGACAAACCCGGTCTTCCAGCCGTCGTCCGTATTCCTCCGGCAGCCGATCACCATTTCCGCCCCGGACGTGCGCAGCGCATCGTAGATCCGCGGAATGTCCAGAGGGTCATGCTGTCCGTCGCCGTCGACACGTATGACGTACTGAAAACCTAGTGAAAACGCTAGTTTGTAGCCGGTTTGCACCGAACCGCCTAGCCCCAGGTGATGAGGCAAAGCCACTACGTCGACGCCGCTCGCCCGCGCCAGCGCCAAGGTGCCATCCTGCGAGCAGTCGTCCAGCACCATAATCGGCACCCCCGGCATTGCCGCGCGGATGCGCTCGATGACGCCCAGAATGGCGGCTTCTTCGTTGAAGGCGGGAATGATGATGAGCAGATCCTGGTTTTGTGACGCCGGCCCTGTACTCACCTTAGTGCCGCGCAATCTCAGCCGCCGTGGTGGAGTGGAGCGAGAGCAACCGTCTGAACTCGCTCGCGGAGAGTCGCGCGTTTCTGCGGATGGCACTCCGCTGCCGCCAGATTCGAATCAAGGCGCCCGGTAAAGCGAGATGAGCTTTCACCGCTATGGACACGAGAGTCGCCACGCCTCCGCCTTCACTGCGGAATTGAGCTGATTTTCCGGTTCCCAAGAACGCGGCGCGGACATGCGCCAGATATCGCCGCGTGCCGCACACAGGCAGTACCATCAGCATGGTGAGCGGGAAATTCTTCATTGCGACGAAAATACGATTGCGTTCGACGTAGTAGGCTTTCAGCCTGGAGACGCGCCCCGCGGAGTGCGAATAGCGATGCTCCACTGCGGCCGCTGGCACATAAACGCACCGCCAGCCGGCCCGGCGCGCGCGCAATCCGAGGTCGGTATCCTCGCAATACAAAAAAAAATTCTCGTCGAACAGTCCGATCTGGTCCAGCATCGCCCGGCGGTATAGTGCGGCCGACGCGCTGGGCAGCAGCACGTCTTCCGGGCTGGCATAACGGGATGCGGGTTCCCCGTGTCCCCGTTGCTTGCTGCTGCCGTCGCCGTAAATCAACATGCCCGCGGAGTCTAGCGCACCTCCATCGAGTCTCACCTGAGACGCGCACATGCCCACCTGCCGGTCGGACTCGGCCGCCCCGATAAGCGCTGCGAGCCAACCGGTGCTGGGCACCGCATCGTCGTTGAGCGTAATCAGAAACGGGGTGGAGGATTGTTCATACGCGCGATTGATTGCGGACCCGAATCCCCCATTCCCCGGCATGGAAATGATGCGGATGTCTGGGGTGCAGCGTTTTCGGGCTAAATCGCGGCCGCTGTTGTCGATCACGATAATCTCGAAATCCTGGCGGGTCTGCTCCCGTAGCCCCGCGATGCATGCCTCCAGAGAGTCATCCGCGAGCAGCGTAGGCACGGCGACAGTAGCAATCAATTGCATGCCGGTATGTGGTTTCCCCAAGTACGCTTCACGCGCAAAAACAAGTCTACCAGTGTTCGTGAAACGGACCCTTCGTGTGAACCGTCACGCCGGATCTCTCCTGCGTACGCGCCGTGGACCTCCGGCCGCAGCCGGCAGTTTTCACCAGATCGAACTGATTACCACCCCATGCCGGAACCGCCGTTCAGTCGACCTCGCTAGCCGTTGAGCGTCCAGCCGGGGCGATAGGGCCGTTTGAGGTACTCGTTGGCCTCTTCGAAATTGGTCACGCGACCTGTCGCCGGATCGTATTCCAGCTTCTTGCCGGCGCGATGGGCTACCAGGCCGAGCAGCATCTGTTCCATCATCGAACCGGAATAATTGAAATCGCAATGGGTCTTGCTGCTGGTGCCGTTCACGACGCCATTGCTCTTGCCCTTACAGGCGTCGATCCACTCGCGCTGGAAGACGTCTCCAGTGGTAGGAGGCGGTCCCGGATTCTTGTCGTAGGCTTCGACTGCGGGATTCGGCAGTCCCAACGCCGCAGGCAATTTACCGTCCACATACTGAACTACCGGGAAACCGTTGGGGCCCAGGACGGCGGAGTTGGGCATCGCGGTAAAGCCGGGCGGAAGAGTCGGCCGATTTTGAGCCGCACGTTGGGGATTGGCGCGGCGTTGCGGAGCCGGAGCGGCTTGCGTGGTCTGGCCCGTACCTTCAATCAGCGGAATCAGTTGTTCACGGCTGCGGCGTTTGTAATAGGTGAAGTCCCCGTCATCGTTGTTGGGAATGATGACGCGAGTCGTGAAATCTGCCAGGATCGTGCCTTTCGTGCCCTCGAAAATGGCGCCGTTGGCAATATTCTTCATGTCCAGGTAATTCTTGGGCGCATTAGGCTTTAAACCGCCCTGGTACCAGACCACTTTGACGGGTCCGCGCCAACTGTTGGCGGGGTGTTCGAAGATTGCCTTCAATTTCACGGGGCAGATGTTGGGGTCGTATTTGTCGCTGACGTCGCGGTCGACATCCGCTGAGATCGGCGCGCCGGCATCAATCGAGTTCCACAGCAGATCCATGGTATGGGCGCCCATATCGCCCATCTGGCCGACGCCGAAATCGCGATACATGTTCCAGAACAGGCAATTCATTCCCGGCGTTCCGCCGAAATACTGCGGGCTATAAGGATGATAGGGGGATGGGCCGATCCATTGCTCATAGTGCAGGAAGGAAGGAGCCATGCCTTCCCCGGCCGGGTATCCGGGGCGCGGCAGTTCGCGCGCGTCCCAGCCATGAATGGTATGCAACTCGCCGATCGCGCCATCGAGAATCAATTCCCGGACGCGCTCGAAGTTAGGGTACGCGTGACGCTGTGTGCCATGTTGCGTGGCGATCTTGACCTTGTTCTTCAGGTAATTCGCGCGGACCGTCCGCACCTCTTCCACCGTGATGCCGAGCGGCTTTTCGCAATAGACATTCAGGCCGCGGTTGATCGCCCAGTTGGCGATGAACGCGTGGTGATGATCTGCGGTACAGATAACTACGGCTTCGATATCCTTTTGTTCGAGGCATTTTCGCCAATCCCAATAGGTCTTGGCTTTGGGGAAAACGTCGAGAGCTTCCTTGGTGCGCTGGTCGTTCACATCGCAGAGGGCGACAACATTCTCGCTTCGGAGGACATTGTAGTGCGCGGTTCCCCGTCCCCATACTCCCATGAGGGCGATGTTCAATTTATTGCTGGGGGCAGTCTGCCCCTTCAGCATGCCGCTTTTTAAAATCGTCAAGCCGACAGCGGACTTCAGTAGATCACGTCGTTGCATAGGTGCTTCCCGTAGATATCATATACGGAAAGTAAAACGACAGAACGTTGGCCACCAATGCACACGAATACGAAAAAGCCTAAACACGGTGCACCGTCCGCCGCGGACGCAGCGGGTTCACACAAGCTTGACTTCTATGATTTGATTGGCCTGCACATCATAATCCAGGTCAACGCGTAAGAAGTTGGTGGTGAGGGCGACGCGGGGCTGTTCGAGCGTTACTGCTGACAGAGTCTTTCCTTTGAGGCGAGCGCGAAAGGCGCGGGTCTTCGCGTCGGCCAGTTCTCGCAGGACACGATTTCGTTCCCGCCGGACTTCGAGTGAAACTGCGCCGTCCAGTGTGACCGCTTTGGTGCCGGGCCGTTCGGAATAGGTGAACACGTGCAAATAGGTGAAGGGCATCGCCTCGATAAATGCGCGCGACTCTTCGAATAAGGAGTCCGTCTCGCCCGGGAAGCCAGTCATGACGTCGGCGCCGATGGCGGCGTCAGGCATGAGGCGGCGGGCCATTTCTACTCGGGCGGCGTAATGGCGTGGACGGTATTTGCGGTGCATTCTACGTAGAATCGCATCCGACCCCGACTGGAGCGGCGCATGTACGTGCCGGGCGATGCGCGGCGATTCCGCCATGAACTCCAGCAGTTCGTCGGAGTAATCCATGGGCTCGACCGAACTGATGCGGAGGCGAGCGATAGTGGTCTCGGCCAAAATGCGCCGTAGGAGGTCCACCAGGCGGAGGTTGCTGCCAGGCTCGCGCCCCCAGCGGCCCAGATTGATGCCGGTCAGCACGATCTCGCGATAGCGGTCCGCCATCGCCCGCACCTGACCGACCACCTGATCGGCAGCTGTAAAACGATTTCCGCCGCGTACGAACGGGATCACACAGAAAGCACACCGATTGTGACAGCCGTCCTGGATTTTGAGGTTGGGCCGCGCACGATCGGGATTCGCTTCGAGGATCGGAAAAGTTAGCAGATCCTTACGAGCGAAGATGTCTCCGACCAGAATGTGTCCTTCCAGTTGACCATGGTAGGCTGCGGTTTGACTCAATAGATCGACGATCTCTGTTTTATGGGAGTTTCCGACTACCCATTCGACGCCCGGCAAATCCGCAAGTTCGGCCGGCGAGCGTTGCGCATAGCAGCCGGTAACCAGAATGCGGGCGCCCGGGTTCTCACGATGGACCCGGCGGACAGTTTGCCGGAGGTCGTAATCCGCCGACGAGGTGACTGTGCAGCTGTTCAAAATCACCAGATCTGCGGCTGAACGGTCGGTTGCGGAATTGAGGCCACGAGACATCAGACCCGCCTGGAGCGCGGCTCCGTCCGCCTGGGATGCGCGGCAACCGAAGTTTTGAACGAAGAAGGTGTCCGCCAAGGTTCTATTATCCTCGATTACCGGGGTAAGCTGAAGACCGCAAGTGAAGCTCTTCTTACCGCCATAAAGAAAGTTTTCGGAAACAGTTGCATTTTTCCTTATATTCAGGCACGATGATAGGTTTTCCTCCCGACATTCGGACAACGCCGGAATGCGCATAAGAGTTCTCTATCACGACCATTGTTTCGACGGAGCCGCCTCAGCGGCTATCTTCAGTCGCTTCATCCGCGGGACGCTTCCATCCGGATGCGGATTTTTCCTATACCGGCATGGCCCACAAAGCCTCGCAACTCTTCGAAGACGGCCTCTTCGACGGGGACGAGAACGCCATTGTCGATTTCAAATACTCTAATAATCCCCGCCTGACTTGGTGGTTCGACCATCATCAGAGCGCCTTTCTCACGCCGGAAGACGCCGAACACTACCGTCGCACACGCAACGACAAGAAGCTTTACGACCCCAGCTATAAGTCGTGCACCTGTTTTATCCGCGATGTGGCGCGCGACAAGTGGAACTTCATTGCCCCGGATCTGGAGAACCTGGTGAAGTGGGCCAATGTAGTGGACGGTGCCATGTACACGGACGCCAAAACCGCGGTCGAACTCGGCGCAGCGGCCATGAAGCTGACTCTGGTGATCGAGGGGTCGAAGGGCTCTGGCATGGTGCAGAAGATTATCGGCTATATGCAGCACATGACTCTGGACGAGATCGTCGCACAACCGGATGTCCAGGCGCTGTTTCGACCTTTATGGGAACGGCACCAGCGCTCCATTGACATGATCCGGGAGCGGGCCCGGCAAGAGAACGGCGTGGTGACGTTCGATCTGACGGGATACGATCTCGAGGGATACAACAAGTTCATTCCTTACTATCTTTATCCGTCCAGCATCTACACGGTTGCGGTCAGTCCGTCGAGCTTTCGTACCAAAATCTCCGTGGGTTCGAATCCCTGGTCGATCGAGGAGCCCAGGCACAATCTGGCGACCATCTGCGAGCGCTACGGCGGCGGAGGACACGCCCGTGTCGGTGCCATCAGCCTGGAACCCGGGGCGCTTGAGGAGGCGCGGAAGGTGGCAAAGGAGATTGCGGAGGAGTTGAAGGGGTAGACTCCGTCTCTATTCCTTGCCGGTTCACGGCACTAGCGCTGAGTTCACAATCGCGTCCAGCCTGGATCGAAAAGTATCGAGGTTCGCGGCAGGGGAGCGGCCGAAGAAGAGCGCGTGGGTCTTAGGAGTGAAAATCCAAGTGAGGTACTCCACCATGGGGCGGCCATTCTTGGTGTAGTCTGCGACCGCACTCAGAGCCTGGCGGCCATTGATGACGCGCGGTTGAATGCTGTCGGACCGGATTTGATAGCCCGCCAAGCCGGTCCGCGAAGCCGATTTCGCATCAAGCGCTGCCAGTAGCAATTTCTGGACCTGTTCGGTCGGATGCTTCTCGCCTCGCATCCACACGGCGGCTTCCAGTTTGGAGACCGAATCCATCAGCACGACAGTATCGCCGCCCGCGGAAGATCCGCTCGCTTTAACCACGGACCAGCCGGACGGTAAGATGAATTCGACTCCCGTCGCGGTGTGATGATAGCGTCCATTCTGAAGCGTCCCAAGCAGGGTCACCAGCAGGAACTTTGCGGCGAAACCTCGCATCAGGCCTATGGTACCGTTAATGCTCTGAAAACCAACCAAGTACCCGCCGGCGAAATTCTTCAGGAGCGACTCGCAACGCTCCGACGTGCGGCGCGTTCGGCACCAGCCAGAGAGCATCTCTGGGATTGGTGTTTGCCAACTCTTGGGAGTTGGATGGCGGTGTGCGGTCGTCATTGAGGCCGTGGATCAGAAGAATGGGCGTCACGGCGTGCGCGATGCTCTGCACCGGCGACGCCTGGCGGAAATCGAGCCCTTCGGTCCATCGGGCATAAAGCATAGCGCTGCCCACGACAGTCTCGGCCAAGACGATAGGCATGCCCATTTTCTGAATGCGATATTCCGCCACTTCGCGCAGGTCGGCGTAAGGACACTCAGCCACGATCGCCGCGAAAATAGGTTGAACTCCAGCTGCCTGGATCAGAATGGCCGCACCTAACGATTCGCCCAGTCCATAGACCTTGCGGCAGCCCGCCTGCTTCATCCAGAGCGCCCAGGCGACGGCGTCATATTTTTCGAGCAGGCCGTACGTCACCAACTCGCCGCCACTGGTCCCGTGCGCCCGGCTGTCGGGGACCAGCACGCGGTAGCCCTGGCTCAAGAACATGGGCGCAAAGCCTATACTTCCGACATGGGAATCTCCAATCCCGTGTAGCACAGCGACACAGTTGCCGTTGGACTGGGGAGGCAGGAGCCACGAGGCCCGAAGGATCACCTTGTCAGGTGCGGTAATCGTGACGAGCGAGGAATTCGGTATGGTTGGCCCCACCCTTCGTGGCACGTGCAGCGTCGCTCTGCAGAAGACTGCGTCTATCAGGATAAGGAAGAGCAGACCCGCAACGGCTAAACTGGCGGCGATGGCTAAAAGTCCTTTGCGGGTCACAGTCGGTTGGAAAAGCCGGTTCGAAGAGAAGAGTACGGCGCTATGCTACTTTAAGTTCCCATTGCGGATTCGTTGGCCGGAGCGGATGATGTTAGAAGAGATAACTTATGCCTGAATGGCTGGTCCTGCTGTTAGTGATCGCGGCTTATGTGCTCTTGACTAGATGGCTTCTCCCCAAATTCGGCGTTCCGACTTGAACGTCGAATTCCTGCGGCGTGGGTCACGCCGCCAAGAAGCGGGCAGACGGGCAAAAGAAGGCAGGCCTCGGGACTGACTTGCGCGGTTAGGCCCTCCATCTCAGTTCGAAACTTCATGGCAGCCCTCCTTTTGGGACTGCCGGCTACGAAGCAGCCTCCACCGGTGCACGCCTTGCCCTGCTAATTTCAACCGGGCGAGCAACAAATTAGGCACGGACCACCCGATCCATCTCCAGGAATTCCTTGATCAGCGGGTGGTCGGACTTTTCGAGTTCTGCCGGGGGGGCGAAGAAGATGACTTTTCCGTCAGCCAGCACTACGACCTCGTCGGCCACACGGTACATAAGATCCAGATCGTGAGTTACCACGATGGAAGTCAACTTCAGCTGTTTCTTCAGCCGCAGCATCAGTTCGGCCAGGTGGTCGGACATGATCGGGTCCACCATTGTGGTGGGCTCGTCGTACAAAACGCACTGGGGCTGGTAAGCCAGAGCCCTCGCGATGGCGACCGCACGGCGGTAACCCGTCGACAGATCGGTGGGGTAAGCGTCTTTAGCTTCGTGGATGTCTACCATCTTCAACAAACCGTTCACGATCTCTTCCTTGTTGGCTTCGTCGTAATCCTCTCGTTGCTCAAGGGAAAACAGCACATTTTCCGCAACGGTCAGCGAATCGAAGAGCGCGCCGGACTGGAAAACCATCGTGACCTTCCTCCGGATACGCTTCATCTCGTCTTCGGTAAAATTGGTGATGTCCTCGTGGGCGACGATCACCTGGCCGGAGTCCGGCTTCAGGAACCCCATGATATGGCCCAAGGTTACGGATTTTCCCACGCCGCTGCGGCCGATGATCGCCACTGTATGGCCGCCATCCACATGAAAATTGGAATCGACTAAAACAGGCTTGTCGAACGTCTTATAGACATTGCGAAACTCGATGTAATGCGGAAACTGTTCAGCCATAAGGGTTCAATGGGATTCAACGGCCCTGCGCCACTCCTCGGGAGTATTAATATTCTGGAAAACCGGATCATCAGACATTTTCAGGTGGTGAACGGATTCCTGCGGCAGGGCGTCGGTTACCTTACGGATGCCGCAGAGCAGGGCGCGCGAAATTGCAGGCAGGATACTTTTGTTGTACGCCGCGTACAGAGGTTCTATATGCCCGTTTCCCCGAAGAGGCAGAATACACCCGACATGAGGATGCGCTTCTGCTTCGTCAAGAATGCTGCGCAACGAAGCTTGCGTCACTCGGGGCATGTCGCAAGCCACGATCAGGTTCCATTCGCACGTTGTTTCGATAAGAGCGGTCTCAATTCCACCCAGGGGACCGAGGTTTGCCTGGTGGTCCGGAATCACGGGAAAACCGAGAGGCGAATAGATCTCCTTCGCCCCAATAATAGACACGGTTCCGGCCGCTCCCCGGACGGCTGCCGCAACGATTTCGATCATAGTGCGGTCACCGAGCGTAAGGAAAGCCTTATTTTTTCCCATGCGGGAACTTGCGCCACCCGCCAGCACAAACCCCGCTGTCCGCATGAAACCGATGATATCATTAGGGGTTCATATCGTTGGGGATGTCACCTCCTTTCGGACGGAAACGTGAACTTCTAAAGGCACAGGAATAATCTTGCGACTCAATTTAAATGGGAACAAATTTAAAGGTATTTGTTCTATAATTTTTGGCTGGGCGATGGTTTTATCTTCTCTAACGCCGGTAGCTGCCCAGAACGGACAGACGCCGGGGCGCGTGACGGTGGTCGTGAGGTCTGACCTCCAGACCGGAAAACTGATTCGCAGCGTCGTCGTACAGCCAAAGGAAGTCGCTGCCCGCGTGCACGAACCTTTAGTGGAGACCACGTTGAGTGCGAGTCCAACCGTCCTCAGTACTAACGTCATCGAGATGATCGATCAGATCGCCCGATTGTATGACGTGGAAGGGCCGCTGGTTCATTCGGTGATCCGTGCGGAAAGCAATTACAATCCCCAGGCAGTCTCGAACAAGGGAGCAATGGGTATGATGCAGCTCATCCCTTCCACTGCCAGGCGTTTTGGAGTGCAAAACCCTTTCGATCCTAAGCAAAATATTGAAGGCGGCGTGCGCTACTTGCGGTTCCTTTTGGATTATTATAAGAACGACTACCCAAAAGCGATTGCCGCGTACAACGCGGGAGAAGGCGCGGTTGACCGTTATCAAGGTATCCCGCCGTATACCGAGACCAGAAACTACGTTTATCAGGTGGCAAAGAATCTGAGGGCGGCCAGGCAGGCGGAGGAAGTGAAATCCAGAGCTGCGCAGACTGCCGCCGAGCAGATGGCAGCGGAGAAAGCCTCTTTAGAGACAAGCGGGCAGGAACAATCAACAGAAGTCTATAACCCGATTCGGGCCTCGGTTTCCGAAGACGGTAGAGTCTACTACAGGACACAGTAATTTATGCGCGCGCCGCTCGTTTCCGTTTTTCTCATGCTGGCGGCGTGTGTTGTCTCCGGAAAACCCGCGGCTGACCTTCAGGTCACCGCCGTCCGATTCTGGACGTTGAGTGATGTCACCCGGATCGCTATTGAGGCGAATGGGGACTTCAGCTTCAAACGAGATCGGCTGAACAACCCTGACAGGTTGTTTTTCGACATTCTCGAAGCGCGCCCGAATGTGGGCGGCCTCCGGTTTAGCACACGTCAGGTCAATGATCAGTTCGTAAAGCAAATTCGCATCGCCGAAACCATGCCGGGACGTACCCGAGTCGTCCTGGATCTGACCGGACCCGTCGATTGCACCGTTTCCAAGCTGGAAAATCCCGACCGGCTGATGATTGAACTACGCTCCGCCGGTGGCCAGAAGAAGCCGGAGCTAAAACCAGCGCCGGCGATCATTTCGGCTAACCAGATTCCAACTCCGATTCCGATTCCGGCCGTGATGCCCACTGCGCCAGTCATGACGGAGTTGGCAAAACCCACGCATCCCGAACCAGTGGCCTTGACGGCGGTCACTCCGGCCGTGGTATCGGCCGTCGTCCCGGCAATGCCGGTTTCCCTCCCAGCCGTACCAGATCCCCCGGTTGTACACTCTCCGGACCCGGCTCCCAAAATGTCTCTCGAGGCTGCCAGTCCCGCACGCAAATCTACCAGCGATGGTTCCCGATCCCTGATCCGCGCGTTGGGGCTGAAGATTAATCGTGTCGTAATCGACGCCGGCCATGGCGGTCACGACGTCGGCACTACTGGCATTACCGGACTGCTTGAAAAAGATCTTGTCCTGGACATTGCGCTTCGGTTGGGGAAGCTCGTCGAGCAGCGCCTGGGTGCAGAAGTGATTTATACGCGTCACGACGATACGTTTGTGCCGCTCGAGGAACGGACCGCGATTGCGAACCGCAGTCACGCAGACCTCTTTCTTTCCATCCATGCGAATTCCTCTCCGGACCGGCCGGTGGCTGGAGTCGAGACGTTCTATCTGAACTTCACATCGGCTCCCGACGCTCTGGATGTGGCTGCGCGTGAAAATGCCAGCTCGCAGAAATCCATCTTCGAGTTGAAAGACCTTATCCAAAGCATCTCGTTGCACGACAAAATCGAAGAATCCAAGGAGTTCGCCATCGATATTCAACGAGCCATGCAAGCACAAACCGTGCGCAGTATCCCCTCCGCCAGGGATCGCGGGATCAAGAAGGCGCCTTTTGTCGTCTTGATTGGCGCGCAAATGCCGTCCGTGCTGAGCGAGATTGGGTTTATGAGCAATCCCAGACAGGAAGGCCTTCTAAAGCGGGGTGAGTACCGGCAGCAGATCGCTGAGGCGCTCTACAAGGGTCTCTCGCGGTATTCGGATAGCCTGAGCCACATTCAGGTGGCAAGCCAGGCAACGAGCCCTGTCGTGGTCAAGCCCGATCGCGACACTACATCCGTCGCCGGCGCAGCGAAATAGTCTGATCCGGCATGGCAGTTCTGGTCTTCCGCCACGTGCTCCATGAGCCTTGCGGCCGCATCGGAGCGGTTCTGGATAGCCGCAACATCGAATGGAGCTACGCGGATCTCTGGAAGTCCTCGCAAGAGGATGTATGTGTCGATAGAGCGACAGGGCTGATCGTCATGGGCGGACCGATGTCAGTCAACGATCCCCTCCCCTGGCTCCGACTTGAGGAAAGCTACATTCGGCAGGCGATCTCCGCCCGTATACCAATTTTGGGCCTCTGTCTCGGAGCACAGCTGCTTGCCAAATGTTTGGGAGCGCGCGTTTCTCCCCTGGGCCGCAAGGAAATTGGCTGGCATCCGATCCGGCTGCGGGAGCCTGCCTGGAATGATCCTCTGTTCTCCGGCCTTCAACCTGTGGAACTTGTCTTTCAATGGCATGGAGACACCTTCGGTTTGCCGAGCGGTGCCGAGTGGCTGGCAGAGAACGACCTTTGTCCTAATCAGGCTTTCCGCTACGGCAGCAATTGTTACGGTCTGCAGTTCCATCCCGAGGTAACCCCGCAG
Source organism: Terriglobia bacterium (assembly GCA_963777595.1). Taxonomy (GTDB): domain Bacteria; phylum Acidobacteriota; class Terriglobia; order Bryobacterales; family Bryobacteraceae; genus CAVVFX01. Next base: position 29,813 of record CAVZRE010000079.1, read on the forward strand.
ATCATTGCGACGTGGCTCCAGCAGGATTCCGCTTGCGGCGATCTGCGAGAGGTAGAGGGCTTGATTGATCCGGAGGAAAACCAGGTTACGGGCGGGCGAATTGGCGATCCATTTGTTCGAACGCTGGTGCGACCTTTCGTCTGACAAATCTTAGCCGGGCAGTTGGGATCTCCGATTTCCGGCCGCGAGCAGGTCGGTATGCCTAACTTAGTTTCCATTTAGCGGATCATGGTGTCGTGTGGTCGGTCCGGCTGCACACCATCCGTCTTCGGAGTTTCAAGAATGTTGTCTCCGATACGCGTCCGAACTTTCTTCAGAACCTTTGGACACTGTCGTGCGTCTTGACGATTGGAGGTTGCGACCAGACTCCATGCCAAGCCCAATTAAAATCGCCGACAATTCCAGCGTAACGGAAATCGTGCATTGCCCGATTTGCACGCATAACGTTCCCGCACAGATCGAAATAATAAAGAAAATAACGCGGGTCGTCCCCGGACAAAAATGCCCGCGCTGCCATTCGACGCTCGACGTCGCCGTGGTACTCACCCATCGGGAAGCAGCTTAGATTTTATCGATCTAAGTTGGCTCGCCTTGTATCCGCGCTGGCTTTTGCCTTATCGTATAGTTAGCATGACAAAACGGAAGCCGCAAACCAAATCGGAACCGGTGGTTCCTGTCGAGATTCTGGCGAAGGCTAAGGCCTCGATCGTCCCCGATAAAGCCAAAGCGCCGTCTCGTTGCGTGGTTTGCGGATCTCCCGGGAGTCCGTCAGCCCACGACGACCTGTGTTGGGTATGCCGGCGTCTGAAGATTAGCGCATGGCGCGATATCGAGCAGCAGGCGCCGGTCCAGGAATAAATTTCTAATCGTCCGTTCCAAGGCGGCGATACTGTTCTGCCGAAGCTTGGCATTTTTCGTATACCCAGCCGGCGGCGACTACATCTTCAATCGCCACGCCGTTGGATTTGAATATAGTAATCGCGCTTGGGTCGGGTCGCCCCCGCACATCCTGAAGTTCCATTATGTTTTCCATATTCCATTTGCCTTCCGCCTGAGCCAGCAGAAGGTCGCCCGATTCCATTGCTGCTTGTTCTTTCGAATCCACTGCGACCAAAGCTGCGCGGCTTAGGATTTCGGGAGGAAGTTCGCGGCGCTTGGCTTGATTGGAACCGGTGGCATTGATGTGTGTGCCGGGCGCGACCCACGCCGCGTCGAAAACAGGGTCTTTGGCATTGGTCGCGGTCACCAGAATGTCCGCGTCACGTACTGCCGCTTCAGCGGATTCGACTGCGCCGACTCCGGGAAATCCCTTCGCCTTGAGTTTAGCCGCGAAAGATTCCCGTCGCTCGAGCTTCCGGCTCCAAACGCGGATGCCGCTCAGCTTTCGAACGGCCGCGATCGCAGCGACCTGGGTCTCGGCCTGAAATCCGCTGCCGATGACTCCCAATACGTGGGCGTCCGGACGAGCGAGCAGGTCAGTCGCGTAGCCGCTGGCCGCTCCTGTACGGATCTGCCCCAGATAATTGGCTTCGATGATCGCAAGAGGTCTGGCGTCCTCCGCGCGATAAAGCAGAAAGAGGAAGTGCGCTCCGGTTTTGGGATTGCTTGCATAGATCTTGGCCCCATAATAGCCCTGGTTACCGGCAGCCATATAGTGCAAAACCGAGCCGGTGGGAAGAATCAGCCGGCGGCGTGGGTGATTCACGACTTGACCGGCCGCCAATCCCGCGAACGCCTCCCGCATCAGATGGATGGCCCGCGGCATGTCGAGTACCCGGAGGACATCCTTTTCCGTTATGTAGAGCATGCTTTCAGTGTAGGAGTCACGGAAAGCGCGCCTGCACAAAAATGTTGGGGCGTCCTACTTCTTCATTACTTTGGACGCAGGTGCCGAACCAGACTGCGGGTCCCTCAGCGGTTGCTTCAAGCGGATCACGGCCGCGGCCGCAGAGTAAGTTACCTCATCTTTTTCGTCGTCGAGCAGCGCGGCGATCCGGTCAATCGCGTCGGTTTTCTCGTTGAGCGCAAGGGTTCGTGCAGCAGCCGCCCGGACGGTCCAGTTCTTGTCGGTCAATGTCGACTCAATGGCTTTCAGCGTCTCCGGTTGGCGATCTTTAGCCAGCAAAGCCACCGCGACAGTCTTGCCCGAAGCGTTGGAATCCTTAAGAAGTCCTTCGGCCACCGGGATGCCCATACTCGCAGGTCCCAGGAATGCGCCTGCTCCTTCTTTCACGCCGAGTAACACCAGGCCTTTGGGGTCGTGCATTTTCGCCTTCATATCATGCATAGAACTGGAAAAGAAGCCTGACGAGTCGGCTTGGTCGCCCAGCAGCACGGCCACCAAAACTTCCCGGCCCGTAGGATCGCCCATCGCGTAGAGCGCTTTGGCCGCCGCGAATACCACCTCCGGTGCTTTGTCGTTCAGCATCTCGTGAAGTTTGGGAATCGACTGCTTGCTCTTCATCTGCTCCAGAGCGCCGCAAGCGGCCTGCCGGACGCTGTAGTCCTTGTCTTCGAAAGCGGACTCAACCAGCTTCACGGATTTCGCTTGCGGACGCATGATGCCCATGGCGACGACGTCCTGCACGCGTTTGACAGGGTTGCTCTCATGCATCCCGCGGTCCAGGATTTCCCAGGCGTGGTCTACGGGTGGCTGTTGTGCGAGTGCGGGAAGAGCAAAGAGAAGGAGCGAAAGGCGCATGTGATTTAGCATACCTTGAACTCTACACGGGAGGTCAGGACACGTTCCTTAAATGTGAACTCTAACGGTGTGAAGCGTCCGCTGCGCGTCGTTGTTTAGAATAGTTGCTGAACCCATGCATAAACTTGTTCGTTTCCAACACGGCCAGACGACCGCCTATGGCGTCCTCGATGGCGACGGCGTGCAGCCCATTGAAGGCGACCTTTTCGGAACGCATCAACCGGCGGGCGCAATCCTGCCACTCAGTGAAGTGAAGCTTCTTTTCCCGGTCAAGCCGCCAAAGATCTTTGCCGTCGGCCTGAACTATAAAAGCCATCTGGGCGGCCGCCCCGCACCGGCGCAGCCCGAGATCTTCTACAAACCCATCACCGCCCTGCAAAATCCAGGTGATCCGATTGTTACGCCTCCGCAATCGGTCAACATGCATTTCGAAGGCGAGATCGTCGCGGTAATCGGCAAACGCGCGAGTCGTATTTCACCCGGCGACGCTCGCTCGGCGGTCCTCGGCGTAACCTGCGGTAACGATGTCAGCGAACGCGACTGGCAGGGCGGCCCCGCGAAAGATCTGCAATGGTGGCGGGCCAAAGGCTCCGACACTTTTGCCCCACTCGGACCGTCGGTCGTCACGGATCTGGATTACAGCAACCTGCTCCTCACCACTCGCGTGAATGGCCACGTGGTCCAACAACAATACACTTCCGATCTACTGTTCGACATACCGGCAGTGGTCAGTTTCATCAGCCAGTGGGTCACACTTGAGCCCGGGGATCTTATTTTTACGGGTACTCCGGGGTCGACCAGCAAATTGAATCCCGGCGATGTAGTGGAGGTCGAGATCGAAGGCATCGGTGTGCTGCGGAATCCCGTGGCATGATTCGTAGATTGTTCGCGTGGATCTACCATTGGGGGGCTATGTGCGGCCTGATCATGAAGGACGATGAGCCCATCGAAGTACGGGATCCCGACCGGAAATGGGGGCCGTCCCAGGACGGTCTCCTGCTCTCGGCCAAGGCCAAGGGCCAGCGCCTCTCTGTCGTAATCAAGAACAGCGGGACACAAGAAGTGCGAGCCAACATTCCCGGTTGGCTATTTTTTTATCACCTCGACATTTCGCCCGTCCCGCCCTTGACCAACTTCGGCAAACAAGCGCTCGACCCCCGGCGCAACGACCGGCGTACCGATATCATCCTTACACCTGCCAAAGCCATCGAGGCTGAACTTCCGGTCGACTCGCTTTACGATTTGGGACCCGGCAGCTATCGCATCCAAGCGTCTTGCGAGATCGCGGGAAGTAAGCTCATCTCTAACGAGGTGACGCTGGGGCCTATCCGCCAAGGTTGAAAAACAGTTCCCGGAGAAATCAACAAAGCGGCCCTCGCGTTAAACATATCATCCCTGTAGTTTTCCCTGTCGGAACCGTGGCCCACGTGAGGTTGTCTCGTGCTAGAGCAACTCATGTGTTACATCGACGGCGACTTTGGCAGGCTCAATCATCCTTCAGTCTCCGCGCTTCCGTCCGCCGTGCGGCGCGTTCTAAGGGAACACCAAAGCCAATCGACTGCTAGGCCGGAGCGCGGGAGCCAGAATCATTGTGCGCGAACTCATCACCGCGCGAGTTCATTGCATCCATCGCGAGATGCTTGGCTATGCGGTCTCCGCACCAACTTCGACTGAGCTCCCAAAGAGAGTCGAGGAATCCTCTAACTCGAATTTCCTCGGAATTCTTGCCCGGGTATCTTGCGAGACCGAGCGCCATCAAACCAATGCCGATCAGGAGTGCGGACGCCGGTTCAGGAGTTGCTGAACTAACCGTGGACTGGCCGGTGAAACTGATGTTATCGATCAGGAAATCCCAAGTCATACCGTTGGCTGTGCTCTGCCCGTTGACAGCCGAGATGGTTACTACCGTGCCGGTTGCCGAAAATTCTATATCCTGTAATCCCCCGGAAAAGTTAGGCGCAAGCGTCGCTTCCGAACTATTGCCGGCGTTGTCGGCTACCTGGTACTCCACGCTGGTAGTGTTGCCGTTGAGGACGTCGACCGAAAAACTGGTAAGCGCGACCGGGAAGGTGAGGGTAAGTGGGTTGGTGAAACCCGAACCGGTTGACACTCCGATGCCGGCAGCGTTCCCGGCGGTGCCATATAAGGCTGATTCATCGGCCGGAAGATTGGCGATACCGTCGAAGAGCGCCCCGCCCTCAACAATCACGTTGCCGATTGAGGTAGGGATTATCAGCGTCTCGGCATTACCTGCGTTGCTGAACAGAGATGAGCAGGGTCCGCTTGATTGCTGGCCGGACGGACACTGGTTCTCGAAATCGATGGTGGTCGCAAACGTACCGGCTGTGGCCGCTACGAACATAACGGCAAGCTGGAATAGGGATTGATGTTTGGGGTTGAGTCTGGACATTTTTCTCTCCGATAAGTTGAAAGTTTTTTAGCTCTGGCGGTCGAGGGCTGCTGCCCTTCTGCTGTAAATATGCGCTTGAAAGTGCCCGTCGCAATAGTCGCGTGTTCATCTGTCACTTGCTCACGGGACAGTCACTGGAGATGCCATCCGCCGCTACTAATTTGCCCTGGTAGCAACCATGCACACGTCCGCGCACGTTCACCTGTTGACGCTCCCTTTCTGGCCAGGCGGTCGAGGTCGCGCGCACTCACCGTTGGTGCCGGCGCGGCCGAGCCCATGCGCTGCTACCATGACAGTAACGTGAAGTATTGTTTCGTATTGATGCTGCTCCTGTGCAGGGCAGGTCTGACACAGGTGTGTGCGCCTACTCTGGCCATCCAGCCGAACTCGGTCATTTCAGCCGCCCTGACCGCTTCGAATTGTACGCTTGCCGATGGCAGTTCGTACGCCGACTATCTGGTAGCCTTCCCGACGCAAGGCACCTGGTCCGGATCGGTGACGGCAGCCGACGGCGTGACGCCTTTGACGTTAATCCTGCGCGACCTCTCCGGCGCTCAGCTCTATTCCGGTGCCACGCTCCAAGGCTCCGTGGAGCGAGGAACGTATCATATCCTGGTGAATGCGGCAGCCCCCGGACAAGCTACCGGTTACCAACTCTCTTCCAGTTTTGCCGCGGCTCCGAACGTCCTGTGCTGGAACTATGCCATGCTCGGGACGATTCGGCCGATTGCGGGATCACTCGGCCCCGCGAGTTGCGCACTTCCCGACGGTAGTTCCTATGATGGCTTCCAGTTAACCTTGTATGGATCAGGAACTGTCGATATTGCCGTTACCGCCAACGGGTTCACGCCGCTGTTGATTCTTCGCACTTCTGACGGTTATTCGCTCCCGGGCGGCACATCCGTCGATGCCAACGGTGCCACTCACCTCACCGTCCAGTCCGTGGGCGATGACACTTACACGGTGATAGTCGCAATGTCATCTCCCGGCCAGGCGGGCGGCGCTTATTCGGTACTCGCCAGCTTTACGCCCAACCAGGGAGAAACCTGCGTGCCCCAAGCAGGGTTGGATGGATCCCAGCAGACTTCTGGCACGATCACGGCCACCAGTTGCAATTTCAACCTCCCCAATCGCGACGACAACGCACTTTTCAATTTCTACAATGTCCATCTGGACCAGGCGGGCGTCGTTCAGGCCGCCATCGCCAGCGCTGACTTCAGTCCACTGCTGCTGTTGCTCGATGCCGATGGGAATGCCATCGCCGAGGATATTGAGAGCGGCGGGAATGGAGCTCCGCTCATCCAGCAGCAACTTCCCGCCGGCGACTATCTATTGGTTGTTTTTAACGAAGACTCGTTTGGCGGTAGTTATTCCCTGACTTACCGGTACACCCCGGGTACAGGCAATCCTTGTCCCGTCATTACGGTCAACCCGGGGGATCAGGTGTCCGGTATATTGGCAGGAGCCTCGAGTTGTAGCGACTTTGGCTATCTTGCTGACACGTATCAGGTCGTTCTGCCCGTGGCTGGCACCTTGACTTTGTTGCTCTCCTCGCCCGATTTCTCCACTTTCCTCGACCTTCACGATGCCAAGGACAATGATCTTACTTGGGGGGCTCCGACTCCGGATGACTCGGGTTCCGTCATAACTGTGAATCTACCCGCGGGCACTTACTATACCTACGCTGCAAGTATGGACCTTCCCGGGGGTTATTCCCTCAGTTATACCTTCGCACCTTCGAGCTTGCCCGCTTGTCCGGTGGCCCGGACGATGGCGCCTAACGCATATATACAGAATGCGCAGCTTGGTCCTGCCAGTTGCCAGGGTACGGACGGACGCTTTGCCGATTTCTACAGCTTCACACTGCCCGTCGCGAGTACCCAGGCGGTGTTCATGCTTTCCCAGGCCATCCCTCCCTATATCACGCTCTATCGATCTGATGGAACTCCGCTAAGGAGTGATCAGCATAGTTATGCGAATGACAACGCGGCAATCATACAGTATCTGCCGGCAGGTAATTATCTCGTCAAAGCGCGCTCCAGCGACCCCAACGCTACCGGGCCGTACAGCTTGTATCTGGACTTTCAGCAGGGCAGTCCCCCGCAGCTCTGCGCCCCGCTAAGTTTGCCGGTAAACGGGTTCGTTACGGGGCAAACCTGGTTCACGTCCTGCACCTGGTACGACAAGACCTTCAGTGATGTATATCAACTGAATATCACCTCGTCCCAGTTGGTCACAATCGGCGTTCAGTCCACGGATTTCGATGCGTTTTTGATATTGATGGACGCCAAGGGAAACCTCCTGACTTCCGATGACAATAGCGGCGGTGGGCTTAATCCTTTAATTGTACAAAGCCTGGATCCGGGCGTATATTATGTAGTTGTGAAGCCTTCTAGCGATCCTACGACTTCTGGCAACTACACGATTAGTGAGGTTTCCAGTCCAGTGTCCACCGCTCAGGCTCTGCCGGCGCGAGAAAAGTTTTGAGATTGTGTAGAATAGTTCTTCCAATTTAAGTGATTTCCTGGTAACGTACTTACGAGTGCTCTAGAAGTGTGCGCTGAAATACGAATCGGCCTGCGTTCGTCATTTAGGCGTCACCATCGTTCTGGGACGGAGCTTTTAAGTAACCGCGCGCTAGCAAGAACGTCATAATAGTTGTATGGAATTGTTTTAATAAGTTTTTGAGGATGGTACCGCGGCGAGCTTCGGCGGTCTTAGGACCTCGTACTCGTAATTTCTATTCGCGGTCCAGCCGGTAGGCGCACTCCTCCGAGCGCCTACCGGCTTTTTTGTTGTCCATCCGTCCACTGTATCCCGGGTTCAGAGGCTCAAAAAACCTGATTTTTACCTGTTTTCCGTCCGTGTCGCTATGACCTGCATCGGGCAGGATACTGTCGGCAAGGTGGTCGATCTCCGTGAACTTGACGAGCCGTGCAGGACGTTGGCGACATCCCCCTGCAGGTAGTCGTAGATACACCGGTACGGCGGAGCGCCAGCCGCTTGCGGACGTGGACGTTCGTGGCTTCCAGGCTTCGGAGGTGGATCGGCGCTATTCGTCCTCGTCTTCAACAGTTACCGGTTCCAGGTCTTCCGCTTCAAAGATCTGCCGGCAATCGAGACACTCGACATAGTCGACGCCGTCCCGGCGCGCGATCACTTGCGTTCGCTTGTGGTCACAGGGGGATTGCATAAGAAAGAGACTGAGATACGACCCATTTTAATGATCCTGAATGACTTGTCAAGGGATGCCGGCTATTTTACGTTGCAAATCGTCGCTCACGAATGAATTTTACATCTTCGAAAGTACCGGCGGCTAGTGAAGCTGGATGCTTCTCCCCCTTTTAGGGTTCGTCTGAGGCGTCTTGCCCGGGTGCCCGGCCAAGCCACTATAAACCTTTTCTGCTTTTCAGCCGATGTCTCTAGTGGAACGAGACTGCATGATCGCCCAGACCCAACAAAACCCTGCCGAGGTGGGGAAGCTGAATTCACCGGAGGCTCCGGATGTTAAAACGGATCTTATCCGAATCAATGATTTGGCTTCCAAAGCCTCCCCAGTCCAAACGGCAAGCCCGGGAGCAGTGCCAGACCTTTCAAGCAGTTCCGAACCCGAGGTCCTGGCCGGCAACGGCTTGGCTGATGATCCCGAATTAATAGCGGAATTCGTGGCTGAGGCTCGTGAGCACCTGTCGAGCATCGAGGCAAACTTGCTGATGCTTGAAAAGGAACATTTCAAGGCCGGCGGGATGCCTGAGACCGTGCATAGTGTCTTCCGCTGCTTTCACACCATTAAGGGATTAGCTGGATTTCTTTCTCTTGGTCCCATACAAGCGGTGGCGCATGAAACTGAAACGCTGCTCGACCAGGCACGCGAAAGACGAATATCCATTGGCCCATCCCTCATTGATGCCACTCTGAAAGCGGCCGACTATGTGAGGGTAGCCCTCGATGCACTTTCTTCGAAACCACCGCAGGAGGCCATGGCGGGGCTTCCCTCCAATGAGGCCCTGCTCCAAGAAATCGCCGCTGCATCAGCTCAGCGTCCGCTGACCGCCGTCGAGATCGCTCCAGACATGGCGCCGGAGGTTGCTCTCTCGGCAGGGGAAAGCGCCGCGCCTCTTGTAGCTAAGAGAAGCGACGCGAGCACCGTTCGGGTGGATACCGCCAAGCTGGAGTATCTTGTCGAAATGGTGGGCGAATTGGTGATTGCACAGTCGCTGATCCACTTCTCGCCCGGGAATGCTGAAGGAGCGCCAGTCGGGCTCTCGAGGAACTTTGCTCAATTAGGCCGGGTCACGGGTGAAATCCAGAAGACGGCCATGTCGATGAGGATGGTGCCGATTTCGCGCCTTTACGACAAGATGGCGCGGCTCATCCGCGATCTGGCACGTAAGTCGGGCAAGCGGATTGAGTTAAGAAGGATTGGCGATCAAGTCGAATTAGATCGCAACATCGTTGAAGAGATCACCGACCCTGTCGTGCATATGATTCGCAATTCCGTGGATCACGGGATTGAAGACACTGAAGAACGGGCGGCTTCCGGAAAGGGCGAAACGGCTTACATCACACTGGAGGCTTTTCATCAGGCGGGTTACGTCAACCTCCGCATGTCGGACGACGGGAGAGGCTTGTCGGCGGACAAAATCCGATTAAAAGCGCTTCAAAAGGGCTTGATCGCCGCCGACACCAAACAGGATGAACAGAGCCTCTTTAAGTTGATCTTTGAGCCCGGATTCTCGACCGCAGAGCGCATTACCAACATCTCGGGCCGGGGCGTCGGGATGGATGTGGTGCGCCGCCAAATTGAAAAACTTCGTGGCACCATTCAAATCGACTCCCGCCTGGGACGGGGCTGTGCTTTCACACTGAAGGTGCCTCTTACCCTCGCGATGGTCGACGGGCTGATCCTCGAATCAGGGGCCGAACGGTATATTCTTCCCGTCTACTCGGTACGTGAGATGTTTCACGTCACAGCAGATAAGCTGTTCACCGTCGAGAACCGGTCAGAACTGGTCCTGTTGCGTGGCTCCCTGCTCCCAGTGGTGCGGCTGGACTGTTTCTTGGGACGAGCCCGGCAGGATGACGGTTCGAACGAGATCGGCATCGTCGTGGAAGGCCGTTCGAGACATTTTTGTCTAATCGTCGATCGCCTCTTAGGTAAGCAGGAAGTAGTAATCAAAACGTTAGGGACCTGTTTTAAGAATGTGACCGGAGTGGCGGGAGGCGCCATCCTGGGAGATGGACGCGTTGGTTTGATCCTGGACGTACATGGCATTGGCGGAGGAGACGATGGTGAGGCCTGAGATGGAGGTTTCTCCGAGCCACTACCAGATCCGCCCCATGAGCGCGCGCGAGTTTTCCAGCATTCGGAAACTTGCCTTCGATACGTGCGGGATTGATTTCGCTGATTCAAAGAAGGACATGGTCGCATCACGCCTCGACCGGGCCCTCCGTAAGCTGAACTTGTCGTCCTACGAAGAATACTACCTGCACGTCCGCGACGACCTCTCGGGCGCCGCGCTGAGAGAATTTATTGATGCCGTTACCACCAATCACACAAACTTCCTGCGCGAAGCGGATCACTTTTCCTTCCTGCGCGACAAGTTGGGCCGCGCATCGTTTCATGGACGCCCCCTTCGTATCTGGAGCGCGGCTTGCTCCACCGGCGAAGAGCCTTACTCGATCGCGATGACACTACTCGATCAACGCCGCCATGAACTGATACCAGGATTCCAGATTGTTGCGACCGACATTTCGACCAGGGCACTGGCTGCAGCCCAGTCGGCGATTTATGCGAACGAAAAACTGCGCGACTTGCCCTTGCCGTGGCTGACGGAGTTTTTCGAGACCGGCGCTGGCAGGTGGGCAGGTTGGATGAAGGTGAAGCGGCCAGTCCGCGAAACGATCCACTTTCAACGATTTAACCTGCTGGACTGCGCGGCGGAGTTCGGCACCTTCGACGTGATTTTTTGCCGCAACGTGATGCTGTACTTCGGACATGGCACTCAGGAGGGTATTGTGAATCGCATGACGGAACGGTTGAATCGCGGCGGATTTCTGTTGACCGGGCATACCGAAAGTCTGATGGGTATTCGCCACGGACTCGCCTATGTGCAGCCGGCCGTCTACCAGAGGGTCTCATGAGTCCTATCGCTTCTCTGAAGGAACTCGGCACCCGAAAGACGCTGGCGCGCAAGATCCGGGTTTTGGTGGTGGATGACTCCGCGGTGGCGCGTAAGCTCATCACCGATGCGCTCGAAGAAGCCGGAGACATCGAGGTTGCCGGCTGCGCCGGGGACGGTTATTCGGCCTGCCAACAAGTAGCGGCGCTACAGCCCGATGTCCTGACTCTCGACATAGGAATGCCGGGTATGGACGGGCTCACCTTTTTGCGGCGAGGAAAGGGCCAGAATCGTGTACCGGCCGTGGTCGTCAGCGCCATGACTGGTGCCGGCTGCCAGACCGCTATGGAAGCTTTACGGGCTGGTGCTGTCGAAGTGATCGGTAAACCTGTCGACAAGCCCGGGTTCCTCGATTTTAGGGCCGTTTTACCGGTCAAAATACGGGCCGCATTTGCCTGCCGTGAAAAACTTCAGATGAGAACTCCGGCAACCAACACGGGAATCTCAAGCCTGAGGCTGAGAACGCCGGCGCTCATCGCGATCGGCTC
>CAVZRE010000080.1:0-6771 GCA_963777595.1 Terriglobia bacterium
TTTCGCTCGGTGATATCCTCTACGTGGACTACATGGTAGGACGGCCGGCCATCGGAATCCCGAACCATCGATACCCTGATCCGCACCCACACCAGCCTTCCCGTACGATGGATGTAGCGTTTTTCTACTTCTACACACTGGTTTGGATCCTGATAGATTCTTTCCTGCATCTGAAAAGAGGTTTTCAGATCGTCGGGGTGGGTCAGTTCCGCAAACGCCTTGCCGATCAATTCCTGTTCGGAATAGCCAAGCATCCGGCAGAACGCCTCATTCACCTGAAGAAATCGCCCGTTTAACCCCGATACGCAGACACCGAATGGTGCGTGCGCAAAAACCTCCCAAAATTGACCTCTAGCCTCGCTTCCGTCTCGCTCGACCGAGGAGCGCTCGGCGGAATCTCTGGCTGAAGTGAGCTTCGACCCGAGGACAACCAGATCGCGCGACAGAAGACCCGCTTCACTTTCGCCATGCGGGGTATTGGCTTTCGGCACGCTGCTCCTTCCGCTTATCTTATCGGCTGAAATGGCGCATTTCTGTACCCTGCAGCGTCATTAAACTTTGGGAGTGAGGCGCCCCAAAAGCGCGCTACCCCAAAGCACGATAAGATATGCGCGTAAGGCCTTTGAACTCTGGCCAAATCAAGAAGCACTTATGTTTACGCTACAAAAACCATCCGCCGCGGTCTTTCTCGCCGTTCGGTTGCTCGGCATCCTCTCCCTGGGCGCCCTGCCCCTTGCCCATGCCAGTGACTGGATGACCTTCGACGGAGACCCGCAACGCACCGGTTGGGCCAAAGACGAAAGCGAAATCACCAGGGACAATGTCAAAAAGCTGCGACTGCTCTGGCATGTGAAACTCGATAACGAGCCCTCTGGCCTCGGCTCCCTTACTGCTCCCATTACGGTTTCGAAAGTCATCCACAACTCTAACTTCCTGGACTTAGCCATCGTCGCCGGCACCAGCGACAAGCTTTTTGCCATCGATATCGACAGCGGAAAGCTGTTCTGGCAGCGTCAACTCCCGCGGCCTACCGAACCCAAACCCAAAGTCGGCAGCGAGTGGCTCTGCCCTTCGTCTCAGAACGCCACGCCGATCGTTGACCGGCCAACTAAGACGCTTTACGCGATGGCCAGCGACGGGCGCCTGTACTTCATCAATTGGGCCAACGGCGAAGACAAGGAACCTCCGGTCCAGGTGATGCCGCCGTACGCCAAATCCTGGAGCTTGAATATTTCGCGCGGCGTGCTCTACGTACCCACATCGCAAGGTTGCGGCAAGGTGAAGTCGGGAGTTTGGGCCGTGGATCTCCAGGATCCCAAACATCCCGTGACCAAATTCCTCTCCGGACCCGTGGCCGGAGCCGGCATCTGGGGCCGCGCCGGTGTCTCCATCGGGCCCGACGGCTTCGTCTACGCCGAGACTGGCGACGGAGTCTTCGATCCCGCGACCGGCAAATATGCCGACAGCATCCTGAAACTCCATCCCAAGACTCTCGAGTTGGCGGATTACTACACTCCCGAGAACCGCGCCTACCTGACGCGCAAGGACCTCGATATGGGCAACATGACCCCTGTCGTCTTTCCGTTTCAGGACAAGCAGCTCGTCGCCGGCGCCGGTAAAGAGGGCGCCATCTATCTTCTGGACGCGAGTAGCCTTGGCGGCGCGGATCATCGCACGCCCGCCTTCCGCAGCCCGCTCTACACCAACGACTCGGTCAAGTTCGCCGGCGCCGGTTTCTGGGGCTCCTTCGCATCATGGCAGGACAGTAAAGAGGTGCGCTGGCTCCTTGCGCCGGCCTGGGGACCGCAGGGCAAGGACAGTCCGAAGTTCCCCATCACGAATGACGAAACTCCGCACGGTAGCATCATGGCGTTCAAAGTAGAGATGAAAGACGGCAGTCCCGTTTTGGTACCGGGTTGGCGCTCGCGCGATCTTTCGTATCCCGACCCGCCGGTCGTCGCCAATGGCGTAGTCTTCGCCTTATCGACCGGCGACCAGGTAGAGCAGGCTGATGAAAACGGCAAGCTCTACACCGTGGCGGACCGCGTCAGGTTGAAGACCGGCAACGCCGTCCTCTACGCCTTCGATGCGCAAAACGGCAAGGAACTCTTCACCAGCGGTGACACAATGAAGCAATTCACCCACTTCAGCGGCCTGGCGATCGCCGATGGCCGTGTCTTCTGCACCACGTACGATGGCGTGATCTATGCCTTTGGACTCGAATGAAAAATTTCCGCCTCACCGCCTTCCTCCTCGCCTCCTCCGCCGCGACGGCTCAGGACCCCGCCGCCCTCTTCGCCAGACATTGTGCCTCGTGCCACCGCGAGGGCACTGAAGCTCGCGCTCCGCTGCCCGATGTTCTTGCCCTCATTCCCCGTCAGCAGATCGTGGCCGCGCTCGAAACCGGGATCATGAAAGCGCAGGGAGAAGGTTTATCGCATGACCAGCGGCTCGCCCTCGCCGCTCACCTTTCCACAATCACCGAAGTAAGTCTTCCGGCCGGGGGGCTTTGCGCGGCCGGCGCAACCCCGTCAAAGCATGCCGGAGGCTGGAATGGCTGGGGTGTCGATCTCGCCAACACACGCTTCCAACCAGCTGCGGGACTCCGCGCTGAAGACGTCCCCGAACTGAAACTCAAATGGGCCTTTGGTTTCCCGAACTCCACCGTCGCAATCGCCCAGCCAACCATCGACGATGGACGCTTGTACTTCGGCAGCCAGAACGGCACCGTCTATGCGCTCGATGCCGGGTCCGGCTGCATTTATTGGACCTTCAAAGCTTCCGCGATGGTTCGCAGCGCCGTCTCCATTGACTCCGCTTCAGCCGGCAAGACGCGCCTGGCCTACTTCGGCGATGCCAAAGCCAATGTCTACGCAGTCTCGACCGTCGACGGCAAGCTGGTGTGGCAAACCCACGTGGATCCCCATCCCGCCGCACGCGTTACAGGTGCGCCGAGCCTCTACGCCGGACGCCTGTACGTTCCGATTTCTTCGATCGAGGAACCACCCGCGGGCAATCCACAGTATTCCTGCTGCACCTTTCGCGGCAGCGTAGTGGCGCTCGAATCTGCCACCGGGAAACAGATCTGGAAGTCCTACGCAATCCCCGATCCGCCCACCAAGACGCGAGTGACTTCCGCAGGGGCGCAGTTGATGGGACCGGCCGGCGCCGCCATCTGGTCTTCGCCGACCATCGACGTTCAGCGCAAAGTGCTCTACGTCGCCACCGGCAACGCGTATTCCGACCCTCCGACCAAGTACAACGATGCCGTCATCGCTTACGATCTCGCCACCGGAAGCATGAAATGGTCCCGGCAGATGACCGAGGGCGACCGCTGGAATTTCGCCTGCCAGAAGCCGACGAACGATAGCTGTCCTTCGGACCCGGGCGGCGATTTCGACTTTGGAGCTTCACCCATTCTGAGTGGAGGCTTGTTGTTTGCTGGACAAAAGTCCGGCCTGGTCCACGCTCTGGATCCAGATAAACAAGGGGCGCTGGTCTGGCAGACGCGCATCGGCCGCGGCGGAGCACTCGGCGGCATCGAGTGGGGCATGACCGTAGATGACGCTAACGTTTACGCACCGTTATCTGACATCAACGGACAAGGGAAGCCCATGGGTGGACTCTTTGCGCTAAATAAAAAGGACGGCGCAAAGGTGTGGCAGGCGGAATCCGCCGAAAACACTCTGTACCGGCAAACCCGGCTGTAGCGCCGCACAGATGGCCCCCCCGACGATGATTCCCGGCGTCGTTTTTGCAGGCTCCATGGATGGACACCTTCGCGCCTATGCTTCCGCCACCGGAAAAGTAATCTGGGATTTCGACACTCTGCGCGAATTCCCCACCGTGAACGGAGTCAAAGCCAGGGGAGGTTCTCTGAACGCCACCGGTCCAACGCTGGCCGGCGGCATGTTGTTCCTCAACTCCGGCTACGGAGCGCTCGGAGGCATGCCAGGCAACGTTCTCCTCGCCTTCGGCCGGTAACCCTTAGGATTTTTAGTGTGCCCTAAGGGCTTGGCGCCACCTACGACGGTGCCTGCCGTTTTCCCTGCGCATATCCCTTATACCGTAGCCAGTTCTTCCAGCCGGTCGCCGGTGTTCTTCTCGACATCCGCGTGCAGACTATTGCCATGCGCGTCCATGGTCACGATGGCAGCGAAGTTCTTCACGCGGAGATGCCACATCGCTTCTGGAATGCCGAAGTCGAACAGATTCACGTCGAGCACCTTCTCGATGCTCCTGGCATAATACTGCGCCGCGCCGCCGATTCCATTCAGATATACAGCGCCGCATTCCTTCATGGCCCCCAGCGTCTTCGCTCCCATGCCGCCTTTGCCGATCACCGCCCGCACGCCATATTTGCGAATCACATCGGCCTGGTAAGGCTCTTCGCGAATGCTGGTCGTCGGACCCGCGGCCTTCACCTTCCACTCCTCGCCCTCCTTCAGCATCACCGGACCGCAATGGTAAAGCACCGCGCCATGCAGATCGACCGGCGGCGGATTCTTCATCAGGTACGCATGCACCGCGTCACGGCCCGTGTACATCTCGCCGCTCACCAGTACCACGTCCCCTACCTTCAGCGCGCGTACTGTCTCCTCAGTCAGCGGAGGCGTCAACACAATCTCGCGTCCCGTCAACGGGAAGCCCTCCGACTGCGCCATCCGCTCCACCTGCCGCGCCGGATCGCGATAAAGCCATCCGGTGATCGCGCCGCTCTTCGCATCCAGCCGCACGCCCAGCCGGCGGAACGCCCAGCATTCATAAGCCACCGACACAAAGAAGCTCGCCGGCAGCCGGTTCGCCGCCGTGATCTTGCAGCCGATCAGCGATACCTTCCCGCCGAACCCCATCGCTCCAACCCCCAGCGTGTTGGCCTGCGTCCATCACCTCTGCTTCCAGCTTCGCCAGTTCCTCACTCGGATTCACATCGTCCAGCGTGCGGAACAATTGCTGTTTCGCCAAATCGTAGCCGTGCGCCCGGTCGCTCCCGATGCAGACCCCCAAAGCCCCCGGCGCGCACCCTTGTCCCTGCGCTTGCCACACCGCATGCAACAGGCACTTGCGCACCCCCTCCAGATTGCGATCGGCCCGACCCAGATGCTCCAGCGTGCAAGGCACCGAATATTGGATATTTTTGTTCTCGCACCCGCCGCCTTTGAGCATCAGCTTCACTTCGATCTCGTCCTCCTCCCATTGATCGAAATGGATCACGGGAGTCTCTGTGCCGAGATTGTCGCCGCTGTTTTTTCCGGTCAGAGAGTCCACCGAATTCGGACGCAGCTTACCGCGGCGGGTAGCCTCCGCAACGGCCTCGCGAATGGTCTTGCGGATCTCGATCTGGTTCACTCCGACCGGCGTATGCACGAAAAACGTCGGCATGCCGGTATCCTGGCAGATTGGGCCTTCGTCGTCCTTCGCCATATCGATGTTGGCCAGAATGATGCCGAGCGCCTGCGACGCCTGCGTTCCCGGTGTTTCATTCGCCCCGGATGCGGCCATGGCAGCGCGCACATCCGGCGGGAGATTGGTCGAGGTCTGAGTGATTAGCTCGATGAGGCTGTTCTTGAGGAATTGCATGAGAAACTTTATTTTATCGTGGTTATGCACCGAGCACGGCATACCCGGCCGGATCGCGGCATTCGCGCTGGTAAATTCCGCCATCGCCTGGCCATTCTTGATTTCGCGAATACGGCGCCGTGACCGGCTCTCCCGGGATATCGTTGAAGCTGATCGCGACCATATCGCCGGCCTTCATCGCCGGGTCGGGAGTAAAGTCTGCCTGCAGGGCCGCGGTATCCGTCGCAATGCGAAACAAAGCCGCCGCTTCTTCCTGCGTAATGGTCTCGCCGATCTCCCCCTGCCGCGCCACCACGATCCCGTTCACAGGTGCGCGAACTTCAGTCGCCGCTACGGCTGCCTGTACCTCTTCGAGTTCCTTGCGTTTGTCTTCCAGGGTCTTTTTGGCGAGATCATACTCCTTCGTCAGCGCTGCCACACGCTCGTCGGCGTGACGCGCGAGTTCCGTGTTTCCTTCCGAGTCAGCCTTCGCCGATTCATAATCTCTTTGCGATTTTTCGAAAGTCTTGCGCGGCGTCGCCCCCGCCTCGTTCAGCACTTTCTGGCGGTCGAATTCCTTCGAAGCGTGATCCAGATCCTCCGCCGAACGAACCGCCTCCGCTTGGGTCCGAACCGCCTCCAGACGCGCGGCGCTGATACCAGCCTCCAGGGTGCTCAACTTGATCTCCGCATTCTGCAAAATTCGCTGCGCATTCTCGTAGCCGGTTTGCAGACCCTCGTTCGATATACGAGCCAGCACCTGGCCTTCGAAAACGTCTTGTCCCACATCCGCCGAGAAAGAATCGATCTCGCCGGCAATCGTCACTCCGACAGCGATGGTGTGCACAGCCTCTATCCTGCCCTGGATGCTTAGTTCTTTGACCGCGGCTCTCTGGGCGGCAGCAACCGGCTTAGCCTGCGGAACTTGGTTCCTCCGCAAACTGAATAGGAGTCCGCCCGCTAGGCCTAAGGCGAGCGCCTGGAGCTGACACACGTAGCGACTAACCGCGACACCTTCGTCCACTCTGCGCTCTGGCTGCTCGATGGCTCGCGGAATCAGAAGCCGGGACGATATGCGATCGCCGATATGCTGGGACTGAAATGACACTCCGCCGAAAGTGCCGCCAATTTGCCGATTTCAGGAAGGCGGCGGGGTTATGACAAGTCTATAGTCTCTCCAGACCCTCACCATTGATCAGCACACGCGAGGAC
>CAVZRE010000081.1:0-25357 GCA_963777595.1 Terriglobia bacterium
GTAAAATACCGTGCGACCCACCGGCACGGACTTGAGCTCTGTTGTTATTGTCAGGGGCGTTTCGGAACTTCCCAACGCCAGGTAGCCATCGGAAGCGAGCACGCGGCGAACTTTCGACAGGATCTCACGTTTCGTTTTCAAGTCGAAGTAGATCATGACGTTGCGGAGGAACACGAGATCGAATTTCGGCAGGATAGGCCAGGCGTCAGCCAAATTCATTTTGCGGAACTCCACTCTTCGTCGAATCTCGTCGCGAACCACCCAGTTCTGACCGGTCTGCTGAAAATATTTGACGAGCATGGGCGCTGGTAGACCGCGATTGATTTCAAGCTTGCTGAAAGAGCCGGTGCGGGCCTTTTCGAGAACGGTGTCCGAAAGATCAGTGGCCACAATCCTAAAATCCCAACTTGCGAGTTCCGGGAATTTATCGGCCACCAACATGGCTAGACTGTAAGGCTCCTGGCCCGTGGAGCAGGCGGCTGACCAGATACGCATCTTGCGAAATTTTGCGCGCGCGGCGATCAACTCGGGCAGTACGGGATGCTTTAATGCCTCGAAGGGATGATGGTCGCGAAAAAAAAGAGTCTCGTTCGTGGTGAGCGCATCTATGGTGGCGTCGTGAAACCGCATCGGACCTTGATTCTCACGCATGGATCGGATAAATTCGTGCGCCGATTCGAATCCTTCACGCTTTGCGACGGGTTCCAGGCGGCTCTCTATCAGGTAATCCTTGGTTGCCTCGATTACGATGGCAGCCTTTTCCCGTGCGAGAGTTCGGATGTAATCCAATTCGATAGCTGGGATCATGATGCCAATCGATCTGCCGCAGTGCTGGGAGTGTACCGTCGCACCCAGTCCTGCAACGCGCCGGGAATTTCGCTGAGGCCAAGGGAGCGTTCTGCGAGCCCGTGCTGAACGACGCTTCCGGGCATGCCCCACACTACGCTCGAGAGTTCATCCTGGGCAAAGACCACACCACCCCTTGCAACGATTTCGCGCGAGCCGCGCATACCGTCTTGACCCATGCCGGTTAGCACTAGCCCCAACACCGCGGGACCATATATTGGGGCCACGCTGCGAAACAGAACATCCGCGGCCGGACGACACGAGTTTTCCGGCGGCCCGTCTGTCAGCCGCAAGGCAGTTCCCTCAGGAGTGCGAATTAACTGCATGTGATGGCCTCCCGCGGCTAGATAAGCATGTCCAGCTTCAATGATTTGGCCGGCCCGCGCCTCCATGACGCGGGAAGGGCCCAGATGATTGAGACGTTCGGCCAAAAGAGCCGTGAACATGGGCGGCATGTGCTGGACCATAACTATGGGGACTGGGAGGGCCGCGCTCAAATGCTGAAAGATAGAGGAAAGAGCATTCGGGCCGCCGGTCGATGAGGCGACGCAAACAATGTCGCAGTGCCGGGGAGCGGAGCGCTGGGCAGGCACCCTGCCAACGCCAACGGGAGCCGGAAGGATCACCGGACTGGGCTGCGATTTTCGGCAATGCGCCTTAATGCGTGGGACAAGCTCCTCACGGAGCCGGTTAATCGACTCAATGAGTCCCCCCATATTGGCGGGCTTCGCGACGTAATCCGTCGCCCCGAGGGATAGGGCTTCGATGGTGCGAGCGGCCCCGTGCCGGGTTTCCGAACTGAACATGATCACCGGTAGCCGGGGGTAAAGCTTGCGAATCTCCCGGAGAGCCGCGACACCGTCCATTTCCGGCATCTCGACGTCCAGCGTTACACAATCAGGATTGATTTGAGGGATGCGTTCCAAAGCCAGGCGGCCGTTGGAGGCCCAACCTGCTATCTCCAGTTCGGGATCACCCTCCAGCGCCTGGCAAATGATGCGACGCATGATTACGGCATCATCCACGATCAGTATGCGAATGGGATTCATAGGCAACTCATTGGAGAAAACCAAGAACCTGGAGCTTCTCGGTTAGCATGGCCGGCGTTACCGGCTTCATCAAGAAATCGTCTGCGCCTGTGTTCAATGCCTCGCAAACTGCGTCCATGGACGAATGCGACGTCAACATCATAAGCTTCATCGCGTCGAAACGAGGTTCAGCGCGAACCGCTTTCACTAAGGAGATGCCGTTCATGCGGGGCATATCCCAATCAATTAAAGCCAGGTCGAAGTCGCGTCCGTCGAGACATTCGAGAGCCTCCTGGCCGTCGCCCGCTTGCTCACAGTCGATATGGAATTCCCGCACAATCGCTGAAAGGTAGTTCCGCATCGTTCGGGAGTCGTCAACAATAAGGATTCGCATAATTTTGCACTCGCGTTCGAGCCGTCTAGCGATTGGCCCCTTTTTCGATGTCAAGGACTCGATCGAGGTTCAACGTCAATAAGAGCGCGTTCTCCAGTTTGCATACGCTGTCAATCAGGTTGCGGGTCTCGGTTCGAAGAGTTTCGGGTGGAGGTTCGAAGCAATCGTCGGCAACTTCGATCACATCGCAGATTCGATCCACCTGCAGGCTGGCCAGGCCGGCGGCGCCGCCCTGCACTACGATATTGGTTGATGCCGCATCCTCAGGAGCGCAGGGTAGACCAAAGCGTCGTCGTAGGTCAATGCACGAGATAATGCTCCCCCGCAGATTCATCAGGCCGCTCAGCGCCGGCGGAGCGAGCGGCACCTCGGTGATCTCGTGGCGGCGAATCACTTCCTGAACTTCGAGGACTTCTACGCCCAAAAGCATTTCGTCGAGATAGAAGGTGCAATATTGCCTGGCCTTAGACATGGTTCTCTCCTGTAAAACAGGCGAATTGGGCTGAATCGGAGTTCCGCACAATGCCATCGATATCAAGAAAATCGGTGACGCGCTTCTGTACAACCGCGCAGCCAAGGACTCCGGGCCGGTTGGTGCCCGGCTGCACGACCGCGCTGTCCTCGATGGCATCCAGAATCCTATCCACGACAAGGCCTACCCGAGCCGTGCCGAAATTGCACACTACAACCTGTAGCTTTTCGACTGGCTCGTGAGGCTTGGCGGTTAGCCTGATTAACGGCATGATCTCACCGCGGTACTGAATCACTTCGTGTTCTCCCGCTCGTTCCACATGAGATTCGGAAATTTGCTCCAGGCGCGCCACTCGCGACAACGGAATTGCGCCCTGGCCGCCTCCCGCGCTTGAGAAAAGCAACAGGCTTTGCATTCGAGTTTTGGTCCCCGCACCGGAGGTCTTGTTCCCGCGGGCGTCACGCGACCGCGCTTCCTGCGCACTGGCGACCCCATCGCTGACCACCTGGGCGCGACGCGCCAGGCCTGGAATATCGAGTATGAGCGCTACCAATCCATCGCCCATGATGGTGGCTCCGGCATATACACTGAGCTCCTTCAGTTGCCGCCCGACTGGCTTCACAACAATCTCCTCCGTGTCGCGAATGCGGTCAACTACCAGACCGAATTGGCAGCCTTCACTCTGTAAGACGAGAATGAACACGGTCTGACGGGCATTCCGATCGAAGCCGGCGATGCCTAGCTCCTGACCGAGATAGATGAGCGGAAGAAGATCACCCCGCAGCCGGTATACGGGAGTCGAGTCGATGTATTCGATCCGATGAGAATCGTTCTCCCCATCGATGCGAACGAGTTCGAGCAGACTCGATTGGGGAATCGCGAAACGGTTCCCAGTACACTCGACGATCAGGGCGGGAATGATTGCCAGGGTGAGGGGAATCTTGATGCGAATGGTTGTGGACCGGCCCGGCTCGCTCTGCAGATCGACCGACCCGCCGATCCTCTCGACATTGCTCTTAACCACGTCCATACCGACGCCGCGGCCGGATATATTCGTCACCTTCTCCGCGGTAGAGAAACCCGGCGCAAACAGCAGCGCATAGACCTCACGGTCCGTCATACGCGACGACTGTTGTGCCGTGACAAGGCCTTGCGTGAGAGCACGGTTGAGGACTTTTTCCCGGTGGATTCCCGCACCGTCATCCGACATTTCGATATTTACCTGACCGCCCTGGTGGAAAGCTCGCAAGCTGAGCCGCCCTTGCTCGGACTTGCCCGCTGCGACCCGGGTCTCGGGCCCCTCCAGCCCGTGATCGAGAGCGTTTCGCAGCAAGTGCGTCAGAGGATCTTTGATGGCTTCAATGATGGTTCGATCGAGTTCCGTCTCTTTACCTTCCATCACCAGTTCGACTTTCTTGCCGAGGTCCTGGGAAAGATCGCGGACGATACGGGGAAATCTCGACCAGATGTTGCTGATGGGCTGCATGCGAGTCTTCATCACGCCCTCCTGCAGCTTCGTTGTGATCATATTTAAGCGCTGGGTCGCGCTCAATAGTCCCGTGTCCGTTTGCAACCCACAGAATTGCATAATCTGATTACGCGTCAGAACCAGTTCGCCGACCAGATCCATTAACCGGTCGAGGTGTTGAACGTCCACCCGGATGGCGGACTCGGCCGCCGGTAACGCGGCGGGCGGAATCTCTCCGGCCGGCAGCGGGCTTGCAGGCGGGGTGATTGGAGCCAAGATCGCTTCAATTGGTGTGGGTATTGGCGCGGTTCGATCGGGCTTCTCGGCTCGAATGGCTGAGATCGGTTCCGTCGGGAACGCAGCGCTCGCTTCCGAGAGAATCTTAAGATCCTGGATCAATCGCGTATGATCGTCGGGCTGTTCCACTCCGTGTTCCGCCAGCGAGCGTAAGAGTGCGCGCAGGGTATCGGCATAACGGAGAAGCACACCGACTGTCTCACGGCCGGCGGCGATTCTGCCCTCTCGCATCAGGCTGAGAACGCTCTCACCATAGTGGGCCAGCGTTTCGATCTGTGAAAGTCCGAGACAGCCGCTCGTGCCCTTCAGCGTGTGGGCGATTCGGAAAAGAGTGTTGAGACTTTCCTTGGAAGACTCTCCCCGCTCCATCGCCAGCAACTCTCTATCAAAGGCATCGAGGCCCTCCTGGCTTTCAGCTACGAGATCTTTTAGTATTTCTGCGTGAAAATCTGGTTCCATAGTGACTCATTCGAGCTGCGGCGAAGAGGACCGTGGACCAGCAGATGGGTAGGCCACGAGCGCCAACCGCAAATCCATGTCCCTCAACCTGTCTATCGGCAGGATCCGCGAGGAGCTTTAGGACTTTTCCGGCGCCGTCAGCGGTGGAGGATTTTTTCGGACGATGTTTTCCGGCTGGGTTTTGCCGGACAAGGAGGGAACGAACCAGGGACGGTGGGATTCCGCCCCTGCTGTGGTACGAATCTAGGCGGCGGGAATCTTGAGCTCGTCACCAGGATGGATGACCGTGTGCTCATCGACCAGTTTGTCCGGGTTGGCTTCGATGATCTTCTTATATAGGGCTCCGTTGCCCAGGAATTTCGCGGAAATCTTCCAAAGAGAATCACCGGCGACCACTGTATAGACCGTTTCCTCGGGAGCCGGGGGCGCGTCGGGGGCGGGTTGCGGCAAACTGGGATCGACCGAAAGATCGCAGGTCAAATCGGCATAACTGGCGTCGACCACCTTGATCTGGTCCCAGATCTTGTTTTTTATCTCGGCGGAAGGCGCGGCCCCCTCCATGAAAAGTTTACCGTCCTGGACATGAAGGTGGTCCAAACGAACGTTCTGTTTCTTAATCAGTTCGAGCACAGAGCCATATTTCTGTTTCAGTTCTTCTAGGTCAGCCATTGATTCTTCCTCCTGTGGGTTTGCCCGCCTAGCTACACGAGGTAACAGACAAGCGCCCCATTATAGTACTTCGCACCGGCGATCGACTATGAGAAACAGCCCTTATGCGGGGGGCAGAACTTCGACGCTCACCGTAATCATCTGCTCACCGCCCCCGATGGCGACGCCGCTCACCGGCGCGACGTCGGAATAATCTCGCCCATAAGCGATGGTCAGATGGTTCTGTTGCGGCATCAGGTCGTTGGTTGGATCATAATCCAGCCAGCCGAAACCCGGACAGTAGACCGAGCACCAGGCGTGGGAGGCCTCCGCGCCAACACTGTTCTTACCGCTGCGCAGATAACCGCTGACATACCTGGCAGGCAGTCCCAACGACCGAAGACAGGCGATCATCAGATGCGCAAAGTCTTGACAGACACCCCGCCGCGACTTCAGCACTTCATTCACAGGCGTCGAAATGGTAGTGGCCCGGGGATCGTAGCGGAAATCCTTGAAAATCCGGTGACATAGATCGAAAGACGCTTCCGCGAGGGGGCGTCCGGTCGCGAATGACTGCTCCGCATAGGCGGCAAATTCAGGTCCCAGTTTCACGTGCGGCGAGCGAAAAGTGAACTCCAAAGCCCGGAAAGTCTTTTCATCACCGGCACTGCGGATCTCATTCCGCGCTTTCTCCCACGGAGGAGTAAACCCCTCGTGAGGCGGCTCTTCGGGATGCAGAGCGACTTGGCTGAGAGAAGTAACCGTCAGAGTCTGGTGGGGTTCATGGATACAGAAATAGGTAAATTCGTTACCGAAATAGTCCTGCCGGGTCAACAGGAATGCGGGTTCGGGACGTATGTCGAGTTCATGCGATACCACCCTCTGCTGCGGACTGGTGCGCGGCGTGAGATGAACTTGAGTGTGGCATATCGAGACAGGGCTGCCGTAGAGGTAAGTCGTCGTGTGTGTCGCCGTAACGATCATGTCGGGTTCTTAATGTCCGGTCAATTGCCGAGCGTTGGCCGCATGCGTGAAATAGACTCTGGAGAGAATTTCCGACAGCATGGTCAAGTCCGTTGTGAGTCGTGCCGTAAAATCGTCGAGGTCGGTGAGCCGTCCGTCTGCATCGACGCGGATCAACTCCGAGGCTTCCGCCATTTGGATCTGCGTCAACATGCTTAAAGCCAGCCGCGCCTCTTTGGGATGGCCGCTGGGGGGGTGACTTTCCGGCAAACGATCGACATGCTTGCGGAGCTTGGAGATCTGGAACGCGGCCGATCGGGGATTTCCTTCGTCGAGCAGCAGCAGATCTACCACGAGGTCCGCCTGGATGGAGTTCAGATAGCGCGACCGGTAAGTCAGCGTGCTGTCGGCGATCTCCAGAACGGTTGCCAGCTCGGGATCAGCCGGCAGAGCGTCGAAGCCCAACCCGTCGTGCACGAGACGCACGGTTTGGAGGCCGCGCTCCATGCGACGGCCCATATCGAGGAACCTCCAGCCGTGCCCGCGGGTCATGTTTTCGGTGGCCAGCCCGCTAAAGGCGGAAAGGGAAATTACCGTCCGATCGAGCAGGTCCTGCGCCCAGCTGACGCGAAGAGGCTCCGGCGGCGGCGTTCCGGTAAACTGTTGATCCAGATGCTTTAAGACTCGCCACGCGTCAGCAGATATACGGTCGCGAAGCAGCCACGCAACGTGCCGGATCTGCTTGATCCCTGACCGAAGACTGCGGCGTTCCTCGCGGTCGGCAATCAGGGAGAGTGCTTCACTCTCGGTGAGGTGCGGCTTGTCGGCCGGGCGAAGGAGATCCTCATGATCCTTTTCGACTTTATCCTTATCCGATTTTCCGCGCAGGTAGCCGGCGCCCCGCAACACCCTGCGGCATACGGAAAGGGCTGCGCCGCTCGCCGGATCGGCATCCTGATATAAGCGCGGCAGCACCGCCCGGACGGTTCGCACACTGGATTCAAAACGCTCAAGATAGCGACCGAGCCAATAAAGGTCGTCCGCCATGCGGCTGGGCAGGTCAAACGTCGCGCGGCTGACCGGCAACGGACCCGCGGCCTTGCGCAACAGGCTGAAGGGAGGCACCGCCGAGTCTGCCTGGACCCAGGTATCCTTGCTCCCACCGCCGTACTGCATCGACACGACCAGGCTGTCGAGCGATGCCGTGATACGCGATAAACCTCCCGGCATCACTACATAGCTTTCACCCGACGCTACCGCAAAGACGCGTAATACCAGGTGGCGATTGTGCAGCAGCCCGTCTCGCGCAACGGGAACCGTGGAGAGGGAGACCTGCTCCTGCGCTACATAAGAGCCCGGGTCGGCCTTGATCCGGGCGAGCAGGGCTTCGCGTTCCCGCAGGCTGAGCTTAGGTCCGAAGATGGGCTCGAAATCGAGACTGGGAGATGCCGGTTTAATCACCACATTGGTGAGATGGTCCGCCACCCATTCCCTCGTGGCATTGTCCCCGCACCACCAGGTCGCGATGTTGGGCATCTTTAGCTCTTCGCCCAGCAGGTGTTTCGATAATGCGGGGAGGAAGGCCGCCGTTGCCGCAGAATCCATCAACCCAGATCCCAGCGCATTGGCCACTGCCACGTTGCCCGACTGCACGGCTTCCACCAGGCCAGCCACGCCCAGCATGGAGTCGCCGCGCAGTTCCAGGGGATCGCAATAGGTATCGTCCTGACGACGCACAATGACATCCACAGGCAAGAGGCCCCCAAGCGTCTTCATGTAAACGTGGTTGTTGCGGACCGTCAGGTCGCCGCCTTCTACCAGCGTGTAGCCCAGATAGCGCGCGAGAAACGCGTGCTCGAAATAAGTCTCGTTGTAAGGACCGGGTGTCAAAACTACAATGCGAGGGTTCTCCCGCTTGGGGGCCAGGCCCCGCAGCATGTCGCGATAAGCCTGGAAAAACGGCGCCAGCCGCCGGACATTTTGCGCACGAAACAGATCGGGCAGAACACGACCCGAAACCAAGCGGTTCTCAAGCGCATACCCTGCGCCTGACGGCGCCTGGGTCCGGTCGGCCAGCACCCACCAGTTGCCATCCGGAGAACGCGCGATGTCGGCCGAGTAGCTGTGGATGAAAATTCCGCCGGGCAATGGCGCACCGCAACATGGACGCAAGAAACCCGGATGCTCCAGCACCAGTTGCGGAGGAAACTTACCGGTGCGAAGAAGTCGCTGCGGACCATAGAAATCTGCAAGAAGCTGGTTGAGCAGCGTGGCGCGCTGGATGATCGCGGCTTCAATCTTGGACCACTCCGCTCCATCCATCACCATCGGAACGGGGTCGAGCGGCCACGGACGTTCGGTACTTTGGGGGTCGCCGTAGACGTTGTATGTGACGCCGTTATCGTGAATGAGCCGGCGGCCCTCCTGCCATCGCAGGTTGAGTCCTTCCGGTCCCATACCGTTCAGCAGGTCGACTAACGCCCGCCAGTGCGGCCGGACCTCGCCGGATTCGGTAACCATTTCGTCGTGGAACCCCCGCGCGGGGCGATACTGCCACACCGCGCTAAGGCGAGGGTCGGACTCGGTGGCTGAATGGCTCATGGAAGGATGGTTCCGTCCGTGTGACGGTATCTATGCATTTTGGCATGTGTACGGATCGGGATGTGGCGAACGCTCGTTTCGGCATCCACA
Organism: Terriglobia bacterium; assembly: GCA_963777595.1. Taxonomy (GTDB): domain Bacteria; phylum Acidobacteriota; class Terriglobia; order Bryobacterales; family Bryobacteraceae; genus CAVVFX01. The sequence continues at coordinate 9,267 of CAVZRE010000081.1, forward strand.
ACAGTTTGTGACGTCACACTGTCAGGGAGCGGTGGGGTTCGTGCGCCTGAACGAGAACACGGTAGTGCCTGGCTTCGGGTGCTCAATCGACAATATCGCTTCACCGAATTTCCCGGGCTGCAGGCCTTCGATCGGGGAAGCCCTCTCCACCGACAGTTCCGACCCGCGCAACTCGATCGTCGCCTTTCCGATCTCCACTCCATTCTCGGGCAGCACGTTGCGATTCGAGTCCTTCCAGATGAGTTCCATCCATCGACCGCCGTCCGGCCTTGAAAATACGGCCCGCAGATGCTGATTCTCCACGATGTACTCGGGCTGACCGTCAGCATCCAGATCGTAGGAATAGGCAACGGTCCGATCGCGGGGAATTACCACCACGGCAGCCGCTTCGTCCACCTCTGCCGCTCCCCGCAAACGAAATTTGCAGTTGTGGAGTCCTGGCGCGGCCTGATTGGTAAACACGCGCAGCGTCACATCCCTTTCCATCGATCCGCCGATCGAGATCTCCGTTTTGGCTGGAGCGAACTCTACGCCCTGACCCGAAGCCTCCAGCGTGAAGGACCGGATCTCCGGGGAATTATTGCGGATCACGACGTCGATGCTCCGGCCTGCCGGGCTGTCGACGGGAATCAGCGGCGGGTCGGCGATCAATTCGCGATCGGCTCCGTAATGTAGAGTGACGGCCTGGCGAAAGCGCAGGGACGCCGGCCGCAAAACCTGCAGTCGTTGATGCCCCATCGGCACACCGTCCGCTTCCAGCGCGAGTTCCACATGATCGCCGTGCACCGCCTCCGGAGCTACGTAAACCCGATAGTTAATGCCGAGGGGCGAATCGCCGGATACGGGGTCTATTTTCGTCGCTTTCAGATTCGGCGGCAAGACCAGCCGTGACCGCTGCGCAATCGCGGTCGAAGAATACAACGTCGAAATGGTGTTCGCCTGCCCGATCACCAGCGGTTGCGAGTCGACAAAGAATGCCGACTCCTCAGGGGGCTCGAGCGCCAGTCCGACGCGTGTGCGCGACGCCGCGCCCTGGCCTTGGGGAATCGTCAGCCGGGCCCGCATGGCAGTCGGGTCCCAATCGAACTTTGTCGGCTTGCCGCCTGCCAGATAGGGTCCCGAGGGCTCGCTGGTAAGTTGCAGAATGACCTCTCCGCCGGTGGGCGCATTGAATTCCATGGCGAGGATGCCATTCTCGTATTCAACATTGGTGAGTTCGGCCGTTGCATAGATGATGCGGTCGTTCTTCGATAATGTCTGGCAATTGCGGCAAAAAGTCTTATCCGATAGGGGAATGTTGACCGGCAGAAAAAGCGCATCGCCTTTCTTGACGGTGACGTTGGGAATTTCCAGGTGTTGTTTGGCGGGTGAAAAATAGGCACCGACTTCGCCAGTCCAATCCGCAGCGGAATCATTGACAAGGCTCAGCGCTCCTGCACCGTTAGGAGCGATGAGTTCCGTCACCGACAACGGATATAGCCGCTTCGTCCCCGGATTGAAGGTCATCTTTTGAACCCGCATGGCGGGGAGCATCGCGGACCAGTATTGCAGCAGCCACGCGTCCCGGCGCAGCACTCCGGTCAAGGGTTGCTCATCACCCGTGAACGAAACCGCGCCTCGATGAAATCCTGACCGATCCCGCGTGTCCTCGACGTCGGTCCAGGTAAGCGACCCGCGGGCAGCTATCGATGCGCGGCTCAACTGCAGCGCGTCGGACGATTTCAGGGAAACCCGCGCGCCGGGTTGGGGGATGCCGATCACCACAGGTCCGCCGTGCTCCACCAGTTGGGTCGCCAGCAGCGCCTTCAGTTCCGCCGTGGTGGGGCCACCCATCTGCGGACGGAGATAAATCTTCATCCCGAGCCTCCTGACGGTCTTGATCAACGGAGCTGTCTCGGCTTCGGTCCAGCCCCGGTTCACCGGCACGGTGATCTTATCGACGCCGATATTTTTCATCCACACCAGTTCGCGCTCCTGCAGCTGGGAAGGAAAAGCGCGGTACGGGAATTCGATGGCTTGTACGAACCCTGATTCGGCAGCCATCAGGGAGCCAACGACGAAAAGCGCGGTCAACAGGTAGGACAGACGAGTCACGAACGAGGGCCCGAACGCAGCCTATAATCTTCGACCAACGGCATCTTGATCACCCGGCACATCTCGAACAAGCGCGACCGGGCCCGCGGGCCTACGCGATCGGACAATGTTTCCCGATACTCCGGTTGGTTCATGCCTGGATTGCGCTTGATGGTCACGCCTCCGGCCTCCGGATCCGGCATGTTCGAAGTGGCGATCAACGGCTTCCGGTAATTGCACCGGTGGGTAATGATCGAGGTCACGGTATCGAGAGCCCAATCGGTGACGCGCTGCGCGCCCAAGTCGTCCAATAACAAAATTTCGGCGTCGAGCGCCTGGCGGTATGCCTGCTTATTCGATCCTCCCGCCGCCGGGTCGTAGCCTGCGCGAATGGTGTCGAGCAGCGTCTGGTAATCGCAAAACAGACCTGCAAACCCTCGCGCCATCAACATACGCAGCGCCGCGACGACCAGGTGCGTCTTGCCTGTTCCGGGTTCACCTATCAGCAACAGTCCAGGACGCCTCTCGTTCGGAAACTCACGTACGAACGCTTTGATTTCCAGCAGCACGGTAGCGAGATCGCGATGATGCATCATATTGTCCCGAGGAAGGACGAAGGTGTCGAGCGATGCGTTGCGATAGAGCGGCGGAAGTTGCGCTTTCTCTTCCAGGCCGGCAGCCCGGGAAACCGCCTCGCAGTCACAACGCTGCGCACCGGAGACCTCTTCCTGCTGGACGATGATCCAGCCAGTTCCGTTGCATTTTGTGCAATTCTCGAGCGGCATGACACTTATGAGACTAGCTCATTCAATAGTCAGCAGAACCGAGCTGGCGTTGACGGCTTCATGCTCCTTCACCGCGATGGCTGCCACCCGCCCCGCCCGCGGCGCTTTTATCTCATTCTGCATCTTCATGGCTTCAAGCACCACCAGACCCTGTCCCGCCGCAACCTCATCACCTTCCGCGACCAGGATCCGGACCACCTTCCCCGGCATCGGCGCTTTGATGGCCTCCAGCCCCGTTCTCTTTCGAGACGATGCCGCGGGATTCCATTTGCGCGGATCCTCCACCTCAATCTGCAACCGTGCCCCGCCGATCTCGACTTCCGAACCCGTGACCTCGACTTCATAACTGCACCCATCGAGGATCACGGAATAGATGCCGGGTTGAACTTCGACAAAATCTGCTTTCGATTCCGGCTCCGCCGGGTGCCCGTTGACGCGAATGACGGGTTTCATCGTTGCACCTGGTCCCGGCCCGACAGCAACCACGGCGAAGATGTCGCCGCCACTGTACCGGCGTTGGCCTGCGGCCTGGAACGAATCTGAGCTACCGTCGCGGCCAGCGAGACTGCCTGGGGCGATGGAGCGCCGCGTGCGGGCACGCGGCGAAAGAATCTCTCGATGAAACCGGTGTCCAAATGCCCATCGCGAAACTCCTGATCCCCAAGGATTCGATCGAAGAACGCGAGGTTCGAGCGGATCCCGGAAATACGATACTCCCCAATTGCGCGCCGCATGCGGTCAACCGCCTCTGAGCGGTTGGCTGCCCATACCGCCAGCTTTGCGAGCATCGGATCGTAATCGAGCGGCACGTTCCATCCGGCGTAAATTCCGGAATCGAGGCGCACGCCGGGACCCGAGGGTTCGGTCAAGCGCTCAATTCTTCCGGGCGACGGGAAAAACTGATTGTCCGGATCTTCCGCGTACACGCGGCACTCGATGGCCGCTCCCCGCCAGCTAATCGCCTCCTGCATAAGGGGCAGTTTCCCCCCCGCCGCGACCTCAATTTGCCAGCGCACCAGGTCCGTACCCGTGACCAGTTCCGTCACCGGGTGCTCCACCTGGAGCCGCGTGTTCATTTCCAGAAAATAAAAGTTGCGTTCCTCGTCGGCCAGGAATTCGACGGTGCCGGCATTGTAATAGCCGGCCGTCCGCGCGATCCTCACAGCCGCATCGCCCATTTCCGCGCGCATCTCCGGATATAGCGCAACCAGCGGCGAGGGACATTCCTCGATGATCTTCTGGTGCCGACGCTGGATAGAGCATTCGCGTTCGCCGAGATGGATCACGTTGCCATGCTGGTCGCCGAAGACCTGGATCTCGATGTGCCGCGGACGCTCGATCAATTTTTCAACATAGATCGCGCCGTCGCCGAACGCGCGTTCGGCTTCGCTCGAAGCTTCACGGAAAGACGGATCGAGGTCCGCTTCGCGATCGACCCGCCGCATCCCCTTTCCGCCGCCCCCCGCCACGGCCTTCAGCATCACCGGATACTTCACCACGCGGGCAAACTCACGTGCCTGCGTAGGTTCGAGAAAGCCTTCATGCGCCCCGGGGACGACCGGCGCTCCTGCCGCTACCGCAATCTGCCGGCCGCCGGTCTTCGAACCGACCTTCCGGATCGATGACGAGTGCGGACCGACAAAGACGATCCCGGCATGCTCGCACGCCTCCGCAAACTCCGCGTTCTCGCTCAAAAATCCGTATCCAGGATGAATAGCATCGACGCCATGGCGCCGGGCGGCGTCGAGGATACGCCCGATGTTGAGGTAGCTTTCTTTGGAAGATGCGGGACCGATATGGGCCGCCTCGTCCGCCTTGCGAACGTGCAACGACGCCCGATCGACGTCCGAGTAGACAGCCACGGTCCGGATATTCATCTCGCGCAGCGTGCGGATGATCCGGACGGCTATCTCTCCTCGATTGGCTATGAGGACTTTGCGGAACACGCCAGCGATTGTAGCAGTGGCGCCGCGGCGAGTTTGCGCAGCCAATCGGCCGACTCTCGTGCTACACTCGCGATCATTGCTTTTCGGTGCGGAAAATACCCATGCCTTGGACCCTTCGCATTTCTTCCCGGACGATTTCTGCGGCCGTCCTTCTTGCTTCATCTCTCTTCGCCCAGCATGATCGCCTGCTGAAGCCGATTGATTCGCGGGAACGCATCGTTCTTCAGGGAGGAACACGCGTTGAAGCCCAACCCCTCAACGACCATGGCCTGCTCGCTGCCGATGCGCCGGTCACCGGCATCACACTCATGCTGAAGCCCACCTCGGAGCAGCAGGCTGATCTGGAGCGCCTGTTAGTCGACCAACAGGATGCCTCGTCGCCCGAATATCACAATTGGCTGACGCCGCTCCAATACGCCGATCGGTTCGGACTGAGCGATTCTGACCTGGGCCGCATCACAGCGTGGTTAAAGGACCAGGGATTCACCATCGGCCATATCGCGCAAAGCCGCAACTGGATCCTCTTCAGCGGGACGGCCCGGCAGGTCGAGTCGGCATTTTCGACCGAGATTCACCGCTACCAGGTAAACGGCGTGTGGCACTATGCCAATGCCACCGACCCCTCCGTTCCCGCCGCTCTAGCGCCGTTGATCCAGACCATTCGGGGTCTCGATGACTTCCATATGAAACCTGGAGTTCGCGTGCTGCATTCGTCGGCCGGCCCAAAGCCCAAATTCACCGGGACAGATGGAACTCACGAACTAAGTCCGGGCGACGTCGCAGTTATCTACGACATTAACCCGCTGTACGCGAAAAACATCAACGGTACAGGTCAAAAAATCGCCGTAATGGGGCAAACCCGGATTGCGGTCGCCGATATCGAAAGTTTCCGTAGCAATTATCTGTTGCCCGCCAATGATCCGCAACTGATTCTGGTTGCCGGGTCCGCCGACCCTGGATTGACTGGCGATCAAGTGGAAGCCGATCTCGATCTCGAATGGTCAGGCGCGGTCGCACCCAAAGCTTCCATCCTCTTTGTCTACTCCACCGACGTTCTGCTCTCAGTGGCCTACGCCATCGAACAGAATCTCGCGCCGGTCATCAGTTATAGCTATGGAGAATGCGAACCCGACGTTTCCGCTTCATCCGCCGGCACTGCCAATGCGATACGTTCCGCAGCGCAGCAAGCCAACGCCCAGGGCATTACGTGGCTCGCATCTTCCGGAGACCAGGGCGCGGCGGCGTGCGACGCGGGCAAGATTCCGGCGAAGTATGGCCTGGCAGTAAATCTTGCGGCCAGCGTCCCGGAAGTTACCGGCGTCGGCGGTACCGAGTTTAACGAAGGCGCCGGAAAGTATTGGAATACGACCTCCGGCGCGGACGGGACGTCGGCATTGTCGTATATCCCGGAAATGGCGTGGAACGACACGCAGTACGCCGGAGTCCTGTCATCGACCGGCGGAGGCCAAAGCATTTTCTTCTCCAAGCCAGTCTGGCAGACCGGTCCCGGAGTTCCGGCCGACGGGGTACGCGATGTGCCCGATATTTCCTTCGCCGCGGCGAATGACCATGACCCATATTTCGTGATTTCCGGCGGCTCGATCGATGAGGTGGGCGGAACTTCCGTCGCCACTCCAGTGTTTGCGGGCGTGCTGGCGCTGCTGAACCAATACATCGCCGCCAACGGAGGAAAGGCAGGGCTTGGCAATATCAATCCAACGCTTTACAACCTGGCGCAGAACACTCCTGGCATTTTTCACGACATCACCGTCGGCACTAACGATGTGCCTTGCCTCGCCGGCACACTCGACTGCAACGCAGGAGGCTCAGGCTTCATGGGCTGGGCAACCACCGTCGGGTACGATCTCGCCACCGGACTTGGTTCGGCTGACGTCTACAACCTGGTTACCGAGTGGACTTCCCGCCCGACCGCGCCGACAACTACCACTGTGACCGCGAATCCCGTCAACATCCTGATTACATCATCCACCAGCGTGACGGCCACCGTTAAAGCCAATTCGGGAGTCGCCACGCCAACCGGCTCTGTGAGTTTTTCGGTCGGCGGGACTTTGCTGGGCACAGCCAGTCTCTCCGGGTCAGGCGGGACGGCCACCGCGACAACAAACATTCCGGGGATCCTCTTAAGTAAGGGCGCCAACACCATTAAAGCGACCTACAGCGGCAGCACGAGTTTCAGCAGTTCGTCGGGAACGACTTCGGGACCGGTCACCGTATCCATTCCGATTTCGAGTTCGGCGGTGATCCCGTCCGCGACCCCCGATCCCGTTTATCAACAGCAGCCCGACCCGAATGGCAACACCTGGTTTGTGACCGTACAACTGAATGAAATCGCCGGCTTCGCGACCACGCTCAATGCAGCGAACGGATTCACTATTAACGGGCAGGATTTTTCAGCCGGCATCCCCGGAATTTTCGGCAGCCGGAATATACCTGCTCACGGAACCCTCTCAGGCTTCCTCGCCTTGGGAGTTAATCCGGCCCTCTCAGGCAGCGTGGCACTCGGCTTCAGCGGCACGGACCCGAGTGGCGTGCAGTGGAGCGAGCAGATCACCGTCCCGATCTACGGACCGCAATTATCTGCCGCCATGGCACTTTCGAGTTCGCCCGGCACCGAACTCCTCAATCCGAAGGGCGATCCCAACTGCGACCCCTTGCATCCTTATTATCAGGAACTCAATCTGCAGGAGTTGAACGGACACGAAGTCTATCTGACCGATTTTTTCATTGGCGGCAAGTTTACAAGCGCTGCCACGGCGTCGCCTTCGAACTTCAGTTCCTGGCGGCTGCCCCCGTTTGGCGCGTCCCGAGCCGGTGTCTGCGTGCAACTCACCGCGTCACCTCCTCAAACATTGAACTATGAGGTAGACGGGATCGACGATGGAGGCAACAAGATCCAGACCACGTTGGCGGTTACTTTTCAGGGTGCGGGCGCAGCAAATCTAGCTCTCTCGGTCACCAAGCCGTCTCTTGCACTTAACGTCGCCTCCGGCCAAGCCTCGGCCACAAGCCTGACGGTCAATGTGCCGGTGGGTCAAGCCTGGAACGTCTCCGTGTATCCTGCGAACCAGAGCACGCGCTGGCTGGTAGTTTCCCCCCTCTCCGGGACGGGACCTACTAATATAAATGTCATTGCGTCGGCTGCCGATTTAAATGTCGGGGGGTATAGTGCGACGCTTGTTTTTCAATCGGTCAACACCATTCCACAGTTTGTTAATGTGCCGGTAGCGCTTACTGTTGGCGCATCGTCAGCACTTGCCATAGCAGGAATAGGCCATGGAGCATCGTTCACCCAGAATTTCGCTCCTGGCATGATTCTCTCGGTTTTCGGCAATAACCTGACGAACTCCCCGACGCCGATCTACGCACCGAGCTTGCCGTTGCCATTCTCGATGGGTGGAAGCACCGCAACTGTCAACGGTTTGCCGGCGCCCTTCTATTACGGCTCGCAGAGCCAACTCAACATTCAGATCCCATATGAAACGCCGGTGGGGCCTGCACTTCTTGCCGTCATCAACAATGGACAGGTAGCCACTTATCCGTTTAACGTGTCGGCAACCGCGCCGGGAATTTTTGTGGGTGCGTCAAACGCTTTGGTGCCTGTTTCCAATGCCAGCCGGGGGCAAATCCTAAGCCTTTTTCTGACGGGTGAAGGAGACGTGAACCCGCCGATCCCCACAGGCACCACCCCAGCAGCTCCTCCCTATCCATCACCTCGGAATTCATTTTCGATGACAGTTGGAGGCTTGCCCGCGACGCCACAATTTATTGGCGTGCCCCCCGGCTTGGTAGGCGAAACACAGGTCAATTTCGCTATTCCGACGAACATTCCACTTGGAATACAGAACGTGGTGGTAACGGTAGGCGGTAACAGCAGCGTAGCCGCTCAAGTCAACGTTACCCAGTAGCCTACGCCTCGCTCTGCTTTGCCTAGCTTTCTTACGCCGCGCCACCGCTGGTACGAACTTCCAAAGCGCGAACCCGGCGGTGAGCCTCAAGTATCGCGTTAAACTGGCCATTCAAGGTGTCCCGAATGTCGGTAGGCAGTTCCTTTTCGAGTGCCTTCTGATAAGCTTTGACCGCCGCGTCTTCGCCTCGCTCCGCTTCACGTATGGCTGCCTGATCATTCTGTCCGCTGATCTTCGCCTTCAAGTCGAGCCAACCCCGATGTAAAGCCCCGGACGTGCTACCGCTGGTTTCCGGCTGACCCTGGAGCCGTGTCACTTCCTGCTGCAGCTCACCCGCAAACTGCGATCTCTGCTGCGAGAATTCCAAAAACATCGCTCTCACATTAGCATCTTGCAGATGGTGCGCCGCGTCGAGAAATCCCTGCTGGCCGTCCTTGCAAGTCTGTATCAAATCGTTCAGTGTCGAACGTACTTCGTTGGGATCGATCATGGTCTATGTCTCCTCGGCACAATAAGGAGCAACTGCCGGGCCGTTTAACGGCTTGTGAGAAATCAAAAATTGGCCTATGATGCGTACGAACCCTTTTTACGCACTCGGCTAGTCCGGTATGGGGCTGCACGAACTCAAAATGGGGCGCGAAAGAGTGCGGAATGGGAAAGGAGATTCCATATGGCTACCGCAGTTGCAGTTGAAAGTCCCGTTAAAGTTTCTGCGACGAAGTTACTGATCAATAATCAATGGGTCAATAGCGCATCGGGTAAAACCTTCCCGACCATTAACCCGTCCACCGGCGACGAAATCTGCCAGATTTCCGAGGCAGATGGGCCCGATGTTGATCGCGCAGTAAAGGCCGCGCGTGCCGCGTTTAACGGCCCATGGCGAAAGATGGCGGCTGCCCAGCGCGGCGTGCTCATCAACAAGCCTCGCTGACCTAATCGAAAAACATGCCGAAGAACTGGCCAAGCTAGAGGCGCTCGACAACGGCAAACCGTTCGCCGTCGCGCGCGCCGCCGATCTTCCCCTGACCGTTGCCTGCTTCCGCTACTATGCGGGCTGGGCCGACAAGGTACAAGGCAAGACCATCCCGATCAGCGGCAATTATTTTTGCTATACCAAGCTGGAACCGGTTGGCGTGGTCGGGCAAATCATCCCGTGGAATTTTCCGCTCCTGATGTTCGCCTGGAAGCTCGCTCCGGCGCTGGCGACCGGCAACACCATCGTCATGAAACCCGCCGAGCAGACGCCGTTGACGGCTCTGCGCGTCGGCGAATTGATCCTCGAAGCCGGGTTCCCCGAAGGCGTGGTGAACATTCTTCCCGGTTACGGGCCCACTGCGGGCGCTGCCATCGCGAATCACATGGACGTTGATAAAGTCGCGTTTACCGGTTCCACAGAAGTCGGCCACATCATCATGGAAGCGGCGGCCAAGACCAATTTAAAACGCGTCACCCTGGAATTAGGCGGCAAGAGTCCCAACATCGTCTTCGCCGACGCCGATATGGATCAGGCTATCGAAGGCGCGCACTTCGCCTTGTTCTTCAATCAGGGCCAATGCTGCTGTGCCGGCTCGCGTCTGTTTGTCGAGGAGAGCGTCTACGACGAAGTTGTCGAGAAGAGCGCCGCGCGGGCCAGACGCCGTAAGGTGGGCGACCCATTTTCGCCGGGTGTCGAGCAGGGGCCTCAAGTCGATGACGTGCAATTCGACAAAGTCATGGGCTACATCGAGTCCGGCAAACAGGACGGCGCCAAGCTGGTATGCGGCGGCGGACGCGTAGGTGATCGTGGCTACTTCATCGAGCCGACCGTCTTTGCCGATGTCCAGGACAACATGAAGATTGCTGAAGAAGAAATCTTCGGTCCGGTGCTCAGCATCATCAAGTTCAAGAGCATCGAGGAAGTGGTGCAGCGCGCCAACAACACTATGTACGGCTTGGCCGCCGCGGTGTGGACCAAAGACATCACCAAGGCTCACGCGATCGCAGCCAACGTACGCGCGGGCACGGTCTGGGTAAACTGCTACGACGTATTTGACGCCGCGGCTCCCTTCGGCGGCTTCAAACAATCCGGTATTGGCCGTGAACTCGGCGAGTACGGACTGCAGCAGTACACCGAAGTAAAGACTGTAACCATCAAAATGTAATTTGGGCTTCGCCAAGGCCTCGAGTCGATCAGTCGTAACACAGACATCCGTCTGTGTTACGACACCGAACGCAGTTCCACGATCAGATCGTCCAACGCAATGGCCTTCTGAATATTTCTCCGCAGCAGTTCAGCAATCTCGTCCACTTTTTTCACCGCGTGAATCAGCCAGCGCGTGCTGACGCGATTCGCCAGCGCCGTAAGTTCCCCTCGCAAGTCCGCATTCCGAATATCCCCGCCGCTTTCCCGCAGGAGCATCAGGTCGCGAAGAAGCCCATAGAGCATCGTGAGATGAAACTCCAGCTTCTCATTCTTACTGCGGCTGATCGATTCCGAAAAAGGCGTCCAAGCGCTGAACCCGCTCTCGCCGGACGCAGCCTTCAACAGCATGTGCATGGCAGTGCGCCGCTTCTCGTAAGCCGCGATATCCAGCGATAACGCGTATCCCGGGCTTCCGCCGGATAAGGCAATCCGCTTCGGTGCGTCCTGCAATTGATGCGAGCGGGCAAAATCCCTCATTTCCTCATTCGACAGAGCCGACAGTGTAATCATGACTGCGCGCGACCGGATCGTCGGCAGAAGATCGTACATGTTCTCCGCGGTGGCAATCAGGATGAGATGATCCGGCGGTTCTTCCAACGTTTTCAAAAGCGAATTGGCGGCCTGTTCGTTGGCGCGATCCAGGTGATCAATCAGAAAAACGCGTCGAGCCCCATGGAGCGGCTTAAACTGCGCGCGCTCTTTCAGCAGCCGCATCTGCGGTATGGAGATCTGGCGCAAGGGTCCGTCAGGCGGGAAGGTGAGGAAGTCGGGATGCGAAGTAAAGACCAGCGGGTCCTCGTTGCGCTTTTCGGAGCTCAGTTTCTCCCGCTCCTGAATGAGCGCCACATTATCGGGTAGACTCAGATCGTCTCTCTCAATCTTCTCGGGATGATCGAGTAGCTGTTGCGCAAATCGACGGGCGAGAGTGGCCTTTCCAAGCCCTCCCTCACCGGCAAAAATCAGAGTCTGCGGGATGCGCTCGCCCAGGATCATGTGCCGGAGCGTGGCCACAGCTTGCGCGTTCCCCCAAAAATTCTCAAACACGTTTGCTGACCTCCTTCCAGACACGACCGGCTACTTCCTCGACGGTTGCCGCGCCATCAATCACGATGAACCGGTGCGCTTCTTGCACGGCCAGCGCGAGATAGGCATCCCGGACTGTCTTGTGAAACTCACGCGATTCGTCGTCCAGCCGCGTTTCCGAACTCGAGCTCGTGACATTGCGGTCGCGCGCCCGGTCGAGGCTCTCGTCGAGATCTATATCGACGAACACCGTCAGGTCCGGCTGCAACCCCTGGCATGCAATCTTGTGGAGCGTGAGAACCATTTCCGCGCCCAGCCCGCGTCCGTATCCCTGATAGACCAGCGTCGAATCCGTGAAGCGGTCGCACAAAACGATTCGTCCTGCCGCCAGAGCCGGCCGGATGACTTCTTCGACATTCTGTGCGCGGCTGGCAAAATAGAGAAGGAGCTCGGCGCGGGGCGTCAACTGAGTGTTGCGGCCGTCGAGCACAATGGCTCGAATCTGCTTGCCGATTTGCGTACCGCCCGGCTCGACAGCCTCGACAACTTCGCGGCCCGTCTCGCGCAATCGCTCTGCGAGGATCCGCAATTGGGTAGTTTTGCCGCTGCCGTCGATACCCTCAAAAGTAATGAAAATTCCGCGATCCATTTAGGGGAGAATGATCATTGTCTCAGACCAGGGAGCAGTCCATTCTTGTGGAGTCTGTGCAATTCTCCGTGGGTGTTCCGCGAAGCAGCCTTTCAGCTTTGGCAAGGTAATCTTAGCATCAGCCGGCCGCTCGAAGACCTAAGCTTCCGGCAACCTCCAGACATAGATGATGTCGCCGATTGCAGTTAAAATGTACTGGACGCCGTCAAGCTCATAAGTCATCGGACAACTGACTAACTTGGCATTCGCCCGGAAGTGCCACAGGGTCTTACCGGTCACGGGATCCAGCACCAGTAAGTTCCCGGCCACATCACCGGTTACCAGAATATTTCCGGCGGTTGTCAGGATACCGGACGCGGCCTCTCCGGTCCCCAACGGATGGCTCCAACGGATCTTGCCCGATTGGAAATCAATCGCCTGCAAAACAGAGTCCGCGTAGAGAACCCGGTCGCGGCCGCCCCAGCCTTCCGCCTTTCCTTCCACGGTCTTATAGAACTCACCCCAGGTCTTCCGCGCGGTCACATAAAACATCCCAGTGAGAGGATCGTAGCTCGGCGCCATCCAGTTTGTGGACCCATTTGACGACGGCTCGACCAACGCTCCATCGGGCGTCGGATCCTTATCGATCCGGCGCACCGGGCGGCCCTGCTCGTCAATTCCCGCGGCCCAGTTCGTCTCGACAAACGGCGCGGTCAACAGGTGCTCGCCATTGGTCCGGTCCATCACGAAGAAATACCCGTTGCGGCTGGCTTGTGCGAGCAACTTACGCTTGACGCCCTTAAATTCGGCGTCGAACAGCACCGGAGTCTCCACCGCGTCCCAGTCGTGCACGTCGTGGGGTGAAGGTTGAAAATACCAGGCCAGCTTCCCGCTGTCGGCATTCACCGCAATAATGGAGCAGGTGTACAGGTTATCGCCCGGCCGGCCATCGCCCACCAGCACCGGATTTGGATTCCCGGTGCCCCAATAAACCAGGTTGGTGTCAGGATCGTAAGTCCCGGTCATCCAGGTCATGCCGCCTCCGTGTTCGATCGCGTCGCCCTCTTTGGGCCACGTCTCCGATCCCGGTTGGCCTTTCTTCGGCTGCGTATAAAATCGCCACTGGACCTTACCGGTTTCTGGATCGATCGATTCCAGGAAACCAGGGATATCCGTTACATCGCCCGACACACCGACAATCACGTGATCGCGCACCACCAGAGGCGCGACCGTCGCGAAGTAGCCCATTTTCTCGTCGGCCAGCACCACGTTCCAACGCAACTTGCCATTCTTCGCGTTTAAGCAGACGAGGTGTGCGTCCGGGGTTTCGAAAAAGAGCGATTCTTTGTACATCCCGACTCCGCGCTGCCCGATATGGTCGCCCTGATTTGGCGGATACTGGTAGTGCCAGATGTGGCGTCCCGTGCGCGCATCGATGGCGTAGACGTTGTCCGGAACGGTGAAATAAAGGATGCCGTCCACCAGCAACGGAGTCGATTTGATATTCACCGTTTTCGCTTCGAACGCCCAGCCCAAAGTGATGGATTTGATGTTACTCGAGTTAATCTGTTTGAGCGTGCTATACCGCCGGCCCGAGTAATCGCCATTGTAAGTTGGCCACATGTCGGAGTTCGGTTTGGCAATGAGCGCCGGGTCCAGACCTTGTGCGCCAAGGCAAGAACAGAAAAGTAAAATAGCCGCGATTAGCTTCACTTCAATGACTCCAGGTAAGCGAAAAGATTATGCACGTCTTTGTCGGTGTACTTGTGTAACAATGCGCGATGCTGCTCGAGCTGGTCATGGACATCGGCCTTGACGCGCTTCAGATCGAAGGATCGATACCATCCGTCGGCATCGCGCAGCGAAATCGAGAATTCATCGCGGGCGATCACCGCGCCTTCCACCTTCTGTCCCGAGGGCAGCGTCACGGTAGCCGTCAGTTTTTCGCCCGTCGGATAGAGAATCTGCGTCTGCAGCACGATGGGAGTGTAATGCTTCGCGATCTCCTTAAGATCGCCAGTCACCGAATGACACTTGGTGCAGCCGCCGGCGCCGTTGAAATAGGCCTTGCCTGCCTCGGCATTGCCGGTGAGCAGTTTCTCCACAGGGTAGTCGCCTGGCAGTTTGGCGCTCCGCAGCCCGGCTAAAGCTTGCGCATGCAGGAATGCCGATATGTCCTCGACCTGGGCGTCCGTGAGTGGAAACGCCGGCATGCCGTCGTCAGGCATTCCGCTGCGAATGATGGGTCCCAGATGATCACCGTTGGTGTCGTGCAGGAGGATGGGCGAACGCACCAGGTCTGGCGCGCGTGATCCCGTACCATCGTTGCCATGACAGAAGCCGCAGGTGGCGATAAAGTTGACCTTTCCACGCTTCACCGCGGCCGGGTCCGGCTCCGCGGCCATCGCGTACACCAACCCTGCAAACAGACCAACCCGAATAACCAGATACAAACGCCGCATTCCGACTATTGTACTAGCCAGCCCGGCTGGTCCACATTCCGACCAAGGCGACGCCGAGCCAGCAGGCCAGATATCCGAGTGTCACGCTGCCAACCAGATAAAGCCACGCGATCCCGGAAGCTCCTCCACGTGCGGCCGCCAGCGTCTCCCACTCGAACGATGAAAAGGTGGTGTACCCTCCGAGCACCCCGGTGATCAGCAACGGCCGCCACAGCGGATTAGTTACATCGGCAAGCAGCGACGCCAGGACTCCGATAGCAAAAGACCCGGTCACGTTGATGAGAAACGTCGCAATTGGAAACCGGCCTGTCCACCGGCTCATAATCGCGACG
The DNA here is from genome assembly GCA_963777595.1 of Terriglobia bacterium. Lineage (GTDB taxonomy): Bacteria > Acidobacteriota > Terriglobia > Bryobacterales > Bryobacteraceae > CAVVFX01. Next base: position 24,624 of record CAVZRE010000081.1, read on the forward strand.
CCTGCCACATATCGCAGCAGGGACCCTGCGGCGCCGCCAGCGAGCACACATAAATAGCGCATTATTCGAGCCTTACCCGTTTTTCTCACGCGAAGTTGGATCATCGTCATACTGATAACTGCTAAAATTCCACCGTGGTCGTCGAAACGCCGCAACAGCAGTATTCGCGAGAAGATGTGCGCCGGATGCTTCGGGTCACCGAGAAGCAGCTCCGCAGTTGGGGCCGCCAGGGACTCTTGAATACCGGCGGGCCATCGTTCTCCTTTCACGACCTTCTGGCCCTAAAAACCCTGCTGAAACTCCGCGAACAGCGCATTCCGCCGCGCATCATCGGCCGCGCCCTGGAATCGCTCAAACGCAAACTCGCCGGCATCGAACGTCCACTGTCCGAATTGAAGATTATATCGGACAGCGGCAAGATCACGGTTCAAATTGATGGTCAGCGGATGGATGCGATCAGCGGCCAGTTGCTGCTCAACTTCGACGAGGCTGAGCTTCAAACGCTGGCGTCGTTCCCCGTCAAGCCCGTCGAGCCGGTCATCAAGGAACGTGAAGCCGAGGCGCATTTTCAGCATGGCCTGCAGTTGGAGGAGACAGGCGCCCCGGCGGAGCAGGTCATCACGGCCTACAAGAAGGCCATTGCAGCCAATCCTTTCGCCGCCGGCGCGCTGGTGAACCTGGGAACACTCTGCTACCGCATGCGCAAATTCACGGAAGCCGAGAGCCACTACCGC
>CAVZRE010000082.1:0-124051 GCA_963777595.1 Terriglobia bacterium
TGTTTAGGGCGGCGAGGGTCGTCCTCCAGTTTTTGACGGAGCCAGCCCACGTGAACATCAATAGTCCTGGACGAAACCGCTGCGTCATATTGCCATACTTTGTTCAGCAGCTCTTTGCGGGATACGACCCGGTCCCGGTGACCCACCAGGTATTGTAATAGTTGCAGCTCTTTCCCTGAGAGAATCACTTCGCGGCCGCCCTTCCGTGCACCGGCTGAGGTGAAATCGATCTCCACATCATCGAAGCGGAGCCTTCGCAGCGCGCCGGTACAGGCCCTGGGAGCGCGGCGTAGCAGAGCTTCCACGCGAGCCAGGAGTTCGTTCGGATCGCACGATCGGGGCACGCAATCGTCCGCCCCAAGTCGCAGCGCCGTGACTCGTTCCTCCGGCCGGGTCCTGGAACTGAGCATCAGAATGGACGTATCCACGCCCGCCTTGCGCAATTCCCCGCAGACACTCAAGCCAGATCGCTTAGGAAGAGCCATCCCGAGTATGATCAGATCGAATCGATCCGTGGATGCCTTGTCAAAGCCCTTCTCTCCATCAGGGGCGGACTCTACGTCAAAACTATCAGCCGCCAGTAAGGCCGACAAATTTTCCACCAACTCGCGGTCGGACTCAATCAGAAGGATCCGACACTTCATCCCGCCAGCCTTCTCATAACCTCCCGGACCGGAAACGGATTGACAGGGTTTACTCTACTACCGATTTTCTCTTTACTTATTTAACCCTCAACCTACTTATTTAACCCTCAACTACGTCTGGATTACACTGAACTGATATGGCAAGTAGCCGCCAATATCCCGACCGCCCGATCCTGGGAGTCGGCGCCCTGATCTTCAGGGATGAACGCATCCTGTTAGTTGAGCGCGGTAAGGAGCCTTTGAAGGGTTACTGGTCCCTGCCCGGAGGGGTGGTGGAGGCCGGAGAAACTCTGGAGCAGGCAATCCGCCGCGAGGTGCGCGAAGAGACCGGACTCGAAATCGAAATTGTCCGGATACTCGAAATTTTCGAGCGCATCATACGCGATGCGGAAGGGCGCCCCGAATATCACTACGTCCTCATCGATTATCTTTGTCACTCCCTCAGTGGGGATCCCAATCCGGCGGATGATGCTGCCCAAGTGGCGTGGGTGCGAAAGGACGAGCTGCGTCGCTATCTCATCACAGAAGGCACGGAGCCGGTGATTCAAAAAGCCTTCGACGCCCGCTGAAAGTAGTTTGGGCGCGTGCATTCGTGTCGCAATGTTTTGCCTTTGACTTTAGCCTGCGAGAATAGATTTTGTGAAGTCAACAAGCGCCGGAACTCTGGAGTTCTACCGGCTGCGCGACTTGGTGGGGCGGTTATATTTCAAGCCCGCTAGGTCGCGGAGAACTGGATAAAGTGGAGCCGCACTCGGATCGTGCAGTGCTCGAGGCTGATCTAGCCGAGACAGCTGAAGGCATAGGCTATCTGCTGCGGTCGGCCGCAAGGCCTCAAGCGGCGCAACGAGGCGCGGCCATTCGTCTGGACTTCAACGGGATACCGGAATCATCGATGTCCGTCAACAAGCTGCGCATCGAAGGCGCCGCTCTCGATCCCAAGGAGATGTTCGATGTCTTCGCATTTCTCGATCGCTCGGCGGATGCGCGCTCGGTCCTCAACGCGACGGCGGAACGGTTCCCGCGCCTGGGAACGAGAGGCGCGCAAATCGGCGAATTCCGCAATCTTCTGCGCGATTTGGAGGGCAAAATCAATCCTGACGGGAGCGTTGCGGATTCCGCCAGCGTGGCCCTGCAGCGCATCCGGCGCGACATCGAGCGTCAGAAGAAGCACATCCAGGAATCGCTGGAGCGCTTCCTCAAGGCGCACCAGGAGGAAGGTGTCCTGCAGGAAGAGTTCATCACCATTCGCAGCGAGCGATTCGTAGTTCCTGTAATTGCCGGTCAACACAAGAAGCTAAAAGGCGTGGTGCATGGGGCCAGTTCCAGCGGACACACGCTGTTTGTCGAGCCGCTCGAAACCATCGACCTGAACAACGACCTGGTGCGGCTCACCGAAGAAGAGATGCGCGAAGTCCATCGCATTCTGCGCGAGATGACCGAACGGTTGCGAGGCTATTCGGACGCGATCCGCACTACTCTTGAGGTGATGAGCCGCCTGGAACTCGTCTTCGCGAAGGCGAAATTCGCAATCGATTTCGACTGTTCGATTCCGCGCTTTAGTCCTGAAGACCAGCGGAAACTGATGGTAAAAGATGCCCGTCATCCGTTGCTCCAGGACGTTTTGCGCAAGCGGGGGCTGCGCGTCGTTCCCTTCTCACTGCAACTCGACGCCGACTGCCGCACGCTACTGATCAGCGGCCCCAATACAGGCGGCAAGACAGTCACGTTGAAGACGCTCGGACTGATCGCTCTCATGGCGCAGGCCGGTCTTCCGGTGCCTTGCTCCGAAGCCGAGTTACCGGTGTTCGAGCAGATCCTGGCGGATATCGGCGACCAGCAATCGATCGAAGCCAATCTCAGCACCTTCTCCGCGCACATGTGGCACATCCGCGAGATGGCGCTAGACGTCACGCCGGATTCGCTGGTGCTGATGGACGAACTCGGTTCTGCGACCGATCCCGAGGAGGGCGGAGCGCTGGGCGTGGCGATAATCGAGCATTTCCGCGCGTCCGGTGCATTCACTCTCGCCTCGACGCATCTGCTCGCGCTCAAGATCTACGGATCGAGTACCACCAGCGTCCTGAATGCCTCGATGGGCTTCGACGAAGAGACGCTCGAGCCCACCTATGAGCTTGCAGAACCGGGCTGCCCGGAAAATCGGCGGGGCTCGACATCGCTGCGCGGCTCGGGATGCCGGACGACATCATGCGTCGCGCCCGCGCGTCCATGAGCGATCGCGAGCGAGACCTGACCCGCTTCATTGCCGAATTGCATGACCGTCTCGACCAGGTCCGCGAGCAGCAGAGCAGGCTCGAAAAAGAACGCGCGGCGCTGGCTATCCGCGAGAAGCAGATCGCCGACGAGTGGGCCAAGCGCGAATCCGAGAAGATTAAGGAACTGGAGCGGCGTTGCGACGCACTGATCGCCAGATTCGAAGTTGAAGCGCGTGAGACGATCGCCCGATTACACGAAGGCGGGAGCCAGCGTAAAGCCGCGGATCAGGGCAACCGTCAGGTGGCGAAGTTGAAACGCGAACTCGCCGAGCACTTCGATGCGACGGTGCTGGAGACCGATGATGACGCGCGACAGGGTGAGCTGAAATCCAAGCGGCCCAAAGTGGAGGAGGGATCGCGGGTGCGGCTTAAGAACATTCGCGAACCCGCGCGCGTAAAGCGCGTCTTGTCGGACGGGCGCATCGAAGTCGAAGCAGGGTTTATGCGGATGCAGGTGAACCTCGACGAAGTGTTGGAGGTGTTGCCCGACGCGGTCGGCCCTTCGAAGCTACCCAAAAATGTGAGCTACCGGCCGGCGCCGGAATTGAACCCGGTGCATCAGGAGATCAATATCATCGGCCAGCGCGCGGAAGAGGCGCGGGATCTGGTGGAGCAGTTTCTGGACCGGGCCGTAATGGCGACCGCGGCCAGAGTGCGGATCGTCCATGGCCACGGTATGGGTGTTCTGAAAAAGACTGTTTGGGAACTGCTTAAGAGCAGCCCTCACGTCGAGAAATTTTATCCAGCGGAACAGTTCGAGGGTGGCGCCGGCGCCACTATCGTAGAGCTAAAAGACTAGCCAGAAGGTCACGTGGCCGGCAGCGTAGATACATTCCAGCCTCCGCCGAGCGCTTTAATCAGCAGCACGCTGGCATCCATGCGGCGGCGGAGAATGTCGATGTCGGTGCGCTGGTTGGTGAGTGCAATGGTTTGCGCAGTGATGACCTGCAGATAATTATCCACGCCACCTTGATAGCGATTGGTGAAGAGCTGCAGAGACTCCTCCGCGTCCTGAACTGCTTCGCGCTGCTGCGCGCCTTCCGCCTCCAGAATACGAAGGGCAGCAATGTTGTCTTCCACCTGCTGAAAGGCGGTGAGGGTAGTCTCCCGATAGACGGCCACCGACCCGTCATAAGCGGCAAGAGCCGCATCGGATGTGGCGTGCCGACGTCCCGCGTCGAAGAGAGTCTGCGACAATAACGGGCCGACAGCCCAAAATCGGCTGGGCCAGTTCAGCCAATCCGTGATCGAAGTTCCTTCGAGTCCCGCGACCGCGCCTAAAAGGAGCGACGGAAAGAAGGCGGCGCGCGCGATACCGATCTGCTCGTTGGCCTGCATCACATTCATTTCGGCCGAGGCGATATCGGGACGGCGTTCCAGAAGCTGCGACGGCAGTCCGACTGGAATTGCGGGCGGTTGCGTGGAGAGCGGTGAGAGCGGCAGACTAAACGCGGCTGGAGGCTTCCCAATCAGAATCGCGATGGCGTGTTCATATTGCGCCCGCTGGACGCCGGTGTCGGTGTCCTGAGCTCGCGTGGTATCGAGTTGCGTTTTCGCCTGCGCCACATCGCTCTTGGGAGAAGCGCCACCTTCAAAACGGTTGGTTGTGAGCCGCAGAGCATCGGTGTAGTCTTTGACGGTCTCGTCGAGTAGACGGCGCTGCGCATCCGCGCTACGCAGCTCAAAGTAGTCGAGGGCAAGTTCGGCCTGGATGCTGAGAGTCGCGGCCGCCAGGTCCGCTGCCGAGGCCTTCGCCTGCTCTCGAGCCGCAGCCACGGTACGGCGGACGCGACCCCATAGGTCGACTTCATAGTTGAGATCGAAAGGCAAAACAAAATCTCCAGTCGGAGAAAGGTTCGACGGCAGATAAGGTTTGTAATCGGAATAACGCAGGGAAGAAATGCCGGGTCCGACACTGAGGGTAGGAAATTGAGCAGCGCGATTCAAGCGAACCAATGCGCGCGCCTGGCGGAAATGAGCTTCGGCGGCTTTCAGATCCTGATTGCCGGTGACCACCTGCTCTTCCAAGCTGTTGAGCTGAGGATCGCCAAAAATCTCCCACCATTTCGCGGTAAGCGACGGTTCGCCGGGATGCGCGGCCTTCCAGTCTTTGGTCTCTTTGAAGCTATCCGGCAACGGTTCCTTATAAGCCGGCGTCATCGGGAGGATCGGCCGGCTATACTTTGGACCGACCATGCAACCGGCCAAGGTGAGCGCCGCTACGGCGAGCAGGGTCAAACGAAGCCGCATCATTGCGCGCCTCCCGTGGACGACTTCGCCTCGCGAATCGCGGTGCCAGTCGTCAGCGAGTCGGAGGGGTCGAGAATAATTGAGTCGGACGTCTTTAATCCCGAAACGATTTCAACGGTGCTGCCATAGTCGCGTCCAATGCTCACAGGCGTCAGCACGGCATGTCCTTCACGCACGACGCCCACCTGCAAACCCTCGCGCCGGAAAAGCAGCGTGTTGGCCGGGATGGTAACCGAACGAATTTTTCCGGGCAGTTTAAGATGAACAGAAACATATGCGCCGGGAAGAATCTGGCCGGATGGGTTATCGACATCCACCTCTACGAGCAGTGTCCGGGACGAAGCATCGATGGAGCTGGAGTTCCGCACAATCGTGCCGGAAAAGATCCGCCCGGGGTATTCGTCCAGTGTCAATGTCGCTCTTGCGCCGGATTGCGCCGCATTCGAATAAACCTCCGGCACGGCGACAAAGACTCGCATGGTGCCTAGCGCCGCCAGATGGAAAAGTTCCTTGCCCTGACCGGCTGAGCCCGCATCGATCAGCGCCCCGATGTCCGTGTTGCGGGCCGTCACGACGCCGTCAAACGGGGCATCAACCTTCTCGAACGACTGCAATTGTTCGAGCCGGTGTACGTTGGCGGCGTTCGCGTCGACCGTCGCTTTCTGCGCCTCCATGTTGGCGACAGCCTGATCGGTTTCCTGTTTCGAAACGGAGTTCGATTTGAGCAGAAACTGCCAGCGCGCGGCAGTCGTCTCGGTCAGGTGATAGTTTGCCTGGGCGGTCTCCAGATCCGCCTTTGCCTGCTGCAGCTGCTGATCGATTTCGGGAGTTTCGATCTCCGCGAGCAGGTCGCCCTTGTGAACACGCGCCCCGATATCGAAATACCACTTTTTCAGGTAACCGCTGGTACGCGCGTAGATGGGCGAATCCGTGAACGCCTGAACATTGCCGGGCAACACGATTTCCTGCACGGGCGCGGCGGCGACGGGGTGCGTCACGCCGACTGCTTGAATGGCGGATGCGGTGGTGGCCCGAGTCAGTTCCTGAACGGACGCGGCGCGCGCCTTGATTCCGGACCAGATCACCATACCGATCAAGGCGAAAACGGCCGCAACCGCGAGAAGCGAAAGTATGCTCATGCCTCCCACCGGAGCCTCCGCGGGCGACGCCGTCCGATCGGGCTCGGATTCTTGGGTCTCTATGAGTTTCATTGGGACTCCTTTCGTGAAGTTCTTGAATGCAGCAAACTAAAAACTGCTGGGACGAAGACCAGCGTCGCGATGGTCGCACAGAGTAGACCACCGATAACGGCGCGTCCAAGCGGCGCATTCTGTTCGCCGCCTTCGCCCAGACCGAGCGCCATGGGGATCATACCGATAATCATGGCGAGCGCGGTCATCATTACGGGTCGCAAGCGCGTGAAACCGGCTTCCACCGCGGCTTCTATGGCATCACCGTGGGAAGACAGCCGTTCTTTGGCAAAGGAAACGACGAGAATGCTATTGGCCGTGGCCACGCCCATGCACATGATTGAGCCCATCAGCGCCGGAACACTGAGAGTGGTGCGCGTCGCGAACAGAAACAGGACAATCCCCGCTAACGCCGCGGGTAAAGCCGTGATGATAATGAACGGGTCGAGCCACGACTGAAAATTCACAACGATCAAGAGGTAAACCAGCACAATCGCGAAAGCCAAGCCGGCGAGCAAGCCCGTGTAGGAACTGGCCATCGTCTCGAGTTGCCCGCGGACGCTCATGAAACTGCCGCGGGGCAGAAACTTACGATGGGCATTTGCGATGTGCGTGATCTGTCTCCCCACCGCGCCGAGATCGCGGTCCTGGACGGATGCGTAGATGTCGACTACACGCCGAATATTGTAGTGATTCACGACCTCCATTTCGTTCCAACGCGAGATGGCGGCGACGTCGGCGAGAATCTCCGGTCGCTTCATGGAGGCAGACGTGATAGGAATATTTTGGAGATCCTGCAAGGACTGAATTGCATACTGCGGCGTCTGCTCGACTAAGTTGTAGTTGACGCCGTTTTGCCAGTTGAGAAAAAAAGTCGGCGTGATTTGAAAACTGCCGCTCAATGAAATCAATAGACTGCTGGCAACGTCTCGCGGCGTGAACCCACCCTCGGCGGCCTTGGTGCGATCGAGTGCGATGTGGAACTTTGGATAGTCGAACTGCTGTTGTACGCGCAGGTCGGCAATCCCGGGCACGCGGCGAAGTTCCTCCAGCATCCGATCTGCAACGACGCGGTTGCTCTCGACATCCGCGCCGTCGATCTGGATGTCGATGGGCGCAGGCAGGCCGAAATTCAGGATCTGCGTCACGATGTCGGCGGGCAGAAAATAGAAGGTCACGCCGGGGAATTGCGCCGGCAGTTGCTGCCTGCAGAGTGCGAACATAATCGGCGGTGGGATGATGGTTCTCTTTCAGCGAAACCAGAATGTCCGCGTCGCCTGCGCCGATCAGACCGGAGGTGCTGTGCACAAAGTTGATCTGGCTATACGGCAGGCCGATGTTGTCGAGCACAGTATCGATCTCCTGCGGCGGGACATCGCGCCGAATGGAATTTTCGACCAGGTCGCAGAGCCGCGCCGTTTCCTCGATGCGTGTACCTGTGCTGCGCCCGCAGGTGCAGGATGAACTGGCCGCTGTCGGTGTTCGGAAAGAAATCCTGCCCCAGCCAGGGAACCAGCGCGAACGTCGACAGACAGGCCAGCAAAAAGACCGGAACGAAGATTGCGCGCCGTCTCACGAGCGTGGCCAGAAGCATTTCGATAGCTGTCGCGAAGTCTTTCGAAGCCCCGCTCGAAAGCGCTGTTGAAACAGAGCGAAAACGGTTGCGCGAACGGACGCCGTGCTGCTTCACTTTCAACAGGTACATCGCCAGCGTGGGAACCAGCGTTCGCGACAGAATGTACGACGCGATCATGGCGAACACCACCGCTTCGGCCAGCGGCACGAACAGATAGCGCGCCACGCCGGCCAGGAAGAACATCGGCAGGAACACGATGCAGATGCACAGGGTGGAAACCAGCGCCGGCACCGCAATCTGCCCCGCGCCCTCGAGAATCGCCTCGTGCAGTTCAGCTACCTTCTTCCAGAAAGCGCTCGATGTTCTCGATCGTTACCGTCGCGTCGTCGACCAGGATGCCGACCGCCAGCGCCAGTCCGCCCAGCGTCATGATGTTGATGGTCTCGTGCAGGAAGCCGAGGACAATGATCGAACTCAGAATCGAAAGCGGAATGGAAATCGCGATGATCAGCGTGCTGCGCCAGCTTCCCAGAAAAATCAGAATCATCATCCCGGTTAGGCACGCCGCGATAATCGCCTCGCGGATCACGCCACTCACGGCCGCGCGCACGAAGATGGACTGGTCCGCCAACGGCTGAATCTTCAACTCCGGCGGGAGGGTCTGCGCGACACGGGGCAGGATTTGCCGGATGCCGTTCACGACGTCGATGGTGGACGCGCTCCCGGCTTTCAGAACGGTGACCAACGCGCTGCGGTGACCGTTCTGCCGCACGATATTGGTCTGGGGCGAAAATCCATCGCTCACTTGAGCCACGTCGCGCAAATAAATGGTAGCGGGACCGGAGACTTTGACTGGCAGATTGTTCAACTCCGGCACCGTGCGGGGGCTGGCATTAAGATCGACGTCATATTCGAGCGGGCCGATCTTCGCAGTCCCGGAGGGCAGCACGAGGTTCTGCAGATTGACCGCGGAAACAACGTCGTTAGTTGAGAGACCCTTGGACTGCAGGAGCTGGGGATTTAGATTGACCATTACCTGACGCTGCTTCCCGCCATAGGGATAGGGCACGGAAGCGCCGGGCACGGTAACGAGTTGAGTTCGCAAGAAGTTCAACGCAATGTCATTCAGTTGTGGCTCAGTCAAGCCGTTGCCGGATAGCGCGAGTTGCAGAATCGGAACGCTGGACGCGCTGAAATTCAGGATCAGTGGAGGCTGGCTGCCGGCCGGCAGCTGACGCAGGATGGTTTGCGAAGCGGCGGTGACTTGCGCATTTGCGGTATCCAGACTGGCGTTCGGCTGCAAGAAAATTTTAATGATTGCCTGGCCGTTTACGGTTGTTGACTCGATGTGTTGGATGTTATCGACAAGCGTTGTCAGGACGCGTTCGTAGACCGTCGTGATGCGCCCCTCCATCTCCTCCGGGCTGAGACCGGTGTACTGCCATGCGACCGCAATCACGGGGATGTTGATGTTGGGGAAGATGTCCGTGGGCGTGCGCATTACCACAAAAGGCGCCGCGAGGAGAATCAACACCGCCAGGACAATGAAGGTGTAGGGACGATTGAGAGCTACCTTGATGATCCACATATCTGCCGATCCAACCCATTGGATTGTCTTCGCGAATCACCGGAATCATAGTTAAATCAGACCGTATACAACGGAAAAACCGTTAAAGTGAAAAGCATGGAACTAAGGCACCTCAGATACTTTTGCGCGGTGGCCGAGAATCAGGGTTTCAGCCGGACGGCGCGCCTGTTGCACGTATCGCAATCCGCCATTAGCGAGCAGATCACCGATCTCGAGAGCGAAATAGGAGTGCCGCTGCTCGCTCGAGGACGCCAGAAAATCCGTCTTACGCCGGACGGAGAGGTTTTCCTAACCGAGGCAAAGAAGGTTTTGAGCAGCGCCGCCTATGCAGTGGAGATGGCGCAGAGATCGCACCGCGGCGAAATCGGCACACTCCGGATCGGATTCTTTAATGGGGGAACCGGCACCATCGTTCCCAGGATTATCCGCAACTTTCGCCGCCGCCATCCGGGCGTGCGCGTATCCCTTACCGAAATGGTGCCCAGTCTCCAATCCGAAGCGCTGATGAACGGAACATTAGACGTCGGATTCACGCGTCCGTTGGACCCGGTATTCGACGCGCATCTCCGGTCGGAATTGCTTTTTCTCGATCCGTTAATGGCGGTGCTACCGAAGAATCACGCCCTAGTCCCCGGTCCGGTGGACTTAAGGAAGCTGTCGGGAGAACGTTTCGTGCTGGTAGCGCGAGAGACGTCGGCCTCGCTCTTCGATAAGATTATTTCGCTGTGCTCCGAGGCGGGATTTGCGCCGACGATCGTCACGACGGGCAGCGTCTGGTCAAGCGTCGTATTGTTGGTGCAAGCAGGAGAGGGCATCGCGATTCTGCCGAGCAATCTGCAGCAACAAGGTTCCGGGGATCTGGTGTTCTGTCCGCTCACTGCGCTGGGCGCATCCATCGAACTGGTAATGGCATGGGCGCCCGAGCGCGAGTCGGCGATTCAATCGGCCTTTCTCGAATTGACGCGGGAAGCGCGGCAACGGCGCAAGAGTAAAAGATAAACTGCGGGAACTCGATCTACTGGTACGGATCCAGCCAAGTGTGATCGATATCCGGCTGAAATCGCCAAATCTTCCGATCCTTATAGTACGCAACCAACGCGGCGTTCTCCACGCTGCCGAGGTCATGCGCCCAAATGACAGTCTGAGAGTCAATGTCGGCGCCATTGTAAACCCACTCCTCGTGAGGGCTCTGGCTGCCGGTATAGTGAACGAGAATCACGTGCTTGCCGCCTTGATCGCTCAACGATTTGGCAACTTCACTACGGAGGGAGTTGACGGGCTGCGGCGGAGGCGATTGTCGTAAAACGATGAGCCCCTGGGCGCCCACCGCCGCGCCCACGACTACTATGGGAAGCGCGCGTGAAAGAAATCGTCCTACGGATTGGCCACCCGGCTTCCACTGCCGCAGATGTCTAAGCGCCTGCATCGCCACGATGAACAACGCCGCGGTTGCCGGACCCGCATAGTGTTCGTAATAGCAGACCTCGATCATCGATCCGGCCATCGCGGCCAGCACGCACATGAGGGGAAGCCGGATCCGGCGGTCGCGCCATAAGTCGGGAAGGAAAACCACGACGAGCACACCCATCAACACGCTTCCAAGAACCGTAGAGGCCACCTTCTTCCAATCTCCGAGTCGAATGGGAATTAATTGCCAGGTTCGCGCTTTTTCCCATTGCACGCGTTCCCAGTTTTGGTGCAAATCGTAGATTACCGGAGTACGGTACGTCTTGGTTGCCTGGAGCGGCTGAAAATTAAAGAGCGGGATGTAGACGTACTGCTTCGCATATTCAGTGAACGGCAACTGTAGGGCACTCCCCGTCACTGCCCGGTTGTAGTATCCGGTCGCAGCGAAAGCCGGAATCAGCACCGCGATAATGCATACAACCGCGCCACGCCGGGGCCGCGAGAGCAGAAATGCAATCGCTACCGGGATGCAGAACACCAGCCCTTCATATGGCCTGGTGTTGGCCAGGAGAGAAATGCCGGCGCCCATCGCCAGCGCATAGCTGGACTGCTTTTTCATCACGACGCGCGCATACCCCCCCAGCAGCAGTGCGCCGCCGATGGCTGCTACTGCGCCGCCCCAATAGCTGTTCATCCAGTAACTGTCGATCGCTACCGGCGTTGCCATCAGGCCGCCCAGCAGCGCCCAACCGGGAGGAAGCCAACCTTGCATCGCCCACACGAGCGCCGCGATCATCATCCCGCAACTCAGCCACACTCCGAACCAGGGGTCGCCGAACGTCACCTGGCCGGCAGCTATCACCAACGACTGAGCGGGCGGGTATTTGGAGGCATAAGTGGGATGCTGCAGCACATAGGCGCTCTCAAAGAATGGCCAAAGTTTATGCGTTGGATTGGTCAGCCGCCCGTGCGCGAAAGTATCGGCTTGCAGGAGGTAGCTGAATTCGTCGTAGATGACCGGTTTCGGAACCGGCCAGACGGGTAACAGCGCGCCCCTGACCAGCAGCACCAGGAGGGCCGACGCAATCCAGGTCGCGGTGCGATGACGCGCCGCTCGCGAAGCGAGTTCTTCCAGCCTGCCGAAGAACGCATTTCCGACCGCCGGACGGAATACCGCAGCCAGGCCCACCGCTGCCCACAACAGCGATTTTGCAACGACCGCAAAACTCACGATACTAACTCTATGCGTATAACGGTCGGAATCCTGGCACTAACTTTGATCCTCGTCATCCTATGGGAAGCTTTCGAGACTATTATTCTGCCACGGCGCGTCAGCCGGCGTTTCCGCCTGACGCGACTTTTCTATATTGGCACCTGGATGCCTTGGGCTGCGATCGCGCGGGCGATGAAAAATCGTAAGAAGCGCGAGACCCTGCTGGCTTACTTCGGACCGCTCTCACTGCTCCTATTGCTGGTGTTCTGGGGGATGGGTCTGATGCTCGGGTTCGCACTTTTGCAATGGTCCGCAGGTTCGGTGTTGACGGCGCAGGATGGAAGACCCTCCGATTTCTGGACGGATCTCTACATGAGCGCGACCACCTTCTTCACGTTGGGATTGGGAGATGTGGTCCCCAAATCGCTGGTGGCGCGCCTCTTCACCGCCATTGAATGCGGCACCGGCTTCGGCTTTCTGGCCGCGCTGATCGGCTATCTGCCGACCACTTACCAGTCTTTTTCACGGCGCGAAGCCAACATTTCTCTGCTTGACGCTCGCGCCGGATCGCCTCCTGCCGCAGTTGAGATCCTGAAACGGGATGCCCAGAGCGGCGACACCTCGACGCTGACCCAACTTCTCGCCGACTGGGAGCGCTGGTCCGCGGATATTCTTGAAAGTCACATCTCGTATCCCGTTCTGTGCTATTTCCGGTCACAGCACGATAACCAGTCGTGGCTCGCATCGTTGACGGCCATTTTGGACGTGTGCGCGCTGGCGATTGTCGGCGTCGAGCGGGTCCCGGCATGGCAGGCTCGACTCACTTTCGCGATGGCCCGCCATGCCATGGTCGACATCGCCCAAGTCTTTAACCAGAAGCCTCAAAAGCAACCGGCCGACCGCCTGCCGCCCGAGAAATTACAAGTCCTTCGCGAACTTCTGGCGGCGGAAGGTGTGACGGTCTGCAACTCTCCGTCACTCGAAAAGCGCCTGACCGAATTGCGCGCCATGTACGAACCGTACGTTGCCACGCTATCGGAATTCTTACTGATGGAAACACCGGATTGGCTGCCCAAGCCCGGAGCCAAAGACAGTTGGAAGACCGCTGCGGGAACTGTCAGCCATTGACCGTCATATGTTGTGAAAACCAAAAAGAGAAAGCAGTGTCGCCGTGCCGTTGATAGTGTTCCAGGCGCTCGCGGCCTTCTGCCACTGTGGGAATATGGCCTTCCGGAATCCACCACAGGCAGTAACCCGGTAGCTCCATTTTCTGGAACCATTTCGCACGGTCGCGAAACACACCGAGGTGTTTCGATCGATACACGTAATCGCGCAGAGCATCGATTGATGTCCAGACCGACATGTTGACCATCATCGTCGGATCTTCATTGTAAGTAATATCCGTGGCATTTCCTGACGAGGATTGAAGCCGCCAGACGAATCCCGGCGCTTTGTCGGCAAGCGCATTGATCGGGTCGAGTTGGGTCACAAATCCCGCAATCCGTGGATCGTCGATCGGCGCAATCAGTCGACCGATATTGATTTGTGCGATGTGCCGGGTCATCGTTCGATTCTAATACTCCCATTCCCGCGTTGCCGGCTGCTGCGGTCGAGGGTGCTTACGATCCAAAGCGACGAAAAAAGGAGTCCTGGCGCCATTCGGGCCGTTGTTTGTCGTTGGCAACGCGCATCAGCAGCGAAGCCACCAGACGATCGAACTTCCCTGCCGCCGCTTTGTCGACGGGCTGCTGCAGATCGTCCGACGGCGCATGATAGCGTTCGGTGAGCCACGCCTTCGCGGTCTTCTCCTCCGGCGTCCCCGGCTCATACCCGACTTTCATCGTCAGCGCGGGGATGCCGCGGCGAATAAAGCTGTATTGATCGCTGCGGATGAACACGTTGCGCTGCGGCTCCGGATCCGGCTGAACGCGAATCCCGAGCGCCTTCGCTGTCGCCCGGATATCGTCGCCCAGGGTGGATTCGTCAAGACCGTATACCGTGAGAAGCTTAAGCGGAAACAACGGCAGAAACATGTCGGTATTGATGTCGGCGACAATTTGTTTGGCTTCGACGGTCGGATGCGCAGCAAAGTAACGCGATCCAAGCAGCCCTTTCTCCTCACCACATACGGCCAGAAAAAGGATAGAGCGTTTGGGTCGCGCATTCTTGTCGCGCAGCGACCCGGCGACGTCGAGCATGGCGGCCACTCCCGACGCGTTGTCCATCGCGCCGTTGTAGATGGAATCTCCGTTGACCGGCGCGCCGATGCCAAGATGGTCCAGGTGGGCGGAGAAGACTACGAATTCATCTTTCAACTTCGGGTCAGACCCCTCGAACTTCGCCGCCACATTCGGCGATTGAACTTCTTTGGTCTCCACCTGCGTCTTCACCTGAAGGGTTCCCGGAATCGCGAAGTGAGGGAGTGCCTGGCCGGCATTGGCCGCGTCGGCGATTTCCTTGATGCTGTGTCCAGACCCGGCGAGGAGCTTATCCGCGCTGGCCGGATTGATACTCACCAGAATCCACGGTCCATGCGTGTCATCGAGCGATGCATCAGAGAGGATCATCGCGGGAATGACGCGAGCTGCCGCGACGCGCGACCACGGTGTGTCCATATGCGATGGATTCGCGATCGAGACCGTCCCGACGGCTCCCAGTTTGTGCAGATTGGCGAAGCGTTCGCCGGCCGATTGATAATGCGCACCTAATGCGCCGGGAACTTTGGGCGGCGCGCCGGTGAGATAGACGACGATCTTGCCCTTTATGTTCAGTCCCGCGAAATCATCGTATTTGGCTTCCGGGATCGTGAGGCCGTAGCCTGCAAACACCATTGGCGCGTCCATTGACTTCGGCGTGTCCACCCGGGGACTGACGATCGCATCGTCGCCGATCTGCAGAATTTCATGCGCGCCGTCGCGCTCGATGGTTACGCTGGTACCGCTATCAATCATCCTGCGCGATTGGAAGCCGATGGGTTGAAAATATCCTTGAGTCCCGGCAGGGGCCATTCCGGCGCGTTCGAACTCCGCCGCGACGTAACGCGCCGCATCCATATAGCCCGCGCTGCCCGTCTCGCGGCCTTGCATGTTATCGTCTGCGAGGTATCGCACGTGCGTCCACCAACGTTGTCCGTCAAAGGGACGGGAAACCTCGGCAGCTGTGATAGGAAGCAGCAGGACCAACGTAAGGCTAAATTTTCGGGAGACAAAGAGACGCATAAGAACAGAGTAGCTTGTCAACCGTTACACTGAGACGTGCGCATTTATTTGCTTTTCGTTCTGGCCGTTTCTCTTTTGGCGGAGTCTGTTGCCGGTCTTCACTGGACAGCTCCTGCTGGATGGAAGAGCGGGCCGCAGAAGCCCATGCGAGCTGCCACCTATCTTGTCGAGGACGCCGAGTGCGCGGTCTATTTTTTTGGACCGGGACAGGGTGGAAGCGTGCAGGCGAACATCGACCGTTGGAAAGGGCAATTCGCTCAACCCGCAGCGGCCAAGACGGGGAATCGAATCATTCACGGACTAAAGGTGACGACCATCGACATTACAGGAACTTATTCGGGAATGGCGGGTCCGATGGGCGGCGCTGCTGAGCCGAAGGCTGGATATCGCATGCTGGGCGCGATCGTCGAGAACCCCGGCGGCAACATCTTTCTGAAGTTCTCCGGCCCGGCCAAGACCATTGCGGCGAATCAGGGTAAGTTCGAGCAGTTGCTGGCTTCCTTCGATAAGGACCACTAACAGCGGCCAGCGATCACTGCTTGTCCGAGAGCAATTCCTCCATCGTTAGGCGGAACGCGCTGGTGAGTGTACGCTCGGTGGCCTTCGGCCGTCAGTCGCTCCACCGTACGCTCAGCGAGGAAGGAATTCTGGAAACAACCTCCACTCAGGACGACACGCTCCAGCCCAATCTCTTTCGCGGCGGCGACGATCCAATCGACCAAGGTGTTGTGGAAGCGCCTGGCAATGTCGCCGGGGTCGACGCTATGCCGCACATCCGCCACTAGAGCCTCGATCGCCGGCCGCCAATCCAGTTCCTCGCCGCTGATGCATGCAGGATAGGCGTCTGATCCGGCGCGACCGATCGCGGCTTCGAACTTCATGGGCGCCTGTCCTTCGAAGCCATTGCGCGATGCGACGCCTGACAGAGAAGCGGCGGCGTCCAGCAGCCGTCCCATGCTTGTGGTCCGCGGAGAATTGAGCTCGCGTTCCATCATCCTGATCAATACCGATGCGTCTCCCGGCGCCATGCCGCTAAGCGAGGGGTCGAGGCCTGCCTGGTGCAGCAGGCTCAATGCGGTCTTACGGCAATCGCGAATGGCGCTTTCCCCACCCGGCAACTGAAAGGGGCGCAGGTGCGCGACGCGCCGAAACTCCTGGCCGGCTACCCAAAAGAATTCACTGCCCCAGATCATGCCATCGAGGCCGTAGCCGGTGCCATCCCAGGCGATTCCGAGATAGGGTTCCGCGATATCGTTCTCGGCCGCGCATGCCGCAACATGCGCCATATGATGCTGCACACGCACTAACGGAAGATCCAGTGTCTCGGCGTGCTGGGTCGATGCATACTCCGGATGAAGGTCACAGGCAATCAGCTGGGGCTCGAATTCATAGAGAGCTTTCAGGTCGTCGATAGCGCGCAGGAATGCCTGAAACGCCGCCGCGGTTTCCAGATCGCCGATGTGCTGGCTGAGAAATACCTGTTTGCCCGCCGCGATGGCAACCGTATTCTTCAGGTGCGGGCCTACCGCTAGCACACTGCGTAGCGGTTCCCGGACCATCACTGGAAGAGGGGCATAACCGCGCGCGCGGCGCATGACCATCTCGCGGCCGTTCTGCACGCGGGCAACCGAGTCGTCACAGGGCCGTACGATGGGGCGGTCGTGCATGACGAAGCGATCCGCCAGACGTCCAAGCCGGCGGCGCGCTTCGTCATTTTCGATGGCAATGGGCTCATCGGTCAGATTGCCGCTGGTCGCGACGACAGGGAATCCGCCACGGGAGAGCACCAGAGAGTGCAGCGGCGAGTATGGCAGCATCGCGCCGACAAATGGCGACGACATCGCTACTTCGGGAGCCAAGCAGCTGTTGCAGCTACGAGCGCGAAGCAGCACGATGGGCGCAGCGCCGCTCTCGATCAACACCTTCTCTTCTCTGCTGAGTATGCACTCCAACTGTACGGCATTTACGTTCGGGAACATCACCGCGAAAGGCTTTTCCTCGCGATGCTTCCGCGACCGCAGCAGACGCACGGCTTCGCTGCTGCGCGCATCGCACATGAGTTGAAATCCGCCTATGCCCTTCAGGGCGACAATCTCGCCTCGCAGGAGCCAGCCTGCGATTTCGTCCAGCGAAGCGTCGAGCTTCGGACCACATCGAGGGCAAGCGATCGGCTGCGCGTGGAAACGACGATCATTGATGGCCTGGTACTCACCCAGGCAGTCCGGACACATGTCAAATGCCGCACATACTCGTATTAGGACGGTCATAGGGAATGCCGCGGATGATGGTGTAGCGCGGACCGCAGTTGGTGCAGTTAGTGAAGGGATAGTCGAAGCGCCGCGCAGCCGGATCCCGAATCTCGGCGAGACATTCGGGACAAGTGGCGAGATCGGGCAATACCACTGCAGTCTTCGCCGCGGCCGCCTCGCTGGCGACGATCTCGAATGAAATATAGCCCGCGGGTTCAAGACGCGTGATTTCTTTGGCGAGGATCAGACAGGGTTTCGGCCGGTCGCTTTCGAGGCGCACGGTGAACTGATCGACGGAGGCAGACAGTCCTTCCACTTCCACGACTGCACCGGAAGAATTATTAGAGACGTGTCCGGTGAGCGAGAGTTCTCGCGCCAACCTGCAAACGAACGGGCGAAATCCGACGCCTTGCACTGCTCCGTAGACGCTGATTCGGATTCGCTGCTTCACAACTACTCCACTGAAATCCGGATAACTATTGATCGCGAGAAATCCGGTAGAGTGAACTCTCCATGGCGTATTTTTGCGCTGGTCCAACGATTCGCCCACGGATCGTAGAACCGCGCTGACCGGACCCTTCTTCCCGCGAGCGCCTCACTCAGATTGACCTTCGACTTTTTCAGGATCTCGGGTTTCTGACCCTTCTTTAATTCGGACTCCCAGGTGTTTTTAGAGTCACGGCACCAGGCGAGGACTGTGTGTTGTCCGCGCAGCACGTAGACACGCAACCGGTCGTGCGGCGCCATAAGCGGTTCAAATCCTTCGGCCGGCGGATCGAGACCGCGCACCACCTCCGCGAAACGCCCGAACTGGAACCAGAGGTGGTTGTTTGCCACGTACTCGTTCCAATGCCAGATCTGTCCCGGGCCTGCCGCGCCGGCGAAGAAAGGCGCGAACAGAATATCGTGCAGAAGCATTCCTTCGCGATCGGCCGCGTAGAGTTTGAACGGTCCAGCGTGATTTGGTTCAACCGCACCTGATTCCGCGAGAATCACGGGACGCCCCGGATGGTAGGACAACAGTGTACGAACCGCGTCCGCTGCCAGAATATCTACCGGACCATGGCAGACCTCGAGGTGCGCGCCGAGGTCCAGATAACGATGAACCTGGGCAATGTCGTTGCCTGGCATGGTGCTGAGGATACGGTAGCGCTCGGGCGAACGGTCGCTATCGAAACTGCCGAGACTCTGCACCGCCAGATTTCTGGGAAAGGCACGGTGAAGTTCGGGCAGCATGAGCCGTGTCCACGCCATGACGTCACCGTTGCCGCCGACAGCGCTAATTTCATTCCAGAGTTCCCAGGCATAGATCTCGGGCCGGTCGCCGAAGCGTCTGGCGTACCAATCGATTTTGTGCCGGAACAGGTCGCGAGACAACTCGCCATCGAAGAAGTCGCCCATGGTTTGCGCCGTCCCGCCGTTGGCGATGTTGTGGAGCGGTTCATCGGCCCAGGATTGCTTGCCGCCGCCGATGCTGCGGAAATGTTCCAGGGTCAGTTTCACGCGAATGCCATGACTGCGGCACATTTCGAAGAGCCGGTCGATGCGTTTGGCTCGCGCTTCATCATAGACGGCGCTCTTCTCGTGCTCCACAGCCCAGAAGGGATCGCTGAGCCAAACGCGAATGTAATTGCCGTTGTTCGACGAAAGGCTGGTGAGCCAATCGTTCATGCCGGAGAGCGCCGCATCTTCTCCCGCCTTGACGTTCGGCGGACTGATCATATTCAGGCCGATGGGAATATAGGGGGTCCCATCCGTGAGTTCGAGATAGTGCCGATCTCGCGGA
The DNA here is from genome assembly GCA_963777595.1 of Terriglobia bacterium. Lineage (GTDB taxonomy): Bacteria > Acidobacteriota > Terriglobia > Bryobacterales > Bryobacteraceae > CAVVFX01. The sequence continues at coordinate 19,395 of CAVZRE010000082.1, forward strand.
CTGATTCGAACAAATGCGTCCGCCGAAGCCGCCGGCGCGGGTGCGGCCGCCAGGATCATCAGCAGGGTAACCGAAAATTTCATTTGTTTTGAGGCTAACACTCGTTTGCGGCCGGCGAACGCGGATTGAAGGTGGATTGGAGACGATCGGCTCTCCCGCGTCGTGACGCTGGCGACTATGCTTTGATAAAAGTTGCCCCAAATTTTAGACGGTAAGCTGATCCGCGACCAGATCAAAGAAGAATGCCGCCCTCGCGTGGAACGCTTAGTGCAGAACTACGGTCGTCCTCCCGGGCTCGTGGTCGTGCTGGTGGGCGAGAATCCCGCGTCCCAGGTTTACGTGCAGAATAAAACCAGAACTGCGGAAGAGCTCGGCATTTACCACGAGACCATCACGCCGCCTGCGACCGTTTCCACAGACGACCTGCTTGCGCTAATCGATAAGTTGAATCTACACCCCGCGATCGACGGCATTCTGATCCAGCTCCCGCTACCATCGCAGGTCGACACGGCGCGCATACTGCTCGCCGTCGCGCCCGAAAAAGATGTCGACGGATTTCATCCTTGCAACATCGGCAAGCTTGCCACCGCGCGGCCCGGTCCGCGTCCTTGCACGCCGGCCGGCATCATGGAAATGCTGCGTCGTTACAAGATCGCAATTGCGGGAAAGCGTGCGGTGGTGATCGGCCGCAGCGACATTGTCGGGAAGCCCATGGCCTTGCTGCTGCTTCACGAAAACGCCACGGTCACGATCTGCCATTCGAAGACCGCCGATCTTCCTGGCGTTTGCCGCGAGGCCGACATTCTGGTGGCCGCGATCGGTCGTCCTGCCATGGTCACGGCTGACTTCATCAAACCAGGAGCGACGGTAATCGACGTGGGCATCAATCGCATTGACGATCGCGCGGAGGCAGATCGCATCTTCCGCGGAGATGGGACGCGACTGGCGCGTTTCGACAAGGCTGGACGGATCCTGGTCGGCGACGTAAATCCGCTGGATGTCGAAGCTATAGCCGGCGCCTACACTCCTGTTCCCGGTGGAGTGGGACCACTGACCATTGCGATGCTCATGATGAATACTATCGCCGCGGCCGAGGCGCGTCTCGCAGGTACAGCATGACTGCTCTCCGCATAGGACTTACGGGCGGGATCGCGTGTGGGAAAACGTTCGTCGGCAGGACGCTCGAAGCTCTCGGCGCCCATTTGATCCACGCGGATGATCTCGGCCATCAAGCTTTGGCCAAGGACGGAGAAGCTTATCTTCCGGTGGTCCGCGAGTTTGGGCGCGAGATTCTCGACGGCGATGGCCGCATCGACCGGCACCGGCTCGCCGCACTTGTCTTCGGCGATTCCGAACGTCTGAAGGTACTGAATGCGATCGTCCATCCAGCCGTTCAGCGTTTGCAGCAGGCGATGGAGAATGGCATCCTTGCCTCCGATCCCGACGCCATCGTCGTCGTCGAGGCCGCGATCCTGATCGAAATCGGCACCTACAAGAATTACGACCGTATCATCCTGGTGACCTGCGATGAGCAGCAGCAAATCGAGCGAGCCACATCCCGCGACGGTGTCACTCTAGAGGATGTGAAGGCACGGCTCAACCGCCAGTTGCCTGTCGAAACGAAGCGAAAGTTCGCCGATTACATTATCGATACGTCGGGAACAAAGGAAGACACGATTCGCCAGACTCACGATGTCTTTGAGCGTCTTCTGTGCCAGACTGCTCGCAGGCCCTGCTAATTCGAGTTATGGAAAAGGTTTCGTTACGTGACAAACTAGCAGCGATCCAGGACCACTGGAAGCCCAGGATTGCCGGCGAACTTAACGGCCAGCACGTCAAGCTGGTCAAGTTTCAAGGCAACTTCGTCTGGCACCATCACGACCACGAGGACGAACTCTTCCTGGTGGTGCAGGGCGCGTTTCGCATGGATTACCGCGACGATGCGGGGAACGAACGGAGCCTCGACATCGCAGCCGGCGAATTCGTGATCGTTCCTCGAGGGATGGAACATCGCCCTTTCGCTGCGGAGGAAGTACACGTCCTCCTATTCGAACCGGCCGGAACTCTGAATACGGGCAACATCCGGACTACGCTTACTGTTGACGCGCCCCAGACGATTTGAGGGATGAGGTGTCAGTGCTCCAAGGGAAGCGTGACCGACCCGGCTGCCCCCAGTTCTTCATCGACGACAATCACGCGAACCTTCCGCACATCGGCGGCGGTCGCCATGGACTGGTGAAATTCCAGGCCGCCGCGTTTCGCGGTCTCGTACTGCTCTGGAGTGAGACTAACGTCTATGGTGAACGGGTTAGCAGGTTGCTGGAGCCCGGAAGCTCCGTAGTTCGCGAATAAGAGCGCGATTTTCCCGGTACGATGGTCCGGCCCCTGATGCAGCAGAAGGTCCGCGGCGTCGATGTGAATGTCGAAACGAGTCTTCTGGGGTGCGGTGGGATCCGGAGCGGCACTCGCTCGTAAGCCGATATCGGTGGCATCGAACGGGCTGCGAAGAGCGATTTCAAAATCCATTCTCTGCATGTCGGCCGGATTGGGTTGAGGAAACATCGCGTAATAACCCGGCTCTACCAGCAAGCGCACATCCTTATGGCTGCAAATCAGACGAAGCTTGTGATGCTTGCCGTCCGGTTTCACGACCGGCGAGTAATAGGCGATCTCATAATTTCCGCGAGCATCCAACGTCGCCTGTTTGACGGCCTCGGACACCTCGTTGCTTGCATATTTCCGTCCGCCCGTGATGCTGGAAAACTCCTCCAGCAACTGATCGCTTTCGCTAGCCAGTGCCGCACCCACCGGATACACCGCTATCTGGACGCGCTCTAGCAATTGGCAAACCAGTCGCAGCGGATTGGTAAGATCTACCCGGCCTTGCTCCGAAATCGAAGGACCGTAAAGCGGAATACCCCGTGTCACCCAAACCAGATTTTTGCGGCCCGAGATCAGTTCCATCTGCGAGCCGAGCTCTCGCATTGCGTGCATCGTCAAATCGAAGCGAACCTTTGTGTCGCGGTCGTCAACAGGTTTGATTCCAACGAGGTTTTTCAGAGCTCCCTGCAGCATCGGGCCGAGATTCCGCGTCCAAGGCTCAGTGGCGGCGACGACTTCGGTCCCGGGCTTGGGCAACGGGTGAACAGGATAGAGTTCACCGCCGGATGTCAGGAAATACAGATAGAGGTTCTCGCTCGATTCCAGATTCTTAAAGGCGCGGGTGACCTCTTCGCTTATGATGGAACCGCTCAGCATCCTATCGCTGAGCAGGTCGATCAGGATCACGGTGACGTGGGCCGGAACTCCAGCGCGGTTCGAATGTTCCCCGGGCGGAGGGCCTTGATCGGGTTTCTTCGCCTGGAGCGGCGGGTCTCCCGTAAAGCGGAAAAAGGCGATGTTGCGAGCCTTCCCGTCCTCCTGCAACTGAAAATCCGCGGCTTCCAACCCGGTCACGGGCTGGCCCTGGTGATCGAGTACCGCGAAATTGAATTTGTTCAGTTTTTCGTCGGCGCTCAGGAACGAGCAGAACAAGGTGGCGACGGCGGCGAAGCGTGCGCATCTCACGGCACGATTATATAAGAATACCTTGTCATCCAACCGTGATTTCCAACTTCGTGACTGAAGCGGCGGGGAGGGTCACATTCAATATTTCCCCGTTGACGCTGACGTTGAGCGGCGCGGTTCTCACGTTGTCGGGATGATCGAAAGTATTGTGCGCATGCATGTCGGACGCCGCTAAGACTATGCCCGAGGCCCGGACACTTCTAGCGCCGTGCAACGCGATCTGGGCGTCGGAGGCTTTTCCAAGATCCGGATTGACCACCGTGAGGGTGACCGCGTTGCCAGTACGTGATGCTGAACCATTGAGACCCCAAAAAGTTGCCGGTTTGTCGTCGCGCTGGTACTGGACATCCGGCGCGGAAAACTCCGTTCGCAGAGACTCACCGCCCTGATGCGGCGCATACATATCGAAGACGTGGAAGTTCGGCGTCGCGAAAAAACGGTCCTCATGGCAGAGGAAGAGCGCATTGATATTGTTGACCAACTGCGCGCACGTGGCCATGCTCACCTTCTCCGCGTGCCGGTTGAACGCATCGAGTGTCAGCGCGGTGGCAAGCGCATCGCGTATGGTCACTTGCTGACCGAAGATGTGCGTCGGGTCCAGCTCCGTCCCCTGGCGATACCACGGTCCGTATTCATCTACCACCAGCTTGACGTGATGCTGCGGATCATACTGGCTCAGGATTGCCCATTGGTCACCGATGATCTGCTCCACACGGTTGCATTCCCGCATTAATTCGTACCAATCCACCATTTCGAATTTGAGAGCGTCGCCCTTGCCGAGGATCCAGTCTTTAGTTTTGCCGCGGCTCAAGTTGGAGGCGTAATGATGAATGGACCAGCCGGTGAAGCTTCCGTTGCGATAGACGTGTCCGGAATTGAGTTCCTCGAAAAAGCGATGTGTCCAGTCGATATCGTTGCCGTTGGGACCTGCGCCGATCAGTTCCAAGTTAACCCCAAAGCGCGGGATCCAATTCGTGTAGCGGCGAAACTCCGAGGCATACTCCTCGGGAGTAAAGTTGCCGCCGCATCCCCAGCTCTCGTTGCCGACTCCCCAATACTTCACGCCGAACGGCTCGGGAAAACCCGCTGCGCTGCGCATATCCGCCAGCGTTGTGGTACCCGCGGGCGAATTGCAGTATTCCACCCAGTGGTCGAATTCGAGCGGTGGAAGACTGCGCAGGTTCGCCGCAATGTACGGCTCAGCTCCGATCAGTTGGCAGAAGCGGACAAACTCGTTGGTGCCGAATTGATTGGACTCGAAGACCTGCGGTCCCGTCTCGTGCAGACGCTTAGCATCGGGATCGTTGGCCCAGAAATTGGTGCGCTTCGGACGTTTGGATGCCGGACCGATGCCGTCCTTCCAATCATAGCTATCGGCGAAACAGCCTCCCGGCCAGCGCACCACGGGCACATGGATCTGTTTCATCCTCTCGATGAGCTCGGCCCGAATGCCGTACTGGTTGCGAATCCTGGAATTTTCCCCAACCCAAACGCCATCGTAAATAACCCCGCCGATATGTTCAGTGAAATGACCGTAGATATTCGGGGAGATCACGCCCTTCGGTTCGCCCACAAAAATCTCGATGCGGGAATCCGCGGACTTCGCCCAGTCCGGTTTACCAGAGAACGCAAACGCCGCACCAGCCAAAGCCGAACCTTTGAGAAACTGTCTTCGCTGCATGTGTAAACCTCGACTACCTCGTCTCGAGTTGCCGCTGCAACTGCTCAAGCGTAAAACCTTTGGTCTCCGGGAAGAACTTCAGGACGACCACGAACTGGAGCACCATCATTGCCGCGAAGAAGAAAAAAGGACCAGCCGCGGAATGCACTGCTACTACCGGGAAGAAGTTAGAGAGCATGGCACACACAATCCAGTGAGTAAAGCTTCCCAGACTCTGTCCCTTGCCGCGCACGGAGTTAGGAAAAACCTCGGCAATGTAAACCCAGATGACAGCGCCCTCCGAAATGGCAAAGAACGCGACAAAGCCGATAAGAGGAAAGATCAGTAGATTCTGATGTTGGCCGGTGTAGAAGAGAGTTCCGACCGCGGCCTGGCAGATGCAAGTGCCCACCGCGCCGAGAAGCAAGAGCTTCTTTCGCCCTACCTTGTCGATGATGGTCATGGCCAGCATTGTGAAGGTGAGGTTGGTGGCGCCGATGGCAACTGCTTGCAAGTCGCCCGAGATTTTATCGAATCCCGCCTTGGCGAAGATGTCGTTCAAGTAATAAAGAATTGGATTGATTCCTGAGAGCTGATTAAACAGTGCCACGGTGAACGCGAGCATTACGGGAATACGATAGCGTCGCGAGAATAGGGGCTGATTGCCCGCTGCGCGATCGCTCGCCAGCGACTCCTCGATGTCGGCGAGTTCTTCCGCCGCGGCGTCTCCCGCAATGCTGTTGAGCACTTCGCGAGCTTCCTGTACCCTGCCCTTTTCCACCAGCCAGCGCGGGCTGCGAGGAATGCGGAAGAGCATCAGCAGGAACAGGAGGGCGGGGAAGGCGGACACCCCGACTTTCCAACGCCACTCCGTATCGCCGAGATTAAAAGTGCCGATCACGTAATTCGAGAAGTACGCGACCAGGATGCCGAAGACGATGTTGAACTGGAACGCGCCGACCATCCGGCCACGCCAGCGCGCCGGCGCGATCTCTGCGATATACATGGGTCCCACAACGGACGACGAACCAATCGCCACACCGGCCACGAACCGGAACAGGACGAAAGAACCCCAGTCCCAGGCGAAGGCGCAGCCTACGGCTGAAGCGATGAAAAGCAGAGCTAACACTCGAAGGCTATAGCGGCGTCCGAAGCGATCGCCCGCGTACCCTCCGCAAGCAGAGCCGGCGATAGTTCCCCAGAGTGCAATCGCTACCGTGAACCCAAGGGATGTCGGAGAGAGATGAAACTTATCGGAAAGCGCGCCGGTGACTCCCGAGATGACCGCAGTGTCGAAGCCGAACAGCAGACCTCCCAAGGCGGCCGTGATCGTGCTCTCGACGACGGTTCGATTCAAGCGAACGGCTGCGGCCGATTGTTTTTGCATTGGAAATTTCCTAAAAAGTGGCCAGCCAGCCGCCGTCGACATAGACCACCTGGCCGGTCATAAAATTGGCCGCGGCACTTGCCAGGAACACGACAGGCCAGGCAATGTCTTCCGGAGTTCCCCACCGTCCCAAGGGACAGCGGCCCTTCACCCAGGTATCGAACTTGGGATCGGAGGTCAGCGCCGTATTCATGTCGGTATCGATATAGCCCGGCGCAATAGCATTTACCAGAATGCCGTTCTTCGCCCACTCGACGGCCAGCACTTTGGTCAACTGTCCCACGGCTCCTTTCGATGCCGTGTAGGCCGACGTCCCGGGCCGCGCTGCCGCGGTCATCAGCGAGGCGATGTTGATCACCCTACCGCCTCGTCCTTCGGAGATCAGACGCCTTGCGAACGTCCGGCTCAATTCGAAGATTGCGGTCGTATTGAGTGTCATCACATCGTTCCAGTTGTCGAGGGAAATATCGACCGCGGGGCCGCGCACCGTCATCCCGGCAGAGTTTACGAGGATGTCCGGCGTACCCACGTCGGCGCACAGGGTTCCGAACCACTCTGCAATCCCGTTGACCAGCATCAGGTCATACGGCGCAACGTGAACCGTTTTCGTCAGCTTACGGAGTTCCTCCGCCGCAAGCTGCAGTTCAGCTTCTTTGCGCCCTACCAGGATTACGCCGCTTCCCGACTCCGCCAGTGCGCGCGCTGCTCCCAGGCCGATGCCGCGTGTGGCGCCCGTGATCAAAGCCAGCTTGCCTATCAGATTAAACGGGTTCATCGGGCCGCCTGCTTGGGACGAAGGAGGGCCTGGCAGACCTCGCGCGAACGGAATTGTTGTAGTGCTCGAGTCACGTCCTCAAGAGAAAACGTATGCGATGCCCTTCCGTCGAACGGAAGTGCTGTCGGCAGATCGATTGTATCGTGCGAGGCCTTGCGCACGTAAACCCACGATCCGACGATCTCGATCTCTTTACAGTTGATTGCCTGCATCTCCACCTCAACGATTTTTGGGAACGCTTCGATCCGGATGGGTTCCAGGTATCGCGGAGCGAGCATCCAATTCATCTCAATTTCCTATTGTGCGGTGTAGCCGCCATCCATCATGACTACAGCGCCTGTGAAAAAGCTGGCAAGGTCGGTGGCCATGTACGTATAAAAAGCCGCAACCTCCTCCGCGCTGGCGATGCGGCCGATCGGATGTGCGTTTTTCAGCATAGCCCAGTAGCCTTCGGGATCTCCCGACGCTTCAGCCGACTTGTGCACGATCGGCGTATCCACGGTTCCGCAGGCGATCGTGTTCACTCGAATTCCGTACGAAGCATATTCTATGGCCATCTGACGTGTCATCTGATGCAGCGCGCCTTTCGACGGAGCATAGGCCCCCTGCGTCGGGATGCCTGCTTCGCCCGAAATCGAGCCGCTGACGAGTATGAGGCCGCTCCGCTGTCTCATCATCACCGGAATGACGTGGCGCGCGGACCAGTACAGGCTCTTCACATTCGAGTTCATGACCGCATCCCATTCCTCGGGCGAGTGCAGATGGACCGCTTTGACAACGCTGATTGCGGCATTGCTGACCAGGATATCGAGGCGGCCGAAGCGGTCCAGGGCAGTCTTGGCAAATCGGATGTGAGTCTGCTCTTCGGCAACGTCTCCGCGAACAATGGCCAACTTCTCCGGATAAAGCTTCAGTGCCGCTTCGAGCTTCTCCGGTATCTCCGGCCTGCGGAAGACCGCAACGACGCCGTCCGCGCCGCAATCGAGGTAAGTCCGCGTAATCTGGAGGCCAATGCCGGACGATGCGCCGGTAACGACAGCTACTTTGCCTGCGAGGGAAATCTCCATGGATCACCTGTTCTTGCCGTATACCCACGGCTCGTAATACTTCATCAGTTTGAAAGCAGCATCAAAACCTGCGAGGTCCAGCGCCACACGCAGCATATCAGGAGAGCCGACGTTGTTCACCATCATGTCGTAGTGGCATGGCACGGCTACGCGCGGATTAATAGCTTTGACGACGGCGGCAGCCTGTACGGGTGCCAGGTTATGGAAACCGCCATTGATGCAAATTGCGCAGATGTCCACCTTTTCCGGCAACAGTGCCGCGAGCCGCTCGCTATAGGCCGTGTCGCCAGTGTTGTAGAAACGGATGCCATTCGCGAACGTGAGCAGCACTCCGGTATGGTTGAGGTCCGTTGCGTCGGTCGGTAGCGCGAAGGTGGCCTGGACTGTCGCTGACCCTGCCAACTCGACGCTCTCTCCGGGATGAATGAGGCGGCAGCATTCATCGGGAACACCGCACTCACGGTAGACCCGCATCGAGTCGAACGGTCCGATGAACTGCGTCGCGCCGGTTTTCTTCATCCGCCGGAGGGTCTCCGGGTCAGCGTGATCCTGATGCGAGTGGGTAGTGAGAAAGACGTCGATGTCGAGGTCCTCCGGCTCTATGAAGACGGGTAGCTGGCGATCAAGCCGGAAGGGAAGCCCGGCAAAGGTAGCGGCGCAGCTATTCGTGAGGTAGAGGTCGATTCCGATTAGCGGACCACGGGCATCTTTTAGAAGAAAACCGTTCTGCCCCATGAACCAGATCGCAACTGTATCCTCTGAGACTTCGAAAGCTCGAATCGTCCGCATAAACTCGCCGCTCTCGATCAGCTTGGGCACTACAAGGTTAATCGGAGAACTACGGTCGTAGGGGTCGTTCCGGGTGAAGACGTAGTTTTCGGCGACGGGCCTGGACACTCTTGAGACTATAGATTATCTTTAATCTTTACGCAATCGTGAATTTGAAGATTGTGGAGCGAACGGCGCTGCACAAACGGGAGGAGGTTGTAATTGAAAAGCGGCTCAGCCCAAAGATCCATAGGAAAACTAACCATTCAGACAGCGCCGCAGGCAGCCGCGCAAGCGATTCGAGAATCCATCATAGCCGGCGAATTAAAGGGTGGCGACAGAGTTCTCGAGCAGAAGTGGGCCCTAAAACTGGGGATTGGCCAGCCCACTTTGCGCGAAGCGCTGAGGGAGTTGGAACACCAGGGACTGTTGCGAAAAGAGCCACAACGCGGCACTTACGTCGCCCAACTTAGTCCTGACGACTACAGACGCATCCTGGAGGTTCGTATCCCTCTCGAAGCCATCGCCATCGGCAAAGCAGCCATCCGGCTTACCCCGGAAGTCGAAAAGGAGTTGACCGCTCTCGTCGTGACGATGGCCGGTGCGGGCGGTGAAGTGGACGTCAAAAGCTTCCACGACTGCGATGTGCTTTTTCACCGTAAGATTTGGGAACTGACGGGGAACGAATATCTTCAAGATCTGCTCGAAGCGATATCCTTCCGCCTATTTGTCTTCTCCGTAATCGGAAGATGGCCTGACAGCCCGAACGCAATGGCTGAAAGAGCAGCCGCGGTTAAACAGCATCAAGGAATCCTCGAGGGCATCCGGACAGGCAATCCGAGGACGGCGCAAAGGGCGTTCGTGAAACACACGGTCGCGTACTGGAACACGCAGTACGGTCTCGATCTCTCCGAAGACGACCTGACATGGGGCGCGTCGTCTTGATATCGCGGTCACGCCGCTTCTAGAATGTCAGCTTCAATGTAAAAAAGACGAAGCGGGGCTGGTTCGCCGCTCCAGTGATACTCCCGAACGCAGCGCTGGTTGGAGTGGTATTTGGGGGGCTGAGATCCGTGTGGTTGAACGCATCCAAGAACTCGGTCCGAAACTGCAGCTTGAATCGCTCCGAGACAAAGAAGTTCTTCACCGCCGACAGGTTCCAATTGTTGACGCCGGGCGCCCGCACTCCCGAGAAACGCGTCGACATGGTTATTATGTTATCCGCCAACTGCGCACCAGAGGTGGTATTAAAGGCGGCGGTGTTGAACCAGTGGGCAATGGTTCGTTGGCCGGAGGCTAGCGCAACATCCTGGATCGGGTCGACCAGCAGCGCATCGCCGAAACCGAGAGGCGCTCCCGTGTTGTACTGCCAGATTGCTTCCACCTGCCAGCCATCCGTCAATTGCCGTAGGAGGCCATGCGCCGAGGAGAGAAACGGTTTGCCGTGTCCGAAGGGAAGTTGGTAGATGCCGCTCATATGGAAGATGTGCGTTCGATCCAGATCCGAGATCACCTTCGACGGCACGGGATCGCTGGGGTTCAAGAAGCTGGTGGCTTCCATAAATTTTGACCACACCCAATTGAATTGTGCGGTGAAACCATTCGCGAAACGACGCTCGGTGAGGACTTGCAGGGAGTGGTAATAGGAGTAGCCAGCCGGCTGTGTGGAACTCACGCCGGTAAACTCCGGATAAGGGAGCAGCAACTGTTGCCGTTGAATGGTGGCTGCGGCGAGATTGGTTCCGGGCAGCAGCGGATAGAACGGATTCGCGACCTGAGCGGTCAGATTGTTGATGGTTGTCTGATCGCGCACGGGCGACGTCGATAAGTCTGCAGCCGGCAGCGTATCGTACTGACGTGTCACCGAGAGATGCGTCCCGCGATTGCCCACGTACGAAACATCGAGAAAAATGGCTTTCGGGAGTTGCCGCTGCACGTCGGCGCTCCAGCGTTGCATGTACGGGCTCTTCAGATAAGCCGGGAAAAAGCTCACTGTCTGTCCCAGATTGGTGGCAAGTCCCTGACTGGCGCCCGCCGGCTGAATCAGGCCATTGGGAAAAGGATTTTCCAGCGACGAGATGAAACTAAGCCCATTGTTCAGCGTGGGGTTAAGCGTTGTCGTCGAACTGAAACCTGTGAGCGTGGCCGCATTGTAATCCGCGCCGGTCGGCACGAAAAAGACGCCGTAACCCGCGCGGAAGGTGGTGTTCGGAAGAACCTGCCATGCGACTCCGAAGCGCGGCGCAAAATCGAGATGAGCCGCCTGCCACAACTGTCGGGATTGTCCGTTGACGCCGGCGAACGTCAGCCCGCCGTTCACCAGAAACTGTGAAACCGGAATGCCTGCCGCGGGATTCTGCGCATAGTTGGCAAGCGCCTGCGCTGAGATCGGGTTCGGTGCGCCGAAATCGAAGCCCTTCACGCTGCGATTGAACCGCTCCGTGATTGGGCTGTCGTAATCGTAGCGCAATCCGGTGTTTATGGTAAGTGTTCGCGCGATCCGCCAATCCGACTGGAAATAGAAGGCGTAGTTATAAGATTGGTCCGCGTAGGAGCCATTCTGGCTGACTGAACCGCTGGAGGGAATGCCCAGTAGAAAGGATGCCAGGCCTTGTCCGATTGCTGAACTTGCCGAACTATCGAGCGGCCCGTTGGTATAGGTCGAGCCGAATGTCATGGAGGGGCTCTCCGTCGCAATATCCCACGAGTCGTCGCGATACAGCCGAAACTCTGCGCCGAAGTGCAGAATTGCCGCGCCTTTGCTCCAACTCAAATCGTTCGAGGCGATGAAGTAATTGGTTGCCTCGTCATCATTCGCGGCCCCGCCTAACGCCTGGTATCCCGCGATGCTTACCTTAGGAAACTGGATGGCTAATGGATTCAGTTCGGAGGTCAACGCCGGTGAGAAACCTGCTCCTGTCAGATTGAACCCCTGCATGATGGGCGTATCGGAGGCATCGAACCGCGTGAAGCCGATGCGCGAATCGTTCAGCAGCGTCGGCGAGAGCACGTGGACATAGTCGGCAACCACCCCGACGGTCCGCCACCATCGACGGGTCACGTTGGTCTCGGTGCCTACCAGCGGGTCGGAACTATAATTCTGCGTCTCGTGATCCCAGCGAATGAATCCTCGCTGACGGTCATTGAAATTGTGGTCGACCTTTACCACTTCGTCAGTCTGAGCGTTGGACTGGCTCGTATCCGGTATGTAATTGTTCTCTCCATTCGTGAGCCCCGGCGTATTGGGCTCGGGAAAGTATTTCAACAGGCCGAGAGCCGTAGGATCTAAACGGCTGGCCGGGATGATGTTGTTGGGAAACGGCTGCCGTGAGAAGTGCCCGCCGGTAGCAGGAGCGATGGTGGCCGGATCGTAGATCTGATAACTTGAACCAACCTTCAGCAGTGCGGAGAAATCACCGGTACGTTCGGCATCCGTGGGTACTGTGACGGCGCTGCCCAACGTGATCACCGGGCGGTCGATACCCTCATATGCGACCGAAAAGAAGGTCCGATTGTGGCCGTTGTAAATCTTCGGCAGAATCACTGGACCGGTGAGCACTCCCGTATAGCGGTTCAAGATATTCAGCGGGTTGACGTACGACTCTTTCGCGGCATTGATGGGGCCTGTGGAAGGATTGTACAGATACTGGCGGGAGAACAGTGTGAGGCCCTCCAGATGCTGGTCCGTATGCGCTTCCGAGAGGGCGCCGTGCAGCTGGTTCGTGCCCGACTTCAGAATGACATTGACATCCGAGCCGGGAACGCGTCCCACGCCGGCATCATAGGTCGCGGTCTGCACCTTCACCTCCGCGACCATTTCGGCGGGAGGCGTGTACGCTGTATTGCCGCTCTTCTGCATATCAGGTGCGCCGTCGATCGTATATTCGGACAAGTTGTTTCGTGTGCCGTTAACCGCTGCATTGGTGATGATCTGCGACGCGCCGATGCCCAAGCTGGGATGGTTGACTTGAGCCAGATTTAGCACGCCGGGTGCGAGCTGAACCAACGTCAGGGGATTGCCTCCCGATAACGGCAGATCGGCCAGCAGGCGCTGATCCGTCACCTGGCCCTGATTCGCCGAAGATGTGTCGACCAGCGGAACCTGCCCCGAGACGATCACGGATTCGTTCACCGAGCCGACCGTCAGTTTCACGTCGATCGTTAGCCGGTCCGCCGCCCTCACCTCCACGTTAGTGCGTTGATACGATGTGAAACCCTGCGCCGAGGCGGTCATAGTATACATGCCGGGGTCCAGGTAGGGGATTTCATATGACCCGCTTGCATTAGTGGTAGCGTTGACTTTCACCTGTGTCGAATTTCCGGTTACCGAAACCGCAACGTTGGGAATGGGGGCGCCGGTCGCATCCAGTACCTGGCCGGTAATGCGGCCCCGGGCATCCTCCTGTCCCAGAACGGCGGCACTTGCAAGCACAATTCCCAGCAGCATTCGAAAACCCACACACACGATTCGTCTCCTTGGCATTACAAAATCATATGCCAGGTCAGCTAGTGCGTGCGTTTGGGCTTTGGCGGCCAATACCTTCTTTGCCAGCCAGCAAAGGCGGTTTTGGGGTCACTCGGAAGACAACGCTCGCTCGCGCAACCCCTATCCTCGAACGTCTGAAAGCTTCCGCCAGGCCCGTCCTGGGAGAGTGCCGTTCAGGCCTGCGCCAACCTGTCGCGCAGCCGTTGCTTCACGTCCGGCCACTCCGCGGAGGTGATTGAAAAACGAGCCGAATCGCGAGGAGTGTAATCCGCTGCCATGCGGTGGGCGCGCAGAATCCCTTCAAACTTACCGCCGATACGTGCAATCGCTGCCCGCGACCGTTCGTTACGAGCATCTGTGTGAAGAGACACACGGAGCACGCGCCAGGTCTCGAAAGCATGCGTCAGCATGAGCAGCTTGGCCTCGGTATTGGCTGCCGTCCGAATTGCCGAACGGGTAAGCCACGTGTGGCCGATTTCGCAAACCTCGAAAGCGCGCTTTCCATTCTCCGCGTGGGCTTCGGGCCATGGCCAGCGCTCCAGGTTCCAGAAACGCGTAGACCCGATGATGGATCCGCTCTCCACCAGTGCGATCGCAAACGGCAAGGCTGTACCGGCCGCTTGCCACGAGAGGGCGGTGTCGATATAGCGGGAAGTCGCGCTCGCATTTTGGGGAACCAAGCTCCATTGATAGAGCGTTGGATTCCCCGCCGCCGCCATCACCAAGCCATTGAGATGGCTCCGATTCAGCGGTTCGAGACGAACGTATTTGCCCGTGAGTACGACGGTCTCTATCTCCATGGCTACAAGTATGCGATACGCCGGATGCGGTCAGCTTACGCAGTCAGGGTGTGGATTCCGCGCTAAAACGCCTGCCTTGTTTAGTGACTCGGCTGTTAGACGCCGGGATTGATACGCTATTAGACAATGGAAAATACGACTACCCGCCGCGATCTTCTCCGTACTGCCGCTCTGGGAGCGACGGCCCTCGGTGTTGCCGCGGCTCAACAGAACAAGAGTGTCGCCGGTATGCCGTTCGAGCCGAAAGACACGCCACGCATGGGACTAATCGGTGCTGGAGGACGCGGCGGAAGTATGCTGCACGAGTGGCTTGCCCTCGAGAACCTCCGGGTAACCGCGGTTTGCGATCCCGTAAAAGAGGCTGCCGCCAAAGCGGCTGCTGCCGTCCAGAAACGCGGCCAGAATGCTCCCGCCGTCTACGACAAAAGCGAAACCGATTTTGAGAATCTGGTCAAACGCGACGATGTCGACTTTGTCTATATTGCCACCCCGTGGCCGTGGCACGTTCCTCCCGCAATCGCCGCCATGGAAAACGGCAAGCATGCGCTCATCGAAGTGCCGGCGGCGATTACGCTGGAAGATTGCTGGAAGTTGGTGGACACGTCGGAGCGGACGCGGCGCCATTGCCTGATCTGTGAAAATTGCTGTTTCGATTTCAATGCACTGATGGTTTTGAACATGTGCCGCGGAGGGGTGCTTGGGGATCTTCTGCACGGTGAAGGCGCCTATTTGCATGACCTGCGCTCTATTCTGTTTGCCGATGCCGGAGAAGGTTTGTGGCGTCGCAAACCGCACACGCAACTAAACGGCAACCTCTATCCCACGCATGGCCTGGGGCCGGTGGCCAACTACATGGGCATCAACCGCGGCGATCGCTTTGATTATATGGTCTCGATGAGCTCGCCGCAGCACGGACTGGAACAGTACCGCGAAGAGCACATCCCGAAAGACAGTCCCAAGTGGAAGGAAAAATATATCGAAGGGGACGTCAACACATCGTTGATCAAGACAGTCAATGGTCTGACAATAACTCTGTCCCATGATGTCGTCAATGCGCGGCCGTACTCGCGAGTCAATGCGATTAGCGGATCGAAAGGCCTCTTTCGCGACTATCCGCCGCGCATCTATCTTGACGGCCAGAAGGGCAAGGAAGAATATACCTCGCTCGATCCTTACAAAGACGAGTGGACGCATAAATTATGGAAGGGACAAGGCGAACTGGCGCGCAAGCTGGGCGGCCACGGCGGTATGGATTTCGTCATGGTCTACCGCATCCTCGATTGTATGCGCAAGGGTCTGCCGCCCGACATCGACGTCTACGATGCGGCCGCGTGGAGCGCGCCCGGGCCATTGAGTTTCCAATCGGTGGCACAGGGCAGCATGCCGGTAAAGTTCCCGGATTTCACTCGTGGTAAATGGAAAGAAAAGCGCGTCAACCTAGAAGCATGAAAAAGCATCCGCCATGCTAAGACGAGAGTTCATCTACGCGGCTGCAGCCGGTGTCTCTGCAGTCGCGGCCGCGGAGGAGATGCCGCGGATTCCAGCCGATTTTGGACCTTCCCCTCGTTCCACCGAAGAATTCCTCAAGTACATCGTGCAGCGGCGGGCGGCGGAAGGGCTGAACGGGATCGTCTTCAGCGAAAAGGATCCTCGCTACGGAAAAGGTCATGTCAAGGAGGTGCAGAAATTAGGCACGGTCTATGCCGGGTCCACCGAAGATGCGAATATCGCCTGGACCGCGGCGAGCGCTTACCGCTATTCATGGAGTCGTTTCCACCGCGACGCGGGTTTGCGGGATCGGGCCTTCGCGTTGATGGATAACATCGCGCGCATTCGAGCCAACGGGAAGTGGGACGACGGGGGCCTCGATGCCTATTTTGGGGTGCACAGCTTCGGTTGGGCAATTCTCTCGTGGACGGAAACAGGGGACGTGGATGCGGCGCGGACAGCCGTATGGGCCGCCGCATTGACGAAAGCTTGCGACGACGGACTGGTGTGTCTGCACTACGGTCCCTATCGTCCTTCCAATCTGACCGGTCAGTATGCCAATCCGGAGTTTTATTTCCTCTCCGGCCTGGCGGCGGCATGGAAGGTCACCGGCAATACTCATTACAGGGATGAGGCGGCAAGAGCTCTGCGCCGTTATGATGACTGGTTATTCAGCGGCGGCGGGATGGCTTATTTTCTGGGCTCCTCGCCCGTACACAATTACCAGCAGATGATCGTGAAGTCGGTTGCGTTGTATTGGGATCTTACGCAGGATCCTCATGCTGAAGGTTTTCTGAAGCGTTTGGCTCCGTACTTCCCCAACGTCCAGCATCGCAGCGGTCTGCTGACCGATGCCGAGCACCCGCAATTGAAGCACACTTTTGTGAATGTGCTCAATTCCGCGGTGCCGGCTATGTTGGCCATGGCTATCGGCGATGGCACCAACCGGCAGGTCGCCGACGTAGCAACCCACTTGATAGCTGACAATGTCGACCAACGGACCCCCTCGTTCACCAAGAGCGGATATGCCTGGTACAACTATCAGGCCGCGAGTTACGCCGCTGCTGCGTTGCGGCTCCTGGAGCATCATCCGCTTCCGCCGGCTTCGCCGCTGCCGGCACGCCGTGTCTTCATAGACGCCAGTTTCCGCGGACCGCGCTCACACTGGGACGACTTCACGTCCGCCGTGGGAACCCGGCAAATGAACGACAGCCTGGCGGGCGCCTACCTCGCCGATGTCCACGAACCGTTGATGCCGCTCGGAGCCGCTGTCGATGGCGTCTATTTCGAAGTTATAGAAGGAAAAACGGAATTCCGCTGCGTCGAGTGGACGCCCACCATCAGCTATGCAAGCGCTCCGGGCTTCGCCTCTGTCAGTTGCCTCTCGCGACTTTGCGCGGCCTACTGGGGCGAAATGCCCTACATGCCCGGCGATCATTCGTCGACCAACATGGTCTCCGATTGGTACAGCCTGCAGCACTGGGCTGTCTGGCGGGATTGTCTGGTCGGCTTTGGCGCTCTACGTTTTCAGGGTGCGGGTCAACCGAGCGATCAGCAAGTGGCGCGTGTGCGTTGGCGCCTCGCTCCACAGGGCCGTAAACTGCAGATCGAGGAACAAACCTCCGCGACCCTGCGCTTCCAATACGGAGGCTTGCGGACCGATCTCACTTGCCTCAATCCGAACCGGGGGTTTTCCTTCCAGCCGGCCGAGGTTACGGAAGCTCCGCGGACAGCCTGGACGCCATTGCTCTTGAGGTCGACCGGTACGTCCACACAGGTATCCACGGTCGTCCGCCCCGCCGATTCCGAAGGCGCGGTTGAGATCACGGCTTTGCCAAACGGGGCCGGCGCGGTCCTGCTTGAACCGGACCGCCGGAAGGCCTATGTGTGGGTGGTTAATCTGCACAGGCAGATGCAGCAGTATCTTCTCGACCTACCGGCCGGCGTGAACGTAACCACTTACAAACGCGACGTCGAGATGCCTTCTGTCCCTCCGGGTGAGCCTGCCAATGCCGGACTGATCGGCGGAGAAAACGCAATCTGGCTGCTCCAATCCGATTCGCCGCTCGACGCGCGGGCGCTGCTGAAAGGCCTGCGCGGCGGCAAAAGCCGTTAGGTCTTGGAAGCAGGCTGATAGGATCCGGGAACGGCGCGGATCGAGATGGCGAGCCGGTTCCAGATATTAATGGTTCCGACGGCGAAGGTCAGGTTCACGATTTCCGCTTCACTGAAATGTTGGCGCATGCGCTCGAATAATTCATCCTTGACATGATTCTCCGCGATCAGCGTGAGGCACTCGGTCCACTCGAGCGCGGCGCGTTCCCGTTCCGTGAAGAATGGGGTTTCGCGCCAGGCACTGAGCGTGTAAAGCCGCTGTTCGGTTTCGCCTGCGGCGCGTGCATCCTTGGAATGCATGTCAAGGCAGTAGGCGCAGCCGTTGATTTGCGACGCTCGCATTTTGACGAGTTCGAGCAAACTGTGTTCGAGCCCGCTGTTGCGAACGGTGCGCTCCAGAGCGTACATGGCTTTGGTGGTGTCCGGCGACACCTTATCGAAGTCGATTCTCGGTTCCATACTACTGCCTTCGAAGCTACGCCGCCGTTTCCGGCATCAGGGCCAGCTTGACGACATCCTCCATCGTCTTTACGTAGTGAAGTTTCATGTCGCCGATCTGTTCGCGCTGCAGGTCTTCCTTCACGTTGACTTCGTTTTCCCACGGAACAACCACTTCGGTGACGCCGCTGCGTTTGGCGGCCAGCACTTTCTCCTTGATTCCGCCGATGGGCAGCACCTGCCCGGCGAGCGTGATCTCTCCGGTCATGGCCAGATTCGGCTTCACGCGGCGGCCCGTCAGCATGGAGAGCAGCGCGGTCGCCATGGTAATGCCGGCCGAAGGGCCATCCTTGGGAATGGCGCCGGCGGGCACGTGAACGTGGATATCGCTGGTCTTGAAGACTTCGGGATCGATGCCGTAAGTGACCGCATTGGCCCGGACCCAAGTCAGCGCAGCTTGCACCGATTCCTGCATGACCGAGCCCAGTTGACCCGTCATGATCAGGCCCTTGCTGCCGCCGGGCATGCGTCCCGCTTCGATGAAGAGCACATCGCCGCCGACCGGCGTCCACGCAAGGCCGACCGCAACTCCGGGGCGGCTGGTGCGCTCAGCCGACTTCCGCATCCGGCGCGAAACTTAGGCGCTCCGAGAAGGCTCTCCACCATCGCGGGCGTAACTGCCGCGATCGGCTCTTTGCCTTCGGCGTAGCGCCGCGCGATCTTGCGGCAAATCGTTGCCGATCTCCCGTTCCAGATTGCGTACGCCGGCTTCGCGCGTATAACGCTGGACGATAAAGCGCACGGCGTCGTCGGAAAACTCCAACGGACGCGCTTCATCCAGCCCGTTCTCCGTCTTCTGCCGCGGAATCAGGTAGCGGAACGCGATAATCACCTTCTCCTGCTCGGTGTAGCCCTGCGAGTTCGATGATCTCCATGCGGTCACGCAGCGCCTCGGGAATGGTATCGAGCACATTCGCGGTCGTAATGAACAGAACCCGCGAGAGATCGAACGGGACGTCGAGATAGTTATCGCGGAAGGTGGAGTTCTGTTCCGGGTCGAGGACTTCGAGCAGCGCCGACGCCGGATCGCCCCGGAAATCGCGCCCGAGCTTATCCACTTCATCGAGCATGAACACCGGATCGTTGACTCCGGCGCGGCGCAGCGCCTGAATCATCTGTCCCGGCATCGAGCCGATATAGGTGCGGCGGTGGCCGCGAATCTCGGCTTCATCGTGCATGCCGCCCATGGAGATCCGCTGAGAACTTGCGGCCCAAGCGAGCGCGCAATCGAGCGGCCTAGCGAGGTTTTGCCGACGCCCGGAGGTCCGACGAAACAGAGGATCGGCCCCTTCATGCCGGGCTTCAACTGCAACACCGCGAGGTAATCGAGAATGCGGTTCTTAACCTTTTCAAGATCGTAGTGATCCTCGTCCAGGATCTCGGCGGCGCGGGCGACATTTACCGCTTCGCCAGTCGATTTATTCCAGGGAAGATTGGCCATCCACTCGAGATAAGTCCGGGTGACCGTGTACTCGGGCGACATGGGTGAGATGCGCGACAAGCGCTTCAGTTCCTTCATCGCCTCGGCTTTGACTTCGTCGCTCATACCGGCGGCATCGAGAGACGCTTTCGCAGTTCTTCGACGTCCTGCTGCGAGTCGTCGCCTTCGCCAAGCTCTTTCTGGATGGCCTTCACCTGTTCCCGGAGGTAGAACTCGCGCTGGCTTTGCGAGAGCTGTCCCTGGACCTGTGACTGGATCTTACTGCGCAGTTCGGCCAGTTCCACTTCACGGGCCAGCAGGACGTTCATGTATTCCAAGCGCGACCGGGCGTCGAGTTGTTCGAGAACAGTCTGTCGCTCAACGTGAGTCATGCCGGGAAGAGCGCTGGCGACAAAATCGGCCAACCGGCCTATCTCCGGAATGTTCGACGCAGTGGTGTAGATTTCGTCGGATAAGTTAGGCGCCGCGGAAACGATCTGTTGAAATGCGCTCAGCACGTTTTGACGGAGGGCTTCGAGTTGCGGCGTGATCTCGGGCTCGATTTCCGCAAGCCGCTCCACGCGGGCCCTTAGATAAGGATCGGTCGCTAGAAACTCGATTGTCCGAAGTCGCGAGACTCCTTCACAGAAGAGAAGGAGGCCTTCGCGCATGGGAACGATTTTGTGGATTACCACCAGTGTTCCGATGCCATAGAGTTCATTGGGTGCCGGCGAATCGGCCCGGGCATCCAGTTGGGAGACGACCCCGATGGTGCGGTTTTCGCCCAGGGATTTCACCAACGCCACGGACGCGGGCCGCCCCACACTGATAGGCAATAAGCCATGGGGAAACAATACGGTATCGCGGACCGGCAGAATCGGAATTTCTTCAATCGCCGGCGCACCGGGATCGGGAGTTTCCGGGTTAGGCTCGCCAGCGGTGGGAGATTCCACTGTCGGAGCTTCGGCCAAGGCCTCAAGGGCCGCTTGGTCTTGCGAGTTGGAGTCTGAGTCGAGCGTCACAGGTTTACGGTATGAGTGTACCATACTAAGATCTTCTAATTCTAATTGCTTAGATCACTTGACATGAAAAAACGCTTCGAAAATAACAGTTGTTCCTGCCAAAAACGAGAACCGTAAGAAAACGTTCCGTCCCCACCCACTCATGGTCTACCAATCAGATCCTTGATCTACGGTAGTAACCGGTGATTGTTCTCTGCGCGATCCTCGTGACACTCCACATATTTCTTGATGCGACGGATCGGATAAATTTTGGCTCATCCGCCCGGTTTGATGTCATCCTACTGAAATAGCTTCACGGTCGTCGATTGAGGCAGTTTAACCAGTCTTCAGGAGAATATTAAGAAATGGTAAATCTTCCAGTTTCAACTCGTTCCCGTTCGATTTCGCTCATTCTCGCCGGGTCCGTCGCTATGCTCCTCATCGCAGGTTTTTCGGCGTTCGGACAATCGACTGGAGCCATTCAGGGTACCGTCATGGACGCATCTTCCGCGCCCGTACCGAACGCGGCTGTCACCATCAAAGAACAAAGGACCGGACAGGAGAGAACTTTGATCACGGACACCGCTGGTCTCTACTCGTCGCCTTCTCTTCCGGTCGGAACCTACCGCGTGGAAGTGAAAGCGCCGGGCATGGCCACAATGGCTGCCTCTAACGTTGTCGTCTCGGTGGGTACCACTGTAAAGGAAGACTTTACTCTTAAGGTCGCTTCCACATCGGAAGTGATTGAGGTGACTGGGGGCGCGCCCGTAATTGAGACGTCAACGGTTTCAGTGGGTACGGTTGTCGATCAGACCACGGTTCAGGAAATTCCCTTAAACGGACGCCATTTCGTCGACCTTTCCATGCTCACGGTCGGCACGGTCACTCCTCCGGCGAACGGCTCTCTGACGGCGCCGCTGCGAGGCCAGGGTTCTTTCTCGTTCAACTCCGCCGGCGGACGCGAGGATAGCGTCAATTTCATGATCAACGGGATTAACCTCAACGATCCGATCCAGAATCAGGTGACGTTCCAGCCGACCATTAACACGGTCAGCGAATTCAAGGTCGACAACCAGACGTTCAGCGCCGAGTATGGACGCAACTCAGGCTCAATCGTAAACATCGCCACGCGCAGCGGAGAGAACACCTGGCACGGCGAGGCTTACGAGTTCCTCCGCAACGACGATATGGATGCCCGGAATTTCAGTAATCCGACCCATGTCGGCGCCGGCTCTACGCTAAGCTCCAACCCGGAATCTCCGTTTAAGCGCAACCAGTTTGGCGGTGATGGCGGCGGAGCGATCAAGAAGGATAAGACGTTCGTATTTCTCAGTTATGAAGGGTTGCGCCAGCGCCAGGCCGTCCCTATCTCAACCCTGACTTTGAGTGCTGCCCAGGTCGCGCAGGCTTTGGCAACGAGCGACTCCATCATAAAGAGCCTGCTGCCCTTAATCCCCGCGGCCAATTCGGGGACGAATCAATACGTTTCGTCAGCTGTGGCGCCAGTCAACATCGATCAGGGTACCGCGAACGTGAGTCACATCTTTTCGGACGCGAATCGCGTGAACGTCTACTACGCCATCCAGAAGGATCAGCGCAACGAGCCGCCATCCACCGATGCCAACAGCTTTCCCGGAATGGGTGACCAACGTGCCGGACAGCGGCAACTCCTGACGATCAATGACTCTTGGGTCATCAGCCCGTCGATGGTGAATGAGCTACGCCTGGGCTTCAACCGCATCCATATTGTCTTCTCTGCCGATAACACCCTGAGCGCATCCGCCTATGGCATCAACAGCGGGTTGACGGCAGCCATCGGGTTGCCGCAAATCAGCGTTGCGGGAGGCTATTCCGGCGGGGGCTTCGAGTTCGGCGGCATCAACGGCTTCCCACAGGGCCGCGGCGACAATACCGTGGTCTTATCGGACACCTTCAGTTGGATCCACGGCAATCATAACGTGAAGTGGGGAGGCGAATTCCGCCAGGCCAACGCCGACAATTTCTCTTACACACCGGGGACTTTCTCATTCGCGTCAGTCGCGACGTTCCTCGCGGATCAGGCGAATGGCTTTTCCTCAAACCCTTACAATAAGTCCAACCGGTCCTACATGGACTCACTCGGAGTGTACATAATCGATTCCTGGAAGGTCTCGCCTACTTTTACGGCCACGGTTGGGCTCCGTTATGACTGGAACGGTACGCCTTACGAGGCCGAAAACCGCTATGTGGTGTTCGACCCTGCCAGCGATACGCTCCAGCATGTCGGACAGACCGGGGGATACAAGAGCGCGTACAACCAGAGCGCTCTCAACTTCGAGCCGCATGTGGGGATGGTTTGGGATCCTTTCAAGACTGGCAGGACCGTCATTCGCAGTGCCTACGCCACCATGATCGATCAGCCCAACTTCGGCCTGGTGACCGGCCTCGCGGCGAATCCTCCCTACGCGTTTCCGGTTTCATACGCACCCACCACCGCGGTACCCTACGTCACGCTGGCCAACGCGTATCCTGCGGCTGGAGGCAGTGTGGCGCCCCTATCGGTGGCTCACAATTATAAGGATGCCTACGTCTCGGACTGGAACTTCAATCTGCAGCAGGCGTTCTCGCACGACTATGCCCTCACGATCGGATACTTTGGCAGCAAGGGTACAGACCTCAATATCGAGCGGAACTATAACCAACCCATCAACGGGGTCCTGCCTTACCCCACTCTTTCTACGTTGAGCCCCATCGATCCGGGCATGAAGCTCAGCAACATCCTGGTCTATGAGAGCGACGGGAACTCATCTTATAACGGCCTATGGATTACCGGCACGAAACGGTTCGCCAAGGGCCTGCAATTCAATATTTCCTATGCGTGGTCCAAATCCATCGATGAGAACTCGCGCAATCAGCAGGGCTACGTCATTCAGAACAGCTACAACATCAGCGGCGATCGCGGTTTATCGGACTTCGATACGCGCAACCGCGTGACGATCAGCGGAATCTACCAGCTCCCATTCAAAGGCAACCGCTTCAAAGAAGGCTGGGAGTTTTCGCTGGTCGAACAGACCCAGAGTGGAAACCCGTTGAACTTCCATACCAGCGTGTCCGGGTTCACCGGCGAGGCAACGCTTCGTCCGAATGTGACGGGTCCGGTGCAGGTAGGATTCTCGCCTGCCACCAATGGGAGCGCGACCACGGTCACTTACGTTCAAAACCCATCTGTGTTCGTGAATCAGGGTAACGCATTCGGAAACCTGGGACGCAACACGATTATTGGTCCGGGCTTCTCGAACCTGGATTTCTCGTTTGTTAAGAACACCAGGATCAAGGAGCGGCTGAACTGGCAAATTCGGGCAGACGCCTTTGATCTCCTGAACCAGACCAACTTCGGAAATCCGGGAACGACCGTGGGATCGTCGACGTTGGGCCTGATCACCGGCGGTACGCGTTTCCCGGCAGGAGATTTCGGCACATCGCGTCAGATCCAGTTGGCGATGAAGTTGATCTTCTGAGGGTGCCATGAGCAAAAGAGTCGGCGACAGACGGCTCTTTTGCGTAACTGAGTAGTCGATGAGGGCCTATGATCCCGAACCTCCACTCCCTCGACCGCTATTTCCTCCCCATAGCTGCCCTCCTTCTCGCCATCCTCGCCGCCGCTCAGATCGGCTCGGCACTCGTCGAAAGCCCCACCAACGACGAACCTGCCCACTTGACCGCCGGCTACGTCTACCTCACGACCGGCGAATATAAGATGGACCTGAGCCATCCGCCGCTCGCACGCATCCTCGCCGCCCTCCCATTGCTCTCGATGAAACTCAAGCCGATCCCCGCCCGAATGGCTTGGGCAGAGTGTACGAACATGATCTGGGCAAATCGCGTTTCCGCCGAGACCATTATGCTGCGCGCCCGTTCGGTCTCTATCGCCCTCACGTTTTGCTACGGACTGTGGCTGGTGTGGTGGACGCGAAGGCGCTTTGGCTCAGCGGTCGCGCTCCTGGCCCTCGCCTTCTTCGCATTCGACCCCAATCTCATCGCGCACGGCCACTACATCACCACCGACCTGATCGCTTCTTTCGGTATCTTTCTGGTCTGCTCCATGTGGGCAGATTTCCTCGAAAAACCCAACTGGGGCAGGTTAACGCTCTCCGCAGTAGCGCTGGGAATGGTGCTGGTCGGCAAGTATTCCGCCCTTTATCTGCTTCTCGTCCTCCCGCTGCTGTATGCCATCGCCTGGTGGCTCAATCGCGGCCGCTCCTTCTTTACCTGGCGGGGAGCCATCGCAACCTTTCTGGTGATGACTGCAGGATCGTGCGCCGCCATCGGACTCGCCTACGCCCCAGACGCTAGAACTCCTGCACCGTGGCCGGAGGCTGCACCATCCACTCACAAGAACCTGGGCGTCAAAATCCTGACCGCCGTCGATTCCCAAACTGGTCTGTTCTCCATCGGCTACTTCCGCGGACTGAACGAACTAGCCCAGCACGACGCTGACGGCCACCTTTCGTACTTGCTAGGACGTGTCGGCGTGCGTGGCTGGTGGGAGTATTTTCCTGTCGCCTTCCTCGTGAAAACGCCGACCGGCATTCTGCTCGCCAGCGTCATCGCGCTCCTTAGTCTCGTGACAACGTGGCGCCGCCGCCCTCCACCGCCAATCCTGTTGTCATTGAGTCTGACGCTGCCTCCTTTGATCTACTTCGCCCTCGCGATGCACTCGTCCATCGACATCGGAGTGCGCCACCTGCTTCCGATCTATCCGTTCCTCTACATCTTTCTCGCGTTCGTCCTGATCGAATACGGGCCCTTCTTCTTGAAGAAGTCGTGGCGCCAGACGCTCGCCGCCCTCGTGTTGCTCGTAGCTGCCGAGTCACTTTCCACCTACCCACATTACCTGGCCTTTTTTAATTGGGCCTCGGGCGGACCGGCCAACGGTTCTCGCTACCTCCTCGATTCCAACGTCGATTGGGGTCAGGATGATAAGAACCTCGCGGCCTTTGTCGACCAGCATCACATCGCCCCATTGTGTACGGCCTTGTTCGGCCCCGCCCCGGCCAGCTATTACGTCGTTTCCCGCGACTTGAATCATACCGGCTCTCCGGAGGGCATCGAAAAAGTGCCCTGTGCCGTTGCCGTGAGCGTAAACTTCCTGCGCGGCCTGTATATCCCCGCCATTGTCTACGCGCCGCTCAACCGGCACCGGCCGATCGCGGAAATCGGCCATTCCATTTATGTGTACGATCTCCGTAACATCTCTTCCGCTCGATGACCGGCATGGGCGCTAACGAACTTGGGTCATAGTTGAATGATCATGCCGACAAGGCCGGGAGCCAGGACGTTGCGATTTTCAAAGCCGCAACACTGCTAACTTCCCGTTCGATGTTAACCAGAGTATAGTTACAATGGAACAATGGCATCACGGTTGTGGGGACCCTGGACAGTCATCATTGTCTATACGTTAGCGGGTGGTTTCATTGGCGGAGACGTCGCGTTGTGGATACGAGATTCACAGGTTTCGTTTATGGTTCCGGTGATAGCGGGATTGCTGGTCGGTATCTTAGGCGGATCTTTCATTGCATGGTTCATCCGCCAGATGGAAGAATTGAGTTAGTGAGCCCGGGCCTTACTTAAAGCGAACGAGCATGATAGGACAGTTGTATGCTAGCGATTCGACCCGCTGATGGAGAGCGGCGCTTCGAGTAAGTGCTGAAAAATCTGCTTACCGCGCACGCCCGTTTCCAGCGCATCGACGCCATCGGCGGTAATCTGAAAGTCGGAGTTCTCTACGATCCGTATGTAGTTCTTTTCCCGCAGGTACCCCACTGTGAACATCAGATGTTCGCGCGGGAATTCCATGAGAAACTCCAGTTGCAAGAGCGAAAGTGCGGGGTGATCGGGGTTCGACCTGCGCCGTTTGTAGAGCAGGCATAGTACGCCCAGCCGGCGGTTGACCTCGCCTTCAATCCCGGCTACGAACTCAGCGAGCCCGAACACCGGTATGGAGCCGGGTTCGCGCAGTTGGCGGCGCATATCATACTGCTCGCGCCGTTTGGGGTCTACCAAGGTTTCATAAATGCGGCTCAGCATTCTGAAGCGTTCGGCATTACCGGTCTGCTGGTTATCCGGATGATACCGTGCAGCCTGCATGCGGAACACGCGATGGATGGTCTCGACGTCGGCTTTTGGGCTGATCTGTAGGACTTCATAGTAGTCTATGAAATCGTCGGCGGTACGCATGGATGCGCCGCGTTTTTCAAGCTCCAGGCCGAGTACGTAACCGGCAAGCCGCTGCTGGCAATATCGTACCTTGGCCATACCCATCAGGCCGAAGGAGTCCGCCCGCAGATACACTTGCGCGCCAACCTCTACGGGATCGGGTATGTGGACGCGGGCACCGCTTTTGGAAAAATCGACTGCCCTGCCACGGATGAACTTCTGGTCCGCGCCCTCAGTCGAAGTGCTCAAGGTAACAATGCCGTCGAAGGCCTTTCGCTCTTCCCTCCGCCGGGAATCTGGTTTGCCTGTGGTGTCATTCATAGGTCCCGCAATCCTTTTTTTGCCAGTTACGCCAGAGGGCGACTGGGTTTCGAAATAGTGTCAGTCAACGTGGCGCTTACGATTGGCGTCAGGGAAATAGAGCGCAACCGCGCGCTCCAGGTCCTCCTTATTAATACGAGCTTCTCTGCGTTCATAAACCATGATGGCCGACAGGATGTCGCAGATATCGCGCGGTACACAGGCGCGTAACTCCCCGCATTTCGCGAGACATAACTCGCGCAACCGTCGCGGAATCGAAAGGTCCCACAAGAGTCCGCGCCCATGAGCGACGCGGCGAAAGATCTCATCGAAATGCTTGGCTTCGAGCGACTCGACGAAAATCTTATTCGGAATGCGGCGGAGGAAACACTCGTCGGCCAGTTCGGACGGATCCAGATTGGTGGAGAAGACGACCATCAACTCGAAGGGAATCTCAAACTTGATTCCGTAATCCAACGCCAGGTGGTCCAGGCGGCGATCGAGCGGCACAATCCAGCGGTTTAGTAAATCGCGCGGGGAGATCATCTGCCGTCCAAAGTCGTCGATGATGAAGACACCGTTATTGGCTTTCATCTGCACCGGCGCCGCGTAAGTCCCGGCGTTGGAATCTTTGCGCAGGTCGAGCATGCTCGAAACCAGTTCTCCACCCACAGTGATGCTTGGCCGCTTACAAACTACCCAGCGCTCATCGAATCCCGGAACCTCTACATCCAAACGTTCATGCACGACCGGGTCGTAGAGGATAATGATCTGTCCATCTACTTCCAAAGCATATGGAATAACGATGGCATCGGAGTGCAGTCGATAAAGTCGCTCGGCGATGCTGGTTTTTCCATTCCCGGTGGCGCCATACAAGAATAATGACCGTTGGGTGATCAGTGCGGGACCCAACTGATCGACTATGAAATCCGAGAGCACGAGGTCGTCGAGAGCGCTCAAGATGATATTGCGGTCAACGCGCAATTTGGCCGCTTGAGTTCGCGTTGAGTGATGATAGGCCGCGAGGGGCACCGGTGCCGGCCCGGCATAGCTGCAGCGGCTGGCCCGATCTCCGGCAAGAACTCGTCCCGCGGCGGTCAACGTAAACTGGAAGTCATTTCCATTCATCCCCAATACTTCCAGCAGCCTGTGATGCTTACATTGCCGGAACACACCGGTGACAACGCTATCGGGAAGGCGCATGGCTCGGCTTAGTTCGGAGATACAGGTAACACTCCGTTGTAGCATGTGGCGCAGAAACAGATCATGCACCATATAATCCGGTAAGCCGACATCCTGTGAGTTATGCGGCTCCGCGGGGACATAGGCCAAATGAGCCAAAACGGACTTCCCGCTGAACCCATGAGACATAGATGGATAAATACTGCCAGTGAATCCGGGTTGGGTCGCGGTAGCCATTCTTCGAGCCAGTACCTCTGGAACTATCTTCAAACGAGTTGTCAGTCGCTGGCAAGAAGATTTCGAGAATTTAAAAGATAAAGTACCAATAACTCCACCGGCGTATATATTAAAACGTTAAATACGGTGTAGTACTGTCAACTTTAGTAAACAAGCGGCGGTTTTCTAAAGGATTATTTCAACCAAGTCGAAAAACAGCGATGATGACGTTTGGAACATATGAAGCCTCAGTGCGTAGTTCGCTGAGAGCAGGCACGATGTCACCAGACACCATAATCGCCGCGACTCGCCAGAGCGGATTCCCGGCAATCGAGCCGGGTACGTTTCGCGCCCTCCCTATGCGGGCGGCCCTGTTTGTGACTCTGGTGGTGGCGACCGGGGCATGGCTGTTGCTGCAATCGCTGACGAACTGGGATGCAGTCGAACCCGGTCACTTCCTCTTCTATCTGGCGATAGCAATTGTCGCGTCCGTTCTGAAGATCGCGCTCCCGACGGTCAATGGGTCGATGTCGATCAACTTCTTTTTTATTCTGATCGGCCTTGTCGACCTGAGCTTGCCTGAGACGATGATCATCGCCTGCTCGGGCGCGATTGCGCAAAACCTGATCAAATCGCTGCAGCCGGCGCGGTTGCACCAGGTTCTTTTCAACGCTGCTAATATCGCTATCGCCGTGGCTGCCTCTTTCGCCGTGTTTCACAGTCCGAGGCTCGCCGAGTTCAATCTGGGTCTGCCGATTGTGTTGGGTCTTGCGGCGTGCAACTGTTTCCTGCTGAACACGCTCTCCGTGGCCCTGGTTGTGGCGATGTCGGAAGGTCGCCCGGCATGGCGTGTTTGGCACGATTGCTATTTCTGGTGTTTCCCTTACTATCTCGGCGGCTCCTGTGTGGCATGGCTGATCGGTTCACTCAAACAGCAGATGCACTGGGAAGCTTCGCTACTGATCCTGCCGGTCCTCTTTTTCGTCTACCGCTCCTACCGGGTTTATCTGGACCGTCTGGAGCATGAGAAACGCCACGTGGAAGAGATTGCCGGTCTGCACGTCCGAACCATCGAAGCCTTGGCGCTGGCCATTGAAGCCAAGGATCAGACGACCCACGATCACCTGCGGAGGGTCCGCATTTACGCCATCGAGATCGGCAAGGAACTCGGGCTGTCCGAACCGGAACTGGAGGCGTTGCGGGCCGCGGCTTTACTGCACGACATCGGTAAATTAGCCGTTCCGGAACACATTATTTCGAAGCCGGGCAAACTCACGCCCGAAGAGTTCGAGAAGATGAAAATTCATCCGGTAGTGGGAGCCGAGATTTTGGAACGTGTACAGTTTCCTTATCCGGTAGTCCCAGTGGTCCGCTGCCATCACGAAAAATGGGACGGCACCGGCTATCCCAGTGGACTCAAGGGCCAGGAAATTCCGATCGGTGCGCGAATTCTCGCCGCTGTAGACTGCCTCGATGCGCTGGCCTCGGACCGGCAATACCGCAAGGCCCTCCCGCTCGCGGAAGCAATGGACATCGTGCGTTCGGAGTCAGGGAAGAGCTTCGACCCACAAGTGGTCGAGGTGTTGGAGCGCCGGCACGTGGAACTCGAACACCAGGCCGTCAATTCAAGGGCGGGCGCTTCTCGCCTTTCCACCGAAGTCAAGATTGTGCGCGGAAAAGCTCCCGCCCGCGGCTTTGAGAACTCGTCATCCGATTTCTATCTATCGGGCCGGAGCGACGCGATGTCTTCGATCGCCGCGGCGAGGCAGGAAGTGCAGATGCTCTTCGAACTGACCCAGGACATCGGCCGCTCCTTGAGCGTAAGCGAGACGCTGTCGGTAGTCGGAGCCCGGCTGAAGCGCTTGATCCCTCACGATTCAGTCGCCGTCTACGTTAGGCGCGAAACAAAATTAGAACCAGCCTATGTGAATGGAGAAAACTTCCGTCTCTTCTCCTCTTTGGAAATCCCGATCGGTCAAGGCCTGTCAGGCTGGGTCGCCGACAACAATAAACCCATCCTTAATGGAAACCCGTCGGTCGAGGCCGGGTACTTGAGCGATCTCACGAAGTTCAGCACACTGCGTTCTGCGCTGGCGGTGCCCCTGCAAGGGATCAACGGCAATATTGGAGTGCTGGCGATCTACCGCGCGGAGAAAGATGCGTTTTCGAGAGAAGATCTTCGTATTCTCCTCGCTGTCGGCTCCAAACTGGCGATGTCGCTTGAGAACGCATTGCTCTATCAAACGGTGGAGAAGTCGGCAACGACCGACTACATGACCAACCTGCCCAATGCCAGGTCGTTGTTCATGCGGCTCGAAACGGAGCTTGCCCGATGCAAGAGAACCGGCGTTCCCTTCGCCCTGGTGGTTTGCGATTTGGATGGATTCAAGCAAGTGAACGATCGTTTCGGACATCTGGAAGGCAACAAGGTTCTCCGTTACGTGGCACACAAATTGCGCGAGAATTGCCGCGAATACGATTATGTCGCGCGGATGGGTGGGGACGAGTTTGTCCTTTTACTCCCCGGTATGACCGCTGAGTCTGTCGGACTGCGCATCAGCGAATTCAGGCATTCGATCGCTGAAGCGGTAGACCTGCTTCCTGAGCCGTGCGCCTTAAGCATGAGCGCCGGCGCGTCGTTCTTCCCGGAGGACAGCACCGAAGCGGAAGAGTTACTCAGCACGGCCGATCTGCGCATGTACAAATCCAAGCGCAAGCAAAGTCCTCATCAAAACACCCTCGACCTGTCGATCAACGAACCGAACGTGCTCCCGCTCACTTATATGTAGCAAGACAACTGGCTTGGCGCCGGCCGGCAGTCCCGGTTAGTGCGTCATCGCATAGACGACGTAATTAACGCCGATGCGGAAGCCCATAGCGGAGAACTTCTCGGGGTACTCGGGTTCGTCCGCGTGCTCCCAGGAATCGCCCAGATCTACGTTGTGGCAAATGGCAATCATGAGACGTCCCCGATCGTCGTAAATTCCACGCCAGCGCGCGCCGATGCCATCCTTCTCATAAACACGTCCGGAGTAGAGAAACTGTGCGCCGGGCACCTGGTAGCGATCGCTGAGATCGTAAACGGTGTGAAAGATCTGATCGTTATCAGGAATATCCACGATCGGGCGGTCTGGAAAAACCCGCGACATGCTGGCGACGAAAACCGACCACTCCTGGGTTCCGTGAAAATCGTCGCACATGAAAAATCCGCCTCGCAGGAGATACTCGCGCATCTTCTGGCACTGCTCGTCGGTCAGATTCCAGTGTCCTACTTCTACGGCATACAGCCAGGGCCAGTTGTAAACCTCGTCACCGTCGTCCAGATTGACCGGCTGCTCCACCGAGCGGGCGTGCAGGCGGGTCAGACGCCGTAGCGCCGCGGACAGATGACGGTCTGAGGCCGGGTAATCGATCGTCCAGTTGGAACGTCCTTGTGTCCAGTCGCCCGAGCCACGCCAAAAATTGTTTCCTCCGACCGGAGGGTACATCAGGCGAGCAAAGGCCCACTCGGTCTTTTCCTGGTAATCCGGGGGGATCGGGTAATGTTCGTGCTCGACGCCAGGGTATTCGCGAAACGGCTTCTGCGCGTAAATTACGCCGATCAAGAGTGAAACGGCCGCAGCTCCGACGATAGTTGCCAATCGCGATTGCATAACGTTGAGGGACTTGCGTTGCTCTCAGCGTAGCATGGGAGGCTCGGCGCGCAGTGCCACGCCCAGCTTCGACCTTGCCGCCAGGATTGTCATAGAATTTCCCTATGCTCTCCCGCCGAACATTCTTATCGACGCTCGCTGCCAGTCCCTGGCTGAGCGCCCAAAGGCAGTCTCCGCAGCCGCCCCTGAACTTTGTCTTTATTCTGATCGACGACATGGGGTGGCGCGATGTAGGATACAACGGCAGTGAGCTTTTCGAGACGCCCAACATCGACAAACTGGCTTCTCAGGGCATGCGATTCACCAACGCCTATGCCGCTTGTCCCGTGTGTTCGCCGACGCGCGCCAGTATTATGACAGGCAAGTATCCGGCCCGGCTCGGCCTCACCAACTTTCTCCCTGGTTTGCATCATCTGCCGCACTCCAAGTTACTCGCGCCCGTATCTCGCCAGGAACTCCCGCTCGAAGAAGTTACGATAGCCGAGGCCTTGAAGCCGTCCGGCTATCGTTCCGCGGCAATCGGCAAATGGCATCTCGGCGGGCCTGACTTCTATCCCGAGAAACAAGGCTTCGATGTCAATGTCGGAGGCACTCAGGCAGGCTCACCCAAAAGCTATTTCTTCCCGCAGTGGACTCCCAATCCGCCCATCAAAGCCGACCCCGGCGCGTATCTGCCCGACCGTCTGACCGACAGCGCCATCGAGTTCATCAAGGACAACCAGGCCAAGCCTTTCCTTCTGTACCTGGCCCACTACAGCGTGCATATTCCACTCGAAGCCAAGCAGGATATGGTGGAACGATATAGCAAACGGATTAAAAAGGGCGACCTCCAGAACAACGCCACTTACGCGGCTATGGTGGAGAGCGTCGATGAGAGTGTTGGCCGGCTACTGCAGACCCTGGATGAGACGAAGCTCGCGGACCGGACTGTGATCATCTTTATGTCGGACAACGGCGGCCTCGCATCCGCCGAATACAAGGGACAGACTCCGACGTCAAATAAGCCTCTAAAGGCGGGCAAAGGTTTTCTATACGAAGGTGGAATTCGTGAACCGATGCTCGTGAAGTGGCCGGGCGTTACCAAGCCTGGGTCGCAGTGCGACGTTCCTGTGATCAGCACCGATTTTTATCCCACTATCCTCGAGATGGCGGGAGTCGCTAAGGACCCTGGGAATCCGGCCGATGGCGTAAGCCTCGTACCTCTTCTCAAGCAGAACGGAATTCCCAAGCAGGACGCGATCTTCTGGCATTATCCGCATTACAGCAACCAGGGCGGGCGCCCCGGCGCGGCCATGCGGCAGGGCGATTTCAAGATCATCGAATGGTACGAAGACGGCTCAGTCGAGCTCTATAACCTTCGCGATGACATCGGTGAAGCGCACAATCTCACGGTTCAGATGCCGGATAAGGCGCGGGAAATGAAGGCTCGCCTTGATGCCTGGCTCAAGGAGATGAAGCCTGAAATGCCCAAGCCGAATCCGGACTACGATAAAGCCAATGAAACTCAGGGACTCGCTCCCGCAATCCGGGAGCAACTACGTACGGGTGTATTGCCATAACTTTGGCTAACTATCGGGCGGCAAAAGCAGATGGCACGGACTACCAAGGCATTTATTGCTTCTTAATTTCAACGCGACTAATCTGGGACAGTACTTATGGCCGCCGCCGTCATCCCCAGTCGCGAGACCGATAGCGCTGTGTTTCTACCGCCGGTTCCCTGGACGCTGCGGGATACAGGCCTGCAGCAGTCGACCATCGAGCAACTAATCTTCAATACGATCTATGCCCGCGGAGAGTTGACCGGACGCCAGGTAGCGGACACGCTCGGATTGAGCTTCAGTGTGATCGAGCCGCTGATGGAAGAACTCAAGGTCCGGCAGTTTTTCGAAGTGAAGCGGTCTCTCGGATATGGACTCATCTCCAGCGTGTTCGCCCTTTCCGAAGCCGGTCGCAAACGCGCGCGAGAATGTTACGAAATTAACCAATATGTCGGCCCGGCGCCGATTCCGCTGAGCCAGTATCTGGTCGCTGTCGAGGCGCAGAAGCCTCCGAAGGGGTGGCTGACGCGCGAGATTCTTACCAGATGCTACAGCCACGTGGTTTTGGGTCCGAAAACGCTAAGCCAGATCGGGCCGGCGGTCAATTCCGGAAAATCGCTGCTGATGTATGGGCAGCCCGGCAACGGCAAGACTTACCTGGCCGAGGCTCTCATCAAGCTGGAGTCGAGCGCCGTCTTCGTGCCGCACGCGATCGAATACAACGGGGCCATCATCCAGTTTTTCGATCCTCTAAGCCATAAGTTGCTCGAAAGCTCAGATGACGCCGATGCGCTGTTTTCCTTGCAACGTCCGTACGACAGTCGTTGGGCGCGTTGTCATCGTCCGTTCATCGTTACCGGGGGCGAGTTGACGCTGGACATGTTGGAGCTGAGTTATAACTCAGTGACCAAGATCTATGACGCGCCTTGCCACTTGAAGGCGAATAACGGGATGTACCTCATTGACGACTTCGGACGTCAGCGAGTGTCTCCGGCCGAACTTTTGAACAGGTGGATTGTTCCGATGGAAGGGCGCGTGGACCATCTCATGCTGCCAACCGGCGGCAAACTCTCCCTCCCGTTCGAAGTGTTCCTCATTTTTTCGACTAATCTCAATCCCGATCAACTCGGTGACGAAGCATTTCTGCGCCGTATTCAATACAAGATGCTGGTGCAGAATCCCACTCGCGATGAGTTCGTTAAGATCTTCACCCAGTTTTGCTCCGCCAAGAAACTCGATTGCGTCGACGGAGTTCTCGACAACTTCATCGAGCGGCACTATGTGAAGACCGGTCATAAGTTCCGGCGCTGCCATCCGCGCGACGTAGTTTCACATGCGATCGACCTGATGGAGTTTGAGAACTTGCCGCGGCGTCTCGATGAAGATATTCTGGCCAGGGCTTTCGATAGCTGTTTTACGCAAATGGCGGAGTGAGTTGTCAGTTATCAGGCAACAGTCGTCTGCGGCCTCATCTTGTGTGCAACTTTGCGCGCAAC
The DNA here is from genome assembly GCA_963777595.1 of Terriglobia bacterium. GTDB lineage: Bacteria > Acidobacteriota > Terriglobia > Bryobacterales > Bryobacteraceae > CAVVFX01. The sequence continues at coordinate 55,007 of CAVZRE010000082.1, forward strand.
TGACAACTGAAAACTGAGCACTGTAAACTAGGGTAATGCGGCTACTTTCTTTTGCGTGCCCTGTGCTCCTCGTCTTTTCCGCCTTCGCGCAGGTTCCGGCGACTTCACCTCCACCCGCTCCGAAAGCGGCTAAGCCGGCCAGCGCCCCAGACGGTGTTCTGGAGAGCATCGACACTACCGGGTTCTCCCAATTGCAGAAGAAGATTCTGGCCAATGTGCTGCAAGGCCAGAACTGTACCTGCGGCTGCAACTGGACGATCGCCAAGTGCCGCAACGACGATCCTAAATGTGGCTATAGCCGGCAATTGTTGAACCTGGTTATCAAAGATTTGAAGGGCGGAAAAGATGAGAAGCAGATCGTAGCCGACTTGAAGTTACACGCGTTAACTCCTCCCCCTGTACTCGACGAGCCGGTCAGTATCAATATTCAGGGTGACCCGATGGTTGGGCCGGCCAATGCGAGGATCACGATCGTCGAGTTTTCCGACTTCCAGTGCCCTTATTGCGCGGCCGCCGTGGTGCAAGCCCGCGCCATCCTGGAGAAGTATCCCAAAGATGTGCGCCTGGTCTTCAAGCAATTTCCGCTGGACGACCACTCGCAAGCGTTCCTGGCCGCGGAGGCCGCCGTGGCTGCTCATGCGCAGGGCAAGTTCTGGGAGATGCACGATAAACTCTACGGTAACTACCGGACCATTTCCGCCAAGAATATCCTCGTTTGGGCGCAGGAGATCGGTTTGGATATGAAGCGCTTCGTGCAGGAAATCGATTCGGGCAAATACAAGGGCCAGATTGAAAGTGAAGTCAAACAAGGCGAAAACGCGGGTGTCCAGGGCACGCCCACCTTCTTCTTCAACGGCCGCCGTTATAGCGGCGCGTTTCAAGCCGACGCCATATCAGAGCTGCTCCTGAAAGAGTTTTTGGTTCCACTGCCGAAGTAGGTTCGCTAGTCAGTGCGATGAAATCGTTGGCAAATTACTACCCGTGGAAGGGCTAAAGACTCCGCCGACTGCAATACTCACGGGGACCGCATTCCCCTCGTAGTGCGTCCCGGGAACGTAGACGTCGATCTGATACACGCCAACCAATCCGGGCACGAGTCCGCTCCAGTTCACCACGACCGGCGCTTGCGAATATCCAACCGGTCCGAAATAAACCGATACTTGCGCGGTGACAGCGAGTGGACTGCTGGGCGAAGGCGCACCGGCGGTAACGCTTCCCCCCGTTGTCGGCCCGAGACCAGCGGCGAAGACCGTCAAGGTTTGATCGCGCGTGGTGGGATTGCTGGTGGTGACCAGCGAGCCATCCGAATGATAGATGGATGGCTGTCCGCCGGCAGTCATGATCACCGCTGGGGCGTATTTTGCGACCGTGATGGTCGCCGATGCGGATGCCGCCTGGTTAGCGATCGAACGCACTACCAGTGGGTACTTGCCGGCCGCGAGTCCAGGCGGAATCTGGAAATTGATCTCACCTGAACTGGACATCACCAAGGGTACGGCCGTGTTATTCAAGGTCACGCACGATCCGCCCAGGATCAGTGGAAGCTGGCCGGACGATACGCTGCCGCCAGACGCAAGGTTGGCGCCATATACCGCAGCCATTTCGTTGGCAGCGAGCGCCGTGCCGAGGTTGGCAAGATTGACCACGCCTGTCTTTCCGAGGGCCGGCACTGAGGAAACCGGAACGGGAGTCATTGGAATGACGGAGAGTCCGCTGACTGTAATCGCATAAGCATTGGCGCCCGCGCTGTCGATGACGATGGTGCGTCCATTTGTCACAGTCCGGCCGGTGCCGGTTACGACCGCCGGCGACGTCTCAAGAGCGTTTGCGCTCTGCATCGTCTGGCCTGTGGAAGCGTTGATGATCTGGATAATGCCGGCATCTGTCGTAGTCGAAGTCGTGGTCGCCTTTACCGGCTCTGTGAAGACCGCATAGCTCGTGGCATTCACGGCAGCGACCGCCGATATCGGACGTGTGCTTGTCGTGGTTGTCGCGGTGCTGGTCGAAGCTCCGGTTCCCGCTTGGCCGTTCAATACCGGCGTGAGGGACGAGTTCAGTACGGTGCCATTGACAACATAGTATTGCCCGTTGGGTCCCGCGGCTACTGGGCCGAGGAGCCCGGTTAATGTAGTGAAGATCTGTTTGCTTACGGTGAAGTCATCAAGGAGGGCATTATAGAGATATGCATTGCCCGTGCCGGTGAAGAGGATGACATACTGGCCGTCCGGAGACGAAGCCATAGTACGAAAGGCTGCCGTCCCGGTGCCTGCGGAGATGGTGGTCGCGGTACTGCCGAATACTACTGGATTCAAAGCGTGCGGGATAGCTTGATTCCCTGAAATCTCGTAGAGCGTTCCGTCCGACATGACAACGAGAGGTCCGCGGATTGTGGAAGCCATTGCCTGGGGAGTCACAATCGCGGCAGTGGAGTCGTAAGGAAGCGTGGGGAATTGCACGCTGCCTACTACCGCCATCTGATTTAGGTCGACGATATTGATCGATTCGCCGCCGGTGTTGGCGACATACAGTGTATTACCGTCGGTTCCGAACGCCATGTTATTGGGCAGCTGTCCGACGTTAATCGGAGTCAGAAATTGCTGCTGCCCCATATCAAATACTTCCAACTGGTTGAGCCCTGCGTTGGTGATGTAGATACGCTGCCGCCCGGTGTCGTAGGCCATGTCCATCAGGGCTTCCCCGGCGCTGATGTTCTGCGCCACGGGGAAAACGGTACCGCGAGCTTCGGCGTTGCGATTGTTTTGAAAGACGCGGACGTTGGGAGCGATGTTAATTGCCTCAGGTGCCTGCAAAAGGAAATCGCTTTCACCATTGGTCCCCAGACCTGACTTCGCGGCATTGAGATTGTAAGTGAACACCAGAGAAAGGCCGCCGTTGGCGTTCGTCGTCAGCTTGAAGTTCGGGCCAGTGTTGGTCGCGGTCGTAGTGGTAGTAGTTGTAGTCGTGCCTGCCGTAGCTGTGCCGCCGTTTCCGCCGCCTCCAAAAGTGAATCCCCCGCCAGCCGTTGCGCCCCCGCCGGCGGCACCGCCTCCTGCGCCCGCGATCCCGACACCTCCACTGCCGGTTGGAAGAGTGATGGTAATTCCGCCTGGTCCGGTAATTGTCCCGAGTCCGGTGACGCCGGTGGCCGATGGAATCGTGTATGACTGAACGCTGGCGGTCAATCGGCCGGACCCTGCGTTGCTGATATTGACAACTCCGCCATTCAAATTGGCCGTCGCTCCACATTGATCATTAGCCAGAAAAATGGTCGAGTTGTCGATTGTGATCAGAGGACTCTGCGTCATCAAACCCACCGGCAGGATAATAAACCCGGAATCGGAAATCGCATAGAGAGTCTTTCCGGAGGCAGTGCTGGCGATCTTTCCAGCTAAATTCTCTGGCAGTTGCAACGCAGTGAGGATGCGAAGATTGGTTGGATCGTTGAGCAGCAATTCGGTCACATTGGCAGCTGACGCGGGGTTGGTCACCGGATTCACATTGAACGCTGCATACACCATGGAACCGTCAGGTGCGAATACACTGCCACCCTGATTCTGCTGCAGATTGAAGTTATTGGTTCCCGGGAAGGCGTATGGAGAGTTGGCGACGTTTTCCTGTGCAATCACCTGCAGGGTATTGAAGTCGAAGAGCGTTGAACCGGCCATGAACTTCGAATTGTCCGGAGCGATGGAGAGAACATTCGACAGATTCAACACTTCCCGGGCGCGCAGGACTGTGGCCGACGCCGTCTCATACACGAAAATCGCACGTTCAGTAGTGCTGACTCCATTCACGCCGACAATGTAATTGCCGTCCAAGGTGGGAATCAGCGCGCTGCTGTAATCGAGCGTCTGCCGTCCCAAGGTGCTGGTGGTGGCGGCGCTCGGTGGAGGCACCGTGAGATTGATAGGAGTCAGAGTGCTTGTTCCGGCGCTGGGATCGAACAGGAACAATGTGTTCGTTGCCGTGCCGCTACCCGGCCCAACGGTAGTGATCAGCACTCGTCCGTCGGCGCCGACAGCCACGCCTTGGGGATGGTAGGGTACCGAGATCGTCGCCGCGACAGAGGCTGTATTCAAGTTAATTTGATAGAGGGCCGATGCAGTGTACCCGGTGACATAGAGATAGCTTCCGTCACGAGACATCGCTTCCGCTACCGGCTGCCCGGGAACACTCACCGAAGCGAGGAACGCCTTCTGCGCAATGGAATAGACATCAATTGTATTCGACGCGGGATTGACCAGATAAACTTTTCCGCGGGCCTCGTCGAGTGCGATATCCGAGTAGGCAGCGCCGCCCGTTTTGGATACCACGGTTCCAAAAGTCGCCGGGAACAGGCCAACGGTTTGAATAAGGAATAGGGTTATGAAGTACAGTAGGCGCATGGAGGAGTCGTCTCCAGAAAATCACTGTTGCTGGAAACCCCCGGACTTTCGCGAAGTTAGCGCCTGGAAAGGTCCGCCGCGTAAGTTTACATAGCTTGCAAAGAGATAACATGAATTAACAGAGACTAGGCTAACCACTACGTCTACGAATAGATGAGCCGTCTGCACACCTGGAGATTCGCGACTGCGGATGTAAACCCCGGTGGGACGAATCTGGTCTTTATAGGCGGATGGAGCAAGTCCTGTCACCGGAAATGATTGGGGCGATGGCCGAACAGCCCGCTAGCGGGCTCGCGGATTTCGATGCCGTGGTGCAGCTATACCAGCCTTCGATTTTCCGCTATGTGCTGGCTTGCCTGCGCGATCGGGACGCAGCGGAAACGTTGACGCAGGATTGCTTTATGAAGGCATATCGCGCCCGTGATCAATTTCGCGGAGAGGCGAGCGTCAAGACCTGGCTGATGCGGATCGCAGTGAACCTGGTGCGGGATCATTTGTCCAACGCGCGACTGAAGTTTTGGCGGCGGACCCGCCAGTCGTGCGTCGACCCTTCTGTGGCAGAGGCTTGGCTGGCGGACCGTCATAGCTCCCCGGAAGCGATGGCGCTTGCGCGACAGAAAGTGGCCGCGATCTGGAAGATTGTGGCTGAGTTGCCGCAAGGGCAGCGAACCGTTTTCCTGCTGCGCTTTGTGGAAGACATGGATATTCTGGAGATCGCCGCGGCGACGGGCTTGAAAGAAGGGACAGTGAAGATTCACTTGTTCCGGTCGCTGCGTTCGGTGCGGGCACAAGTCGCCCGTGAGGAGAACCTGTGAGTCAACATTTGTCATCGGAGCAGATCGATGCGTGGGTGATCGGCGAACGCATGCCGGAAGTGTCGCGTCATCTGGAAACGTGCGCGGCCTGCGCCGGTGAAGTCGGGCGCATCACCGGAGCGTTGAACCTGTTTGAAAGCGCGGTGCGAAGTTGGGCCCAGGAGCAACCGGCGTCGCTTCGCGTCTTACGGGAAAATACCACTCCTTACTTCAACTCGTGGCGAGTCGGATTAGCGTGCGCCCTGCTCATGTTACTGCTGATCAGCAGTCCCTTCTTTATCGACCGGCACACTAGCCGGGAGACGGCGGCGACTGCCTCCCGGACGGCAATGCAGGATGAGATGCTGCTTCGGCAAGTCCAACTGGAAATTTCGCAGTCGGTTCCCACGCCAATGGAACCACTGGCGAGGTTGATGCCCAACGATTATACCCGCTAAGCGCGGTTTCAAGGAGATGTTCATGAGACTTCAGTGGAAGTGTGTCCTCTTCCTCGCGGGCAGCGCGCTGGCTTGGGGACAAGGCCAGCCGCCAACGCCGGCGCCTGCGCCGCCACCCAGGCACGGACCGGCTCATCGTGACGGTCCCATGCCCAGAGGGCCAGGCCAGAACCCCGGCGGCAAATGGTGGGACAACGCCGAGATGGTCAAACGGCTCGGTATCACCGCGGACCAGCAGAAAAAGATGGACGATGTCTGGCAGCAAAGCCGTCTCAGGCTGATTGACCTTTCCGCCACGATGGAGAAAGAGGAAGTCATCATGGAAGGCCTCATGAAAGGTCCGCAACTGGACGATTCGAAGATTCTGCCGGAAGTGGATCGCATCGCTCAGTCTCGCGCGGAACTGGAAAAGGCTAATGCCCGATTGATGCTGGCGATCCGCCATGTACTGACGCCGGAACAATGGGAGAAACTCAACGAGCAAAGCCCTCGGCCCCGTCATGAGATTCCAGGCCCCTCTGGACCGACGCATGGAAACGGACCGGCACCCGGTCGTCCGCAAGAGGAATAGCCTACTCCGTCCTTATGCCTTCAGGCTGTCAGCCGTAAGACGGGGCTTAACCTGTGCCTTCTCGCAGTATCCAAGACTTCGCAATCCGTGTGGGCCGGCCAGCATTTTCTGTGGACGGCCCTACTCCGCCGGAGGCGTCCTTACCGGTGTCACAAATCCCTCTCGAGCGGTGTTGACGTAACAGAGGAACTGATTGCTCGGAACCGGAGTCTAAGACTCGTAAAGTCATTCGCCGAAGGCCTTCGTCCTCTAAAAGTGGATTGATTATGAAATTCATCGCCCTGTTGTGCGCCGTCAACCTTGTTGCGGCGGAACTGCCGGTACGCGAGGTGATCCTCTATAAACACGGGGTAGGATTCTTTGAGCGCTCCGGAACTTTGGGAGCCGGTGAATCTGCGCGGCTGGACTTCCGTCCTACCGAGATGAACGACGTGCTGAAGTCGCTCACTATACAGGAAAAAGGCGGAGGCAAAATCTCGGGTGTCCGCTACGACTCCGATATTCCTCTCGCCGAAAAACTCAACGACTTCCCTTTCAAACTCGCCGATGGCCAACCGCTCAGCTCAGTGCTCGATCAGTTGAAAGGCGCGCGCCTCGAGTTGCAGTTCGGCGCGGAGAAGGTTGCCGGCTCCATCGTGGCCGCGCGGCTCATTACCGGCGATAAGGACCGCACCGAACGCGAACAGGCTACGCTCTTGCTCGATAACGGAGATCTTCGCAATTTTGATCTGAGCGCCGCCGCGACGCTGCGCCTCAGCGATCCTAAGTTGCAATCGCAATTTAAGGATTATCTGGCAGCCATGACCGCGTCACGTTCCACCGATCGCCGCAGCGTTTACGTCGACTCGACGGATGCGAAATCGCGGGACGTCGTAGCCAGCTACCTGATTCCGACGCCGATTTGGAAATCGAGCTACCGTCTGATTCTCGACGCGTCCGGACAGCCGGTACTCGAAGGGTGGGCTATCGTTGACAACACCACTGGAGAGGATTGGATCAACGTGACAATGTCGCTTGTTTCCGGCAAGCCGATCTCGTTCATCAGCCCCCTCTATCAACCGCGTTACATCCAAAGAAAGACGGCGGATTTACCTGAGCTGGAAGCTATCGGGCCCGTCGTCCACGAGGGGGCTCTCGGCGCCGTGATGGGTGGGATCGTAGGCGGATTACCTTCAGCGGCGCCTCCACCTCCACCCGCACCTGGACAAGGCGGAGGCATTGGGAGCGGCTTCGGCGGCGGCGTCTATCGCAAAGCCGCCCCGAGTCAGATGGCCAACACCGCGACGGGCCGAGAAGCCGCTGACCTGTTCGAATACTCCATCCCCGCCGCAGTTACCGTCAAGAAAAACGAATCCGCGATGCTGCCATTCCTCCAGCAGAAAGTCGGCGCGAAAAAGCTGATCATCTATTCCGATCGCTCGAGCCAGAATCCGCTCAATGCCGCGGAGATTACCAACTCCACAGGAATGACTCTCGACGGTGGCCCCATCACCGTCTACGATGCCGGCGTCTATGCGGGAGAAGCGTTGATGGAGACGCTCAAAGCCTCCGACAAACGCCTCATCAGTTATGCCGTGGACCTGGGAACCCGCATCACTACGGCCTTCGACTCCAAGGCCGACACGGTCGTAGAAGTCCACGTGACCCGCGGCAATCTTTCGACAAAGATGTCGCGCATCGAAACTACTACGTACGGCGTGCGCAACGTCGATGCCAAGCCGAAGACGCTTATTATCGAGCAGCCCGCGATATCGCAATATAGAGTCGTGAGTCCGAAGCCGGCGGAGACGACTGTAAAGGCCTGGCGGTTCCAACTGGAACTGGCCGCGAACGCTCCAGCGACGCTGCCTGTCGTGTTGGAACGCGTCTACGACCAGACGTTCAGCCTCAGCAATCTGTCACCCGATGCCATCCTCGTCTGGACGCGCAACAAATCGCTCACCGATTCCGCGCGCATTCAACTCGAGCAGCTTCGCGATTTGAAAAGCCAACTTGCAGCGGTCATTGCGGAGATGAAATCGAATGAGAGCTCAGTCGCCAGCCTCGCCGCCGATGAAGACCGGGAGCGCCAGAACATCCAAAGCCTGAACTCGGTTAGCGGACAGCAGCAGCAAGTTCAGACTTACGCCCGTCAACTCGCTGAGCTGGAAAACAAGATCGCGGCGCTGCACGAACGCCATGCCGAACTGGAGAAACAGCAGACCGCCCTCCAGGCGCGGACCGATACTACCGTTGAGAAGATGAACTTCTGACCGAAGTATTGTTGGACAGGAGTTGTTTGACTCGCAAACTGAGATCCTCCGGTCCAAAGGGCTTCTGCATGAAGTTGTAAGCGGGGTCCAGGGCTTCCTCTCCGATTTCCCTATTGTAGCCGGACATTGCTGTATCCCAACTGGCGAACCATCGCCGCCTTGACTTGCGCAAAATGACCCTCGGTGTCGCAGGTAAAAATGAAGTCTCTCGCGGTTTCTACCAGGTCGCGATAGCGGGCTTCGCTGTCGCGGAAGGATTCCTCGGCCAATCGCTGGCGGGAAACATCGCATACGCATCCGGCAATGCGCGTCGCTTTTCCTGCGTGATCCCGAGTAATCACTCGTCCCCGGTCACGAACGCACAGAAACTCTCCGTTTTTCTTCCGCAGCTGATACTGGCGGTCATAGGACGAAATCGCTCCCAGCATGGTCGACGTCCATTCACTGGTAATACGCGCTCGATCATCGGGGTGGATATGGGCAAGAGCACCCGTCGAGCCGGATTTCACTTTCCCTGGCTCATAGCCGAGGAGTTCGTAAAGACGCGGGCTGAAGAATTCCGATTCCGTGAGAGGATTCCAATCGTACGGTGCGGCGTCGGTGCTTTCTAAGGTTAGCCGCAGCCACTCTTCCTCGATTGCCAGCTTTTCTCTCAATTCCGACGGCTCTGGCCCAACAGAGCTCGACCGCCAGGCGCGCGTCGCCCAAAAACAGAATGCCAGAGCCAGTAAACCGGCGAGAGCCCACCAACGACTCGCTGAGCTGTGCGGAGTTTGCGTAGCGGCGCCGAGCAGAAAACTGAGAACTGGTATGACTACCAGTAAGGTCAATAAGCCCGTAGGAACGCGATCTGAAATTCTACGGACGATCTTAGCCTGGCTCGCCAAGGATGTACTTCCTGGACAGGGGGAGCCAGCGACATAGGTACTCCCTTCTCCGCTCCCCGGAACGCATCAATAACTGCCTTCCAGACCGGACACGCTGTCAGTAAGGTAACAAACCCGCGATAATTCCGGCCATACTTTGTAAGAATTACAGATTATTTTTTAGATATTTTGCCGCACTTTCGGTCGCGTTTCGCGCCAGCCGTGAAATACCCGCCAGCGTGATGAAGCCGTGAATGGCTCCGGCGCATCTGTTCAGCTCTACGCGGTTCCCTACCTTTCCCATGTTATGCGCGTATAGTTCTCCCTCGTCTCGCAGGCAATCGAATTCCGCGGTGATGACAAAAGCCTGGGGAACTCCTTCGAAATCGTCGGAGAATAACGGAGAAATGCGAGGATCGCGGGGATCTCCCGCTGGTGGAACGTACGCATTCCAACCGCGTTTCATATCCTGCGTGGAAGGTCCCCATCCTTTCGCAAATGCCACGTGCGACGGAAGGCTGCGCGTCGCATCGATCATCGGATAAATCAACGCCTGGCACCGAACCTGATTGCGACGCGCGGACGCGACAACAGTGGCCAGATTCGCCCCCGCGCTGTCTCCCGCCACCGCCACGCGATCGGATTGTCGTAATGCCCAATCCACGGCGGCCAGAGCATCATCCAGTGCAGCGGGGAACGGATGTTCGGGCGCCAGCCGGTAGTCGACAGCCAGCACCCTGCAACCCGACGCCAGAGCAAGCCGCCGGCACAACCGGTCATGCGATTCGAGACCGCCGCTGATAAACCGGCCTCCATGAAAGTAGACGACGATTCCTTCGCCTCCCGCGAGGTATTCTCGTACAGGAATGCCTTCGTCGTCCAAAGTAAAGTCCTCAATACTCGGGACTTCGAGAATTTCGCCGCCGTACAGCGCCGCCGACTCGATCATCCGGGCGCGCGTCTGATCGAGAGTCATTGCATCCCGCGGCGGAAGTGACCTCTGCGTTTCGAGGTAAGTGGCGATTTGCGGATCGATCGGCATCTTCCGCTATCATATGCGCACGTTCCGCCGGATGACGGGAAGCTCAGCCGGCCCGCTTGGACGCGAGGACTTTGGAGGTGAATATATACACTGGTTCGCTATTCTGATTCAACGTTTCGCTTCTCACGGTGACGATCGCCTGATTGGGTCTCGATCGCGAGGGTACAATTGCAATCACCTCACTCTCCACGTGAAGCGTATCGCCCGCGCGAGTTGGCCTCGGCCATGAAATCTCCCCACCTAAGCCGATCAGGCCGTTAGCGAAAGGCATACCGCCGTCGACCAGCAGCCGCATCGCTACCGCCGCAGTATGCCAGCCGCTGGCCGCGAGTCCGCGAAAGAGGCTGGCCCGCGCGGCCTCTTCGTCCAGATGAAATGGCTGCGGATCGAACTCTGCGGCGAAGGCTTTCATCCGGTCCTCGTCCATGGTGTGGCTCGCGGATATGAATCGCTGACCAACGTGCAGATCGTCGAGATAGAGAAGTTCCATAACTATCTTCATTAGTCTGCCAGAACCCGTCGCAGCCCTCGCATCTCGAGACGTCAGCGGATGATTCGGCTGCGAGTGGCTCGGACCTTTCGCCAAGGCCGTTTGATAGCCGACCCCAGCCAGATCCGGCTGGCTCAAAGCGCACCGACCGGCGTTTGGGCCGCTGGTACTGAGCGCCCCCAGCAGTGATCATGCACGCACCATCGAGCCTCGCTTCGAACGATTTCGGTAATAACTGAATTCCTCAGAAGACGTCCGCGCTGGAGGAACTCCGGAAGGCGGGCTTTTTCTTGTGTTCAATCGCGTCTTCTCATCTGGTTACCGCTACTTGCACCACGCTGCGCCAGAGGAATTCCACCTCACTATAGAGCGCCGCTTCCTTTAAACGCTCGTCATCAGTGTGCGCCGCTCCAATACCCGCGTCCTTTTCATCGACGATAGGGCCGAAACCATAAGCCTGCACTCCCTTCGACCGCAATTGCGCATTGTCGGTGGCGCCGGTCAGCATCGAGGGCAGCGTCACGGCCCCGGGGAACATCAGCCTTTGCGTGGCTTCAAACGCCCGGAACATCTCGCTGTCGAACCGTGAAGGAGGTCCAGGCTCGCGGCCGCCGTTCCGCGCCGGCACGATCTCTACTAGCGGGTCATTGATGGTTTTCTTTAGGAACTCGTGCAGCGCCTCCACGTTTTCGTCCGGCAGCGCTCGGATGTCCAATGTTGCCTCGGCCTCCGACGGGATTACGTTGCTTCGGAAACCGGCTTTCAATATCGTAGGCACTACTGACGTCCGAAGAATAGAATAATGCCCCAGTTCGTGCTCCGCGAAATACTTCTGGATTTCCTCGGTATGCGCCGGGTCGGCGACGTGGTTGTAGCGAAATGCTTCTTCCGGTGAACTCACGCTAGCGAGACGTTCGAAGTAAGTGCGGGTCGTATCGTTCAGGCGCATCGGCGGCTGGTTCATCGAAACTTTCGCGACTGCCATCGAAAGATGGATCAAAGGATTGTCGAGCCTTGGACGCGAACCATGTCCGGACTGACCGTGCGCTACTAACTTGACTCCACGACTAACTTTTTCCGTAGTTGCGATTTCGACGGTCCGGACCTTGCCGTCGCGCGACGACATCGCACCGCCTTCGGTCACCGAAAATTCGCATGCGATGTCACGCCAGTGCTGGCTCACCAGGAATCCAATCCCCAGGTTCGAACTTCCTTCTTCGCCTGCCTCGCCGACGAAAATTACATCGCGATCCAGCGGCAGCTGCATTCGCTTCAACAAAAGGAATACTGTGAGCGCCGATGTGACTTTGTCTTTGTCGTCGATCGAACCCCGGCCGTAAACGAAACCGTCCTTACGTAGCGCCGCGAACGGTTCCACGGTCCACTTCTCCTTTTGGACCCCGACGACGTCCAGATGCCCCATCAGGAGAATCGGTTTCTTCGTTCCATTTCCTTTCAGCCGCGCCACCAGATTTCCGCGCCCCGGTTCAAGTTCATAAATCCGCGAAGGAATGCCCTCGCGATCCAAGACCGACTTTAGATACTCCGCCGCCAGCGTTTCGTGGCCCGGTGGATTGCTGGTGTCGAGCCGGATCAGCTTCGAGTAGTGTTCGAAGATCTCGGCCTGCTGCTGTTTCCAATCGACATCCGTTTTGTCAGCGCAGAGCGCCGGCGTGGCCAGGAGCACCAGGGAGAGCACCAACCGGTATCGCAGCATAATCGTTTGCCTCACTTGAATCCAAAAGAAAATCCCGCGCCGAGTCAATAAAAAGCCAGGTTGTCCAACTCAAGGGCCGACCGGCCGTCGGGTGCTCCGGTAATCTGGAAAACCAAAGAGCGCAAGTCGCGCTTACTCCAGGGAGCGCCTGAACGCCCCCGTTTGAGGTCGGAGAAAGGAACGCGAATCGTTTTCCACTCCACCGAACCCGGAAGATCGGCGCCATACCAGTCGTTATCGCGAACTCCGTACGTCTTCAACACCAGGCGGTATTGCCCCTGGCCACGAATGTCCATCGCGATCCCCTTGAAATTGCTGACGTCGCCTAACTCGACCGCGCCCCGCGTGACGGGTAGCTCGAGACGGACGAAGGGATGCAATGCGGGGCCGAAACGCACCGCGGCAAGCATGGCATGATCATTTTCACTGCGCGCGATCCGCTCCACCACCACGTGCGAATGGTCGGATCCCGCATCCAAAGTCTCGAGCGGCAGAGTATTTAAGTCGGTTCGCCCGTCGGCACGTTCGAAATTATCTACCAGCGACGGAATAGGATGAACCGGCATGGGGGTCATCTCCGGCAATTGAATCGCGGCCTTCAATTGTTTCGCATCAAACTGCTTGCCGTCCTTGAAAACCATTACAGTTTTCTCGATGTCGTGGATATCCTGGTCCGGCTTACCTGCCACGAGTACCAGATCCGCTTCTTTCCCCACCGCAATCGTGCCGCGAAGATCGCCCAGCCCCAGTCCCTCCGCACTTATCTTCGTCGCCGCGCTCAAAGCCTCGAGAGGCGTGAAACCGCAATCGAGATTGAGCAGTTCGATTTCGTGAAGTGTGGCCCAACCGTGAAACGTGAGCGGCATGCCGGCATCGGTCCCATCGCCGATCGGAATGCCCGCCTTATGCAGTTTCGCGGCGTTCGAGGTCAACGTGGCAAAGCGTTCCTGCCGGCTGCCTCCACCCTCGGGAGCGGCTTCCGCGGGTCGCTCGCGGGCGGTTTCGAGCGTGTGCCAGACCGCGGGTTCAAGAATCGATTTCAATGACGGCGGAGCATCCCGAAAGTCTTTCGGCTGATAAACGCTTAGCGTGAAGCCGTAATGATTACCATGCTGCTTGAGCAGCGCGATCAGTTCGTCATCCACGGGTAAGTCACCGACTCCATGATCGATGACGTCAACTCCGGCCCGCGCCGCAATCTTCGCGCCGTGCAGGGTGACCGTATGGCTGACCACTTTAATCCCCGCTGCATGCGCATCTGAGACTAACGCTGCCAGAGTCTCGTAATTCATACTGCTCAGATCGGGTGAAGCTCCGTAGCGCCAGCCGTCAGTGAATGCTTTGATGGCGTCGGGTTTGTAGCTAAGAAGCCGTTTCATCGCCAGGTGGACTGCGGGCGCGGAACTCACCTCTGTTGTGATCGTATCGCCGTAGCCCGACTCCGCGCCGTGACCGCCGGGCGTGCTGACGCGTGATGCAAACGTGACATGCGGCCCTGGTAGCGTACCGTCAGCGATTAGCTTTCGCATGGGCTGGAACATCTCGCCGTACGACGACATGTCAACAATCGACGTCACTCCGCTAGCCAGATACGCCTTGAAAATCTTGCCGGTATCAGGGCCGTGCGCGCCGGGCGCGGCCGAAGCATTCAAATGTGTATGTAGATCGAAGATTCCCGGTAGGAGCGTCTGTCCGGCAGCCTCGATGATGCGCGCTCCCGCGGGCAGATTAAGGTTCGGGCCGACAGCTTCAATCCTATTTCCGCGGATGATGACAGTGGCGCTGAACACGGGCGCTCCCGTCCCGTCGAACACTCTTGCGCCGCGAATGACTATCGTTTGATCTTGCGCTCCTATCGAGGAGGCGCAGATCGCGACCGCCCAGACGATGAATCGTTTCAAGTTTATCGCTCCACTTAAGATGCTAGCTTCAGCGCCGACATCAGGAAATCGAAGTGCCGATCAAATTATTGATGAGAACAACACAGACGCTGTGCAGTAGGGGAGAGAGTAGCAAGCTTCAAACCCAACGTAGACGATGTGAGATGTTAGCATGCGCGTTCACGCAGAAGCAAGCGGCGGAATTGTTCGGAATTGTCCAACGTTAATGGGCCTGGAGGAGGGTGGTGATTCCAAGGGGGCAAATCGATTCTCATGCGAGATGAGCCCGTAAAGCGCGAGAAATGTAACATGCTGCTGGTGAATGCAGATTTTGATGAGAGACATCCAAGTCACTCACCCTGGGCGACATCAAAGCCTTCGTGTGGTAGTCAAGGAGAGGACCTTTCGGGGAAGTCAGCGAAGGCATACCAGTTCATCGAAGGGAGCCGAGCTCAGGTGACCCGGCTGATAGAGAGATGGACTCTGCTCACGAAGATTTGTCCGTGCCCGCGATGCGGCTCTTGTTCGTCCGTGCCCAAACCGGTTTATCGCCAGGCCAACTATGGGCGACTTGGGGGAATCTCCGTGTCACACATCTACAACCTGAATCTCGAGCAGGCCACCTTCCCCGAGCGTCTTTTGGGATAGCTGCATAAAGCCTTTGTAAACTGCGCCTCGGCGGATCAGAGTGCCGCGGTTTTTTTTGCAGCACCAATCCCGTGGCTCATTGCCAGCGGCTACAATATTCCGATGAGGCTCTTTTTCCTCCTCGTTGCCCCCATGCTTGCGTGCGCCCAACCGTTCGCCGAAGTGCATGACAATTATTATTCGCTTGCCAGAGAAGTTCAAGTGGGCGAACGATTCATCAAGCAGTTGGAGGCCGGCGGAGTTACGGCTACGCCTGAACCACGATTGGCTGCTATCGGCAACCAGCTAGCGACGCATAGCCCGGGATTCAAATACCGCTTCCTGGTTTTTGACGGTGGAACGCCATCCCTGGATACAGCGCCTAATGCGGCGTTCCCCGCAGACTGGCGCCGGCTCGAACTCGACGAGCCCATAGCGGTAGCGGGCGGCACGATCTATGTACCACGCCGGTTGCTCTCGCGTGACGATGTTCAATTGAAGGTCCTTCTGGCGCATGCTATGGGGCACGTTGCGCTACGCCATCCAACCCGAGGCATGACGCTGGGCGAGTTGGCTCAAGTAGAAGTCCAGGTTGCCAGCCGGTCCGTGCCGGAAGAGGCTCCACAGAATGTGAAGGCCGTTGCACTGAAGCGGTTCGCCTTCGATCGCGCCTGCGAGATCGAGGCCGATGGATACGCCGTCAAGCTCTTGAAGGACAGTGGCGCCGATCCTTCTTCGCT
This sequence comes from Terriglobia bacterium, assembly GCA_963777595.1. GTDB lineage: Bacteria > Acidobacteriota > Terriglobia > Bryobacterales > Bryobacteraceae > CAVVFX01. Next base: position 70,829 of record CAVZRE010000082.1, read on the forward strand.
GGTGGCGTACCTGCGAACGTTGCCGCCGGAACGAAGCAATGCGATGTCCGTATATCCGGCTCCCTCGGAGCGTATCGATTCGGCGCAAAGGGCAATCGCAGCTCTCGGGCAGTAACCTTCCCGATGAGAGGATTTGACCAAATGAGAACAGCTTTTTATGCATTCCGCTGATGAAGGATCGAACATGAGAGCTGTGCATCCATTCTCCCGCTGTTTCACCGCCGCTCTGGTCACTGCTTTCTGCTGTTCGCCGGCGCTATACGCGCTCGAGGAGAACGATCTCACGGACGATGCCGGTAAGGTCATCGTCCACTACTTCGTAGAGGCTCCGACCAACGTCGCTCCCGCCGATACTACTGATCCCGCCAGGCAGGTAGGAGTGATCGTCTGCCTTCAGGAACACACGGAAGCGCCCACCGCCGATCTCTACCCGGTACGCATGTCGCTCAAGCGGCTGGGATTGAGCGACAGCTACGTTCTTCTAGCGGTCAAAGCTCAGGCCCCCGGCGGAGGTCTCGGGGCGGCGGACATCGAGCCGATCAAGAAGCTGGTCGGCTGGGCACAGAGGACTTATCCGGTCAACCCTCGCCGAATCTACGCGTTTGGAAAAGGCTCTGGTGGAAGTATGGCCGGTCAGCTCGCAACCTTGCACTCTAATCTCTTCACTGCCAGCATCTCCTACAGTTGGGGCTGGACGAACATGATCTCCGAGCTGGATAAACCAATCGACATGGTCAACAGCGCTCCGGAGTTGTATTTGGTCCTGGGAATGAGGGACTTCACGCACCACATCACGACGGTGCGCAACACCTTCGAACTCGTGAGAGCAAAGGGCTATCACATTATTTACCGCGAATTTCAAGAGCTGGGCGACAGAGCCTATCACCCCACCAGCAATGACGACGCTCTCAGCTGGGCAACCCGTCTGCGCAACAAGACCGTTCCTGCTTCGTCTGAAGAGATGAATCTTTTGAAGGCGTTCAGCGCGATCAAGCCGCCGGCTCCGGTCACGGGTTACTATCCAACTCTGGCGCTCGTGGGCGGCGTTCAAGCGGGCGAAGTGCTCCAGAAGCTCTTCCAGTCGAGCGATGCAACTGTGCGCCTGGCGGCGGCCGAAACCTGCAATTATGGCATCTACGGTGACGCCACCACGGCGGCGCTCACCAGCCTACTGGGTGATCCTTCCGAGCAGGTGCGCAACGCGGCTCTCCGCGCGACCGCATCCTACGCCAATTGGCGTTACCAACCTGCTCAGCAGGCACTGATTCAAAGGGCAACCGATCAGAGCCTGGAGTTGGCCGCTCGACTCGATGCAGCCGACGGGCTCGTCCAGGCGGTCAAGCTACAGGCGGCCGGAGTACTGCAGGATCCACCGATGTTCCAGGCGCTGGTTAGCCTGCTGCACGAACGAGGAAAAAACGAACCGCTCGAAGCGGCCGCGTATATCGCACTCGCTCCGATTCGCCCCTATATCGTCGGAGCCTCAGACGAAGGCCAATTCCCTCCGGACGGCGGGTGGGAGAAGTGGCTGCACAAAATCACGACGGAAGCGGCCGGCGACGGGATCTATTACAGCGTTTGCGGCCCGGGCGGTAGTCACTCGGGAAGGGCACCGATGGATCTATTCTGTGCGGGAGGTGATTGGTTGAATACGAACCCCGCTCGCGCGTTCCAATCAACGCTGCAAGCGGCTCAGGCCGGTTACGTTCCAGCGCAAGAAGTGGTCGGGATGATGTACGCCGTTGGAAAGGGCGTCCAGCAGGATTACCACGAGGCAGCCAAATGGTTTCTCACGGCCGCCGAAGCCGGCAATTTTCGCGCTGCTGCCAATTTCGTCGCCACGTCGAGGAACCTGCGCGGCGACGTCGAACTAGCTCCGCGTTGGACCAAGTTCTTGTTAAACCACCCGGAATACTCTCCCGTTCCCGGACGGTAAAGGATTGAGGCACTATGAAAATTATGAAGCGATCACTCCGTAATCTGACGGCTATTCTGACGGTGGCAGGCTATTGGGCACCGGCGCTTAGCGGGGCCGGATTGACCCAACTCAGAGATGAAGGCGGCAAGACAATCCTCGAGTACATCGTAGAAGCCCCGGCTAATGTGGCTCCCGCGTCTACGACCGATCCCGCCAGGCAGGTGGGTGTAATCTTCTGCTTGCAGGAACACGGGAATCCGACCGGAACGGATATATACCCGGTTCGCGAGTCCCTCAAGCGACTGGGATTGAGCGACAAATTCATACTGTTGGCCGCGCATTCGCAAGATCCCGCCGGAAAAATGGCTCCCGAGGATCAAGTTGCGTTCCTGAAGTTGCTCAACTGGGCGGAGAAAAACTATCCGATCAATCGCCGCCGCATTTACATGTACGGTAAAGGCGAAGGAGGCAAGATTTCGGGCGAGTTCGCCGTCATGCATCCAGATGTGGTCACCGCAGCCATCTCTTACAGCTGGGGTTGGTGGAGCATGCCCTCGGAATTGGAGCAGCCCATCGATATGATGAACAGCGCCGCTGAATTCTATCTGGTGCTCGGCATTCGGGATCTCACACACCATCTCACGACTGTGCGGGACACCTATGAGCGGCTGCGAGCCAAAGGCTATCACACCATATATCGTGAATTTGAAGAACTGGGCGATAGAAGCTACCATCCGACCAGCAATGACGACGCTCTCAGTTGGGCGACCCGCCTGCGCAACAAGAACATTGCTCCGTCGGCTCAAGAGATGGATCTGCTTAAAGCATTCAGCAAGGGTACGCCTGCGCCGGAATCCGGATACTATCCAACGCTGGCCATCGTGGGCGGAGTTCCCGCCGGTGAAGTGCTGCAAAAGCTGTTCGTCTCAAGTGATGCGAGCGTCCGCGCCGCCGCGGCCGAGACGTGCAGCCACGGAATTTTTGGCGAGGCTACCTCCGCTGCCCTCGGAAAATTGCTTGCCGATCCGTCTCCGCAAGTGCGCAACGCTGCCCTCCGTGCGACCGCCTCCTATGCCAACTGGCGCTCCCCGGCGGCACAACAGGCCCTGATCCAACGGGCCACCGATCGGAGCCTGGACTTGGACGCGCGGCTCGATGCCGCTGACGGGCTCGTTGAGGCCGTCAAGCTGCAGGCCGCCGGTGTCCAGCAAGATCCTCCGATGTTCAAGGCGCTGGTTAGTTTGCTGGACGAAAAGGAAAAAAATGAACCGCTGTACGCGGCCGCTTATATTGCGCTCGCTCCGATTCGACCTTATATCATCGGGGGGGCCAGCGCAGGGCAATTTCCTCCAGACGGTGGGTGGGAGAAGTGGCTGGACAAAATCACAACTGAACAAGAGGGTGACCGAATTTATTACCGCGTCTGCGGCGGGGGCGGGAGCAATCACACGGGTGGAGCACCTGTGGATCTATTCTGTGCTGGGGATGTTTGGGTGAGTAAGAGCCCCGCTAAAGCGTTCCACTCAACGCTCGAGGCCGCTCAGGCTGGTTATGTTCCAGCCCAAGAAGTAGTGGGGATGATGTACGCCGTGGGAAAGGGCGTCCAACAGGATTATCACGAGGCCGCAAAGTGGTTTCTCACCGCCGCCGAAGCCGGTAACCCGCGTGCCGCTGCCAATTACGTCGGGGCGGGACGCAGCGGTCTGTATAACCTCCGCGGCGACACGGAACTGGGAGCACGCTGGGCCAAGTTCCTGGCGGTACATCCTGAATACTCGCCGGTTCCCGGGCGCTGACAAAATCATCTTCAATGCGACGCACAGGCTTGGAGGCAATCGCCGGCAGCCAAACGGCTCCGGCGAGCTATTCATGTTAGCCAATGAACGCCGCCGGGTCGTTTTTTACAGCGTCTTCAGTGCCGACCGCGAACGGCCACCGACATCCTGAATGACTGGTCTACTGGGCTTAGGACGCAGCAATCAAGGTCGCCGTGTTGACGTCGTCGTCGATAGCGGCCGCTCGAATGGCAGGGATGGCCTCAATTCCAGAGGCCAGTTGACGGTTAGAAGGAATACTTCATCCCTATCTGGACGGTACGATTGAGGCCTTGCACGGTCGTAATTACTCCAGCCGAGCCAATACCCGAGTCGATGTTCGCATTTGGGTTGCCAAAATTCGGGTGATTTGGGGCATTGAAAGCTTCCCCACGCAGTTCCAGCTTCTGCCGGTCGGTGATGCTGAAAATTTTTCGCAAGGTAAAGTCCAGATTGATCAATCCCGGGCCGATGAGGACATCAGCCCCGGAGTTGCCGAAACCGTAGTTCTGAGCGTCCGAAAACGCGGCGAGGTTGAACCACTCATGAAGTGATCTCGCGCTGCCCGTCAGATTGCCATTCGCGAGCCGGTTGGGAGGGTTACTTCCCGCTCCGGTGTTGGAAGGGTCGAAACTCTGAGACGGCGTGAACGGAACTCCCGTTTGCATAGCGAAGATGCCCGTCAGATTCCATCCGCGCACGAACCCATTGAGGATCTTATTGTTGTAGTTGAGTATGGCCGTGCCCTTGCCGAACGGCAACAGATAGTTGAAGTTCGAAACCCAGGTACCCTTCACCGAGAAACTCTCCAGTTGTTTGGTCAACGCCAGGTTATAGGCGTAAAGCGGGGTGGCGTCATTCGTCAAGCCTCTGCCGTAGGTGAGAGAGCTCTTGAAATACAAACCGTGGCTCAGATGCTTTTCCACCTTGGTTTGCAGCGAATTGTAACTGGCCCAAGCCCGATTCTCTATGGCAGAGAACGACCCGTATTGCGGATAGGGACGGCGCGTCTGAACCGTTCCCGGACCCGGTATCACGACCTGGTTCAAGTTGACGGAGTCGTCCAAGTGATTGCTCTCCATGCCCACATAGGCTACTTCGAGCGACAATTGAGAAGACAGCGCCCGTTGAACCGTGAAGTTCCATTCCTGCGCGTAAGGCGTTTTTTGATTCGGCTCCGCGCTGGTCACATTGGGGTTAATCGCATTGGCCACGCTGTTTGACGGAAACCCGTGATCAATTGTGATAGTGCCGCCCAAGCCGTTGGGAGCGGGTGCAACGCCGCTGCCCGTAAACGTCGGCTGGTAGAAGAACGGCAGATTGTACTGAAGCTGGTTACTGCCTTCCTTATCCTGCTGCCCTTCGTAGAAAATGCCATATGCGGAGCGAATCACAGTTTTGCTGAACGGAGTGTAGGCGAACCCGACGCGCGGCGCAAAGTTGTCCTTTTGCGTACTGTACAGAGTTTTACCCACTCCATTCAACCCCGCAGTGAATAACTGCCCTGTGGAGTAGTTAAAATTGCTCTCCTGATTGTGATAGTCGTAAACCGGCGAGTAGTACTCATACCGCAAACCCAGGTTGAATGTGAGATTGTGAGAGAACTTAAAGTCATCCTGAGCGAACAGCGCCGGCACATGCTCGCGGTCGTTAATGTAAACAGGCGTGTCCGTGTAAGCGCTCTGGGGAATACCCAGCAGCAGGTCAGCCAGCCCATTGCCGCCGCTCGCACCGGTTTGGCTGGTATATTGCCCATTAAAACTCAGCGACGAGCGCAGATCGTTGATCTGGAAGAGGTTGAATTCTGACCAGCGCATCTCACCGCCGACTCGAATGGTATGGCGGCCTCGGACCATATTCAGCGTGTCCCGGAACTCCCGTTCTGATGTGCTGAGCGTAGTGGGCGTATCCGTCGCGAGCCCGAGAGCGCTGTAACTGCTGGGATTGATGCTCGGAGTTCCTTGATAGGATGGATCCGTTACGACGCCAGGGATCACATATTGGCTAGGCAACGGCTGATATCCGGCTATCGGAACGCCGACGTGCTGGTAATACCAGTTGAAGCCGATTCGAAATTCGTTCAGTGTGGTGGGAGAGAAGATGTGGGTTTCGCCCACCGAGGCGCCTTTTTTGGGCTCCACCACGTTCCCGGTTCTGTAGGTGCAACCGCAGGCTAAGCCCGGCATGGATTGCGGTGTAACCGTAGTCTGCCCGCTCTGCGAATATCTTGCAAACATCGAATCGATATCGGACATGCGGTAATCCCCGCGCCCGTCGCCCTGCATGAACTGATTGATGACAGTCCCATTGGTGATGTAATTGTTGGTGACCGCTGGATATGGCACGTTGGCTGTAGGGTACAACAGCGCATAGGCTTCGCCTTTGGGCGAGATTTCGCTCGCCGGAATGATGTTGTTTGGGAATGGCGTGCGGTTCGCCACACCGGCGGCATTCACCGTAGTCGTATTCGGGTCATAGATGGTTTTCACCGACGGGATGCCTCCCGAGAAATTGCCGGTGGCTTCGCCCAAAACCGGCACGGACTGTCTGTACACCGTGGGCGTATGCTGATCGGTAAACTGCCAGTCGGCAAAAAAGAACAGCTTATTTTTGATGATCGGAAAGCCAAACGTTGCGCCCGGCTGGTAGAACTTGGTGGACAGCGGCCTGGTGGTGGCGAAAAAGCTCTCCGCGTTCAGATAGGCATTTTGGTAGAACCCCCACACCGAGCCGTGATACTGGTTGGTTCCGGACTTAAGGACCACGTTGACCGCCGCTCCGCTGGCGCGGCCGAATTCGGCGTCATAGCTGCTGGTCTGAACCTTGAACTCGGCGATGGCGTCCAGGGTTACCTCGAGAGCGTTGGAGCGGTTGTCGTTCGAGTTATTGTCGACGCCATCCAGCAGGAAATTGTTCACGCCGACGCGATTGCCGTTGACCGAAAACGAGACCGAGGCTCCGACGTTCGCCGGCGTGATCGTGGTATACACGACTCCGGCGGTCAAATCCATCAGGCCGAGATAGTTGCGGCCATTCAACGGCATATCCTGAGCCTCTTGCGCAGTGATAACCGTCCCCAGAGCTGAGGTATCCGTCTGAACGATTGGTAGCTCTCCTGTGACGAGGACCTGCTCGGCGCGGCCGCCAACTTCCATTGCGGCGTCTACGCGCAAGCGGTCCTGCACCTGGAGCGTAATCCCAGAGCGCGCATAAGTCTTGAACCCCGGCGCTTCGACTCTTACAGTGTAAATACCGACGTGGAGCGGCGGTGAGACATAATTGCCTTGCGCGCTCGTAGTTGCCCTATAGACGATGTTGGTCTGAGTTTCCGTAATCGTCACGGGCGCGTTCGGAACCGCCGCTCCGCTGGCGTCCCTAACCGTGCCTTCAATAATTCCTGTATCTAACTGGGCCAGCACCGGCAGAGCGCTCAGGCTCACCAGTACGAGTGCATCCAGTAGACTCTTCTTAAAATGGGATCGGCTCATTGTGTATACCGTTTCGATATGTCGCACTGCAGCCGCAGCGAACAAGGCAAACGGAATGCAAAAGCCTTAGACTAACTCAGTCGGGCAGAGATTTAGGCGATCGTATCATCATAATTAACTTGTTGTCAAGCATTAACTGTCGGCAAGTGAAAGGACACGAAAGGACACGAAAGGACAGTTCTGTCAAGGGAAAGGCAGAAATTTCCCTTTCCTGTTGGTCGGGTTGGTCGCCACCCTAGCCCCGCTTCACGGCACGCGCAGATTCACATGCCTACTCCGCCAGGGTGAGACAACTCGACCCACCGCAATCATTTTTTGAGTCGTTCGCTTGTACCTTCGACACTCATTGTCATGGCGGGGCGTCGAAGAGCTATTTTAGTTAGAAGCGGAACCGGTGACCGATAGTTATCGAACCGGGACTGAAGGTACGTTCGAAGTAATGTAGAACAATCCATTTACATTGGGCAGCCGATATCGGCGCCATGTCGATTAGGGAGGGAACTCATGCGGCAACCAAAGGACGACGATCCATTCACAGGGAGCGTAGGAATGAACGCGCGCATTCTACGTCGCGACTTTATGAACTCCACGCTATTGGCCTCCGGCGCCTCGCTCCTCGGTGGCATGAGCCCGCGTCAGTTACTAGCGGCAGAAGAGTGGACCGGATATGGGGGCATCGGCGATTATGCGCGCTCGAATGGGAATACGTATGAAGTTGTCCATGCCGGGCACCAGGTGAGAGACGGCGTGTTTGCGGGGGGCGAGGCGGATGCGACCGATACCGGGGAGACCTTTGATTGCGTCGTGGTTGGGGGCGGCATCAGCGGGTTGGCGGCGGCTCTTTTTTTTCAGCGGCACGATCCGAAGTTGAGCTGTATAGTGTTAGAGAATCATCCGATCTTCGGCGGCGAAGCCAAGCGCAACGAATTCATGGTGGACGGAACACGACTGGCGGCGCCGCAGGGCTCCGACCACTTCACTTCGCCGCCCCCCGGCACCTTCTTTGCCGATTATTACGACCGCATCGGCATCGATCCTTCCCGTTTCGAATACCAGTCGTGGGACGGCACCGCGCCCGAGATTCCCGTAGGGCACAGCTTTGAATTCGTGCAGAACCCTTATGGGTTCTTCTTCGGCGCGAAATTCGGGCAACGTCCGGGGATGTGGCTGATCGACCCCTGGAAGAAACAACTGGCTGGCGCGCCGATATCCGAACCGATGCGGGCGGAGTTACTGAATTACGAGAAACTGCACACGCCCTTGGAAAAGCAGGACGTGGTCACCCCGGCTATGGACCGCATTACCATGGAAGCTTTCATGATGGGGCGGTACGGGCTAAGCCGCGAGACCATCCGCGCCTTCTTTACGCCGGGACCCGGTGATCCTTTCGGCATCGGTCCGGACGTGTTGTCAGCATGCTGCTGGGGCGGCGGCGTGATGAACCGCGGCTTGGGCGCACACAGCCATGCGTTCCCTGGCGGTAACGAAGGCATCGCCCGGCACATGACGAAGACGCTGATCCCCGGCGCGATTCCCGGCCCGCGCACACTGGCGAACGTCTCCCTGGGTCGCATCGACTTCGCGGCACTCGACCGTCCCGGGCAGTTGGCGCGCATCCGCTTGGCATCGACGGTCGTGGGCGTAAAGCACGAGGGCGATTCGAAGAAATCGCGGTTTGTCTCGGTCATCTATACCCGCGGCGGCAAACTCTACCAGTTGCGGGCGAGGGCCGTAGTCATGGCTGGCGGTAGCTGGACCACCAAGCACATTGTGCTCGACCTTCCGCCTGCGCATCGTGAGGCCTATGGCCAATTTTATCGTTCACCCTGCATGGTCGCCAGCATCGCGCTGCGGAACTGGCGTTTCCTGTATAAGCTCGGAATATCGGGCGGATACTGGTTTGAGGGCATGGGATGCTTTGCGGCGATACGCAAGCAGCCGACGTTCGCCACGCCGGTGAAGACCATCGGACCGGACTCGCCCGTGGTGTTGACCGTGAAGGTGCTGTTCTGTCACCCGGGCCTGCCGATCCTGGAGCAGGGGAATCGCGGCCGCGCCGAAATTCTCGCCACGCCGTTCCGGCATTACGAACTGAAACTACGCGAGCAACTGACCGATATGTTCGGTGCCGCCGGCTTCGATGCGCGGCGGGATGTGGCGGGTATTATCCTGAACCGTTGGGGGCACGCTTATGGCAGTCCTCAGCCCGGTTTCTTCTTCGGCTTGGATGGCAAACCTGCGCCGCGAGACGTTCTCCGACAGTCGAGTTTCGGGCGGATTGCGTTCGCCAATACCGATCTTTCCGGCGATCCCAGCCACGCAACTTCCATTACCGAAGCCGAGCGCGCCGCGGGGCAGGTGCTGGATGGCGCGCTGCGCGCTTGATCGAGAACAATCCGACCGAAGGTGAGCGGCATGGCCAACTCGGAATTATTCAACTCTGCGGTGAAGGCGTGCCGAGAGGGTGGGGATTCGCCGACGCCGACTTTAAGCTCTCTGTTGGTCAAAGTTCTCCCCTCTGTAACGCATCAAGCTAACGTTCGCCGCGGGAGCTTGCACCGACGTTCGCCTGTGACAAAAAAACAATTAAGTTGGGCTAGCGCAGCCTTGTTGTCAAACACTAGCTTCTGCGGTACGGCTGGCGAGAGGGGTACCAACCCATATGGCTCCGTGTGCCAAGACGCGACCGAGCCATAAACTGCTAAATATTTTAAAATCAGTGGCCGAGGTGCCACCGCTGCCAAGGCTGCTTTGCCGAGTTTTATCGATCGAAATCATCGGTTTTTGCCAGGTGAAGGGGTTGTCCGCCCTGTCTGTCTGGTCCGCGGCGTCCACATAGTTCAGAGGCATGAGGAAGTTTAGCCTCCCCGGGTTCTTGGTAAAGTTGGGAATCGTCGCCACGCACATGAACGTCGACTTACCAGGGCCGGAATCAGGTTCCATTACCCAATATCTCCGGGACTGGCGCGCTGGCGATGACACCGCGCTGAACCGGTTGACCGCCGTGGTATACCGTGAATTGCATCGCATGGCTGGGTATATCCTTTTCGGGCACCAGGCGAGCCCGACTGTTCAGCCTACTGTTCTGGTCCACGAACTCTATTTCAAATTGCCGGAACTGCAAGCGGTTGACTGGCAAAGCCGCGCGCACTTTCTGAATGTTGCCGCGAAAGTGATGCGGAACATCCTGGTAGACCATGCTCGCGCGCGTCAGGCGGCCAAGCGCGGTAGCGGCCTGGAGGCCGTGATTGCCGATCCTTCGGGTCAGGACCGCGCCTTGCACATTGACGTCCTGACTGTCAGCGAGGCTTTGGACCGGTTCGCCGAACGCAATCCACGGCAGGCCCGGGTAGTGGAGTTGCGATTCTTCGGCGGCCTGACCTCAGAAGAAATCTCCCAGGTGCTTTCGGCCGACGGCGAAGAAGTCTCACTGCGAACGGTGGAGCGGGATTGGACGTTTTCCCGGGCGTGGCTAGAGCGGAATTTGGGGCCGCGACGCTGAACGGAAAACTTTCATGCCGGACCCTCGCACAGAAATCCCGTGTACCGTTTTGCCGGCGGCTGAAAACCACGATCCTGCCGAAAAGGTTGCAAGCCGGGAGCGGGAGCTATTCGAATTGGTGATCGATCTCGCTCCGGCCTCGCGCGCCGCCTTCCTCGAAAGGGCCTGCTGCGGCGATGCTCAGCTTCGTTTAGGGATTGAAGAGCTTCTGGCGGCTGCCGACCGCGCCGCGCGTAATCCGGCGTGGAATCTTCCGGCGCTGCATCACGAGGCGTTTGCATCCGCCGAGAGCTTGCCGCCGAGCGGTCTGGATGGATACGAGATCCTGGAGCGAATCGGAGCCGGGGGCATGGGGGTGGTCTACCGGGCTACGCGCAAAGACCAGCAGTTCAGCAAAGTGGTAGCGTTGAAAATCGCGCATTTCAGCCAACCCGAACTGATGCAGCGCTTTTACCAGGAGCGGCAAATCGTCGGGGCTTTGGACCATCCTAATATCGCGCGCTTGTTGGACGTCGGCTCAACCGCCGACGGCTCGCCGTTCCTGGTAATGGAATTCGTTGATGGCACGCCTGTCGACCGCTATGTCGCTGCCCAGCGTCCCTCCATCCGGACGTTGCTCGGCCTCTTCCGCAAAATTTGCGGCGCGGTCGCGCACGCGCACCATAACCTGATCGTCCATCGGGACCTCAAGCCCGCCAACATTCTGGTAACGCCCGGCGGCGAACCCAAACTGCTCGATTTCGGCATCGCGAAATTGCTCGACGGGGCGAGTCCTCGCACGCTCGAAGGGACGTCCGCCATGACTCCCGAATACGCGAGCCCGGAACAGATCGAAGGCTCGGCCATCACGACTGCCAGCGACATCTATTCAGCCGGAGTTTTACTCTACCGCATCTTGAGCGGGCGTCTTCCCTATCGTCACACGGAGAGCGCCGCCGGGCTCGCCCACGCGATTATCGTCGAACTACCGGAACCGCTTACCGGCGTCGACACCGACCTCGAGAATATCATTCAGATGTCGCTCCGCAAGGAGCCTGCCAGGCGCTACTCCTCCATAGAGCAATTCTCGGAAGACATCCAGCGTTATCTCGATGGCTTTCCTGTCTTAGCCCGGCCGGACACCCGGCTATACCGTTTGGCGAAGTTCTCCGCCCGTCATCGTGGAGTGTTGATCGCAGCCGCTGGCGTTCTCATTGCGCTGGTGGGCGGCATCGTGACTGCAACCCGCGCTCAACATCGCGCCGAACGCCGCTTCGACCAGCTTCGCAAGCTCTCGCACGCCGTAGTGTTCGACTACCACGACTCCATTGAGACCTTGCCGGGCTCGACGCCTGTCCGCCGCCGCCTGGTAAAGGATGCACTCGAATATCTCGACAGCCTGGCGGCAGAATCGCCGGACTCATCGCTGCAGCGGGAATTGATCGACAGCTATGTTCGGATCAGTCAAGACCAGGGCAATTCTTATTACGTAAATCTTGGCGAAACCGCGGCCGCTCTGGTCAGCGCGCGAAAAGCCTTAACGCTCGGTGAGGATTTGCTAAAGCGGGATTCCTCAGTGTCTGTGCGCCAGTCGGTGGCGGCCGCGTTCGCAGGCGAGGGCGATCTTGAATACGCCGTCGGGCAGCTTGACCGTGCAGTGAGTCGATATGACCGGGCTGTCAGCCTGCGCGAGAGTGTAATGCGGGATCAACCCGGCAATGCCGAAAACCTTACCGAACTCGCCACAACTCTCCGCCATTGGGGCGACTTGAGCGGCGCCGGAGGCATGGCCAATCTGGGAAGAACGGCCGACGCGCTGCGGTACTACTTGCGCGCCCGGGACGTCGCCGGCAAACTGGTGCTGCTGCGACCGAATGAATGGGCGGCGAGGAAAGCGCGATACGCGGCGCAATTCAAACTGGCGACCATTGAAATCACGACGGGTCATCTGGCTGAAGGCGACCACGATTTGCACCTGGCTCTCACGATGATCGAGCAGATCGCGACCGGGGATCGGGCAAATACGCATGACCAGGCCGAGATCGCGAATACCTCGGGGCGGCTGGGTGTCTTGAATCTGAGCCAGGCCAGGCCAAGGGACGCGACGCCGTGGATGGAGCAATCCGTCACTATACTGGAAGCGCTGCAGCGCGAGGATCCGGAAGCCGTGCTCTTCCGGCATTTTCTGGCAGTCAGTCAAGTCCATCTCGCTATGGCGCTACGTTTGACTGGAGATCCGATGCGGGCGCTGCCTCATAATCTCACTGCCGTAGCGCTCTCCGAGGCCCTCAGCACCAGCGGTCCCAAAGAGACCGAATTCCTCGTCGATAACGCCAGCGCGCACCGGGACATGGCCGAAACTCTGCTGGCCTTAGACCAGGGGCCGCGGGCAATGGAGCATGCGGAAAAGAGCGTCGCGGTCCTGACGAGCATGACTGGCATGCCGTCGGACGTATCCCTGCCCGCCGCGCTAGGCACGGCGCTCCGCATTTACGGCGATACTCAGGCGAAGGCCAATCTCCTCGCGGATGCTCTGGAGAGTTATAGTCTGTCGATCTCCAAACTAGAACCGCTTGCCAGCCGTGACCCGGACAATGCCGTATCGCAATCTGACCTCGCCTGGTCGCTTGCAAGACAAGGTGATTGCCTGGCCAGGATGGGAAGGCGGGGGGCTTCGTCCGCAGCGTACACACGCGCGACTCTCCTATGGAACGGTCTTCGGAATCGCCAGGCTTTGACAGCTATGGACGCCGCACGTGCACACGAGGTCGCCATGTTGGGCAATCCACCAAGGCCGCCGGCATCTGGCGGCGCAGAGCCATAGCGGACCGCACTCGAACGTGTCGCAGCGGCCAGAGTTTGGAAGCGCAGCCGATTTTGCCCGAGTCTCGCGATACGGCGCGCTCTTCCAATCGCTGGCAGACGTTGGTTCACGGCCACGCCAACGTAGCTGCTCGACGATTTTTCCGCTTATTGCGTTGCGTAAAAAGGAACGACAATCTGCTGGCTCCATTTCGTCCCGCTCGCGTCGACGCCGCTGAACCTCAACGTAACATTTGCGGGCGGTGTTACTTGCGAACGCAGGTTCCCCGCGAGCGTTCCCTTTGCCGGAATTGTTGCACCACCGAAAATGGCAACTATGCTGGAAGACAAATCCTGCGGCGTGGAATTCCCTATCGCAAAAGTGAACCCCGTCAGCGTGGTGGCCACACCCGCCGTTTCAGAGAGTTTTGCCGTAAAGAAGAAACTGTAGCCATCGGCGTCCGCCTTGCCCTGATAGACCGGGTTTGGCGTGACCGAAGGGACTATGACGGAGGCCGGCTTGGACGCCCCTATGCCGATGGAGATCATGTTCCCCGTAGTTTGGGTGGCAACGCCACCCACGCTCGCCACTACCGCCGCGTCCCCATTATTGATGCTTGACGGTACATGGACATTGATCTGAACAAGGCCTGCGCCGACCGTTCCCGCAAAATCGACCGCGGCAGGCTGTCCGCCGATAGTGACCGTTACCGGATTGGCGAGCTTGTTTGCACCGTTGAAAACCTGACCCGCGGGTACCGCCGGACTTGCCGGTCCGAATCCGCTACCCCACAGAATGATCACCTCACCGGGTTTAGCCGGGGTCGCACCCGCGTATCCGCCAACATAAGTGTTATCGGAATGTTGAGCCGCGATATAGGGCGAGGTTGCTGGAAAGAGCCCAGGGGCGAATTGCGAATAGGTCGCAGTGAAGGCAGGGCCGGGACCGGCTGCTGTCGAGACTACAACCTGTACTGGTCCGACGGCCGCGTCGTCGGGCGGTTGCACATTCACTTGTGTCGGCGAAATGAAATTGACGGTTGCGGGCTTGCCGTTCATCGTCACGCTTGTCCCGTCCAGGCTGGTCGGCAATTTCCCGTTCACGATCTCCGTAGCCGGATTCCACTGACGGGAATCTCCAGCCGGCGCGAGATTCGTTCCAAAAATGGCTACCCAGGATCCGGACGTGACAGGCGCGCCGGCTTTGAAACTGGCGTCGTTGACCACGCCTGTAATCGAAGGCGCGGGACCACCCGGCGGTGGTGTCACACTCGCAAGGGTCAGCTTGAACACCGTGCCGTGCAGGTTTGAGCCCCCGACTGAGGCCGTCCCATACAGATTCCCATCGGCGCCCAGTGCTAACCCCCCCTCCGGCTTACCCCCGTCACTTATGTCGAAGCTATAGAGCGACGTGAACAAGCCTGCCGGGGTGATTTTGAAGATGGTGCCATCGGAGTATTTGCCGCCGCTGCTGGTGGTTCCATAAAAGCTCCCGTCCCCAGCCTGCACCAGTTCGCAATAGTCGGGTGCAATGCCATCGGTTCCTGCCGTGCTGAAAGAATACAGTACGGTTAGAACACCAGCCGGCGTCATTTTATAGATTGAGCCATTAAAGTTGGCACTCCCTCCGGATGCGGTGCCGTAGAAGTTTCCATCTTTCCCCAAAGTCAGGCCGGAATCAACGAAATTCCCTTCGGCGTAACGATCGAAGGCATGCAGGGTGGTATAGCCGCTACCGTCGGGACTCACCCGAAAAATCGTACCGGCGAAATTGATCCCGCCTGCGCCGGTCGTCCCATAGAGGTTTCCATCTGCGCCCTGAAGCAGTCTTCCTACCGGCGTAGTACCGCTGGTGCTGCCTCCGTCATAGCTATAAAAGCTATGGACGACCGACAGAACACCTGACAGGCTAATTCGATAGACCGTTCCTTGGAAGTGGTCGCCGCCGGCGGTCGACGTCCCGTAGAGATAACCGTCGGTGCCCTGGATCAGGCCGCTGTCTGGCACCGAAGGGGCCGTCGAATCGAAAACACCGGCGGTATAACAGAAATCATGGAATTTAGATTCCGTCCCCGTCAGCGTGACTTTGTAGATAAAGCCGCACTCGGCACCACCTCCCTTGGAAGTTGTTCCATATAAGTTCCCGTCGCTCGCCTGCAACAAGCTCGAAGTTGGCCGGGCATCGTGATATAAATCATCCGTGTCCGCCACGTTGTAGAGGACCGTCGCAACCCCCGCCGGGGTCATCTTGAAAACCGTACCCAGACCGTTGGCGCCGCCCTGATAGGTAACCCCGTAGAAATTGCCATCCGTGCCTTTGATTAGGGCTTCGTACTGGGGCTTATCCCCATTAGTTCCGTCGAAATTGACCAGCGTCGTAAGCGTCTGTGCCTGTGCGGAGACAATTATCGCGGCCCCAATGACGAAGAGTTTTCGGGCTCTCTTCCGGCGGTCGAGTCGTATCATCGTTTCGGTTTCCCTTTTCATTCCGGTTTCATAGTGGCGCGAGTTAGTGAAAGTCTTTGATCATTGCAAGGTGAACGGGTCAAAAGAAATTGTGACGAAGGTCTGGTATACCCGTTTAGAAGCGGCGATCTCTGTCGCTTACCGTCTCGGTCGTTTTTACTTTCATTCTGGATACGGAAATGGCGGGAATGTCCCGCCACTTTGTTTGAGTGAAGGCGTCTCGCCGCGAACCGGCTGGGTGCCAAGCGTAGAAGTAGCGAAGATCAGAAGAACATGGACGGGAAGCGGCTCAGGGGGCGGGTACGTTACTTGTGGAGAGAACAGTAGCCTACGGACACCCGTCAGGATGTGCAGGGTAAAGCTCTTCGAAGATTCTTCCTATCGCGCCCCCTCCACGCCAAACCGTGGATGGAAAGTCTGCAGGCTTCCAGAAATCGTGCCAAAGATGTAGGTATGGACAGACGCCGTTTTTTACGAAAATGCGCTGCTGGGGGCGCCATCGCTCTCTCCTCTGTCAGAGTTGCAGAAGCCCAGCAGGCCGGCAACTCCCGCTACATTTTGCCAGGGAGCGGAGAGTTCGCGGTTCCGGATGAGGGCTGGCGTTTGTGGCTCGATGAGGCTGCGGCATGGAAAGAGGACGCGATCTTTCTCCCGGCAGACGCCAAACTCGCCCATCTGCCGGTTAGCGCGCCGACGGCCGGCTGGGAACGGCTCTTCGATCGCCCCGTTGCGCGAGATTGTCAGGAAGTTACTCTTCCCACTACTGTGGAGCAGCACTTCTGGGGACAGCAGCACAGGTCGTACACGCCGGAAGAGTACCGTTACGCGGCAGCTGACCCGGTTCCCCAGAATGGTGCATTTGCCGGCGTCTCCTGGTGGTGGCGCGAGTTGTCGATCCCCTCATCGTTACGTGGACAGCGCATCCTGCTTCAGGTCCGCGGCGCCAGGATGCGAGCCGAGGTGTACCTGAACGAGCAACTGGTCGGTTACTCAATCCTGGAAGAGTTGCCCTTCGAATGCGATGTAACCGCGGCGGCTCGGCCCGGCGGCAAGAACCGGCTTGCCATTCGTATCACGAATCCCGGCGGACGCTACGATTGGGTAGACGGCACAACCATCAGTTGGGGGAAGGTGAATGTTTACCGCTCCCACGGGTTCGGGGGCCTGGATCGTGGATTGGTGCTGCAGGCGGTTCCCCTGGAGGGCCGCATTGCGGATGCCTGGGTCCTGAATACGCCGGAAGCGCGAACTATCCATGCGTTCGCGAAACTGGACGGCAACGCGACGGATGCTCAATTCGAAGTGGTGGAAATCGCGAGCAACCGCGTTCTCACGTCAGCGAAAGGTGACCGCTACGAACTGCTCGGGGACCCGCTGGCCACGGGGTTGCGGGCCAGGCTGCAATGCGCGAACGCCCGTCTCTGGGACCTGGATACACCGGTACTCTACTATCTGCGGGTGACCACAACTGCCGGCTCGCAGAAGCATACGAAGCAGGTCCCATTTGGATTCCGCTGGTTTGCGCCAGAAGGAATCGGAAGCGACGCCATCTTCCGCCTGAATGGCCGCCGCATCAAGCTCTACTCCTCGATCTCGTGGGGCTACTGGGGGCACAACGGGTTGTGGCCGACGCCCGCGTTAGCCGAGCGCGAGGTCTTCCAGGCGAAACGTTTGGGATTGAACTGCCTGAATTTTCATCGCAACGTTGGAAAAGAGGACGTCTTCCGAGCACACGACCGTTTAGGCTTGTTACGTTACATGGAGCCGGGAGGTGGAAAGCTGGCAATCGGCAAACTTCCCACTGGCGTTGCGGCAAATGCCGCGGGAATCACCATGCAAAAGGCGACTAACGACGCGGACCGGTTCTCTCGCCAGTTCATGCTGGAAAAGTGCCGGGCGATGGTGCGCGCGTTTCGCAGCCACCCTTCGCTGATTCAGTACACATTGCAAAACGAGATCGGGGCGGACCTGGCGAATCCCGATACGTTCACACCGATCGAGATCATGCACCAGGAGGACCCCTCCCGCATGGTCGTACTGAACGACGGCTTCAGTTCCCCTCCGCGGAATGCGGCGCAGGCGTGGTTTGAGCCGTACAGCCGGGAACCGCACCGTACAGACGAGGAGAAGTGGGGCGGATGGTGGAACAACCACCAGGGCTCCGGGGATCAGTGGTACGACGCATTTTATAAAGATGCCGATCATTTCACTTACCGGCAGCCACTGAAGGAGGTGCTGGTGGAATTCGGCGAAATGGAAGGCTGCGCCACAGCCGACAATCACGCGCTGATGGTGCGGCAGATCGTAAGCAGACAGTTCGGCGGAAGTGGGAAGAGCTACGACCTGGAGGATCACCGGCAAATCCTCGCCGCGTATGACCGCTTCCTCGACCGTTGGGGCTTCCGCAAGGCGTTCCCGACGAGTGAACGTTTGTTTCAGTCGCTGGGCAACAAAGCCTACGAGAGTTGGCAACAGTATATGGAAAATGCCCGCATTTGCGATGCCGTCGATTTCGCCGTGATCAGCGGATGGGAATCGACTTCGATCGAAAACCACTCCGGCATCGTAGACAACCTGCGCAATTTCAAAGGAGATCCGGATCTGATCTCATCGAGTCTCCGGCCAGTACGCCTTGTGGCTAAGCAGCACCAACTCTGCTACGCAATGGGCGAGAGCGCCATGTTCGATCTGTACTTATTGAACGATACGGGCCGTTCGATTGGGGGTAAGCTGCGGTTATCGATGGCTCCTCCATCAGGAAAGACAGTCGAACTGGGTTCCTGGAACGCACCGGCAGTCACTCGCGACCAGTTCAGCTACACCATACAGACGGAATTCATAACGCCGCCTCTCACGAGAGAAGGGACCTATCAGTTTCGCTTCTCTTCGGACTCCACCCCTGCGGCGAACTTTCACCGCGAGATCTGGGTAGGCAATACCAAACCTCAATTTGCCCGTCGCATCAAGATGGGCGTGAGCACGTTGCTGCCGTCCGCGCGCAAGCATATTTTCGGGCTAGCCGGCATTGACATCAGTGAGTTTGCTTCGGGCGGACAGTTCGACCTGATCGTGGCTTCCGGCGTATCGGGACAGTCCAGGCTCGACCGCAGGATCGGTGACGAAACGGGCCTGGAAGCGCAACCCGCAAAGGGTGCGGCACCCCCGAGCCAGCCACTCGGACATCTTCCCGCGGAAGTGCTCACCGCCGTTAAATCGGGCACGCCTCTACTGGCAATCGTGCCCGACGACTTTCTCGCCGACGGGATTGCAAGACAGCTCGCCGAGTTAGGAGCTTTTCGCTTTGAAGGTCAAGTGGGAGACACGCGCGCTCCCTGGATGGGCAATTGGCTGTTCGTTCGCAACCACCCGACGTTTGCCCAACTACCGGTGGATCGCGTGTTGAGTATTCATTATCAGGCGCACGGCAAAGCTTCCAACGGGTTGCTGATCGATCGCCCGGAACATGGCCGTGATCCGGAAGTGATCATCGGCTATAGCCGCGACCACGACCGGAGGGTCGGTGCGGCGAGTTTCATTTGCTATCTTGGCAACACGCCGATTCTATTGCATCGCGCGCCGGAGTTCAGCGCGCCGCTTCAGATGCGGTGGCTTGCGAACGCGGTTGGGTACCTGACAGGCGTGAGCGTCGCCAGTTGACGTAACGCCGCCACCTGAGCAAGTGGGTCCCAAGGCTTGGCTGCTCTTCAGAAGATCTTTCGGTGTAAGCTTTCGCCTCTTCATCGGCCAAATCTTCGACGTCCAGGGCTACGAGCTCAGAGCGCCGGAAGGCGCCGGTAAATCCGAACGCTCCATCATGAATCAGACCGGTCATCGCAGCCTGAGGGAGCGGAGGATTTCGAACGATGCGGTGGCCAGCATTTACGCCAGGCGCACGCGAGACCTTCTTCGAATTGTCCAGTTCTGGAGTCCTCTGGATGACCACCCTCGCATTCCTTGCGGTGGCGTCGGTAAAGCTGCAAGGCCATGCCTAAGTACTAAAGCATGATTCTAGATGGTGGCCGAGGTGGGGGGCGAACCCTGGACGGTGTCGAGGAGTCTGTAAATTGCAGATTTCACGTTGCCCGGAATGCCAAACTTCCTACGAATGCCGTCGACCATTGCACGCTATTGCACGCTGAAGTCCCATAACGTTTTTCCAACTTCTCCAAAGAGCTCCATCTGGTCGAGCATGGGAGGGTCTCGTGGCTTTGGCGGAAATGGAGATTGATGGTAAGGTGAGACGGGCGATGCAAAGCCGAAATGAACCCGAGAAGCAGACTGTACTGCGTCCCAACGCCGCGTCGGAACTTGCAGCAGATCTGCGTAGTCTCATTCAGGCTGCCCGACTCCGAGTGGCGCAAACCGTCAACGCGGAACTCGTCACACTTTATTGGCAAATCGGGAATCGAATTTGGACCCACATTCTGGGCGCAGCACGAGCTGACTATGGAGACCAGATTGTCTCTACACTGTCGAGACAATTGACCGCCGATTACGGCGCAGGCTTCAGCCGACAGAATCTATTTCACATGATCCGGTTCGTCGAGGCGTGGCCTGACCAGGCCGGGGTAACCGCTCTTGCGCAGCACCTCGGCTGGAGTCACTTCAAGGAGATCCTGTATCTCGAAAACGAACTGGCGCGCCAGTTTTACGCGGAGATGTGTCGTCTCGAACATTGGAGCGTCCGCACACTCCGCGACCGCGTCCGCAGTATGATGTTCGAACGGACAGCAATCTCGCGGCTACCCGATGAAACAATTCGGCAGGATCTCGAACGGCTTCGGGACGCCGATACGCTGACACCCGAGCTGATTTTCCGGGACCCTTATCTTCTCGATTTTCTTGGGTTGAAAGATGCTTACAGCGAGCGCGATCTCGAAGCGGCGATCTTGCGCGAGTTGGAGAGATTCCTTCTGGAACTGGGGACGGACTTCGCGTTCATTGCCCGCCAGAAGCGGATGACGATTGGGACTCAGGACTTTTATCTCGATCTACTGTCCTACCACCGGCGCCTTGGCCGGCTGATCGCGATCGATCTCAAACTCGGCCGCTTCGAGGCAGCCTACAAGGGCCAGATGGAGCTATACCTTTGTTGGCTCGACCAGCACGAACGTAGAGCAGACCACGAGGAGGCGCCCATCGGCCTGATTCTTTGCAGTGCCAAGGACGAGGAGCAAATCGAACTCCTGCAACTCAACAAAGGCGAAATTCGCGTTGCCGAGTACCTGACAGCGTTACCAGCCAAAGCGCTTCTCGCCGCTAAACTGCACGAAGCCGTGATCCGTGTGCGAGAACAGGTAGCAAGACGCGAGCGGGAACTCGAAAGAAGTGGCGACCAACAGCCACTGCCGCGCTCCTCAGAATCAAACTGAGCCGGAGGTCGTTCGGAACGTCGGCGCCAGAAAGGATTCCTGACGTCATCAAACATGGATTTCTCATACCTTCGATTTGCCTGTCAACCTAAACACTAGTGCTAACCTCGGACCGTGGCAGAACTATGAGCGTTGCTCTTCTTCTAGAGATCATTCACTCTTCAAATCAGGATTCCTGGGCAGTGCGGAACAAGACAGCCTTCGAGGCGCTCTACGGCAGTCCGGAAGGACGTTATCCGAAACCAGCGTTAAAGTCTTTTACGCTCAGGGCGCCGGAGATGAGTGCCGAGTCGGGCATTCCATTTGCAGCGTATATACATCCTTCAAACCCCTCATCGGGGTCTTATTCCGGACTCTCATTTGTTATCTTTCCCGTTCGCGGCGGCCCGTGTCTCATTGGGATGGTGGTCGGAACGGGCGGACTGACTCCAGATGAAGCGATCCTTGGCCGCCCCGGCCACGCCAGGAAGTTACAGGCAATTTGCTCGTGGCTAAATCGGGAATACGGCGGCGGTGGACTCGTCGCGTGGGCAAAGCAAGACCCCACCCGGACCGACCTCTCTGTCCCGGACAATGTTAAGCAAGCGTGGCCCGCGTACAAGGCGGTTTTCGATCGTTACGGTAAAGAAATGTATGCGTTGTATTGCCCCACGGACAATCGCGGCGGTTCGGAGGCCGCCGTCACGGCACTGCTGGACCTTCTCTTCGAAGAACGTGGGTTTCAGCCGATCGCGAATTGCAAAAGCAGCTACGAATCAATTCGAGGAGCTTGGTTTGACCACTTGATGCCAACGGTCGAGCGCTCTGAGGTAGCCGATCTGCTTCGCGTCAGACGATACGTCATCATCCAAGGTCCGCCTGGCACTGGGAAGACAATGATGGCCATAGATCTCCTTCGAGAGGAATATGCCGGCCGTGGTAGAAGTATTCAGTTTCACCCGAATACGACGTACGAGAACTTCATCGGCGGACTCGCACCATTGACTACCGGCGAGAATTTGGGGCTTCGGTTCATGCCGGTTCCAGGCTCCCTAATGGAAGCTGCCGCCCAAGCCCTCGCCGATCCATCGCACGACTATCTTCTGCATGTGGATGAAATAAATCGGGCCGACCTTTCCAAAATTCTAGGTGAGGCAATATTCCTGTTGGAAGTAGCCGCCAAGTCCGACAGGCGAATCGAACTTTCCTATGACTTTGGTGAACCATTTCACCGTACATTTTTCCTGCCGAAGAACTTGCATATTATCGGCACGATGAACAGCGCGGACCGCAGCATCGCAATAGTCGACGTCGCGGTTCGCCGCCGCTTTGCGTTCGTCTCACTGTGGCCGCGGATGAAAGTCGTCGAGCAGCAAAGTTGTGCCGACATGCGGAAAGCTTTTAAGGAGCTTGTCTCAATTTTCGTGGAGCACGCAACTGATGATGCCTTCCCGTTGGTTCCGGGCCACTCGTATTTCCTAGAGTCGGATGAAAACCGTGCCCGGCAAAACCTCCGAGTGAATCTCGTTCCCTTACTTGAGGAGTATCTCGCGCAGGGGTATGTGGGTGGCTTTGCCGAACCGATTCGAGGCTATTTGCAGGGTGTACGAAGTCTGTGACTCGCGTTGGTGCACAAGTCCGCTGGCGCGATACACCACTTGTGTCGCCGCCTCGGATAAATGAGGTCTGCTTAGAAGTTGAAGACCATTCGACCGCGCGACGATCTGCCATCGATTTTTTCCAGTTGAGACGTTTGGGCGATCCACAAACCCTGGCCGGCCGAGCCGCCAGAATGTCCGAACAGTTTATCGCTCAGAATCGCTCGTTGACAGCCCTTCTTGATGTTCGTATCGAGCGAGACTACGATGGAGCCGACTTGCTCCTCGTAATCCAGGCGGGCAGCGCTGTCGGTGCAATTCCGTTGATCTCGCCGACGACTGCCCGGCCGGATTATGGCATTGTCATTCAACCTCGGTTTCCCTGGGCAGGTATCGGTCCGATGCTGGCGGAAATGGGTTGGCGGGTGAGTCCGACGCCGTTGCGGTTGCCCTTGCTTCGCCGGTCAGAGCGTCGCGTCCCGATATGGGTTTTGTCCTTCATGATACTAGTCAGACTGAAGGGGCTCCTCGATTCACTGGATCGGCGATTTGAACTTACAAGGGAGACCCGTAGCGCACCACGCGGAAGTGTTCATTGGGTTGAGTATGCGACTAAGAGCTTGCCTCACGCTAAGTTCCTTTCGATCCCCTGCACGTTTCCGGATTTGCGAGACGACCGGCTGCTCAAAGGAGCCGTGAGGCACACAGTCGAGCGCCAGCTGCGGGCGCTCGAGACCCAAAGGGAACACGGGGCGTTTGTCCACAGGTTGATCGAATTTGGTCAACAGTTACTGAGCAGAGTTCAGACGGTTCCAGCATACATCCCATCCTCGACAGCGCTAGGTAGCTGGCTTCAACAGCCGATGCGGACCGAACAGTTCGCCAATGGCCTTCAAGCAATAGAATGGACCATCGAAGAGCGCGGGCTCGCCGGGCTGAGCAATCTCCAAGGCATTCCTTGGACGATGCGGATGGACACATTCTTTGAAGCATGGGTCGAAACCATTTTTCGAGTAGTGGCACAGCGAACGGGCGCCCAGTTGCGCGTTGGACGGAAACGAGAAACGGTCCACGCGTTGAATTGGGAACCGCCATACTTGGGCTCCCAAAAGGCGCTGGTGCCTGATATCGTCCTGGAGTGGGACTCGGCAACGCTCATTGTCGACGCTAAATACAAACGTCACTGGGAGGAATTGCAGCACCGTTCGTGGATGAACGTCGAACAGGAACTCCGGGAACAGCACCGTAATGATCTCTTGCAAGTCCTGGCGTACGCAAATCTGGCGCGAACGCCAAGAGTGATCGCTTGTCTCGTCTATCCGTGTTCACCGCAGAGCTGGAATTCGTTGCGCGAACGAGGGCGGCTTGTACATCGTGCCGAATTGACGGCGGGTCCTAGGTCAATCCACCTGTGGCTCACAGCAGTACCAATGGCGGCATCTGTGGAATGTGTTGCGATTGCGATAGCGGACGCGTTCAGGAAGGCAACAGACGCAGGCGTCGGATGAACAGAAACTAGGGCAATATCGCGTCGAGGCGTCAGTTTCCCCGAACGATTGCACGCTAGAGCCGTCTTTGGCGTAGAGCCCCGTAGAGCCGTTAGAAAGAGAATTGGTACGTAATTCTATTATGGTGGCCGAGGTGGGGGTCGAACCCACACGAAGAGTGAACTTCGACGGATTTTGAGTCCGTTGCGTCTGCCAGTTCCGCCACTCGGCCTAGAGGCTAACGCTATTGTAGCCGATTCCCAGGCGGGCAGTCACCGTGACGACCGCTGAGTCGCTGAGCAAGTCAGGATGGGGAGGGAAAACTCTGGTCATCGCAACCAAAGTCATTTTGCCGTGTCCAGTTTTTCGTATTGGTATCGTGCTTAAGCGGAGACGTCCGCACCTCACTTGTCGCGAAACAGGTCGCTTTGCACAATTTGATGGATGATGCTGCGCAGGCCGTATTGATCAACTTTGGAGGCTTCCACGATCCGTTCGATGGCGGCGCGGTCGCTGAAACGCACAGGGGCTCCGGTCGCATAGACGGTGAGTTGCTTCGCCATGTTCATCGCGAGCTGATGCTCGTCGCTCAGCAAGAGCTGTTTCAGATCGCGAATACCGGTAAAAGTTCGGCCGTCCGGAAGCACGCCGGTGGAGTCGACAGGCAAGGCATAGTGGAACATGAAAGGCTGGCCATTTTTGCCGATGCCTTTTTCCGCTGTCTTGCTCTCGTCTACTCCACGATAACGATTTCGCCAGGCGCCCATAACGTCGAAGCTCTCCAGCGCGAACCCAGGCGGATCCATTTTGCTGTGGCAGGACGCACAACTTGCATTGGACCTGTGTTTTTCCAATTGTTGGCGAATCGTTACGGCGCCACGAATGTCGGGTTCGACGGCGGGTACGACTGGCGGAGGCGGAATTTCGTAGCCGAGAATCCGCTCCATAATCCACTTGCCGCGCAAGACGGGAGACGTTGTCGTTCCGTTGGCCGTGATCTTCAGGATACTAGCCTGCGTCATAAAACCGCCTCGAGGGCTATCCGCCGGGAGATCGACGCGCCGCATGGCGACGCCTTTCACGTCCGGTACCCCGTAATGCACCGCGAGGCGTTCATTGAGAAAGGTGAATTTGGAATCGACGACACTACGGATTGGCAAATCGCGCTGCAGCAGATCCGCGAAAAATAACTGCGACTCGGCCACCGCTGCCTCGGTCAGCGCGTCGTCGAGATAATAGTCGTTGTAGAGCGTGGCGGATGGCGTAGAGTCTTCGATCTTGCGCAGATCGATCCAGTAATCCAGAAACGCATCGATGAAGCGGCGCGACTTGGGATCCGCTAACATGCGATCCGTTTCTGCTCGCAGCACTGCTGGACGGATTAGTTCGCCTTTCGCCGCACGTGCGCGAAGTTCTTGATCGGGCAGCGAGTTCCAGAGGAAAAGCGACAGACGCGTGGCGAGTGCGTAATTATCAAGGCGCCCTGGCTTTTCGTTCAAGTAAATAAATTCCGGCGACGCGAGCACTGCGGTATAACCGGCAATCATGGCTTCGGCAAAGGAGAGGCCGGCTTTGCGCTGGTCTTCTACCAGACTCACAAAGCGCTTGACGTCTCCGTCGTTCAGGCGTGGGCCACGATAGGCTTGACGGAGAAAGCCGCGCATCAGACGCTCCTCGTCTTTTTCCGGCGCCGTGGAAACAACCTCAAGATTGGCCTTCAAAGGCAGGTTGCCGAACAGGAGCTTATAGCCCGCGGTGGTGGAAGCATCGAAGAGAGGCCCGTCTACTTCCATCCACTGAAATGCGACTCCTGGCGCGCCATCAGCAGTCATCAAAGGGTTGCGAAAGTTGTTTGGCCGAGAACGGTAGAGGCGTGACGCATCCGGTACAAGCGTTTCACCGGCAAGCAGCCAGACTTCGCCGATATCATGCACGGCTGGTTCCGGAGTCAGATCGAAGCTGCCCACGTGCCGGTTCAAGACGCCATTCCGGGTGTAGACGTTGATAGCCTCATCGCGACGTCCGCCCGAAACGTGTTCGTAATCGGGCAGGTGTTTCTTCGCGGCGAGGGGCGCGGCCCAGATCGTAAACCCTTTGAACCGGATCCGGTAACGGCCGGCAACCGGCGCCTTGAAACGGTCCCACTGATATTTGAATCCGGTGACATAGTTGCTTGAGTCCCATGCGACGGCCTCCTTTTCGCGGGTCTCCGGGTCTTTCGAGCCGACGGTCATGGGAACTTTCTTGGCGTATACATCCGGCTGCGGTTGAGGTCCGGATGGTCCAACGAGGATGGGATAAGTCGCCCGGTCGCCCTGCTGATTCTTGGCGTTGATCTTGCTGATCAGCGTTTCCTGTTCTCGCGCATAGTAACGCTTTGTTGCGGTCGGCGGCTGGGTCTTCTCAACGCTCATTACCTGGCGGATGGCGTAGTCGGCGGCACTCATGTAGCGAGTGACGTGGACATGCGAGACATCGAGCGCACTCGAAATCTTGTTGAAGCGGTAAGCTTCGCCATCTTCTGGAAATTGTCCCTTCACCTGAAGCCACGGCGCGTGTAGCAGATCTCGCAACGCGTTCTCGTATTCATAGGCGTTGAGGCGGCGTTCCGTGGCACGCCCTTGGAGTGCAGTCGTCTTCTGTTCGGCAGCTGTTAGGGAGGCTGCAAGTGAACGGAGGAACGCTTGTTGCTCCTCGGGGTCGGGCTGCTTCTTGATAGCTTTCGGCGGCATTTCGCCCGCGCTCAGACGATCGTGCAGTTTGACCCATTCGGCAAAATTGGCGGGATTACCGGGCTCGAAGGTGAGCGACGTGAGATCGAGACCTCCGACCTTGGCAGCTGCTATTGTGACAGCCCGCGCAATATTTACCGGTGAATCCCGGTGCACTCTCGGGCGTTGCTCCACCTAGACGAAACGCCAGGGCAAAAATGCCGGCAAGAAGTCCGCCGGCCCATTATGCAAATTCCAGTCCGCGCATGGTGCCGGTGGAGGACGCAAACTGATCGGTTTCGATTCCCATGCGCTGCAAGCATACTCACATAGAGATTGGGAGTGGATAGTTGATTGGCTTTATCGAACGCCAGGTTCTGCCCGTGCCGGAACCCGCCGCCGGCCAGAATCGACCGGCATATTGGTGCAGACGTGAGCGTTGGCGTCGCCGAAGTTGGAGCCGTAAAGGACCATAGTGCGGTCGAGCAGGGTGTCTTCGCCTTCGCGCACCGCCTTCAGATTCGCGATGAGTCCCGCGAGCAGCTTCATGTGCCAGTGAGTCGATGATCTTCAATTGAGCGAGCTTGGATTCGGATTTCCCGTGATGCGAAAGATTGTGATAGCTGTCGGTCAGGGTCGCGCCGGGAATATCGAGCACCGGCGCGCTGACGCCTTCGAGCATGAGGGTGATGGAGCGCGTGGAGTCGGTCTCGAGCGCGAGCCGCGCCAGGTCATACATCACCTTCACTTTCTCCATGTATTCCGCGGGATCCTTCGGATCAATCGGGCACGGGCGCATTGACCACCGGCTTCGGTTTGCGTTCCCAGCCTTTCGAAGCTTGCAGCCGATGCTCCAGATCGCGCACGCTGGTGAAGTACTGATCCAGGCGATCGCGGTCTCTCGCGCCCACGCTTGCCTGCAGATCCTTCGCCTGACCGGAGATGGTATCGAGGATGCTGCGGCCGGTATCGAGCTTGCGGATCTGCGCGTCGATCTGCGCCGGGCTGCCCTGCAGGAACATCTCTTTGAAGACGGATGCGGCCTTGTCTTCCGGCGGGATCGCGACGCCGGTGCCGGTCCAGGAGAGGCTGCGGGTGCGGGTGTTTACCGCCAGGGTCAGGGAAGGGAAGCGCGTGAGAATGCCGATCTGTTCGGCGATGTGTTGGTCGAGGGAAATGGTATTGCGGAACGAACCGCTGCCGGGGTGGGGCGCCGCGGTGAGGAAACAAACGTCGGCCGGATGTCCGCCATCGACGTTGGGATGGGAAACGCCGGTGAAGACGCTGAAGTCTTCGCGGTGCTCCTGAAGGAGTTTCAGATAAGGAGACGGGACATAGTCACGGCCGCCGCCTGCCGGGAAAAACTGATCCGCCAGCAGGCCCAGATTATTGCAGATGCCGAGCATGCGGCGGGGCTTGGCGCTTTGAGCCGGGGTTTGCGCTGAGGCCATGGAATCGAGGAAAGGCAAGGCGAGAGCAACTCCCGCCCCACGAAGAAAACGTCTGCGATCCATCGGACGGCGGAAGGCGAGATAAGGTACGCTCATTTATCTATTCCTGTCTGAAACCAGCTACGGCCTACAAGTTCTAATTGTAAGAGCTTTTTTACATCGCCGTCCGGCTCGTGCACAACTTGGCCAAAAATCCGGTATTCACGGTATGTTCGCAGGCGCTCAATGAAGATACTTTAAGAACTATGAGGACGATGGCTGTCCACCCCCAGCCAAGGCAATGCTACTCTCCAAGCCTTAGCAGCTATCCCGGCTGCCGTCCTCGCCATTCTCTTTCAAACTTCCGCAACTGGCGATTGGGTATCCAATCGCCGGGAAAGAAGGTAGGAAGAGTCCAATTGGCCCGCTTCAGCGCTTCAGCAGGACTGGGCGTTGCCAAATACAAAAGGCTATCCATCGCCATGAGCGCTTATGTTTCGATCCAACCGGGCGGTAACGAGGGCGGACTTGAAGTTCAAAGCGATGCGGTAGAGGAAGTCTTCCGGCGGCTTCAGAAAAAAAGCCGTGTATCGAGAGGCACCGTCGGACTTTTCGTTCGAAACATAACTGCGCCAATGGCAGCAGGCCTGGATCTTCCATGCTCAAGATGTCGTCGGTGCGGACGTGGGCCCGGGCGGAGCGGGAGATCAGCACCGGATCAAGCGCAAGGATGTTGTCCTAAGTGTCGACGGAGAGACGCTGCCGGTTGCCGGGGACTTCGAAAGGTGCGGTATCCCGCCGAAGTCCGGGAGACCCGCTGAAACTCGCGGGGCCTCGTTAGCATCACCGGAGAATCACCTTGTGGAGAGATTAGATATTATTTGTGTCGAAATCGACAGGCACAATTCCGAGGCTCTGCCGAACTTGAGACGGCAACAAGGTTTGATTGTTGCGGCCAAAGCTCCCACCGTGCACTCTCAGCTGATCGACCAACGCGAGAACGATGTCATCAACGCGATTAACGATCAGACCGTTACCGACCTGGCACTATTCCGCAAGACCATTAATGACCTGAAAAGCGGTTCGCGCGTCCCCCTTCAGATCGAGCGAAATCATCCCCTGCAATACGTAGTATTCCATATCCAATAGTTCAGGGTCCCTCATTTAATTGGATAAAAGAATCCTGTTACCTTAAAAGCACCAGCCGTAAAGCGCCGCCGGCAGTATCCGCTCATACCGAAGTGCGGATAGATCTTGATGCGGCGGTGTTCAGATTGCACTTGCCGCGGCGATGGATCGCAATTTAAATCTTTTCTGCATTGGGCCGCTCCTGCTCATTGCGTCGTCCGGCGTTACGGTCTTTGCTCAAAACCCAGATGATACGCGAATTGACGATCTGGTTCGCAGTGCCTTTGCTCTCAATTCCCGTAAGACAATGCCGGCCTGTGAGGCAACGCCCATCCGGCCCGAACTCGATTTCAGCCTGCGGTATCAGACCGGCTTTACAATGGATCTTCCGTCGGATGTGGGAAGCGGTCCGCACCACTATGGAGTTATTCTGCTACGCATTACTCCTGACAACGGACTGCCGGCGTATCGCGTCAGCCGCCTCGAACTTCCGGAGAAGGCAAAAACAACGCAGGCCGGCCGTATTAGAGGGAGTTTTGTCGTTGCCGGAGGACAATATAGCGTCGAGATGATCTTCGGAGACGAAGTTCATCAGGTTTGCCGGAGTGAATGGCATATCGAAATTCCGGGGAATGAGAATAAACGGCACTCACACGTCGACGACGCGCTGCTGAATACTGCTGTCTCATCTTCCGGAAGTCACCTTGGCACTCCCCGAGGCAAGCGCCCAAACCTGAGGCGGATCACAATGCTAGTCCACATTGCGCCTTCTTCTCCACAATCGTCGAGGTTTTCGGAGAGCGACGAAATGAAAATGGTGGGTTCCGTGTCTGCGCTCTTGAAATTACCAGCTCAGTCGGTGAGGCTGGTCGCCTTCAACCTTGAGCAGCAAAAAATACTCTTCGAGAAAGACGGCTTCACCGAAGCCGACGTTCGACACGTGTCCAAGATCATGAATGAACTCCAGTTTGGAGTGGTGGACTTTGCAACTTTAGGGAATCCTTTTGGTGCTACGGACCTTCTTACTCAACTGATGGAACAGGAGCGTAGTGAACTCAGCAGCTCGGATGCTCTGGTATATCTGGGCATGCATGTGAGGGGAAACGGCTCGCTTCATTCCAGCATTGAGAAAAAGGTGAAAGGTGGACCGCATGTGTTCTACCTGGAATGCGTGCCGCCACCATCGATTCAGGCCAGACTCAACGACCCAGGCATCGGAAGTATCGCGGCATCCTCCGCCGTCCCAAAGAATAATCTTGAAAACGACAATGCAGGAATCGACGATCGCTTCGCGGGTGCCAGCCGTCCCGATAACTTCAATGGCCTTAGCCGGATCTCTACACTGGATCAACCCGGGACGGCCGCCGGTATGCCGAGCGTGGACCAGCCGGACCTTATAGAGCAATTGGTCAGGCGGGTTAAAGGAGAGGTCATACTGATTGGGGTTCCATCGGATTGCGCCAGGGCGCTCCATAAGATAGCGGCGGAGACCAACGCGGCAAGCGTTACCCAGACGGCCAGTCGTGCCCATTAGAATACAGAAGCGAAATATGGGACGCAAACGGTCTGAGACGTTCGATTAGGTACACCTTCCGAGAAAAACATCGAACCTTTTTGGCGTGGCGAAAACTCCGATAGTTGAACCAGCGGATGGAGCGGCATCAAAGGGAGTGCTAGGGATAGTTCTGCGACGTAGGACATATTGTCTCCGAAACGTCATCACGCGGTTTTGGCTCGCTCAGACGCTTTACAGTTATCCCCCGCCATAAACTGCCGCCGCGCAGACTTTCATGCAGGGGATCAAACGGTGTATATCGAAGCTTGCCGGACCGGATGTGAGGCCGCTCACCGCCTTTTCGTCTATGCAGCCGCCAGCGGCGAATGTAATTAAGGAGAGTAAAAGGGATGCAACTTGGAATGGTAGGGCTCGGAAGAATGGGAGCGAATATGGTGCGGCGTCTGCTGAAGGGCGGGCATGCCTGCGCGGTATTCGATAAGTCGCCTAAAGCTGTAGACGCACTGGTGCAAGAGCAGGCGGAGGGAAGCTCGTCGCTTGAAGATCTGGTGAAGAAACTGCAGAAGCCACGATCCATCTGGCTGATGGTTCCTGCTGCGGTTGTGGATGAAACTATCGCCGAGTTGCTGCCCCACCTCGAGCCGAATGACACTCTGATCGACGGTGGCAATTCTTATTATGTGGACGATATCAGGCGCGCGAAGGAAATGGCGTTAAAGGGGTTACATTATGTTGATGTCGGAACCAGCGGCGGCGTCTGGGGTCTGGAGCGCGGCTATTGCATGATGATCGGCGGCGAGGCGGAAACGGTCCGGCAGCTCGATCCGATCTTCGCGACGCTGGCCCCGGGGGTGGGCGACATCCCCCGGACACCTGGCCGGGAAAAGCTCACGGGGACGGCTGAACAGGGCTATTTGCGCTGTGGCGAGAGTGGTGCAGGCCACTTCGTGAAGATGGTCCACAACGGCATCGAATACGGACTGATGGCCGCTTACGCGGAAGGGCTGGGCGTTCTGCGGGCAGCAAACGTGGGAAAAACCCGCCAAACCGATGACGCAGAGACGACGCCGTTGCGCAACCCGGAACTCTACCAGTATGATCTTGACCTGCGGGACATCGCGGAAGTATGGCGGCGAGGGAGCGTGATCGCGTCGTGGTTATTGGACTTAACGGCAGGCAGTCTCACCCTCGACCCTGCACTGGCGAAGTTCGCGGGCCGTGTTTCGGATTCGGGCGAAGGGCGTTGGACGATCAAGGCTGCAATCGACGAGTCTATTCCGGTTCCGGTGCTCTCGACCGCGCTATACGAGCGCTTCAGTTCGCGGGGAGAAGCGGACTATCAGGACCGGCTGCTCTCGGCGATGCGTTTTGGCTTTGGTGGACACCTGGAAAAACCAGCCGGAGATTCGCGATGAGCGAGCCAGCTTCCGATGCTTTGGTGTTTTTCGGAGCAACCGGCGATCTGGCGTACAAGAAGATCTTCCCGGCGTTGCAGGCGATGGTAAAGCGGGGCAGCCTCAATGTACCGGTAATTGGCGTCGCCAGGGGTAATTGGAATCTGGAGAAGCTTCGCGCGCGAATGCATGACAGCCTGGTGGAACACGGTGGACTTGACTCCGCCGCGTTTGAGCGGCTCAGCGAGTTGCTTCGCTATGTGAACGGCGAGTACTCCGATCCCGGCACGTTTCAAAAAATCCGCGATCAACTCCAGGGAGCGCAACGGCCGTCGTATTATCTGGCTGTCCCTCCGCAGCTGTTCGCGGCACTGGTCGAACAGCTGTCGAATTCCGGTTGCGCGCAGGGGGCGAGAGTCATCATTGAAAAGCCGTTTGGCAGCGATCTCGCTTCCGCACGGCAACTCAACCAAACGCTACATCAATACTTCCCCGAGTCCGCAATTTTCCGGATCGATCATTATTTGGGTAAGCTGCCCGTAAACAATGTAGTGGCCTTCCGTTTCGCCAATTCGTTCATGGAGCCGTTTTGGAATCGCAATTACGTCGAGAATATACAAATCACCATGGCGGAAGATTTCGGAGTGGAAGGGCGCGGGGCTTTCTACGATCAGACTGGCTGCATTCGCGATGTCATCCAAAACCATCTCTTCCAGGTCCTTTGCAATCTGGCTATGGAACCGCCGGTTCGGACGGACAGTGAAAGCCTACGCGACGAAAAGGTAAAGGTTCTAAAGGCGATGCCGTCGGTCGAAGCCGGCAATTTGATCCGCGGGCAATTCCGCGGCTATCGTGACGAAAAGGGAGTCGCGCCGGATTCGAAGACTGAAACGTTCGCGGCACTGCGAGTCCAAATCGATTCCTGGCGATGGGATGGTGTGCCAGTGTACATCCGCGCCGGAAAGAATCTGCCGGTTACGTGCACTGAGGTGGTCGCGCGTTTGAAAAAACCTCCGGCAGCGATTACGGAAGATGCACTGTCACGCAACTACCTGCGGTTTCGGATCAGTCCGGAAATGACCATCGCCGTTGGGGCGAAGGTTATGGGCCCGGATGACGGAATGAAATGTCAAGCGGTCGAGATGATTGCGAGTCGGCGCCCTTGTCCCGGTGAGATGGATGCCTATGAGGTTGTTTTAGGCGACGCAATGAAGGGCGACGCCAGTGTGTTCGCGCGCGAAGACTACGTGGAAGAGGCCTGGCGGATCGTGGATCCGGTGTTGAAGGACGGCGGTCCGATTCACCAGTACGACAAAGGCAGTTGGGGACCGGAAGAAGGAAACCAGAACGTCACACCTTCCGGTGGCTGGCATAATCCCAAGAAGGCCGACAAAGAAGATTTTCGCGTTGCGGAGGAAGGTTGATGGAGCTTGAGATTTTCGACGATGAACGTGCCGTGGCGCGAGCAGCTGCCGAGGTCATCGCCCGGAAGGCTCGGTGCGCCATCGCAGAGCGAGGTCTTTTCACTTGGGCGGTGAGTGGCGGGCGGACTCCCTGGATCATGCTACGCGAACTGGCGAAGCTAGACCTGCCATGGAGCGGAATGCACGTTTTCCAGGTGGACGAACGCGTGGCGGCGGATGGAGATCCCGACAGGAATCTCACGCATCTGCGAGAAACCCTGCTGCTTAACGTCCCGCTGAGTCCGGAGCAAGTCCACCCTATGCCGGTGGACGCCGCCGATTTAAACGCTGCCGCGGCACAATATGCGCTGGAACTCAGCGGAATCGCCGGCAGTCCGCCGGTGCTCGATTTGGTGCACCTCGGTTTAGGTCCGGACGGCCATACCGCGTCCTTAGTTCCCGGCGATCCGGTCCTCAACGAGACCTCGATGGCCGTGGCAACGACAGGAGTTTATCAGGGTCGCCGACGTATGACGTTGACGTATCCGGTACTGAACCGGGCGCGGTGCATTCTGTGGGTAGTGACGGGAAAGGAAAAGACGGACATGGTACGTCGTCTCCTGGCCGGGGACGAATTAATTCCTGCGGGACGGGTTTGCCGCGAACGGGCGATGGTGCTAACTGATTGCGAGACATCCAAACACGCATAAGACGAGCGCGCTGCCGGAAGCGCCCACTAGCGCCGGAATCGAGAAGAGACTATTTTCATCAAGCGATCGGTTCCAGGAACTTCCATCAACTTACAGAGCGTGAAGTAAACTGCGGCGCCCAGCGGGATGGAGACAGCCAAATCGGTGAAGGCCGCTCGATGCGTCGCTCCCAGCCACTGGTGTATCAAGCCACTCGACGCGTAGCAGAGGCTGGCCATCACTCCGCTGGCCACCGACGCCTTCCAGAAAGTGGTGAACAACTCGAATTCGTTTACCGGTCCGATTTTACGTCGTAGGGCCAGCAGCAGAAGCACGAAACTGGCGACCGAGACCGATGAGGTCGCCAGCGCGAGACCGGCGTGGCGCAACTGAGTCCGGACCATGAAACTCGCGGCCACGAAATTAACGGCGACTGAAAACAGGCTTACCAGCATGGGAGTACGCGCATCTTTGAGCGCATAGAAGGCTGGGACCAGCACCTTCAGGGAGGCGTAGCCGGCGAGCCCGGCGGCGTAGCAGGAAAGCGCCAGAGCGGTCTCATGGGTGTCGAAGGCAGTGAACTTATGGTATTGATAGATCGCGCCGACGATACTGGACCCGAGCACCGCGAGCCCCGCTGAGGAAGGGATGGTAAGGACCATAACCATGGAAAGCGAGCGGGTTAGCGTATCTCGAAATTCCCGCAGGTCCTCGCGCGCTGCGCTACGGGCGATTTCGGGGAGGGTCGCCGCGGCGATCGCCACGCCGAATACTCCCAACGGGAACTGCATGAATCGGTATGCGTAGTTTAACCAGCTCACCGGACCGTTCATGACCATTCCAGCGGCGTCGCGAAGCCCGGCCGCAAAGTTGGTATTGACCAGAATGTTGATCTGTGTGGACGCACTTCCCAGCAGCGCCGGGCCCATCAGTGCCAGGACTTCGCGCAAACCCGGGTGTCGGAAATCGAGGGCCGGCCGGAATGCGAAGCCCGCCTTGAAGAGGCTCGGAACCTGAAATCCAACCTGTAGCGCACCTCCGACCACGACGCCCCAAGCCATGCCATAGATCGGCTGGATTCCCAGATGAGGGCCCAGGACGAAGCCGATCGTCAGTCCACAGAGGACGCTGCCGACATTGAACATTACCGACGAGAGCGCCGGAATACCGAATTTCCGGCAAGCGTTCAGCACTCCCATCGACTGTGCCGCGAGAGCTACCAGGAGCAGGAACGGGAACATGATCCGGCTGAGCCGGACCGCCAGCTCATATTTTCCTGGAACCTGACGGAAGCCGTGCGCGAACAAATCCACCAATTGCGGGCTGAAGGCCACGCCCAGCGCGCAGAGCGCGCCCACGATCATGATGATCGCAGTGGCCACCAGATTGTAGAGGCGTAGCGTCTCGTCCCGGCTTTTGGTGGTCAGGTAGCGCGTGAAGATAGGGACGAACGCGGCGGAGAGTCCACCCTCGGCGAAAAGATCGCGCATCAGGTTGGGGATACGGAATCCGAGAACGTAGGCGTCATAAGCCCAACTTGCGCCGAATAGGGCGGCCATGACGCTTTCCCGGATCAAACCGGTGACACGGCTCATGAGGACAGCCGCGGACACGACGCCGGCGGACCGGGCAATGTTCGCCTGTGGATCCTCGACCCCGATGGGTGGGGTCAGTTGGGGTGTGGACTGGGTAGTCACGAAAGCACTAACCTAGGCGGCGCACCTCAACCTGGTTGTAAACCTCGCGGGTTTCTTCTAGCGAGGCGAATTTCATCCCGGGCAATTTGGCTGAAGCGGTTCCGGTGGCCACGCCCCAGCGCAGAGCATCGACCGAATCGGACAACCCTTTTGCCGCGCCAGTCTCCATGGCCCAAAGTAAAGCGGCGGCCAGCGCGTCACCCGAACCGATCGGGCTGACGGCTTCGACGCGAGGGGGAATGACTTCCACTGTGCCATCCGGAAAGGCGCCGATCGCGCCACGAGCTCCCAGCGACAGGATTGCGGCTTCGGCACCCATCCTACGGATCCGCTCCGCGGCGGCCAAGTAGTGCGTACGAGTCAGAAGAGCGGTGTTCAACAACCGTTCGGCTTCCTGCTGGTTGGGAGTAGCGACGGTTGGCTTGGCCTCAACGCCTTCGAGAAGGGCGTCGCCATCCGTGTCGAGCAGCGTCTTGACGTTGCGTTTATGCGCCTCATGGATGAGACCGGCATAGAAACTCACGGGGACACCAGGCGGGAGGCTCCCGCAGAGCATCAGCCAACGGGTTTTGTCGAGGTGGGCCCGAACGGTCTTTTCGATCTTGACCACTTCCGGCTTCTCCAGCTTTGGTCCGGGTTCATTCAGTTTGACAGTCAGGCCATGCCGGTCGGTGATCGTCAGATTGGTGCGGACTTTATTGCGGATGGGGACCACGACAACGGGAAATCCACATCCTTGCATGAACTCGGTGAAGCGAGTTCCAGAGGAGCCCCCCGCGGGTACAATAGCAGTCGTCTTTCCGCCAAACGAATGAATCACGCACGAGGCATTGATACCGCGCCCTCCCGGTGAGTCTTTGGACGAGAGGATGTAGGCTCGGTCCTCAAATGCAAGGCGGTCCACAGTGATCGTCCGGTCGATCGCCGGATTGACGGTGAGGGTAAGAATCATCGGTGCTCGGCGCGCTTCTACCAGTATCGATTATTTCGCTCCGTGAGGCGCGAACTGTGTTCAGATGGCTCGTCGTGTTCTTCTCAATTTGGCCAACATGCTTATTTCACTACGAGTTGGTATTCCCTAACCGGGTCTTCTTTCGGCTTCAAGATGCGCACATAATACGTACCGGCGGTAAACGTCCTAGGGACAACAGCCGTGATGGCGGTGTCCGACCAAGTTCCGTTCCCGCTCCAAAGCTTGGAACCTTCAGAGTTTACAATCTCGATTTGCCATCCCGTTAATTCCTGGATACCTTGATTGTCCAGGTGCAGGCGCAAGGAACGTCCAGACGGCACTACGGCAGCGGAATCGCCACGGACCGCTTGCAACTCGACATCTACCGGGAGGCCGGGCCGCCTGGTCACCTCCAGGTTCACAACCAGTAAACAAACCGCCATCGCGAGCGCTCCACACCAAACGGGGATTGGAACGCGGAGCAATAGCCTGAGACGTTGCCCAACGCTTGAAGGCGCGGGCGACTTGGTTTGCTCCATCCGGAGGCGCATCGCGGCATTTCGCATGGCCTGGACGTAATGTTCGACCCTCTCTAGTTGATCCTGGCAACTCGCACAAAACAAAAGATGTTCCTCTACGTTCGCGAGATCGTGGCCGTCCAGCAGATTGGCCGAATAGGCTTCGAGCCGCTCCTCCGCGATATGTTTATAAATCTCGCTTTCCATGGTGCTTACTTCTCCCCTTATTCGCTTAGGTGTATTCCTCTGCCCTGTAGTGGGGCTAGGAGTAAACTATTCTCAACTTTATTTTCATCTTATTTTGGCGGGGTGGAAAGACCCCAGCGTGCGCGATGCTGGGGAGCGCTCTGGTGAGGCGGGAGCGTGAAAAACTGCATAAGTTGAGTACCGCCTCGACAATCTCCTGCCGCGAGCGATTCTGCTGAGCATAGGCTGTGTCGGGTTAAGAACCGCTGACGCGACGGACCGATAGCTGGGGTCGAAATGCTGTAAGGGATTCAAGTGACGCCGGCACTTACGATAATGGGAAAGGTGCCGAGGTACGGGGCGAGATATGTTGTCCGGCGCATTCTTGCGAGAGAACGCTGAATGCTCGTAGTGTTGCGGTGCTCAGGTTGAGGGAGAATCAGCGTTAGCCGGAGTGATGGGCCCAGACCGGCGGCTAACCGGATGTAAGGAGAGCCTATTGCCTGCGGGTAAGAGAGAACCACGGAGGAGGACAACCTATTGAAAATATTTACGATCGGCTTTACCAAGAAATCAGCTGAACGATTTTTCGATTGTCTCCTGGAAGCAAGGGTGAAGCGCCTGTTGGACGTCCGGCTCCGAAACATTTCTCAGCTTGCCGGGTTTACCAAACGCGAGGATCTACGTTACTTCACGAAGGCGATCTGTGGCATAGAATATCTACACCTGCAGGAACTGGCTCCCACCAAGGAGATCCTGGACTCCTTCAAAAAGCTAAAAGGAGATTGGGAACTTTATGAACGGCGATTCCGCGCACTTTTGATGATGCGGCGGATCGAAGATACCGTGCCGCGCAAATTAATCGACGGCGGATGCCTCCTATGCAGTGAAGAAACGCCTCATCAATGCCACCGCCGCCTGGTAGCGGAGTACTTGCGCGAGATGTGGGGTGATGTGGAAATTGAGCATCTCCTTTAGGTCGTTACTGGAGAAAGGGGCCCGTGCTTTAGTCTGAAGGCGGGCTCCATTCTCTCCAAGGCACGGGTGCTACTCCGGATTTTTACGGCGTCTCGCTACGATCAAAAAAAGCAGGGCGGCCGCGACAACGGCACACACCAGCCGGATGGTTGAACTGTCCATTCACTTTCTCCTTCTGAACGAGGACTAGAGCCTATCCGTGCGACGGTGTTCCGAAGTCTCGTTCTGACCTACTATCGGCAGAACCTCGGTTAGGCATTAGCTTTTTCATAGAGAATTCATCATCGGCAGAAGATCGCGGACAATCCGAACCACTACCGGGCCAACGGTAATTACGAAGAGGGACGGCAGGATAAAAAAGAAGATCGGGAAGACGAGTTTGACGCTGAGCTGAGCGGCTTTCTCTTCTGCTCGCTGGCGTGCCTGGACTCGCAGATGGTTCGAATAGGTGCGCAAGGTTTGAGCTATGCTCGTCCCGAACCGGTCGGCTTGGATGAGGACTGCAGTGAGTTCTTTGACTTCCTGGGCTCCTGTTCGGGCCGCCAGATTGCGCCACGCTTCGGGTCGCGATTTTCCGGCGCGTGTTTCGAAATTGATCATCGACAGTTCCTGGCTCAACTCTTGGTGTGCCCTAGCCAGTTCCCTGGAGACGTGCAGGATGGCCTGGTCCAAACCCAGTCCCGACTCGACGCAGATAGTGAGCATATCGAGCATGTTCGGCAGGGCACGTTGGATGGTCTTTGTTCTTCTTCGAATCATGAAACGAAGAAATTCTCCGGGCAGTAGAAATCCAGCCATAACTCCCCCGAGTCCGGCCATGATCATAGTCGAGCTATCCGAGCGCTCGAGCAGGCAACCGCCCGCGAGCGAGACCGAAAGGGCTACCGAGGCGAGACTGCGCGACCCGTTATAAAGGTTGAGCGCGCTCGATTTGCGAAAACCGGCGCGGGCCAATTGTTGGAGCAACTGATGCCGGTCCTTCTCGCGGCTTCCCATCTTGCGTCCCGCCGCATCAATCATCGTTCGCAGGCTCGATTTCAGAGACGGATGTGTTCGCGAAACCGGCGCCGAAGTCCCGGCGAGCCGGTCGATGGCTGCCTTGGGCCGGATCCAATATTTCATCCCTACGGCGATACCGAGGGCCGCGGTAACAGCGAACAGAAGCGATGTCAGCGCCAATACCATGTCACACCTCTATGGTCACGATTTTTCTAATTACCAGGTAGGCGATGATCTGCAACGCTACCGATCCGGAAAGCATTTCGAGCCCCAGCGGAGTATGTAAGAAGAAATCGGTGTATTCGGCATTCACCCAAAACATCATGGCGCCCACGATGATCGGAATCGCTGAAAGAGCCTGGGCTGTCATCCGACCATGGGCCGAGATCGCCTTGACCTTGCCCTTTAGCTTGTACCGCTCCCGAATGACTTCCGCCAGCGTGTCGAGGATCTCGGTGAGATTACCTCCGGTCTTGCGCTGCAAGACAACGGCGGAGACAAAGAACTGAACGTCGATCAAATGGACGCGTGATGCCAATCTGGATAAAGCCGCATCCAGCGGCATGCCCAGATTCTGCTCCTCGAAAACGCGCCGGAATTCGCCCGCCAACGGTTGGTCGCATTCATGGTGAAGCATCTCGACCGAGACCGAGAAGGCATGACCGGCGCGCATAGAGCGAGCGATAAATTCGAGCGCTCCCGGGAACTGGGCTTCAAACAGAGCGAGGCGTTTCCGGGCGGCGCGTCGCAGCCAAACGATCGGCATTGCTCCAGCGAGACATGCTGCCGGCAGCGCCAAGAACGCCATCCAATGTTCTCCGGCCACCAATATCACGCCGCCTGTGAGTATAGCCGCAAGAGCACAGCGTTTCAGTATTCCCTCCGGAGTACCAGATTGTCCGGCGCTTTCGATCAGCAGTTGGAGCCTCTCACGCACCCGAGTATATGGGCCAAGAGTCCTTAACCAGCGAGGCTCACTTCGATCGGTGGTCCGTATCAGAGAAGGAATGTCAAGTTCCGCTAGCCTACCCTCATCGGGTTCCACGCCGAGTCTTCGCCGGACTCTTTTGACTTCCGACGTTTTCGCACGCTGCTGAAAGACGAAGTATGCGAGGGCTGTAATGCCAGTCGAGATAAGAAGACTGAACAGAGCGATGAACATTTTCGGTGGCCCCTAAATGGGGACGTCCTCCTCGAACATTTCGGTCGGTAAAGCTATACCCTGCGCTATCATCTTCTCTACGAACCGCGGGCGTATGCCGTTCGCGTGGAAATGTCCAAGTACTTTGCCGTCCTGATTGAGGCCCAACTTTTCCAGCCGAAAAATTTCCTGGAGTGTGATCACGGTTCCTTCCATACCGGAGACTTCCGTAATGCTGGTAACTCGTCTCGATCCGTCGCTCAACCGGGCGGCTTGCACAAAAATGTGAATCGACGAGGCAATCTGCTGGCGAATTGAAGTCATCTGCATACCGGAATTGGCCATTGAGACCATCACTTCGAGGCGCGATACGGCTTCTCGCGGGCTGTTCGCATGGATGGTCGTCAGTGAGCCGTCGTGGCCGGTATTCATGGCTTGCAGCATGTCGAGGGCTTCCTCACCGCGAACTTCACCGATCACGATACGGTCAGGACGCATGCGGAGGCTGTTGATCAGGAGTTGGCGCTGCCGGATCGCACCCAGGCCCTCGATGTTCGCCGGCCGCGTTTCGAGACGAGCGACGTGAGGTTGTTTGAGTTGCAGTTCCGCGGCATCTTCGATTGTGATGATTCGTTCGTGGGATGGGATGAATGCCGACAGGGCGTTTAACAGAGTTGTTTTGCCCGCTCCCGTGCCGCCCACGATCACAATGTTTAGCCGGGCTTTGACGGCTGACTCGAGCAGTTGCATCATGGCCGGCGAAATCGCTCGTTTTTCCACGAGGTCTTTAGGACTCAACTTGTCCCTCGAGAACCGCCTGATCGAAAGCAGTGGACCGTCCACCGCGAGAGGAGGAATGATCGCGTTGACGCGAGAACCGTCGAGCAGACGGGCATCCACCATGGGGTTTGATTCGTCCACCCTGCGGCCGACTCTCGAAACAATCCGGTCGATGATCCGCATGAGATGCTGGTCATCCCGAAACTGGAGTTTCGTCAGCTCCAGCCGCCCCGAGCGCTCTACGTAGACGGTTCCGAAGCCATTGACCAGGATGTCGGAAATACTCGGATCGTCGAACAGACACTCTAGGGGACCGAGCCCAAAGATCTCATCGAGCACCTGCGACGCGACTTGCTCGCGCTCCAGCGCGTTCAGCAGGGCAGGCTCCCCATCGATCAAGGCGAGAAGCGCCTGCTGGACTTCCTGGCGGACCCTGCGTTCGTCGGTCGCGGCCAGCGCTTCGACGTTAATCTTGTCCAATAGCTTTCGATGCAGCGTGAACT
Source organism: Terriglobia bacterium (assembly GCA_963777595.1). GTDB lineage: Bacteria > Acidobacteriota > Terriglobia > Bryobacterales > Bryobacteraceae > CAVVFX01. The sequence goes on from CAVZRE010000082.1 coordinate 113,259, forward strand.
TCAGTTCCTGGACTTCAGGCCGCAACATCCGACCCTCCCTCTGTTGGTGGGGCGGCATCATTCCAGGAATTGGTGGTGGTTCTGGACGAACATACGATGGCGAAGTGCTCATTTCTTCTTTCCTCCGGAGCTTGGTGACGTTTCCATGGCTGTCGGCGGCAGGAACGGCACGGGCATCAGCGGCACCTCAGCCTTCTTTCCCTCGGCCAGCGGAGTTCGAATCTCCGGGGTAACAACGATGATCAGTTCGGTTTTGGAGCGTACGATGGAATGGCTGCGAAACAGCGCCCCAAGCAGGGGAATGTCGCCGATGCCCGGGATTTTCGAGAGACTCCGCGTCACACGATCGTCCAATAGGCCCGCGATAACGAAACTCTGGCCGACGTTCAATTCGACTTCGGTTTCCAGCTTACGCGTCGAGAGTGCAGGCACACTAAAACCAGAAAGAACAATACCGTTGGCCGTGTCGATTGTAGACACCTCCGGCATCACGTGCAGCTTGATGGTGCCGTGCGGCGTCGTAGTCGGGGTGAAATTCAACCGGATGCCGTATTCTCGAAACTGGATGGTAATGGCACCAGCCGCAGCTCCGCTTTGCGGCACCGGCACTGGGAATTCCCCTCCCACCGTGAAGTGAGCCTCTTTTCCCTCGGTCGTCACCAGGTCGGGTTGAGCCAAAATCTGGAGGAGCCCCTTGGACGCGAGCGCCTGAATGGTTGCGCCGAGGTTCAAGTCAGGCCGGAAGGCAAAAATATTCAGCGCATTTCCGAGGGTAAATGCGGGTGTGGCGCCAGTCGATAGAGGTGCGGCTACTGACGCCGGAGAAAACTGCCCTGTCGATGTCTGGCCAGGCGTATTCCCCGCACCGGTGGACAAGAGATTGACGCCGAAAGATTCAGAAGCCGTACGGTCGAGTTCGGCGAACAATACATGTAGGGCGATCTGTTGTTCCCCGCCGGTAGCCTCTACGCTGCTCACGACACTCTGCGCGAAAGGCTTAAGGATCGCGAGGGCCCGGTCCGCCGTAGCGGCTCTCCGCACCTGTCCCAGGAGCACCAGCGCTTCCTTGGTTCCGCTGACAATCAGTTTATCGTCGGGGAACGCCTGGTTCAGCAACTTCTGAACGGGGGCGAGGTCGAACTCAACGATCACAGGAATCGCTTCGTTTCCTCCTGACTGGAGCCATACTGCCAAAGTGGCCTGGCCCGCACTCTTGGCGTTAACGATTATTTCGTGGGCGTCGATTACGGCTACATCCGCAACGTCGGGATTGCTGGTGTACACACGGGTCACTTCAGCGGCGAAATCAAGTATCTTTCCTTGGCCAGTCGTGAGGTTGAGCGCAGGCGGAAGTTCGGCGGCGTGCCCATGGAGCGTCAGGCAGAGTTCCATTGCCAGAAGGAACGTCGTGGCTCTAGGCCAGGCGATAGGACGCATATACCCTCCCCGTCATCTTGTTGCTTTGGGTTTGCCCGGGCGTTGCCCGGGGAGATTTTGGAGCATCGGGCCTCGCTTCCGGTTCCGCGGGAATGTTCGATCGGGTGGTGCCGCGAATTACCTCGACTGTCCGTGATGACCGTGACTCCGTGACGGCTGGAACAGGTGTCGTGGGCAGTGTCGCCGGCGCCACTCGCGTCGCCTTCTTGGGAAGGCGGTTCACGACTTTTATCTCCCGTTCGCCGGAGCCATATAGCTCCGCCAGGTGGGCACCTGGAGTTACTTCGATCTTCGTGTCGGACGAGTTCCGGAGCACTAGTTGAATCCTGCCTTCTCCGCTGGTCAGGGTGAGGATTTCCGCGTCGGCCGGCCGTACCTGTAGAGTTACTACCTGGGCATTGATAACCTGTCCCTTAGCTTCGGGTTGCAAGACCTGGCCGGCCGAAAGGACCAGCACGTTCTGCAGGACTGTGCGAGTAACGCTGTCCTCCGCGTTCGGCAGGTGGCCCGACGCCAGAACATCGACCCGCATCCCGGGCTGAATAAAACCCGCTACGCCAATCACGTCGTTGACCCGTACGGCAACCGCGCGGTAACCTGCAGGAATCATGGGAGCAAGGCCAGGGCCGTTTCCGGGGAGTGCTAGCCGAGTGGCAGCTATGGGTTCGCTTTTCAATATGGCATTGATTACCACCCTGCCCTGAAGCCCATCAACTTTCTCGAACGAGTTGTGCGGGGCGAGTTCTTGGGGCACTTGAGCGACGCGAAAATCCTGCGGCCTGAGGACTGCGCCTACGGCCAAATCTGCAGTCGCGACCACCACGTTACGCGTGGAAGCCTTTGCAGGTTTGTTATCTGAGATGGCGAGAACCTTGTAAGAAAGAAGAGCGATTGCACACGCCAGCGCGAGGCTGGCGAGCCCGACAATGAGAAACCTACCAAACATTTAGCTTGCTCCGATCTGGCTTGCGGCCACGAGAAGGCCCCCGACCACGATGGCGGGCGCATAAGGGATCGAGGCGCAAGCGGGTTGACTACGCAGCCGTTGATTCGCCAAAAACAAAACAGAGGTCATTGCACCCGCCACGGCTACCAACAACAGCGCGGGCAACACACTCCGGGCGCCGGTCAGGGCGCCAAAACCAGCCATCAGCTTCACGTCTCCGCCACCCAATCCACCCAACAAATAAGGGATGAGAAATACTGCGAATGCCAGCGTCGCGCCGAGCATCCCGTCGGCCAAGCCAACCCATCCCCGGCTGAATCCGGCAGATAGAATTCCGATGGTGAGGAGGCATGCGGATAGCACGTTTGGAATGCGGCGATGCCGGATGTCCGTTGTAACGGCGGCTGTCGACACTACCGCGGCCAAAGTGAATTTCAGGATCGAAGCGATTGCGACGCTGGTCATTCTACAAACACTATCGGTTGTCCGCTCTGAATTGATTAGGGTTGAACGCAAGGTTTGCGGGATCCCGTTCGAAGAGCACGGCCTGCCCGTCGGCATCGACGACTCGCCATCCGCAACCTCGGCGAAGGAGCCCCCCCAGAGCCCAGTCCCTCGGTAGCAGGGCGAAGTCGACGTCCTCGCGATCCAGAAGGGCTGGTGAATCCGGCTCACCCCCCATAAGTTCCAGATATGCCTTGCCACGCCACGGGCCAAAGAAGTCGCTGCGACCGTCGAAGAAGACGCGAACAGAAGGATAGAGGCGGAAAATCAGATAATCGCTCCATTGATCTGAACTGAAGATCCGTCGCGGACGTATTGCGCCGGACGTCAAGCGCGGAATATTCCGTTCGAGCAGGACCACCGGGAATTTGTTGGCGGGGAAGCCGACAGAGGAACCGAGTCCCGCGCACGCTGTCACGCTTAGGAAAATGATGAGAAGCGCAGGGAAGACTGTATAGCCCCTGCACCAGGGCATCCATACGAGATTGATCGCATGAAATCGGCGGAAAAGAGAATCACGACTGGAACATCGCAGCCTTGCATTCCAATGGTGTTGTATCCAGACGGCAGTGAAAGGGCAGGCCGCGAGGCAATACAAAGGCACGTGCCGCACGGAGGCAAGCGATTCGTGAGCCCAGAAGAGGATCAGACAGCAAGCCAGGTATTCCCGCCGCCGCAGCAGCCAAGGTAAGGCCAGAAGTCCGGCGAAAAGCAGTATTTCGTATTGGAACAGGCTTTCCGATCGAAAACGGGGAGATTGGAACTCCTGAATGTTGGTCTGGATCCAACCCGACCGAAGATATTCGATCGCGTGGGCGTGCAGGCCCCAGCCATAAGGGTTGAAGAGAGTCGCTGTGCCGCAGGCGGTAAGTAAAAGGGCATGACGTTGCAAAGTCCGTCGCTCCTGACCACTCCAATCCTGCCAGCGGAACCTGGCCGGCTGTGCTGCCGACTCGAAGAGACGCATTCCGAGCGTGGCGAGACCCGCCAGAAAACTCCCATGGCAGTTCGCCCAGACCAAAAAGACGACGGGCAGGCACCAAACAAACCTACGAGGAGACACGCGATCATAATCGACGATCCAGGCGACCACTGCGAAGAGCAGAAGCCCGATTACGTGCGGGCGGGCCAGATAATGAATGCTCGACGCACCTGCCACTAACAACGCCAACGGTAAGGCAATCGAGATCCCGACGGATCGCCACAGCATGTGACGTAGGAGAATTGAGACCGACGCCGCGATGATGATGCCGCAGAAGACGGTGACCGCCCTCAGTCCGCCTGCGCGGAAGAGTGCGGCGAAGAGGACGTCGGACAACCATTCCCACGAAAACCACGGGTGTTCGCGGCTCCCGAACGCGAATGGATCGGCACGGGGAACAGCGCGCGTGTCGATGATACGTTCTCCGTTGCGGATATGCCAGCCGGTGTCGCCATCTGCGAGCATCACCGACCAGCCCTGGCCTGTGGCGAATAGCCAAATCAGCACGGCAGCGAACAGAAGCTCCGGAATACGCGGAAGGCTCACCCAGGATCCATCGGCGGGTCAATGGATTTTCAGTAGGCTCAGTAGTAGAGGTAGTTGAACAGCCCTATAGCAAATGCATACCTCAGTACTTTTGATGGATTGATTCCATTTTTTCGTCCCTCTAACATGGGAATCGAGGCTAATCGATGGAAGGGAGCAAAGGCTGCCACTCAACTGACCGAAAAGGTACACCGGCCGAGCAACACCGCGGTCCGCGCCGCGAAGGAGCGCGAGGATTCGTGGGGATTACCACGGCGCTGGTGATCACTGGAATGCTGGCGTTTACGGGTCTGGCGTTCGACGTCGGCTATCTTCAGTGGTCGCGCATGGGCTTGCAGGGGGCCGCGGATGCCGCCGCCATGGGTGGTCTGCGAGAACTCGAACTCGGGAGCGCCAGTCTCATTGCCGCTGCGGGATTGAACGACGCTTCGCTTAACGGGTTCACGAACGGTGTCAACAACACCACGGTCACCATCAACAATCCTCCCCTTTCCGGGAGCTACCTGGGGAACTCGAGCGCGGTAGAGGCGATTGTGACGCGGACTGTTCCCACCTTTTTCATGATGATCGTGGGTAGGAATAACGTTGCGATTTCGGCTCGCGCTGTGGCGATGACGTCTTCCTCATCGGGCAGTATTGGCGGAGTTATTTTCGCACTCGACCCTACGGCGTCACGGGCCTTTCAGATCGCCGGCGCCACTTCGGTGACCTCGGCCGGGAGCATCATCGTGGATTCCAATAACAGCCAGGCCTTTGAAATGGAGGGCTCTGAAACTCTGTACATGCAGAACCACTCCAAAGTAGGGGTTTATGGTAACTGGTCGGTGAGCGGGTCGACGCAAGTGTGGGACGTCGCATCGAACGCTAAGACGAATCCCATAACGATCGCATCGCGAGTGGCCGATCCACTAGCAGGAGTGCCCGCTCCAACGTCGGGTACGGTGGTAAGCAGCCACGCCGTCAGCTACGACATGAACAGCAAGCCCGTAAACAATACGATGCAACCGGGGGTCTACTGCGGCGGCCTGACGGTAAACAACACTGGCGGCGCAACCTTCAAGATGGCCGCCGGCACGTTCATTATGGCTGGAGGAGGATTTCGCGTTCAGTCTCAGGCGATCGTCGATGCCACCGCGGGCGTCACGGTATACAACACGTCAGCCAGCGCGGCCAATATGTGGGGCTGCGGTTCTACGTCTTCTTATTCACCGGTCGCGGTCACGGGCCAAGCCACGCTGACGATGAACGCGCCCACGACAGGACCGCTGGTCGGAATGGCGGTTTTTGAGGACCGCAGCACCAGTGTGACAGGGTCGAATCCTACGGCAAATCCCAACCAGATCGTGGGAAGTTCCACCGTTACGATCAACGGGGCGCTGTACTTCCATAACACAGAACTGCAATTTAGCGGAGCAAATTCGGTGAACGGATATATGGTGGTCGTGGCAGATATGTTCGTGATTAACGGAAACTCTTCCTTCGGCAACAATTACTCGTCGCTCAGCAGTTCCAACTATTTTGCTCCGCAATCGACCGGCGGAGGCTTGGCGGAATAATTATGCGAGGGAACGATCAGTCCGAAGCGGGGAATATGCTGATTGAATTTGCGCTTTCGAGCAGCCTGCTCTTCCTGATTATGTTCGGAGTGATCGATTTCTCGCGGATCTTCTCCGCCGCGTGCCAGGTGCAGGGAGCAGCGCGCGCGGGAACTCAGTACGGCATGCTCAGTCCTGCTCATTACAATGACTTTACGGGTATGCAAAACGCTGCTCTGGCGAATTGTGGCAACCGGTCCGGGATGACAGCAACGGCATCCCAGTTTTGCGCATGCAGCATTGGTGGAGCGCAGCAAAGCTGTCCGGCCACCTGCTCGTCCGGATCCCCGGAGACCTACGTTCAGATGATGGTAGCAATGCCTTACACAACGACATTTTCATATCCAGGAATTCCTCATACGATCAATCTTTCGGCCACTTCCGCGGTGCGGGTGCAGTGACTATGGAACGTAAGGTCAAGCAGGGGCGCCGCCGAGCCAGCGAGAGAGGTAGCGGATTGGTCGAAGGGGCTTTGTGCTTTTCTTCCTTTCTTTTCATCACTTTCGGCGTAATGGAATTCGCCATGGCGATCTATGCTTATAACTTCTGTAACTACGCGGCGGAGGATGCCGCCCGGTGGGTAAGCACGCGAGGCGCGAACTACCCGACCCCCGCTTCGGCAGCGAGCGTTCAAACCTACGTTACGAACGAAGCAATCGGTCTGACCAGCGCTCCGACCGTCACCACGACATGGACGCCGAACAACAGCCCTGGCAGCGTGGTGCAAGTCACGGTGACGTACACTGTGATTCCGTTGACTGGGGTGACGCTTCATGCCAATTTTCAGGTTTCGAGTACCGCCCAAATGGTAATCAGCAATTAGGCGTTACATGCTGCTCATCCACTAAAGTTTCTTTATTCATCAACCGATAAGAGACTGAGGCTCTAATGGACTCGTTCTCGCAGCGCGAAACTGACGAAACCGGACCGCCCTGCGCAGTGGTTATCAGCCCGCAATCTGAGCTACGGCGCAGTGTCGCCGGCGCTCTGGCGCAAAGGGCCCGGGTGGTCGATTGCTCCGATTCGGCGATTTACCCGGCTCGAGACGTGGTGCTCCACTATAAGCCTCAGGTTTGCTTTATAGACGTCGGAAGCAGCGAACAGGCTCTGGAGTTGGTGCATGAATTGGCAGGCGCAGATGTGCCGGTTGCGGCCCTCCATCTGAACAACGACTCGGATCTGATCTTACGATCCTTCCGGTGCGGTGCCAGCGAATTCCTGTTTGCGCCTATCGCATCAGCGGATGTGATTGAAGCATTCGATCGGCTCCTGCGCAAATCCGGCTCGAATTCCTTTAACAGCAAACCCGGCAAGATCTGGACGATCATGCCTGCAAAGCCCAATTACGGTGCGACGACGATCGGTTGCAACCTGGCGGTGCGTATGCGGCACCTTCTGCGGAGACCTGTGTTGCTCGCAGATCTGGATCCTCTGCTTGGGAGCATCAGCTTCGCTCTTAAACTGAAGTCCGCGTTCAGCTTTATCGACGTCTTGAATCACGGGTCGCCGATTGATAAAGATCTGTGGAAAAAGATTATCGTTCCTCATGAAGATGTGGACGTGCTTCTAGGCCCTGAGGTCCCCAGGTTTGAGACGCCCTGGTCATCCGGCTTGCCTTCATTTCTGCAATTCGTCCGGTCGAACTACGGCGCCGTGATACTCGACAGTCCCGGTCCGCTTTCCGACTGGCATTTATCGCTCGCGCGCTGTGCAGACGAAGTGTTGCTGGTCACAACCAACGAACTCGCGGCGGTGCATGCGACATTGCGGGCAATCCAGTTGTTGGAACATGCCGGCGTCGATCGCAGCCACCTACGGCTAATTGTGAACCGCTACGAGAAAGAGAACGGGTTGCTGCGGGAAGCGATTGAAACAGCGTTGAAGGTTGAGGTGTTCTGGACCCTGCCGAACGACTATGCGCCGGTCCAGAAGGCCGTTTGGACGGCAAGGTGGTTTCGGCGAACTGCCGACTTGGTGAATCGATGGATAGTCTGGCGCAGGCCCTAACTGGAGTCAGCCGGGTATCGCACAAAAAATGGAAAGTTTCGCTTCCGAGTTTCTTTTCTCGAAAAGCAGGCTAAAGTTTCACGCGATCTCCACCGATAGGTAGGCAAGGCGAATGATCATTCGTCATGAAGGAGATCAAAAGTATGAAGAAGCTTATTACCCTAGTCGTCCGTCTTCGAATCTGGAAGGACAACCATGGGCAGGATTTGATTGAATATGCTTTGATGGCGGGCTTCGTCGCCGTCTCGGCGGGCGCTCTGATGCCGGGCATATCGACGAGCATCAGCACGGTGTTTTCTAAGGTGGGCTCGGTAATGACGGGTGCGGCAAGCTAGGCGAGAACAACTGCCGTGAAGAAATTATTCGCTAGATTGCGTCGCGATTGTGCCGGACAAGACCTGATCGAGTACGCATTAATGGCCGGATTTGTTGCAGTTTCGGCCGGCGCTCTTTTGCCGAATGTGGCGACAAGCGTCTCCACTATTTTTTCGAACGTAGCTTCAGTGGTCGCTGCCGCGGCGAGTTAGCGATCCGCTCCGAGTCCTGAGCCTACGGAGCGGGCGCCGTTCAGCCGTGAACCATCCCATTGTGACTGAGAGTTTTACCTGGCATGGAGAAGTAAAGCCTATTCCAGTAACAGTGCAACATCTTATGTTCGAGAATCCCTCGAACTGCGTTGTACTAAGCTAAACCACAGTCCGGAAAAATCGTGTCCTCTCGTTGGACCTCTTCGTTTGAGCCAACCTCGCCCTGTCCAACCGCGCAAAATGCCGTTTTCGGATTGCACGCGGCCCGAGCGTCTCAGCTTCGCAGCCTCTAGGGTCCGGTAGATGTCTGATTCTTGGGCGGCAGATGATAAAAACTGCCGCCCGCTTCCCTCATTACTTTGCCCCATAACGACAGTCCCAATTCGTGCATGTCCTCTTCACGTACCGGCATGGCTTGTAAATGCAAGCCGGCCATCTCATCGTTCACGCCAGGTCCCCAGACGACGCGCTTGGGAGGACTATTCGGATTTCGGGGATTAGCTTCCGAGTTGTCGTAGGTCAGCTCCATTTCAATGCGTGTGTCAGCAGGCAGGCGCAACGGACGCGAATACCGGTACTGATCCTGCCAGTTGAAATCCCAGTCGTCGATGCGCAGAAGCGAGATCCGCTTGCCGTTCGGCAGAATCGCCCAGCCCTCCACCTTCCGGCAGACATAATGGGCGTGCGGGATGATTCCGGTCGCGTCCACGTCCACGGGAATGGTGAAATGGTCGCGAACTTTGTAATTAGTTTCTCCCGCTGGAATATCGATATGACGCGATGAGAGGCCGATATCCACCAAATGTTTGGTGGGCGGCTTATCGTCGAAGTAGAGTCCGACGGAAGACTGATCGTTCTCGGCTTTTCCAGTGGGATGGTAATGAATCTGGATCACCAGATCGGCCTTGCGCGGCAGCCATACGCCGGTGCCTTCCGGCATTGCCATGGGCACGTTTCCGGGCGACCAACCTCCCACGGCGGAAGTCCAAAGGGTGCCGATGGAGCCGAAGCACGGATAAGTGCCGGTCGGGCCCGCGATCTGCCTCGCGACACCCGAGGATTCCGTAAAAATCAATGAATGATGAACGACTTTGCTGTTCGAAGGTCGAAATTCGAAAGCCCGGATGTAGCGGTCGGCCGGAACGCCGGAGGGCACGACGAAGCACTGGTAGAGATCCGGACCGTCCGCTGGGATAGAAAAGGGCTTGGGAAGCCGGATGACCAGGTCTGGTTTGCCCAGCCCCCAGTCGGAGGAGAAGTGAGGCACCGGCAGCGCGAGTTTCGAATGGCCTTCAGGAGCACCGGCCCCGGCCCATCGTCGCAGGGTCTCGATCTCGCTGACCGTCAGGCGCCGTTCGTTCTGAAAGTGGCCGCCGACAGGCTTCCAGGGCGGCATGTAACGTGAGGCGGTCACATCTGAGATCAGCCGGGCACGCTTCGAGGCGTCGGCGTAGGTTATTAAAGAAAACGGCGCAACCTGGCCCGCATGATGGCAGACGGCGCAATGCTTATAGAGGATGGGCGCGACATCGCGGGTGAAGGTCGGAGCGGCCGCAACCGTGGCGGCAAAAAGGAGAGCGACAAGGCAGGTCTGGAACATCGGTTAGTGCTGATTTCAGTGTCCCACGTGGGGGGCCCGGTTTTGCCCATGTTAATAAAGCCAATGCAATGGGAATCGGCCGCTTGAAGTCCTCTCAAAAAATTTACGACCCAGCCTCAAGGCAGGGCCCGGCACCGCCGATATAGAAGGTATGTCCAACATGTTCAATTGGAATCCTGAGTACAGCATAAAAATCGCAAGCATCGACATGCAGCATCAAAACCTTCTGGCAATGGGCAGCAAATTATTCGAAGCGATGTCGAGCGGCACAGGCCAAGCCGTAGCAGGCCAGATTCTGGAACGTCTGATTCAATATACCGCGACGCACTTCGCTTACGAAGAGCGTCTCATGCAGGAACACAGCTATCCGGGTTTGGCGGCGCACAAGGCCGAGCATGAGGCACTCGTTGCAAAGGTGAACCAATTTCAAGCCGAATTCAAATCCGGACGTGCCTCGATCTCGATCCAACTGCTCAATTTCTTAAAGGATTGGCTAGTCGGCCATATCCAGGGCTCGGATCGAAAGTACGCGCCCTACGTCTTGGGAAAAGCCGCCTGATCGCCCTGCTCTATTCGAAAGGAGTCTTATCGTCGATTAATTTCTTAACTGCAAGAAGGAAATCTTCGACAGGTCGCGCCCCCTGGTCCG
>CAVZRE010000083.1:0-16866 GCA_963777595.1 Terriglobia bacterium
AGTCGGCATAGCGCTAGCTGCGAGATGTGCTCAGTTGGGCGCCGGGAATATTCGATGGCGCCTTCGCTCATTGAGGTGCGTACAGGAATGCTGTACAATCGGAGCGAAGATTCTATGCCGAGTGAAACGACGTATACCCGTCTCCGCGAGAACCTGGCGACCGTGCTCGACCAAGTCGTAGATCAACAGGAAACGGTGATTGTTCGACGAAAAGGCGCGCGCGACGTCGCCCTAATTCCGGCATCCGAACTCGCTGGGCTTACTGAGACAGCTCACCTGCTCCGTTCCCCTCGAAACGCGCGCCGTTTGCTCACGGCGCTCCGCCGCGCAAAGAGTGGGAAGCTCAAACCCGCGACAGTAACTGCTTTGCGAAAAGAGATGCTTGGTGAAGGGACCGTCTAAACAGGTCGCCATCTTTCAACCCGAGTTCCTTCAAGACCTGCGGTACTGGGTCAAGAACGAGCGAAGCGCCGCCATCAGAGTCCTCGATCTTGTGGAATCAGTCATGCGGGATCCGTTCGAAGGTTTGGGGAAGCCTGAACCCCTCAAATACGTTTTGGCCGGTTGCTGGTCGCGCCGCATCACTCAGGAGCACCGCCTGGTCTGCCGCGTCACCGATCAAACGATCGATTTCCTCCAGGCCCGGTTCCACTATTAAGTCCCCACTGAACGAACGAACCAGATCCGACGCCGGATTACTCCCGATCCGCATCGGTCAATACCGGAAATATTGACCGATTGCAGAGACGCCGATGCGGGAACGTTGAAGAAATCCTCGTCCGTCGTGCAGATTGCCTCGACGCCTCCAATGATTGCCGTCGGGATGACGACTATGTCATTGGGGTCCCGAATCGGCGCGATCAACGTTGGGTCCGGTCGGACCACGGTCGCGACGGAATGCAGGAATATGACGTAGTCGTAGATTCGGCGGTCGGAAATTCCATGCCGGGCCCGCGTTCTGGGATACCGAAATGCCCTGGCGAGGATTGTCGAATCCGGCGTGATCTTCACCGGTTAGCGCGATACCCGGGCCGGCTGTTCTGCATGGCCTCGCTAAAGATCTCCTCGGTTTCATCGACAGTGGTGGGTCTCAGGTTTTCTCGAAGGCCAGCACGCTGATCGATTCCCTTTCCGCAGGCGTGCGGCCTAGCAGTACTTCCGCGGCAATTTCCGAGTGCCTGGCCAACCGGACGGAACGCTGTCTCAGAAACGTAGACACTAAGCGAGGCGTCACTGAGGACTCATCGATCCGACAGCGGTCGATATTGGCCCAAGTTGTGCTTGCCAGATGAATCAGTGCCTTCGATTCGAAATAACAGCCAGCCCCTCGCCAATCGCCAGTCTCGTGTCACCGTCTCCGCCGAGACCTCAAGCACGGCTGCGGTCTCCTGGACGCTCAGCCCGCCGAAGTACCGCAGTTCGACAAGCTTCGCTTTTCGAGGATCGGCAGTGGCCAGTTCATCCAGCGCGTCGTTCAGCCTTACTATCTGGTTGTCGTTATTCTGGCTCAGATCGAACTGCGCTACATCGTCGAGGTCAATCCGTCCGAGTCCACCGCCGTGCCTGGACGCGGCTCTTTTTCGGGCTGCGTCTACCAGGATGCGGCGCATCATTTGTGCGCAGATGGCGTAGAAATGCGCCTTTCCGTCAAGAGCCACGCTCTCAACGTCGATCAGCTTCAAGTAAACCTCATGCACTAGGGCCGTCGCCTGCAGGATGGGTTCTTCGCGCTCCCGCTTCATGAAATCCACGGCCAGGCGGTGAAGTTCCTGATAGATTCGCGGCGCGAGCGCATCCAGCGCGGCCGCATCGCCGCCGGCCCACGCGAGCAGAAGCTGCGTGGTATCGGCGATTGGATACTCTGCTCCCACGGTCTTCAGAATAACGTGAAAACGATCGCGGCCGCCGTTACGGTTTTTGCGCTCCTTTCTCGCATGGAGGTTCGGGAGAAAGATTTTCCCCGAAGAAAGAGGAAGCATGATGAAAGTAACACATCGAACGGTAGCTATAACTTTGAGCGCTGCGGTTGTTGGGATGCTGTTGGTCCCCGCGGCAAGCGCGTGTGACATGGCGCCACAGCCGGCGGGGTTCGTTAGCCATGGCGCAACTCCATGCAGGATTCCGGAAATCCTCTGGAGTTGGTTACGCCTGCGAGTCTCGCTCGCGACCAGAGCCACGCAGCGACTGCGAAAAGCCCGTCGATCGTGGGAATGTGGAGTTTTCAGTTTATCTCCCTGGGCAACACCACCCGCAATCCATCCATTCCGGACGGAGCCCAACTCAACTTCGGATACACCCAGTTTCACAGCGATGGGACCGAAATTCTGAATGCCGGCGCGCGTTCGCCGGCGCAGGAGAATTTCTGCCTGGGCGTATGGCAGAAAACCGGAAACTCCACTTACCAGGTCAACCATTTTGCCCTGAATTACAACGCCACAACAGGAGCTTTGCTCGGCAGAATTATCGTCATCGAAATGATTACAGTGTCTCCTGGCGGCACAGCCCTATAGCGGCACGTTTGTCGAAACTGTCTTCGATACCAAGGGAAACAAGACAGACCACCTGACTGGCCAGGTTACGGCTCTGCGAATTACCGTCGACACGACGACACCCTGAAGTGGGCGGATCAGGCGTGAGGGCGAACAACGAGGGGCGCGGCCGGGACTCCGGCGACTTTGTCGCCCGTTTCGCAGTCGTCTCAGATTGCCGGAGTGCCGGGTTGGTTGGGACCGGACGCCGATTCTCGGAACGTTTTTATCCGCAAGCGAGACTTCCGAAAGGAAGATCGGGTGAACGAGATCTAGCCTGCCGGGGAGCACGCGGGGTTGTCCTGTATTTCTCGGCCATGGATGCCCGGATCTATGGCGTAACCATTTCTACCATTCGCTGGAAGCAGGGTGGCAATTCGGGCGGTCGGCGGCAAATTCCGGGTATTCCGTAATTATTTCAGCGCCGCGCAGTCGCGTGGGAATTCTCGCGGCCGCGCGTTTCCGACCTTGCCCGAATTACTAAAGCGCGCCCGCACGCGAGGTACGTTCAAGTTAGACTATTCTCCATGACGCCTGAGGTGTGGCGGCAACTGGAGGAGTTGTACCACGCGGCGCGGGCTCTTCCTCCTTCGCAGCGAATTGCACTGCTGGATCGTGCCGACCCCGAGGTGCGTGCGGCCGTTGTCGCAATTCTGGCTCGGGAAGGTGCATCTGAGAAAGACGGTACCTCGCAGGAGGACGACGGCGCCTTCCTCGATCGTCCTGCATGGGAGGGCCGGGAGGATTTGCTGAAGGCCGAGACACCCGTTGCCGCTGGTCAGCAACTCGGACCTTACCGGATCGAACAAAAAATCGGCCAGGGAGGTATGGGTGAGGTTTTCAGGGCAATCGACCCCCGACTCCAGCGCACTGTGGCGATCAAAACTTCTTTAGTGCAGTTCACCGAGCGCTTCGAGCGCGAAGCCCGCGTGATCGCCGCCCTGAACCATCCCCACATCGCAACACTCTATGACGTTGGCTCCAGCCCCTCTGGACTCGGCTATCTCGTGCTGGAATATGTCGAAGGACCTACACTTGCGGACCTCATCGCAAAAGGGCCTGTCAACCCGCGTGAGGCTCGTCGCATCGCGCTCGAAACGGCGGAAGCCATCGAAGCGGCCCATGAAAAAGGCATCGTTCACCGCGACCTGAAGCCAGCTAACATCAAGCTCGGCGAAGGCGGCACGGTGAAAGTGCTGGACTTCGGACTGGCGAAAGCAATGAACGGAGTCCAACCCGTTTCGCCCGGAGAAATCACCAAGACGGGAACGATCGTCGGCACGGCATCTTATATGTCGCCGGAACAGGCGCTGGGCGGCCAAATCGATCGGAGGTCGGACATTTGGTCGTTTGGTGTGCTGTTCCTCGAAATGCTCTCGGGGAAACGTCCGTTCACTGGCGCCACAACGAGTGACGTGCTCGCTTCCGTGGTAAGCGGCGAGCCCGATTTTTCGGACGTCCCGGAGGAGTGGACCGCTCTCATCCGTCGTTGCCTCACGAAGGATATTCGCCGCCGATTGCAGTCCATAGGCGAAGCCCGAGTGATGCTGGAAGACGGCCCTCCGATTCTTGCTTTGCAGCCGGTCAGCCCGCGGGCCCGACAGCGGTGGCTACTCATTACCACGGCCCTGGTGCTGCTTGTAGGACTTGGCTCAATCGGCGGGATGATGCTTTGGGGTCCGGCTGCCGCGCCAGTTGCGGCTCTGAACGCTTCGCTCCTTCCGCCTTCCGGGACCAGCTTCCGTTTCGCCCGCAATGGCGAGGGCGGATTCGCGCTGTCTCCGGACGGGACCAAGCTGGCTTTCGTCGGGCGCACGGAAGGGAAAGCGCAGTTATGGGTGCGCTCGCTGGGAGAGTCCGAGTCCAGACTTCTGCCGGGCAGCGAAGGCGCGTTCTATCCATTTTGGTCGCCGGATTCGCGATGGATCGCGTTCTTTACGCCGCAGAAACTGAAAAAGATTGAAGTTGCAACCGGCGCGGTGATCGACCTGCGCGATAACTCGGGCAATTCGATGTCAGAGGGAGTTGGAGTTCCCGGGGTGTCATCTTATGGGGAAACTCAAGCCCATTTGGCGCGATGCCTATACAGAGCATGCCGGATGCCGGTGGATCGCCAGTGCCGGTGCCGGGAACGGCGGGCGGATGGTAGCCCCCAGTTCCTTCCCGATGGCCGGCGATTTGTTTATGCGATAGGAGGAAGCCTGGGTCGGGGTCGCGATCTTTGGCTCGCCTCGCTCGATCCGCGCGAAAAGCCGCGCCGTATTGGCGAGGCGAGCGAAGAGCCGACCTATAGCGAACGGCCAACCTATTCGGCGGGCCACATACTCTCGGTCGTCAACGGCACCCTTACGGCCAGGCCCTTTGATGCGGCGCGCGGAGAGTTCACGGGCGAATCGTTTCCCCTGAAGGCGCCTCTGGCGCGTCGCGTCTTTTTGGGATATTTACTCACGGATTTTTCCGCCAACACTCAGGGTATGCTGGTATATCCGCCGCAGACCAATCTGATATCGGAACTTCGCTGGCGCGACAGGACCGGCAAACAACTGGCACGTTCTGGGCGCTCCCGGCGAATACTACACGCCACGGATTTCGCCCGACGGCAAGCGAGTGGCGTTTACGCGCAGGGACGGCGACAACTCGGACATCTGGGTGGCGAACCTGCTTGGAAATTCGTTCACGCGCCTCACCTTCGATCCGGCCATCGAGGAAAATCCGGTATGGTCGCCAGATGGCGCGGCTGTGACGTTTGCAGAATGATGCGGCCGGACGTGCGAACCTGTACCGCAAAGCGACCTCCGGCGCCGGAACAATCGAGAGGCTCACGAACGACGACACGATCGAACAGGAGCCACTCGACTGGTCCCGCGATGGGCGTTTCCTGCTCTATACGCAAATCACGCCGGAGTTCGGAGATTATGGTTCTCGACGCGCGGCGGCGGCCGGCCGCTGAGCTTCCTCGGGCATGCGCGCGGAGCATCCAAAGCCCAGTTCAATCCGGGAGTGCCCGCGCTGGATCGCATACGACTTCGACGACAGCGGCCGGCGCGAGATTTACGTTCAGGCGTTCGAGCCCGGCAAGCCCGCGTCCCCAGCGCGCTGGCAGATTTCCAATGCCGGAGGGATGATGCCCCGGTGGCGGGGCGACGGCAAGGAGATTTTCTACCTGTCTCTGGACGGCAAAATGATGGCCGTGGCGTGTTTCGGGAGAGGGCGCCGCGTTCCAGTCATCGACCCCACAATTCCTGTTCAACGCCACGCCGCCTCATCTGCGGACGCCGAATTTCGAATACGATGTCTCGCCGGATGGCGCAGCGCTTCCTGATGATTGAGCCGATGGTAGCGCCCGAGTATCAGCCTCTGACACTCATCAGCAACTGGCGGCGCAAATAGTGGTTGCGTTGCGAAATGGACTACAGTAAAAAGCAGACTTTAACTCTGCCCGTTTCGACAGTCCGGGGTTTGGGCCACCAGAACGCAGTAACGAAAGCCAGGCCAGCCACTGCCGCGGCGGTCCGAACCAATGCGCGGCGAGTTGGGTTTCCGCGAGTATTCATTGTCGGCTTCACCTCATGGCGAGCGGTCGCGCCCTGCGTGCGGCCACTTTAGTGAGTGGCGGGTAGCCCAACGACGATGAGAACCGCGTAGTCCTGCTTGCGGCAGCCGGTCACGACGGGCATGGCCGCACCTGGATTTACCGGAAAACCCGTGGTCGGAGCGTTCGCGGGCGAGCACGAGTGGTTAGCCGCCGCCGGCGTGTAGCGTGCGGAGCGGCATCCTAGATGGGTGACATCGTAGAGGGTCGCGCCGTCGAAGAGTTCCCACCGCTGATTGCCGTCCTTGTCCTTGGGATGGATTGTCAGCACGGTTGTCACGTTGCGGTCGCCCGTGACGAGGTATTTCCCAGGAGGCAGAGGAAAAGTCGGCTTCTCCATGATCAAGCCGTGTTCCTCCAGCCACCAGTCCTTAGCGTCGAATTTCCACTGTGACGGCGCAACGCCGGACGCCTTCAATTGCTCGTAGCGGTCCAACTTACAACCGCGCGGGCCCGGGTCCTGGCTCCAGAGGCCCCATGATTGCGCGCCGTTGCCGGAGGTGGCCTCGGGGTCTCCGAGCGCCGCGATGTACTGCGGCTCGATGCGCCTGAACTTCGAGAGGTCTACGCCTGACGCGTGAACCGGCTGTTGGAGGCCGGCCGCCAACATGAGGGATCCCATGGATAGCAGCCAGCGGCTCACGGACGGCACGAGGTGGGGGACATTCATGCGATTGCTCCAGTTGGACGAACTAATGACAATCCTACACCAACGCGGGCGCCCCGGAGTTGGCTCCTCGTGATAGACTTCGACGTCCGGCACGCGGTGTGCCTACAGTAGGCGGTCCGGTCAAGGCGGTGCTCCAACGCGGAGCCGCAGAAAGTCTGAGAAGAGTATTCTCTCCTCCCCGCTATTAGTTTATTACGCACCGGGGGGCTTGCGGCAAGGCCCGGCCGATGCTGCATCATCGTCGGCTGAAGGGAGGCACGATGAAAGAGCACGCGGTGGTGATTGCAGGAGGAGGGCCGACCGGGATGATGTTGGCAGGCGAGCTGGCGCTGGCAGGCGTCGACGTAGCTATTGTCGAACGCCGTCCTAACCAGGAGCTTGCCGGTTGGCGCGCCGGTGGTCTGAGCTCACGCACACTGGAGATTCTCGATCAGCGAGGAATCGTGGACCGGTTCCTCGGGGAAGGACAGATAGCCCAAGTCGCGGGATTCGCGTCCATGCGTTTGGACATCAGCGAATTTCCGACCCGGCACAACTACGGGCTGGGACTGAGGCAGAAGCATATTGAGCGCATTCTTGCCGGGTGGGTCAGCGAATTGGCGGTGCCGATCTATCGCAGCCATGAGTTGACGTGTTTCGCGCAGGACGAGACTGGCGTCACGAGCGAACTGTCGGATGGTACGTCGCTGCGGGCCAGCTATCTCGCCGGGTGCGATGGAGGCCGCAGCCTGGTCCGCAAAGCTGCGGGCATTGAGTTTCGGGGATGGGACGCGACGACCAGCAGCATCCTCGCCGAGGTCGGGATGGCGGAGGAGCCGCCGTTAGGCATCCATCGGACGGCACTTGGGATGCATGCTTTCAGCCGGGAGGAATACGAAATTCGCGACGGCAAGATCGTCTTTGCCAAGGAGGGTCCCATAGGCGTCATGTTGACTGAAAAGAATGCGGGCGCGACAGCCGAGCCGACGCTGCGCGATCTCAGCGAGGCACTGGTGGCGGCATGCGGAACAGATTACGGAATCCATAGTGCAACCTGGATTTCGAGGTTCACCGACCTGTCGCGGCAGGCGGCGGTTTACCGCAAGGGCCGGGTTCTGCTGGCTGGCGATGCCGCGCATGTGCATTCCCCGGTGGGAGGCCAAGGCCTGAATACCGGTGTGCACGATGCGGTGAATCTGGGTTGGAAGTTGGCGCAAGTGGTGAAAGGGATATCGCCTGAAACCTTGCTCGACACTTATCAGGTGGAGCGGCATCCGATTGGGGCCCGCGTGTTGCGCATGACAATGGCACAGGTGGCATTGCAGCGCAGCGATGATCGCACGGAAGCTTTGCGTGAAATCGTAGCGGAACTCTTAGGGATGGAGGAGCCACGCAAACGGATCGCTGCCGAGATGTCCGGACTTGGTATCCGGTACGACCTCGGCGGGGAGCATCCGCTTGTCGGCCGCCGCATGCCTGACCTCGACCTGACGACGGCTAACGGTCCGCTGCGGGTTTACAGCCTGCTGCACCATGCGCGACCCGCTTTGGTGAATCTGGGTGAGCGCCGCGCCTTCGACATCACTCCATGGGCAGACCGCGTTCAGTTGATCGATGCCGAATACGCAGGTACGTGGGAGCTTCCGGCGATTGGGACGGTTACTGCTCCGGCTGCCGTCCTGATCCGGCCCGACGGATATGTGGCTTGGGCAGGAGACCGAACCCAACCGGAGCTCAATGACGCGCTCATCACCTGGTTTGGACCGCCTGCCGCGGAGTAGGGCAACGGTTTCCAGGCTGCCGACTCGATCGCGGTTTCAATAGCCAGCGGCGCGTCCGCCCCGGCGTCCGTCGCTCCATCCGAGACGCCAGCCAGACCCTTCTTCGACCATGACGGCATGGACGTCGCCCTGGGAGCGAAGTTTTGGATTGAGCTTGTCTCCGAAGGACTTCAATTTCTCGGCGACGTCCCAGACCAGCGCGCCCGGCTCCATATCGACGCGATCCGGCAGATTCTGATGATGAATTCTGGGGTACTCGATGGCGTCGCGCAGCGACATCCGGGAATCGACGATGTTGACGATCACTTGAAAAACCGTATTCGGAATCGTTGCAGAGCCCGGAGAGCCGAGCGCGAACCACGGAGAGCCGTCGGCATGCAGCACGATGGTGGGCGTCATCGAAGAAATGGGGCGCTTGCCTGGTTTGATCTCATTGCGTCCTCCAGCCTCATTGCTGAAGCCGCTCATGATGTCGTTGAGGAGCACTCCGGTTCCGTGGGCCATCACTTGCGATCCATAAAAGCTGTTGAGCGTGTATGTATTGGTAACAATGTTACCGGCGCCGTCGATCACGGAGAAGTGCGTGGTGTCGTCGGATTCGTGGCCTGATTCGCCGCGATGCCCTTCCGACGGGGTGGCTCGATCGGGAACGATTGATGCCGCCAGTTCCTGAGCGTGGGTCTTACTCGTCAACATGGTGACCGGCACTTCGAAGAAGCCGGGGTCGCCTGAGAATTCGGCGCGATCGCGATAGGCGCGGCGCATTGACTCGATCATGTGATGGCGCTGCTCGACGGAACCTTCCCGACCCAACAGCGCGGGGAAAGTCTCGAAAATGTTGAGCATCTCGATGAGCGTGGTCCCGCCGCTCGAAGAGGGCGGCATCGAAAGAACTTTGTTGCCGCGGAAGGTTCCCTCGACTGGATCGCGTTCGATGGCTTTGTAAGAACGCAGGTCGTCGTAGCGGATGGTGCCGTTGTGAGCGGCCATGTCGGCGTCGATGAGGTGCGCGGTCTCGCCTTCGTAGAACTCACGCCAGCCGTGTTTCTGCAGGCGGCGAAGGGTAGCGGCAAGATCGGGCTGTTTGACCAGTTCGCCCTGCTTTAGCGGCTGGTCCGAACCATGCAGAAAGACTTTCGCGGTATCGGGGAACTGCTTCATCACCGGCACCTGCAGCGCGATCACCAACTCCATTCGCTGGGATGCAGGGAAGCCTTCTTGCGCCAAGCGTCGAGCCGGCTCCAACACCTCGCTCCAGGAGAGTTTACCGAACTTCTCATGCGCCATGGCCATGCCGGCAACGGTACCCGGCACGGCCGAAGCCTTATATCCGACTGTCGAATCTAATCTTCCGGAAAACATGCCTGGATGCGCGGCGGCGGGAGCGGTCTCTTTGTAGTCGATGGCGTGAACTTTGCCATCGATGGTCCGGATCAACATGTAACCGCCGCCACCCAGATTGCCCGCCTCCGGATGGACCACGGCGAGCGCAAACCCGACCGCTACCGCGGCGTCCACGGCATTACCTCCCTTGCGGAGAATATCCAGGCCGGCTTTCGATGCGATCTCATTGGCCGACGCGATCATGGCCGTGCGAGCGCGCTCCGGCTCGCTGACCATGGGGCGTGCAGCCTTCAGTTCCAGACCGCTCTGGGAGACTTCCTGGGCAGGAAGAAGAACCGTGCAGGCGAAGAAAAGAGCGAATCGGATAGGCACTTTGTTCAGATGAGTTGTCATGGTCGATCTCCTGGCGTGATTACGCCAATGTTCCCTCGGATTTCCATCTTTGTATCCAACGCCGCGGAAAGGCCGCGAATCTCCTCGAGCAGTTTCACCGCCGGGCTGCCTTCGAGCAGGAACGGCTGCGCTAGCTGGTCGCCCGTCCCGGCTAGCGGCAGGATCTCCAACCTGGCGATCTCTTTTGGCCCAAGCGTAAACCGGACCAAGTAATTATCGCCCCATTCGACGTGCGCGTGCCCGGAGATCACATGACCGGGAGAATAGATAATCGCTTTGCGGCGATAGATCTCGATGCCTTTCGGATGGGGAGTGTGCCCGCCAAACACCAGGTCAGCGCCATCGTCGATTACCTGGTGGGCAAATTCGCGATTGCGGGGACTTACGTGGTTCGATTTGTCGGTGCCCCAATGAAATGCGACAGCGACATAGTCCACCTGGCTGCGCAGCTTCCGGATATCTTCCTTCACGATTGCCGGATCCATGGGCGCCAGTCCCGCGGCGCCGGAAGCGGCAAACGCAGGTTCGCCCGCGTTGCTGAACTGCGCATAGCCCAGAACTCCGATCTTGATCCCCTTGCGTTCGACGATCCACGGGCGCCGCGCGTCGTCCAAATTATGTCCCGCTCCAACGTGCCCGATGCCGGCGGTAGAAAGATTTTCGAGCGTGTCCAGCAGCCCCTGCGCCTCGCAGTCATAGGTGTGATTGTTGGCGAGAGTCACCGCGGCGATGCCTGCGTCGCGCATGACTCGCGCGAATTTCGCCGGAGTGCGATAGTCGCCGACCCATTTTGCCGTATCCGACAACGGCGTTTCGAGATTGACGAACACCAGGTCCGCGCTGTGAAATACCGGGGCCACCCGCGCGAGAGGATAGCGCAGGGCTTCGTCCGTGGAGTCGAAGTGAATCTTGTAGTCGTGGGATTTAGCGTGGATAACTGACTGACTTCCGTCGTTGATTCGGGGTAGCGCGCGCCAGTCGGGATCGGCGGGGTCCGGAGCGGCGATCGTCACGCTCTTCGGCCGGAATCCGAACGACCAGGTGACGTCGCCGCCGACCAGGAAGACTACTTCACGGTCTGCGGCGAGCAGACTCACGCTCAAGCAAAGAATCGCCAGCGCTCGCTGCATCTCAAGTTACCAGCGGCCTCTTGCAGCGGCAGAAAGGCTGCTCCGCAGCTGCTGCAGCAGAAAAGCTGCTCCGCAGCTTGCAGACCACAGAAGACGATGGTCTGCCCAACGAAACGGGCCGGTCGCTGCCGGCTGGGCTTCGAGACGGTGACAGCCTGAAGGCTGTTTTACAAGGGCTGAATTTCATGTGCGGCAGATTAGAAGCTCAATCTTAGCGCCAGTTGCATGACACGGTTGGGCTCGCCGTTGAGGACTACGTTGCGTGTGCTTCCGGCCGAGACCTCACTCAGTGTCTGTCCGAAGGTGGAAGACAAGATGTTCAAGCCGCCGGTCGAGAAGTTGATGTGATTGAGAAGGTTGAACACCTCGGCGCGGAAGGTCAGCTTGAAGCGTTCGTTGATCGTGAAGGTCTTCGAAATGGCTGTATCGACGTTCCAGAAATTTGGACCATAGAAGCTGTTGCGGCCGATGCCGTCGGAGCCCGGCGCGGGAAGCGTAAACCCGTTGGCGTTCGCGAACAGCGAGGGCCCGACGACACCGGCTACCTGCTGCACCTGCGGCGTGGGTAGCGCCTGGCCGGCGGGCGGTCCGGCAAAGGATTGATGGTCGTCATTCGCCGTCAGGGCGCCGCTCAACACGCTGAATGGCTGGCCGCTTTCGCCGGTGGCGATGCCTTGAATACTCCACCCGCCAAGAGCTTCATCGATCGCCTTCGGCGCGGAATTCATAAAGCGCTTGCCTTTGCCGACAGGCAATTCGTACACCCAGTTGGCAATAAAGACGTGCTTGCGGTCGTAGTCGGAGAGTCCCCGGTTCAATCGCCAGTTGCTGATATCGACGGGAGTACTGGCGCCGGTCGTCGAGAGACCGCCCCCGGAGGACGCCCCGACGGGATCGGTGGAATCATCGTCCATCGCTTTGGAGAAAGAATAAGACACGTTCATCAGGAGCCCGTTGTCGAACCGCTTGCGCATCACGAGCTGCAGACTGTGGTAGTACGAGTCTCCTCCAGAATCCAGGTAAACGTTCTGGCCAAACTGCTGGTTGGGCCGTAAATGCGCAGCCATGGTTGTGTTCTCAATGCGCTGGGCCATATTGCCCGCCGCGTTCTGCGCCAGGTCGGTGGCGGAGGTCGCGCTATTCACGAAGGCCGCGTTCACGAGTCCTGAGGTGACGATCGGAACCGAAATTCCCGTGACGCCCGAGGGACAACCGCTGCCATCGGCGCTGCACTTGTGGGCGACATTCTGTTGCATATCGAGGAAAGAGGGCAGAATGGGTCCCGCATTAATCTGGTTCAAATCGTAGATCCGGTACAGACGCATGCCGCGATGGCCGATGTAGCCGGCTTGCACGATATAGCCGTGCGGGAATTCATGCTGGATGGTTGCATTCCACTCGTGAACCGTCGGCAGCTTCAGGTTGGGATCGAAACTGATCACGCTCGGCGCGTTCGAGTAGAGCTGAGCCGGCAGCGTCAGGAAGCTGGACGGCTGCGAGTTAGGCGCCGGCAATTGTTCGGGGAAGCCCTGGCCGATCCGTACGTTGGGCACAGAGCCGCAGCCCGGGGTGGTCGCACCCCCGACGGTTGCGGTACAGGTAGTCACAATCCCGGGAACGTTACCCGCGACCGCGGTCACCTGGAACGAGGAGATGGTGTCGAAAGAAATTCCATAGCCGGCGCGGAGCACCGTCTTCTGATTTTTCCCAGGACTCCAGGCAATCCCCACCCGAGGCGCAAACGCGTCCAGATTTTTACGCTTGAACCAGGAATCGGCGTGGACGAAGGTCACCGGGCCCTCGGTACCGTCGATGGGAAGATTGGGCACATAAACTCGTCCTCCGGCCTCGGTCGGGGGTGTATTCACTTCCCAGCGCACTCCCCAATTGATCGTCAGGTTGGACCGCACCTTCCATTCGTCCATCACATAGGAGTCGTACTGCTTCAAGCGCTGGCCTTCGTCGAAGAGCGTGACCACGTTGCCCGACTCGTAGGGCAGATACGTGTTCGTGTTCAAATTCCCAAGGAAGTGCTGCGTGATGGTGGCCGGAATTCCCAGGAGATCGTTGATCGCGCTTTGCAGGTGCGACAGGTCCGTGCTGGCGATGCCACCCGCAGTGGCCGTCGCCAGGGACGGGAGCGTGAAGCCGCTCGGTGGGCGAGTGGTGGCGCTGAGCGAAATCGTCGGCGTCACCTGGCTTCCTCCGGGTTGGCCGCGCAGATCGTTATGCCGGTAAAAGCGGAAATTCAAACCCGTACGGATGTTGTGGGCACCCTTGACCAGGTTGAGATTATCGATCACTTGTGGGGTGGTCACGCCGCGCTCGGTCGGCGGGTTGTTATTGAACGGAATGGTCGCAAGATTGTAGACATACGCGGGAATGTTTGGCCATTCCGGATTGGCTTCGCCCTGGGTAAAGAGAAAGTGCCAGCGCGAGAACCCGCCGGTGAGCTCATTCACAATTGTCGGCGAGATCACTGTTCTCAGGCTGATGACACCGCTGCCGCCACTGCGTCCGACGGTGCCCAAAGGCGGCTGGTCGGGAAAGATCTGCGGCCGGCTATTCTGAGGGTCGCCGTTCAGCGTATTGTTCTCCGCCCACATGTACCTCACGAAGATCATATTGTTGGTATTGATGTTATAGTCCGACCGGCCGGTGAAGTGCGGTCCGCGGATATAGTAAGGCGAATTCCAGAAGTAGTTGCCGATGTTCAAGCCGTCGGTGACGCCGCCGCCCGAGTATCCGTTGGGCGCGGGATAACTCGTCAGCTGTTTACCGATGGTGGGGTCCAAGCCAATGTGGAGGGGGTCGCTCGCCGCGATGTTGAAGGTCTGGACGCAGCCCAGATCGGTGGGGCTGGTGCAGTTCCTCACGCCGGACGCCAGCGCTCCAGTCTGCGCATTGACCAGGAGCGGGCTATTGCTGGTAATCTTCTGGCCGCTGATCACGAGCGGGTTATTGGGATTGGCCACGAAGTACCGGAATTGGCCCGCGGCTGCTTGCGGCGTGTAGACATATACCGTGCCGTAGGTTGAGGTGATGGGCGCTGCGTTGTTGGTATCCTGTCCTTCCCAGTTGAAGAAGAAGAACCATTTGTTGTGAACGATCGGTCCGCCGAACTCCGTGCCGTACTGATTGGACTGGAGCGTGGGCTTGGCCGTGCCGCGGGCATTCGCATAAAAATCGCTCGAGTTCAAGTCGGTGTTACGAAAGAACTCGTAGGCCGAACCGTGGTACTGATTGGTGCCCGAACGCGTAGCCATGGCCATATTCAACCCGCTATTACGGCCCTCGTCGGCCGTGGGGTTGCTAGTGGTGGCCTTGAACTCCTGCATGTTGTCGGGGCTGAGTCCGTAGATGTTGGTGTTGGAATTGGGATTCGTCGACTCATTGGCGTCGATGCCATCTACCGTGACGTTGAGCGCCCCGTTCCGCATTCCATTGACAATCGTCAACCCGCCGGTGGTCTGCACCGCGCCGGGGAGAAGAATGGCAAGGTTCTGCAGGTTACGGCCATTGAGCGGCATCTTGCTGATCGACTCGTGGGAGACCACGTCTCCCACCGACGCATTCTCCGTGTTGAGGGGCGTTGCGGTTTCCTTCACCTCAACCGTCTCCGAAGCCTGGCCGACTTCCATTTTGATGACGACGTTGAGCGGGGTGCCGACCACCAACTGTTCTCCGGTCTTTTTTTCCTTCTTGAAACCCGGCGCCTCCACCGTGATCGAGTAGGTCCCCACCGTAAGCGCCGGAAAGGCATAGATCCCGGCCTGAGTCGTCATTTGACGATTGCTCACTCCGGTGGCCTCGTTCGTGATGGTGACGATCGCACCGGGAATACTGGCGCCTGAAGCATCGGCGACGGTCCCGGTGATTTCAGAAGTTGACATTTGCGCGAGGGCCAAAGTCGTCGAGCAAAATAGAATCGCGGCAAGTCTCAAAGTGTTCATAGTATGAAAGTCCCGAACCTGGCGTTTCAGACACGTCCAGCTTTTCAGCCCCGAGAGCGCAGTTAATACAGGGCAAAGCCGTATCGTCTTATTACTAGCGGCTTAAAGACTCGATCGAGGAGGGTTAACCTGTTCACGACGAAACCTGGTCGCGGTTAAGCAACGTGACACATACTAATTGGACGTGGCAATCGACGATGGCAGATTGCAGTCTTCCGAAACTAACTTGTGGTTTTCAGAAGTATACCATTCGAGGGCGGTCTGCCGCTCGAAATCGGAGAGATGGCAGAAACTCGCCGCCTAGTTGCCACTTTTGTGAAACAGCTTCTGCCGGATATCCGGCCAGAACTCCTTGAGCACCTGCGAAACGGCGTCGGTTCCGCATTGCTCAACGAGCTTCGTAACGTTATCCACGGCGTTTCGATTTTCCGGATAGTAGGTGTTAGAGAGAGCTACTGACGCGGCGTTTCCAAGCCACTCGGAGTAGTTGAACCGGGTGCTTCCCAAGTCCGTGCGGGTGACGAAAATCCGAGTCAGCGCGTAACCGGTCCGGCGCCATTTGCTGCCTTTCCCCAGGCGGAAATAGCGGGGATCTTCATGGAGCAATACCGGAAAAAGGCCTTCGGTGAACATATTTCCGGTGGCCTGATCGGCATAGTTTGTCGCCAGCCGGTGTGCAAAGCCTTTCATGCCCTGGCCAAAAGATGGGTCCTGGTCGGAGAGCTGTCCTAAGGCCGCGAAGATGCCACCCAGCGCGACCAAAGGGTAATCGAAGGAATCTTTGCTCGCGATCACCAGCTTCTGACGGGAGGTGAGCGTCGTGGACTCTTGCGAGACATCGGCCGTCCGATAATTCGGCAGCACCCCGAAGACTCGCTTTCCGCCGGGAGGTTCGGCCGGCGCGTTTGCCGCCTGCCCCGCCGAAGGTTCCACAACTGCTTCTTGTGAAAACAGAGGATAGGCGCAGGGGAATCCAGCCGCAACAGTCAAGAAAATCACGACGAGACGGCTTTTCATTTTTGATTCTTTCTTTACTTCCCTAGACAATCCCCGGCTGCCGGACGTCTGTCATCATAGCGTGGATCCGATGTAGCGTGCATATCGCTATCGAACGCCGGCGGGTCTACCGTACGGATGAAGATGCCAGACTAAACACCTGCAATACGGTTCAGGAGGTAATCGACGATGGTCAGGAGGATTGAGCCCAATACTGCAGGCAGGCATCCATTTACCCGAAAGCCGGGAACGAACTCAGATGCCAGTTTGAGCATCAGACCGTTGATCAGGAAATAAACTATCCCGAGTGTGAGGAGAATGAAAGGCAGCAGAATGATTTTGAGAATGATCCCTACCGTTGCGCCCACCAGGCCAATCACCAGGGCTGCTATTAACGCAGCCCCAATTCCATCGACTTCAATGCCCGGCAGGAGATTCGCAACAATGAGCAGAGCGACGCCGCTCAACAGCCAGTGAAGCAACCAATAACGCACCGACCG
>CAVZRE010000084.1:0-65246 GCA_963777595.1 Terriglobia bacterium
CCAATGGTTCCGGCCGGCGCACCTTACCCAAAGGGAATGACCTGACAACCATGGGCGGATTCCGCTCGTACCCATCTCGGCGAATCGCAAAACAACTGCCCTTGTGGCCGGGCGTCAATAGATGTAACGCTTTTGACTGCCTCAACTCTGCCCGGTGCTCTCCTCCGCATCCTAAATTCACAGGTGGTATTGTTTACCAACGAATAGGTTTAAAAGTATGGGAATCCGAACTATACTGTGCCACATACTAGACCCGTGAGGCATATTGGAGCTTCCTTTGCAAATTGAACTGGTGGCGATCGACGACGATCCGTTCGTGCTTAATTTTGTCGGAAATGTTTTGCAACAGCCCGGCCTGACTGTTTCGCGCTTCAATGATCCAGTCCAGGGCTGGGAGTTCATACAGCGGATTAGTCCTCAGATCGTGGTCCTGGATCGGAGCATGCAGGCGATGGACGGCCTGGCGTTGCTTGAACGTATTGTTGAGTGGGATCCGGCTATTGCTGTAGTGATTCTCACCGGGAGGTATTCCACCGAATCAGCCGTCGAAGCCATCCAGAAGGGCGCCTGCGACTATCTCACTAAGCCCATCACGCCACAAGCGCTGCGCAGTCGGGTTGAGCAGTTGATTTCAGCAATACGAAAAAGGCGCGGTGTCCCTTTGCTGGAAAGAGAACAAATGGATGCCAGCCCTTTTGGAAACATGATCGGACGGAGCGCCGCAATGGTCGCGGTGTACGCGCGAGCGCGTCGCATCGCTCCTCACTTTCGATCAGTTCTCGTAACCGGGGCCAGTGGAACGGGCAAGGAATTAGTCGCTCGGGCTCTTCATCAGATGTCACCTCTCAGGACCAAGCAATTCGTTATGTGCAATTGCGCCGCGATTCCTGACACACTGTTTGAAAGTGAGCTGTTTGGACACGTTCGCGGTTCATTTACCGGCGCGACGCAGGATCGTATCGGTTTTTTTGAGTCCGCCGATGGAGGAACGCTGTTCTTAGATGAAATCGGCGAAGTCCCATTGAAATTGCAAGCCAAATTTCTACGGGCATTGCAGAGCGGAGAGATCCAGAGAGTCGGGTCATCGGCAATGCGGCAAGTCAATCTAAGGGTGATCGCAGCAACCAATCGGAACCTGCGGGAAATGGTCCGTCAAGGCGAATTTCGCGAGGATCTTTTCTACCGTTTGGCCATGTTGGAAATTTCCCTGCCCCCCCTCGCCGATCGCAGGGAGGATATGCCCTCGTTGTGTAGTCACTTCGTCGAGCGGTTCGCCCAATATTCGAGTAAACAGGTTCGCGGGCTTACCAGGCGTGCGCACACGGCACTTTTGCGGCATTCATGGCCGGGGAATATCCGCGAACTGGAGAATGTAATCTCTCATGCTTGCATGATGGCGGATTCGGAACTCATAGATGTTTGTGATTTGCCGGACTATATCGTCGCGAGAAACGACCGAACTGACGGGCAGGATCGAATGACTTTAGAGGAAGTTGAGAAAAGGCATGTCCGTCATGTTCTGGACCAGACTGGCGGCAATAAACAATTGGCTGCGGAGATTTTGGGGATCAGCAGGGCAACTCTCTACCGCTTTCTCAGTACGAAGGAGGAAGATCCTGTCGTTCGCGAGATAGCTTAACAACGAACAGGATGCCGCCTGACATCTATTCCAAGCCCATGCCTCCTTCAGGGATCGTATCGAAATGCGCAGGATCGAAGGTGAAGTCGAAGACGGACGCGTCCGTCCACTGTTGATCGTTTGTTCCAACGGCCCATAACTCCACTGAGTAGGCTTGCGCTGGCGCTCCTTGAGGTGATCGCAAACGCCGCGTACTAAGACCGGGACTACGAACAACTCGCTGAGCGTACTGTCGAGAATGGGGCGGAAATGGCCCGATGTGCGATGTGCGCTTACGACAGCGCTGCGACGGCCGCGGCGTTGGTGTCATACATTCGAAACACCTTGTCCATGCGGGTGAGCTTGAACATGTTTGCAACCGTGGCTCGCGCCCCTGATATGACCAGATCTCCGTTGTTCCCCATCGACTTCAGGCTGGAGATCAGCGCGCCCAACCCGCTGGAGTCTATGAACGTCACTGCCTCCAAGTCTAAGACGATCGCACGATTCCCATCGCTTATGTATTCGCTCAGATAGGCCTTGAAGCGCGGAGCTATATCCGCTGCGATTCGTCCCTCGAGCACCTTCGCTATCAAAATATTTCCGATTTTGTTTTCTTCAAAACGCATAGGTGTCCTCTTCTACTCTTAATCCGAGATCTGTCTCGCCAGTTCCATCAGTTCCTGCTGTTCCGGTGCAAATTCCTGCTTGGCTCGCGCGTCGTCTACAACCCAAGTAACTCCTGCTTCATCAATTCCAAAATGCTGGCCGTCCGGCTGGATGCACTGATTTCCGAAGACCAGTAATTTGTCCAATCTCGCGATCGAACTAACTCTCGTATAGTCGGCAAGTATGCATTCTCGAACCTGCGCACCTGGCTCGATAACGCATCCCGCGCCGATCACCGCCGGACCTTCTATTAAAGCTCCATCACCAATTGAGCAACTCCCGCCGATTACGACTGGCCCTCGGACGGTCGCGCGACCAGGATTCCAGCGAACGTTGATCCCTGTCCGCACGCCAGGGATCACTTCCCGTCCGGGAAGTCTGTACCCTCGAATTCCTCCGCTCACTGCTAGCCGAGATGCGTCCCAGTAATCAGGAATCGATCCTATGTCCACCCACTGGAATGGAAGCTCTACCCCATACATCGGAGCACCGGCCGCTATGAGAGCCGGAAACAATTCCCCGCCAATATCGAAGCTGCACCCCGAAGGAATATAGTCGAACACGCCCGGCTCAAAGATATAGATGCCTGTGTTGATCTTCGTTGAGACCGCTTCGTCGACTCTCGGCTTTTCCTGAAACTGGGTAATCCTTCCGTACGAATCAGTGGCGACCACTCCGTAACGGAAAACTTCTTCACGCGGTACGTCGCGTAGGATGATGGTTGCCATCGCGCCGCTTTGGCGGTGAAACCGGACCGCGGCCTGAAAATCGACATCTACGAGGGCATCACCACAGAGCACCGCAAAGGTTCCGTCAAAGAATCCGGAGAAATCCTGAATTCGCTTCATTCCGCCCGCGGAACCCAGCGCCTCACCCTGCAGTTGCCCACGGTGGAGTAGTCCTTCAAATGAGTAGGCGATTTCAACGCCGAATTGCGATCCGTCACGAAAATAGTCCTGGATTACGGCCGCGAGATGGCTGCTGTTGACCACAATCTGATCGAATCCGGAATCGCGTAAGTGTTCAACCAGAGATTCCATAATGGGCCTGCCGAGCAAAGGAATCATAGGCTTGGGTACGATATTGGTAATTGGACGGACACGGGTGCCTTTACCCGCAGCCAGAATCATCGCTTTCATGCATGCTCCTGTGGCGCTTCTTTAAATGTGGGTTCAAGCAGATAGAGGCAACTGACGTGCCAACTCACCGAGGCTCGCATCAGCGAGATATAAAAGCCGTGCTGCAAGAGAGTTAACCCGCGCAATGAAACGCGGAGGAGTTCTCGTTGATGTCTGAAATTGCGACGCGCGCTCCAAAACAAGACACCAGCATTGCGAGACGTCCGTAGCCGTGTTGGCCAACCGCAAATCAGAAGCGATCGTGTCATCGGTAGCTGTGGCATTCGATCAGAAAGTAAAAGCAATCTGTGCATTAACTCCATTTGCTGCCGGAAAAGTCCCTTTCAACAGTCGGTTATATTGCAGCTTAAATGCGGCATACTCGCTATAGTCGATCCGAATTCCCGCTGATGGACCATAATAGAGGCCCTGGAGAACATTCACCGGGTCTCCCAAGCGGTCGTTCACATATTGGTACCGGAAATACGGGCGGTATATGCCGAACGCGCGCGACACCTGCGTGTAAGCCATGGGACTTCGATAGTTGACCGCTGTTCCCGATAAATGGTTGCTGAGAAGAACCGCCTCGTTCATAAATTCCCAGTTAGGCGAGTGGTAGACCGCGTAGGCGCTCGGGATATTTTGATCGACGCCCGCCACTCCTTGAGGTGCCAGACGATCATGGTAAAAGGAAGCTCCGATTTGGAGGCCTTGTATCCACTGGGGCTGGACGTACACGGCGACGTTCACCGCCTTATAATTGCGATCGGAATAAAAGTTTTGGACTGGCTCGATGGCTGCTCGATTCGATGAACGGCCGTTGCCCGCCTCCACCACCCAATGGAGTCCAAGATTTCCAGTCGCAGGGACGCGCCCCGTCATAGTGAGACCAACAGTGTGTACGGGTAGCACTCCACCGCTATCTTCAAACAAAAACATAATCGGCCGGCCTTCAGCGGTTGAAAACCAATTGCCGTGATGGTATGCGGTGTTGTAATATCCGATGGCGGTGTGAAAGCGGCCGGCGCTGATGGAAAAGTAATCGTTCTGGCGGTAGGTCAGTTGATACCGTTCAATGTCGATGCTGAACTCGTTGGTGGTATCGGCTCCAAAAACGACCTCCCCGATGAAGCTCATATGCTCGGAAAGTTTGGACGTCATGAATAGATCAAACTCCCCCGCCTGAAAGGTGCTGTGTGCGGGAGTTTGCGGGTTCCCGCACGTTTGACATCCGTTGGTAGCAATTGGGAAGATCAGCGGGTTTGCAATCGAGCCGGCGCCGAAATTGAAATCGAAGAAGCCCCTGATATTCAGCTTAGGGCCGCCACCGGGAATTTGCATGTTGTGTCCCGCCATCTCCTGGTCGTGAGCTTCTACCAACACCTGAGCCGCTGTAATTGCCGCGTCAGTGTCTACCGCGGTGACTGCCATCGGAGCTAGGGTTCCGGAGAGTTCCTTGGCTTCTGACACTGAAACCGAAGGAGCGGAAATCGCGACTGCACTGACCGGAACCGCGGACGAAACGCCCAGTTTTTGCTCGAGCGCTTGGATGCGCTGTTCGCTAACCGCCAATCGCTGCATTAACTGTTTGATGATATCCTGCTCTGGTTGCTCGGCACTCAGACCAGCCACCAGTGCGAAGTAGGCCACGCTGCATCGGATCAGTGGTTTACACATACTTCAACTCAACCTCCACATCTTGAAATCGCTCCTGCTTTTCGTGTTATATAAATTCCACCGCTAGTACCGACAATCACCTCGCAGCTCCACTTGCGAAGCAATAACCCGGGTATGCCTCGCAGGGTCGGACCGGCATCTATCAGGAGAAGTTTTGTGGCGCTCATCTTGTCTCTAGGTGTATCTCTCCGCGGGAGGTACAGCTTGAATCCCCCAGATCTCGCTGGCGTATTCCTGTATGCTTCGGTCGCTTGAGAACTTCCCCATCCTCGCAACGTTTAGAATTGCCTTCGTGCTCCAGGCCGGCGTGTCTGTGAACAGTCGAGAGACACGATCTTGGGCTTCCACATAAGAAGAAAAGTCAGCGAGATGCAGATAGTGATCTCCGTGCTCGACGAGCGCCTGGTATAACGGATTGAATATCCCGGCTTCAACTGGAGAGAAACGGTTCTTCACAAGCGCGTCCAGCACTCGCGGGATTCGGGTACCACGTGATGCCCACTCTCGAGAGTGGTAGCCGGCGGCTCGAAGGGCGCGAACTTCTTCCGTCTTATGACCAAATATGAAGATGTTGTCGGCGCCGACTTCCTCCAGCATCTCCACATTCGCCCCGTCCAGCGTTCCAATCGTGAGTGCTCCATTAAGGGCAAACTTCATGTTGCTTGTGCCTGACGCCTCAGTTCCAGCGGTTGAAATTTGTTCGCTGAGATCGGCTCCTGGAATGATGATCTCCGCCAGAGACACCTTATAATCGGGCAGGAAAACGACCTTGAGGTGCTTGGAAGCCACGGCGTCACGATTGATCACCTGTGCTACGTTATTGATCAGCTTAATGATCAGCTTAGCCATGTAGTAACCCGGTGCTGCCTTGCCCGCAAATAGATGGACACGGGGCGCGACCGGTGTTTTACCGTCTTCTACTATTTGGAAGTAGTCGTCGATCACACCAAGAATATGGAGTAGTTGACGCTTGTATTCGTGAATTCTTTTGACCTGGACGTCGAACATTGCGGTCGGATCTACCTTGATCCCAGTTCTCTCTGCGATCACGCGAGCCAAGCGACGTTTGTTGGCATGCTTCACTGCCATGAATTCCTGTTGCGATTGGGACTCGTAAGCGAACGGCTCAAGAGCCCGCAACTGGGTGAGATCGCGATGCCACCCGTCCCCAATGCGTTCGGTAATCCAGGCGCTCAGATCCGGGTTCGCATACCGCAGCCACCGCCGCGGCGTAACTCCGTTAGTCTTATTGCAAAAGCGCCCTGGAAAGAACTCGTGAAAATCCGGGACTAGATCGGTCTTGACCAGTTCAGAATGGAGCGCCGCAACGCCGTTGACTGCGTGGCTCCCGACAATCGAAAGATTCGCCATTCGGACCATGCGCTCACCGCCCTCCTCGATGAGCGACATCCTTTGAACTCGTCCGCTGTCGCCTGGCCAGCGCTCCGAAACTTGTTGCAGAAATCGGTGGTTGATCTCGTAAATGATCTGGAGATGTCGCGGAAGGACCCGCTCGAACAAATTAACCGACCACCTCTCCAACGCTTCTGGCATGAGCGTGTGGTTGGTGTATCCACAAACCGCCTGCGTGATCGCCCACGCCTCTTCCCACGGCACATCATGCTCGTCGAGCAACGTACGCATCAACTCGGCAATGGTCAACGCCGGATGCGTGTCGTTCAGCTGTATTGCCGCTTGGGAGGCGAGTTCCCGAGGGTCGGAATGTCGTGGAAGAAACCGGCGAAATATGTCGCGAACAGAGCAGGCGACCAAGAAGTACTCCTGGATCAGGCGAAGCTCTTTGCCGGAAGCAATTGCATCGGAAGGATACAGAACCTTGCTGATTGTTTCTGATTGTATCTTCCCCTCAACCGCCCTCAGATAGTCGCCGCCGTTAAAAATGCCAATGTCAAAATCTTCCGATGCGCGGGCCGAGAAAAGTCGCAGTACGTTTATGGTTTTTCCGTCCTGGCTGACAATCGGCATGTCATGGGGAACTCCGACAAGCACCTGCCAGCCAAGCCACATGGGATTATATCTGCCCTCGTAGTCAGTACCGTGCTCCATATGCCCATAGAGCGGAACTACATAGGCCTGGTCGAGATGCTCGATTAACCATGGAGAATGTTCGCTTGCCCAGAAGTCCGGCTTCTCCTTTTGGTGCCCGTCCTCGATTTCCTGCTTGAATAAACCGTATTCATAGTTGATGCCGTAACCGTATCCAGGCATGTGCAGGCTCGCCAGTGAATCGAGAAAACACGCTGCCAGTCGGCCTAACCCTCCGTTTCCGAGCGCCGCGTCGGGTTCGACTTCCAGCACATCAGACAGTCGCAACTCCAGGGCTGCAAAGGCACGCTCCATCTCTTGATAAAGCCCGAGGTTGTATAAGTTGTTAGCGAGTGACCGGCCGAGCAGGAACTCCATCGAAAGGTAGTAGACGGACTTCGCGCCGGCGGCATGGAAGCGGTCCGCCGTCTGCAGCATCCCGTCGACTAAGCCTGGACGTAACACGCCGGCAGCAGCGCGGAATAACTCATCGGGCGTGGCATTGCCGACGCTCTTCGCGAATTGGTTCCTAAGTTGTGCTTCAACCTGTGAAATCCAATCTTCTTTGTCCATCTGAATCGTCTGGGTCATTAACATACGCTGAAGTCCTTTGCTCTAAAAAGTCGCCTATCTCGCCGGAATTCCAACTATCTCCGTCACTACATCTCGCGTTTTCTTGTAAGCCGCCGTAACCAGTCCGACCTTTTCTTCGACTCCCGTCCAAGACTGGTTATTTCCCGCAACCTCGAGTTCCGACGCGAGTTCCGCTAAGGGCACGAGGTCAAACGTCGCGAACGTTCCTTTGAGGGAGTGAGCGGTTCTTGACAACAGCCGTGGGTCTGCTCTCTTGAGCGCTTCGTCGAGCTGCAGTATGAGCACGGCGCTGGTTTCTAAGAACGAATCAAAAAGTACGTTGACATCATCCCTTTCAATGCCTTCTTCTTTCATTCCCGCGATGAATCCGAACAATGCATCTCTCTCTCCCGTAACGGACGGAGCCTCCGCCTCAACCTTC
The DNA here is from genome assembly GCA_963777595.1 of Terriglobia bacterium. Taxonomy (GTDB): domain Bacteria; phylum Acidobacteriota; class Terriglobia; order Bryobacterales; family Bryobacteraceae; genus CAVVFX01. The sequence goes on from CAVZRE010000084.1 coordinate 8,144, forward strand.
GTTACTTGGGCGTCCGCCCTTGTAGCGATCCAATACTGAAGTTTTTTGAATAATTCTTCTGACCTGACAGGCTTCGACAGGTAGTCGTCCATTCCCGCTTGTAGGCAACGTTCCCGTTCGCCCTCCATGGCGTTGGCGGTTAGCGCAATGATCGGTATGCGCCGGCTCACATCGCTCCGAATCTGGGCTGTTGCTTCGAACCCATCCATACCCGGCATCTGGCAGTCCATCAGGATCGCGTCAAAAAAGGTTGTTCTCGCAGCTTCGACAGCTTCATATCCGTTATGGGCCACTTCTACGGAACATCCAAATTTCTCCAGCCTCAGTACAATCACTCTTTGATTCGTCGCGTTATCCTCCACCACAAGGACCTTAGCGCTAAGCTTGCAATTGTCGGCAGGCGCAGAAGCCTGCCGCTCCAGATTGACCCCTCCGAACATCTCGCCGACTGCTCTGATCAGGTTCGCCTGCCTGACCGGTTTCACCAGGAAAAGTTTCACGCCAAGCTCCCTTGCCGTTGCTGCTTCGTCGCGGTCCCGGTCAGACGTGAGCATCATCAACGGAATCGATCGGACACCCTCCTCCAACCTGATCTCCTTTGCCAGCATGAGGCCATTCATAACCGGCATGTGAAGATCGAGAATTGCCAGTTCGAAGGGCCTTCCCTGTTGAGTCGCAAGCCGCAATTCTTCGAGTGCCTCTCGGCCACTGGCTGCGCATGTCACGATGATGCCGATTTTTCCAAGTTGCTGCTTGAGAATGCTGCGATTCGTACCGTTATCATCGACGGCAAGAATGCGGCGGTTTCTCAGATACTCAACGGTGGCCGGAATGGAAATCGTCTCGGTCGTCGTCTTGAAAGGAATGGTGAACCAGAAGATGGATCCAGCGCCAGCCGAACTGTTGACACCGATCTCGCCGCCCATTAGCTCAACGAGGCGCTTACAAATGGCAAGACCCAGCCCTGTCCCGCCGAAGCGTCTGGTGGTGGAACTGTCGGCCTGACTGAAACTCTGGAACAGCCGGGCTTGGGCTGTTTGGCTAATCCCGATTCCCGTGTCCCGAATTTCAAATCGAACGCCAGTAGCGCCGTCATATTTCTTGTTTTCGCGGGTAACGCTGAGAACTACCTCACCCGCCTCCGTGAACTTGAGTGCGTTACTGAGGAGATTCAGCAGGATCTGCCGTAGCCTCGCCGGGTCTCCGATTAATCCCGCTGGGATCGAATCATCGAGCGGTGCACACAGTTCCAGTCCCTTGCGATGCGCCGTCGGGGCCACTACCTCCAGGCTTTCCTCGACGACCGACCTGAGATCGAACGCGCGATACTCTAGATCCAGCTTCCCGGCCTCAATTTTCGAGAACTCTAGAATGTCGTTGATGATGGTGAGGAGGGCTTCTCCGGATGACCGTATCGTTTCGGCATAATCCCTTTGTTCCGTCGTCAGGTGTGTCTCAATCAACAAACCCGTCATGCCGATCACGCCGTTCATCGGAGTTCGAATTTCATGGCTCATGGTAGCGAGGAACTCGCTCTTCGCCTTGGTCGCGGCTTCCGCCCTTTCGACCGCTGCTGATAACTGTTCGGCGTACGCGTTAATTTTTCTCTCGGTTTCTTTCGCGGCGGTAACATCGATCACGACCCCACTCCAAACGGGCTCTCCGGAACTCTGCATTTGCGGAACGGCGCTCGCCGTTAACCAGCGCACTTCGCCATTTCGCTGTACGCGATAGGTAAACTTATAGCCGGTTCCCGACTGCAAGGCAGCGCGAAGCCCCTCAATGATCGCCGGCGCGTCGTCTTTATAAACGCTTTCAATCATCACCGTAGGATTGTCGATGAGTTCGCGCGCGGTGAAGCCGTGGAGACGCTCGATTCCTTCACTGACAAACAGGAATCGGCGGCCTGCCGGGCCGCCTCGTTCCAATTGGAAGACAGCGCCAGGAATATTGGCTGTTACATCCATCAACCGCTGGCGGCTCTTCTGTAGATCGTCTTCCGCTTTCCTTCGTTCAGTAATATCGCGAAGGATGCCGACGAAGGTGTGCCTGCCATCCGCTACCAATTCGCTGATTGCCAGATCAATCGGGAACTGCTCGCCGGTTTTACGCAGTCCAACCACTTCTCGGCCGACGCCGATTACCCTGCTAAGCCTGGATTTGCGATGGCTTTCAAGATATCCATCATGTTCTTCACGGTAGGGTTGCGGCATCAGCATGCTGAGATTGTTGCCGACCAGTTCGGTTACTGTATACCCGAAAATCCTCTCAGTAGCCTGGTTGGCGCTCTCGATGACGCCGTTCTCATCGCTCGTAATAATCCCGTCGATGACGTTGTCGAACAAGGTGCGCAAATACAGTTCCCGGTCCCGCAGGTTCCGTTGGGTGCTTTCGAGTTCGCTGTTGATTTTCTGCAGTGTTTCGACAGTCCTCCGTCTTTCTACGTTGAGACCGACAGTTCTGAGAAAGAACAGCATTCCAACGAGCAGTACCGCGACCTCGATCATCGTCCGGTATAAGGTTCCCGTTACGTCATGAAGCCGTTCGCCTGCGGACCGGTCCAACTCGGCGAGCAGCCGGGTTAATGCAGCCTTTACAAGATCGAAGATAGGATGGGCCTGTTGCAGATCCACTGATAGACCCTTCTTCCCATCGCCCAACAGAATCGCCGCGATGATTTCGTCCCGGACCTTCAAGTAGGATTCCCAACTTGCCGCAAACGCGGCCAGTGCTTTGCGAGAACCCTCGTCCAAGCGGGAGGCGCCCAGACGTTGTTCCAGTCTCGACACGGATTCACCTGCCGCGCGTGCTTGATCGATGTACGCCAATTGCTGGTTCGGGTCGTCCGTAGTGAGTGCGTAGATGACAGTTCGCCGGCCTTCTTGAATCTGAAAAGCCATCTCTCCCGCAGCTTGCAGCCCCCGTACGTCCACCGCATAGAATTCCCGGACGACCCCAACAGCCCCATTTGATTCCGCTGCTACGAATACTCCTGCAGCGACGATGGCAAATCCGCCGGCGAGAAGTAGTAACGAAGTGCTTACCCCTGCGAAAGGGTTCCAGTTGTTCGTCTTCATTGCAGTGGATACCCTGTTTCTCCCGGCAGTTTGCCATCGACCCTTAAGACCTTAACGCCTGAGGGACTAGGTGTGGCCGCCGTTCTGTCGACAACCGTCACTGCGCCGGGAACATTCAGGACAAATCGGATCGCGCTGGCATCCGAGTTGAGCACCTTGATAATGGGCAATGGCTTCCCTTGAAAATGCGATTGCAATAGTTGACGGTTATAACTTGCCGGCGTCGCTTTCAGTAATACGTGCAATGTTCGCCGCTGTGTTTCGTTGTCCGCGGGTTGCTCGATAATAATCAATGCGCTGGAGTCCGGCCAGGTGCGGAGGTCACCCGTGAACATCTTCCGAAGGTCCGAAACCGACACGTTGGCCGCCTTCGACGTTTTGTGGACAATCACTGCCAAAGTTCCCGGCAAGACGCTTTCGTTCGCGATTGCCCAAGGATGGAAACCGAGAGCCATTCCCGCCAGGGGCGGACCAATATTTGCACTGAATCGCCATTAGAACGTAAATGCCGCCCGCCCCGGAGAAACTTCGGCGTTTCTCAATAGTTGGAAGTCCGAGTCAAGCCACAACTGAAAGTTCCGCAACCGAATTGCCCTGGCTAAACACCCACAGCGACTCGACAGCCGTTTGGATCCCGAGCGTGCCTTAGCCTGCCATTCAGCACCTTGGAAAAATTCATCGATCACGCGGAGCGGGTATGCACACTGCTCGCCATTCGGTTCCACTCTTCTGGTGGCTGCGCGATTTTGCCCGCGCTCAATGCCGATGTAACGGCAGATAAGCACTTTGGCGAATAGTTCAGCTTAGCTCCGCGAAATCCTCGCCCCGCGCATATGAGCAACGCCAAAGCCGAAAATGAGAATTGGTCTCAATTTGAGACGTTGCGAAAATTCTGTAATTCAGTTATTTTTCGAAACCTAGGTCGGTCACTCAGTTCCCCGAGCCGCCTCTGGCTGAAGTCTCTCCAACGGCCAGAAGCAGAAAAATCAATGGCTTGCAAGCCTTGTAGAGTAGGCCTTTGGCCTGCGTTGACTTATGCCACAGGCATGCTCCTGTTCCTGCTGACGGCGCAGTAGGACATGCCATGCGCTAATCCCACGATCATCCGAACCTGATGTTCAGTGGATGACCAGCGCCACCGATTGCGTCAGAGCCCGCGAAAATGCTGATCTCTCAAACCTGCGTCGAGCACTCGACGACGCTGTACTAGCTGGAGCGAATCCAGCTTTTAGCGAAGCGAGTTTCGACAGCAAGACTGTCTGGCTCCGTGACCTCGACGCAACCTCCTACAGCAAACAACGTTCTCAGGGAAGGGTCATCAGTTTTGGATCGTTGAGCCAGCGCGCGACAGGATCTATTGCGTGACAACGCACACTGCGACTCTTGCCTCCGGCCCATCTCCTTAAGGCCGCCACTCCGTCGCCTCAGCGACCGGTGTTCATGTGATGCTTACATACTAAGGCGCATCCGGATTGAATGCGGTAGGTGAAAAGCGGCGAATATCGAAAGTATTATTCGGCAAATTGCGCCAAGCCCACGACCACCATCTCTAGCCTATGGACGGAGCGCATTGTGCCTTGTCCGACGACGCACAGTGCTACTGCGCCCCGAGTTGCGGATTAGTGCTGCGCTCGAACGCGCGCTTTAGGCGGACGCGCCAGGAACCGGGAAGATAGTGCGTGCCAACGCGCCTCGTCTGGCTGAGTAGCAATTTTGGATCACGGAATGGCGCGTCGCGCCACGTTCGAAAAAACTCAACTGTATCGCGATCATCAATCGCGCGGAAAAGGTTCTGCGGGAACATCCGATATAGTCCGGCAGATTTCTCTAAAGGGCGTTGAATGGTGTCTTTACCCTCCAGCCAATCATGAATCGCTCGCGAAAAGCTGACGCCGGCGAGCCGCGAAGCGTAAAGACCCGGCGTCGGACGGGGATTCATTTCGAGAATGAAAAGTGTCTCGCTCTTCTCGTCCAGGATCCAGTCCAATCCGCACAATCCATGGAACCCGCTTAGTTCTCCCAGCTTGACAATCATCGTTTCAACGCCTGGATGCCAGAAGATCTCCAATGCGCTCGCGGCAGATAAAGCCGTCGGCCAATTTTTACGCAAAAAATATGAAAACCAGCATCTTGGCGTGCCATGATCGTAAAGCACGGCGGTGGCCCCGACGGTCCCCTCCTTATATTCCTGGAACATCATCGGGCGCGTATTCACCGCGTTGACGGCTGCCAGTTCCTCTGCGTTACGGATTATTCGTATGCCGGAGCCCGATAAGCTCTCTTCCACTTTCGCAACCGTCGGCACGCCGCGCCACGTTTGTCGCGGTCGATCTTCTGGTCCCGACAAGACGCGAAAACGTGGAATCGGTATGCCTGCCTTTTCGACATCCTGACTGAACCTAACCTTCGAAAGAAGACGAGCCAGCCGCTGAGGATCTCCCGTTATGGGAGCCAGTTTTGCGAGTTCGGGAACCGCGGGAGTCTCTAAGAATGTGCGTAGCAAAGGTTCATCCGCCACGATGACCCACGAATAGCGATCCGGATACTGCGTCACGTGCTTTTCAAGGCCTTCCCGAACATCGCTCGGCAAACGCCCCGCACTGACATGTCGCTTGACAAAGCGGGAGGAAGTCATCGCCAGACCCTTGCCGCAAACGACGTCGATTTCGCACCCGGCTTCGGCCAATACCTGTGGGAGCCGGGCGGCTCCGACTGCGTCTATGCTGATGCCAACTAGCACTCTATGCATCGGCTTAACGGACCCTTCGCCCGTTGCGAAATATCGCGAACTCCTCAGGCGTGTAGCTTCCACCTTGAGTGAGACGCAGGCTATGGAGCGAATCGTAAACCGTTCCGCCGTGATTTCCCCTAACGCTTTTAGCCAACATGAACTTCCTCCTGGAAAAGAGACCGAGTCAAATCCGCGCGCAACTGGTACCACGAAGAACGGGTATTGGCGAGAGCCCTCTCCCGAGCCGCACGCGAGCATCGAACCAGTAATTGCCGATCGCAATGCAACCTTTGGATCCCCGCAGCCAAACCTTCGATATCGTCGAGCGGAGTGAGTAAGCCATCGACCTCATGACGTACGGTTTCAGCGCTTGCTTCGGTACGAAAGGCGAGAACCGGAGTTCCACCTGCCATGGCATCATAGAACGCGCGTCCAAAGTCAGTCGTTCGATGAGGCATCGCAAAGACGTGTCCTGCAGCAATCGCCTCGTAAACTTCTGCGCCCGGCGGCAGAGATCCTGGAAACGTAATCTGCTGCTCTAATCCGAACCGCGACGTGAGTTTCTGCAATTCGCCAGTCTGTTCGCCTGCGCCGTAAAAGCTAGCCTCGACGCGTAGTCCGCGCCTCGCAAGAACGTAAATCGCCCATACCAGCAGATCCAGGCCTTTCAACCCCTTATGCCGGCACGCAGCGATCAGCCGCAACGGAACACCGGACTCCAGAGCGCGGCACTTCTCCCGAAAGCTCTCAAGAGAGATTACGTCGGACGTCTCGTGCCCCGGTTGACGGATGGCAACTCCATTCCGTGCAGCCAGTCGGTAGCGAGTAACCGCGGCAGGCGTGTGAAGGAACGTCAGGCTGGCGGTAGAAGCGCTCCGTCGCGCGCGCGCATCGAGCGCCGCGATCTGCCGAGCACGGCGTCCAATCTCCCTTTGGGATGAGCCCAGCCGGACAAATTCCCAGTCCAACATATCGTGAAAGTCTTCCGCGATCACGTAAACTGTTTTCTTCTTTAAACGTCCCGCGAGATCGTGCGCATAAGACAGCGGTACATAGGGGGCAAAAAAGTTCGAGCTATGCACGATGTCGGCCTGCCGTACCTCCCTGGAGATCACGGCACGGATGGAAAGCCATTTCCAGGCGTCGATCCTGCAGGCAATCGGGGAGAAGCCTGCGAAACGAATGGGACCTTTGGCCGGCAGAGTCGCTGCGGATGGACCCCAGGTTTGGACTGCCGACTCATCGTTTAATTCCGGTGCACAGACCTGTAGTTGCCATCCCGATTGAGCAATTCCTTCGAGATCGCGAGCCCAAAGCCCATCAAGCACGATATCACCGTTCGCTTTTCTCGCGAAAGGGATGTGGGTTACCAGTAAATATCTGAGTCGTTCATCCATGCAGTCTTTCCCCCCGCAGAATCCGCCCGTATAACTCGACTGCGGAATTCACTTTTGCATCCCATCCATAAAGTTCTTCGGCCCTCCTGCGACCGGCGAGACCCTTCCTCCTCCACAATTCTGGATTCCGAACGATGTCGACAAATGCGCAAGTCAAATCGTCGATCAATTCCTTGCGCCCTTCGCACGATAGAGCGCGTCCTACGTCATCGTTCATTATTTCCGCTGGGCCTCCGTAGTTCACCGCAATCACGGGAAGACTTGCCGCCATAGCTTCGAGCACCACTGCTCCACCGGATTCGCGCACGGAGGGCAAGCAGAAAACATGCGCTCGCCTCATTTCATCTGCTACTGCATTGAGCGGCAGCGCACCTCTAAATCGCACCAGCTGACTGATTCCTAAGCCACGGGCGTGTTCTTCCAGCTCTCCACGTAACGGCCCGTCGCCGGCAATAACCACTTCGATGGGGAATTGGCTCCGAACTCGTGCGACAGCGTCAAGCAGCATGGAGACGCCTTTGAATGGAACCAGTCGTCCAACGAACAAGACCCGGAGCGGTTGCGTTGCCGACGGTGCAGGATCCCACGTTGCCGGTTGAAACAGATCTAGATTGACGGCATTCTCGATCATTCGTATGCAACGATCGCGATTGGCTGCCGGAATGCTTTCATCTGTGGCGCGCGTGGCAGTAAGAATTGCTGCGGCCGAATTCGTGGTGCCAAAAACGAGGTCGAGATAACGTCCTGCTTCTCGGACACGATAGAGCCAGCTCGAATCCTCCCGCATGATCTCTGGGAATGCGCGAGGAGACGAGAGCCCGCCATTCCAAGGGCCAAGTACTACCGGTAGGCCTAATTTGTGAAGCCTCGTCGCGCCGGATGGGGATACTGGAGTCACTGCGTGCACAATATCCCAGTTGCGCTTCACGCCATCGCCCCTAAATTGCCTGCACAGATCGTGATCGTAAAAATAATAGTCAAGCGACGAGAGCAGAAAAACTGAATGCTGGCTCTTGGGAAAAAGTCGGGATGCCAAACGGTAGAGTGGTCCCGCGATCCACTCGGTATCGATGTAGCGTATCTCGGAGTGGCCGAGCGGCGCTCCAGCGGCCTCTAATGCCGGTCGGTTTCGAACGTGGGTCAACAGCGTAACGGGTATCCGCTGCGTGAGCCGGGAATACCATTCCCAACCGATTTGGGAAACTGATCCCATGCCCGGACCGCATTGATATGCCGAGAGAAGCACTCGTGGATTCATCCGTTCGCCATCCTGATCGATGTCACGTTGACCGGTAGTGGGCGCGCGGGCACACCGGCGACCTTCGCGCCTTCTGGCACGTCTTTGGTAACCACGGCATTTGCGCCTATCACGGCATTATTCCCGATGCGGACGCCGCCGAGTACCGTCACGCCGCGCCCGATCCACACGTTCCTTCCAATTTCAATCGGGCGCGCCGAGTAGCCGGAAGTTCGTAATTGTGAGCCATCACCGAAATTGTGGTTGGCATCGCGTAGACTGACGTACTCACCGATCATCGTGTTTGCTCCAATGGTTATCTGCGAGAACGCTACGATGTGCGTGCCGCGTGAAACGACTACATCGTCGCCCACGGAGATCGATCCGGATTCCTGCGTTTCGAAATAGAGTTCGCGATAGAGATAAAGATTGCGGCCTAGCAGGATCCGGCCGGTGCCATGAACTTCCGGACATCCGAGGACGACAACCGAGGGATCGATGCAACCGTGTACGAGAGCCGACAGCTTGGCGTGTGCCCAGACGCGCCGCAATGGGTCGGCCGCTATTGCCAGTCTGGCGAAGGGTGCCAGTAAAGTTGTGACTACTTGTTTCACGACGACAATTCCTTATATTCGATGAGCCCTCGCTTGCGGCCGGACTTGGCATCACGTAGATACTGCAATTGGCCCACGAAGATCGGTATCTGCTGCAAATGAGAATGCATTCCGTAAAGCAGTGCGGTTGCCGGATCATCCGCTTTCCATCGCGACTTGAATGCGCTTCTTATGACAAGCACGGAAACCGCGATCACTGACAAGATGAACGGCACAAAGTTTGCTGTCAGCAGCGAAAGTAACGGTCCCAGTAGCGCAACACTGAGAAGAGTAATCGCTCGATTACGATTCCTTTGAGCATCCGCCTCCCAAAAGGGTAGTTCTGTATTTCGGAACCTCGCCGACACTTCGGCGTATGCGTACCCAGCGCGTGTCGCGCGCTTCCAATATTGAGACCATGTTGTCATCGCCAGATCATGCCCGGTCATTGCTCGGTCCACATGCAGAATCTTGCAGCCCCGGACACGCAGCCGGCGGCACATCTCCGGTTCTTCCCCAGCGATAAGTCGCTCGTCAAACCCGTCAATGGCTTCAAGTGCGGAGCGACGGATAATAGCGTCGCCACCGCAGAACTCGGTGATGCCGGGCTTATAGATCCAGTCCAGATCTAGCACTCGGTTGAAAATCGAGCGTCGCGTATCGATCTCCCGTCTGTGTCCCCAGATGATTGCAGCATCTAGATCCGCGAATTCGGGCAGCGAAGCAGAGACAAAGCTCGGATGCAGTATTGTATCGCCGTCAAGGAACAGCACAAAAGGAGCTGAAGCAACCCGCCACCCGGCATTTCGTCCCAGTGCCGCGGTCGGGCGCTGCGGATGCACCACGATGACTTTCGCGCCGTACGTGGCTGCGAGTTCCGGGCTTGCGTCTGTCGATGCAGAGTCGACATAGATAAGTTCTACCGGGCCGCCAGGGTTATCCATTGCTGTAACCGATTCGAGGCAGCGCTTCAGCCGCGGGCCCTCGTTTCGGCCGATGATGACGACCGAAAGTAATGGGATCATACGAATGACTCCCCAATAAGACTGCGATATTCGGCAATCCGAGCCGATTCGGAAAACCGCGACCGTAGGACGCGCTGCGATTCGCAAGCTACGCGGTTGATCCTGGCCGGGGAAAGTTGATCGATGTCAAGTAAACAAGTCGCAAGATGATCCGCGTCACCGGAACGGAATCTGAACCCGGATACGTTGGGTTCAACCAGCGCGCCCGCGCCGCCCGAATCGGGAACCAGAACTGGAACCCTCGCTGCCATTGCCTCCAGAATCGCGAGGCCAAACGGTTCAACCGGACAGAGATGAACCAGTAGATCGGAGGCTGCTAATTCGTCGGCCACATGCGATGAGAAGCCTTTGAATTGAATTGAGTGGTGATTCCTTGCTGCGCGCTGTGTGAGAGCGGTTTCATTCCAACCGCGCCCGAAAACTCGAATGTCGAATTTTGCGAGTTCCGGGCGACGTTCGAGGGCATCGAGCAGAAGTTCCACTCGCTTCTCTGGGTCCAACCTTGAAATAACAATCAGTTTTTGGATTCCAGCTGAGGTAAACGGCGTCCGCTGCGGAGCAGTGTTGACCTGCACATCGGGCAGAAAATTCTCGATTACGCGGATCTGGCCTTTCGCTGCTCCATTCGCGATGAGCCTTTCCCGGACGTAGGCGGATACCGCAACGAAACTCACCGGTCGCGAATTGAGTTTCTTCTTCTGCCCGTAGCTGAGACGCTCCTCGGCGCCTCCATGGACCAGGTGCAAGTGGGCGATAGTGCGCCGGCGAACAAGATTCAGTGCGAGACAAACACTGGATTGCATGACCCCGGTCGCGAAAAAAGCAATGGGTTCGGATCTGGCCAGCAGTTTCCAAAGTTCGGTGGCGAATTGGCGCGCTCCCGAGAAAGCAACCGCCCGGAAGCCCAGGCGAATCGCCTCCTCGAGTGCGGGTCCTGCCGGAGCCATGATGACGCAATCGAACTCGTCCGCCAAGCCCGCAGCGGTTGCCAGGGCCATGCGTTCAGTCCCGTAGAGATTGCCGCTATGCAGCGCGTAAATGAGTGAAGGACGCGACATATTTATTTCCACAGCCATGGCGCGGCCCACCGTGGGGGCGCTGGAGTGGTTCCGGTTAGAAATTCCTGGAGCGCCAATTTTATTCCCGGCGACGCATTGATATCTACTCGATTGATGACTGCAGATACCGCCCGGGGATCGAGCCGTTGCAGTGCGTGCGCGGCGCGACGCAAGTCCTTGCGCATCACATCCTCTGCCCGCACCACCAGCACTGCGACATCTACGCAGCGCGCAATTAACTCAGCGTCGACGGAAGCCAGAATCGGCGGCAGGTCGACGAGAATAACGCTATACGTCGACGAGGCGTCCCGAAGGATGTTCACCAGGTTGAGAATATCTGGCAGGTTACGCTCATTTCCAAGATCGCCCACGGGAATATGATCGGGAAAATCATAGTCGCCCGGAGTAATCGCGGCATCAAGAGTATGCGTCCCGCGCAGCACCACGGCCAATCCGCGCGACCGTGGACTGCGGTAGCGCGGGTCAGACCGGTACGCGTTAGCTTCCACGGCCAGCGCGGGAACACCCAGTCGGGTTAGCGCTGCGGCAGTCTCTGTGACGATTGCAGTCGTACCGCCTCGCGCTTTAACGGAGGTCAAACCGAAGATCCTGCTGCCGTGGGTCTGTTGTTCCTGGCTGATCCGATTGGCCAGCCGGTTAATCTGCTCTCGACTGAAAGCTTCGCCCGCTTGGGACTTTTCCATCAACCACCCCAATGGAGCGAATCCGAGGACCGCGTGAACGTCGGCCGGAGTATGTAGGCGCGGATCCAGGATGTCGGCCCCGATAGGGGCGCCCAACGCGACCACGAACGCCGCGGCCAGCACCATGAGCAAGAGTTTCTTGCGGCCGCCTTTTATCGGCATGTCCGGTACGCGGGCGTCAGAGAAGACGCGCAGGAAACCCGGCGCTTTGTGCTCCAGAGAGAGAAAACTGATGCGGTCTTCGATGCTGTCGAGACGCTTGCGTGCCCGGTCAATCTGCAGACCCAGAGCGATGCCCTCCTGATAATTTGTCGTGAACCACGTCGCCTGCGATTGCTGTTCCTTCACTTCGTCCTGCAATCGATTCTCGACTCTCGAGGCTTTATAAGCTTCGGCCTGTCGCTGATCGATAAGCATATTGGAGTAGTTTGTGACCAGCGATTGATACTGCCTGTCCCTTTCCCGGTCCAACTCGGCCAGTTCGCGTTCAGCCGCACGGCGCCCCGGATGATCCGGAGAGAGCCCGCTAATGGAAGTCATCAGGGTACTGCGACGTTGACTCAGGTTCGACTGCAGACTCGTCAAGGCCGGATCTTTGGATGCCAGATCCTGTGCATAGGCACGTAATGCCTGGGCGCCTTCAGCGCGTTGCTTTATGTCTACCGAGCCGAGTTGCGCCTCGGCCTGGATGTCGTCGCGGCGAGCCGAGGCGAGAGCTTCTTTTGCGTCGATCAACAATTTGTCATACGGGTTTGCGTAATTCTCAGTAAACGTGCTGACCCCAACCTCCTGCGCAATCTCGGTTCGTCGGTCCTGATTGCGAGCAATCTCTTCTTGAAGACTGGTTCGGTCTTTAATTAGATTTGCAATGCGAGTGTCGCTGGCATACAGCTCTTCTGATTTCTCCTTGACGACGAAAGTCTTAACAACGGAATTTACCACCTCCGCCAGCCCCTCCGGCTTATCGCCTTCGAGTGAAATGGCGATCTGGTAAGTGTCCGGGATAGGAGAAATCTCCAGCGTGCCCTGAAGCCTCTCCACCGCATGCCGGAACGATTCCCCTTTGTGAACCCACAAAGACTTCTTGTCGCCGAGTTTGTCGAGAGATTCCGCTACGATATCGTAGCGGTTAATGGTCCGAACATTCTGTTGTACGTATTCGCGATATTGCGAATTAGACTGGAGTTCGAATTCCTTATCATCCTGCAGATTCGCTAGAAACTTAGGTGAGACAAAGATGACTGCCGACGTTGAGTAGGTCGACTTTCCTTTGATCCATGCCAGAGGGGAGCCGAGCACTATGATCAGGACGAACACGGAAAGGATCAGAATCGGATGTTTCTTGATGCTCGCAATCGGATTGATGCGTGACCCGTTAGGTTTTTCCGCACTGGGTCCGTCTTGTTTCGTCTGCACGTTATCAGGTGTCCCAGGCGTGAGTACTTCTTGCAGACGCGTGTTCGAGGGCGTGTTTGCGGTCTCGCGAATTGTGGTTTCCGCTGGCATTGCTATTTCAATGTGCTGCCGAGTACTGCGAAGGTTGTGATCGGACTTGCCTTCTGCAAGATATAGCCGAAACGTGCGACCCCGCGTTTCGGCACGTAAATGATGTCGCCCTCCTCGAGCGAACTATTTAGTTCGCGATTTCCGGCGAGAAGTTGCTTAAGCGGGATCTCCCGTTGATTGCCGGTGCTTGGTCGAATCAAAGCGATATGCTTTGAATCCGCGTCTTCCGTGGCACCTCCAGCAAGACTGAACGCGTCAAGAAAGGACATGTCAGCGCTAAGACGAAATGCGCCAGGATGGAGCACGTCGCCGAGCACGTAGACCAACTGGTCATCCGCGTCTGGCAAATAAACCAGATCGTTGCGTGCCAGACGGATATTCAGCGCAAGGTTGCCCTGGGTTATAAGTGTTTTGAGATCGATCCAGACAATCTTGTCGCCGCCGCGGAAAACGGCGCATCGGACCAATCCCGCTTTCTCTGCTCCGGCGCCGCCGACCGGTAGACTGCCGGCTCGTGTCAGAACCTCTAGTAATGTCGGCTGGCTCTCGAACTGGAGCGCGCCGGGATTGCTTACCCGGCCAAGAACATAAATGTGATAAGAGCTGTAGTGATCCACCCTGACGGTGGCGGAAATGTCGCTGTAATATCGTGTGAGAGCGTTCTTGATGGCCTCCTGCGCCTCGTCCCGTGTCAGGCCGGAAAGCGCGACCACGCCCGCGACGGGCAGCGTTATTTTTCCGTCGGGCCCCACAATGTGCTTGCCTGACAATTCCTGCCGCCCCCATACCTCGATGTAAATGTCATCGCCCGCATACAATCGATACGCGTCGACAGGGGGCGCTTCAAACTGCTTCACTAGTTCCGTCGGAGTAATTGCTCGCTCTTTTCTATGCGTCGAGAATTCGGGCCCCTTCGGATCTTCTGCCCAGGCTATTTGGAGGACCAGGGACACGATGGTGATGGCAATCTTAAAAATCATCATGCCGGTATCGACAAAATGCCGTTCTCCTTTTCATGATCTGAGTGCCGGGCGCGCTTTTTCTTAGGCCGAATCTGGGCGGGAACACCTATGGCAATCGAATTCGCCGGCACATCACTTAACACCACCGCGTTGGCACCAATACTGACGTCGTCTCCTATGTGGATCGGACCGAGGATCACCGCTCCGGCCCCAATGTCGACACGGTCGCCAAATGTAGGTGCGCCGGGTTCATGGGTCCGGCGAAGCCCCACCGTCACATTATTGCGAATGACCACGTCATCGCCGAATGACGCGTCCCCGCTAATAATGATGCCGCCGAAATGTTCAATCCGGAATCGACGGCCTAACTTGACTTCGCAGGGGAGATCAATCCCCGTGAGTACTTGACTCGCGAGCTTGACAACCTTGTAAATAAAAGATAGCGGTACTCGCAACAGGCCCGGCCGAATGGTGTAGCGCCAGCGGCCGAAACGGTACCCGCACATCACCCAGAAACCTTGTCTGTTGATGTCCCTTCCGTAGGTCTGCCAGTCTTCGCGTAGATTATCAAACATAGAATTACCAGGGCCTCGCCGGAGAGATGCCGCCGCCCTCGGTTTCCTGCCACGCCTGTTTTATCAGTTTTGCCATCAACCCGGAATCCTCTGCTTTTCTCAGCCGATTCGGATCGCTGCTACGCCGGTTTTTCAGCGCTCGTAACCCGTGCCAGACGTGCTCCATTTCCTTGACTAACCAGGCGCCGGCGCCGTGATGCTTGCGGTAATAAAGAAGAGCGCTTCTCATGCGCCACAAAGTCAATTGCGAACCGGAACGGGAAAACGTCAGAGTAGTGACGGTTTTTGACGACTCTCCACCGAGATGAGTGACGACCACATCGGGCCAGTATCTGACAAGAAAACCGGCGCGCTTGATCCTTCGGCATAAATCCACTTCTTCGTAATAGAGGAAGAAGATCTCATCGAAATAGCCCACTTGTTCAAGCACGTCACGCCGGATGATCGAGAAAGCCCCGGGCACCCAGTCCACGTCGGCAGGTTCATTGTAATCCGCCCAAGTGCGGTCGAAACGCCCGAAGAAGCGAGAGGATGGATACTTGTCAGCGAGGCCCGAAAGGGTTAAGAAATCATTGAGAACGGATGGAAACATACGGGCAGAAGGTTGCCACGATCCGTCGCGTCCTACCAGCCTGGCTCCTCCAAGTCCAATCTGCGGTTCCGCGTCCATGTAGTGAATTGCCTGCTGGATCGCTCCATCGTGCAGAAACGCATCAGAGTTCAACAGGACGACATACCGCCCGGTGCACAGAGGCAGCGCGCGGTTATTGGCCGCGGCGAAGCCTAGATTCGTGTCACTTCTGACCAGGTGAACATCGGGAAAATCGTTCGCGATCATATCCGCCGAACCGTCGCGGGAAACATTGTCCACCACGTACACTTCTTTGGTGATTCCTGCCGAGCGTTCGTTCAAGCTGGTCAAGCACTCGCGAAGTAGTTCACGAGTGTTAAATGAAACAATGACAAACGAAATATCAGGCTGGAGGGCGCTGCTCATCGCGTTCGTTCCTCTGAAATTCGTTCGGTTCGAACCCATGTTGTATTAGTTCTGGCGGATCGTAAGACTGAGGGCAGCATAAGTAGTTTCCAAACGATATAGAAAGGCGCAGTTGCGAGTACCGCAAAGTCGCGCCACCCGCTTCCACAGACCGCAATGGTAACAGTCAGATGCAACGCGACAACGAATAAACCCACGATTCCCAAGTCGCGCGCTGGCCAGAACGGCGTGAGGGCGCTGAAAACCAGTAGCGAGACATGAAATGCCAGTGGAAGTAACAGAAGATCGAACAGCGGTTCGAAAAGACGGAAGCGTCCCTGAAAGATTTCTCCGGATAGTCCAGGGGCGCGTTCACCAATCATTCGGAAGCGGCCGCCCTCCCAACGTTTTCGTTGGGTGGTTACGCCCTTTCCTGACACCGGCATCTCGCCATAAACCGCCGTATGGTCCGCGAACCGCACTCGCCGTCCGGCTCGGACTAGATTGAGATGGTACTCCAGGTCTTCGACCACGGAAGATGCTTTATACGGAACTAAGGCCAGTGTCTCGGATGACAAAGCGAATCCGTTGCCGTAAATTCCCGCTGAAAGACCCAGTCGGTCGCGTCCCCGTGGACGCAATACGTTGAACGCGAGAAGCGCGATGTTCATTAAACGAGTTCGGGTCGAGTCCCCGGGGTTACTCACCAGATACCGGCATTGGACTGCGTCGGCACCTGCTCTGAGGTGCCCGACTATCTCGACCAGTGCATTCTTGGCAATCACACTGTCGGCATCCACCACCACGAACGCGTCGAACATCTCGGGCTGTAAAACCGTGAAGGCGTAATCGAGAGCGTAGCCTTTGCCGCGCAGATCAGGATTAGTTCTTTCGATCACACGTGCGCCCGATCGAAGGGCAACTGCGGATGTTTGATCCGTGCAGTTATCGGCGATTACAGCGACCGTTAGACTGATATTCCCCCGATCCGCTGCCAGAATACTAGACACGCAACGGCTGACCTGCATCTCTTCGTTATGGGCAGGAACTACGACTGCCAAACGAAATTCTCCGTCGGGCGAAAGGTCTTTAGCGGGACGCTGCCTGAAGGCTCCACCGAGCGTTAGCAGCGCAAGTTCAATCGTACCTGGCAGTGTTGCCAGTGCGGTGATCAATCCAAGCGTCGAAATCAGCAATAGAATCATTGCGCGCCCTTATCCACGGTGACTGCAGCTTTCACGCCGCAACTCCCAGCCGTTCGAGAAACACGGCGGCCAATCGTTCGACATTTTTCTGTAAGTGATACTTCTCGACCACACGCAGCCGTCCTGCGTCGCCAAGTTTTTCACGGAGTCGCTCATCATCCATCAGTCGCGCGATTGCCGCCGCCAGAGCTGCCTCGTCTGACGGTGGAACCAACAGACCGTCTACTCCGTCACGGATCAATTCGGGTATTCCCGTAATCCACGTTGTTACACACGGAATTTGCATCGCCATAGCTTCCATCAGCACAACTGGGATGCCTTCAGCGAAACTCGCGAGCGCAAATACGTCCGCCATTTGATATAGATCTCGAATCCGGTCTTGATTGACCGCACCTTCGAACACCACGTAGCTCTCAATTCCCATCTTCGCGGCTGCTCGCTCTAACGAGGCTCGGTCTGGGCCATCACCCACGAACCGTAGACGAAAAGACCGTTTTTCCTGATGAAGCCGCTTAGCGGCGGACAACAGAATGTGTTGGCCTTTAGCTGGCACGAGACGCCCAACGCAGAGAATCTCGAACGGCAATGGA
This sequence comes from Terriglobia bacterium, assembly GCA_963777595.1. GTDB lineage: Bacteria > Acidobacteriota > Terriglobia > Bryobacterales > Bryobacteraceae > CAVVFX01. Next base: position 25,780 of record CAVZRE010000084.1, read on the forward strand.
TTGGCGCGAAAAGGCTTCGGTCGAAAGATGTCCGGATCGACTCCCAGAGGCGTGACCGCAACCTTATGCCACTCCGACGCGGGTGAGATCTTCATCAATTGGCTGCGAGCAAACATCCCGATCGTACAAAGGAGCCGGGACGCGGCAATCTTTTGCTGTAAATGATATCCCGGCACGTCGTAGAATTCATCCGGACCGTGAACCGTAATCGACAGCGTGAACGGCGTGAGCTTAGTCACGATGAGTCCAACCGTGGCCGCCGGCGTTGCGAAGTGAACGTGCAAATGACTGAGTCCTTTGCAGCGCATCCACTGGGCCACCATCGCCGCCTCCACGAAATAGCACAGGCAGTATGCGAGATTGCGAATACTGCTTCCTCCCAGACGTAACGCGAACCACATTGCTCCGAAGTACGCGCCGGGAGCCCGAGTGAGGCCCGACACCAAGGCGGAAACCGCCCCCTGAATGCCTGCGCCCTTGACGTAAAAGGTCCGCGCCTCTTCCTCTTGCTCCTCGACGGTCAGTTTGTCCGCCTCACGATCAACGTCGTTGATCGATGCGACATCGATCGAGATGCCAAGCCGTCTCAATTCCAACACCTCGCGCAGGATGAACGTGTGCGAGATAGCCGGATATCGGCTGACCAGATAGCCTAAGCGAAGTGTCGTCATTCTGGCAACTTGACTCGCGCCAACAGTTGGAATTTGGCAAATGCCATGGGAGTGCCTGCGATGAGTGCCATGTCAAATCGTTTCCGTTTCACCGTGTTCTACATCGCGAAAGAACGGAGAGCCTCTTCGCGTGTATTGAAAATTTCAAATACGCGATGCATGCGCACCAGTTCGAAAAGCGCCCGGACCGGTTTATTCAGATTGCACAATTTCAGCTCACCTCCCTGATCGTGAAGTTGACGTAGGCACGATAGAATCGCCCCCAGTCCTGAACTGTCTACAAATCGGATACCGCTCATGTCGAGAACCAGCCGTGCGCCAGGCTGGATCATCTTAGCGACAGCGGACTTGAAATCTCCGGCATTGCTTGCGTCGAGCGCCTCGACCGATGTCGCTACGACAACGGCACTTTGTTGTTGATCGGCGGATATAGTCATTGATTCCCTCGAAAATATTTAACGAAACTGACAGCGCATTGGCCGTCTTTTGACTGTCTGTGAAGAAACTCGTCCGCGCACCGCGAGACGATGTAGATACCGAAGCCCCCGTCGCGAGTTCCGTCGAAACTCGGAAGTGAAACCTCGGACATATCGAATCCGCGGCCTTGATACCGTGCCGTCACCCGGAAACGATCGCTGAACTTCTCGCACGAAATCTGAATCGAGTCGGCTGCCTGCCCGTGCAGGACGCAGTTGGTGAATATCTCACTGAGAGATAGCTCCAGTCCGGAGAGCGATTCTTCGTCCAGCAACGAAGGGCCGAGATCAGCCGCCTGCTCACGTAGGAAGTTGCGAGCCCCTTCCAACTGAGAAAGGTCAGCGGCGAATTCAGTGGACTGAACCGCTAGCACCGTATTCTGCGCCGACGTCATCTTCACGACCACGCACGTGAAATCATCCGAGAGCGGCTCCGTCCCAACAAAAAGCAGCACCTCTGAGCGAATCCTTTGAATCACTTCCGCCGCCGCGAGCGAACTCCAGTTCTGGAGACAGTCGGACAGGCGTTCCTCTCCGAAAAGCTCGCCATCGGGATTGCGCGCCTCCGTCACCCCGTCGGAATAAAGAAGGAAATTGTCGCCCGGTAAGAGAGAATGTTCGATCTGAGTGTAGTGCTCGTTCCGGTCGATGCCGATGGGAAGGCTCGCGCCTCGCAGAATGAGCAATTCGCCGGTCCGCTTCCGATTCAGCATGATCCCGGTATGTCCGCAATCCACGAACTGCAGCAAGCGGCGCTGGACGTCAAAGCGGCTGTAACATACTGTGACAAAGCGCTCCAGGGCAACGAGGCTGTCGTACATACCCGATGCCGCAATCGTTACAATCTGCGAGGCGTCCGGCTTTCCCCCTGGCGCTTTTAACGATAGTTGCGCCACCGCTTTGAGGAAATTATTCTTTGTCGCGGCGCCCACCAGCGCTGCCGATACACCCTTACCCATTACGTCGCCCACCAGAACATCCAGCGTGCCGTCCGGAAATGTCAGGTAATCGTGGAAATCGCCATCGACTTTCTGCGATGGCAGGTTGAAACCCGCGACCTCGAGTTGCGGTGAGACCTCGGGGGGCTTGCTGACGAGCAGCAATTGGTGAATCGAGCCGGCAATTTCCAATTCTCGTTGAAGCCGTTCGCTCTCACGCACGGTACGCATTAGACGATCTCGCTCAATTGTTACCGCCGTCTGATACGCGATGGCCTCGAGTAGCCGCAACTGTGACGAATCGAAAGCGGGCGTTTCCGTTTCGCGCCACATAATCAAGAAGCCTAGAATCGCGTTCCTTGTGGCGACGGGGGCAATCGCTACCGCTTGTGCTTTGCTCCAACTCAATTGGTGCTCGTCGAAACTCAGCGTGGGGTCCACTAGCGACACCCGCCTTGCATGCACCATTTTGCAGAGCGCCGGCGCCTGCCTCCACGTGAGCGGCGTCAGAGTGGCATTTCGGGCGGCAACTGGAATCAACTGACCGTTTTCCTCGACAAATAGTCCTGCGCGCAGGTCGGCATGGCCCGACGCCAGCCTCGCGAGCAGCCGCTTGAACATTTCACCAGTGTTGTGGGAGCCTTGAATCTCCGCAGTGAGTTCGTAGAGGTTTTCCAGATTCTCCCAGTTCGCGCCGAGTTCATCGAGCAGTGCTTCTTCGCGACGGCCGGCTGCTGCAGAATCGAGGACGCACCGCGCTAGTTCGATCGCCAGTGCTCTGCTCTCCGGCGATGCCCCGGAAAACGCAAATTGCACACTGGAGCCGTCATCACCGCCCGTATCGAGTGGCAATATCAAACGATCCGCGTTGGGCAAAAAGCTCAAATCATCCGTACACCGCAAAATCGGCTTACAGTTGCCTCTGCTGTCCCGCACGCCGATATCTACACCCTGTAACGGACCAATCCGATTGAATATACGAGTGAGGGTGGCGATTAATGCGTGTACAGTCGGGGATTGAGTTTCCGCAATCATCAGGCAACCTCCTCCTGACGCTTGGTGGCAGGGAAAACACCAAGATCATGCAACTTCTTTACTAGAGTGGTCGGAGCGATCGGTTTCGCGCATTGTGCGCTTGCGCCGGCTTCCCGTAGCATCTCCGCATCTTGGCCGAACCAATGAGCGCTCAGAATAATGACGATCAGGTCCTTGCCGCCCGCTTCTCGACGCAAAATGTGAAGCAGGTCTGTTCCCGACATACCTGGCAACACCATATCGAGTAACCATGCTCGCGGGCGAAAACTGCGCGCCGTCTCCAAGGCACGCTCGGCGTCGTGCTCTACGGCAACATCATAACCCTCTCTCCGCAGAACATACTCCAGGAACCTCGCGATATGGCGTTCATCTTCGACGATCAGAACACGTCCCTGGTTGTCAGTTACGATTGGGTCGGACGGTGTCATTGAAAATGGATTGGATATTTCAGTCATTTGCGACTCAAAATTCTATGTTGCAAAATACCCGGTTGAATACTTTAACGCGCCTCGTATGTATAGTAATATACACTCATCTGAGAAAAATAGACTAGATTATTTAGTATTGCCTTTGGTTAACAGAATAACTTGCTACCGCGAAGGATCCACATTTGTCTATGAAGCGTCCGCAAAGCTTATTGCTTACTGCCCCACCGCGTTATCCGGCTGCCAACACATCCAGGGATAATAGCCAGTTGATCAGCCACGCCCTGAATGACCGCGGAGAACTGCTTGAGGAGCTTTATGGACGCTATTCTCACGACGGCACGAACAATAAAATCTCCAGATTGCGATTTATAGTAAAACGTATTCTTTGGATATTAGTAGTAGACGGCGCGCGGCTAGCCAAAAGGTTGGTGGATGTCTTGGCAGCTTTGTGCGGCCTGCTGTGTCTGTCTCCCCTCTTCGCGGCAGTCGCGGCCGCTATCAAACTGACGGACCGCGGGCCTGTGCTCTTCTGGCAAACCCGAGTCGGTCAGTGGGGGCGGGAATTCCCGTTTCCCAAATTCCGTTCGATGGTAGTCAATGCCGAGAAACTGAAAGACCAGTTACAGGCCTTGAATGATCACGCCACCGGCGTAACTTTCAAGATGAAGAAGGACCCCCGGATCACGTGGATCGGCCGAATCATCCGCAAGCTCAGTATCGACGAACTTCCCCAGTTGTGGTGCGTCTTGAATGGCCAGATGTCCTTGGTAGGTCCGAGGCCTCCAGTCCCCCGGGAAGTGGCCGCTTATAAGCTGTCCGATAGACGAAGGCTCGACGCGAAGCCGGGGTTAACGTGTATCTGGCAGGTGAGTGGGCGTAGCGATATCCCATTTGATCGCCAGGTGTTGTTAGACGTGGAATACATCGAAAGCCAAAGCTTTTGGTTTGACATTTTACTTCTTCTCAAGACTGTGCCTGCGGTGCTGCTGGGGCGTGGAGCTTATTGAGATGTCAGTCTCGTCCAACCGAGAACCTTCGATTGTTTCGCCGGCGGAGCGCCGCCAACTTATCAAGACGTTGGACGGACGCTTCTCCAGGGCCGGACTGTTGCGCCGGAAACAACATCGCTTCTCTGAAGGACTGATTTTCGCCGTTTGGCTTAACCTGCTCGAAGCTTGTAAACGGCTTGCCGACGTATTGGCAGCCGCCGCGGCGTTGATTGTGACCTTCCCGCTATTTCCAATTCTCCAGTGGACAGCGATTCGCAACGGAGGAGGATTACGCCGCTCGGAGAGATTGGGCCGGTGGGGAATTCCCTTCCAATACCTCTCCTTTCGATTTGAATCGAGTCTCGACCGTACTCCTCTGGCAGCTCTCCCCGCTTTAATCAATCTGCTCAAAGGAGACATCGCCCTCATCGGCCCGCGGCCTGTCGCTCCGGATTCGGTCGGAGCACACGAGCGCATCGCGTGGCGCCGTTACAACGTTCGCCCGGGGTTGGTGTGCCTGTGGTGGATCCGTCAGCGAGCCAATATTGCCTACTCTTCAGAAGCCGAGACTGATTCCGAATACGTTGACAATCGAAGCTTGTTAGGTGACGTCGCTATCATGCTTCGTGCCATTCCCGCAGCCCTGTACGGCCGAGGGGTATCGGCCGCTCCCGACCGGATTTCTCTCTTAGGGATCCCGATCGACAACCTTACTATGGACGAAGCTGTCGATTTCATGGTGCGGAAGCGGTCTGGTTGTGGAACGTCGCAGGTGTGTTTCGTCAATGCGGATTGTGTCAATATCTCATTCCGGCGTGATAATTACTTGGACGTGCTAAACAATTCCGAATTGGTGCTCGCAGACGGTATCGGTATTAAGCTCGCGGGTAAAATCCTCAACAACAATATCCGTCAAAATGTCAACGGAACGGATTTGTTCCCGCGCCTGTGCGCGGAGCTGGAGAAGCGACAGCTCGGCGTTTATTTATTGGGAGGAAAGCCCGGCGTTTCGGATGATGTCGTCCGGTGGATCGAACGTTTTCATCCCAATCTCCGTGTGTGTGGCAGTCGGCACGGGTATTTTTCTGCGCACGAGGAACCGGCTATCGTAGAGGAAATTGCTGCTTCCGGAGCCCAAATCATGCTGGTTGCCTTCGGCGCTCCGAAGCAAGATCAGTGGATTCGAAACCATCTGAACCGGCTTGGAGTTCCCATTGCCATGGGAGTGGGCGGACTATTCGACTTTTACGCGGGACGCATTCCGAGAGCGCCCGTTTGGCTGCGGGAAGTTGGCCTCGAATGGGCCTATCGCTTTCTTCAGGAGCCCCGGCGTATGTGGAGGCGGTATTTCGTAGGAAATGCGGTCTTCTTGTTCCGGGTGCTTAGGGAACGCATAGTCGCTAAAGGAGCTTAGTCGCAGAAAGAGAGAGGTGTTCTTATGAAAGCAGTCATTATTTGTAACGGTCTGAACCCGGCTCTTCACGGCCTGGACGAATGCCAGCCGGGAGCAATGCTGCCGTTTGGTGACCGCCCGTTTCTCCAACATGTGGTCGAGTATCTGGCGCTCGCTGGTCCCCGCGACTTCGAGTTTGTCTTAACTCACCTTCCTGAAAAGGTGGAGAAATACTTTGGAGATGGCTCGCGGTGGGGCTGTCGCTTCACTTATCATCTTGCCTCCAATATCGAGCACTCATGGCGCGTCTTGCGTAACATCTGTGCTGGCTTTGACGGTAAAGTGTTGTTGGCAAGTTCCGACGGGTTACCCGTATTGCAAGATCTGAGTGTCGCAATAGCATCGGAGAGCGCCATACTCTGCGGACGCTACCAGGAACGACTCTCATGGTCAGGTTGGGCGTGTTTCGACGCCAAGTCTGCGCCTTCGCTCTTTCCAAACGTTCCGGCTACCGGCATCAGCGACCACCTCCTGGGACTCTCGGCATCCGGTGAAATCCGGCAAGTGCCTATCGAACATTGGGTGAATTGTCAGACCCCTGAAGGAATTCTCCAGAGTCAGTATCTCTTGCTTAAGGATCAGGTCCCGGGACTGATGATCAACGGTAACAAGGCTGATAAGGAGATTTGTATAGGACATGGTGCGACCATTCACCCCACGGCGCGGCTTGTTTCCCCACTGTTCATCGGTCCAAACTGCCGCATCGGCGCCCGCGTTGTTGCTGGCCCCGGATCTGTGATTAGCGAAAACTGCATTATTGATGATGACACCTGTGTCGTAAACTCGATGACTACGCCGGGCACTTACATTGGACAGGGCTTGGAGCTGGATGGCGTAATTATTGACAGAAATCGTCTTGTAAACTCCAGGCTAGGTACGGCCTGTTTGATTTCCGAATCCTTCCTGGTCGGAAGCCTTTCAGCCGCGTATACTGCCCCTCTCTTGCGAGGCGTCGCGGATCGAGTGGTTGCACTCTTCTTCTACTTCTTTACCTTGCCGGTTCTCTTAGTGATGTTTGCGCGGAGTCTTTTTTTGTCAGCCATTGCGATGAAGTCTTCGGAGTTCGTTCGATTGCCCGCCTCCGAGGACTCTCGCGCCTTTGAAACGTGTTCCAGGTCGACTTTCACCGGCTCGGCTCCTCCTTCTACAAGGTGGCAGCATTTTACTCACGAGTTCGTTCCTGGCCTGCTCCCTGTCGTCCGTGGTCAATTGAGTCTGGTAGGCGTTCCGCCTCGTAGCGTACAAACAATTCAGCAGATGCCTGCGGACTGGCGTAGCGTCTATTTGTCCTGCAAAGCTGGACTCGTTACCGAGACATTGACCGCTTACGGGGTCAACCCATCCGCTGAGGAGGCTTATTCATGTGATGCATTTTATAGGGCAATGGAATCTACCACGTACGATTGCCGTCTGCTGCTGCGATACCTTGGCCAGGTGCTGCTTGAACCGCAGAAGCATTTGGAAACCGAAATTGTTGCCGATTGTGAGGTGAAGTGACAATCGTTAAAAGTTCTGAGCCACTACATGCCGCCACGCAATCCCTGTCGGCCGTTATACCGGTCCTTTCGTCCACGATCCCGTTTGACCGTTTGGTCGAACTCGCCGCAAAAGTTCTGACCTGCCCCGCGACATTTGTCGCCGTCGTAGAGAATGACGAACTGGCTGTCAAAGCATGTCTGGGTTGTGGCCAGGAACAAGCCGAGGCTACTCGATCGGCCTGGGATCACGTCACCCAAAAGGGTGAGGTCGAGTCAGTCATTCCGCCCGTTCTTTGCCGCCTTAGTGACGGCTCCTCAGTGGAACGCATAGTTGCCGCGCCCTTCGCACTCGACGATGGTTCTCCCGGAGTTCTCTGCGTTCTAGATTCGCGACTCCGGCCTGATATCAATCCGGAAAGTATCCACCGATGTTTTGAGGTTGCCGCGGTCTTTTACGGCCCGCGGTCCACCGTCGACGGCAATCCGGTAACAGACCAAGCACAAGCGGGAACAATTCTTCATCTACTCGATCAGGTACGGAATGCACAAGCGCTCTTTATTGACGGCCAACCTTCCGATGAAGTGTTTTCCATACTGACCAAGGCATTGGCCGTCGCTACCCACAGCAGCCACGCTTTCCTGGGAAGTGTGCGAACCACTAATGAAAAACAGCAGATTTACACTCTCGGCATTACGCCTGGTGCCCCGGAAAGCGCCGCGGGCGTTTTTGTCACTCGCACAATTCGCCTGTCCGATGCTGTCCGGAACTCCTTGCATACCGGTGCACTCTTTCGCACCGACTCCGTTTTGTGGAACGATCCAACCCATCCCCACTTGCCAGGCGAGCGCGTCAAGCATCTTCTTGTAGTCCCCTGTTTCTTCCAGGAGAAACTGATCGGGATTGTTGCCATTGCCGGGGCACATCACAGATATCCTGCTGCTCTGCTGGAGGAACTGCAGCCCTTCCTCCATTCGTTCTCCAGCCTGAGCGAAGCGTCTCGCGCCAGGACAGTAGGTAGGCACGCAGCGGAAGCCCTTCGCCTGCGCGACCGATCTCTCTCTTCGATCAATAGCGCGGTTGCTATCGCTGACCTGCAACTGCCGAACAAGCCCATCATATATTGCAATAAAGCCTTCGAAGCCATCACGGGATATCCATCGGACGACGTGATTGGAAATGACTTCCGGCTGTTCGAGGGGCCTGAAACCGATGCCGGCGCAATGTTGGTGATTCGTTCTGCGTTCGACGAAGGACAGGAATGCGAAATGACGGTCCGGACCTATCGCCGGGATGGTTCCTGGTTTTGGAACCATTTGCGCCTTTCCCCCGTTCGCGAAGTGTCAGGCCTCGTCCGGCACATGGTAGCCATAGCCGACGATGTCACTGAGAAATTGCGCTATCAGCGGCAACTCATCGAAAGCGAAGCGCGCAAGTCCGCGATCTTGCAATCTACATTGGACTCCGTTCTTACCGTCGATTTCGCCGGCCAGATCCTCGACACCAATCCAGCGGCAGTTAAGGCTCTCGGTTACCAATGCGGCGATTTTGTCAACGAACAGCTCAAGAGCATGATCCTTCCGACCATCACCGAGAATCTCCAGGCCAACGAGTTCCGGATCGGAGAACGATCGGAGATTATCGCGGTTCGGCGCGACGGCACCTCCTTCCCGGCTGAACTTGCTGTCACCGCCATGCTCGAGCGGGGCATTCCGATTTATACTGCTCACATCCGTGATCTCACGGTTTGGAAGAAATCGCTAAAACAACAGAGGGAGACAGTTGCCTTTCAGCGCGCCATCCTGGATGGCGCAAATTATATTATTATTGCTACGGACGTGACTGGCACCGTGCGTACTTTCAACGATGCCGCGAGCCGCATGCTCGGATATTCGCCGGAAGAAGTAGTAGGACGGCGGAATCTATCACAGTTCCACGATCCCGTCGAGCTCCGTCGCCGGTCGCGTCACCTTGTGGAGAAATTCGGCGAATCCGTACTTGACGGCTTTGAAACTTGTGTAGCAGCAGCCCGCCGCAATCAGGGCGACCGGGACGAATGGACCTACGTTCGCAAAGATGGCACGCAGTTTCCGGTCCTGCTATCGATTACCACATTGAAAAATGATGTTGGCGACGTAAACGGCTTCCTGGCCATCGGATACGACATTACTGAGCGTCGCATTGCCCAAAAAGAACAGCAGAAGTTCGTTGCTCTCGTTGAAAATAGCGATGACTTTATCGGCATGTCGACACTTGACGGCAAAGCGTTCTATGTCAACCAGGCGGGACTCAATCTCGCGGGCCTTGACAGCTGCGATAAGGTTCTAAAAACGCGAATTCCGAACTTCGTCACCAAAGAGACCTGGGCGAAAGTTCGAAATGTCGCGATGCCGGCTCTGCAACGAACCGGCAAATGGGAAGGTGAGGGACAACTCCGTCATTTTAGGACCGGTGACCCGATTGATGTGCTCATCACGCTGTTCGTGGTTCGCGACGGCGAAACCGGCGAGCCCCTCTGCCTGGCTACAGTCCAGCGCGATATTACCGAGCAGAAGCGAGCGGAGCGGGCGCTAATCCAGGAAAAAGAATTCTCCGAAACTTTGATTCGCAGCAGCGTGGATGGAATCTTCGCTTTCGACCACAATTTTCGGGTAACGGCATGGAATCCTGCAATGGAGCAATTCGCCGGCCTCGTGCGACGTGACGTCGTTGGACGTCCGGTTTTTGAGCTGTTTCCATTCCTCATCGACGATGCTCGTTTTCTGCACGTGTTGAGAGGGCTCAGCGGAATTATGAAGGACAGCCCCTACGTTGTTCCGCAAACTGGACGGCGGGGTTATTTCGAAGCCTATTGCAGTCCCCTTCGCGACGCTTCCGGCGAAATTATGGGAGGCTTGGCCGTCGTTCGTGACACCACCGAACGGAGGCGCGCTGAAGAAGCGGTCCGCCTCAGCGAAAAACGATATCGGACGGTTGTAGAAAGCATTAAGGAGGTCATTTTTCAATTGAACCTTGCGGGCTCCTGGACTTTTCTCAACCCGGCGTGGAAGGAGATTACGGGCATTCCGATCGAAGAGACTCTGGGCCGTCAATGGAGCGAGTTCATTCATCCAGCCGATCGCGCTCTGGCGTCTCGCGCGCTACACTCCCTGCTCACGGCGGAGACTGAATCCGTTCGCAGTGAGTTGCGCGTCGCTACGCAAAACGGGGCGTTCAAGTGGACCGAGGTTTTCGCTCAAGCCATGTCTGACGGCTCCGGCGTCATAACCGGCATATCAGGGACCCTTGCCGATGTCACTGAGAGAAGGAAAAGCGAGGAGGAAATGCTGCGCGCCAAGGAGGCTGCTGAGGCGACGGCAAAGCTGAAGTCGGAATTCCTGGCCAATATGAGCCACGAAATCCGAACGCCTATTAATGGCGTCATCGGAATGACCAGTATTTTGATGGACTCTCCCCTGAGTCCTGAACAACAGGATTATGTCAACGTAATTCGTAGCGGTGGCGAGACGCTTTTGTCGATAATTGACGAGATCCTTGATTTTTCGAAAATCGAATCCGGCCGCATGGAACTCGAGTGCGCTCCATTTGATTTGCGCGATTCCATCGAACAGGCCATGGACTTGGTTGCTGCTCAAGCCTCCCGTAAGAATTTGGAACTCGCGTACCTGGTGGATCCCAACAGCCCGGCCATGATCACGGGCGATGTCGGCCGTCTGCGCCAGATTCTGGTTAACTTGTTGAGCAATGCAGTAAAATTCACCGAGAAGGGCAACATTCTGATATCCGTCACTTCGTCACGGGTAGAAAGTTCCAGGTATCGTGTTCAATTCTCCGTGAAAGATTCGGGGATAGGAATAGAAGCCGATAAGCTCGCTCATATTTTCGAGTCTTTCAGCCAGGTGGACGCGTCCACCACGCGACGTTATGGAGGAACAGGGCTAGGCCTGACGATCAGCAAGCAGCTCTGCGGATTGAGCGGCGGTGAAATGTGGGTTGAAAGCACACCTGGCGTTGGCTCTACCTTCCATTTCACGATCTTGGCCGATGCGATGGAGTCGGAAACGCCGCATGGAAGTAGTAACCACCATTCCACGTTGGACGTCCGCACCGTTCTTGTCATCGGCCAGGACGGCGCGAACCAATTAGTTCTAAAGCAACATTTGGAATCCTGGGGAATGAAGCCGGAAGTATTCGCCACCATGTGTGATGCTCACCGGTGGATCGCCGCGAGCAACAAATACGACCTGGTGATCTTGGATGCCGATCGCACGGACGTTACGTCCGCCATTTGCGACATGTTCCGCCGGCGAACCCCGTTAGTCTTATTGCATTCGGTTGGACGCAGGAAGAATATCTCCGAAACTGCGAAGGTGGGTAAGAAAAAAATTGTGTTTCACGCCAAACCCATCAAGCCTTCCCTGTTGTACGATTCGCTATTGGCGGTATTCGCCGCGGAGCCGATTCGCGTCGAAACCCAGCACGTGCTTCCCGGCAGCGAGTTGCTCGCAGATCGCATTCCAGCTCGGATCCTTATCGCTGAAGATAATATGGTGAACCAAAAGGTCGCCATTCTCCTGCTGTCGAAGCTTGGCTATCGCGCTGATGTGGCGAGTAATGGTCTCGAAGCCATCGAAGCTTTGCGGCGGCAACCGTATGACGTCATTTTCATGGACATGCAAATGCCGGAAATGGATGGCCTTGAAGCCACCGGGAGGATTCTCCAGGACTCCCCCCAGCACCCGCGACCTTGGATCATTGCGATGACCGCGAACGCCATGCGTTCCGATCGCGAACGCTGCCTGCATGCAGGCATGCGGGATTTCCTCAGCAAACCAGTGCAGCTTCCGGATATAAAAGCCGCGTTCGAGCGCTACAAACTTTCAATGGAGCCTAAACCCGAAACGGTCGCCGACGCGGAACCCGCAGTCTGGTGCCTTCCGGACTATTTGGAGGAGATGATCCGGGCGGGTGACCAAAGCCTACTCACCGAATTGCTGGAACTCTTTCGCGAGGAAAGCCGGTCCAAGCTTGAGCTCTTGAAAGAAGCGCTACAGAAGAACGACAAGAGCGCGGCATCGAAGCTTGCCCACGGTTTGAAGGGTGGCGCCGCACAGATCGGAGCGCTTCGCTTCGCCCAGCATTGCGCCGAACTCGAAGGCGCATTACGTGTTGGCTCCGGCCGTGAAAAATCAATTCTCGATGCGCTAACGAGAGATTTTGAGTTGGTCGAAACGGCGCTGTCCTCAGGAACCCTGGTTGCGTAGGGACATCCGAGTAGCGTGGCCCACCAAGAAACCGCCTTCCACTGCCCGCGATCACGAACGCGTACATCATCGTGAACGCGTCTCTGTAGTTCTTGCGGATATTGTTAAAGCGGTATGGAGGTTTGTAGCAGTCACGGCGCACAACCGGTTGCCATGGTTACGATACGTGACTGCCGTCAATCCGACGACTTACCGCGCTCGCGCTCACGCGCCTATCTGGATGAAGCGTCCACCGCCTGTGCTCAGCTCTCGAAACGTAGCTTGAGCTGCTTCAATGCTCGCCGAAACTTTTGATTAATCGGCCGCACGTTCATGAAGCGGCTTGCGCGACCGCTACTCGTCGTTCGGAGACGCGGCCCAGTTTCTCCGCTAGCACAGCCTTAAACCATAGCCGTTCGCCTCTCTCCATGACGAATTGGATCGTGACAAATGCGAAGAGCGCCGTGTAGGCCAAACCTGCCACAATCACCACGCCGGCTGCGCTCCAGCGGCTCATCTGGCTCGTCAAAAACAGAACGGGATAGGTGAATATCAATCCGACCAGATAAGGTACAATTCCTGGCCAAACCACCCCGCGGAAATACTGCGATGTTGGGACATGAAGGATGTGGTTCGCGTGCCTCAGGAAATAGAGTGCGGAGGCAATCGTCGCCACCGTTACTGCCATCCCGATCCCCACGGCCGTCCACTGGCCCATGATCAACCGGAAGAAAGGAACCGCGATCAACAGGGCTGCAACGTTCGGCAGCGCATAATGGAACTCCTCCTTCGGCCGGCCGACGCCCTTGAGAATCGATGTCCCGGGACCCGTCATCAGGTGCACTTGTGTCTGTATAGTGAAAATCACCATGAGAAACGCAGCACCGGGATACCGTTTGCCCATCCACACGTCGAGCAGTGGTTGAGGCACTGTCGCGATGAATCCGCAAACAAACGCGCAAGTGAGATTCATGTAGCGCGCGCCCTTCAAATAGAGCTTTCGGATCGCGTCGCGCTGATCTTCCGAGCCCTCCAGCCCACCCTGCAAATAGGACGCCGCAGGCACGAACGAACCCGCGAAGGCGCTCGGCAAAGAGGCCGCCATGGACGGGAGTTTGTTCGCGATGTCGAGCAGTCCCGTAGCCGCCAGCCCGATGAGGGGCGCCGCCATCGCCCGTTCCACGGAGTTTAGAGCAATGGCCAGCAGGCTTTGAATCTGCACCACGCCTCCAAAGTGGAAGAGGGTTCGCATCGCTTCTCGCGAGAAGCCCCCGACCGAGACCCTCAGCCAGGGAAGCAGCTTGAACGCCAGGAGAACCGAGAGGCCAATCTCAATTGCCGTTCGAATCAGAAAAGCCTCCGCGAGTCCTCGTATCCCTTTTCCATGTCCAACCAGCCAGAAAATGAGAGCAGTCTCCGTGAGATATCCGATCACCCAGACGAGCTGCATCAGAGCCGACTTTTGTACTCCCGCCAGAACGTCGCGAAACGCCGATAAACTGATTGAGGCAAGGAAAATCGCGACCACCGACAGCACCACCACGCGTGCATCCTCTTGCAGGCTGGGTGCCACGTGCAGATAGTTGACTGCCAGAGGCCAGAAGATCCACAGTAAACCGAAAATCACAGAGCACACCGGGACGGTAATCAGAAGCCCGGTGGAGAGTAGTTCGTTGACGCGCTTGTAGTCTCGGCGAGCCGAATACTCCGCAACGTATTTAATGTACACGTTGGAGATTCCCATCGTCGATAACCCTACGTAGGACACCACAATGAAAGCGGTTGCCCACAATCCGTACGCCTCCATCCCGACATGCGCCAGGATGAACGGAGGCACGAAGAAACGCGAGAGCAGGTACCCGATACGTGCGGCCATATCGGCAATCAGATTGCGCGACAATGAGTCTCGTACGGTCTTTGCGTGATTTTCCTGAATTACTTCAGCCAAGATGATCCTCCACAAACAAAATCTTCATCAACGTGCGTCCTCCGATATGGAAACCAACCCATATGCTGGTATCCATACGTCCGTGATGCGTCCTGAATATCGGGTCGCCGACGTTTTCACTCGCACATGCTCTCCATCCTCGTTCGTCGCGTAAGCAGAATCGGGAACCATCGTGGACAGCATCGACGCGAGCGCCCCGTTTTCGGGAAATCGCACTCGTACACTTTTGGCCGCTTCGCTGCTGGAAACCAGAATTAAGGACCAGTGCCCGTTATCGCGAAATCCATAACTGTGAATGTCGGCATCGCTCGATTCCGTCCTCACCAAATCGCCGCGAATCGCGCCGTTGACCATGGAAAGTCCCAGTGCGGTAGGCCGGAGGTGCTGCGCTGTCGCCAAGTCGCGCGTGACGCCGAAAAGCCGGACGAAGCCATTGGGCGCGGCGCTCTGGTTGTCGAACCCTGCAAGTACGTAGCTGCACTGGCGGCGAACTCCGGCTGCCAGCGCATCCAGCATCGTAATTGCCAGCGCGGATGCTGAGGCTTCCCCTGACGTAACCGGAATGCGTTCCGCGTCGGTCGCCGAACCGCCGTCGGTCGTCAGATTCACCTCGTACACTCCCGTCTCTTTCTGTAGCTCCAAGGCCGCGGTCGCGATCGACCTCAGTTCCCCGCCATCTCCCGTGAACAACAGCGGAAGCGCTTGTGCGGTGGGAATTCCAGTGTTCAGCGACGGCATGAAATAAGGCGCCACCGCGACGATATCGGACTGACTGCTTGCGGTCGCAAATTGGATCGCCCAGGATGGATTCGCATGCTGTGCATTAATCACTGTCCTGAGCGGCAGCGGGCCGGCCGCGCGCCGGATCGCGCCGAGACACCTGTCGGCGGCTTGGCCATGCGCGACTGGCTCGGGAATTCCTGCCGGCCGGAACAACATATTCCAATTCTCGTTGCCGAATTCTACAAGCACCTCGTGGAAGTTCCAGTTGCCCTCTCCCGCGTTAAGGTACGCTCCTAGTTGCCCGCACTCGCTGTCGGAGAACGTGGTCGGCACCACGATCCAGGGAGACGCATTCACTAGGGCCGACAGTTCGAGAAATTCCGCGAGCCCGTAACTGTAGTCGGCCTGGCTCGCGTCACCCGGTCGATACCGCGTTGTCTGACGAGCCTGTGGCTCCGCGATTCGGTTGGCAAAACTATCGCCGAGTTGGCCCTCCCAATCCCTCAGGTAAGCAGGATGTAATTGATCGAGGACAGCCCGTACCTCCTGTCGAAACGCCCCTGGACCGTCGTTCAAGCGCCGCAGTTCCGAATCATCTAACAGGACGCTGCCGTCGGGGGCGCCTTGCACTTCGAAGCGCAGATCCAGAGTTCCTGCCGGGCCGCTGTCGTCAGGATTGAAGGTGAATTCAAAACGTTGCCACGAGCGCGTCAACGGAATCGTCTCAGTAAAGAAAGCCGGAGAGCCTTCACGCTTTAGCGATACCCGGAGCGCGGACTGTCCCGAGTCCAGTTTGGCCCAGAATGCAAGCTTCCATTCGCCCCTCAGCGGCAACAATTTGCCTGCGCGCTCCCCAATGGCATCCATGTAGGAGTCCGCTTGCGCTAGCGCGGCGTTCGTCGAACGCAGGCGTACGGATCGTGCGCCGGGGCTACCTGGACGCTTTTGCGCCACATCCGCCGCATAGGAGGCGCCGGCCGATTGGTTGAACCACCAATTGTACGGCAAGTCAATGGTATCGGCGCGCGTCAGCGCGACCACGTCTCCCGGTGACAGCAGAATGCTATCTTGCGATGCGTAGACCGGATAGCCGGCGCCGTCACTTGTCTTGGAATCCGCGAGCACACCGGTCTCGCCGGCATGGGATCCGCTGCGGACGTCGTAATGCGCTCCGATCCAGAACCCGTTGGGACGCCCCAGCCAGTTCTGGTCATCGGTAAACCTCCCGGGTGTTGCGTGTTTGACTATGACGATCGCTCGATCGATGTTGCCTTCGAACCCGGGATTCTTGAGTATATTTGCCGACAGTTGTTCCGAGCCCCATGAACTCCAGGTACCCAGGTTGACGCCCATTCTCTGGACCTGCGTAACGGTCACCGCATTTGTTACTGTGACGGTTGGCTGGCTATTGGAACGCGCCAGAAAATAGACGCCCGAAAACGCCAATATCGCTGCGAGAATGATGGCATCGCGTTTCACTATGCGGCCTCCCTGCGTCGTCGAGTCCTCATGCCACCACTCTTTGAAAAGCGTAAGCACCGACGCGTGTCGTCGCCTTTTTCTTAACCACCGTCGGTGCGCCTGAAGAACTACCATCCGCGAGTAGATAGCCTTCTGACCAGCCCGTCATGAGCGCCCAGATGGCAACCACTTGGCCGCCCATGAACACCGTCGCAATCGTGATCATGATGGCCACATGTATGCCGGCGAGCGTGAACGCGAGCGACGCTCCTGGCGCAACCGGAGGTGGCCTGGTCATGCCCCTCACGATCAATCGAACGGTCATATAAAGCAACGTGAAAAGCAGGAAGACCATCGATACGACGCCATGCATCAAAGCGAGTAGAAGGTAATAGTTGTCGATCGAGGGCATACCTGGCACCTTCGGCCAGCCGCTGGTGCCCCAGCCCCACATCGCTCTTTCCGCCGCTATGCTGATGTACTGGTCAAGCAGCTCTTTTCGATAGGCAGCCGTCTCTTGCGAAGCGCTCTTTGCGTTAGCCCGCCCCACGGATGCATAACGATACGCGGAAATTCCGACCGGAACCCCCACCACAACCATGCTCCCAAGGAATACAGCCAGCGCCCCTTTGCGATTCTTGGAGCGCCCGATCCACGTGAACGCCGCGCCGATGATCCCGCCGACCCACGGACCGCGAACCATCGTCATAATCACGCCGCCGGCCAGCCCCAGAGTGATCGCGGCAGTCTTGCTAACGGGAAGGGAAGGGAATCGCCGGGACTTTGACTCCCAGACCTGCGACCAATCCAACCACTTCTGGAGCCGGTAACCCACAATGAGAATCAGACCCGCGAGGATGGCATGTCCATAGGGACCCGCTATGCGCGCAAATCCCCAGCGGAATGTCGTCACCCAACCGTCGCCTTGCCCGGGAAAAAATCCGCCCAGCAGCAACTGCCACGGCGTTCTTCCGAAGCGGAATTCGTAAATAGAAATGACCGAGATGTAAAAGAGCATCATGACGAACCTCTTAGCGAAAGCCACGCCCAGATTCTTCGGTTCAATCAGCCCCTTGGCCAGCATGTAAGGAAATACGACCGTGCCTAACATATCGAAAGTCAGGTTTTGGGCATCCGCGAAACCCGCGTTGAGATTTTCCGAGTACCCCATAGCGGCCGCATATCCCAGAATGAGAAAATCAGTAAAAGAAAAGCGCCATTTATTCTGCATTACGAAAAGAAATACAACCGGCATGATCGCTGCTTCGCCAAAAGTCGGATCCGGCAGCGCCGGTAGGACCCATCGGTAATAATCCGGCAGCAGCAGCAGAACGGGGATATAAACGTCAAGGAAGGCCGCGGGTACCCCTCTCATTCGCGCGTAGATGAGAGCTACGATTCCGGGTATGCCTGCGATAAAGCCCATAAAATTCAGTCTTCGTGCTGCTGGAGGTCGGAAAAGCCCGAAGTTGCCCCACCGGAACACCTGATCCCGGCGACACTCGATTTGCGAACAACCGCTGCATTTTCAATCCCGGAAGATCTCAAAATCTCGTAACAAACCACATGCAGGCACACGATATTTGAATTGACAATGTCGTAAATCCCCAATCAACGTAAAGCGGTGCAGGTCCTGAAATGTCGTCTTCTGTTAAGATCATAACAATTGAAGACTCAAGAAATTAAGTCTACTATTGGGTACGAACATATGCTGATTAATTCTAGGTAGACGCCATGGAAATCGATGGCCAACCTCGGTGGGATTTAACATTTGTAAGATCGGCTTACCTGCGATAGGCGTTAGTTCTGGGCAGTGTTAACATCAACACGAGATAGGCGCTTTCGGAGACCGATGACCAACAAAACGGATCATGCTATTTGGAAACTGCTCGGCGTTCTCTTCAAACCCCACCCGTGGCATGGCGTTTCGCCCGGCGATAAGGCGCCCGCACTGTTGGAATGTTTTGTCGAAGTGGTGCCGTCCGACACGGCCAAATACGAAATCGACAAGATAACCGGCTATTTGAAGCTGGATCGTCCGCAAAAGTATTCGAGCGTCTGCCCAGCGCTTTATGGCTTTGTTCCTCAGACCCTCTGCGCCGCGCGAGTCGCCGAATATTCTTCCCAAAACGTTGGGCGCAAATTGGAAGGTGACGGAGATCCACTTGACATCTGCATCCTTACGGATCGCCAGATTCACCACGGAAATCTCATCGTCGAGTGCATCCCCATCGGAGGCTTCCGCATGGTGGACCACGACGAAGCGGACGACAAAATTGTCGCGGTTTTGAAAAATGACGCTACTTACGGCTCGTTAACCGGCATTCTGCAAGTACCCGCTCCCGTTTTGGACCGTCTGCGCCATTACTTTCTAACTTATAAGCAGCCGCCGGATTCGGAAGCCCCCACTTGCGAAATTGCCGATGTCTATGACCGTAGCGATGCTCATGAGGTCATCCGCCGCAGCCTGGATGACTACGCCGAGCGTTTCGGCGACATTGAAGAGATCCTCGCCGGCGCACTCCGGGCTGCCCTTTAGCGTCCGGTTTATGATCCCCATCCGCGTCCCTTCGCCGGCCGAAGAGGCCTCGGTTGCTGCTGCGGAGCGCAAAACGGTTTGCGAGCCTGAGTGGCGGCGATTTCTTGTGGCACAAACTTTCTGCGTAAGATGGTTCTTGTGACTGCAAGAGTCACATGTCGACGCGCTTCGAATCTTTCAGCGTCAAGTCGCTAGTGTGAACATTATGGTGATACGTAAAGAGTTGTTATGCCTCTTGATTGCGGGTCTGTCGATCGGCGCACATCCTTTGGCTGCTCAGGGCAATTGTAAATTGGTCTCGGACGCTTTGCTCAAGGTTGGCAAGATCCCCGTTCATCTCTACATGACAACGGAAATGAATGGCAAACCGCGAACTTCGGAAACGATCTATACGGCTAGCTCCATTTACGTCAAGCTAGACGGCAAGTGGACCGTTAGTCCTCTTTCGCCGCAGGATATACTTTCGCAGCAACAAAAAAACATCCAGAGCAGCCGCCCGACCTGTCGTTACCTCAAAGATGAGCCCGTGAATGGCGAGATAGCAGCGGTGTTTAACACCCACAATGATACGACTCGTGCCAGGTCGGATTCACAGATCTGGGTCTCCAAGGGGACCGGGTTGTTGCTGCGCCAGGAAACCGACACCGAGTCTACGTCACGCGGAACCAAGTCGCATACCGCCACGCGCTACGAATACCACGACGTCAAGCCGCCGATTTAACTCCCGCGGTGATAGACTACGCTGATGCCGACTTCTTTGGCTTCGAGGGTATCTCAACGATAGGCGCACTGATTTGAGACTGAGGCTCTCGCGCCGGGGGGAAATCCTCCTGGACTTCTGTTTGATCTTCCTGATCGCGGCGGCGCTGATCCGTCCGCTCTTTAAAGCTGCTTACCTCGACAAATGGGACTCCATCGAAAGCTCGTTCATCGCTGACGCACGGTTTCTGATCGAGCATTGGCCGCATCCCCAATGGCAGCCCTTGTGGTACGCCGGAACGCGCTTCGATTACATCTATCCGCCGGCCTTACGTTACGGCACGGCCTTACTCTCGATGGCCACCGGCCGTTTACCTGTGCGCGGCTACCACATCTACGTCTCGCTTTTTTACTGTCTCGGAATCGCGGGAGTGTATCTGCTGGTGCGCGTGGCCACCCGTTCGCGCGGAACGGCTTGGCTTTCCGCCATGGCCAGCGCCCTGATGTCGCCTTCCTTTATATTCCTCACCAACATGCGCCTCGACGCGTGGCAATTGCTGCCCGCCCGGCTCGGCGTGTTGGCGAAGTACGGCGAAGGTCCGCACATGACCGCTCTAGCCCTGATCCCGATCGCTCTCGCGTTCGCGTGGTTGGCCTTCGACGCGAGGAGACCGGCCGCAATCGCCCTGTCAGCGATATTTTGTGCCGCCGTCGTGTCCAATAATTTTTACGGCGCGATTGCGCTTCTTGTCTTCTATCCCATCCTCGTCTGGAGCTTCTGGATCACGCGGCAAGACCCGCAAATCAGAATCCCGGCTATCGCCATCCCCGTGCTCACCTATGGCTTGACAGCGTTCTGGCTGGTACCCAGCTATTTCAGAGTCACGGCGGAGAACCTCAAGTTTGTTTCGGAGCACGGGACCACGTGGTCCATCTGGGTCGCGGTGGCTGTGGCGATCGCCTTCGCCATAGGTTCCGACAGATTGACGCGCGGTAAGCCGAACCGAACTTGGGCTGTTTTCACCGCTGGCTGCGCAATCTTTTTTTCCTTGAACGTATTAGGCAATTACTACTTCAATTTTCGAATTTCCGGCGAGCCCTTGCGCCTGGCCCCTGAACTCGACCTCGTCTACATCCTTCTCGGCGCAACGATTCTGCGGTGGATGTGGAACCGGCCTCGCACTGGACTGCGCTGGCTAGCCGGTATCATCGTGCTCTTTTCCTTTGCCACCACTGTCGGTTATGTGCGCCACGCCTGGGACATGTTTCCCGTGTGGCCCGATTATCAGGACCGCATCGAATATAAGGTCTCGGACTGGATCTGGAGAAACATGCCGGACTCGCGGACTATGCCCTCCGGATCAGTGCGGTTCTGGTTCGATGCGTGGCACGATTTGCCCCAGTTGGGTGGAGGGTCCGATCAGGGCATGGTCAACGGGATTACCGATCAAGCCCAGTGGGAGATCAATCTGTCGCCCAAGCCCGAAGCATCCATTCTTTGGATGCAATGCCTGGGTGTTGATGCGACGTATGTCTCGGACAAAAACTCTCAGGAGATGTTTAAAGATACCGAGCATCCGCATAAGTATGATGGCGTCCTCGCGGCCATTTTCGATGACCACGAAGGAAACCGGATCTTCCGCATCCCCCGGCGCTATTCCGTCCGCGCGCGGATTGTCGACACAGAAAAGCTCAATGCGCTGCATAAGCCGCGTGCCAATGACGATGTGGAATATTTGCAGGCCTACGCAAACGTGATCGAGAAGGGTCCGGATTCACTGATGACTCTTGCGTGGCAGGGCACGGACGCCATGAAATTGAACGCGGCTGTTGCGCCGGGTCAATCGGTCCTGCTCCAGGAGAGCTACGATCCAGCCTGGCACGCGTGGTCCGGCGGCAAGGCCCTCGCGATTCGGAAGGACGCCATGGGCTTCATGGTGATCGACCCGCCTCCGGGAACCCAGGAAATTCAGCTCCGTTTCATGACGCCGCTCGAAAATCAGCTGGGGCGTTTGTTGTCCGGCCTCTCCGTGCTTGCGATTCTAGGCCTGGGCGCATGGGGGATCCGGGAAAGGGCGCGCGCGTGACTAGGTATGTGACGCCGCTAATGGCGTCGGCTATCTTCCTGTTCAATGTCTTGCTGAATGCCCCGCTGTTTATGGCCGGAGAACTGCCGTTTCGTGAATCGATCGAGAGCGGCTACGTCGGGATGGCGCGCTTTATTTCGCAGCATCCCAACCCGTGGGGCTGGAATCCCTTTCCTTACTGCGGTCTCCCGACCCAGTTCATGTATGTTCCCGGTGTGCCCTATCTGTCGGCGCTGTTCATGCGCCTTTTGCCCGGCGTTTCACCCGACCGGATTTTCCGCACCGTCGTCAGTCTGATGACTTGTCTTGGCCCCGTAACTCTGTTCCTCTTCGCGTTGTACTTCACGAAAGATCGCCGCTGGTCGTTCGCGATGGCGATCGCGTATAGCTTGGTGTCGCCTTCTTATGCGCTCTTTCCAGCGGTAGAGAAAGATCGCGGTATCGCGCAACTCTCCTGGCGCGTCAAGGTGCTGGCGAAGTATGGTGAGGGCCCGCACAACAGCGGCCTGACGATACTGCCGCTCGCGCTAATGGCTGTCTGGAGGGCGATTCAAGGCCGCGGATATCCCCTGATTCTGGCCGCGGCCATTCCACTGGCCGCGATTCCGTTGATGAATTGGGTCGCCGCGCTGGCCCTCGCGATCTCTTGCCTTCTGCTGCTGCTCGCGGCGTGGGGAGAGCCCGGCGTTCGGCTCGAACGTGCCTCCATGGCCTCGGGCATTGCATATCTTCTGGCATGTTTCTGGCTGACGCCCAGTTTCGTGATGAACATCGTGTCCAATTGGCCGGTCGATTCCTTCGGTTACCAGATGCACGCGAGACAAGCCTTGTCGCTGGTTGCCTTGGCCGCCGGAATTGCCGTGATCCGCTTGCTGTTCCGGTTCCTGCGCGGCTCGTTCTATTTCTGCTTCGTCACTCTGTGTGCATTTGCGTTCGGCTGGATCGCGACGGTCTTTTATCTCTTCGGCACGGACACTGTACCGGAATCGCATCGTTACGCGATCGAGTTCGAACTCTTCCTCGCGCTCGCTCTGGTAGAGGCCTTCCGGCTCACTCTACGCAGTTCCGACCCCACCATCCGATTGTGTGCCAAGGGCGCAATGGGCGTAATGTTGTTGGTGAGCGCGCCGCAATTGTGGGCCTACCTGACCCAAGGCTGGGATGCCTGGGCTCCGTCGCCGCCGGAGAACACGGTGGAGTATCAGATCGCGCGCTGGATCGCGCAACATCCGCCTGCCGGACGAGTTTTTGCCACCGGAGGCTTGCGCTATCGTCTCGATTCTTGGTTCGACATCCCACAGATTGGAGGCGGGTTCGAGACTGGACTGACAAATCGCGTTCCAGTCGACGTCGCCTATCACATCCGCGTGGGCCAGGGTCCGTGGCAGGGACACGAAGTCGAGGAAACCCTGCTGGAACTCAAAGCCCTCGGGGCGCAGTACGTGGTCATCCACGGTCCCAAATCCAGAGAATTCTATCGTGATTTCCAGCGCCCGGAACGGATAACGGCGAACCTCTCCCCGGTCTTCCATCTGGAGGATGACACCGTCTACGCTCTGCCCTTCAACTCTCTCGCGCACCTGATGCGCCCCGACGAATTGCCCGACATTGATGTCATGAGGCATCCACAGGCCCTGTCGCGTTATGTTGCGGCGATAGAAGATCTCACGCGGTCCGCGTTGCGAGCGCGGTGGCTAGACGTGGATACTCTCCAGGTAAGCGGTCCCGTGCCTCAAAACAACCTCGTCGACATCCAGGTGAGTAACGATGCCGGTTGGCAGGCGAAGCAAGACGGTCGCCATCTCAATCTTTCGCAGGACCGGCTGGGTTTTATCGTGCTGCATCCGGCGCCTGCGGCAGCGACACACATCGAGCTTCATTATCGCGGGACCATCGAGCAGAAACTCATGGCCGCCTTGAGCGCGCTCTCCTGGATTGCCGCTGTTTTGTGTTTGACCCGAACACTTCATCGGTCCACCAGGTAAAATCGCGCCGCCCGGATGGCTAGTCCGCCAGTGTCCCAATACGCTGACGGCCCGAAGCCAGCAATTTGCTCTTAGGAACTATAGCGGCGTTCCCTGTCTATTGCTCTGTCGTTGCCGCCTCCAGCGCGAGATAACGGTCGCGGTCTCCTTCGGGCTCGGCTTGGGACTTCACGTCGATGCGCATACGCTGGTAGTTATTGTTGGAGAGGTAAGCCGGCCATTCAGGCAAGCCAGGTCCGTTTGGATCGAAATTTTTGATGAAGTTCACAAAGTAGGCCTGCATTGTTTTGGATACCTCGAAGTCGGCGTGCTCCCACGTGTAGCGCTTGTCTATACCTAGGTTGCCCATGGCATACTGGATCTCCGCGGAATGCGACGCACCTCGGGGTGCCGGAGGGCGTTGGGCAACGGTATCGACGGCCACCGGTGCAGCGGGGGCGGGTTCGCCTGGCATGCCGAGATACGCTGGACGAGGATGGGCGTACAGGTAGCGGTAGACGGGTTTGCCGCCTGTTTTCATCTGGAGTTCAGCCCACTTCCAAGTGCCATATGAGATGAAGCGCGCGCTGGCCAGGTGGTCGGCTGCTTCGTAAACCTCATCAGTGTTGCTTGCGGCATAGGCCTTCAGCACCCGGCCGGCCTTATCCCCGTAGAATTTTGTGATGGCATTCGCGAGAGCCTCCGGTGTCGGGTCGCCGGTGCCTAGAACGGAGCGCGCCGACTGCTCCTGGGTGTTCGATCCCTCCAGCAGCGGAACTTTCGCCTGCTCGCCCGCTTCGAAGATTTCCGTCAAGGGCTTCGAAAGAAAGTAGCCGTCCATGGCCGTGCTGAAGCGAATGCCTCGAGCTTTGGCCGCGGCGTCCTGAATTTGCCCCGCACTCATGGCGCGAAGGGCGGCAACGCTATCCGCGCCCGCGGCAGTCGCGAATTTGACCCCTTTCTGTTCGACTTCGGCTAGAGGACGTGGTGGCAGACTGGCGAATGCGCCGCCGCTCTCACCGATGGCGGCTGCCATTAGGTTCCTGGAAAGCGGTGAACCCATGAGTGCGCTGACGGAGATCGAACCAGCAGACTCTCCCCCCACGGTGACATGTTTGGGGTCGCCGCCGAATGCCGCGATGTTTTTTTGTACCCACTGCAGGGCGGCCACCTGGTCCAACAGCCCGTAATTTCCCGAGGCGTGGTGCGGGGACTCCTTCGTCAGCTCAGGATGGGCGTAAAAGCCGAAGATGTTGGTGCGGTAGTTTATCGAGACCGCGACGATGCCGTGGCGCGCCATGCTCTCGCCGTCATACCGCGGCTCTGAGCCGTCGCCGTTCTGGAAGCCGCCGCCAAAAATATAAACCAGAACCGGGAGTCTTTCACTACCCGATTTGGCGGGGGTCCAGACGTTGAGGTAGAGGCAATCCTCACTCATGCCGCTGCTACGGAACCAATAGTCGGAGCCCGCCGAAGTGTGCTGCATACACGTGGGACCGAACTGGTCGGCGTTTCTGGTACCGGTCCAGTTTTTGACGGGCTGCGGCTCCCGCCACCGTAGGTCACCGACAGGAGGCTGGGCAAACGGGATGCCCTTGAAGATCCGCACGCCATCCTGGGGTGCCGCGGTGGATTCGAGGATGCCGCTCGCGGTCTTTACGTGGTCACCGGCGAAGACCGGTATGGCGATGCTGATAATGACGGCGGGAAAAACTAAGCGCATAAAGCCTCTCATCTGAGAATTTCGTGTGGAATCCCAACAACTGAGTGTCGCCGATTATCCAGGCGAGGTCAACGCAGATGGACTTGGCGCCTGACGATCGTCGTCAGCCCTGTTAGCCCTGCCTGAACAATCTGATTCGAATTCCGGCGTCCAGCCGTAATTCCGCTACCGTACTATGAGCGACCGGCGCTAAAATCTTCGAATGACTCCCAATATGCTCGGTGCTTACGGCCATTGGGCCGCTGAATCGCTGCCCGAAGTTCCTCGCCTGTCTTACCGGCAGCCCATGTTTGAAAACGTGGACGCATGGCGCGCCATGGCGCGGGCGCGCTTTCTCGATCTGTTAATGTCCCCCGGTGGCGCTATTACACCTGTAGCTTTGCCGCAACATCAGTTGGACTTTGACGGCCTCTCTATCGAGCATCTGCAATGGCAGCTACCCTATGGGCCGGCCACCGAAGCGCTGCTACTCAAACCCGCCGGCTCGCGCGGAAAGCTGCCCGGTGTCGTCGCCCTCCATGACCATGGCGGTAATAAGTACTTCGGCCTCCGAAAAATCACTCGCATGTCGAAGGACCCGCATCCCGCTATCCTACGGCATCAGGATCGTTACTACGGTGGTGTGGCTTGGGCCAACGAACTGGCTCGCCGCGGCTACGTGGTGCTGGTCCCCGACGTCTTCACCTTTGGCAGCCGCCGGATGCGCCTTGCCGATCTGCCTGCGGCCATCCGGAACAATATGGTGGAGTCCAACCCGGAGTCCGAGGAGGAGATTGAACGCTACAACCAGTTCGCCGCTAATCACGAACACATTGTTGCCAAAAGCCTGTTCAGCGCGGGTATGACTTGGCCAGGCGTTTTTGTGTTTGACGATCGCCGTGCGCTCGATTACCTTGCCTCTCGCCCGGACGTCGATCCCACCCGCCTTGGCTGCGCCGGCCTTTCGGGCGGCGGCTTGCGCACTGTGATGCTCTCCGGCTCAGATGAACGCATCCGATGCGCCTGCTGCGTCGGTATGATGACCACCTGGCGGGATTATCTGCTCAACAAGTCTTATACCCACACCTGGATGCTCTATGTCCCCGGCTTGCCGCGAGATCTCGATTACCCCGAAATCCTCGGACTTGCGGCTCCCAACCCGGTGCTGGTCTTGAATAATCGCGAAGACCAGCTCTTCACCATGACCGAAATGACTCGCGCCGACCAGATCTTAAAGCAAGTCTATGGTAAGGCAGGCGTTCCCGATCACTACCGCGCCAGCTTCTTCGACGGCCCACACAAATTCGACCGCGAAATGCAAGGCGAAGCCTTCGCCTGGTTCGACCGCTGGCTTAAAAGCTAAACCCTGATCGTCACTTCGTTGTTGATTGCAAAGCTGGCAGGT
The DNA here is from genome assembly GCA_963777595.1 of Terriglobia bacterium. Taxonomy (GTDB): domain Bacteria; phylum Acidobacteriota; class Terriglobia; order Bryobacterales; family Bryobacteraceae; genus CAVVFX01. The sequence goes on from CAVZRE010000084.1 coordinate 53,017, forward strand.
GGAAGCGGAAGCCTTCCACGCCACCCCGTGCGTAGTAGGCCGTTTGGTTATGTGCAATCCCCAGATAGAGGACGTATTCGTGCACAATGCCGATTTCCTGGAAATATTTGTGCAAGGCTTCGGAGTCTTTCAGGGCGACATCCATCGTGCCGGCCACAAGTCTGATGCGCAGGCCATTCAGGCGATAGCGGTTGAACTTAGCGAGTGCGAACGGATCGTGATCCGGAGTGTACCATTGGGCCAGCGTTTGGAGCCAGACGCGGAATTCGGGAGCCACCCCGGGATACAGAAAGCCATCCTTTGGCAGAGGTTCATAGGACCCGGCGTAGGCAACCACGGAACTGAATAGGTCAGGGAACTTTAAGGCGAACTTAAGCGATCCGTTGCCGCCCATCGACATGCCCTCCACCCAGCGGCCGCGCCGGTCCTTGATCGTCCGGTAATTGGCGTCGATGTAGGGAATCAGTTCACGGATGATGAAGGTCTCCGGAAGCACTTTTTGCGGTTCCCAATCGCGGTATTCGCTGCGCTTGCCCCCGTTGGGAATAACCATGATTGTGGGCGCCATCTGTCCTTGACGGATTGCCTTGTCGAACATCTCTGCGATCGGCAAGCCGGCATTCTCGTCGCTACCCGCTCCATGCAGCCAATAAAGTACGGGGAAACGCTCCGAGGAGCTTTCGTAGGTGGGCGGCAGATAAATGTGATACCCGACTTCGACGCCCATAGCCTTGCTCATCAGAGTCTTATGAGAGATCCCGCGAGGGAGGGCTTGCTTCGGTGGATTCACCCACTTGATATCGAATTGGAGCTGTGGTGGATCTGCGGCTTGGGCTAGTCCCGCCGCCACAAAGAATGCCGAATAAAGTAGGAACATGAATTGCATCTTAACTGCCGAGGGTTCGCTGGCGCCACAACCTACCCGGTGGTTGCTTCCGGAATTCTCCACGAAGAGGCGGCGCGAGTATATCTGCGTCGCCGCTCTCCCTCTGGATGGCGGTATGCGATCTGAATCCAAACCGTGCTACGCGAGCAATTCCTTGACGGGTTCTCCCGTTCGATCGTCCAGCGAATTGGCAATCTTGAGCGGCCGCCCGATTGGACTTATGTATTCCTTGGTCCAGTCAATTCCAAGCGTTTTGTAAATCGTCGCGTAGATATCGCCCATCGAGACCACGCGGTCTGCCACGTTGGCGCCCTTTTCATCGCTGACTCCCACTACCTGTCCGGTTTTGATCCCCGCGCCCGCCAGAGCCAGCGACCAGCAGTTGGGCCAGTGATCGCGTCCCAGATTAGGATTAATGACCGGCGTCCGTCCGAATTCGCCCATGGCGATCACCAGCGTGGTAGCCAGTAAACCTCGCTCGTCCAGATCGTCGATCAGCGCTGTGAGCGTGCGATCGAGCGGCGGCGTCAATTTGTCTCGGTGCGTCTTGTCGTTATCGCTGTGCGTGTCCCACGAGTTGGCGTGGTATCCGGCGGCTGTGACGAACCGGCTGCCGGCCTCCACCAGGCGTCTTGCCAGCAGCGCCGATTGCCCTACGGCGTCTCTGCCGTATTTATCCTTCGTCTTGTCCGACTCCTTGGAAAGATCGAACGCCTCGCGGACAGCCGGGGTCAGTAGCATTTTCCAGGCTTGCGCGGTGAAAGAATCCACGTTCGCATGATCGGCGGTTTCATTCAGCGCCCGATACTGATGATCCACCACATTCAGGAATGCTGAGCGGCTTTCCACAGCCGCCTGCGAAACGGTCTTAGGAAGACTCAAATCGGTGACGTCGAAGTTTGGCCGGCTCGGATCGGGAATGCACATGGGATCGTAATCGCCCCCAAGGAACGCAGCGCGGAAGTAGTCTTCGTATTGGCGTCCCTTGTCCCACTTCGGCACCAGAACATGCGCCGGTACTGCGTTGCGAGGACCGAGTTCCTTAGTGATGATCGAACCGAAACTCGGGAATTGCATCGCCGGATTGATTTCGTGGCCCGTGATGGCGTAGTGCGTAGCCTGCGGATGATCGATGCCTCGCGTATGCATCGAGCGCACCAGCGCGAGCTTATCCATCCTCTGCGCAAGCTTCGGCAGCAGCTCCGAAACCTGTATACCCGGCACGTTGGTGGAGATCGGCTTGAAGTTGCTGTTGGGCTTCGGATCCCAGGTGTCGATGTGACTCGGTCCACCCTCGAGCCAGAAGAGGATCACCGAATTCGCCTTCGCACCCACCGGAGTCTCCACCGAGGCTGCCCGGAGATAGTCGCTCAAGGTGAGCCCCAGGAATCCAAGTGAGCCGGCGTTCAGGAAATCGCGGCGGGAAGTAAAGTGTTTAGCCATTGTTTTCTCCTCTTAAAGTGCTCAGTGATTTTCAGCGAATTCGCGGGAGCTGATGATGGCCCACACAAATTCTCGAAGCCCGGTTTCCCGGTTATTGCGCTTGGCGAGAACCTGCTCAAGTGCAGCCGTCTCTTCCGCCGACGGAAAGCGCCCCAATGCTGCCAGATAGAACTCTTCAAAAACCTTTGAATCTGTCGCCCCCGAAGCCAGCAGGTGCGACAGACGGCTGTCTTTCGAACTCAGCCTGTCGACATAAGTGGCTCCGGCCAGCATGTGCAAAGCCTGGCTGAGATTTGGGTGCCCGCTCCTCTCCGGGATCGCGCCGCGGCTCGGCCGTCCATACAATTCGAGGAACCGCGAGAAATACATATCCGGATCTTTTAGGTTAATTGCGCGCGTTCTGGCCGGTGCCTGACCGACCGATCCATCCTCCGTCACTGCCGTCGAATACGTCTCCTGAACGCCCGTTACATCGACCAGCGCGTCCAGTAGGACTTCCGCGTCCAACGCGCGAGGCAGCGAGTGTGAGTAGTTAATCAGGTCGCCGCGGTTGGAGTCATTCGCGGCGTTCGAAAGTTGATACGTCCGCGAAAGCACGATCGTCCTCATCAGATGCCGCAAGTTGTAGTGGTTAACGCGGAAATCTTCAGCCAGCGCGGCAAGTAGAGCCGGGTGCGTGGGGGGATTGGTGGAACGAAAGTCGTCGACCGGATCCACGATTCCGCGGCCGAAGAACTGACCCCAGATGCGATTCACGGCTGCTTCTGCGAAATAGGGTTGTGCCGTCATCCACTTCGCCAGTTCCCGGCGCGGATTTGCATCCGGAGCAAGGTCCAGGCGGGAGCCGTCGAGCAATGCGGGTTTCACCGGCACTTTCGTCCGAGGATGAAGCACTTCAATCTTACCCGCCACGTCTTTGGAACTCAGATCCATGTTGGTTGGATGGTCGAACACCACGGGTCCCATCTTGAAGAGCCGCCCGAAGAACGCGGTCATCCCCCAAAATTGATCTTGGCTCCAGTTCTCGTACGGATGGTTGTGGCACTGTGCACAATCAAGGCGTCGTCCGAAGAATACCCGGACCTCTTCGGCCATCGTGTCCGACGGCGGCCCGATTCGGTTATACGGGATGAAGTGGCGCGAGGCAGGATCGTATCCGTCCGCCGCAATTCGCTCGCGGGCGACCTCGTCGTAAGGCCGGTTTCTCTCGATTGCGTCCCGAATCCACTCCCAATACTCCTGGCTCCACTTGGGTGTCAGTCCATTGGCAAAAATGGCCACCCGGAAGATGTCGCTAAAGCGAAAAGTCCAGTAATCGACGAATTCAGGCGAGCCCAGTAATGCGTCGACCACCTTTTCCCGCTTCTGCGGATCCTTGCTCGCCAGGAACTCCCGCGTCCGCCCTGGAGGAGGCAGAACACCAGTCAAATCGAGACAAACGCGGCGAAGGAACGCGCCATCACTCGCAAGCGCCGAGGGCAAGATGTGAAAATCGTGGAGTTTCTTAAATACTGCATCATCGATAAAGTTCGCTCGCGGCACATTCGGATAATCAGGGATCGATGGACCGATGACCCCCACACCAGCGCTCGAAACCTGCCCGGCACCCCGTATCAGGACGGCCGTCTCGCCCAGCGCCTTGGCGCTTAAAACACCATCCGCCGAAACACTGGCAACGTCCCCGTTGTTCATTGAGTAGAGCACCTGATGCGTGAAGTCTTCGGTGTGCCCGTCGCTGAAGTAAGCCTTCACCAACAGCCGGCGCCGCCCTTCCATCGGCATTACAGCCATCGACGGGAAAGCTTCGAGCCGTAACAGCTTCGGTTCCTTGGGACCCGTCTCAGCGCCGTACGGCGCGCCGCTCTTAACCCACGCCAGAATCGTGCGGTAATCCTCGGAGTCCTTCTCCAGTCGCTTGCCGCCGCCATGCGGTACGCTCATCGTCGGCTTCGCCAGCAGCAGGCTGGCCTCGGGACTCTTGACGTCGACGCGCGGAATGCGCTCGCCTTTCACTTCGGTGGTGAGGACCTGGTACGTGCCGCCCTTCGTAATCCAATCGTAATCGTCCTTAGGGTAAAGCGCGTTCGCCGAGAGCTTGAACCCGCCGCGTCCCTTAACGCTGCCATGACAGGCAGCTTGATTACATCCGCGCTTGGTGAGAATAGAGCCAATCTCTCGCGGAAAGCTGAACGGTTGTGGGACCTGCGAGCCCTGGATATGCACCCGAGCCTGACTCGACGCGACGGGCGTCTTCAGCGTTGCCGTTATCACTACCGAGCCGTCACTCAATGCGGAGAGACGCGCGACGTTACCGAATTTCGCGAGCGCAGGATCAGAAACCCGCCAGTTTACTTCCTCCGTCACGTCGCGTTCTGTACCGTCCGAATAAGCTGCGATGGCAACAAATTGTTGTGTTTCGCCCGCGAAGGTGATGGCCGCTTCGGAGGGCGCGATTTTCAGAGAAACAAGTTTGGGCTCAGCCCACAACGCTTCCGCGAAGAGACCGGCTGCTAGAAGAATTTTCGATGATTTCAATGTTTAGCCAGAACCGTGATCGGTATTTGTTTGGAGCCAATAATCTCGCCCAGTTTGCCGTCCATAACAGGACGAACGACAAGCCGGACAACCTGGGGAATTGCGGTGTTGGCTGCATCCGCGGCAGCGGTAAAAATCACGACGGCACGGTCGGTGCGCGGGGTATAACGCTCTTTCTTACTTTCAAAATTCGGCGGATCGACGTCCGGTTCGAAATCCGCTCCGGTGACGGCTTGCACGCCTGGCGGTAACGACTCGGCCATGACTGCGATCGCGCCTTCATAGCCCTCTTCCCGATCGAACATCACCCTCACCGTTTTCGTCAAGCCCGGCGAGAGGTTGATCTGGTCGTCGCTGATTTTGACTTGCCCAACGTGGGGCACTTCAGGACGAATCTGGACGCGGTATCGAAAGCCGGGAGACGAGTGGTCTGGCGTAGTGTCGCGTATTTCGATCGTGTAATCACCGGCATTCCGCAAAGGAATCACAGTCTTCGCCTGTATCGTCTTCGACATCTCGTTCGTGCAGCGATCGTGACTCGCGAAGATGTTCGTCGCGACCTCCTGGCCATGCGCATCCAGCAGCCGCACAATCGGATTGAACAAAGGCGTTGTATCCGCGGGTGTCTCTACTTCGATCGCTAGATCCTGCGGGCCGCTCAGATGAAACTTGGTACTCTGCGCTTCGCCCGGCCGCGTCAGGCCACCCTCGACGGTCGCGGGGAGCTGCAACGTAGATTTCATGCCATAGGTTTCGATGCTCTTCTGGTTGAGCGGTTTGCCGCCCCGCTCCTCGAGTTCGTTGAGCCGGTTGGCCGTCAAGTGGCGATTGAAGTCGCGCTCCTGCCAGGATGGGTCGACCGGCTCCGACGTCTGAGGGACCTCGCCGGGAGAAATTCTGATTTGATACCCGTAGTCGGGTCCGCCCTGTCCGGAAAAAGCTTCAATGCGAAGCAGGTAGCGACCCTTACTCGCGAAATTGTGAACTAAGTAAGCGCCAGTCGGTTTGCCGATTACCCACAATGGCTCATCGTTGAATGCGATTCGATTGACGCGCTTGGAGTCGAACCAGCTTCCCGATGCTTCATAGAGAGAAATCGCCGGATCGAAGCCCGCCGTACCACCGCCTGGAGCGCCATTGGTCGGCAGCCCGGAGATGGCCTCAAAAGTCAACGTTTGCCCGGCTGCGACATTGAATGCGTAATAATCGGTCTCCCCGCGCTGCGCAATCTTGCCACTGAGAACCACCGGAACATCACCGACCGTGACTGCGGTTTCCGGCGTGTCGTGCGAACCGTCCGGTTCAGCCGCAATCGGCTCCTTGACAATATAAAACGGTACGGAGTTCGAAACGCCGCGAGCCGTCATCAGACGGAAAGAGTATCGGCCCGGTTTGGCGTCTGCCCGTACCTGAACGCGCATTCGGACCACCTCTTCAGCTGGTTTTCCGGACGTTGCGGGTTTCTCGGCGGCTCGCACTGCGTCGGGCTCAATAGTGGCCGTGAAAGGTCCGCCTTCGACGAAGACGGCTGTCGGTTGAGAGAGATTAGTTCCGCGAACGCTGGCCTCAAAAGTCGTGCCGGTTTGCCCGGCAAATGGAAACATGGATTTCACATTGGGGTCCCCTGCAGAACCGCCCGCCTTACGCGCGGCATTAGCGATAACCGGTCCAGCGAGGGCTGACCCGGCAAGTAGCAGTAATGTCCACTTATTACACATTGCCGTATGTTAAACTTACCAGCCAATCACTCATTGAGTCAAATATTCTTTATATGTTAACTTACGTTGCACGGTTGAAGGGTGCTTGCGTACCCTAAAGGCGCGGCTTTGGAGGCTGTACCGGGAGCCAGGCAACTGTGCCCTTGCGCTTCGTCCAACGGCGAAATACTTTATCGCCCGAAGTAACATACAGCATGTTCATGCCGGGGCCTCCGAAGGCTACGCTCGAAGCATTTCCCGGTTGCGGCTTATTCAGAATGCCGACCGTACGGCCGATCGGGTCTGAGATCTGAATGCCCAAGTTGGTGGCGACGTAAATATAACCGTCAACATCTACAGTCATTCCTGCCGCATCCGTTCGCAACACTCCGGACTCGACCTCATCCGGGATCTCCAGTCGATGGAAGGGCACACCGTCGACGAGCGAGCCGTCCGGCTGAATCATGAACGACCAGACCCACCTTCCCAAGGAATCGGTAACCAGCAGAAAAGCCTGGTCAGGCGACAGGTGAATACCGTTCGGATGCTCGATCCCTTCGTAAACCACACGCTTGGTTCCCTTCGTATCGATGAACCACACCTGCTTGTTCGCGGGATCGGTGAAATAGATTTCTCCGCGAAGGTTAACCGCCAGATCCTGCGGTTGAACACCTTCCGCGATTACCTTTTCCTTGCCTTCCGGAGAAAAGGATACAATTCGTTTACGGCTGGTCTCGCAGGCATAAAGCCTTCCACCCGGCCCGAAAACCAATCGGCCGGCGCCCCCGGAATTTTCCTTAAAGATTGTGACCTTGCCGTCCAATCCGATCTTGTGAATGCGATTGTTGGGCGTGTCGCTGAAAAATACATTTCCTTCCGGATCCACGGCCGGTCCATCGGAGAACTTATAGCCTCCACTTACCATCTCCCAATCCTTGTCGGGATCGAGAACCGCCGTGGTAAGAAAGTGCCGCGGACCCGTCTTCGGCTTCGCGATCGGCGTCGGATAATCCCGCCAAAGCCATCGCAGGGCGTCAGGCAGAATACGCGGCACCATGCTTACTATTGTGCGCCTCGGTTCCGATTACCAGCTTCGTATCGTACCCTGCATCGTTCAGCGCCAAAGATAACTCGTAGTTACTGTAGACATTCACGTCCTTCAATCCATCTTGCAGAAACACCCGAAGCGGCTTGGTTTCCATCTTTCGCACCAGCGACGGGTAAATGTGATCTCCGCGTAGATTCGTGAAACCGCCTATAAAACTGAGCACGCGATGAAATACGTCTGTGCGCGTCCATCCCGCGTTAAATGAGCCATTGCCGCCCGAACTCGACCCGGCAATCGCGCGATCATTTGGGTCCGGGGAAAGATTGTACAACTTGCCCACCTGCGGTAAGATCTCTTCGATCAAAAAGCGTGGGAACCGTTCCCCAACGGCGTCGTACTCATAACTGCGGTCGTAGCGAGCCTGCGTGTTCGGCGCCTGAGAACTGACCACGCCGGGATTGATGAACACTCCGATCGTGACGGGCATGTCGCCCTTGAAAATTAAATTGTCAAAAACAATACCCGTTCGATAGGCGCCATCTTCCTTGATGAAGGTTTCGCCGTCTTGAAACACCATGGTGCAGGCAGGCTTTTCCGGTTTGTATTCCGCCGGAACGTAGACAAAATAATCCCGGACGGTGCCTGGATAGATCTTACTCGTCCACGAATATTTCGTTATTTTACCTTGGGGTACGTTGGGATGCCGCTCTGAATCTGGCCCTAAGACGTATTCGTCGGCGGAGACGGTTGGCACTAGAAGCGAGAGGCTGATGATCACAAAAATTATCAGCTTGCGCATGTCACGAAATTATACTCACGTTTCGCGCTGAAGAGCTACACAAAATTGCGAATTTTTGTTTCCGTCCCGGCGATCGGCCTGCGCTACAATTGCTTCCATCGTTCGAAAGAGCGCGACGCACATTGCAGGACGTACCGGTGTTCTCCCTGAAACTGATCCCTCTAACGTTGGCGGGAAGTCTTTTTTTGCAAGCCCTCGCCCAAACCATTCCGGCGTGCGCCAAGTGTCATCCTGAGGTAACGGCGCGCTATTTGGAATCTCCTATGGGCAGGTCTCTGGGGCCACCCGCGCCTCGTCCGCCGGGTGTCGTCCAGCATTCACGCTCGGGAAGCATCATCGCCATCGAACCACGCGGCGACGCTATGTTTCATCGGCTGACCGAACGCGGATTTACAGCCGAGTATCAGATCGCGTACCAGATTGGCGCGGGCAAACTGGCCTGCAGCTATGCCGTCGCAATCAACGGATACCTGTTTGAGTCGCCAGTCACCTGGTTTCGCGTCGGCGATTGGGACGTTTCGCCCGGCTATGCCCGCGCGCAAGCCGTTGATTTCGATCGTCCCATCAATGAAACCTGCCTTTTCTGCCACGCCGGTGCAGCCGGTTTCTCCGGCGTGGACGGCCGCAAACTCGCAAGTCCCGCCATCACGGCGATTACTTGTGAGCGTTGCCATGGACCCTCCGATGAACACGTCCGGCAGCCGTCGGCAGCCAATATCGTCAACCCGGCCAGACTTCAACAGCGGGCGCGGGATAGCGTCTGCGAACAGTGTCATCTGGAAGGCGTTGCGCGCGTCCTGAACCCCGGCAGAAACTTTCGGGACTATCAGCCCGGTGGAAAATTCGAACAGACCGCGGCCGTTTACGTCTTCGAGCAGAGTGGACGGGAGTTCCGGCCTGTCAGTCAAATTGAGCAACTGGCCGGCAGCAAGTGCGCCATCGCAAGCGCCGGCAAACTCTGGTGCGGCTCGTGCCACAAAGCGCATGCGGCCCAAATGGACAGAAACCGGGAGGTTCGTCAGGTGTGCAACTCCTGCCATCCGGCTCTGTCGACAGCGGCGCATCCGAAGGAGACCGCGGAATGCGTAAGTTGCCACATGCCGCGGCTGCCGACGGAATATGCGCACGTCGCCGTTACCGATCACCGCATCTTGCGGCGTCCCAACGTTCACGCGGAGGTCGCTGACGCGAACTCCACCAGGCTGGCGGCGTGGGTCAATCCCCCTGCTGAATTTCGTCAGCGCGATTTGACTCTCGCCGATCTCGCCGTCGGTCACCGGTTAGGCTTGCCGGTACTCCGGCTGTCCGGTCTGAAAGCGATCGAAACCATTCCGGACTCGCGTGATGCTGATTCCGCCCTGCTTGGAGCGGCGTGCGACGCGCTGCTTGATCAAGGCACACTGGACAGGGCCGTGGACCTTTGCCGGCAGGCAGCGGAGCGTGCGCCGCAAAGTGCGGACCGCGCGATGTCTCTGGGCATCGCCTTGGGCCGGACCGGTGACTTCGAGGGAGCCGAACACCAGCTCAAGAACGCCATTCGCATCGACCCATCGCTCAAGCACGCGTACGTCGAATTGTGGACGCTCTACGATAGACGAAACCAGATGCAGCAGATGTCGGAAACTGGTGACCGATTCCTCAATTGGAATCCATTGAACATCATGTTCCGGGTCTTGAAAGCCTCGCTAGCCCCGGTGCCGGCGTCTGCGGCTCCTGTTCCTAAATAGGAGATCGGCAACGCACTTTTACGTAAAAGTTACGTGCAGCTCTGTGATAGTTCTTTTATCCAAACAAGCACACAATCTAAATTAATATTATCGTCATGCCTGTATAAAAATATTTAAATCCGATCATAATTGTTACATATCGATTTTATTGCCTAACTTGCCGCCTTTTAAAATAATAATACAATACAATGACAAAGGAACAGTTAAAATTTTCAATGTAACAAAAGGTTTCGGCTTTATTACACCTAATGGTGGTGGTCAGGACGTATTTGTTTGATTCATCAGGCCTTATCGACGAAGTACATGAGAAACAACGAAGTTGATTACCGATGTTGAAAACGGAAGAAAAGGCGTAAACGCAGTTAATGTAAAAGTTGATAATAATAATCAAAATAGCTTAGAAGCACCGGTTACCAAACCTGGGCGCTTTTTTATGAATAGTGTCACATTAATCTGCAAACATTCAATAATTTATTACTTTTTACTTAAACATACAGCTATGTTTTTGTTAAATATATTAGTAACATATTAAAATAAACAATTATGAAAAATAAAACTAAGCTTATTGCAGCCCTTTTAATAGGCGCTGCTGCCGGTGCAGCAATTGGTTTACTATTTACAGATTCGGGTGCGGAATTCAGGGAGGACATTGCCGATTATGTAAATGATCTGATCGATAAATCAAAAGACAAAGCCCAAACATCAGCCAATAACCTGCGTGCTTATGGCAATGATGTAATGGACAAGGCTAAATCAAAGATCAGTGATGTAAAAGGCAGTATTTCTGATTATAAAGACCAGGTAGCCGGTTCAGTAAATCTGCAGTGAATGACTATGCTGACAAGGCACGTGAATATGGCGATAGCGCCGTTGATACCGCTAAAACAAATGTAAAAAGACGGCTAATGATTTGAACGGATCAGTTCAATCATTATAAGAGATCAAAAAAACAAAACCTCGGGAGTATACTCTCAGGGTTTTGTTTTATAGTAAACTTATCATTTTTCAAATAACATTTCCGGCATACCAATTGGCGCGCCCGGCGGCATTTCCAACGCCGGTTCAGGCTGGAATTTATCCGGTGATTTTTCAAATTCCTCAATTTCCTGCAATCCGAAGTATAATGAGGCTTTTTGTTTGGCTTCGGCGCTTGGTAATTTGCCGCTCATCCATTCTTTCAACTCGTGCACTTTTAACAGCGCTTCACCCCGCACATTTTCACCCGACCGAGTATCTGCTGCCAGGCTAAGCAAATGTTTCAGCATCAGGTTGTTTGTCAGTATTTGTAATTCGCCCTTATAGCCAGGTATAACAGGGATTTCCAGGTTTGGTCAAGCATCTTGTCTAATACCGCTAATAAGCCGGGTTGCTTGCTGTCACGAGCATTGAATTCGATCAAACGTGCCGCGCGTTCGCTGCTTAGCATGTAATCAATAGTAGTCTCGGCAGCAGTTTCAGCTACCGCAATAGGGTCAAGGGTAGGGCCGGTGTGGCCGCCAATAAAGGTCTCCACACCCGATGGATAACCAGTAGGGCGCGGTGGTATCTTTTTGTATCAGTCCCTCAGGCAGTGCTAACGCATCAGGGGTAATTGTAGCCATCATGGCATCAAAAGCACGCCATTGTTCGGCGGGTTCCACCATTTTGGTCGGCTCTTGTCCATCGTTTTTTATGGCGTGTGTAAAATACAAACCGCCAATCGATTCAGCAGACCGATGTGGCATCTTTACCCTTCCAGTTTCTTGGACCGAAGTTACGTATTGCTTACGATCCTGCTGTACAGGTACGCGCGGCGTAGGTCCTCGGGATCAGCCCGCTCGAACCGCCGCAGGAGGAGACGACGACGGCGGTCGTCAGGAAGAAGACGCGGCGACGATCGTGGCAAGCGCCCTCTGACTGCCCGTACTCCAGGCGCTCGGCCAGCGAGTCCGGCAGGCGTGCCGCGCGAATCGCTCACTCGACCAGGCGACGTGATGCTGGGTGCCGGACCCGGACGCCGGACAGAGCTGCTCGTCCGTGTCGAGCAGCATCCAGGCGGCGCGCGGGATTCAGCCATCACGCGGCTGGCCGACGCTGCCAGGGTTCAACAACCACT
>CAVZRE010000085.1:0-29647 GCA_963777595.1 Terriglobia bacterium
TTTTCTCATTGAAGAATGAGCCTGGAGGAGCGGTCCGCCGCCGGGTCTCCTTTCTTTTTGTGTTACAAACTTTCGACCGGCTCCCAGGCCGACCAACGGGAGGCCGCGCTGAGCCGCAAAGCGGCTTTGCATTAGCCCCCTTTCCCTTGTCATAGTCAGGTCTTCGGAACGGCCCGCAGCGGTCAAGGGCGCGCGGTTTGTGCGCGGCGGAGGAGAATCTTTTCTGGTTTTGAAAAGATTCTCTGTAGCGCACCCTTGAGGGCGAGGACCGTTCTGGAACATCGCACAGAAGGGAAAGGGGGCGGGGGTCTCAGGGGATCTCCCCTGGCGGGGTCCGGGGCAGCGCCCCGCATACCTGCTACCGCGCGCGTTTTTTGCGCGCGGCATAAGATAATCACTGCGCCGCTGCGTTCGACCTGTCCCTTGCCGGTCAGGCGGTCCTCCTCTGCTGAATACCGTTGAATAGCTTTTGCTTGGCCTTCTGCATTTCCTGCGCAGCCACCGTATCGCTCATGGCGCGCGCCTGCGCTTCGAGCTTCTCGACCGTGATCCCCTCCTTAAGGTGCCTGGCTAGGTCCGGCAGTTGCCGCAAGCTCTCCCATGGCGTCGCGTACCATCGATATATCCTCTTTTCCTTTCCTTTAGCGTTAATCACACGCTCCGGTACGCCGCACGGCCGGTGATAGTTTAGGTATTCGTTGAAGTGCTTTTCATAGAAGGTTTCTATCGCAGCCGCATGCGGCGCGGCGATGTGTGTGTAGCCCATGTGCTTCCTCACTACCGCTCCGTTCTTGGCCTCCGCCAACCCGTTGTCGTTGGAGTGCCGCGGCCGCGATTTGGTCTGCTCGATCAGCAGCTTGTTTAGCAGTTCGGCTACCCGATGGTTAATGAATTCGCTGCCGTTGTCCGAATGAAACCCTAATATCCGAAATGGAAACTGTTCCAGCATCGCGATCAACACCGGAAGCAGATAGGCTTCGCTGATCTGCGCGGCGGCGCCCACCACCTCCCATTGCGTGACCTCATCTACCGCGTTAATGTGATACACCCCCTTGTTCCCCTCCCGGTCTCCCTGATGCACTGTGTCCACTCTCAGATATCCCGGTCGGCCGTTTGGCTCCGGCCGTCGCCGCTCGCCGATCGAAACAGCCGTGGGCCGTGTCGGCTGATAAGTAATCAGCCGTTGCCGGTATTGGGCACTGGCCCGCAACCGATACAAGTGCGCCACCGATATCTCCGCCAAACGGCTGAATTTCGACTCCCCGAAATCGTGGCACGCCCGATACAGAAGCTTCTGCGTGGCCGGCCCGCTCAAGCAGTTGTGAGCCTCATCCACCGCTGCCAGTAACTCCACATCCTCTCGCGTGTACCGCCGCGTAAAGCTGCGTCGTCGATAGCTCTTCGCCCTTACTTGCTCGCCACTCAGATAAAGCGTAATCAGCCGTGTCACCTGCGCTCGGCTCAATCCAGTCATCTTCTCCACATAGCGCCTCACCAGTCCCCGGCCGCTCCGCTTCAATTCCTGGTACCGCTGCCCGCGCAAGGCTCGGTTTATCCACTCGTATACCTCTTCGCGATTCCCTCCCTTGAATCCGACTTCCTCGCTAGCCTCCAAAAACGCCTGGATCTCCTCCAGGCTCAAGCTTCCTACTTCCATGCTGACGATCAATTCCCAGCATGGCGGACCGCTCCTCCAGGCTCATCTTGTATGAGAAACGAACTCTCGCTCCAGGCTCATCTTGTATGAGACAAGACTCTTACTTGACAAATCAAGCCTATCACGCTATCATCAAGACTTGAACGGCGAAAACACTGAACCCAAAACACTTCAGGGAGCGGTGATCTACTTTTCCGACCAAAACAACTGCCGCGAGTATCTAGTGGCACGCCGTTGGCCGAATGGCGTTGTTTGTCCGCGTTGCGGCAGTTTCCGGGTCGCGTTCCTCGCAAAGTATGACCGCTGGCAGTGCAGTGCCAAACACAGCATGCGGCAGTTCACAGCGAAGACAGGAACCATTATGGAAGACTCTCCTATCGGCCTGGACAAATGGCTCATGGCTATGTGGCTCATTGTGAACTGCAAGAACGGCATCAGCAGCTACGAAGTTCATCGCGCGCTCGGGATTACCCAGAAGTCGGCATGGTTCCTGGATCATCGCATACGGCTTGCTCTCCATCAGGGATCGTTTGAAGACAACGTTCTGAAAGGCGAAGTCGAAGCCGACGAAACCTATACCGGCGGCAAGGGGCGGAATATACACGCTGCCAAGAAAGTGCGGACCATCAAGGGTCGCGGTCCTGAGGGTAAGATTATCGTTGGCGCAGTCCTGGAGCGTGGCGGCAAGGTTCGAGCACGGGTCGTAGATGGTCGCCGCAAGCGTCAACTTCACGAACTCGTCAAACGCAGCGCTCACCCGGGCTCGACTCTCTACAGCGACGAACTCAAGTCTTATGACGGTCTGGAGCCGAGCTACATTCATGAGACTGTTGCCTACGCCGTGGAATACCTTCGCGGCAACGTCCACACCAATAGCGCGGAGAATTTCTGGAGTGTTTTGAAGCGCGGAGTCGACGGTACCTACATCAGCGACGAGCCCTTCCATCTGTTTCGCTACCTTGACGAGAATCCTTCCGTTACAATAATCGCGAAGATGTGGGCGATGCCGACCGTTTTGAATTGGTGGTTCGCAATATCGTCGGCAAGCGCCGCACCTGGGGTCGGTCGATTGGCAACGCGAAATCCTGTGCATGACCGATCCGGGAATGGGACCAGAGAAGAAACGTCATGGGAGAGGAAAAGCCCAAACGACGATAACAGTATATAATCGGCGGAGCATTGATAACTAAAATGCGAAGCGCCGCGACTGCGAATTACTGCGCTTCATGAAATGGCGAATTGCGTTGTGGCCAGGTGGCACTGCCAATGCCTGCCTGGACTTCTCAGTTAGGAGTGTATCACGATGGAAACAGAGCGCGGCCTACGGCTTGTTATCAAGACGGGCGGAGAATTAGTGCCATTACCACCCCGTGATCGTCGCCTAAGCCCACGTTACACCGTCAGCGAGGCCTCCGAGTATCTGTCCATTCCAAGAGACACTCTGCGGGCCTGGACATTCGGTAGACGCAGACCTGGGACAGAGCATGAATATTACCCTTCCGTCCTTGAATTTGTGGACCACGAACGAAAACTACTCTCCTTCTACGATCTTGTGGAAGCTCACATCCTTCGCGCAGCAGTCGAATGTGGAGCGTCCATTGCCCAAGTTAAACGTGGACTCTCGTTTCTGAAAGCTCACTATCCTACAGAACCTAGACCATTGCTAACGCTTGATTTTTATACAGACGGTAAGTACTTCTTAGTGGGCGGAATGCTCGGAACAAGAGAAAAAGACCGAGAAGCCCTGGTAAATGCTTCGCGATGCGGGCAACTAGAGATGACTCCAATAATTGAGGAATTACTCAAGCTTATCGGTCGGGATAATAACAACATGCCTGACACACTTTTCCCAAAGAAGGGCAATGGAATAATCTCGATCACATCTGAAGTAGTAGCCGGGAAGCCCGTCATCGAAGGCACTCGAATTCCGACATCCGTTATTGCCCAACGCGTTCATGCCGGAGAAACAGCCAGCGACTTAGCTGCTGACTATAGCGTTTCACTGGAGCAAATTGAAGCGGCGATCAAATACGAAAAAGCCGCATGAGCCTCATTCGCTCTTTTTGGATGAAGGAATAAGCGGAAAAGAACTGTCCGATCTGCTGAAGAAGGGTGGCCTTCGGGTGTTTTCATGGGAGATACTTTTTGAAAAAAACAAGAAGATAACCGACAGAGACGTTATCGAAAGAGCATGCCAGTCTGAATACGTTCTAGTCACAAAGGATGAAGCGATGGAAGTCGATTGGATTGAGGACATAGTTGCCAATAAGGCTAGAGTGTTGGTTTTGACTGACCAGTATGGCAACGCGACACATTGGGCTTCATCGCTGATCGCGTCAGCGGCGAAGTGGGAGCGGGCTCTTCTCGACCATCCAATCGGCCCGCTGATCATCAGAATCAATCGCGCAGGCGTTGGGAGAATTGATGGCAGAGATGCCTTATTGAAGTTACTCGAAAAGATGAAGACCATTAAAATTGTACGGGCTAAACGACATACGGTTATTCAGGTTAAGGAGGGCACGGACTAGACACATCGCGCTATCTTAAGACAGATGAAGGAACCCCAGTCGTCGAAGCCGATTTCAATCCCGCCAGAGATCGCCGCCCGCTGTATTGGAGACGATCAGTGCGAACGGATGGACAGAGCATTCCGCGCCATGATCTCAGTGCCTCACACGGCAGTGGTCAAAGACGCAAAGAAACGAGCACGTTCCAGGGCACGTAAGGCGTGCGCCTAACCTCTCCAGCCTGTCACGTAGTAGTAATAGCACCAAACCATCCCCGATTTGTCAAGTAAGTTATCGCTCAAGTATTGCGGGGTCTTGGCCGCCCTTGAAGTGCCTGCCAGAGGCGGCGAGCGTCTTCCGCCGTGGCCGTCCGGGTTAGTACGTCAGCACCATCGGGGATGCCCCAAGAGCCGTTATCAACAGGCCCCCAAACTCATTAGGTGTATAAATTCTAAAGTGCGCATTTTACTCCCCCTTCTTTTTGCCTTCACCCTCGCCGCGGCTCAACCGGTCTCCATCATCTTCGACACGGATATGGGCAACGACGTCGACGATGTTTTAGCCCTGGCCGTCCTCCATTCACTCGAAACACGCGGCGAAGTCAGGCTCCTCGCGGTCACTATTACCAAGGACAACCGTTATGCGGCCCCCTTCGTCGCACTTTTCAACGAGCTTTATGGACGCCCTGGAATTCCGATCGGCGTGGTCAAAGATGGCGCCACCAAAGACGACGGCAAGTACCTTCGTCCGGTCCTCGAGAGCTTCGGGCCGCCATCGAACCGGCAGTATCCGGATGCTGTGGAGCTGCTGCGCAAAACTCTGGCCGCACAACCCGACGGCAGTGTGGTCATCGTGCAGGTTGGCTTCAGCACCAATCTGGCGCGCCTGCTCGCAAACAATCGTGAACTGATCGCGAAGAAGGTACGGCTGCTCTCCACGATGGCGGGAAATTTCGCCGAAACCACGCCGGAATTCAACGTCGTCAAGGACATCCCGTCCGCGCAGGAAGTCTTTGGCGAATGGCCCGGCGAAGTGGTGAGCAGCGGCTTCGAAGTGGGACGCGCGATTCGTTATCCCGCTAAAAGGATCGAAACCGATTTCGCGTGGACCGAAAAGAACCCTCTGGTCGAAGCTTACAAAGCCTACCGGCCGATGCCCTACGATGAACCGCTGTGGGATCCGTCTGCCGCTTTGTACGCGGTGCGTCCCGATGCCGGCTACTATTCCCTTTCACCCGCGGGAAAGATTCACGTAGACGACAAGGGCGCGACTCGTTTCGTCCCGGGCGAAGGCCGCCAGCACTATCTGATCGTCAATACCGAACAGAAAGCCAGAGTCCTCGAAGCAATCTCCCTGCTGGCGAGCCAGCCTGCGAATCGGTGAGTCAGTTCTCTAACTTCAAAATCATCCCGGTGTCCGTCGCGACCCACACGTCGTGATCCTCGGCGACTGCGAGGTAGGCCCGGTGCGCTTCCGCCCGATAGTCCACGGGAATCTCCGTCCACTTCGCATAGTCGCTGCTGGTGAGCACTTTCAGCTTGCCGGGGATCGGATTATCGCGCACCACCCCCACGAGCATGTGTCCCGCCAGGTACGGCGTCCCGTCCGCGGTCAATGCCACATCCGTTACCTGCGTATCCTCGTCGCGAAACACCCGGTCGGGAACGCCCCGATCCACGGACATGCGATGCACTTCGGAAGGAGGAAGATGGACCATCTTGGTATCCATGCGATCGCTGAACTCGAACAGCGCCAGACTGGTGCCGTTGATCGAAAGGGCAACCTGGGTCAATTGTCCGAACATCGCGCCTGACGAAGAACTCCAGGTTTTCCCTCCATCCGGCGTCTCCAGGAAGATCGTTGTCCCCGGAACTACAGCATTAGCGCGCGCTTCGGGCGTTTGCCATTCCGGATGCAGTGAGTAGTCGCGCGGCTTATTCCAGCCCGTAATAATGCCGTGGTTGCGCATGAAGACGATCGCGCTGTATACCGTCGTCGTGGCTGCCCCGGGAGTTTGGCTGGCCTCTGGTACCGGCGTCCATGACTTCCCGCCATCGGACGTCTCGAGGACCTGCTTGTCGGACCCGATCGCCCAGCCATGCGCGGTCGTCAAGAACCAAACTTTGGTGATTCCTTTGGGCAGATCGCCGGATCTTTTCCATGTTCGCCCGAAATCGCCCGTAAACCACAGCCCTCTGTCCGTGACCATCCACCCCTGGGTATCGTCCACAAAGAAGAGCGACAACGGCACGTCTTTCGAAGGCAGAACTTTGGTTAGCGGCATGAGCGACCAATGCTCACCCCCATCCGTCGTGATGACCAGAGTCGGATCCAAACGCTTTCCCTCGGACACGACTCCAGCGGCCATTCCGTGCTGGGCCGACGGAAACTTCAGGTCGATCAACTGAAGTTCGCTCTTATCCTGATCGTAAAAATAGTGCATCGCGAAGTGAGGCCCTGCCGCCAAGGCCAGCGGGACGGCGCCCAAGGCGATTCCAAAACTCAGTCTGATCCACCCTAGTCGCATGGAGCTAAACCCTGGGCGTAATCGGGCCCGACGCCAACACCAGTTCGACATGATTCGCCGCCGCGATAACTGCCGGCGTCATGCGGGCAAGGAGCAGGACGCATCCCATTTGCTCGCCGACCGTCGTCAGGACCTCCATCTCGCCGCCGGTGTGCTGGTGCGCCGCCCGGTGCTGAACGTTGATGACACCCACCACGCGATTGCGCGCGATTACGGGAACGGAGAGGAACGCTTCATACGTATCTTCCGGCAGATCCCCGAAATACTTGAACCGGCCGTCGCGATACGCCTCGCGAGGAATCGCCAGCAGTCTTCTTTCGCGCGCGACCCAGCCCGTAAGACCTTCGTCGAGCCTCAGTTTGATCTTGCCGATCGTCGACGGGTGCGGGGTATTCGACGCGCAAAGCACCAATTCGTTGCCGTTCAGCAGATACACCAGGCACGAATCGCACTCCATGAATTCGACGATGAGCGAGACGATTCCCTGTAGAACTTCCTGCAGGCTCATCTCCTTCACCATGAAGCGGCTGACCTTCTGGAACAACCGAAGTTGCTGCTCCAGCCTCTGGACCCGGTCTGAATCTTTGAGCTTTGGCACGTCTACATTATAGGTGCCAGTTTTGTCCGGTGGGTAGCCCCTTTCTTACCGGGTGCTCTTTTGGACTTCGACGTCCACGCCTTCGCGCACGGAATCGGTAGGATTCATGATGACCTGGGTCCCGGGAGCGAGCCCGTCAACAATCTCGATTTCGTTACCGAAGTCTACGCCCACATGGACGTTCTTGAAGTGAACCTTGCCGTCCGCACCCACCGTGGCGACGTTCGTGCCTTGCGTCCCATTGATCAGCGCATCGCCCGGAATCAGCAGCGTGGAGACCGGCCGCGAGGTGGCAAACCGCACTTGGGCATACATTCCGGGCAGAAGCAAGTGAGCCGGATTGGGTGTGCGCAGTACCACTAACATCGATCGTGAAGTGGTATCCACTTCGTGAGTGGAGTGCACGACCAGCGCGGTGAATACCTTGCCGGGTAGTTCCTGTACGCGCAATTCAGCCGTCTGTCCGTCGTGGATCGCTCCGACCCAGGTTTGCGGGACATTGACGAAAATGCGCATGGTGTCGATATTGGCCACGCGAAAAATTTCGTGGTTGGCCCCGCCGTTGCCGGCATTCACCAGAGTGCCGACATCCATCACACGGTAGGTGACGATGCCGTCAAAAGGGGCCGTTACATGAGCGAACCCTTTGGTCTGCTCTAAGCGCCGGAGATTTGCCTCATTGGCGGAAACGGTGTCGCGGGCGCTGACCAACCGGGCCCTTGCAGCCTCCAACGTGGCTCGCTTCACTTGAGCATCCGCGTCCTTTTCGTCGAAATCCTGACGCGCAATTGCGCCTTTGGCCTGCAAAATTTTCCAGCGCTGGAAGGTCGTTTCGGCCATATTGAGATTTGCCTGGGCGAGCACGATATCGGCGTCCAGTTCTTTGAGGATCGACTGGGAATTGGATAACGTCGCCCGGGCCTGCTGGATTTGCTGATCGAGTTCAGGCGTCTCGATCTCAGCCATGACCTGACCAGCCTTCACAACGTCACCGATCTCTGAGTTGCGCTTCGAAATATAGCCGTCGGTCCTGGGGAATATGGGGGATTCGATCAGGGCTTGAATATCGCCGGGGAGATCCAGAGTCGACTTCGGGGAAGCAAGCTTCGCCTTAGAGACATTCACGATGAGGCGCTCGGTGGCCTCAGTGTGCGCGGTAGCTTGTAAAGACTTCTCCCGCCGCAATCTCGGTATCAATCCCGCAATGATACTGGCGGCGATCAACACCGCTAATACGGCGAACGCGGTGAGCAGAGGGCGAACCCCCGCGCTCTTCCGCGCAGGCCGGATGACCGTATCCAGATGCTTTACATACGGCTCGTCGGTAGTCTTCAATTTGAGGAATTCCTAATCCTCAATTATAGTGTGATGCGGAAACCTGGTTTGCAAGCGACCGCTAACTTGCCTACGGCCTTTGCCAGACCAACGTGCGAAGATCGTTCCCCTCAGGACCTTTGGTTAAAACTTTCTCGGTCGCCGTCTTGCCATCCTTCGAAAGCGACAACCAAACCTTCTCGTCATATAAACCGTCTGAGGACTTCCGCTCGCTATAAAGAACATTGCCCTCCCAGCGCGCGATAATCTTCCCGCCATTGGCGCCGGATGCGTCGTGTTCCTTGCCGTCTGCAATCCAGTTGGATTCGGTGGTGATCGGGCCGCCTGCGGATTCCGTAGTCTGAACCGCGTGCATCGTGTCGCCGGAGTGGGTTGCCGTCAACGTCATGCCGTTGGGCTTCAGCTCCTTGCCGAACTTCGATTTATCGAGGTTGAGGATCCAATGACCTGAGAAATTCGGATGATCATCGGCGAAACTGTGCGGTGCGAAGCCCAGCCCGAAGAAGGCTATGGTGATGAGCATGAGACGTCCCATGCTCCTCCCTCGTGCAACTGAAGCGCCTAATCGTCGTCGTTCTGCGAAGCGAGGCGTGATACAACGGACAAATCTTCCAGCGTAGTGACATCGCCGGTCACCGCATTGGACGTCACGATTTCCCGTAGCAGTCGCCGCATGATCTTGCCGCTGCGCGTTTTGGGCAGCGCCTCGGTGAAACGGATCTGTTCTGGTTTGGCGAAGCCGCCGATCTCATGCGCCACCCATTTCCGGAGCTCCTCGGCCAACTCCTCGTGATTCCAATCGCCTTTCTTCAGCGTGACGAAACAGGCCACCGCCTGTCCCGTTATCTCGTGCGGCTTACCGACCACCGCGGCCTCCGCGACCGCTGGATGTTTTACCAGCGCCGATTCGATCTCCATGGTGCTCAGCCGGTGGCCGCTGACGTTCATCACATCATCGATCCGGCCCAGAATCCAGTAATATCCGTCGTCGTCGCAGCGCGCAGCGTCGCCCGTAGTGTAAACATTGGGAATCCGTCCCCAATAGTTTTCCCGGTAGCGCTCGGGATCTTTCCACAGTGTCCGGAGCATGCCAGGCCACGGCTGCCGGATGACCAAGATAGCCCTCCCGGTTGGGACCCAGCGGATTGCCCTTCAAATCGACAATTTCGGGAAGTACGCCCGGCATCGGGAGCGTCCCGGAACCTGGCTTCAGCGGCACAGCGCCCGGCATGGGTGCGATTAAGATCCCGCCGGTCTCTGTCTGCCACCACGTATCCACAATCGGACAGCGGTCTCCGCCGATCACGCGGTAATACCAGTCCCACGCCGCCGGATTAATGGGCTCACCGACCGAGCCCAACAGGCGCAGACTCGAAAGGTCGTGACCTTTGGGCCACTGATCTCCCTGCCGCACGAACGCCCGAATCGCAGTCGGAGAGGTGTAAAAGATGTTGACACGATATTTCTCGATCAGTCGCCAGAAGCGGTCGGGCTGCGGGAAGTCGGGCGCGCCTTCGTACATCACACTGGTCGCGCCGGCCGAAAGCGGTCCGTAGACGATATAGCTGTGGCCGGTCACCCAACCGATGTCGGCGGTGCACCAGTACGTGTCTTCGTCGCGCAGATCGAAGACCCACTTCATGGTCATGGTGACATGCAGAAGGTATCCGGCAGTGGTGTGCACGATGCCCTTGGGCTTGCCTGTTGTCCCGGAGGTGTAGAGGATAAAGAGCGGCGCCTCGGAATCCATCGGCTCCGCGGGGCAGACTTCGGTAACATCGCGATCGAGATCATGCCACCAGGAATCGCGACCCGCCTGCATCGGGATCTCCGTACCCGGTACGTTGATAGACAATGACGTCCTTCACCGATGGACAATCTGCAAGCGCTTCGTCGACCGCACCCTTGAGCTTGACTTCCTTGCCGCGCCGCCATCCGCCGTCGGCCGTAATCACTACCTGCGCTTCCAGATCCTGGATCGCGCTGCTTCAGCGCCTCCGCCGAGAAGCCGCCGAACACCACGCTATGGATCACGCCCAGCCGCGCGCAGGCCAGCAGCGCAACGGGCAGTTCGGGAATCATCGGCATGTAGACAATGGCGCGGTCGCCGGCTTTGAGTCCGCGGCCTTTCAGGACATTGGCGAAGCGGCACACCAGCCGATGCAGTTCCTGGTAAGTGATCATCCGCTGATCGCCCGGCTCGCCTTCAAACAGAATCGCGACTTTGTTCTTGCGATGGGTGGTCAGGTGGCGATCGAGGCAGTTGTAGGAGACGTTGATTTTGCCGCCGGTGAACCAGCGTGCAAAGGGCTGCTGCCATTCGAAAACGGTCGTCCACTTTTCGAACCAGGAAAGCTCCGACGACGGCAAGTTCGCCCCAGAATTCGGCCGGATTGGTGCGCGCCCGATCGTAGAGAGCGTGATACTCCTCGAGCGACTTGACATGGGCGCGGGCGGCAAACTCGGGCGGCGGGGGATAGATGGGCATTTCGGGCATAGGGATAGTATATTGGCACAAGCCACCTGGGGTTGATGCGCCGTTGAGTGCATCAGGGCTTCAGATACTGATCGAACCACTCGAGCGCCAGCCGGAAAGCCTCCGCGCGGGCCGATCCATAGATTCCGTAGTGCGTGATCTTCGGAATGGTGACCAGATTTTTGGGTCCAAGGACTCGCCCATACGCCTTGATCGCGTTGTCGCGATTATCGAATAGCTCTTCCTTCTCCGCGATGAGAAACTGCATCGCGCATTTGGGCGCACGTTGCAGTTCATCGACCGGAGCATAGTCGATGAAGCGCGCGCGGATCGGCGCACCCTTCAAATTGCCCATTACCTTTTCTCCGGGCGCCGGATAGCCGATCTCTCCGCGAGCCCGCCCGGTAGCCTCTTCGTAGGTCATCTCGAGCTGCTTCTGGTTGGCAATCACGAAGCGTCCATCGAGCGAGCCCACCTGGCTATGGATCGCTTTCACCCTCGGGTCGCGCTCTGCTGCCCAGACCACCAGGCCACCCGAGAAACTGCTCCCCCACAGTCCCAGCCGGCTCATGTCGCACTGCGGCTCGCCCGCAACCCAATGAATGGCATTCAACCAGTCCGTGCCGAAATCCAGCGGATCGACCGCCTCCCGCACATCCTGCGCCTGGCCTTTGAATTTCGCGATGCGTGAGTCACTCTCGCCCCACCCCCGATAGTCGAACGTCACCACCAGATATCCGGCCCTGGCGAACCCCAGTGCGTCGGGACGCAGTGCCGCGCGGACCCCTCCCCAACCATGCGCCATCAAAATGGTGGGCAGTTTCTTGCCGTCAAGCGACTTCAACGCGAACACGTCGGCGGACATTCGAGTGCCTTCACTCCAGATGTCGACTTTTCTGTCAGAAATCTCGGGAGGTGCGGTAACCGAAGTCTGCGCGTATGCACTGGCACAGATGAGAAGTAGCGGGACGATGAAACGCATTGGTGGAAACTCCAGCGAGGCAGATCCGTCGCGGATGAATTATACCGCCTACGGGCCGCCGCGGGATCCGCCTGTGCAACGCAGAGGGCGCCAACGTTCCTTCCGCGGAAAGTGAGCTACATCGTCAACAGGGCGGCCATCAGCTCAATTCCATCCCACAAATTTTGGATGCGAAGGTTTTCGTTATAACTATGCTGATTGTTGTCATGGTTGCCGATCGGGATCACGATGGTCCGCGTGCCGAGCGGGCGCTCGACGCTGGTTAACGGCAAACTGCCCCCCATGGTGGGCAGCTTCACCGCTTTGCCGCGCGCACTTTCCACCACGCGAATCACCTCCTGCGAAATCGGCAGATCCATCGGCGTGCGTACCGCGCTTTCGCCGCCATGAAATGTCACCCGCGCGACTTTAGGATGAGCCATGCGAATCGCACTGTCCGGCTCCTGTTCCACTACAAAAAAACCTTGTTTCCGGATGTGCTCTGCCAGACGCTGTTTCGTCAGCTCCGGGTCCATCCCTTTCACCAGCCGGATGTCGAACGACGCGGCAGCCGTCGCCGGAATGACGTTGGACGCTTGCGCCCCGATCCGCGAACTCGCCATGCCGCGAATGTTGAGCGACGGCAAGTTGATCAGTTCGGTCAGCTTCATCGGCACGCCTTCGGTCGAGCCGAGCCAGAATTCGCGCTTCAGATCCTCATCGATCGCGGGCGCTTCGGCGAGGGCCTGTTTTTCGGTTGCGCTCAGCGGCTCAATGCCATCGTAGAAGTGCTCCACCAGCACCCGGCCGTTGTCATCTTTCATGGAGGCGAGCAGTTTCGCCAGCATCATTGCTGGATTCGGCGCCCAATTTCCGTAGTGGCCGCTATGCAGTTCAGTGTGTGGACCGTACACCGTAACGTCCATCCCCATGGCGGCTCGCGTGCCGAAGGTGATGAGTTGCCGTCGCGTCTGATGTAGCGGCCCGTCGCACATCAGCCATAGATCGCCGGCAAACTTCTCTTTGTTAGCTGCGAGAATCTTCTCGAGATTTGGCGATCCCGCTTCTTCTTCGCCTTCGAACGCGAATTTGATATTCGATTTCGTTTTCAGTCCGGAAGCGCGGATGGCATCGAGTGCAGCCAACATGGCGATAATGGGCGCCTTATCATCCGCCGCCCCTCGAGCATACAGTCGCCACTCGGGATGGAACGAAATGCCGGGCGCAGGCAGCGGAATAACCTGGCCGTCTTTCTCGAACTGCCCGTCTCGCAATGTTGGAGAGAACGGAGGCGATGCCCACTCCTTAGGATCGAGCGGCTGGCCGTCATAGTGAGCGTAGAAGACGATCGTGCGCGCCGCGCCAGGTGTCTTGATCTCGCCCAGGACAACGGGGTTCGAACCTGGAATGCTGACAAGTTCAGCCGCAATCCCGCGCCGCGCCATCATATCGGCGATCATCCGCGCGTTTCGCTGGATATTGGGTTTATCGCCGGCGATGTCCGGTATCGAGAGAAGTGTAACAAAATCATCGACAATTGCGCGCTCGTGGGATTGTCGCCACTGACGCGCAGCCATAGCCGCCGGATTCGTTTGGGCCAGGGCAAGTCCACAAAATGCCCCGAGCAGCGCTAACCCTGGCATTGAGTGCAACAGAACGAGTCTGTCCTTCCTGACGCAAGGTTCGATAAGAATATCTTGATTCCCTCTCCGCCGGCCGATGAGCTACAATCTTACCGCAACTAATCCGGCGGAATTCCGTTAGATAGTAAGATTCGGGGCTAGCGGGGTGCACCCAGTGCGAGGGATATTTTTCGTTGTTCTCCTCTTCGCCGTGGCCGGTTATGCCGGTGCTCAGGATTTCCTCGCTTCCATCACAGGCGTAGTTTCCGACCAGGACGGCGGTTTGATACCCGGGGCAAATGTCATTGCGAAGGAGCGTACCACCGGCGCCGAGTTCCGGGCGACGACTTCGCCGGAAGGCAAGTTCCTCCTCAATCTTCTGCCAACTGGCGGCTACCGCGTGGAAGTCTACGCACCCGGCTTCAAACAATTCGTCGTGGACGACATTACCGCCCTCGGCAAACAGCCCATCGAGATCGAAGCGAAACTCGAATTGGGATCGATCCTCGAAATCGGTAAACTATCGACCTCGATCAACGTCACCGCGGAGCCGGATCTATTGCCGGTCGATATGCCCTTCGTTATCCAGCCCATCGGTCCGCGCTACGTAGAGGATCTGCCGCTGAACGCGCGATCGCCTTACGTTTTGGCGGAACTGGCACCCGGACTTTTTCAGACGCCGGATACGGTGGACGCGCACTCCGACGACAATGGTCCCGAATCGGATCTGGTAATCAGCGGTTCGCCTTCGAGCAAGAACACCTTCTTGATCGATGGCAGCGACAACACCCGCTCCACCACCGGACAAGTCGCCTACGCGCCACCACAGGAATCCGTAAAGCAGGTGTCGGTACAGATCTTTAATCTGGACGCGGCGCTGGGGCACAGCGGTCCCGGCGTGGTGGACGTCGTTACCAAAGGCGGCACCAACATCCTGCACGGCAGCCTCTATGAGAACAACCAGGTCTCCGCTCTGGACGCCAATACCTGGCTGAACGATTCGACTGGCAAACAGAAGCCCGTCACGCGCCAGAATCAGTTCGGAGTGACCAGTGGAGGACCGGTTCTCATCCCGAAGGTTTTCAACGGCGCGAATCGACTCTTCTGGTATTTCT
Source organism: Terriglobia bacterium (assembly GCA_963777595.1). GTDB lineage: Bacteria > Acidobacteriota > Terriglobia > Bryobacterales > Bryobacteraceae > CAVVFX01. Next base: position 14,799 of record CAVZRE010000085.1, read on the forward strand.
CTTATGACGGGCTTCGCAACAATGCGCCGCAATCCTCCAGCCTGACCGTTCCCACGGTAGCCGAACGGGCCGGCAATTTCTCCGCCTTGCTGGCGCTGGGTTCGCAGTACCAGATTTACAATCCGTTTACCGGCGTACTCAGCGGATCCACGATAACGAGGCAGCCCTTTGTGAACAATGTCATCCCCGCCTCGCTGATCAGTCCGGTCGCAAAGAACATTCTCAACTACTATCCCCTTCCGAACCAGGCCGGTCTCGCCAATGGTCAGCGGAACTTCACCGCGGGCGAGCAGGGCGTCACTTCGAACGGCGAACTCGGACGCCTGGACTACGTTCTATCGGCACGCAACCGCGTCTCCTGGAGCGCACGGCACGATCTGCGCAATGGGTTTGATTCCGATTGGTTCCAGAACGCTGCGACCGGGCGGTTTGACACCCGCGAGAACTGGGGAACGACACTCGGCGATATCGTCACCGTCAATCCCTCGCTGATGCTCGATCTGCACCTGAACCTGACCCGCTTTGTCGATCGGCAAACTTACGGCTCCGGATCGGATTTCAACTTCACTCAATTGGGCTTTCCCGGTTCGCTCGCGGCGGCCTCGTCACGTCTCGCTTTTCCTACCATCAGCGCCACCGGCTACACTGCCCTCGGCTCGACCACCGGCGGAGCGGGAAGTCTCACTCCGGAAAACGGTATCCAGCTTTTCTCGGGACTCACCAAGGTCCTGACCCTCCACAATTTCCGCGCGGGCGTGGATCTTCGCCAATATCGTCAGGGCAGCCAGCCTTATGGGTTTTCGAGCGGTGAGTATACGTTCAATAGCGCCTGGACCAACGGACCCACCACGACTGCTGCCGCCTCGCCACTCGGTCAGAGTCTGGCTGCGCTCTTGCTGGGCCTCCCGTCCAGCGGCGAGTTCGACAAGAATGCCGAGGGCGTGTACCGGCAGGATTACGCGGCTTTCTACTTTTCGGACGATTGGCGCGCCAGGTCCAATCTGACCCTTAGCCTGGGGCTGCGGTACGACCAGGATTTCCCTACCACCGAGCGTTCGAATCGCAACGTCAACGGTTTTGATCTCGGCTCCGCCAATCCGATTCAGGCAGCGGTGCAAGCGGCTTATGGCAAAAGTCCCGTGCCGGAGATTCCGGTAGCGTCGTTTGCTGTTCCGGGAGGCCTCAGCTTCGCGGGCACCGGCGATCGCGCCATCTATCACGACCGGTCGCACGTCTTGAGCCCGCGCCTTGGGTTCGCATGGACGCCGAAATCGCAGCCCAAGACGGTTTTCCGTGGAGGCTTCGGGATCTTTACCAACCCCATCCCGATTACGGGCATCAACCAGGCCGGCCTGAGCCTGGTCACCCCCGTCACAGCCACGTTGAATAGCTACGTGTCGCCCTACGCGACTCTTTCGAATCCGTTTCCAGGCGGTTTGCAGCAACCGGTCCCACTCAATTCGGCGACGGCGCTGGGCACTCGCGTCTCATTTGCCAATCCCAATCTGCTCAATCCCTACACGCTGCTCTGGAATCTGGATGTGGTTCATCAGTTCGGGCCATCCGTGGTGGTTGAAGCCGGCTATCAGGGCAGCCATACCAACCATTTGCTGGAGAATCGCCAACTCGATTCCACTCCTCTCGCGTATCTCAGCACCACGCAGACGAGGAACCAGGCCGCAATTAACCTGCTCTCGACGCCGGTAATCAATCCCTTCAAAGGACTGTTTCCAAATTCGACTGCGTCTCTCAATTCGGCGACGACGACCACCTTACAGCAACTCCTCCTCCCTTATCCCGAGTACACGAGCGTGACAGAAATCGGCGCTAACGATGCTTCGTCTTATTACGAATCGGGATTCGTCCGCGTGGAGAAGCACTTCTCCTCGGGTTTGCAGTTTCTGGCGCTGTATACCCACGCAAGGTTGATGTCGCGGACCACCCGGTTAATTCCGGAGACGAGCCTGGTCAATATGGTTTCGCCTCAAGACTATCCCAACCGGTTCGTCGTGAGCGGCAGCTACCAGTTGCCATTCGGCAAAGGGCGCACCCTCGCAAACGGAGTGGGCCGCTACCGGAACGCGCTAATCGGCGGATGGTTGGTCACCGGCATCTTCACATACCAGACCGGCGCTCCTCTGAATTGGGGCAATGTCATTTACCTTGGCGGACCGCTCGATCTGAATCCGCACGATCCCCGGTATACTTTCGCGACGGCAGCGTTCGACACCGCGTCCGCCGATCAACTGGCGGACAATTGGCGAACCTTTCCGCAATATTTCAGCAACCTTCGCGCCGACAGCATTAAGAACGATGACCTCTCTATTCTGAAGTCGATTCAGGCGCGGGAAAGAATGATCGTACAGATCCACAGCGATTTCTATAACCTGTTCAACCATCCGGTATTTGCCGCGCCCAGCCTCAATCCGACCAGCGAAGCCTTCGGCACCATTTCGAGCGGCACAGCCAACCGCGCGCGGGTCATCCAACTCGGAGCGAAGGTCGTGTGGTAACTCGCGTGAGGCGGCAGAACACCCAATAACTCATTTCGATATGCTTAGCGCCACGGAGTCGTGCATTACTCATTTGCATTTTGTTGCGGAACGTAATGCACCAATTGTCGCGTTGCCAGATCCACGGTCACTGAGTCATCCGGCGTCTTCGCTGTTTCGGTGTCCGACGCGGGGTGATACTCTATGCGCAACTGTTTGGCGTCGGCTATGACGCGGGTGTAGCCATAATCCTGGTCGTCGTAGTTTTCGAAGACCACCGAATCGCTCTTCTCTTTGTTTGTAAGAGTGGGTTGCGCCATGGGCGTGCGCAGCGCAGGACTGCCTTTATGCGTCAAAGGGGTTACGGCATGGCCACCGTTGCCGATCACCAGAAAGGGAGTCTGGCGTTTGCCCTGAGTACGGGTAAAGCGCTGATAATTGTGTGCGTGGCCAGAGAGAAATGCGTGAGGCCAGATGCCCGCCTTCTCGCAGGCCGCGTCGATCTCGGCCAGAACCTCCGGACTGGTCCCGTGACGCCCGGCGTTGTCGGTATTGGTCGTCGCCACTGCCACGTAGGGTGGATGATGCAGGGCAATGAGAAGTGCGCCCGAGTAATTCTCCTTCTTCACCCGAGCCAGCGCCGCCGCGAGAAAGTCCAGCTGCGTATCGGTCAGATAAGGAAATTGTCCGTTCTGGGTAGAGATAACGCCGGGGTCCTCCAGGCAGTTGCTGTACAGTGCGAGGATCCTGACAAAGGGGGCTTCGAACGTATAGTAGACGCCCGGTTGTACCTGCGCAGTGCGCGCCAGTTCGCCCGATTCCGGAGTGCGATGGGGAGGATTGCCGGCCTGGCAGAAGTTCTCGACGAAGGCGGCCAGGCTTGCCACGGTGGAGTTCGGCGCCACCATGCCGTCGTGGTTGCCGGCAATGGCGAAGATGGGCGCCGGATAATTGCGATAAGGATCGTAGAACTGATCGTAATAATATTGAGCTTCGCCAAAGCTATAGATAACATCGCCCAAATGGAAATAAAAGGAGGGCACGGACCGTGGGTCTGTTTCGTTGAAGTCGCTGATCATTTTATCGGCAACTTCGTCCATGTAGCGCGGTCCTCTTGTGTTCCCTGTATCGCCGGCGGAATGAAACACAATCTGACCGGCCTTCTGGATGTCGGCCTCGATGCTGGCTCCGTGGGTACCGAGCGCGTCCGCCAGTGTTACAACCGGCTCCGGCACGCCGGCGACGATGGGGAATGCTCGCGGCTTGAGGGTGCCGGCTTCGCTATCGAGAATCTTATAAGCTGCCGAGTCCGATCCATGTTTGACGGTGAATTGAGTGGGATCGGGCGTGGGCGCCGGTTCCCCGAACTGAGGGCCGCCGGTCGGGATCGGCGCCGAGTTGCCTGACGGCGGCGGTTCTACTACGCCCGGTTTCGCTTTGCGTGACTGACCCGATGATCGGGTGGACTGCAACGGCTTCTTTTTGGGCAAGTTGCTACCTCATGCTCAGTAAATCGCACCAGAATTTCAAATGAATGAGAGGCCAGGGCATTCCGTGATAAATCTTGCGCCCTCGCCGTTGAACAAGCCGCCGGCCAAGCCCCATAGAAGGTTTGCGGAATAGCTTTCCACAACAACTATCCCATCTACCAAGCGGAACTAGGACACTAAGGCGCTCGATCGATAGGCCACGGGCGACTCGTCGAGCCGTTCGAACCCGCGGACGAGAGTTTGTGCCCGGCAATCCCAGGTTTCGGCCTGGCTGGCTTTCCCGCGAGCCTCTTCCAAGCCGTCGCGGAAACCGTTCCGCTCGAGCTTGATCAACTCCTCCGCCAGTTGCTCCGCTCCGTCGACCAGACGCAAAAGCGGCTCCTTTCGCGTCAATTCTTCGACTCCCCGGGTTGCCAGCATGGGGCGACAGGCCGCGAGATGTTCGTAGAACCTTGTGGAACTGCCGGAAAACGTCGGTTCGCACTTCCGGTACGGCATGACGGCGACATCAAAGGCGGCCGCGTAATCGTGCAGCGCACCATAAGGTTTGTGTCCAACGAACCGGACACCCCGCTCTTTGGCGAGCACGCGGTCGCGTGCCTCGCGCTGCTTCTTCCACGCGATCTTCATCGAAGCAGACCCGACAAACACCCAAGTCATCGAGGGTGCTGCCAGAATCGCCTTCTCGATCAGTTCCCAGTCCAGATTCCCGGCCAGGTTGCCGATGACTCCCACGATTGGCCGCCTCAAGTCCGCAAGATCCGGAGGCAATTCGGCAGGCGTCTGCCAGGACGTCTCTCTTATACTGCTGGAGCGGGTGGCGTTCGGCAGGACCGTTATCTTTCGAGGATCACAGCCGGCCCGTTGGATGAGATAGTCGGCCAGTCGCCGCGAGTTCGGGCACACCATGGCAGCGACCCGGCAAAGCGTCCGGTCCAGGGAGATGACACGCCGTGCGTTTAGCGTATCGTAAGCCGCGGCGAAGTCAGTCAAATAGTAAATCACCGGACCCTTCCACCTCTCCGCGACCGGCGCGTAGAACGGTGTCGTGCAGATCAGCGGAGCCTCCGCCGACGCCCCACGAACCTGCAGAAGCGTGCCGGCGGTGCGGTCTGCAAAGCGTGAAAGCATGCCCACCACCGGATGGCTGTAGCCGTGCTGCAGCTGCAAACGCAAGACTTGCAGACGAGGATCTTCTACCGTTTCCGCATCCACCGCACCCCGGCAAAATCGAAACCAACTGAAGGCCGGCTCCCAGCAAATTGTTGGAACAATCCTGCTAAGCGCCGCCCCAAACTCCTTCATCGCAATGCCTCCTGCGTCGAGCAGGTGCCACGATGTTTGTTCCAGTTGAGTCATTTTTTGCGGAAGAATTGCCTTGATAAGCATACCCATCAGATAAGGATCCTGCAAATATTTGTCTCACATTCAAGTGTGAACAATTACAAATGCAGTTGGTGTCCTGGTATTGATTGAGACAGAATCAAGGTGGTGCTGCACTCACTACGCCGGAGCGGTATCCAGCTCGCCCACGAGTATATAGAGCGCTGCTGCGGATGGATTGGGGCTCCTATCCGGTGCGGTCCGGGTAAGCGCCAATCGATTGCCTTGACTTTCGATGACGGCCCCAGCCCGGGTACGTTAGCCTTACTGGATCAACTGTCAAACTTCGGCGTGAAGGCCACCTTCTTCCAATGCGGCGCCAACGTCCTGAGGTACCCGAAGATCGCGCTGGCAGTTCGCGACGCCGGTCACGAAATCGGGAACCACACGTTTTCTCACGCCCGGCTGGCGCCACGGCCCAGCTGGAATCCGAATCTCCGATTGCCCAGCTTTGTTTTCAAAGAGTTCGCGGACGCGCAGCGGATCTTCGTTAAGGAATTGGGCGTCTCCCCGGTGGTGATGAGGGTGCCCTATGGAATTCATTGGTTCGGCACAGGCGCCGTTCGCAAGAAACTGGGATTGACGGACGTTCAGTGGACGGTCATCGGGCACGATTGGGAGTGGCCCGCAAACCAGGTGACGGACTTCGTCTTAAGGGAAGCCTCGCCGGGCGGGATCATCTGCCTGCATGATGGTCGCGATACTCGGCCGTCGCCGGATATCGAGACGACACTCACCGCCGTGAGCCGGATCGTCTCCGTCCTTTTGGATCGCGGATATGAATTCGAGACCGTAAGCAGCCTGATGCAGCCCGACCGGCTGGTAGGCGATCCTATTCTGTAGTTCCCGTGATCGCCGGCGCGCGGAGTGCAGTTTTACTGCAATTTCCAGTTACGGTCGAAAACGCCTTCAGCCACTACTTCGCCGGTGTTAACATCCGTAACCGCCCAATCTCCGACTCGCGGATACAGAAGAGCGTTAGTGCCCTTAAAATCAGCCTCGTGAAAGGTATGGCCGCTGTTGAGAACGATATAGTGTTTCGGATTCTCGGGATTCGGGTAGATCATCGACAACATATGACTTGCCGCGTCGAACTCACGGCTTCCGACGGTGATCGACTTCGCAGTCCAGTGGATTGGGGAGTTTTTTAGCGCATGTGAGACGAGGGGGTTCGTGGCCGGAGTGCCAAACGCCACGATTGATCCGGCCTGCTGGTCGGCGGGCGTCAACTGCTCTACCGTCTTCACCGCGACGTCGCCGCGCATGTACTGGGGAAACTCCTTCGAGAAACGGTCGAGCTGCTTCATTGCGAAGTCGTTCACCGGGGAAGCCGCTGCACTGCCGCCCGGCCTGACGCAGAGAAACGTCTCCATAAATGCATCGTCGATCGGCCCCTGCAGACCGTGAGATTTTTCGAGCGTCCTGCCGTGACTCGCCACGCGCCATTTGCCGCCCGTTTTTTCGAAGGTTTCGGAGTCCTTGGATGGAAATGACTGGCCGTCGATGAGGAAAACCTTTATCGGACTTTCGCCGCGCAGTGTCAGACGCGCGACATTGCGGGTGGTGACGTCGATCTTGGAATTCTCTCGTTTCTTCGCATCCACCTGGGCTCTTTCATAGTCGTGCTCCAATTGCTCGACGGTCACCCAGAAGCAATGGTTGTAGCGCTCCGTATAAGTGACAAAGCGAAGGGCGTCCGGCGAGTGGATTCCGCGGGACTGGTTTTCGAGCACGAATGCGTCCGAGGTCTTCTTGCTGTCGGGTTGCCATTTATGCGCCGTGTGCGGGCCCACCAGGAAGATTGCATTGAGGTCGGTGGTTTTGAAATTCAGACCGTCCGCCTCGAAATGGTAGCCTTCCCTCTGCAACTGTTCGCGCACGAACACCGAGGCGCGAAGTTGTGGATCGTCCTGCCCTCCATAGCCGACTGTGGGAGTGTTCACTGCGTTGATTGCCGAGTTCATCACGTCGTAAATGGTCGCGTAAATCGGTGGATTTTCAACCTTCGCGTGCACCTTCGTTTCGACAAAGCCCGCGCCGGCCTCCACCACGCACCACTCGTCCGGGAAGTGCAATCCCAGATGCCACGCGCCCCCGCCGCCCATGGAAAACCCGCGCAGCGCGATCCGCGCGGGATCAATGTTATAACGTTTGCGCACGCTATCGATGGCTTCGAAAACCTCGGTCTCGCCCGCCCAACGGTATGCGACGTTGGCGCGCCCGAAAACATCCAGTTTGATTACCTCGTGATCTGCCGGAGCCGGTTTGGCGTGATCGTGCGAGTAAATGAAGCTCACTTCGTTGAGCGTCGCGCCTCGTCCGTGCAGATTGACCTCGAGCCACTCCGGTTTCCCCGGCTGCATGTTTTCCGGGATCGTCACGGCGTAAGGCTGCAAGCTGCCATCCACGCGCGACCGGTAAGCGCGAATAAAGGAGCCGGTCCGTTTGGGCCACGCGGGTTGGCCGTCGGCGAGTTCTTTCGCGCGTTCGAGCCCGGTGTCGAGAACGTAGAGAGTCTGCGCGGCGTAGGTTTTGGAATAAAACTCGTTGTAGCGAACGATCCAGCGGGCAGCTTTTAGATAGACCTCGGCATCGGCCAACAGGTCGTCCGCGACTTTGCCGCGTAGAGGCGAAAGGGCAGCTTCGAGTTCGCTTGTCTTCTGTTCGATCTTCTGACGCTCTTCCGGCGTTATGCGAACGGCGGGAACCGGGGGCGGGGCTTGCGCCAACAGCGTCGTGGCGGCAAGGATAAGGGCAAAGCGCATGCGATCAAGTTTACACGGAACATGGCGGGGGTTGGGTCCGCCCTGCCACTATCGGGCGGCCCAGCTTTGTTACAATATAGCTAGTGCGGCCGCGTAAGCCTCTGAAAACAAATCTATTTCGTACGACAATCCCATACACAAAGTGATACATTTCAAACCAGCGGCGATTCTTTTTCTGGTCTTTTCGGGTGCTTTGGCTACTGCCCAGCCGCCCGGTCCGATTGACGCGCTGGTCGATGGGAATCACTACAAACGCGCCCGGGTACTGGTGGAAGCTCGTTTGCGCGAGGATCCGAACGACGCTCACGCCCTCTTTCTGGCGTCCAAGATTCAGGAGGCATTAGGCAACCTCCGCGGCGCTACAGCCTCGGCGGAAAAGTCGGTTGCCATCGATCCCAGCCAGGTGAGTTATCACGCCCAGCTGGCGGAATGCTACGCTTACTCGGCGGACCACTCCACTTGGGTAAAAGGCCTAAGCTACGTGCACCTGATGAAGAAGGAGATTGCCGCCGGCCTCGAACTTCATCCGCATGACAGCGACACCTTGCTGGTAGCCATGATGTTCGCGTTTCATGCTCCCGCGATTGCCGGCGGCGACCGAAATAAAGCGCATGAAATCGCCGACGAAATCGTGCACTACGACCCGCATTGGGGATATCTGGCGGAAGCCCGTCTGGCGCAGGAAGATTCGACTGACGAGCGCAAAGAAGGCTGGCTGAAGAAGGCTGTGCAAGCTGATCCTAAGCATTACCGCGCCTGGCAGGAACTGGCGAACTTTTACTGTTGCGTGGCCCAACGGAAGAATCCGGCGGAAACGGAGCGAATTGGTCACGTGATGATTGCACTGGATCCAACCCAGGCCTCCGGTTACGCCGCGTTGGCTAGCGCCTACGCGCGCACCGGTCGTTTTGCCGAGCTGGACGCCGTGCTGGCGCAGGCCGAGAAGATTGTTCCGGACGATCTCACTCCTTACTATCAGGCCGCCGCGGCATTGATCGATTCCAATCAGGACCTCGCCCGCGCGGAGAAGTATTTGGCGCGCTATGTCGCTCAAGCGCCAGAGGGTCGTGAACCCGATCGCGGCCAGGCCAAATGGCTGCTGGCGTCCATATACGAGAAGAATGGCCGCACGCCTGATGCGATTCGTGAGCTCGAAGCCGCCGTCCGCATGAGCCCCGACTTCGAGCCCGCCAAGAAAGATCTCAAGCGTCTGCGTCGAAGCTAAACTGGCAGCCTATCGCAGAAGTCAAGGCAGGCCAAAGGCCTGCTCTACGGCCCTTCCACCACCACCACGTGAATTTCCCCGGGACCGTGGACACCGCGCACCAGGATCTGCTCGATGTCGGCCGTCCTGCTGGGACCCGTAATGAATACCATCGAACTCGTCTGCTCGGCCGGCCGCGGCAGTATACTGAACAGCTCATCCAAACCTGTCAGCAGCTTCGACGCCGGCACCACCGCGATATGCGCCGGAGGGAGCAGCGAAACCAGCCGGGCCTCTTCGTGACTCGATAGCATCACCAGCGATCCCGTATCCGACAGTCCGAAGTCGGCGCTCGAAATCCCGTAGTTGCAAGTCGCGCACAGTCCCCGTAATTCTTCGCGATCCACGATCCCGCTCCGAACGCCAGGAAGATCCGTGATGCCGCACTCCCTCAAAAACGGCGCATTCGAAGTGACCGCCGTCTTGCCTGCAATGACGGTCGCGACATACTCTCGCGCTTCGCCCGCCGATTTCGCGCGCAGCGTCTTGCCCGCCAGCGCAGCCACCCGCTCCAGCATGGAATCGATACGCTGCGAAACCGGCACGTCCGGAACGACGATTCTCACCGGTGGAGGCGGTGGGACGGCCTGCCCCGCCTTTCGTCCCAGCGCATTTCGCACATCGCGCAAGATTAATTCGCGTTGCATCAGCCCTTCCGCTCCTTCCACAAATCGCGGAAACTCTTGGCCGGCGGCGACGGCAAGTCGCGCTGGCTGAGCCACGACTTCACGGGCGCCAGCATCTCCAGTCCCGGTGCATGCCTCACCCATGCCTGCTTCGGTGCGAACCTTGCCGCCATCTTTCCCGCCATCCGGTAAAGCTTCGGATGGGCCATCGCGTACGCGAACATTTTGAACGCGAGTAGCTCGAGTTGATTGGAAGCGTCTTCCGTCCGCGCCTGAACCACGTCTTCGCGAAGATCCAAAAGCACTTTCGGGATATCAATCTTCACCGGACAGACTTCCGCGCAAGCTCCGCAAAGACTGGACGCGAATGGCAGCGCGGGCTCATGCCGCACACTCATGAATTGCGGCGTGATAATGGCGCCGATCGGTCCCGAATATACCCACGGAAAGCTATGCCCGCCAATCTTGCGATACACCGGACAGTGATTCAAACACGCTCCGCACCGGATGCAGTAGAGCGCTTGACGCTTCTCTTCGTTCGCCAGCACTTTGGTCCGGCCATTGTCGAGCAGCACCAGGTAGAACTCATCCGGTCCGTCAATCTCTTCGCCAGTCGTTTCTTTGCTGCGCCGGGGCCCCGAAAGGAAGGACGTGTAAACAGTCAATGGCTGCCCCGTCGCACTCCGGCCCAACAATTTCAGAAACGTGGCCAGATCCTGCGCCCGCGGGATCAGTTTCTCGATTCCCGCGACCGCAATGTGAATCTTCGGCGCGCTGGTGCTCAACCGGGCATTGCCTTCGTTCTCCACCAGCACTACCGCACCCGAATCCGCCACCAGAAAATTGGCGCCGCTCACCCCGATATCGGCCTGCAAAAACTTATCGCGGAGTACTTTCCGCGCCAGCATGGTTTGATTCTCGATGATGATGTCGTTCGGCGCGCCCAGTTCTTTTTCGAAAAGGTTGGCTACGTCGTAACGCGTCAAATGGAGCGCAGGCGCGACGATATGATACGGCCGCTCATGCTTGAGCTGCAGAATATACTCGCCGAGGTCCGTTTCCACCGATTCCAGATGATGATGCTCCAATCGCTCGTTGAAATCGATCTCCTCGGTGGTCATCGATTTCGACTTCACAATCAGCTTGGCATCCCGCTTCTTCGCCAGTTCCAGGACGAAATCGGCCACCTGCTGGGCATCGCGGCACCACACCACTTTGCCGCCGTGCGCTGTGACGTTGGCTTCGAGCTGTTCGAGGTAATAATCGAGATTCTCGATGGTGTGTTTCTTGATAGCGTTCGCATGCGAGCGCAGGTCCTCGAATTCCGGAAGCTGTCCGGTCAACGATTTCTTGCGATGGTCCATCAGCCGTCCGGTCGATGTGTAGATCGCCAGCTGCAGTTTGGCATTGCCCAGCGTCTGCTGGATTTTTTCATCGAAGACTTGCGACATATTTATCGGCTCGCCAGAACTTCCGCCAGGTGCATCGTCCCGATCGGCAGACCCGCTCGGGACAGAGCGCCCCGAAGCTGCATCAAACAACTGGAATCGATCGATACGACTGTGTTTGCCCCGGTCTTCTGAATGGATTCGATCTTGGTGCGCGCCATCCCGCCGGACACTTCTGGAAACTTCACCGAAAACGTGCCGCCGAAACCGCAGCATTCCTGGGCGATATCCATTTCGCGCAATTCCAGACCCTGGACGTTGCCAAGCAAGCGCCGCGGGCCATCCTTGATCTTGAGTTCGCGCAGCGCGTGGCAACTATCGTGATAGGTCACGACGCCATCAAACCGCGCCCCAACATCTTCCACCTGCAGCACGTCAGTCAGGAAGCTCGAAAACTCGTAGACCTTCGGTTCGAGCGTATGCGACGCGGCAAGCTCGGCCGGGAAGTTCTCGAAGATATCGGCGAAGTGATGGCTCACCATGGACGTGCAGGAACCGGAAGGCACGACGATGTATTCCGCGCCCTCGAATACTTTCAAGAAGTGCCGCGCCACCGTGCGGGCCTCTTCGCGGTAGCCGCTGTTGAATGCCGGCTGGCCGCAACAGGTCTGGTCTTCACGGAACTCGACCGTGCAGCCGGCCCGCTCGAGTACGTCGGCCATCGCGATGCCGACGTTTGGAAAAAGCTGATCGATGATGCAAGTAACGAACAGTGAGACGCGTGGCATCAGTAAACTCTGAGTATACCGACTACCTTTGCCTGCCCGTCGTTTGCGTGCGGCGTCAGCGCACAGAATCACCAATTGCGAAAAGCGGCGTGGCTCTCGTGGAGATAGCAATCGAAGCACACACCGGATTTGCGGTAGCGTGCGCCGGTTCGTTCCAGCCGCAGTCAATTGCCGTACGGACGTTCCGCCGTGTTGGCGGGGTCGGGTGGGATGTCGAATGTATCCGGTGAATCAGGATGCGCGGGATCGAACGCCGCCACATCCACCAGATATTTCGCCAGCGGAAGCCTGGCATCTTTGATTCCCTGCACGATACACTTTGCCAGCTCATAACTGCCGTAGTCGCTGTGATGCGTAGTATCGTTACCGGCGAATGCGACGTGCGCCTTCACGGGACCGAGCGCTTCATAGAACGCCTTACTCATCGCATGGAGGTCGATGAGCGCCACTTTCTCCTCGCGCGCCGTCTGCCGGACCGCCTCCGGATAGTCTCCGAGGCTATTCGTGATCTTGCCCTCGGCGTCGAAGGTGAGGCGATTCATGGAGGTGATTAAGACCGGCGTCGCGCCATGTTCGCGGGCGACCTCGACAAAACGCTTTAACGCCGCTTTATAGGTTGTAAACGCCCCGACCCCATCGCCTTTCTCTTTCTGATCGTTGTGTCCCATTTGAATCAACAGCCAGTCGCCAGGCTTGATCACGCTCGCGACCTTGTCCAGCCGCTTCTCGCCGATGAAGCCCTTCAGCGACTCGCCGGACTCTCCGTGATTGGCGACCGCAATCTCCGGCTTGAAGAAGCGGGTCAGCATCTGCCCCCAGCTATTAAAAGGCTCGCGCGGCTGATCGGTGCTCGTGGAATCGCCGGCAATATAGAGCGTCGGCAGGTCGACTTTCTCAATCGAGATCGCGTCCACTTTCGGGTTGGTGTTGCTGAATTCGAGGGTGAGCTTGTTATCCCACGCGGCCGCCTCCATTGTCTTCTCGCGAGGTTTGAGCCTCACCTCCCCACCGGTAGCAATTTGTGGCGTGCGGACGTTCACGATGAAGCTGACGGCTACGAGTTGTCCGCGTGCAGTGTGTACCTTCTCGACCATCAATCTGCGGAGTTCGGCTTTGATAGAAGTTGTCGACTCTCCGTCGCGGTCGCCCAATTCCACCGTGACGCGATAATTCCCCTCCGGGACGGCCGCCGAGAAATAGAAAGGCTTGTCAGCGGTTACAAAAGCTTTTTCTCTATGCGCCGAACCCGTCACCGCGGTCCCGGGCTCGAATCCCCATCCACGTTCGTCATCATACGCCGTCTCCTGAAACTTTGAAAAATCGACGTGATAACTGGTTCTTAGCGTCTGGCCAAAGAGAGGAATCCATGCAACGGCGATTACGAATACCAGGTAATTCATGCGGGCCTCCAGCGGAGCTCAGTAACGAGGATAATAGAAATGGTTACCGACATGAACAACGTAGTTCGTTTGCTGGGCGGCATTTTTGGCTGCGCGCTGATCTCTTCAGGCGCTTCCATCAGCTTCAATCGCGACATTCGTCCGATCATGTCGGACACCTGCTTCCGCTGCCACGGTCCCGACAAGAGCTCGCGGATGGCGAATTTGCGGCTCGATATGCGCGATGAAGCTCTCAAACCGCTGGCCGACGGCAAGATTCCAATTGTGCCCGGTGACCCGGATAAGAGCGCGATTATCGAGCGCGTGTTTGCTGCGTCAGCGGCCAAACGGATGCCCCCCCAGTTTGCGCACAAAGACCTGACCGAAAAACAGAAGCAAACGATCAGGCAGTGGGTGGCGGAGGGCGCTGTGTACGAAGGGCATTGGGCTTATAGTCCGCTGAAGCGTCCAGCCGCTCCGGAGGTCGCGGGAGTGACCAACCCGATCGACGCGTTCATTCAGGACCGGCTCGCAAAGGAGGGTCTCCAACCTTCCCCGGAAGCCGACCGGCGCACCCTGATTCGGCGTGTCAGCCTCGACCTCACCGGCCTCCCGCCCACTCCCGACGAGGTCCAGGGTTTCGAGAACGACCATTCCGCGAACGCTTATGAAAAGGTGGTCGACCGGCTGCTGGCTTCGCCGCGCTACGCCGAGCAGCAAGCCATGCACTGGCTCGATGCGGTACGCTACGCGGACACCTGCGGGTTCCACGGCGATAACATCTTTCCTGCCTGGCCGTACCGCGACTACGTGTTGCGCGCCTTTCGCGACGATATGCCTTTCGACCGCTTCACGCGAGAGCAACTCGCCGGCGACCTGATGCCCAACGCCACGGTCGACCAAAAGGTAGCGTCGGCCTACAACCGGCTGACCCGGACATCGGCCGAGGGAGGCATCCAGCCCAAGGAGTATCTGGCAAAATACGGGGCCGATCGCGTCCGTACCGTGAGCATCGTCTGGCTCGGCAGCACTATGGGCTGCTCCGAATGTCACGACCACAAGTTCGATCCCTTCAAGAGCAAGGATTTCTATTCGATGAAGGCGTTCTTTGCCGATATCGAGGAGACCGGTCTGGTACCGGACCGCGGCGAAAAGGCATGGGGCGCCAAACTCGAACTGGCTACGCCCGAACAGGTCCAGCAGCGCAACCAGCTAGACGCGCGGATCGATGCGTTGAAGACGAAGTTGGCAGCGCTTCCTGCGCCCACAGTCGA
>CAVZRE010000086.1:0-62635 GCA_963777595.1 Terriglobia bacterium
AGGACCGCGATACCTTACTCAATCGAGTTGCACCCTTGCCTCCTGCGGCTGCCACGACGACATTTCGAGTTCGCGAAAGCAGATGCTCAGCAAATACACGCTTAGGGCTGCTAGCAGCGCCATACTGGAAGATGTCAGTTTGGCCTGAACCCAAACGTGAGCGATAAGACCGCCGGCCAGAAAATACGGCACGGCCCGGCGATGCACAGAGCGCCAAACACTTTCGAATGGCGTCTGTTTGATCAGGCAAACAATTGTGGAAACGATTAAGGTGTTGGTCACCAGCAGTACGACGCCTGCGACCCCCAGAATAACCGGCATACTTTCGGCGCTCCGCATCGCGACCAATCCCCATGTCACGCCGTGAGTCAGACCGCCTGCGATTGCCATCGTGCCTGCGGCAAATCCGATCTGTATCGAACTTGGCGGCTGTTTCTTGGGGTGCCGCAGACATTGCGCCAACGCTGAAGCTACAGCGACTGCTACTGTTTCAGTCCAGCTCAACGTGGCTACTGAAACCAAAAGGAACACGAATCCCGGCGAGATGGTTTCCGCCAGTCCCGCCAACTTCAGCTTCAGAGTGGAAGCAAAGACGGCTAGGGCCAGGCACACGCCAAAGGCGGTCCCGTTTGCAGACTGCCAGTGCCATGCGGCGACGGCAACGATTGCGGCTCCTATCGCAATGATCGTCCATGTATAGGCAAGTGCGGATTTCGTCATTTCAAACTCCAACAGGTTTTCGTTTGAAAAGCAGGCATCGGTGCGGCTACTTTTCTGCGTCAACCACCAGGTCGGGGGAAGCGATGGTATTGCCCCAGATGACGTTATTGCCCCAAATAACGTTGTTGCCCCAGATGACGTTATTGCCCCAGATGACATTGTTGCCCCAGATAACGTTGTTGCCCCAGATGACGTTCGACGCCCAAGTGGAGCTGTTGCCCCAAATCACGTTAGCGCCCGTTATATCGTTGGCTGTCAGCACGCCCGTCGTCGTGTTGAAGCTGGTGTAAGGCGATGCTGCAGAACCGTTCGCGACGTCCTTGCCGTTGATCGCCGCCTGGATGTCCAGATAGCCCGCGCCCACGGTATACGTATCGTAGTAGCTGATATAAGACTGTCCGGTTGTAGCGTCGACCGCGATGCTCGATACCGGGAAGTTCTTGGAAGCCGTCTCCATCAGGCGAGCCTTCACCTGGTCGGGATTCCACGTCGGATTCTTCTGCAGCAAGAGGGCCGCCGCGCCGCTAACCACGGGGGTCGCCATGCTGGTTCCGCTCAATGTAAAGTAGTTCCCGGTAACAGCGTTGGCAGGATACTCGTTGGAGAGCGTGAGCCCCGGAGGTAACGTAGAGACAATCAGGTTGCCGGGGGCGACCAGGTCCGGTTTGGCGTAGTGATCGAACAGCGTTGGCCCCTTCGAACTATAGCTTGCGATCAAGTCGTCGGTCCGGGTGGTGGTCCCTTCCGTCTTCATTGCGCCAACCGTGATAACGTAGGGGTCGTTACCCGGAGAGTTAATGGTTCCGTAGCCATTTTCGCCGACGGAGTTATCGCGTCCTTCATTGCCTGCCGCGACAACCACCACGATGCCAGAGCGCCAAGCCTGTTCAACTGCCTGACAGAGCGGGTCGTAGGCTGCCGGCTCGAATACTCCTCGTCCCAAGGAAAGATTGATGACGCGCAGGTTGTATTTTCCCGAGTGGGCAAGCTGGATAGCTTGGTCGATTGCAGCGATGACAGTGTTGTCCGTGCTGGCACCGTTTTGGTCGAGCACGCGAAGGTTGATCAGATTGGCCTTGGGGGCTATCCCAATGTACTTGCCGTTTGGCAGGTTAGCGCCCAGGATGCCGGAGACGTGTGTGCCGTGGCCGAACTGGTCGACCGCGTTGCTGCCAATGAAATTTTGGCTGTAAACGATTCGGTTGTTCGAACCGTTGCCGAAATCGTTCAAGCTCACGATGCCGCTGTCAATCACGGCGATGCCGATGCCGCTGCCGGTAAGACCATACTGCGAGTTGGCGACATCGGAGTGGACAGCCGCGGCGGTGATGTTCAACTTTGCGTGCACGGCACGGTTCAGCGACATGTACGTGATGTTCGAAAGCGCGGCCAGGCTTTGGATCGCGCTGCTCGGAACGCTGTAATGGGCAGCGGTTACCGCTCCGTATTGCGTTACCAGCGTTCCGCCCAGTTTTGTAACTGCGGCATAGTCAGCGCTGGTTGGAGCGGCTTTGTACTGGACGATAATATCCACCATGCCCGTCGAACTGGAAGATGAGGAGGTCGAGGACGCGGAACTTGTGGCCGAGGCACTCGACATGGTTCCGTTGCTCACTGTAGTAGATGACGAACTCGAACTTGAGCTGGTGGCGTGCGACAGCGCCGCGGTCAGATCAGGCGAAACGTTCATTTGAGCCCAGCCGGATGCAGAGCTCATGATCAGGGTGATTATTGAAGTGGTAATTTTTTTCATGTGAGGGTCCCCTCTTATGGGGAGCAGAAGGACGTCAAAATTCTTTTTCGTACGCCTTCCTAATTGCACTCCGAGTGCCGAAGACTACTCGCCAGATCTTATAGATCACAAAGGATTTATTTGCACAAGAACCATGCATGAAAGAGACAATTTGTCTCCGCGCCAACGAGCGTCGGCGAAGAACCTGCGTGGAATCAATCGGATACCTTTGGTGGCGCGTTGACGTGACATTCTGTCCCAGTTCCGCCCCCGGTGCGAACAGCGCGATATAGCCGCTCATCAAACCCTGTAAGTTCAACAAAAAGGAATATTTACCAAAAAATTGGGTTCGAACCGCTCTTTAAGTGGGACACCAAGGTTGATCGCGCGGTAAGCCACCCGAACGCACGCAGGTCCCGGAGCCGAGTTACCGGCGAGAACTCGAAGCATGTGCGACATGGTGCAAGACTACGCGCCACACGATCGGCAGAAACATAAGTCCTGTCACGCAGTCAACGACGCAGTACCCACGTCGTCATCGAGCGTTGATCCTGCACCACCGTTGTTTTCAAGGGATCGGCCAATTCTCCACCCAACTCCTTTGTCAGGCGCGTCAAGAGAGCTGCGTCGACCAGATAGCGCTCAGATCCATCGGGCAATAGAAATCGGCGTCCGCCGATGCGCTGAACTTGGCGCTCGATTCCGATTGACGATGCGAGCCTGCAAAAGAAGAGCCCTCCGGCTTCAGGACGCGCCAGGTACCTCGCAGCATGGCCTCAAACTGATCGTCATCGCGAGCGAAATGTAGAACCGCACTACTGAGCGCCACATCGGCGAAGGCGTCCGGAAACGACATTGATTCTATCCGCTCAGCGCGAAAATTGCCCGGAGGCAGAGCCGGAGCATGAGACGCCGCAAGTTGTCGCGTGTATTCGATAGCTGCCGGATCGGCATCCGCGCCCAAAATCTCATAGCCTTCCCTCAAAAAGTACACCAGGTTCCGGCCGAATCCACACCCCGCATCGAAGATTCGCATCCCCGGCTGGATTCTCCCACGGAGAACCTGATCGAAAAGATAAATATCAATCTGGCCGAACACAGCTTGCGGGTTGAACATACGTATTTATCATCGCGTATCGAGTTTCACCAAACTCCTCGCAAAATCCTCATGTCTTTCTAATGCTCCGGGGCCTAGTCTGAAATCGGGCAGTTTCACCATGAAGCCAAAAACATACGCTCCGAAGTTGCTGTTGCCGGCCCGATCGGGTTCGCCTTGTCTCGATATAGTCGTGCCGTTTACGACGCATCCGTTGACTCGTGCCGCGCTTACGGTAGCGGAAAGACTCTCGGCCGGACTCGCGCCGCTGATTCGGATGGTACGCACGCAGGTGGTGCCCTTCCCGCTGCAACTGGACTCCGCGCCGGTTTCGACCGCGGTGCTGCGCCGGCAATTCGTTCCGCTCGCGGAGGAGTTCGGCGCCCACCTCCAAATCTGTTTCACCCGCAATACGCGGGAAGGCCTGCTGCATACTCTGTCCAAAGAGTCGCTGGTGGTTATCGCGGCCCGGCATCATTGGTGGAAATCCCGCGAAGAGCGTCTGGCGATCTGGCTGCGCCGTCGCGGCTTGAAAGTAGTGCTCGAATTCGTGGAGAAAAATCATGCTTGATCTCTTCTACATTACCCTCGGGATTGCGTTCTTTCTGGTTGCCTGGTGGATGGCCAAGCGCCTGCGACCGTCTTTAAATTAAGGAGGAATTATGGAAAACATACTAGCCGCAGTGGTGTCTCTGGCACTTGCGGTCTATCTGCTTTACGCGCTGCTGCGCCCGGAAAAGTTTTGACTTACCTACAGACCATGACTTGGAAAAAATCTCTATGACTCTACAGGGTTGGCTACAAATTGCGTTGTTCTTTCTATTGGTGCTCGCTTGCGTCAAGCCGCTGGGCACGTTATATGGCTGCCGTGATGGAAGGCCGCCCTGGTTGCTGTCGAGACCCCTACGCCCATTTGAACGACTGATTTACCGGCTGTGCGGAGTGGACGAGAGCCAAGGAACAAAGCTGGCTCACTTATGCGGCATCGCTGTTGGCATTCAGCCTGGTCAGCGGGCTCTTACTTTATGCGTTCGAACGCCTGCAGCAGTTACTGCCGTGGAATCCTCAGGCCTTCGGGCCCATGTCCCCGGACCTGTCGTTCAATACCGCATGGAGCTTCACGACCAATACCAACTGGCAGGCTTACACGCCCGAGAGCACCATGGGCTACTTCATCCAGATGGCCGGGCTGACCGTGCACAACTTTCTGTCGGCCGCGGCTGGGATGGGTATCGCGATGGTGCTGGTACGCGGCTTTGCGCGGCAATCCGTGAAGACCATCGGCAACTTCTGGGTCGACCTGACCCGGGCACATTGTATGTCCTGCTGCCGATCTCGTTGATCGCCGCGCTGGTCCTCTGCTCGCAGGGCGTGATTCAGAACCTGCACGGCTACACAACGGTGACCACGCTCGAGGGCGCGAAGCAGATCATCGCGCAGGGCCCCGTGGCTTCGCAGGAAGCCATCAAAATGCTGGGCACCAATGGCGGCGGATTCTTCAACGCCAACTCCGCCCATCCGTTTGAGAACCCCACGCCGTTCTCCAATCTGTTCCAGATGTTCCTGATCTTCCTGATCCCCGGCGCCCTGACTTACACGTTCGGCAAGGTGGTGCGAGATACCCGGCAAGGTTGGGCGCTCTTCGCCGCCATGTCGTTGTTGTGGTTCGCGGGCGTGATCACGGCCTATCACTTCGAGCAGAAAGGCACGCCGATGCTCGCGAAGGCCGGCATCGAAATGGCCGCCACCGATACGCAGTCCGGCGGCAACATGGAAGGCAAGGAGACGCGCTTCGGCATCGCCAATTCCGCGCTCTTCGCCACCGTCACGACGGACGCCAGTTGCGGCGCGGTCAACTCCATGCATGACAGCTTCACGCCGCTCGGCGGCCTGGTTCCGCTGTTCAATATCGAACTCGGCGAAGTGGTCTTCGGAGGCGTCGGCGCCGGGCTCTACGGCATGCTGATGTTCGCCATCCTCGCGGTCTTCATCGCGGGCCTGATGGTGGGACGCACGCCTGAATACCTGGGCAAGAAGATCGAGCAGAAGGAAGTCAAGATGGCGATGCTCGCGATGCTGGTGCTCGCCGCCAGCATCCTGCTCTTCGCCGGCGCAAGTTCCGTCATGCAGTTCGCCAAGAACAGCTACTGGAATCCGCCTGGACCCGCCACCGCGAATCTCGACAATCCCGGCGCGCACGGCTTCTGCGAAATTCTCTACGCCTACACCAGCGCCACCGGCAACAACGGCAGCGCATTCGCCGGCATCAACGCCAACACCCCCTGGTACAACCTGACCATCGGGCTCGCCATGCTGATCGGCCGCTTTCTCATGATTGTTCCGCTGCTGGCCGTCGCGGGATCGCTCGCCGCGAAGAAACAGGTGCCCGTCTCGGCCGGCACCTTCCCGACGCACGGTCCGCTGTTCGTCGGCCTGCTGGTCGGCGTCGTGGTGATCGTCGGCGCTCTGACTTTCTTCCCGGCCCTCTCGCTGGGGCCCATCGTCGAGCACCTGATGCTGTGACGCACCCTGACTGCAGTCTGTACTAAGGAGATACGAGTCAAATGTCCACCATGCTAATTAGCCCGGAACCTCGAGTCCAGGATCCGCCATCCGTCGGACTTGACGCGCGGCAAACGCTCCCGTCCGCTCTTCGATCCGCCGATCGTCAAACGCGCCATCGTCGATTCCTTCGTCAAGCTGTCGCCGGTCTCGCTGATGAAAAATCCGGTGATGTTCGTGGTGGAAGTCGGCGCGGCGCTCACCACGATCCTGCTGGTCAAGACGCTCGTCACCGGCGCCGCCGGTCTTCGGCTTCCAAGTGCAGATCTGCCTGTGGCTCTGGTTCACCGTGCTGTTCGCCAACTTCGCCGAAGCCATGGCGGAAGGCCGCGGCAAAGCCCAGGCCGATAGCCTGCGCAAGACCAAGACCGAAACGCAGGCCAAGAAACTCGCCAACGGCAACGGCAAAGTCGAACTGACTCCTGCCTCTGCCCTGCGCAAAGGCGACGTCGTGCTCTGCGAACCGAACGACATCATCCCCGGCGATGGCGACGTCATCGAAGGCATCGCCAGCGTGGACGAATCCGTCATCACCGGCGAAAGCGCGCCGGTCATCCGCGAATCCGGCGGCGATCGCAGCGCCGTCACCGGCGGCACCAAAGTGCTCTCGGATTACATCAAGATCCAGATCACCTCGAATCCCGGCGAAACTTTTCTCGACCGCATGATCGCGCTGGTGGAAGGCGCGCAGCGTCAGAAGACGCCCAACGAGATCGCGCTCAACATCATGATCGCGGGCCTGACGCTCATCTTCCTGCTCGCCGTGGTCACCCTCGCGCCGTTCTCGACTTATGCGGTCACGGCAGCCGGAGCCGGTACGCCGCCCAGTGTTCCGGTGCTCGTCTCGCTGCTGGTCTGCCTGATCCCGACCACCATCGGCGGCTTGCTTTCCGCCATCGGCATCGCGGGCATGGATCGCGTCATGCAGCACAACGTGCTCGCCATGAGCGGCAAAGCCGTCGAAGCTGCAGGCGACGTCAATACCCTGCTGCTCGATAAGACCGGCACCATCACGCTGGGCAATCGGCAGGCTGTCGAGTTCTTTCCCGTCGATGGTGTGAACCCCGCCGAACTGGCCGACGCCGCCCAGCTTTCCAGCCTCGCCGACGAAACTCCCGAAGGCCGCAGCATCGTCGTCCTCGCCAAAGAGAAATATGGCTTGCGCGGACGCCAGGTTGCTTCGCACGAAGCCGAGTTCATTCCCGTTCACCGCCCAGACCCGCATGAGCGGCGTCAACATCGAAGGCCGCGAGATCCGCAAAGGCGCGACCGAATCGGTGAAGCAGTTTGTGATCGATCACGGCGGCAGTTTCCCGCAAAAGGCGATCGACATCACCGAGCAGATCTCGCGCAGCGGCGGCACGCCGCTGGTGGTCGCCGATGGCCCTCGCATCATGGGCGTCATTCATCTCAAGGACATCGTCAAAGGCGGCATGCAGGAGCGCTTCGACCAGATGCGCACCATGGGCATCCGCACCGTCATGATCACCGGCGACAATCCGCTCACCGCCGCCGCCATCGCTGCCGAAGCCGGCGTCGACGACTTCCTCGCCCAGGCCACGCCCAAGGACAAACTGGATCTGATCAAGCGCGAACAGGCCAGCGGACGGCTGGTGGCCATGACCGGCGACGGCACCAACGATGCTCCGGCGCTCGCCCAAGCCGACGTCGGCGTGGCCATGAACACCGGCACCATGGCCGCCAAAGAAGCCGGCAACATGGTCGACCTCGACAGCAATCCGACCAAGCTGATTGAAATCGTCGCCATCGGCAAGCAGTTGCTCATCACCCGCGGCGCGCTCACCACCTTCTCCATCGCCAACGACGTGGCCAAATACTTCGCCATCATCCCGGCGATGTTCATGGTCACTTATCCGGCGCTCGGCAAGCTCAACATCATGGGGCTGCACACGCCCGAAAGCGCCATCCTCGCCGCGGTCATCTTCAACGCGCTGATCATCATCGCGCTGGTGCCGCTGGCGCTGCGCGGAGTGAAATACCGGCCGCTCTCGGCTGGCGCCCTGCTGCGGCGCAACCTGCTGGTCTACGGCCTGGGCGGCATCCTGGTGCCCTTCCCCGGCATCTGGCTCATCGACGTTTGTTGGGCTGCTGCACTTCGCCTAGCCGTGGCAATACTCCACAAAGAAGAATCAATGGCTTGCAAGCCTTGTGGAGCAGGCCTTTGGCCTGTACTTGTTAACTAAGGAGATTTACATGTTATCGAACTCAAACCGGCCATTCTCATCACGTTCGTCTTCACGCTACTCACCGGCATCCTCTACCCGCTGGCGGTCACGGGGATCGCCCAGGTGGTCTTCCCCCACCAGGCCAACGGCAGCCTGACGCCCGCAAACGGCAAAGCTGTCGGCTCGCGACTGATCGCCCAGAACTTCACCAAGCCCGAATACTTTCATCCGCGGCCCTCGGCGGCCGGCGATAAAGGCTACGACCCGACTTCGTCCGGCGCGTCGAACCTCGGCCCCACCAACCCGGCCTTGGCGGACCGTTTGAAGAAAGATGCCGCCGCGTTCCGCAAAGACAATCCCGACTACACCGGCCCCATCCCGGCCGACGCCATCACTGCGTCGGGCAGCGGACTCGATCCCGAAATCAGCCCGGCCAACGCCATCCCAGGCGGCGCGCGTTGCCAAAGCCCGGAATATGGCGCCTGACAGGTCTCAGCATTGGTCATGGCCCATACCCAAGGGCGCCAGTTCGGCTTCCTGGGCGAGCCCAGAGTCAACGTCCTCGAACTGAATCTGGCCCTCGAACAGCGTTTCCCTGCGACGGTATCCGCGCCTTCAGTAAAATAGAGTTCCCATGGCCACGCGCGAGTTCTGCCGCCCCGACCCCGAAGAGCTTCTCCGCAAGATCGAAGCGGAAGAAGCTCAGGCGCGGCGTGGGCGTTTGAAAATTTTCCTCGGTTACGCGCCCCGCGTCGGCAAGTCATTCCGGATGTTCGACGAAGGACGGCGGCGGGCAGAGCGCGGACAGGACGTGATCGTCGGCGGAATGCAAAGCAAAGGCTCCGAAGATCTCGCGCCGCTCCTTGCGAAATTCGAAGTCATTCCGCTCGCGAATGGCGGCAGCGGCGGAATTGACGTGGACGCTATCTTGCGCCGCGCTCCCCAAGCCTGTCTGATCGACGAACTGGCCAGCGACAATCCCTCTGGCTCGCCGCGCGAACATCGCTGGCAGGATGTCGAAACGCTTCTCGATCGCGGCATCAACGTGATCAGCGCGATCAACCTGCAATATATCGCCGAACTCCAGCCCGACATCGAGAGAGTGACCGGACGCCGCGCGGCTGCTTCGGTGCCTCAAAGCTTCATCCGATCTGCCGACGAGATCGTTGTGGTGGACGTCCCGCCCGAGGATCTGCACGATGACAAAAAGCGTGAAAGCGCCCTCAGTGCGCGGCAGCTCTCCAATCTTCGAGAACTCGCGCTACTGCTCGCCGCCGAGGTCGTGGAATCGCAGCTCCAGCGGTACATGGACGCCCACGGTATTCGTCAGTCGTGGGGAACGCAAGAACGCATCCTGGTGTGCATGACGCCCCGCAGTGAAGCGCGTGTCATGTTGCAGGCCGGCCGTTATTCATCGGATCGCTTCCACGGACACCTCATGGCGGTGTATGTAAAACAGAACGAATTAACCCGCGAAGCCGAGGAGACGCTGTCGCAGAACCTGGACCTGGCGCGCAAGCTGGGTGCGGAAGTCAACGTCCTGGAGGGTCCCGACCCAATGGGTGAAATTATCAAATTTGCCCGGGAACAACGCGTGACGCAGATCTTCATCGGCCACACTCAGCGCAAGGCCTGGCGTATCTGGGTCCCCAATCCGGTCGACCGGTTGATCGAAGCAGCCGAAGGAATCGATGTCAGAATTTTCCCCCACAACCGTGCAGCCTGATATCGCTCCGGGTAGCGGCTCTGGAGCCCTTCGCCGCGGCAAGCTGAAGGTCTTCCTGGGCTATGCTGCCGGCGTTGGCAAGACCTATCAGTCTCTCGAAGAAGCCCAGTTGCTGAAGAGGCAAGGCGTCGACGTGGTGATCGGTTATTTTGAACCGCATGGCCGCAAAGACACCATCGGCAAAACGGAAGGTCTCGAGACTGTCCCGCGCCGCGTGATTGAACATCGAGGGACACGCTTTGAGGAAATGGATACGCCGGCGATTATCCATCGTCATCCCGCGGTATGCCTCGTGGATGAGTTTGCTCACGCGAACGTGCCCGGTGTTGCGCATCAGAAACGGTGGGAAGATGTCATGGATCTTCTCGACTCCGGCATCGATGTTTTGACCAGCCTGAACGTTCAGCACATCGAGAGCCTGAATGATCAGGTGTGGTATTTCACCGGCGTGCGAGTTCGTGAGACTGTTCCCGATTGGGTGATTAAGGAGGCTGACGAAGTGGTAATGGTAGATGTTACGCCTCGAGCCCTGCTCCACCGGCTCGAACGAGGCGTCGTCTACGCTCCCGATAAAGCCCGGCGCGCAATCGAAAATTTCTTCACTGAATCGAACTTGACGGCCCTTCGCGAGCTGGCCATGCGTCAGACTGCTCATCAGATCGAAGATCGTCTGGAAGATCGCGTGAGGGAGCCACTCCCGGTGAGTGCGGGACTACCTTCCGGGAGCAAAGAACGCATTCTCCTCTGGTTAACGCCGGATCCCGCTTCAGCGATGCTCGTGCGCCGGGGCCATCGTGTAGCCGATTACCTTCACGCTCCATGCCTCGCGGTAGCGATCGGACGAGACGATCACTTCAGCGAGTTGCCGCCGGCCTCGCGTATTGCACTGGATCGTCACCTGATGTTCGCACGGAACCTGCACATCGAAGTGGCCACGATCTGCGGCGTTGATCCAGCGAAAAATCTGGCTGAATTCGCTCGGCAGCGCGGCATTACACAAATTTTTTTGGCCCGCAATTCGCCGGATATTAGTAAGTTGGTCCGGCTGGTTCGCGACATGCAGATAACCATCGTTGCCGGCCGGGAGACACCGTCATAATTTACCTCGCCGATGCGTGCACAATGATTTCCTCATCCACCGTTTCACCGGAGTCCGGCGGCTAGCATCGTGCGCCAGATTCTCCTTTTGAATGTTAATCAGGGTAGGTGAACCGGATCACAGCCGCTATATCGGCGTGATCTGGCATCTCGGCCTCTTTCAACGCATAGACTTCGCCGCCGTTTCTTAAGGTGTCGAGGACTGCACCGTTGGTGTCCCCCGTAGAACCCTCCCGAAGCAGCAAATTGGAAACCTGGCCTTGCTGCGCGGCTTTTTTAATCTCCGGCAAATCAAACAGGACGCGTTGGGCGTCTCGATGGCGAGGTAACTCGCGCATTACTTTTTCGAGTGCTGCAGAGAAAGTATTTTGTACGATTGCCACTGCGCGGTCATGTAGCTCCTTCGCCGAGAGTGCGTCAGGAGAACCCTGTATCTGATGCTCCATCAGATGCGGGTAGCTGCTAACCTTCCTGTACAGCGCGAGTTCGAATTCGACACCCGCTAAAAGTAGCGGCGCACTTTCATTCGCAAGGATCTTATGCACGCCTTTATCGATCTCTCTGAAAAAATGCGCCAGGTACTCGTCATGCTTCTCCCGATCCATCGATGCGCTGAATGACTGGTTCTCCAGAATAAGATCCGGTGCCCCCGTGTTCAAGTACGTCCGGAAATTCTGAGGCGCTCGTCCTTGCAAGTCGATTTCACGCATCCGGTAATGGCTGCAATCAAGTAGGCGAACCTTTTTCTGACTTAGGGCAAGCAGATAGAACCTCTGCTCTCGCGAAACAATCGGAAGGAGGGGACGAAGGTCGAAAAAATCAGCGACACGAACCGATTCCGTTACACCCACGCCTAACCGAAAGCAATGAAGTGTGTCCGGCGACCGGAAAACCGCGAGACCCAGCCCCCAATCATGTTCCGCTTCAATAGAAGCGGCCAATTCGTAAACGGGCTCCAGGAGCGAAATACCAGTCCGCGTGTCGACCTGCGCTTCCTTGATCTGCTTCTCGATATCTCGAATCACGCGGTTTAGTTCGGAGCTCAAGAGAGCAGGTTGTGGGATGTCTAGAACCGCGCTGATTGCGGGCCCTCTGGCTTTGGCGAGCCCGGCAAGTTCTCCTTGCGAAACGAATTCTTCGACAACGGTTTCAAAGTGCGTCATGGCACTATTAAGGGTGCATCCGAAGGGCCAGTGTGTCGGCGAAACTATTCTTTTGTCATACGCAAATTGGAGAAGTGAGCGATCGTTCCCGGACCTACCCAAAGGCCTATCGCGCCGGGGGACACCGGCTGCTTCAAGTCGTTCACGATCAGGCACGGCTGCCCGCCCCCATGCACGAACAACTGTGCACGATTATCTTTGACCAGAACTTTTACGCTGGTCCATTCGGCCGGCTGCAGGTCTACATAGGATTCGTACTTGTCGGGAAACTTCTCTCGCAGTAGCTGCCACGGAAATCCTGGGATGGAGATGTACTGAACGGAGTGATTCCGCCGTACCTGATCGTCCGCGCGGCCATTCGTAGGCCTGAGATAGAAGCATTCGAATTTGCCGCCGTCTGACGCCGCGCGAAAAACCACACCGACAAACCCCCTGGCAGACTGAACCGCGCCTGGCAGCACATCGCCGCTCATGTCCAACTCGATGGCGCCGTCGAGGAATCGGCTATTCGTGACGAGAGCGAGACGGTCCGCATCGCCCGTCGTTGCAGGAGCCGCGTCCGTGATGCGGACCGCCTTGCGGCCTTTGTAGGTAACCGTCTCAGCTTTTACCAGGATCGTAGTTAGTGCGTCAACGGAGTCGAGCGGAAAGGTCTCACAGACCACAGGCCTCGCCGCAAGAAGCAACACGGTGACCATCGCCGTTGTTCTAATCGCGTGCATTCGTAAGCATTCGCGGCCCACTGTTTTCCTGCTCTTTCAGATCCGCAAGAATATTTTCCGCCGGTACATCCAGTAGAGGATTGCCCAGAAGCAGGCCAGCAGTGCCCAGCCTTCCACGAACGGTTGCACGCCGGTTCCGAAAACCTCGAAAATGTGCGGCCCCAGGTTGATCCTGAATGAGTCGATAAAGAATCGCTCGAACAGGTGAGCCATACAGTACGCCGCGATCGAGTTCGTCCCGATCACTACCAGCGGAAACGACCACTTCCTCCACCCTTTCATCTCGATCAGCCAGCAGAATGCGGCCAGGAAAAGGAAGCAGATGCCACCGCTGAACAAAACCCACGACGGAGTCCAGACGCGTTTCACAATCGGGCAAATCCCGAGGAAATGAATCACCAGGCTGGCGGAAGTGGCGATCACGCCGGCGATCAGGAATCGCTGCAACGGAATCTTAGGCGCGGCATTGCGCAGCCATCGGCCCGCGATCAGGCCCAAAATCATCGTCCCAAGCGTAGGAATAAAGCTCAGCGTGAGATATCCGCCGGAATTGAAATCGAAATGAGCAGGTCGCGGGAACAGGTTGAGGAACCACAGGTCGAACGCCTGCCCCAGATTACTGTTCTTGTCCCAGTGCGCCGCAAAACCCGAGAGATGGTACGGCCAGTCCGCGGGAACGCCGACGGCTTGCCAGTTGAAACCAGGACCCGGAGCGGGATACATCGCCCACGCGAGCCAGTAGCCTACCAGGATTACGCCCAGAGCCGACCATTGCCAGCGTGCGGACCGGAAGCCCAGTAGAAAGAGAATCGGATAGCCGAATCCGATTTGCGACAGCGTATCTTCGAACGTGAAATTGGTCATCTGGTGACCTAGTGAACGGAGAAAGACACCGAGCGCGATCAGAAGCAGCGATCTCCAAAGCGCGTGTGCGAACATCTTGCCGAAAGTTCCGCCTTTCGCGATACGGCTCGCGATGGAATAGGGCAGCGCTACGCCGACCAGAAAGGAGAACGAAGGCTGGATCATGTCATGCAGCGAACAGCCGATCCATTCCGAGTGCGTCTGATGGAACGCGAGGACGCTCCAGAACCAGTTGCCGGGATAGTTGGCGGCCACTCTCGCGAGGCGAAGAACCTCGGCCATCATGAGGAACATGACCAAACCGCGATAGGCGTCAACGGCGATGTTGCGCGTAGCCGCCTGGGGAGTTTTTCGATTTTCCGGGACTGAGGAAGGGGTCAATTGGGCGGATGCGGTAGTCGTCGCCATAAGATCTCCTATCTGGCCTTGGGATGTGCTTTATCATATACCGACATCAGGTCCGAGAGCGAGACCTGAGTGTATTTTTGAGTCGTCGAGAGCCGCGAATGTCCCAGAAGTTCCTGAATGGCACGCAGATCCGCACCATCCTGCAACAGGTGTGTGGCAAACGCATGACGCAAGCTATGCGGATGCACCGAATTGTCGCCCGCAATCCAGCCGGCGTAGAACTTCACGATCGTGCGGATGCTGCGATCCGATAAACGTCCGCCATGATGATTCACAAATACGGCCGTTTGCCGCGGATGTACCGCGCGTACTTCGAGCCATGCCAGCAAGGACTGGAACGATTTGCCGGGAACCGGAACCTGGCGTTCTTTTTTACCCTTGCCTCGAACCCGCAGCCAGTGCTCGCTCATGTCGAGATCCTGGAGATCGAGCCCGGCAAGTTCGCTCACTCGCACGCCGCATCCGTAGAGGAGTTCCAGTATTGCGCGATCACGCTTGGGATGCGGACGCTCCGGTTCGACATCGACCGCTCCTTCGATAATACTGTCTGCCTGTTCCGCCGTAATAACCTGCGGCAGTTTCTGAGGAATTTTCGGCGTCCGCAACAGGCGCGCCGGATTGCCGGCGAGTATACCCTCTTTGGTCAGGTAGCGAAAAAACGCGCGAATGGCCGCAATCCGGCGGCGAATGCTCACCGCTTCCAGACCGCGGTCGTATTGCGCCGCAAGATATTCTCGCATCATCAAGAGATCGATTCGCGTAACGTCTGGCGGCTGCTCTCCGGGCGGAGAGAGGTACTCGACAAAATCGCGCAGGTCGGAGCCATAGGATTGCACCGTCATGGGAGACGCATTGCGCCGCTCGAGTTCTGCCATGAATTGCGTGATCCGCACCGGAAGGTCAGACATGGATGCCCATAAATTCTTCAAGTGCTGCTTGCGCCCGCCTGCAGATCTCTGCGTGCCTGGCCGGTTTGTCGTGCCGCAGACGGTTGCGCACGGTGTCGTCGAGCGGAGGAAAAAGATCGAACGCAATATTGGCCGGCTGATAATGTTTTGCGTCCGCGGCCGAAATGTAGTGGCAGAGCGATCCCAGCGCGGTCTCGCTCGGGAGCGCTACGAGCCGCTGATGAGTCGCGAGGGCGACAGCGAATCGGCCCGCGAGAAATCCCGTAGCAATCGACTCCACGTAACCTTCGACGCCGGAGATCTGCCCCGCAAAGAAGACACTCGGATTTCCACGAAGCTGAAGAGTCGCATCGAGTAAAGCCGGAGCATTGATATACGTGTTGCGATGAATCTGGCCGTAGCGAAGGAATTCGGCATTTTCGAGGCCGGGAATCAGGCGCAGGATCCGCTTCTGCTCGCCGAACTTCAGATGATTCTGAAATCCCACCAGGTTGTAGCTGTCGGCCCGCAGATTCTCCACACGCAATTGCACGACTGCATAGGGACGGCGTCCCGTGCGGGGATCGTTGAGTCCCATCGGCTTCATCGGACCGAACCGCAGCGTGTCGCGCCCTCGCCTCGCAATCTCTTCGATAGGAAGGCAGGATTCGAAGTACGGAACATCCTCGGGAATGTGCGCGTCGACAGTCTGCGCCGCCACCAGTGCCTCGTAAAAACAGTCGTACTCGTCTGCTTGTCAAACGGACAGTTTAGATAGTCTCCAGTGCCATCGAGCGATTTGTCGTAGCGCGAGGCGCGGAATGCGATCGATTCGTCGACCGTGCAAGCGTCCACAATGGGACTGATGCTGTCGTAGAAGTACAGACGCCCGGTTCCCGTGATGCGTCCGATTTCCGCAGCCAGCGTATCGCTGGTCAATGGACCGCTCGCGATGATGGTGATCGCCTGCGGATCAATCTGCCTGAACTCCTCGCGCCGCACTTCGATCAGCGGATGCGACTCGATCGCGCGTGTCACCTGTTCGGAAAACGACTCGCGATCGACCGTCAGGGCTTGGCCGCCGGGAACCCGGGTATCATACGCCGCCGCAACGAGAAAAGATCCGAGCCGGCGTAATTCTTCTTTCAACAGCCAGGAGGCGGACGGCGCTTGATCGGATTTGAGCGAATTGCTGCACACCAGTTCGGCAAAACGATCGGTCTGATGCGCGGGCGTCATCCGCACGGGTCGCATCTCCCAAAGGACCACGTTCAATCCCGCTTGCGCGATCTGCCAGGCTGCTTCGGACCCGGCGAGCCCTCCGCCGGCGATATGAATGGTCGATTGCAAACAACCATTATCGCGTCATCTCGAGTTAGCTGGCGTGAGCCAAATGTGCTGCTCAATTCATGCGCATTCGCCAACCATTTCACAGAGTGCAGCGTCGAAGAATATAGATACTGACGCAAAGATTTATTGCGAACGCGGGGGTAGTTCAGTTCGTACTCAGATACATAAGAGGTGTTCAAATGAAGCTACAAGTAACGGCAATTCGAAGCGCACTTACTCTCACTCTATTGGCCATGGGAACTATTCTCCAGGCGGCAACCTATCACATTACACTGCTGAAGCCTTCCCTTGTCGCCGGCAAGGAACTGAAGCCGGGCGATTACAAAATACAAGTGGACAACGATAAAGCGATCATCAGCCACGGCAAGACCATCGTTGAAGCCAAGGTAAAGACCGAGGCCTCTGATAAGAAATTCGACTCCACCACCGTCCGCTATGAAATCGACGGCGACAAATACAAAGTGCAGGAAATCGGAATCGGCGGTACCAGAACCAAACTGGTGCTCAGCGAGAGCGGAACTCAGTCAGGTCTCTAACTTCATCTAACTTGTGTGACTTTAGTCTCCAGACGACTACGGCTCGGTAACATGGATTACCGGGCCGTAATTTCAATTACTGAAACCGAGATCTTCGGGCAGCGGATTGGGTATCTGAAAATAAGTTCCGACAATGCCTTGCGTGAGGTCGGGAATCACGTTCCCGTCGGAAGCAAAGAAGCCGGAAATCTGACCTTGAGCCGCCAGTCCGAGTAACAGGCCCGCGAAGGTGGGTGTTGTGACGGTTCCGTTGCTTTCGGCGATCGGCGTCAGGAACGTATGCGGATCGCTGGATAATTGGCCGGGGAATGCGGCCTGCGCGAGATCAAAACGGTACATCCAGGTTGAACTCGCTCCGCCCGCGGCAAGAATCAAGTCACTCGACGCGGGATTCGGCACCGTCATATCGCCGCGCGCGATCTGAAAGAGGACCGGCTTCGGCGCAACACCAGGGAGCGTCGATCTCGATAGATGCGGCGCAAAAGGAATTGGATCGCCGGAATTGTCAAGCCATTCAATCAATTCCAGATAGTATTGCGTATCGCTGTTTCCCGGCCCATTGATGCTGACCGGTTGGTCGCGAAATGGGAAATTATCGCTGAAAGGCGTGCCCGGTGGCAGTAGCGGAGGAATCTGGGTCGTCAGAATCATGTCGGCCGTCGTAGAAAATCCCGGACTCCAGCGAACGATGTCCACCACCGAACCTCCTCCCACATTGAGCGCGGTCGCCCGTATCGCCGGTTCCACGGCATTCAATACCGTTCCGTAGATCGACCCAAACGATTGGCCGGCATAATAGATGTGGCCGGCATCAAGATCCGTAGTTCCGTTCCCGTCGACATCGACTCCGGATTGTATGACTCGCACGAGTTGCATCAGGTCGACCACGGTCTGGCGAATGCAATCCCGCAAGCCGAGGGGCAAAGGAGTCAGAATCTCACAGCCTTCGGTAGAATCGATCACGCCGTCGCCATTTCTGTCAATGCCTCGCCCTCCTAAGGACACGGTCGTGTTATTGCCGGCGGTATCGGTCACGATCAGATGGCTCTGCGGGCCATAACCGTGGCCAAACGCGTTGATGGCGACACTCGCAAAACCTGCCTGCGCCAACGCCGGCGCCACGACGGTCGGACCGCCGATACTGCTGTCGCCGAAGCCATGACCAAAGATCACTACCGGATAACCGTTAGGTGGCTCAGGCGTGTTAGGTAGATAAACGTGGAACGCGATTTCGTTAGACGGGGTGGGTACGTCTACCGGTATGCCTGTGCTCGTGGGATCGATAGCCTGCTCCGAATTCAGCAGCAGAGGTGAGAGATACGACAGGAACGAGATTCGTCCCAGGTTGCTGAAGAAGGATGCAAACAGCGGAGAATTGATCGGTAACGAGAAATTCGAGAACTTACCCGATCCGGTGTCGAAGTTCACCGCGAGAGTGGCAATGTTTGAAAAGTTGAAGACATAAGGTCCGTCCGGGTGCCGTACGACAACCGGCATCGTCGCGAGTTGGCTGCGCGCGCTCTGCAGCCAGGCCGTGGCGCTTTGGGTGGTGAAGATCGATGCGCCGATGATGTGGTTCGAAGTAGTGACACCGGCAAGTGCAGCTGCCAGATCCGCACAGTAGCCGGTGGCCGATTGGAGGCAATTAGCGAATGCGGGAGCGCCGCCGATCGGATTGCCGGAAACATCCTGCACCGCATCCGTAATTACCAGCACAAAGCGGCGATGTTGATCGAGCGCCGCGTCAGGCTTGGCATACGCGGTATTGGTCACGGGATCGTACGACACCTGATTGATAGCAACCGTATCGCCGGGCTTCTGCAGACCGGCTTCATCGCTGGTCAAATTATTGAGCGCGACAAAGAAAATTCCCCCGCGAAGAGTAGCCGTATTCACGGGACCCGAAAATGCCACCGTAATGCGAGGCTGGACGTTGAAGCCATCGAGTTCATTGATTAATGTGAGTTCAGCGCAAAGTGCGCCTTGGTTCTCGCAGTCCGGCAGAGGCATGTCGAGGCGTTTGCCAGTAATCTGCGAAGTGTCTGGAACCGTGAAAGAGTCGGCCGGGAAAGGACCGGTCTGCGCATTGCCTGGATCGAACTGTACCATTACGCCGGCCGCGGTACTGTCTGCCAAACCCGCTCGCAGCAGAAAGAACGAGACGGCCAAGAATTTGAGCATGAATCTTTAGCGTAGTACTGCATGGCTCTGAAGCAACTTCGCCACGTATTCGCGGCTGCTGCCCACTAGTTCCCAGGAGCCCGCCCAAAAACACATATCAATAGTCCACCACGTAATGTTAGGGACAGCCAGCAGGCGCGGCGTCAGTTCCTCAAAATGAATCAGCCCTTCGCCGAACGGGCGGTGCGTGCTCGTCTCGTCTCCATGTAACGTGCCGTCGCTATCGATGAGGTGGATTGCGCCGATCCGTCCGGAGAGCTTCTCCAGGAACTCCCTGGCGCCGCCGGGCAGAGTTTCCCTGGTTCCATGCTGACGGGCGCCAACCACACTGCACATGTAGGCATGACAGGTATCGAAGATAACTTTGAAGTTGGGATGGTCTACCTGGGCGTGCATCGCCAGAACTTCTGAAGGCTTATTGAATATGAACCCAGGTTCGAATTCCCAGGTCATGAGCACACCATGGTCGGCTGCAATCGCGGCGGCTTTATGCCAGGTGTCGGCCAGATGCTCGAACGACTTCAGGTACTCTGCGTCGTCGATCGAACCCGGCGCCGCTACCGTGTCCACGCGAATTAAAGGACTCTCGACGTCGGCGCACAACTCGATGTGACGCCGGAACAGCTCGAGATACTTCTGGTTTTGACCGGCAACCAGAGGATTGACCCAGGAAAAATCGGCGGAATACCCGGAGACGCCCAAGCCGTTGTCGGCAATGAACTCCGCTAACTCCCGGCGGGATTGCTTGCTGGGATAATCGTCCAGCGCGACATGCGGAGGAAAGCCGCAAAGTTCGATCCCGTCATAACCAGCTTGCGCCAGCCGTTTGACAACTTTATCAAACGGCACGGGATCGCCGGCGTACGGGCCGAATGAGAACGCCCAGCTTCCCAGAGAGATTTTCACAGTCGTACTCCTACTACAGGTCCATTGGCAGTTGCCGAGGTCCGTTAGAAGTCCGCGGTCCACAGCCTTAATGAATTTAGCAGATTCCGCCGGAGGCATCTTCCCAGGACCCTTTCTTCAGAACAGCGCCAATGCGGCGGGTAACGGGTTGCGCGAATGATGCTGCCGCGAACAGTCGCCGGCCACAGGAGTAAGGTTCCGCCCTTTCCGTTGCATCCATGAGTGGTTGGCAGGTATCCAAGCTACAATAGAGGTTTAATGAAAACTCTGTTTCTCAACCCTCCTTCATTCGAAGGATTCGATGGTGGCGCAAGTTCGCGTTGGCCCGCCTCCCGCGAAATCGAGTCGTACTGGTATCCGGTATGGCTGTGTTATCCAGCCGGGATGCTGCCCGATAGTCGCGTGCTCGACGCCCCGCCCCACAAGGTCTCGATAGAACAAACGATCGAGATTGGCAAGGAGTATGAACTTCTCGTCCTCTTCACGTCTACTCCTGGCTTTCACGTCGACGTCAAAATTGCCGAGATGATGAAAGACGCCAATCCCAAGCTGAAAGTCGCATTCGTCGGGCCTCCGGTAACAGTGGAGCCGGAAAAGACGCTGAATGCGAGCAAAGCCATCGATTTCATTATCCGGCGTGAGTTCGACCATCAGATTGTCGCGTATGCCACTGGGACGCCCGTGGAAGAGATTCCCGGCGCAAGTTACCGCGGACCGGACGGACGGATCATCAACAATCCTGAAGGGCCGGTGATCGAGAACCTTGATGAACTCCCGTGGGTGACCAAAGTCTACAAACGTGATCTGGATGTTACGAACTATAACGTCCCTTTTCTCCTGAGCCCCTATATCTCGTTCTACACTTCGCGCGGCTGCCCTGCGATGTGCACATTTTGTTTGTGGCCGCAGACCCACTCCGGTCACCGCTGGAGATTACGCTCGTCGGATGATATTGCGGCGGAGGTCAAATACGCGATCGAGGCATTTCCGCAAGTGAAGGAAATCTTCTTCGACGACGATACTTTCAATTACCGCAAGGAACGCACCATCGAGCTTTGCAAGAAGCTTAAGCCGCTGAATTTTACCTGGTCTTGCACCTCGCGCGTCACCACGGATTACGACACCCTGAAAGCCATGAAAGAAGCCGGATGCAGGCTCCTCATCGTGGGTTACGAGTCGGGCGATCCGCAGATCCTCAAGAACATCAAGAAGGGCGCGACCATCGACATGGCCGAGCGCTTCACGGCCAACTGCAAGAAACTCGGCCTCGTTGTCCACGGCGACTTCATCGTCGGCCTGCCGGGCGAGACCCGCGAGAGTATCCGCAAGACCATCGATTTCGCCAAAAAACTCGACAACGAAACCATTCAGGTCTCCATCGCGCATCCCTATCCGGGAACTGAATTCTACGATTACGCCAAGAAGAATGATCTCATCTCAATCGGCAACATGACCGATGAAGTGGGGCATCAGCTTCCCAAAGTAATTTACAAGGACCTTAACGAGGCCGAGTTGATGGACTGGGTCGAGAAGTTCTACGGCGAATATTATTTCCGGCCGCGCGTGATCTGGCGTGTAGTGCGTAAAGCCCTTTGGAATTCGCACGATCGTAAGCGCCTGACGAAGGAAGCTCGCGAGTATATGGCGTTGCGCGGCAAGCGGAAGAAGTTTATCGCCGATCAGCGGCAGGCTGCCGTCAGCGCCAATGCCGGTGACTAGCACGGCGGTCGCGGAACCGCAAATTACAGAGCCCCGATCGCACGCGGCTCTGCTTTTGAAAACCCGAGTTCTCACCATAATCGTAGTGCTGACCCAGGTGCTAGGTGATTATTTTCTTAGCTTTGGGCTGCGGCGCGTGGGAAGTCTCGTCGGTCAGTCGCCGCTTGCATACATCGCCGCCTTTACCAATCCCTTCGTCGCGCTGGGAGTCGGCCTGCTGATTCTGTGGCTCTTCTCGCACATGGTCCTCCTGAGTTGGGCCGATCTCAGCTACGTCCTGCCGGTCACTTCCGTCGGTTACGTTCTGGTCACCTTGACGGGACGTTTCTTCCTGCACGAATTGGTATCGCCGATGCGCTGGTGCGGCGTCGCTCTTATCGTTCTCGGAGTGATGCTCGTCGGCCAGGGGGCGCCCAACAGTACCCACTCCGCGCGCCTGCCGGAGGAGCGTTCATGAAGTGGTTTCTGGTGGCGCTCATCGTCGCCGCAACCAGCGCCGGCGAGGTGCTCCAGGCCGCGGGCATGAAACGCCACGGAGAGATCTCGGACTTCCGTCCCGGCGCTCTGGGACGGGTGGTTTACGCTATCGCCCGCAATGCGCTCATCATTCTATCGGTGGCGATGATGGCGGTATCGTTCTTCGCCTTCATGGCTTTGGTCTCTGTCGCGGATCTAAGCTTCGCCGTACCAGCCACAGCCGTGAGCTACGTGCTCGAGACGATCCTGGCCAAGGCGATTCTCAAAGAGGACGTGGGCTGGCGCCGCGTGGCCGGAGCGCTGCTGGTCTGCACCGGCGTAGCCATGTTGTCGCTTTGACCTGGCGGACCCTACTCGCCATCCCCGCGATCATGGGCGGTTGCTATTATGCGCTGGCCCTCTTTGCCGCCTTGCGGCGTCCGAAACGAATTTCCCATCACGAGGCTGTCTGGCCGCCCGTCTCCGTCCTCAAGCCGGTGTACGGTAGTGACGACCGGCTTACCCAAGCCATCGCCTCCCACGCCCGTTTGGACTATCCGAAATTCGAACTGCTCCTCGGCGTTCGTGAAAACGACACTGCAGCCCTCGCGGAAATCCGCCGTGCACAACAGAGGTTCCCCGAGTGTGCCATCCGGATCATCCCAGTCACTACGGTCATGCCCAATGGCAAGGCCGGAGCCCTCTTCGATCTCGCAGCCGCGGCGCGATATCCCATCCTGGTGATCAATGACGCGGATATCTGCGTCGACACGGACTATCTTCAGGCCGTCACCAGGCCGCTTGCCAATCCCGGCACCGGCCTGGTAACCGCCCTGTATCGCGCCAATGCATCCTCCTTTCCCGCACGGTTCGAAGCCCTGGGTGTGGCCACCGAGTTTGCGCCCAGCGTGCTGGTGGCGAGACTGCTCGGCGTCGCCGAATTTGCTCTTGGCTCCACCATGGCTGTTCGCGCCCAGGATCTCGAGCGAATGGGTGGCTTTCAGGCCATCGGCGACTATCTGGCGGACGACTACCAATTGGGGGCGCAGATCACCCGGCTGGGCTTGCACGTCGAATTCGCCGATACCGTTGTCGAAACCAGCCTCGGCGGAGGCACTTGGCCGGATATTTGGAAACATCAGGTTCGCTGGTCGAGAACCATCCGTGTCTCACGACCCTCGGGTTATTACGGCTATGTGATAACCCAGGCGACTTTCTGGGCTTGTCTCGCGACAGCAGCCGGTTATTCTCGGATTGCTGCCGCGGTTCTGGTGTTGCGAGTACTGGCAGGCGGAGTAACGGCTCAACTGGTTCTGAAGGACAGCCTCGCCGCCGCGCGCTGGTGGATGATCCCCTTCCGTGACCTCTTCGGTTTCGCAGTCTGGCTGACGGCAGCCTTTGGACGCACCGTCGAATGGCGGGGAATGCGGCTCCGTCTCAGCCCCGACGGCCGCATCCACCCGCGATCCTGATCTACGCCTGCTTCTCGGCAAACTGCCCGATGACGGGAAGGACGATCCGCTGGTTGTTATACGCCCTGAACGCCAGGAAAATAAAGAGAATTAGTTCGCCTAAGCGAATCAGCGACCATAACAATCCCACCCCGATGCCCGCCCCATAGGAAACCGAGGTGAACGCTCCGAACACGATTCCCAGAACGATTCCGAGAGCGATGAAAACCACCGCCAGCGAGATGGACTGCCAGGCGTGAAATCGGACTTCGCGGTTCTTGTTGTAAGGCTCGATGAGCAGAAAAATGATCGCGACGATCGGGAAATAGCATAGCGCCGACGCCAGGTTAGTCGCCATACCGGATGAACTGACCGGCCCAGGTCCCACAGGGGTGGCGCCCGCCACGTTGGTGCCGCACTTAGGGCAAAACTGCCCACTGACTTCGCTACCGCAGTTAGGACAAAAAGCCATTCGTATCCTCCTGCATCACTTTACGTGGAACAGCCGACATTTTGCAAGTAGATAAGAGAAGTCGATCGAAATGTCGATCGGCGACGAAAGGAATATCTTACTGCGGACGAATCGTACGCAAGTAGGCTTGCCACTCCCGGATTAGCTGATCCATCCGTTCTTTCTGCTCAGCCATGCGGGTTGCCTGAATCTCCAGTATGGTCAGGATTTTTCCGATTTGCTGGTCATGCGCCTCGATCTGATTGTCGTGATGCACAGCAGATGCAGCGAGCGATTCTACAATACCCGCCAGCCGGTCCAGCTTCTCTTCCGTGGTCATATTTCTCGTCTCCCAACCTGCGGGATGCATCTCTATTATGCTTCCGTCGCGAGACCATGCGGGGTGTTCCTACGCAAAGCCTGGAGGATCTCGACCGTAGCGTGGCTGCGATTGAGGGTATAGAAGTGGATGCCCGGAGCGCCTCCTTTGAGCAGCCCGTCGCATTGCTCGATGGCATGTTCGACCCCCAGCCGCTGCACCGCAGCCGGATCATTCCGCCGTTTGTCCAATTCTTCCGCGAGGTCGTACGGCAAGCTCGCCCCACAGGCGACGGTAAAACGTTCCACCTGGGACGCGTTGGTAATGGGCATGATCCCGGGCACGATCGGCGCGGTGATGCCGTTCTTCCGCGCCCGGTCCACAAATTCGAAATACCGGCGGTTGTCGAAGAACAACTGGGTGATCAGGAAGTCCACTCCCTCACTCGCCTTACGCTTCAGATTCATCAGGTCAACCGCGGGATTGCCGCACTCGATATGCTTTTCCGGATAAGCCGCGCCTCCGACCGAAAAGTATTTGCCATGGCGCTGGCGGATGAAGCGAACCAATTCGCTGGCATACGAGAATCCGCCCTCCACGGCCTGGAAACTCGACTGCCCTTTGGGCGGATCGCCGCGCAACGCGAGAACATTCTCCACCCCTGCGTCGGCCAGGCGTTGCAGCACCCCAGCCAGTTCCTCCTGAGTTGAACCGGCGCAAGTCAGGTGCGCCATGGCCTCGATCCCGGTATCGCGGCGGATCCGGCTGACAATGTCGATGGTCTTCTCGCGCGTCGACCCGCCGGCCCCGTAAGTCACGGATACAAAACTCGGTTCCAGACACCGAAGATCAGCGATCGTCCGTTCCAACTGAGCCGCCGCCTCCTCGCTCCGGGGAGGAAAGAACTCAAACGAAAACGCCGGACGGCCTGAGCTGAAAAGGTCCCGAATATGCATGAACTCTTATTGTAGGCACACAAATGCGAACGAACGAAGATCGAACAGGAGCCGTCGAAGCGGTTCTGCCTTTGTCATATTCGTGTGCATTCGTGTGCATTCGTGGCCAGATGCTTTGCTTCTCTCTAGAAGGTCCGCACACCCAACGTCGCGATATCGTCCACCCGCATGGTTTCCTTCACCACAAACGCTTCCCCGTACTTCACGCCGATCAGGTTGCCGTAGTAGCGCGCGACCGCAGCCAGTCTTTCACGAATTTCGGCCTCGTCCGGGAATAAGTCCCTTCCCTGCTCCGCCGCCCCATATTGCGACCGGTACGCCAGCAGCGACTCCATTCTGCGCTCGAACTGCGTGGAGATATCCACGACAAAAGAGGGCGCCACATTGGCATACTGCGCCGCATAGATGACCTTGTACGGACGGTGCGGTTCCGTGTACTGATCGAACTTCCTCAATCCTGCCAAGAAACAAGCTTCAAACCCGATTCCGCTGGCATGATAGTGATCCGGATGCCGCGCTTCCCAATAGGGCAGTATCACGGTCCGGGGACGCAGTTCGCGAATCTTGGCCGCCAGCGTCATGCGACCCGCCATGGTGTTCTCGAGGCGCGCGTCGGGGAAGTGCATATTTTCCCGGTGCTTCGCTCGCAGGATACGGGCCGCATCCTCCGCCTCTGCCAACCGAATTTCGGGCGTTCCCCGCGTGCCCATTTCGCCTGCAGTGAGATCCACGATGCCCGTCCGGTAGCCTGCTTCCGCCATGCGCAGCAGCGTCCCGCCGCAGGTCTGTTCCACATCGTCGGGATGGGCCGCGACGGCCAAAATATCAAGAGGCTCTATGTTGTCCATTACCAGTAAATGTCGCGCCGGCGATAATAGCGGGTCTGCGTCCCGAGCACGCTCACCAGGATCATCCCCGCGATAAATCCTCCGATATGCGCGAAGAACGCCGTGCCGCCCTGCGTCAGATGGGATTCCGCAATGGTGCCAAATCCGCTGAATAACTGGATGACGAACCAGTACAGCAGCATCAGCACCGCTGGAATTTCGACTCTGGTAATGAAGAAGAAAATGAATACCAGCGTCTGAATCCGGGCGCGCGGAAATTTCAACAGGTACGCCCCCATTACTCCCGCGATCGCTCCGCTGGCGCCGATCATCGGAGCGCGCGAGCCCCAGGTGAGAAACGATTGCGTAAACGCCGCGGCCACTCCGCACAGAAGATAAAAAATCAAAAATTTGCCCGACCCCATGGCGTCTTCCAGACTTCGTCCGAAGCACCACAGGAATAGCATGTTGCCGATAATATGCATCCAACCTCCATGAATAAACATGGAGGTGATCACATTGGCCAGATGGAACCCGCGAAACGTCGCCACCAGGCCCCAGTGAGCGATGAACGCGTTTAGCGAGTAATCATCCAACTGAATCTGATAGAGAAAGATCAGCACATTCAGCGCGATGATCGTAATGGTAGAGACCGAGACGGAGTGCAGCGGCTGGTCGTCGCGTAATGGAAACATTTAGCGGACCCGTGAGGCGTGCGACGCCGCAGCCCTCGCGGCAATGGCCGGCTCCCGCCGCCGGTCTGCATGCGCCATCAGCCGGTGAACCTCTTCGAGTTCCCCGATATGGCCGCGCGCGCCTAATCCAAGGCAGTTCAGCGCCGCCATAGCGTTGGAAAACTCGAGTGCCCGGTCGATCGGCATATCTTCGAGAACAGCATAACAGAAGGCCCCGTGGAACACGTCGCCGGCGCCGGTCGTATCGATACAATTGATCACGAAGGCCGGCGAGTACACGAACTCTCCGTCGACCCGCGCCAATGCTCCGTGCGCTCCCAGCGTCATCGCCGCGACCTTCATCCCATAGTCGTTCTGGATCTTTTCGAGCGCTCGAAACGGATCCTCGATGCGGGTCCATCGCCCTGGAAACTCCGAGGCTGCGATCAGGTAATCGACATTCGGCAGCACGTTTTCGAGACCCGGGTAAATAGTGTCGACGTCCAGCGTGACCGGAATGTGGTGAGCGCGAGCAAGGCTGGCCGCCCGCGCCACCGCCGGTGTATCGTGACCATCGATATGCAGTAGCCGGGTACAGGCAAT
The DNA here is from genome assembly GCA_963777595.1 of Terriglobia bacterium. Lineage (GTDB taxonomy): Bacteria > Acidobacteriota > Terriglobia > Bryobacterales > Bryobacteraceae > CAVVFX01. Next base: position 27,594 of record CAVZRE010000086.1, read on the forward strand.
CTGGTCGGGAGTAATCTCTTCGGGCGCCATTGCCAGGCATTCCGGCCGGTTCCAGAAAACGGTTCGCTCGCCAGTCGATTGATCGATGATGATATACGCCGATTGATTCGCACAGTGACTCCGGCGCTGCACGTGCGTCAGGTCAATGTCCGAACCCGTCAGCGACTCCATCTGGATTCTGCCGCGTTCATCGTCTCCGATGGTGCCGATATACTTCGTCCGCAGCCCAAGTCGGGAGCACGCCACCAGGGCGCTTGCCACCTGACCGCCAGGACTCAGGACTTCATGAACAAAAGGCACCTTCCCGCCATAGGCCGGGAAATGCGACACCACCAGCAGCGTATCGGTCGCGTTCAGGCCGACGCCGACCACATCGAAAGGACAGGATGGCTGGATCACGTTAGGAGTCTTATTGAGGATTGGCGAGTTGAACTTCGGCCGTCGCGTTTTGCCAGTCCGGCAGTTCGTAGATTTTCAACTTCGTATTCAACGGCGCGGTAATCTCTTTCGACTCGTTGCCTCCGATCGAATCCAGTTTGAAGGAGAAGGTACCGACGGAGTCTTCCTCCGACCGCGACGTACTGGCCCAGATCGTGACATTGGCGTTGAGATCGTTCAGTTCCGCGCCGGAATGATTCACCACGATGAAGCGAGCCTCCGGATGATGCCTCTCGTCCTGCATCAGTCGGATGCCGACTACCTCAATATACTTCTGCAGCGGATTAGTCGCTTTCGTTCGGGCCGCGGCCGCAGGTTCGGTGACACCTGCACGCTCAGCCCGCGGGCCCTTACCGAGATATTGATAGCCGAAGAAGATCCCGCCGATCAGGACAATAAAACCCAACCCGAACATGATCGCCATTGCCCAGGTCGGCAGCGCGGCCTTGGCCGGAGGATAGCCGGGCTGTTGCGGATAGTACGGCTGCGGCGCCGAAGTCGGAGGGGCATAGTGAGGTTGCTGCTGCGGCGGCGGATAGTAGGGTTGCTGAGGTGGCGCGTAGTGTTGTTGCGGTGGCGCGTACTGTTGCCCATATTGCGGCGGGGGGGCCTGCGACTGCGGCGCTTGCTGGGCCGGCGGCGGAGGCGCACTGTAAGCTGGCACTGGGTCAGCGGCGGGAGGCGCAAAAGGAACGGCGGTGTCGACTGTGCCGCTCGCAGTCTCGGCAGCTTTCTTTCGTTCGGCGCAAAAACGGCATTCTGTGGCGGACGGCGGAACGTCGCGCCCGCACTCCGGGCAGATCCAGTTGAACATTCTATAGGCCTATTAACAATCTAACCGATTTATACTCGTTGCTTGTCCCTGGTTCCGGATAACACAGTCTACAGAAGGACTGACGCACCTCCAATTTTTCCTCGGCGTTCTTAAGGCTCGGCGTTCCAGACCGGCGCTTCCCCGGCGGCAGGATATCTCGCCAAAATCTCCCGAGGCTTGAAGCGTCCTTTGTAGCGCATCGACTGGCACTCGTCGATCCAGTACCCCAGATAGGCGTAGTCGAGCCCCACCGACTTGGCATACAAGAGCTGGTTGAGGATGGAAAAAGTGCCCGGAGAAGCGCTACGCCAGCCGGGGGCATAGAAGAAATACACCAGCGAAATGGCGCCTGGAACTTCATCCATCAGCGCGACGCCCACCAGTTCCTTATCGTTGAAGTAAAGCCACTGACGCCCTGAATCCGAAGCGCCGGAGAGGAACTCCGCCCGGTAACCATCCAACGTGATGCGCTGCATCGGCCAGTCGCGATGGCGATGCATGAAACGATGCCATTCGTTATAGAGCAAGAGGTGTTCCCGCGAGACGAACAGCGGATGAAGTTCGGCGCGGATGTGCGCATTGCGGCGCAGCACGCGGCGCTCACCGCCATTTGGTACGAATTCGCGGACCGGGATGCGAATGCTCCGGCATTTGCTGCATGCCGCGCAGGCGGGCCGGAACACCTGCCAGCCGAAGCGCCGGTAGCCCCGCGACAAAAGGTCGGCGTATTCGGCGGGCTCCATCGCCGCGACACCGCGGATTTCGAGCGAGGCGGTCTCCTGAGGCAAATAAGAACATTCTCTCGGGCTTTCGATAGAGTGGAATAACTCGCGCACTTATATCCATTGTCCCTGCTCCAAGCCTTGGGAACGAAATCCGGCGCCGGCACGTTAGAATAAGTAAGTGTCCCGCATTCATCCGGCGGCTTTGCCGATCTTAGCGATCGGCGTAGCAGCAATCTGTCTTCCAGCTGACACCCCTTCTCCCTTTTTCCACGTTCGCGACGTCAGACCGGGACTTCACGGCATTGGCAGAACGGTATTCTCGGGTGACAAGATCGAAGAGTTTCAAGTGGAGATTTTGGGTACTCTCCAGAATATCGGCCCCAAGGAAAACCTGATCCTCGCCAAACTCTCCGGCGGCCCGCTGGAACATACCGGAGTGATGCAGGGCATGAGTGGAAGTCCCGTATACATCGAAGGGAAACTACTCGGCGCGGTGGCCATGGCGTTCCCATTTTCCAAGGACGCGATAGCCGGGATCCGGCCCATCGAAGAGATGTTGCGTGTCACCGACAAAGGCTCCACGCCGGCACAGCCGCGCGTCCAGTTTCCCAAAACGATCGACGCCTCGCTACTGCCAAAGCCCGAAATGGAAACCGTGATGGCGGGCGGGAGCCAGATGCTGGACATCGCCACTCCATTATCATTTGGAGGCTTTACCGAGGCGGCTATCGCGCATTTCGCCCCGGAGCTCAAGGCGTTGGGAATGGAGCCCCGGCAAGGGATTTCCATGGGCGGCAAAGTGGAGGACCGGCTTGGCGATCCGGCGAAGGTCCAACCTGGTTCGATGATCAGCGTCGAATTGATGACTGGAGATATGAGCGTCGGCGCGGACGGCACCGTCACTTATGTCGACGGAAATAAAGTCTACGCTTTCGGGCATCACTTCATGTCGATGGGCCCGACAGGACTACCGTTCACACACTCCGAAGTGCTCACGCTTTTGCCCAATCTGAATTCTTCATTCAAAATTTCCGCGCCGAAGGAATTGATGGGCGTGATCTCGCAGGACCGCGACACGGCCATCGCCGGTACGCTCGGCACACGCGCCGCTACTACACCGCTCGACATCACAGTGAGCCGGACGGGCCGCACCCTCGATCGCTATCACATCCAGATGGTCAACGACCGGTTCCTGGGTCCATTCCTGTTGCAGATGGCGGTGTTCTCCGCGATCGACGCCACCGAGCGAACCGTGGGCGCCTCGAGTGTCGCCCTGACCGGCGCTATCGTTCTCGACGGCCGGCGCGAACCGGTACGCTTGAACGATGTCTACACGGCGGATACCGGCTCAGCGGCCCTGGCATCGCTCTCCGCCGCGATTCCTCTGGCCTATCTTCTTCAGGGCGGTTTCGACTCGCTGCGCGTGAAAAGCATCGCGCTGAATCTCGAGGCCTCGGAAACCAAGAAAGCGCTGCAGATCGATCAGGTGCTGGCTTCGCGGCATGAGGTTCGTCCAGGCGATACGGTGGAGATTCAGACGCTGCTGGCCGGAGAGAACGGCGTTGAGATCACGCGCTCGATTCGATATAAGGTACCAGTCGGCGCGATCACCGGGCCGCTGTACTTTACCGTCGCCGATAGCATGCAGACGAATATGTTGGATCTGCGGCAGGCAGTCAGCGCTACCCCCCGTTCGGCGGAGCAACTGATCGACGTCGCCAATCGCCTGCGGGCAAACAATAAGGCATATGTCCGCGTTTGGCGGTCCGAAGCCGTCTACGCGGCGGGCGGCGAGGATTTTCCGAATGCGCCGCCTTCGATTGCCCTCCTGTTAGCGGGTGGCATGCCGACGCTGAATCGCAATTCCAAGATCGCTGAGTTTGAAATCGATGGCTCGGGCATGGCGGTGACGGGTTCGAAGACGATCCAAATCGAGGTCAAAGAGTGAAACCAGCGTTGTGCTGCTGTCTGCTGCTGGCAGTTTCCCAGCCGCTGACTGCATCGAGTCCCGCATTTTGGGAGATGACCAGCTACCAGGACTTCATCAAAGGCAAGCTCGATGCCTTATCGCTGACCCGTGACGGACGCATGACGCTCGCTCCCAAGCTCGATACCGTTTTCACCTCCGGGCAACCCGTAATCTGGAGTATCGCGCAGGCCTCCGACGGCACGATGTACGCGGGCACGGGACATCGCGGCCGGGTGTATAAGGTCACCCCGTCGGGCCAGAGTTCGATTTTATGGACCGCCGATCAGCCCGAAGTCTTCGCCATCGCCGTGGATTCGCGGGGCATCGTGTATGCCGGAACATCTCCAAACGGCAAAATCTATCGCATCGAAGACGGGAAAGCGACCGAGTATTTCTCGCCCGGAACAAAGTATATCTGGTCACTATCAGTCGGTCCGGACAACGCGCTTTATGCGGGCACGGGCGACGGCGGAAAGATCTATCGCGTGACGGGACCGAACTCGGGCGAAGAGTACTATTCGACCGGACAGAGTCACATTACCAGTTTGAGCTTCGACCGCGAAGGGCGTCTGCTGGCCGGCAGCGAGCCGAATGGCATGCTCTTCCGGGTGTCGTCGAAGGATAAGGCTTTCGTCCTCTATGACGCGAGCCTGCCGGAGATTCGAGCGGTGGCGCAGGCTTCAGACGGCAGCATTTATGCGGTCGGTATGGGCGGCTCCGTGAATCGACGGTTGCAGCAGATGAATCAAGGCTTGCAAGGCGCGGAGGCGCCGCGGGAATGCCCGTGTTCAGCACTTCGATTACGGTAACCGCGGATTCAGCCGGCACACAGGCTGGCGACATCAAGCCACCCGATCCCAAGGCGAGTGCGCCCGCAGCAACCCCGGCTGTAACCGCGACGGCGACTACCGCGACGGCCGGCGCCGTTGAGGTAAGCGGCATCGAGAAGTCCGCGATTTACAAAATCCATCCGGATAATACCGTGGACACGCTGTGGTCCTCGAAGGAAGAGAACGTCTATGACTTGCTTCCCGAGGGCGGCCAGATCGTTTTTTCGACGGATGCCAACGGGCGGATCTACCGTCTCTCGCAGGACCGCCGTTTGACGCTGGTTCTGCAGACTAACGAAGGCGCGGCAACGCGCCTGCTGTCATCGCGCGGAGGGCTACTCGCAGCCACCGGTAACTTGGGACGCATCTATCGTCTGGAATCGGAGACCGCCGCAACCGGAACGTACGAATCGCCGGTGTACGATGCGGGCGCGGCGGCCCGTTGGGGACGGCTGCACTGGACCGGAGATGCTGCCGGCGGGACGATTTCATTCCGCACGCGCACCGGCAACAATCTGCGGCCCGATGCGACCTGGAGCGACTGGTCGGGGCCTGTGAAGACGGACAATGCGCAAATCGCCAGTCCGAATGCGCGCTATGTGCAGTGGCGCGCCGAGTTGACGCGCTCCGGGCCCAATGCTCCCTCACTCGACAATGTCAGCGTCGCGTATCTGATCCAAAATACTCCGCCCCTGGTGAAATCGATCACCGCCATCATGCAGGTCTCATCGAACGCGGCCAAATCCACCGGAACCAGCAGCGCAGGGTCGTCGGCGGCATACAGCATCACGGTGACCGACACCGGCGACGCAGGACCTTCGACCTCCACGGGCACGCCCACGCAGACGCTCTCGCGAGCGGCAAATCAGCAGTTGACGCTCTCCTGGCAGGCTGAGGATCCAGATGGCGACCGGCTGGTCTATGCCATTTATTTCCGTGGTGAGGGTGAGCGAGAATGGAAACTGCTGAAGGCGAATGTCCACGAGAGCAGCTACTCGATGGATGGCGACACGCTGGCGGATGGCCGCTATTTCTTCCGGGTGGTGGCGTCGGATCGCGAGTCGAACCCGCCCGATTCGGCGCGCGAGGCGGAGTTGATCAGTTCACCGGTCCTGATCGACAATACGCCCCCGTCGATTGCGATTATGTCGCAGGATTTAAAGAGCGGTGTGCTCGACGTGGTATTCTCAGGCACGGACGCGGCGTCGGCATTACGGCGCTGCGAATATTCATTAGACGCCGGCGCGTGGGCGCCGATCCAGTCGGAAGACGGCGTCATCGATTCACCGATGGAGAGATTTCATTTGCGCTTGGAGAATGTAGCCGCGGGCGAGCATGTGCTGGTGCTCCGAGTAATAGACAGCGGAAATAACGCAGGGCTGAAGAAGCTGGTCCTGCGATGAAGAGCGATAAACCTCGCTGGTCGAAAGGTGACAAACCCCCAGGGGGCAGGCCGTCGCGGCCAAAGCCGAATTCGGTAAAACGAGATTCGCCTCAAAGCCCAGGCTTCAAGCGCCCGAGTACTCGCGGCGCAGATCGCGGCCCCGATCGGGGTCCTTCGCGCGGACCATCCTTCGGACGCCGCGACGATCGCCCGCCTGCCGGTCGCCCCGATTCCCGCGGTCCCGATCGCGGCTCTGATCGGGGCCCTCGCGCGGGCCATCCTTCGGACGCCGCGACGACCGCCCGTCTGCCGGTCGCCCCGATTCCCGCGGTCCAGATCGCGGTCCCTCGCGCGGACCATCCTACGGACGCCGTGACGACCGTCCGCCTGCCGGACGCCCCGATTCCCGTGGCGCAGATCGCGGTGCAGATCGCGGTCCTTCGCGCGGACCATCCTTCGGACGCCGCGACGATCGCCCGTCTGCCGGACGCCCCGATTCCCGCGGTCCAGATCGCGGTTCCGATCGCGGTCCTTCGCGCGGACCATCCTTCGGACGCCGCGACGACCGTCCGCCTGCCGGTCGCCCCGATTCCCGCGGTCCAGATCGCGGTTCCGATCGCGGTCCTTCGCGCGGACCATCCTTCGGACGCCGCGACGATCGCCCGTCTGCCGGACGCCCCGATTCCCGCGGTCCAGATCGCGGCCCCGACCGAGGCCCCTCGCGCGGACCTTCCTTCGGACGCCGCGACGACCGCCCGCCTGCCGGACGCCCCGATTCCCGCGGTCCAGATCGCGGTTCCGATCGCGGTCCTTCGCGCGGACCATCCTTCGGACGCCGCGACGACCGTCCGCCTGCCGGACGCCCCGATTCCCGTGGCGCAGATCGCGGCCCCGACCGAGGTCCCTCGCGCGGACCATCCTTCGGACGCCGCGACGACCGCCCGCCTGCCGGACGCCCTGATTCCCGCGGTCCAGATCGCGGCCCCTCATTCAGAGGGCGCGACGACCGCGCCGGAGCCGGTCGTCCAGAGAGCCGCGGCCCACGGTCCGGCCCCCGTGACAATCGGGAGAGCGACAAGCCGCGCGAAGCCGACCCAATTGAGCCCCAGGCGACCAAGCCGCGGACCTCACGTCCTGAGAAGACGCTCGAACGAGTCCTGTCGAAAGCCGGCCTCGCTTCCCGAACTACCGCCAGAAGCTGGATTCATGAACGTCGCGTCGAGGTCAACGGCAAGATCGTCGAAAATCCGGATGAATGGATCAATTTCAAAGCCGACGAGATCACAGTCGACGGACGCCCCTTATCAGCCGAAAAGAAGCTCTACCTGTTGCTGTACAAACCTAAGGGTTTCGTCACGACCGCGAAGGATCCCGATGGCCGGCCGACGGTCTACGACCTGATCAAAGACGTGAAGACCTGGATCGCTCCAGTCGGGCGGCTCGACTTGGACACTACAGGGTTGCTAATACTTACTAACGACACCCAGTTGGCCGAGCGTTTGACCAATCCGGATCACAAGGTCCCCAAAACATATCAGTTGAAAGTCAAAGGGATGCTGACGGATGAGCAACTCGATCAGCTCCGCAATGGGTTGGAGTTGAACGACGGGCCGACCAAACCAGCCGTGGTGGAGCGCCTGCGGAATTCCGAGAAATACTCGTTCATCGAAATGACCATCACGGAGGGCCGTAACCGGCAAGTGCGGAGAATGATCGAGGCCATTGGAACCAAGGTGATGAAGCTCACCCGAGTGGCGATCGGCTCGATCCGTATCGACGACCTGCAAATCGGAATGCACCGCGAGCTCACGCCGGAAGAACTGTCGCTGCTCGCGTAGAAGGCGCTCCGGTCTTGGTTTCTTTTCCGCAATTCAAAGGCAGTTTACGTGATAATGAGTAATTGCGGCAGAAATTAAGCCAGGTTATTATTCTCGTCGTATTCTGTCCGGCTTTGTTTAGTCAAACCGCATCGCTCTCCGGCCGGGTGACGGACGAGTCGGGCGCCGTCGTCCCGGGTGCCGCGGTTACACTATCGGATGCCGGTAACTCGCAAGCAACTTTGTCGCGCGCGGACGGCGCCTATTCTTTCTCGCGTCTGACGCCGGGGGATTACGCTGTTTCTGCTTCAGCGCCGCAACTGGCGTTACCCAAGCCTGTAAACGTCTCATTGCGCGCCGGCGCAAATACTTTCAATGTCCAATTGAAGATCGTGACTTCGAACCAGCAGCTCACTGTGCGGGAAAATTCGGGCCCCGCACTCAGCACCGACGCCGCCAATAACGCTAGCGCGACGGTGATTCGAGGCGAGGATCTGCAGGCGCTTTCGGATGATCCCGAGGATCTTGCAGCCGATCTACAAGCGCTCGCCGGGCCGTCCGCGGGACCGAGCGGCGGCGCGATCTTCGTGGACGGTTTCAGCGGCGGTCAACTCCCTCCCAAGGAATCGATTCGCGAGATCCGCATCAATCAGAATCCCTTTTCTCCCGAGTACGACAAACTCGGCTACGGCAGGATCGAGATCTTCACTAAGCCTGGCAGCGATCATTTCCATGGCGTGGTGGGTTACAATCTCGGCTCGGAAATCTGGAATGGACGCAATCCCTACGCTACCCAGAGGGCGCCCTTCCTGTTGCAGGAGTTCGAGAACAGTTTCAGCGGCCCTTTGAATCAGCGCACTTCGTTTACGCTCGACGTAGAGCGCCATATGGTGGATAACGGTTCGGTCAGCAACGGCGTCGTTCTCAATCCTCAAACTTTAGTGCCGAATCCTTTTACCAGCGTGCAAACGACGCCCCAAAGACGATGGCTGCTCGGTCCTCACGTCGACTACCGGCTGAATGACAACAATACGCTTTCGCTTCGCTATCTCTTTACGCACGCGGACGTCCGGGACTCCGGAATTGGCGGCTTCGATCTGATATCGCGCGGGTTTCACTTAGAGTGGCTATACAACCTGGTGCAGATCGCCGAAACCTCGGTGCACGGAGCCAGCGTTAACGATACGCGTTTTCAGTATTACCGGACGACTAACCAGACCGCGGCCAATACCGTTGCGCCCGAAATTCAGGTGTCGGGCTCGTTCAACGGGGGCGGCGCCAATGCGGCGAATGGCCATGACAAGCAGAACAGCTTCGAATTGCAGAACAACACCACCGTGCTGCATGCGAAGCACATGTGGCGTTTCGGAGTCCGGTTGCGGGGCCAGACAGACGATAGCTATGCGCCGGTGAATTTCAATGGCACGTTCATCTTCAGCGGCGGTCTTGCCCCGGAACTCGGAGCTAACAATCAGCCGGTGCTGGACGCGAACGGTCAACCGGTGAGGGTGCAGATCTCATCGATCGAGCAATACCGCCGCACACTGCTGTTTCAGGGCATGGCGGCTTCAACGATTCGGGCGCTCGGCGGGGGCGCGTCGCAGTTCACCATCAACACGGGCAACCCGGAGACTGCGGTTCACCAGATGGATGCCGGAATCTTCATTGGCGACGACTGGCGTTTGCGGTCGAATCTGACGCTGAACCTTGGGCTGCGGTATGAAGCTCAAACCAACATTCACGACTACGCTGATTTCGCGCCGCGCGTGGCTTTCGCCTGGGCCCCCGGCGCGACCAGGAACAAGACGGCTAGGACGGTAATCCGGGGAGGCTTCGGCATCTTCTATGACCGCTTCGCGCTCGCTAATACTTTGGCGGCCGATCGCTATAACGGCGTCGCACAGCAACAGTACGTGATCACCAATCCCGATACCTTTCCGAATGCGCCGCCCGTGCTGGCAACCGGCGCGAATCGATCGACGCAAGCGATTCAGGAGGTCGACGCCCATTTCCGCGCGCCTTATCTCATGCAGTCCGCGCTGACGCTGGAGCGCCAGCTACCAAAGAACAGCACGGTCGCTATTACTTATACGAACTCCCACGGCATGCACGTTCTGCGTTCGGAGGACATCAATGCTCCTTTGCCGGCGACCTATACACTGGCGAAGCCTTATAGCGGCGTGTATCCCTACGGCTCAAACGGCCCCATCGATCTGATGACTTCTTCAGGGATTTACAACCAGAATCAGTTGATTTTCAATGTAAACTCCAAGGTATCTTCGGGACTATCGTTATTCGGCTATTACGTGTTGAATCGCGCCCTGAGCAATTCCGACGGACTGAGTACGTTTCCGGCCAATCCTTATAACTTTGCCGGTGAGTACGGCCCCGCGTCCACGGACATTCGTCACCGGGTGATTTTCGCCGGAACACTCAATACACGCTGGCTGGTCCGGCTGAATCCTTACATCACCATGCAAAGCGGTGCGCCATTCAATATCACCGCAGGGCAAGATCTGTTTGGGACAACGATCTTCAACGCCAGACCGGGCATTGCCGCCAATCCGGGCCAGCCGGGTGTGGTCGCGACGCCGTATGGTTTGCTCGATCCGGACCCGGTCCCGGGAGAGCCGACGCTGGGCAGAAACGCAGGACGCGGCCCGTGGATTGTGTCGCTTAATCTGCGCATGAGCAAGACCTGGAATTTCGGACCGGAGCGGACGAGCGGTGAAGTGGTTTCTTCGCACGGCGGCGGACAATCAGGACAGGTCCTGACGCAGCCTCCACGCGGGATGTTTGCGCCGCCAACCAGTTACCGGCGCTATAACATTGTGTTCGGCTGGTCGGTCCGGAATCTACTGAATCACACCAATCCCGGACCGATCGTAGGCAATATCGCTTCGCCGCTATTCGGCCAGGCAAACCAGATGTACGGGCAAGTCAACGGGGAAGGCTTTTCGGAAAATGCCAGCAACCGGCGGTTGGAATTGCAATTGAAATTTACCTTCTGATGGGCCGGCTGCGCAGTAGCTTCGCTCATCGAATATCGACGGTGACGGGGTTGGTTACCGGATCAGTGGTCTGTCCATCTACCGTTAAGGACACGGTAGCAACCCCAGCGCCACTCAAAGCGGGAGCCAGCAGCACGTTCACCTGATCCAACCCCGTAAACCCGGGCGCAGGTCCGGCATAGACAACCTGCTGATTAACTCCATTCACGGTCACCGAAACCTTGGAGAGTGAGCTGCGATTGCGAATGCCGGTGCCATACAGACTCAAGTAGACCGGCGCAGACGCGCTGAGCGGAACCGGCACCGACGAACATCCGGAATCCACGCACTGGTACACCGGGAGAGGACTCTGCAGTTGCGGATTGGCTGCCTGCGTTTGGATCGCTGTGGCTGCGGCGATTCCCGTCCCTGATCCATCCACACTGAAGAGTGTTGGGGCGACGGACGCGACCGGTGCGGTAGCGGTCGAAGTAGTGCTGCCGTTATTCACAGTGAAGGTCGCGGCCCCGGCCGCGGTCCCATCCGGAATGACGAAATTGATCTGCGTCGGAGAGACATACAGCAAGGGGGCGGCCAGCTGTGCGCCGGTCGAGTCCGTCACAATCAACGAGGTTCCACCCAAAATTGTCGGCAGTGGTTGGGAAGTGGCCGACGCGGTTGTGGTCGCCAGGTTAACACCATAAAGGGAGGCGATGGAGTCGGCCGGAACCGTGTACTCGATGGCTGCGGCGGACTGGACTGCGACGGCGGGAATCACACCGTAGTAGCGGCCCATCCAGTAGGGCAGAACGTAGTCGACGCCGGCGCCCTCGATGGTGTTGTAACCTCCTCCTGTCAATTGAAAGGGATCGCGCTGCCACAGAAAGTCGGTGGTCGGACGCATCGGCACGGGTATGGGTGAGCAGGCTTCGGAGCCACAGTTTTTCACAAGTTTCGTGTCATCGATGTACGGGTCGCGTTTGGGACGCAACAGCCATTGATCGAGCAGAGGACGGACTTCGGTGTCGAAGTTGTTGGCGCCCCGCAGCGCGTGGTCGATCATATCGAAGTATGGATTCTGGTGATTCGCAGTGTAGTTTCGCACGTCGACGTAAGCGCCAAGATCCTGACTGCTGTTCGGGTTGTAGCGCACCAGGTTAAAGAAGCTCATGTAGTCCAGGTTGAACTTGAAATAAGAGCTGTTGGCCTGTATGTCGACGAGAACGCCGGAGTCGAAGGGTACCGTGATGAACGGTCCGGAGATGCCATCGCCGGGATTGACATGTTTGGTTGTATCGACGACATCCGAGGCTTCTTCGGGCCGGACTCCAAAGGTGGTGGTGATGGAGCCGTCGGCCGACCAGGTGATGTTGCCGGAGATGAACCCGCCGAGCAAGTGGGCAATCGGGCCGATGCTCGCATGGACACCTGGATCGTTCACCAAATCGTAAGCTACGGCCAGGCCGAAATACACTCCAACCACTTCATCGCGCGACGTGGTACCGACCCAAACCCACGTCGGAGGAGCCTGGTTGATGGCATTTCCGGATGCGGATTCCTCGCTCTCCACTCCAGCGGCAAACTGCCAGCCGGGGGCGAACATGCATCGGGCGAGCTGGTTGTGCCCGGTGACGTCTACCAGCCCTTGGATCGCCGCGATAGCGTTCTTCACATTCGTGAGCGCGGCAGGCGATTGATCCACCGCATAGTGGTATGACTCCGCCGCGAGCCATGCGCCCGTCCAAAGAGCCGAATCGGCGCATCGTGTATATCCCGTGATGGTGTTGCTGGTTGCCGACGCATAGACGGGGTCCATGATTCCACCGAAGGGCAGATGATTGGCCACAATGTTGGCCTCAATGGCAAGCGCGTCCGATTCAGCCGGCAGGGCGCGAGGGATCAAAATCCCGACGCCTGCCAGGACAGCGAGTGTTACAGTTGATGGGCGCATAGGAATAGGACTGTTAGTAAGAACCCGGCGCACGCCCGGGATGCTTCACAATGAAGCGGAATTAACGTCTGACGCGAATGCTGGTTAAGCCCTCGGGCTGCTCCGCTCAAAAGTTCTATGGAGAGCAGCGCGGACTGAAGTCTGTCTTACAACGTACGAACGCGGGTTCGTTATATGCTGATGCCATGACTCGCCGCACCTGTCTCACGGCCCTCGGCGCGCTTTTGGCGCGCGCCGCCGACCGGTTGCCCGCCAACAGAAACGTCAAGTGGGCGCTGGGCTCCAACCTGTGGAACTCGTTTCCTCCCTGTCCGTTCACCGACATTCTCGATATCATGCGAGACACTGGCTTTATCGGCATCCGCCTGACGCAGTTTCCGCAAATCCTGACCAAGTACAAGATCACCGCCGAGGAGATGGAGGCAGAGGTCAACAAGCGAAATCTGCAGGTGATCACCGTATCGTTTAGCGGTGCGGCGGCGCACGATCCGGCGCAACACGAAGAGATCATGGTCCGCGCCAAGAATGCCATGAACTATCTCAAGCGCTTCCACGCCAACCATCTGGTGGTCTTCTCACCTCGCCGGGGACAGACGCCGGAACAGTTTGAAATCGCGTGCAAGTTTTATAACCGGCTCGGCGAAACGGCGAATGGGATGGGCTTCAAGGCCGGTTTGCACAATCATCTCGGCCAGATGGTGCAAACCCCGGAGGAGATCGACCGATGCATGGCGTTGACCGATCCCAAGCTGTTTTGGTTCTCGCCGGACACCGCGCACGTCCATCTGGGCGGCGGCGATGTCCCCGCAATCCTCGCAAAACACAAGCACCGGCTCATGCTGGCGGATTACAAAGACGCCAAGCGAGCCGGCCTCGCTACCAATTTCCTGCCGAACATCTACGATTTGGGCGACGGAGAAATCGACTTTCCCGCCTGCCATCGCGTTCTGAAGAGTATCGCGTTCCAGGGCTGGATCTGCGTTGATCTGGACATTGCGCGCAAAGGAATCAGGACCAGCTACGAGCGCTGCGGCGCGTACGTGGTGAACACGCTCGAAAAGATCTACGTGTAGGCGTCAAGCCATCAGTTCGACGAAGCGCTGCGCGTCCTGGCCAAGCCATGAGGGATTCGCGGACGTGGAATCGAAGACGGTCGATATCTTGAACGGCTCATACTCTCCGCTCATCGCTACGGTGCGAGTCTTTTCGAGAATCGACTGGACCTCCCTCTGGTCCAGCGGCTGAAACTCGCCGGCGACTTTCAGCGCCTGCTCCAGAATCTCCAGCTTATCGATGCCGGTGATCACCACCGACGTCGGCAGGTTGAGCGCGTAGCGAAGGCACTCGACAGGCGTGACAACGCCGGACTTAAGGATTGCTCCATCCGCCATACTCTTCATACCCAGTACCGCCGTTCCCTGCCTGACTAACTCCGGCACCACCAGCTTCTCGAAACTTCGATAGTGAGCGTCCATCACGTTGAGAGGCATTTGAGCGCTATCGAAGTGAAAGCCGTTCTCGGTCGCGACCTCCAGCATATGCAGGTGGATGCGAGGATCCTTGTGGCCGGTGAAGCCGATGTAACGAATCTTACCCGCCTTTCGGGCAGCGACCAAGGCCGCGTTCGCTCCTCCTTCATCAAAGATGCGATGAGGATCTTCGAAGCGGATGACTTCGTGGTGCTGCACCAAATCGATACAATCGACCTGCAGGCGCCGCAGCGATTCGTCCAGTTGACGATTGGCCTCCTGCTTCGAGCGGCCGTCGAGCTTGGTCATCAGAAAGACTTTGTCGCGCAAGCCGCCTTTCAGCGTCCGTCCCATTCGGACCTCGCTCTCGCCTCCGTTGTAGTCCCACGAATTATCGAAGAAGTTGATGCCTCCGTCGATTGCGCTTCGCATGATTCGATCGGCGAGCGGCCCGTCCACGTGTTTCAGCGCGAGATGGAAGCCTCCCAAGCCGATCGCGGAGACTCTTTCTCCAGTGGTTCCTAAGGTCCGATACAACATTTCCGGCATTCTGCTATTCTCCGATGGATGCTATCTTTCAGCAGTATTGATGCCGTGAGCAGGGCTTTAGACCCAGCGGGAGAGAGATGAGCCGTACAATCGCGCCAGCGCGTGCCGCGAGCAAGAAAGAGAGTCCGGCGATGCTGTTGTTAATCGGACTATTCAAGCTCTTTAAAGGCGTCCTGCTCTTATGTGTGGGTATCGGCGCGCTACGGTTGCTACACAAGGATGTCTCGGCGGTGGTCTTGCACTGGGTCGATATCCTGCATGTCGATCCGGACAACCGTTTCATCCATAGCCTGCTGGTTCGGGCGTTCGGGGTCAATGCCCAGCAGTTGAAGGCGATCAGCGCCGGCACCTTCTTCTACTCCAGTCTTCTGCTCACCGAAGGCACCGGCCTGCTGTTGCGGAAGCGCTGGGCTGAATATTTTACGGTGATCTCGACAGGGGTCTTCATTCCACTCGAAATCTATGAGATTTTTCATCGCTTCACCTGGACCAAGATATGGGTGCTGGCGGTCAATGTAGCAATTGTCTGGTATCTGGTGAGACGCATCCGGCAGAACTAGCGGCCGGAACGATTTACAATAGAGGTTCATGACCTCTGAAGCCCCACGTGCGAAAGGTGTACGTCTCACGCGGCAGCGCCAGATCCTGCTCGACTTGATTGATAAGACCGGCCAGCATCTCGATGCCGAACGTCTCTATCTTTTGGCCAAAGAGAAGGATCCCAAGCTGAACCGCGTCACCGTTTACCGAACGCTGAAGATCCTGAAGCAGGGCGGATTGGTCGACGAACTCGACCTGATGCATTATGGGGGCGATCAGCACTATTACGAGACGCGGCGGAAGGGCGAGCACGCGCATGTGATCTGTCTGCGTTGCGGCAAGGTTGAGGAATTCTTTGGCGAGCCGCTGCACAAACTGCGCCGCCAGGTAGAAGATCATTTTGGTTTTCAGATCGTTCTTGCCCGCACCGAAATCGGCGGTTATTGTTCTCATTGCCAGGCGCTCCGAAAGGCTGAAATGGAGCAGGCAGCGGCGGAAGCGCCGGTCGAGAAGGACGTGAAGCCCCCAAAGGTGCGAAAATCGGCTGAATGAGTGAAGGCACAACCCTGTCCGATACTCCCCGTGTTCCGGCCCTCGCACCCGCCTCGTTGATTATTGTCGACCCCAACGGACAGCGCACGCGCGTGGACGTGACGCCCCTTCCCTTCAACATCGGACGGCAGGCGGAGAATCACCTGGTGGTGCGCGACAGTCGCGCTTCCCGCACTCATGCCCGGATCACGGCCGATCAAAACCAGTACACCATCGAAGACAACGGCAGCCGCCATGGCGTTTTTGTGAACGGCGAAAAGGTGCAGCGCCAACCGCTGAAAAGTACCGACCGCATCGATCTTGGCATCTCGGATTCGTATCACTTCTTCTTCGCCTTAAATAGCGACGTCGACCGGATGCTGCAGCCTGCGCAGACGATCGAAAGCTCAGTCCAGTTGAGCTCCGTTCGGGCCAGCGCCGGCGCAGGGCAGAATCTCCCCAAACTGCGTGCTGTGCTGGAAGTGGCACGCACTCTACAACGCTCGTTTTCGCTGGAGGACGTGCTGAATTCGGTGGTGGATGCGGCTCTTGCGGTGACAAGCGCAGAGCGCGGTTTTCTGTTGCTGAACGAAGGCGGAGACCTGCACGTCCGCTGCGCCCGCGACAAGCATTGCAAGGCTTTGAACCACGACGACCTGCGGGTCCCCAGACGGGTGATTCACCGCGCCTTAAAAAACCGACGCGAGTTGCTGGCGATGAACTTCGATCCCACGGCCGGAGACGATCCAGGGAGCAGCGTCGCGGATCTGGAATTACGGAGCGTAGTATGCGTGCCCCTGGTACGGATTGCCGCCGCCGCGGTCGAGTCAACGCAACGTCTTACGGTGGAGAGCGAGACCGTGGGTGTACTCTACCTGGACTCGCGATCCATCACTGCCGACCTCACCGGCGGCAATCGCGAACTTCTCCAGACCCTCGCCATCGAAGCGTCCACGGTGCTCGAAAACGCGCGCCTGCTGCAGGAAGAGCGGGTGAAGCAGAAGATGGAAGAGGAGCTGAACGTGGCTCGCACGATTCAACAGAATCTGCTGCCTCGGTCGCTGCCCGTGACAGGCTGGCTGCGCGCCTGCGGCAGCAGCCTTTCGTCGCACCAGGTCGGCGGCGATTATTTCGATGTTCTGCCGGTTTCGGAAAACACCTGGGCGATCATCGTGGCCGACGTGTCGGGCAAGGGGGTTAGCTCGGCGCTACTTGCCGCGTTACTGCAAGGCGCGTTTCTCGCCGCGTCCGACGATGCGACCCACCTGGAAAACGTGCTGCACCGGATCAACGAATTCCTGAGCGGGCGTCCGGAGGCAGAGAAGTACGCAACCGTTTTCTGCGCACTCTTGAAGCGCAACGACGAAGGCGCGGGCGAAGGGATGTACATCAACGCGGGACATTGCGCGCCTATTATCGTGCGAACCGGGTCGCCGCTCCAGACGTTGGAGCCGACTACGTTTCCGGTAGGTTTGATCGCAGGCGTCGAGTTCAAGTGCGAGAGCTTCCGGATGGAGGCCGGGGATAAGTTGGTCGGCTACACGGACGGCGTGACGGAGGCTCAGAACGGCGCGGGGGAGTTCTTCGGCATGCGGCGACTGAAGGAAGTGGTAACGGCGGAGGCGCACCCGTCCGCGGAAGCGCTGCACCACGAGATCCTGGAGTCCGTCGCCCGGTATACACAAGGCGCTCCGCAGTCGGACGATATTACTCTGCTGGTGCTGGAACTGTCGGGCACGTAGCGATCAGGCTTTCTTCCTGGTCGTCGGTTTCGGCTTGAGCGAACCCACATACTCGTAGCTGCGTTCAAAGAAGGGCTTCAATTCTTTCGTTTTGGCAAGCAAGGAATCGGGGACCTCGACGTATTCCGGCTGCACCTTCCCATAGGCTTCGCACAGCCTGGCTTTGAACTTCTTGAGAAAAGCCTCTCGATCTCCTTCGGGAAGACGGAGCATCAGCTTGCCCTCTTTGCTCAGGTAGCTGAACATGTGCCCGTTCACCGACGTGTAGGGCACGGTGGCGCCCTTCCGTTCCAGTCCTGGATTGGTAGCCACTAATTTCCCATATAACTCAAGCTTGCCGGGCGGTATGGTAACAGCTGCGGGCTTCGCCATATGACAGCTAAGTGTAGCGACGGACGGGAACTATTTCAACAGTTCCAAGGCGCTGATTTCGAGTTCAGGAGCCTCCTCGTACTTGAGGCGGACTTCCTCCCAGTTCTGGCGCCGCACGCGATGCTCCCGCGCCAGGATTACGAGCAGCAAGGCCGATAAGGTTACGAACAAGGGTGCGCTATAGAGACTCGCGAGGAGTACGCTATGCAGCAGACCCAGCGCCCCAAGAAAGCCGAACGAGGCCAGGATCATCCAGGTGGGCGTCGAACCCGGCAGGTGCGAGCAGGTGAATGGCAGTTTGTTCCAGGAGGAGAACGTCCGCTCATAGGTAACGAGTCCCAGCAGCAGGAATAACGTGCTCTCGGCTATGCCTCTCCACCCGAGCATGTGGACTTCGGCCGGCAGGGGGAGTAACAGTAATGGCGCTGCGCCCCAAAACAAAACGAACCGGTCCACCGCGTACAGCCAGTCGATGCGTCCTTCGCCCTCCATGATCTGAAAGATCCAATTGGCCTTCAGTTCGGTAGGAAGCGAGAAGAGATGGCGAGCACCGATGACGAGCAGCAACAGCGCGAGGAGGTGATAGTAGACAAAGCCGGCAGCCACAATGCGCTCCGGCCGCACGGCGCTGTCCATAGCCGCGAGGCCCGTCAACAGGAGTGCGAAACCGAGGCCGGCATAGCCCATCAGAATCATGCGGTGATGGTTACTGCGTCCCAGCGTCTGCATCATAAAGGCGGCGATCGCTTGCCGGCGCGGTTGATTTGAGCCGGCGATTTGCCATCGCCTCGCCGGAGTTGACTTCCGCTCGTTGACCAGGCTTTCCATCAGCAAGGTGCGATGGCGGCGATAGCTGACGAGGTAGCTCAGAAGGGCCAGCGTGACGGCAACAGCCAGAGCAGCCTCCGCACGATTCGCGAGCTTGTGCATGGCGGGATCAGGATCGCCGGAGAGGGTCTGGTGAAGGCCGAGAAACCAGACCGGCGGGAGCCATCGCGCCCATTCCGGCCGGATGACTACGCTGGTGACGCGAGACTGAATCGAGAAACTCATCACGATCAGTCCCAGCATGATACCGACAAGCACGCCCTGTACATAGCTGCCGATGCGTCCGAATGCCCGCGGACGAAGGATGTTCAAAAGGACGCCTTGCAGCGCCACGGGTCCGAAGAAGAAGAACGAACACGCCGCGAGGGATGCCTGGCTGTGTGCGAGGATGCGCGCTCCGAGCGAAGATTGAAGCGCCCAGGGGCCGGCCGAGAGAGCCGGAAATCCGATGGCCGGGAGGAAATTCACGGTGGCCAGCGTGGCGATGGCTACCAGGAGCAACGCGGCCAGCTTGGCTCCGAAGATCTGGCGCGGGCGTAAGGGAAGAGTGCCCAGAGCGCGATAGTCGCGGAGGTCCGGGAAGAGAGTTTGCCATTTGATGGCGGTGAGAAGCCCGATCACGGACATCATCAAGGTGATCAGCCACAGTTCATCGGCGCGGAGGGCTTCGCGATATGGGAGTGCGGTGGGGAGGCGGTTGAGGGCGCCGTATTTGTGGCGCAAGGGTCCAATCAGGAGGAAGAACCACTGAAAGACGACGGGCACCGCTCCGATCAACACGGGGAGCATTTGGCCGGGAGTGGTGATCGATTCGCTCTCGAAGAAGCGCCTCAGAAAATGACGCAGCAGTTCGACGGTGGGTCCGTGGGTTTGGTGCAGCCATTGTTTCATCGGAAAAAGAACAGACTGCGGTCTCAAGTTATGACTCACGCAATACCACCACCGGATCGACGCTGACTGACTTCCGGGCGGGAAGATAACAAGCGATGACCGCGACCAGGGCCAGCAGAAGAGGCGCTCCGAAAAGCACTGTGGGGTCGGAAGTGCTCGTGCTGCTGACGGTGCCAACGCTGGCGTTCATGGCGGCGAGCATGCGGGAGACCGCCCAGGCGCCACCCATGCCGAAGACGGTTCCGACCACCACCAGCGCCAAGCCTTCCTTCATCACCAGCGCCACTACGTTCCGATTCGCCGCGCCCAGAGCCATTCGGATACCGATTTCACGTCCGCGCTGCGCGACCGAATACGCTGTTACGCCTGCCAATCCAACAGATGCGAGGACGATACCGAAGATACCGATGAGGCCGTAGGTCCAGGCAGCCATTTGCAAGGGCGCCATGAACTGTTCAATCTGATCATGCATGCTCCTGGAGTTGAAGGGCGTGATGTGGCTGTCAATGGCCGAGATGTCGCGGCGCGCGGCCGCCAGGGGATTGGCTCCGGGCACCGCACGCATCATGAGGGTGATGCCTTGCAGCGATGGATGGCTATAGGTGGATGGACGCAACGGGAAATACATTGCGGGCCGCGGCTTGCCGATCACCAAACCTTCGGAAACATTAGCGGCAACGCCGATGACTTCGACCGTCTGCAGGGGAGTGGGGCGGTAATCGAACGAGCCGGGCAGGATCTTGGGCGTCGTGAGTACGGCACTGCGAACGTCGAGCAGGCGGCCGAGCGACTGGTGTCCTTGCCACAGTTCGCGTGCCAGGGCTTCGGTGACGATCACGGCCGGCGATTGTTCCGTCTCGTCCTGGCGCCGGAAAGGGCGGCCGGAGAGAATGGGAATCCCGGTGGTTTCGAAATAGTCTCTACCGACCACATGCTTGACGGCGCGCACGGTCACGCTCTGTCCGCCTTGCGAGGAGACATTCACTCCGGTACCGGGCATTGAGACGGGTACGGTTTCGGTGAGCGCCGCGGAGGTGACGGAGGGATCGGTTTTGATGCGAGCCAGCAGCTTTTCGAGGAAGTCCGCGGCTAGAGGACCGGGGTAGCCATCCCGCACAGGGTCGAGCGCGAGGGTGTAGAGATTTTTCGGATCGAAGCCAGACTGAATTCCTAAAGTATTTTGAATGCCCAGCGACAACAGCCCTAAGACCACGAGCACCGTGAGGGAAACGGAGACCTGAGTCACGATCAGAATGTTGCGCAAGCTGAAGCGGCGATGGGCGCCGACAAAGACGTTGCCGCCCTCTTTCAGGGCCTGCGTCAAATCGGTGCGGGTGGCTTGGAGGGCAGGCGCGAGACCGAAGACGATACCGGTAGAAAGCGACAGGGCGAGAGTCAGGAGGAGCACGTGGCCGTCAGGGCGGAGGTCGAACGCGACGGGCATGGGAAACGGCATTCGGACCTGGGAACTCAAAGTCATCAGCCAGGTGGAAGCGAGGAATCCGATGATACCGGCGGCGATGGCGACGACCGTGCTTTCAGTCAACAACTGACGAATCAACCGTGCGCGACTGGCGCCCAGGGCCAACCGGACGGCGATCTCCCTGCGCCGTTTGGTGGCGCGGGCGAGGGCCATATTCGCGACGTTGGCGCAGGCAATCAGCATGATGAGCACTGCCATGACGGTGAGAAACGAGGTAAAGAAAGGCAAGTCCTGTTTGCGGAGCGGGAACAGTTTGCCGCCTTCGACCAGGAGGACGCGGCGTTCTTTTGAGTTGCTGTCGAGGTTGACGCGCTCCTGCTCGAACTGCCGGGCGACGCCTTCGAGTTCGCCTTCGGCACGGGCGCTGGTGACGCCGGGGCGCAGACGGCCCACGACGAAAAACATATTGGCGTCACGGCGTTCGAGCGCATGATCCGCTAACTCGGGTGCGACACCGCCGGCGGCCGAGACGGGCATCCAAATGTCGGCGGGAAAAAGGAAGGGAGATGCGCCGAGAAAATCGTTGGGGGCTACGCCGACGATGGTGACCGGCTGGCCGTTGATGCGCAGAGTCTTGCCGGCTGCGGGGAAAGCCGCGCCGAGGCGATCACGCCAGAAGCGGTGACTCACGACGACGACGGGGGATTGATGATGGGTGTCCTGCGAGGGATCGAAGAAGGCGCCGAACTCGGGGCGTACGCCAAGGGTCGAGAAATAGGAGGAGCTGACCAGGTGTCCCCAGGTGCGTTCGGTAGCGCCATCGATGGAGACCGCGAAGGGCACCGGCGCGGCGTAGGCCAGGGTGGAGGAGAATAGATCGCCTTGTTGACGGAAGCGCTGGTAAGCCGGATAGGAAACCGGGGATTGGAGCGCCACCAGTTCGTCGGGATTTCGCACCACCGGAAGGCGGCGTAAGGCCATGCCGTTCATTTCGCTGAACGCACAGGTGGCGATGCAGATGCCGAGGCTAAGAGAGAGCAGCGCGACGAGGGTGAAGACGGGCGAGGCGAAAAGCGCGCGCAGTCCGTAGCGAATATCCTGGCGCAATTCGGAAAACGCGTGGTATTGGCGGCGTGGCGGAGGGCCTTGGTTGTTCGGCGGCGGAGGGTCTGGTGGAGGTCCATTCGAAGCCATTATGTTCAGAATGCGACCGGCGACGGCATCGCTATCCTGAACCTCAGAGAGTTGCGCGAAGACGCCTTCGAGAGAAGGCTGGCTCATGAGTGCCTGGAGGTGGTCGATCGAGTCATAGGCCACGACTTCGCCCTTGCGCAGAATCAGGACATTCGTGCAGACCTTCTCGACCACTTCGAGGACATGCGAGCTGAAGAGGATCATCTTGCCATCGGCGGCGAGTTTACGGAGAAGGCTGCGCACGACGAGCGCGGCGGTGACGTCGAGTCCGGAAAAGGGTTCGTCGAGGATCAGGATGTCGGGGTTGTGGAGAAGAGCGGCAGAGAGCAGAACCTTCTGGCGCATGCCTTTGGAGTAGGACGAGAGGGGGTCGTGACGATCGTTCCAGAGCGAGAAGGCGCGGAGGAATTCGTCGATCTTGGGTTCGAGGATGTCGCGCGGCATCCCGCGCAGCCGTCCGATGAGTTGCAGGTATTCCCAACCGGAGAGATTAGGGTAGAGGTGCGCTTCCTCGGGAACGTAGCCGATGCGTCGTTGGAAGGCAGTGAAATCATCGTAAACGCTTTTGCCTTGGAAGAAGATCCGGCCGTCGGAGGGCTCGATCAGGCCGGTGAGCATCTTCACGGTGGTACTTTTACCTGCGCCGTTGGAGCCGAGATAGCCCGAGGATTTCACCGGGCCGGATGGTGAAGCTGACGTTTCGGACAGCGGCCGTATGGTTGTAATACTTCGTGAGGTCGCGTGCTTCGAGCATGGACTCTGGTCAGACTATATGCCGAACGCGAGTGGGTGTCAATTCGCAAAACATCGAGCCACGAATGCCCACGAAAGTGGATTGCGGAACGAAGCCATTTTCGGTTTATGGGTCAGGCAGCGGCGGCTAAGTTGGATTTTCCGAGGCAGCAGCGCTTGAATTTCAGCGTACTGCCACACGGACATGGGGAGTTGCGGCCGACTTCCGGGATGGAATGGACTGTTGGAGAGGGGCGGTTTTGTGCGGGATTGTGCACGATTTCAGGCTGTGCACAGGGCTGAAAATCGTGGGCCACTTCGGGTTGGGGAGGCGGCGGGGTAGAGGCTTTTTCGATGATGTACTTTGCGGCGTTGAGGCGGGCGGAGCAGGGAGCGGCGGGATCGGTGAGGATTGCGTGGATGGCGGCGAAGGCGTCGGCCACCTGATTTTCGGCTTGTTCACGGACGAAGATAGCTTTGTCGTATTGCGCCTGGGCCAGGGCTTCATGGAAGAGAGGCGAAGTGCGGCGCCAATTGGCAATGGTGTTGCGATGGATGCCGGCGGCTGCGGCGGCTGCTTGCTGGGTTGCGCCGCCGGTTATGGCAGCGATGACCTTTTCCTGCACGGGAGAGAGATTGGGTTCTGGCATTTCGAGTCCTTCTACTTCGAGCTTAGAGAGCGAGAGGCTGGGGGAATGGTCTGCGCAGATGCAAGTGATTGAGCCGGCTGGGGCAATAAAGTTGTGTGAGGCGTCATCGCCTCAGGTCGCACAAGGGATGGTTCAGACCCTTCTTTTTTTTGCCCAACCAGGCTTTACGGTCTGGCGGGCGCGGCCGAGGGCAAGGGCGTCTTCGGGGACTGCGTCGGTGATTACGGAACCAGCGGCTATATAGGCTCCCTGGGCGATTTCGATGGGAGCTACCAGCGTGGAGTTGCTGCCGACGAAGACTCCGTCCGCGATGGTGGTGGGGTGCTTCTTCTTGCCGTCATAGTTGCAGGTGATGGTGCCGGCTCCGATGTTGACTCCGGCGCCTATGGTGGAGTCGCCCAAATAGGCAAGGTGCTGGGCCTTTGACTTTGCGCCTAGCTTCGTCTTTTTGAGCTCGACGAAATTGCCGACGACGGCTCCCGGTTCGACGCGACTCTGCATGCGCAGCCTGGCATAGGGGCCAGCGTGAGAGCCGCGATCGAGCGTGGAGTCGATGATGCTGCAAAACGCTTCGATTTCGACTTCGTCTGCAAGAGTGGAGCCGGAGATCATGGAGCAGGCCCCGATATGGCAGTTCTCTCCAATGACCGTATTGCCTAGAATCCGGGTAAAGGGCTCAATGACCGTATCCATGCCGATCTTCACGGTGGCGTCGATGGTGACGGTTTCGGGCCGCTCGATGGTCACACCGGACAGCATGAGGTCTCGCACGGTGCGTTCGCGAAAGATGCGGTCGACGGCGGCGAGTTCAACACGCGTGTTGATGCCGAGGAGTTCGCCGGAGTCCGGGATGAAATAGGGTTGGATCGAATGGCCGGCGCGGATGAGGATATCGACCATGTCGGTAAGGTAGTATTCGTGGGCCGGATTGTCGGGACGGATTTCGCCAACATGTTTCCAGAACAGGTCGGCGCGGAAACAGTAGAAGCCGGCGTTGATCTCCTGGACCTCGAGCTGTTCCGGGGTCGCGGCCTTGTGTTCGACAATCGCCTGGACATTTAAATGGGCGTCGCGGATGATGCGGCCATAGCCAGAGGGATCGTCGAGGCGGGTGGAGATGAGGGTTCCCGCGGTGGGTGAAGTGAACTGCTTTTCGATGAGCCCCTGGATGGTTTCGGGCTTGACCAGAGGGCAATCTCCATTGAGGATTGCAAGAAGGCCGCCAACGGGCTCCAGTTGGTCGCGGCCGCAGATGACCGCGTGTCCTGTTCCCTTTTGCTCGGTCTGATGAATGAAGCGCACGCCGCGATCCTCGACGGCCCGCTCGACGTCTTCGGCCTGGTGCCCGACGACCACGAAAATGCGCTCCGCGGGCGCGCTGGCGAGAGCGATATTCACCGCATGGCCGACGAGGGTGTCCCCACCGGCGCGGTGGAGGACCTTCGCCTGGCGGGACTTCATGCGAGTTCCGAGACCCGCGGCTAGGATGACGATGGACAGGTGGTTTGGCATAGGATCTATTGGTGGATCAAGGACGGAGAGAAGGGCCGGCACAGATGGAAATCTGTGTTGCGGCTGACAGGGTAAAGGCTGGCGTTGGGGTCACGATTCAACAACTCCATCGTCACGGATGTCGAGGGAGCGGCGGCGGAGGCGGCCCTCTCGCGCGAGGCCAACAGCAACGCCGGCAATGATCTCCGGATTGTGCCGCACCTTTTCATGCTCCTCCAGCAGGTCCGACATCACGATTTCTATGCCGAGCTTCTGAATCGCCTCACTGTCATTTTCCACAGGCTTGGCGGATTGCCTGGCATAGCGTGCCCGTAAGGCTGGACGGATGGGCCGTGAGTTCAGGATGGCGTAGTCGAGTTTAAGCTTAGGCGCATGGCGGAGGATGGAGCGAACGTGGTCGGAGGCGCGGAATTCGCTGGTTTCGCCAGGCTGCCACATGAGGTTTACGAAGTACGCTTTGATGGCCGGCGACTGTTCTATGGCCGCCGGAATTCCAGCCACCAACAGGTTCGGGATGACGCTAGTGAAAAGGGAGCCCGGTCCGAGGGTGATGAGGTCGGCATTGGCGATGGCGTCGAGTGCTTCGGCGACGGGACGGGGGCGTCGGCGGATTGAGGTGAATGCGGGTAATGCGCTTGCGGCTTCGGCTGATCCGGGTTTCACCGGCAACGATGGTTCCGTCGTCGAGTTCGGCTTCGAGCTGGCAACTTCGCCATGGTGGAGGGGAAGATCTGGCCGCGAATGGCGAGGACTTCGGCAGGACTGACGGACCGCGTCATGAAAATCGCCGGTGATGTGCGGTAAGGGCGGTGAGAAACAGATTGCCGAAGCTGTGTCCTTTGAGGCCGCGGCCGCGCTTGAAACGGATATTGAAAGAGGCTCGACAGGAGGCTTCGTCTTCGGAAAGCGCGACCATGCAGTTGCGGATATCGCCGGGCGGGAGCACGTCGAAGTCGCGGCGGAGGCGGCCGGAGCTGCCGCCATCGTCGGTGACGGTCACGATGGCGGTGATGTCGACACGAGGGTCGGCCTGAGGATTGGCGAAGCGCTTCAGGCCGCGGAGCAGCGTGGAGAGGCCGGTGCCGCCACCCATAGCGACTACGCGCAAGGGATCAGTCATGAGCGGCTCGCAGAAGTATCACGTTGCAACCAGGTTTCGCAAGACGGCTGGGGCGGTCATCGACCGGAAGAGGGTCAGGTTTTTTCGTAGAGCAGTTGATGGAACACGGGATGCTGGACGATGGTGTTGAAATCCTGATCCTGGCGGGCGACGAGGCGGTTCTTGGGCTGCAGATCGATGGCACGTTTCAGGTTCTCATAGCAGCCCTGGAGGTCGCCACCTAAACCGCAACATAAGGCGAGGCCGTAGAATATATGATCGCCGTTGGGGGCGAGGGAGAGGGCGGCTTCAAAGTACCGGCGCGCTGCGGTCAGTTCGCGCGTATTGAGCCGGGCGATTCCGTAATTGTAGTTCTCTTCGGCCGTCGAGAATTCGACCGGCGCAGATTGCATCCGGCGCTCGCACATGGCGACGTGGAGGCGGGCATTATGGGTGAGTTCCCGCTGGGGACCGTCGATCGCGCGCTCGAAGGCAGCCTTTGCATGGGGGAAGTTCTGGCTCCGAAACAGGCGATAGGCTTCCTCATAGCGTCGCAGTTGGGCCTCGGCGGCGCTGAGCGATTCCGCCGCCCTGACTTCTCCGGCGGAGTTAGCGACCGCCGATTTGCTCTTCACACTCATTTGCTCCGCTTCCGTTGCAGTCTTTTTCTTCGCGGCCATATCAGGGCGCCCCGCGGTTCACCCGTAGTCCTGACGTTATAGCAGAAGGCATACCCCGAAGTCAAAAGGCAAGAGCAGGACGACGCGCGAAAAACGATACCGATCGTTGCCGAAGAGCGCCAATCACACGGGCGTAAATCAAGATTATACCGAGATTTCCCGGAGAGGCTTGCGGGTGAGGCGGAGCTATTGCCTGGCGCTGGCCTGCACGGAAACATCGCTACGCGTCGCGAACAACAGGTTCGACGGAAGGCGCGCGAGCCCATATCCGATGTGGAAATTCAACGGCTTAGGATTCGATGTCTGGTAAGCCGTCCGGAGATCCTTTTGTTCCAACCAACTAAAGGGACGAATGGGCTTTTCGTAGTTTCCGTAAAGCTGCACGTGCCACGGCGGATCGGTGTAGAGGTGGTAAGGCAAACCGGAATCATCCTGCAGCACGGCTGAACTGCCGTTCAAGACCAGATTGCGGATGATCGAGAATTCCGGGCGATGGGTCATATAAGAGGTCGCCTTGAAGTAGGTGGTCATACCTTTCAATTGGGGCACGAACTCAGTGAAGCCCTTGTTGTCCTTCAGGTGATCGTCCGCGATGTTGGTGGAGAAATAGTAGAGCCGGTGAACGGCTTGGGTTGCGTTGTCGACAAAATCCACTTCCACGCCGGGATTGGGAATTCTGGGCTCACCTTTTTTGGGAGTCACCAGTTCCCGTTCAACCACCTTGCCTTTGTCATCGATCCTCACGTAGCGGTAACCGAGGATGGTGTGATTGGTGCGGACGAGCAAATGAATGATGGGTTGGAAGAGACCGTCGGTGACTTGTCCGCGGAACTGCCGATCCATGTACTGGGTGATGAAGAAACTGCGGCCCAGCACGTCATTGACGGTGTTGCGTTCGGCGGCCAGTTGTTCGGCGAGACTCTTTTTCTTCTTGAACTGACTAGCGGTGGGGAGGGTACCCGGAGGCTCGAGGCCGACCATCACGTAAGTGGAGTTATAGGGGAAGAAGACGTTCATCATCAAAGCGTCGGGTCCGCTGAAGGGATAGAAGAGGGTCGACTTCCTGACTTTTTCACTGTTCAGTTCTTTGGCCTGGAATTCCCGCATGGCTGTCAGGCCGGAACTCTCCGTCTTGGACCACATGCGGTCCAGTTCGGCTTTGTGGAGCTTCCAGGCCTCGTCCTTTTCCAAATCGGCGAAGGAACTGCCTTCTTTGCCGGGAAGTCCAGCCAGAAAACGGGCGGCATCGTTGGCTTCCCGCGACCGTGGAGCAGGGTCAGGGAACGGAGTCACCACGACCGGGACAGGAGCGGGTTCCGGCTTCGCGGCGTGCCCGCAGGAGACCAGCAGAAAAGCCAGGAGGAGGGCTGATTTCTGGTGAAGGAGGGGATTTGAGTACAAGCGTTCGGATTTCACGGGATTATAAAAAAGGAGGTTTCCGTTCAAGTATACGCGGACGGCTATGACCAGTGCAGGATTTTAACCTCAAGTTAATGGCGATATAAATGGAGCGGGAGCCGGGCGGGCGGCGCGCCAGGCTAAACAAATTTTTCATCAGCCGAAAGAAATTGGAGATTCTGTAATACGGAGAAAAGACAGGCCGAAGCCGGGCCGAAGCCTGTGACGCAAAGGCGGATAGAGATTACGGCGAAACGGCCCTGCGCTGCTATCCTAAAGAAAATACCCGAATAAACAATTCATGTTCTTCAACGACTACGACGCCGCACTGAACCGGGCTTTGGAACTCTGCGGAGTTCAAACGGACTATTGGGACATTTTCGGACACCAGCGGTATGCAACGCAGGAAACGAAAGCCGCCATCCTCGGTGCATTGGGGATGAATTGTAACGATCAGCAGAGCCTGGAGCAGTCAATCGACGGACGGCTGCTGTCGGCGGTGAGCCGGGTGCTTCCGCCTTGTGCCGTCGTGGGAGCAGCCGGGACGGTCCATCTTCACGTTCCGATTGAGAATCAATGCGACCGGCTGCAGGTGGAGATTCATTGGGAGGACGGGGGCACGACCGCGGCTGAAATCCGGCTCGACACCCTGACGAAGGAAAAAGAGATTGACGCGGGTAACAGGCGCTGGGTGCAAATGGCGGTTCCCGTTCCGGTGCTCTGCAGCGGGGGATTCCGACTGGGCTATCATCGCGTTACCGCTCGCTTCTGCGACCAGACGGCCGAAATGTGGTTGATTGGGACGCCGGAGCGCGCCTGGATACCGACTGACCTGGAAAGTGGCAGGAAGTCGGCGGGGTTGGGGGTGCAGCTCTACGGCATCCGCAACGAGCGCAACTGGGGCTGCGGAGATTTCAGCGACCTGCGGGAGGTGGCGGGATGGGCCCATGCGCTGGGGGCATCGTTTATCGCACTCAACCCGCTGCATGCGATTCACAACCGGCGGCCGTTTAACACCAGCCCGTATCTGCCGTTCAGCCTGCTGTACCGGAATTTCCTTTATCTGGACGTGGGACGGCTCCCGGAGTTCGAACAATGCCCGCGATTGCAGCGCGAGTTCCGAAGTGCTGAGACGCAAAACAAGATTGCCGCACTGCGGGCGTCGGACCTGGTGGACTACGAAGGGGTCGCGGCGCTCAAGCTACGATTCCTGCGCTACGCATACGTATACGGTATCCGGCATAGCCTGATCGATCGCGCCGCATTGCGGCAGTGGATTGAAGCCGAGGGAGACGGTCTCACGCGCTTCGCCACCTACTGTGCGTTGGACGAACATCTGCACCGCCGCAATCCCGAATGGTGGATCTTCGCCCAATGGCCCGAGGAATACCAGCATCCCGAGTCGCCGGCGGTCGCCGATTTCCGGCGGGAGCATGCGCGCAACATCGAGTTCTACTGTTACCTGCAATGGCGTATCGATGGCCAGGCAGCGGAGGCGCAAGATGCGGTGCGAGAGGCGGGCGTGCGGATCGGGCTGTATCACGACCTGCCGCTGGCTACGGATCGCTACGGCTGCGAGCTCTGGGGACACCGCGAGTTTTACGTGAGCGGCTGCCGGGTGGGGTCGCCTCCGGACGATTTTTCACCGAAGGGACAGGATTGGGGTTTCCCGCCGCCGGACCGCGTACACCATTGCAACAGCGGCTACCGGCATTATGTGGCCACCATCCGGGCGGCGGTCCGACACGGGGGTGCGCTGCGGATCGATCACGTCATGCGGCTGTTCCGGCTGTACTGGATTCCGGACGCAGTGGACGCGAGTTGCGGGGCGTATGTCGGCGATAACTGGGAGGATTTGATTCGGATTCTGGCGCTCGAAAGTGTGCGCGGCCAGTTCTTCGTGGTGGGTGAAGACCTGGGAACGGTAGAGCCGTGGGTCCGGGAGGCGCTGGGGCGATTCGGGATTCTGAGCTACCGGCTGTTGTATTTTGAGCGCGGGGAATGGGGCAAGTTCAAACGTCCGAACGAGTATCCGCAGCAGGCTCTGGTCTCGACCACGACGCATGATCTGGCGACGCTCGCCGGATTTTGGAGCGGTGCAGACATCGAGGCGAGGCGCGGCGCCGGGGTTCTGGACGACGGCGGATATCAAAGTTCGAAAGCGGCGCGAGAAGAGGATAAGCAGCGACTGATCGAGGCACTGCGAGAGACCAAGCTTCTACCGGAGGGCGATTTCACTCAGTGGTCGGATCAGGTACGGGATGCTTGCCTGGGCTATCTGGCGCAATCTCCCGCGATGCTGCTGGCGATCAATCATGAAGATCTGACTGGCGAGGCTTTGCAGCAGAATCTTCCGGGCACTACGGCACAGTATCCGAACTGGAGCCGGAAGATGGTGAAGAGTCCGACAGAGATGGAGGGTGCGGCGGCGACCGCGTCCACACGGGAGTTGTTGCAGCGCACCGGCCGGCTATAGGGGAATCCGCAGCGGACGAGGGCGCGCGCCGGCTCAAGTATTATTTTGTCCGCTATGGGTCGGGGATCTATTGCGGCGGGAAGAGCGACATTTTATGATGCGCTCATGCAACACGGTGTTTCCGTTCTCGTCCTCGGGTTGGCGTTTACCGCGGTTGCACCATGCCAGATTGTCAGCGTCGTGAGTGGAGCGGGATTCGACGGGCCTCCATCGCCGGGTTCAATCGCCACTATTTTCGGTTTCAATCTGACGTCCGCGACGGGATCAGCGGAATCGGTCCCGTTGCCGCTGACGCTTGCAAACACGTCCGTGATGGTCAATGACACGCCTGCACCGCTATTTTACGTGAGTCCGCAGCAGATCAACTTTCAGGTGCCGGTCGCGGCGTTACCGGGAGTCGCAAGTGTCGTGGTGGCTACAGATGGCGCTCCAAACGCTGTCTTTTCAGTAGCCATTCCGCAGGCGGGTCCGGGGATCTTTACCTATGGGGATAACCGGGCAGTGGCGACGAACCAGGACGGAAGCCTGACGGACAGCAACGAACCGGCAGCTCCAGGCGGGGTAACAACGGTCTACATGACCGGACTGGGGCCGCTCGATAATCCTGTGCCGACAAACACGGTCACGCCGATGAGTCCGGTATCGCAGCCCTCGCTGCCAGCCTCGGCGACGATAGGAGGCAAAACGGCACCCATCTCGTTCATCGGGCTCACGCCGGGAAGTGTCGGAGTTGCCCAGGCGAACCTGTCTGTTCCCAGCCTGACGGCCGGCAATTATGCAGTTGTCGTCACGATTGGCGGGGTAGCCAGTAACGATCCGTTGATCACGGTGGGCAATTGACGCCCGCTGCGTTGGCGGAGCGTCAGGCTGTGCCTTCTATGGGGGCACGAGAGCGGAAGAGGAAGAAGTGGCGTCCGCAAAGGGAGCACCGATAGGGCAGGACTATCCAATAGAGGGCTTTTTCCAAGGCGTTGCGAACGCCAACTCCTCTAAACTCTACCGATTTGCAGTGGGGACAACGTGGAAGGATCACGGTGTTCTTTCGCTACGTTTGCTGACCGCGCCACGCGGCGCCGACATTTTCGCCTACCGGCCGGTGCGGCGGCTTTCTTTTCCTCGCGGCCGCGCCTTCACGAGCCGCGGCACGCTCGTTCGCACAAGCTCGCATTTCCTCCTCGGTGAAGGTGATCGGCTCGATCTCGCGGCCTTCCTCACAACGGTCCAGAAGACCGCGGCAAAGAAGCGGTAACTCCTGAATCTGGATGCCATATCTGCGGATCAAAGCCAGATCGGCCCGTACCGTACATTTGGTGCGAGTTCGGTCCTCACCGGTTCGTTCGAAAGCGAAGACGCGAAATCCCATGTCCTGGGTGAATCCGATCAAAGTGAATTGCATTTTGACGCTCCTTTCCACTGGGCTCCCTTCACTGCTTTACCCTTTCTCTGGTGGTTAGGAAAAAGGCGTGCTGGTTCTACGGATGGAGCCGGCATGGATATATTGAATTCGGTGTTGCACACAAGCGTAGAGAGCTTCATCCGGCGATTCCGTTCTTGGCCAAGGGCACGCGGTTGAGCCGATCGGCCTTTAGCCGGAGGCGTTCGACGAGTTTTTTGCCGAGATTCAGTTCGGTGGGATTCAGCTTGTGGCCCGGTATTCTGGGATCGATGAACTCACGCCGAAAGAGCTGATCTGACGCGAGATTGCTCAGCAGTTCCAGTTCCGTGACAGTAAACTTGACCGAGATCATGCGAATCGGCCCGGGGGGATTGCAGACTTCCGGTGTGTGTGAGACATGCAACCTCCTCGGTTGTCGAGTGGACTAAGTTAAGGAAGGAATCGAGCCACCTGACTTAGTTCAGATGATCCGCGCATGGACCGAAGTGTTCGTGCGTTTACTATTATCGGTTAATTCTGAGGGCTTGTCAAACGACCGCTTGCCCACAGTGACTACTTTGATTTACTCTGAATGGTTAAATCAAAGAAGGAGCGGAAATGGACGTCTCCCTGGTGATCAAACAGCGTCTGAGCGAACTTGGCCTGGATCAACGAGATCTGGCGGCGGCGATTCAGGTGACCGATTCTTACATTTCCCAACTACTGACGCGGCGTAAGGCTCCTCCCGCGCCGGGTCGGACGGACCTATACGATCGTATCAGCGAGTTCCTGAAGCTGCCGGCCGGGAAACTGTCTCAGCTGGCGGATGTTCAGCGTCAAGAAGAGTTGAAGAAGCGGGTGGCGGAAGCGCCGGTGCCGTTGTTTAAGGAATGCCGGGAACTGGTGTTGCGCAAATGCGAGCAGGAGCGACAAAAGGAAGTCGGCAGAATTTTCGAAAAGGAGCCTTTTGGGGAACTGGAGCGACTGGTGACGCAGAAGCTTCTGGACGTCGCGCAAGGGGTTGCACGGGAGGAATTGCGGAGCGAAGAGTGGCTCCGGACGATGGCGCAGGCCAGCGGTCGCAGCTATGAGCAGATGCGAGTGGCTATGCTGGAGTTCCTGGACACCGACGTTCTGAACATCTCGCTGGAGCACGGCGCTTTTTTCCTGGATCCGGTTATCGATTCCTGGGACATCGACGTAAAGACGTTCGGGATGGAGGTGGTGCTGAGACCGCGGTTGGCGCCGGCAGGGTTCAAGCGCTTCGAGTTCGTGGAGATTGTGGCGCGGACGCAAGTTGATATTGAGCCCGGGTTTGTTCAGTTTCTCAACGATGAGATGCTTAGCGGGGATGCCCGCGAGGATGAGATCGAGTTTCTGAAGACGCTGCGGTTTAAGGGGCGGCGACCCGCTCCGCTTTATTATTACCGGGAGTTGCAGAGTTTGCGAGATCCGCTGCATTTTTCGGCTACCAGGTAAGTGAAAGGTTAGCCGGCTTCGCGAGCCTACAGACCATGAAATGTGATGGTCAACGCAGGCCAAAGGCCTACTCTACAGGGCTCGCAAGCCATTAAGAAAGCGGCGTCCTGCACCAGAACGCCGGTGTAGCGTGTCACACAAAAGCTATCGTAGAGTTGGGTATGTGATGCCGAGTTGTTCCAGGTAAGTGTTGTATTTCGCGGGATTGTAGTAAAGCTTTTTCATACGCTCGCGGTAAGTGGCCATGGTTTTCTCATTCAGCCAGATCGCGGGTTTATCTTCAGGGCGGATCAGCGGCTGATACCGGACCGTTTTCGTTTGGACGTCTTTAAAGTAAGTCCAGGCGTTCTCGACTAAGTGCGGCTTGGTCATCAAATCGAAGAGAGTCAGGGCCTGAACTTTGGCGCCGGCGACATTTCCTTTATGGGCGATCGGGGTAGCCATGCTGATGGCGTTGGACCAGTTATGACCCGGTAAGTCGGGGATATTCGACGGATAGTTGAGAGTCACGGTGGGGACGGTCCACGAGATGTCACCGATGTCGTCCGACCCTCCACCCATTCGCTCCTCCTCTTTCTTGGGGCCTCGCAGTTCGGCGAGTTGGGTTGCCAAACCTTCCTCTTTCACCTTGATTTCGCGCTGCACGGCCTTGGCGAGGGCCTGATCTTTATCGTCCCAGACGGGTAAGCCAACCTGCTTTATATTGGCGTACATATCGTCGGCGATGGCTTTGTTCATGTGCACCGGCCAGGCGGAGCCGAGCACGCGCTCGGTAAACTCCGTGTTGGTCATGAGGGCTGCGCCTTTCGCCATGTTGTCGCCGATCAGCCAGAGATCTTTGATATGCGAATAGTCCAGTTCGCGGAAAAAGTACCAGACGGCGGCGGTTTGCGGAACGACGTTGGGCTGATCTCCTCCGTTGGTGATGACGTAGTGCGAACGCTGCTGCAGACGCAAGTGCTCACGGCGGAAGTTCCAGCCGACGTCCATGAGTTCGACCGCGTCGAGCGCGCTGCGGCCTTTCCATGGGGCGCCGGCCGCGTGCGCGCTTTCGCCTTTGAACAGGTACTCGACCGAGATCAAACCACTCTGGGGGCCATCGCCCCACATGACCTGGAGGTTATCACCGACGTGAGCGAAGAGCGCGGCGTCGACGTCCTTGAAGTAACCGGCGCGCACGAAGT
>CAVZRE010000087.1:0-81118 GCA_963777595.1 Terriglobia bacterium
CCTTGTGTTTTAGCTAGTCCCGGCTGTTATTAGGGGCCTATTTTTGACGTTTGGCTTCCCTCATCCATGTAAGTCATAGCATCGTGGTGAGTTTGCGGCCGGGACCTTCCGCAACCTTTGGTAAATGCCCAACCGAGGTTGCAGATCAACTATGCTGACGTGATGGCCGGTTCGGGAGTCTACCCGCATTCTAGAAAGCGCCACTCAAGTTTGGGTTGCGCCTAGTGTCATCAAAGAAAGTCATCGCCCGACTAGCCTAGCCTAGACCCACGTTGAGCTGCGGTGCCGACGCGGCCGGCCGCGTGTGCATTGTCTTGCGGTAGCCGCAGAGGAGCCTCGCCGCGTTCAGTTTCGTACGGCGGGTTGTGAATTACGACAAGCTCGCTGACAGAATTGCTAAATAGTTCAAAGCCCGCTTGCACGGGGTCGTGAGCTGTAGATTTTTGGCTGGAGCTACTCGCCGGGCTGGAACAGGCGACCAGCTGATTACAAAACCATACTTGTCAAGTCCCATCTGTGATTATTTCTCTCGTTTTTGGGCCAGTTTTGAGCACTTTGGCGACTCGGAAGGATGGCGGAGAACTGTGGAAAACGACGCTCAGTACCGCGACGCGGGACGCACGAATGATCCCGTAGGGCAATGCTGTTCACTTTGAATTTAAGGCGCTCCTGCGATGACAGCACATCCGGACGGGACGTATGCCATCCTGAACGCGGGAACCGGCAAACGCTGGGCGACCAGCGGGAGTGATTTCTCTCCAACAGCTCAGGCAATCTCAGCATAGACGCCTTCTTGTTCATGTGGATTGCTTCCGGATTGCGGAAACCCTCGCCCCCTCAACAACGGTAGCGGACACTAAACTGAAGCTATCGGGCAGTCTGCCTCTGTGGGCTTCTCGCGGAAATCGGTTGTCGATGGAAGTCCGCAAATGAAGCCGCACCAGAACTGGGATGCAGCGGAGGACGAATGTGAACGAATTCCGATACTCCCGACGCAGAGCCAGCAGTTGAATGAGCGTGCGGTTCGACCCCAGGCGACGCTCGAAGAAACTGATTTCCTCCTCTAAGGACGCGCGGCGCAGTTCATAGCAGAAGAAGCAGTTGTGGACGGAGCGCTTGAGCACTCCCATGGCGTACTTGGTCATTCCGGGGTGCAGGGGAAGATCGCCGCACATAATAGCGCCGTCGGGAATAACCCGAAGAACGCCTTGAAGACGTCAAAACGGCGAATCGGGGCGACCGGAATGAGCGGGAGCATCGCTTCGCCCCAGACTGTGATG
This sequence comes from Terriglobia bacterium, assembly GCA_963777595.1. Taxonomy (GTDB): domain Bacteria; phylum Acidobacteriota; class Terriglobia; order Bryobacterales; family Bryobacteraceae; genus CAVVFX01. The sequence continues at coordinate 1,281 of CAVZRE010000087.1, forward strand.
CCAGAGGTGACGATGTTGGCGAGCACGACACGATCCACGAATATCGTCTGCGAGGGATGAAGGCGAAGGATTCGGCCTATGTTCCCCGACAGCAAGTCGCCTCGCGTGCACATAAAGAACGACCGAACGTTAGCGGTCACCCTATCAAGGATTTTCTCCAGCGCTCGCTGGCCATGGGCTGGGTGGCTGCGGAGCCGGTGAAGGATTTGGATGCGCTCGACCTCGCTGCTGAGGCGGTCCGTATCCTCATCTGTGGCGTAGTCAGGGACAACCAGAATGAGATCCACATCCGAGACGATCTCCCCCCAGCCGCCGATTGCGGCACTGCCGAACAGAACCACACTGACCAGCGCCCGTCCACCATCGGCACAGGTACGGACGATCGTCTCGACATAAGCCTGAACGCGAAACGGAACCGCTGAACCGGTAGACGCAGAGCGGCACATGAACCGGTTTACCCCAAGTATAAATTGGAATCCAACCAAGAAGTTTTTAGGCCAATTCCGCCTCAAATTGGATCACCAGCGAGCGAAGGCCGCGATTTCCACTCCTGGATCACGCCATCCAGATGTGGCTGTTCAACGTCACGTTGACGGGAAAGGACCGACCATGAGAAGTGACCCCGACGATAGCCCATAGCTAACGCGCTAGCATTTAGGAATTCTGAAAGAAAAATCACTTTGCGACTTTCTTAGGTGGTCTGCCCCTAAGTTTGCTGTGCTGGGCGAATTCCAAACCGTCGATATCTCCTGGCGAGAAATTGGCGATCAGGTTAGAGATCAGATGAACCGCTACGTGCCTAGTGTCGCGATCATAATGGGCGGAAATAGCCCGCGGGAACTTGATCTCGCGACGCGAGAATCCATAGTTCTCGGGGAGGTCGACGGGACCACCGGCACAGTTCATGAGGCTGTTGGGCGCGCAGTTTGGTGACGAGTATCGCGCGTACCGCGCCCGGACATCGAGGCTGATCCCCGGGGTATCCTCGCGCAAGCCAAAACCTAAAGAGCCGAATCCAACAGGTCGGAGGGCGGCCGTGATTCTTGTGGGAAGATTTGGATAGTGCCTTGGTTGCGTTGGCAAAGCGCCGTCGATTTTATTGTCCTCACTACGGCGTTTTATGGTCTCCTCCGCTGGGCTCATTCGACTCGCGCTCTACGTATCGGATTGGGCGTAGTAGGAATTCACGCGCTGGCGCTTCTGGCGCGTCACTTTGATCTCGTGATCACCAGTTGGGTGCTGGATGCTGCGGCCATCCTTGCGGTTGTTCTTCTCTTGTTGATTTTCCAGCCCGAGCTTCGCGCCGCCTTCATGCGGCTCGATAGCGCCTTGCGATACTGGCCACGGCCACAGTCGGCTTTATCAGCAAGCAACCATGCTATCGCAGAAGCGATGTTCGAACTTGCCCGTCATCGCGTTGGCGCGCTCGTTGTCATCGTTCGGCGGGATACCATTCTCGAACTGCTGGAGGGCGGCGTGACTCTGGGAGCGGACATCTCGTCCGAATTATTGAGGGCCTTGTTTCAGAAGGACTCTCCCCTCCACGACGGCGCTGTTATCATCGACGGCGATCACGCCGTGAAGGCGGGCGTCGTGCTTCCCTTGACTCAGCGGCAAAATGTGGCCAACTTCTACGGAACACGACATCGTGCGGGCATGGGCCTGGCCGAGCGCTGCGACGCGCTTGTGATAGTCGTCTCGGAAGAGCGGGGCGAAGTGAGCTTGATGATCGGCCGGGATGTTCGTATGCAGGCACGGCCTGAGCAACTTCGGCAGGAGTTCGAAGAGTTGCGACATCGCGACCGGAAAAGTCCTGCCAATATTGTCTATCGCATCTTGTTCGCCGACATCAAGCTAAAGCTCGGCGCGGCGGGATTGGCCGGCCTGATCTGGTCTATGTCGTTTTTCGCCGCCGGTACGGCCATACGAAGTGTGAGCGTCCCCATCGAGTTCAGTGATGTGCCGGTTGGCATGGAGATCTCGAAACAATCTACCGACGAGTTGGAGGTGCAGTTGCGCGGAAGCCCTTGGGTGATCGATTCCATCAGCCCCGGAAGACAGATTGCCCGTTTCGATTTGCGGCATGTGCACGCCGGGTGGAACACCCTTCAATTCCCTTCTAATACCTTGGATCTTCCGCCAGGCATCGTCGTTGACCGTGTCACTCCTGCCAGGCTACAGGTCCTCATCACGAGCACCAAACTACCGGTTGCGCCGGGCGGCTAGTGCAGTAATGGAAACTATCTCACTGCGATCCGTCCAATTAGATAGGCGACCTATCGCCGTTAAGTGAAGGACATGGCACCCCAAATTCACTCCCACTTGAAGCGATTGAAGTCCGAACAATGATGTCTCCTGCGGCCATCTCGCCCGAGCATAGCGCATCGGGTGCTCGACCCTGTCTGTCGGATGTCGGTGAACAGTTGATTGGAATTTCTGCTCATGTGACGAATTTCAATCCGTAGTGACCGGCCGGATATTTATCACTGGTCTGGCGAAGTAACATCCGCCAAACCAGGATAGTTATGAAAATTTGTGATCGATCCTAAAGCGATGACAATTTGTTCCGCCTGATATTCATCCGGGACCGGCAGATCGATTCCCGTTACCGTGGCTGCAGGGAACTGAATGCGCTTTGAAACATGATCGACGGGGTGAATAGTGTCGCGTACATCGATCTCACCCGCGGCCGCTATTATCCTCGATGAAACAGCAGGATACGACCGTTATCGGAGGGTGGGTAGTAATCGCGCAGTTCGCAGGCTGCAAAAAGTCCCGCAAAGCCCGCACCAATAACAACGAAGTTCTTGCCCCGCGCTCGTCCTTTGCTGCCGGCAATTTACTCTGTGCCGCCGAAGGCTTTCCAGCCCAAATAGCCAAGAGATACGGTGCTGCCGGCATAAGCCAATGTCTTCAAGAACACCATTGGTGTTGATAAGCGCCTCACTGGCGCTAACATACCGCCGTCGTAGTAAGTCAATCCAGTGATGTATCACACCTCATCGGAGGCCGGACATACAGCTTTTGCCAGTTACACTGCCATCGTTATTTCCAACATCAGCAAGCCATGCTTACTTGCGTGCTCATGCTCAGCTCGCAGAAAGACGACCAAGCCGCCGGCGCAATGGTTGTGAGATCCATACGAAAACACACATTTACGGCAGCCGAGAGCTTAGCGTAAGGGATCTTGAGGGACATACGTGGACGGACGGCACTTACGATCGTTGAATCAAGCACGAGTAGTATGACGATAAGGATTCATTTGGCCGAAGGCTCGCTGCAGTCCCTTCAAAAGTCGCCGCTTCCGTAAATAAGCGACTACGCAGAATTCATACACCTGGGCAGCAACTGACCCACGCGTGAGATCAGGACGCGTCTTGCGAAGCCTCGCGCGAAGTTAACGAGGATGATGCTGTAAGTGTCATGTGATGTTAACCGAAAATGCCTTGTGTGGTTGCCGGCCCGACAGTTATCATAATGAGGCGTCAAACAGCGAGCACAGAAAAGCATGACAAAGCGAGCACTTACAGCAGCAATCCTCTTATTCGCAGCACTCTTCGCCCTCACGACTCCTGCGCGGGCAAGCGCTATCGTCGTCACTCTCCCGAGTTACTACGACAGCCCGAACGCATATGACTTCGTATCGACGTATCCACCGTCGGGCTCGAACACGATCGGTACTTTTACCTTCTCAATCCCCGGCAGCGCGCTAGTCACCGGAATCACCATCTCGGGCACGTTTGGCAATGCCGACAACGGGACCACCGCGCTGAGTGACTACTACCTCGGCTATAGCGGGCACGAAACGGCTGTTGAGGTAGCATCCTGCGACAGTATCCTGGCCGACTGCTTCTCCGCACAGAACGGCCCGACCGGGTGGACCTTTTCGCTCACCGCTGCCGACCTGAGCACCCTCGCCCCGGCAATCGCCAGTGGATCTCTGGATTTCACATACACCTGGGACACCAACACTCAATTCGCGTTTCAGGGCTACGAACAGTATGTCTACGCTGGCGACCCGACGCTCACAGTTCAAGTCGCACCAGAACCGGCTGCTGTTCTGCTCTGTTTCTGCGGTCTCGCTGGGGTCGCCCTCCTGGGTCGCTTCCGCAGAGTTTAAATTCCACTTCTGAAATCAGATTAAAGGAGGATCGCCCCAATGGAAAAAGTTCAATTCGCTCTTTGTGTAAGTGCGGCGCTGTTCGCTCCGGTCATGGTGGCCACCTCGGCGGCCCAGAGCGCCACATGGACGGCGACCAGCTCACCGGTTCAGGCAACCATCGCGGGAGGTCCCTGGACGCTCGCTCAGGGGGGATCGTCGACCTCCGGCGGAGCCTACGATGGGCCGACCCCCTATTGCACGCCAGGAAACAGTGCCGGCGGCACCGAGTTGGTGAACCCCACCTCCACGGTGAACACCTTCAATCCTTACTATTTCCCGTTCGTGGTGGGTTCAGGGCAGAGTGTGAAGGGGTACTTCGATTACCGTCCGAAAAACATCAACGAAGCCGTTGTCGCCGCAACCAGCACCAATGCCGGTCAATCCTGGACGTTCGAGCAGATGGTGGAACAACTGACTACCGAGTGTCCCAACAGCGATTTGAACACGGCCAACAGCGGCGGGAACGATGACGGCGAGGGCCATCCCAGCATCATCAGCTTCGGCGGGATGACCTGGCTCTATACCCTCGACCGCCGCACTCCGCATACCGATTCCGACGGACTCATCGTTCACAACATTCTTCCGCGAGGCACCAACGCGCTGAACCCCCTGCCCCTCAACAGCCCGCTCATGCAGCCGCCGGCGTCCAACATCATCGCCGGCTGGAACTTCGACAACCTCACCGGGACCCAACTCACTCCGGCGCCGTCGACCAACCAAAGCACCGGGACCGTGGCAGCAAAAGCTTTGGGCATGACCAATAGCTACACCTATTCAACGACCCCGCCCACCGTTGGAAGCGTTAACGGATCCAACGTGACCAAAACGACGTTGAGCTCCGATCCGAGCGGCACTGCGGCCGGCAATATCGGACCCAACAACAACGAAGCCTGGCGCGTTGTGGGCGTGGGGGGGACTTCCGGGGTCGCGGGCGCCGGCAACGGTTGGAATCTTGCTGCTCCTCCGTGTACGCAGGGCGCGGAGTTCGACGTCAACACAACAGGGTTTCACTACATCATCTTTCAGTACGACTGGTACACCACCAACCAGGGCGTGCGCGACCTTCAGGCGCTGTACACGACGGATGGCAGCACCTGGACGCCGGTCGGGCCGATCCAGGTTTCGGGCGGAGGGAGTGCTTTTAACAACCAGATCACGATTAACTTCCACGCACTCGGAATTACCGGCGTAGAAAACAATCCGAATTTCGGAGTACGCCTGGTGTCGGTGTACGATCCGGACTTCATCGGGTCGCCGGCATACTTTATTCCCGGGGGCGGCAACGTCTGCTCGGCGAGTGCGACCGGCACCTACACTGCCGCCGGTCTCGCCAGTAACAATCAGCCGGTGGTGTACAACAACAATTCGGGCAACTGGCGCTTTGACGAGGTGAACGTCCTGGGCACAGCTAATAACACCGATCCGGTCACCAGCGACCCGATTGTGAACACAACCGGTCTCGTGAATCCGGACGGACTCCTTGCGGTCGTGCCGAACACCTACCCCATTCAGGTCCTATACATCAGCAAGACTCTGAATTCGGATTACGTTCCCCCGACGAGCTATCCGATCTGCCCGGCATCGATTCCGAATGGCAACTTCAATGACGACGTCGAAGTCGTGCGTATCGCGACAACCACCAACTTCGTCAACTTCACCGATATTACGCCGTTCAATACGCCGGCCTATTCAAATACCGGTCCGAACGCGCCGATCCAAATGGTCAACGGCCTGAGCGATCCCTCCACGACGTCCTATTCCGGTATTCGCTGGGTCTCCGGCAACGGAACCCTCATCAAGTTGAGCAACGGCAACTGGGGCCTGTTCTTCGGCGGCGGCAATTGCCTCGATGGCGATTCCGACGCCTTCCACGCGATCATGTACGCCGAATCGAATGGCAGCGACCTGACCAACTGGACGGTGCTCAACGGCATCAATAATCCGATCGCCTCCATCGCCACGGTTTCCAATGTCAGCGACCCCCAGTCCGGGCAACAAGTGACCATCCCGTCCAGCACGCCTCTGGTGTGCCAGGTAGCGGCCTGTACCAATAACACGCTGCCGTGGTTCAGCGGCCGCATCTACGCTCCCCAAGCCATCGTGACCAGTACGGGCACTGTGAGTCTGGTATTCGCAGGCTACAATGCCGGCTTCCAACTGGGAGGCAGCAGTAGAGACCTCAGCAACTACCGCAACATCGGTCAGGTGAATCTCTCGGTCGCCAACGTGACCTTGCCGTAAAACTTGCAAACGATCGCGCTTCGCTGGCGAGTGACCGCCGGAGCGTCTCAGCATCCAACTCGAAGTTGGTGTGCTGAATCGGAGAGCGTACAAGTCGGGGGGCGTATTTTTGCTCATTACCGAGTCGGCGGCTCAGGGTACGGTAATCGGCGAAAAGAAGATCGAGGCGCTGCCTTTGAACGGTCGCCAATTCATCAGCTTTGCGTTGCTCTCGCCCAACGTCACGGCCGGGGGAGAATCTGTCCAACAATCCAGGTCCGCACAACAGCTTCATGCTCGATGGCAGCGGAAAGCTCAATCCCGATTACCTGTCGCTCAGTCTGCCTCCGATTCTCGACACCCTCGCGGAGGTTCAGGTCCAGACCGGGTAGCAGAACGCCGAATACGGGAACGCCGCCGGCGCGCAGGTCAACGTGGCCACCAACTCCGGCGGCAACGAGATGAATGGCGACGCCTGGGAATTCGTCCGCAATGACGTGTTCGATTCCCGCCCCTTCAACGTCCCCGACCCGAACGCGCCTAAATACCAGCGCAACCAGTTCGGCGGCACGGTCGGCGGGCCGATTCGCAAGAAAACATTGTTGGCGCTGCTGGTTGAAGCATACGCACCGGCTGATGCGGCTTCGGCGCTCACCGGACAGACGGCCGTAATACCGAGCCCACGACTACGGTGCTCGGATCGCCGGTATAGACGCTACGCGAGAGCACCAGATTCCCCGCGGTAAAGCCGGTGTCAAACCGCCAGTTGCCCGAGTTTGTTATTCAAGGGAGTCCCCGAAGCGCCATCTTGTCTGCTCCTGTAGAGGCGTTGACAATTCAATGGCGAAATTGCGATTGTTGGCCGCATTCGGATCGCTGATGATCGCGGTCAAGCGGTTCGAGCGCTCGCAGTCACTCTACCCGAATTTGAACAGGATGCCGAAGCCGCCGCGCGGATAATTCCACTCGATCTCACCGGTAGGCGCGCATACCACTCGACAGGTGCCGCACTCCAGGCAGCCATCCGCCGCAATCTCGACGTGTCCCCGATCATTGATGCTGTAACAGCCGGCAGGGCAGATGTGCGTCAGGGACACCAGAGCCGGTGACGGTTTGTCGTGCGGCTTTACTTTGATATGTGGGTTGTGAGCGTCCACCAGATAGCGATTCGAGTAGAGCTTGCCCTCTACCTTTACTACTGGTAGCTTGGCAACTGCATCGTCGGTTACAAACGTTTCCTGAAGTTCAGAGTAGCCTAATATCATCTCCATGCCCTCGCGAATCTGACTGCGTCTCCAATAACTCCTGTCAGCTTCCTGCCCCGGAAGAAGGACGACAGGATCTCCTTCTCCTTGGTGCGTTTATCGGTGCCATCGACGCGGAACCAATTCTGCGCAGCCTGACCGATCAGACGCGGGTAAAGCCCAAACAACATTTTGCTGTTGGCGTGCATGTAACCCGGAATATTTTTGTACTTCTTCATATCTCTCATGACGAAAGAATCATCCAGCGACTTCTTATAAGCCCCGAGATTCGTCTTGGTAAAAGGCTTGTGAGTCCGCTTCAGAGTCGCGATGGTCTGGCCCGCTACCATGCCGGTTTCCATCGCCAGATTGGAGCCCTCGCGGTGAACAGAGTTAACGAACTGCCCCGCATCGCCCACGATCACCCAGCCATCGCCACAGAGTTCGGGCATAGCCTTATAGCCGCCTTCCGGGATGAGATGCGCCGCATACTCTTTGCACTCCGATCCCATCAGCAGCGGCTTCACGCTGGGATGATTCTTGAAGGCTTCCAACAAGCCGTAAGGTGTGGCCTTGGTTTCGGCGAAATCAGAGACCAGGCAGCCGATGCCGATAGAGATGGATTCCTTATTGGTGTAGATGAAGCCCATGCCCGCGGCGCCCGCGCTGACAGTCCCCATGGCTTCGATCACGACGCCCTCGTCTCCTTTCAGATTGAACCGATTCTCAATCGTCTCTTGCGGAAGGAAATGCATTTCCTTGACGGCCAGGGCGACTGCGTGGGGTTGCAGTTCCGGACGCAAACCGGACGTTTGTCCGACCAGCCCATTGACTCCTTCTGCCAGCACCACTACATCCGCTAAAACGTCACCATCAGTGCGGTCGGTCTGTACTCCAATGACTTTGCCGTGATTGTCGCGAATCAAGCCGGTCACGGTAGTCTCGCAAAGTACCACCGCGCCGGCGTCGCGCACTCGCTTGCTGAACCACTTGTCGAACTGCGCGCGAATAATGGTGTAGCGGTTGGGTCGCTCTTCGTTGAAGTCCTCCGAGCGGTAGTGCATGCCGACAAAGGAGGTTTCATCCATCATCCACATGCGCTGCTCGATCACATGACGCTCGAGAGGCGCGTCATCGCGAAAGTCCGGAATGACTTTTTCCAGCGAGTCGGCGTAGAGAATCGCACCTTGCACATTCTTCGAACCCGGATACTCGCCCCGCTCCAATTGAAGGACGCTGAGTCCCGCTTTGGCCATGGTGTACGCCGCCGTGTTCCCTGCCGGCCCCGCCCCTACTACGATCGCGTCGAATTTCTCGTTCATTGCTATCCCTCCTTATGCCGGGACACAGTTGATTGCCAGCCGCTCGCGTAACGCCTTGGTCAGCGCCGGCAGAAGTTCGACCGCATTGGCAACGATGCCGACGTGAGCGAAATCAAAAATAGGAGCATTCGGATCGGTGTTGATCGCGACGATGAGATCGGCGCTTTCCACACCCACACGATGCTGAATGGCGCCCGAAATACCGGCCGCGATATAGAGCTTTGGCCGGATGGTTTTGCCCGTCTGCCCGATCTGCCGGTCAGCCGTGATCCAACCCTTCTGTACTAACGGACGGGAGCCGCCGTAGTCGCCGCCCAGCACCTCCGCCAGGTTCTTCACCACTTGGAAATTGTCGACAGACTTGAGGCCGAGACCACCCGCCACGACGATATCCGCAAAGGCCAACTGGGCTTTATGCGAATCGCGATCGGGAATGAATTGGAGCACTTTGGTAATGATGTCCTCTTCCGCCATGTCGAGCGGAAACTCGACGATGCGTCCCCGGCGGCCGGGTTCCCGTTGAGGCATCGCCATTACGCGCGGCCGCACAGTTGCCATTTGTGGGCGGTAGTTGAGTGTGTGGATGGTGCAGAGCAGCGAGCCGCCGAAAGTCGGCCGGGTTGCCGCGAGTGAGCGTTCGTCGTCAATGGCAAGCTCAGTGCAATCGGCGGTCAGTCCGGTAAGCAGTGTCGTCGCAACGGACCCGGCCAGATCGCGTCCCAGTGTGGTAGCGCCGAGCAGCAGGATCTCCGGTTGGAATTTGTTCACCAGGCCCGTCATGGCTTTCGTGAAAGGCTCGTTGCGATAGTGGGTCAGCACGCGATCGGCGACCAGGTAGATCACATCCGCGCCGAACTCGAAACAGCTTCCCGCTGCGAGGGCGAGATCCTGAGCCGACGAGCCCATCACTACGCCCGCGAGATCCACTCTGAGTTTGTCGGCGAGTTTCCGGCCCTCGCCTAACAGTTCGAGCGAGACCGGATGAATCTGGCCGTGCTCGTACTCGACGAATACCCACACCCCTTTGTATGCCTTGAAGTGTTCGGGCAACTCCTTCTTCGATCCCGCGCGGCCCGCGGCGGGTGTCCTGGGTTTTACGTCGCTCATTTCAGATACCCTCCGCGCGGCGAATCAGATCGGTCTCAATCGCCGGATTGCGCGCAAATATTTCGGACATCAAGTCCTCTGCCAAATTATCGAAAGAGCGGTCGGCTACAGGAATTTGATGTGCTTTTTCTTCACGCGCAGAGGGCGCGAAAACTTTCTTGACGACCGTGGGCGATCCACGCAGTCCGCACTTGAGCGCGTCAGTGATGCCTGCGTCCGTGGCGCTCCACTTGATCACTTCTGCCCGCGCGGATCGTAACGCGTCGGCCATGGTGCCGCGCCGCATCACGTTAGTGTCTTCGAGCATGGTAATCAGCGCTGGCAAACGGGAAGCGAGAACCTGTACGCCCCCTTCCGCGCGGCGTTCGACGGTGAGCACTCCTGATGCGGCGTCCGCATTCACTATCCGGGAGACATAGGTAAGCTGGGTGAAATTGAGCCGCTTGGCGATGCCGGGACCCACCTGTGCCGTGTCACCGTCAATGGTTTGTTTGCCGGTGAATACGATGGATGGTGCACTCCAGGTCTCACTAATCTTGGTGATTGCGGATGCCAGCGCAAACGTCGTTGCGAGAGTGTCGGACCCGGCGAACTGACGGTCGGTGAGCAGGACTGCTCGGTCCGCGCCATAGGCGAGTGCTTTGCGCAGACTGTCTTCCGCCATGGGGGGTCCCATGCAAAGTACCGTCACCTCACCACCCGACAAATCCCGCAGCCGCAGTGCTTCCTCCAGCGCGAAAAGATCGAACGGGTTGATGATGCTCGGCACGCCCTGGCGCATGATCGTATTGGTGACAGGATGAACGCGGATTTGCGCGCTATCGGGAACTTGTTTGATGCAGACGACGATATGCATGATGGCTCCTAACCGCGAATCGACCACCACCTACGAATCGCGACCCGGACCACACCGCTTCCACCATCCCGAAACGCCATGCGCCTTGCAGGAATCCGTAAGTTTGATCCTAGTACGCAGGAGCCGGCAAACAAGAGAACGTAGCGCGAGCCGCGACTTTCAAAGGCGTAAGTGAGCAGCATTGCCGTGACAGCGAAAAGTCCGAAGAGCGTCAGTCGATCCATGTTGGTTGTTCCTTTTCTCGATGAGTGGGGTTAATGCTGCGTTAATCTCCTTCGCTCTTGCGCGCCAGCGTCGAGAGCGAAACCAACGGTTTGGAATGCGGCTTCACGGCATCCTTCAAGACTTTGAAGACTCGCTCGGCAAGGGGCGAGGATTTCACGAAATCGTTATAGGCATGTTCCAGGTGTGCGCGGCACGCCGCCCGCACCGTAGCGTCGTCGGCCTCGGCCAAAGTCTCACCCCGAAGGTACTCGCCCATGCGCCGTAGAATATGCAACCTTGCCACGTTCAACACCTGCGGGTCATAAGGGACACTGAGGAAGGCGAAGAATTCTTCCGCGGACGAGAGACGTTTGAGCTGATCGATAACGTTCATAGGAGCCTTTCTTTATTGGGAACAAATAGCGCTGGCGATCGCATGAAACTCCTGCAACTCTTGCGTGGCGACCCAACGCTTGGTTCGCGCCGCGCAAGCCCGCACCTGATCGAGCACCATTCGCGTGCGGCGCTCGTCGGTAGCGAGGCCCATGGTTTCGAGCGCATTCACGATGGACGCGGTGCCGGAGTGCTTTCCTAAAACGAAGCGGCGGGAGCGTCCGAAGCGCGCGGGATCCATTGCCTCATAAGTTTGCGGATCCTTGAGTAGCGCATGCACGTGGATACCGGACTCGTGAGTAAAAACGGAATCGCCGACAATTGGTTTTGCAGCCGGAATCGGCCTGCCCGCGGCCGATGCGACGGTCTGGGCCAACACCGGCATGCGCGGCAGATTGATGCCGCTCTTGCGTCCCAGTATCGGGCCGATCGCCGCGGCCACCTCTTCGAGTGCCGCATTGCCGGCTCGCTCACCGAGTCCGAGGACGCAGACGCTGGCGTGAGTCGCTCCACCGCGGATCGAAGCCAGTGTGTTGGCCGTCGCCAGTCCCAGATCGTCGTGTCCGTGAAACTCCAATTCCATGCTGGTCTCGGAGCGCAGCCGGCGAAAAATATCGTAGGTCGCGAACGGATCGAGCACGCCCAGCGTGTCGGCAAAACGAAAACGATGCGCGCCCGCTTTCTCGGCCGATCGAATTGCCCGGCAAACGAAATCGAGGTCGGCGCGACTGGAGTCTTCACCGCCCATCGCTACCTGCAGTCCGCAGTCGATCGCATAACGGACCACCAGATCGATTCGCGATAAGACGTCTTCACGTCCGGTCCGATACTTGACGCGAATCTGACAATCGGACAATGGCGCCGAGAGGTTCACTCGCTTCAGTCCGGTTCGCACAGCGGCATCGACATCGGGAATGGTCATGCGGCACCATGCGATCGGAACCGCCTTGCGAAGCTCTTGCCCGACAGCAGCCATCGCGGCGATTTCCAGGTTGCCCATCGCGGGCGTGCCTGCTTCAATCTCATCGACGCCGGCATCTTCGAGCGCCAGTGCGATTGCGACTTTCTCTTCCGGCGTAAACGCTACACCGGGAGCCTGTTCGCCGTCGCGCAGTGTCGAATCGTTGAAGATGATGGGACTCATGGTTTTGACGCTTCTACTCCCGTTTCAACCGATGCGGCCGCTGGACAGTCAGCCAGATCGGGAGTTGCGCGCCGGTTTAGTTTCCTCACGATTTTCGCCATGGCTTCGAGCACACGGTCCACGTCGCTGTCGGTGTTCTCTCGCGAAAAGGAAAATCGCACCGCACCACGGATCGAAGCGAAAGGTACCTTCATGGCGCGGAGAACATGCGAGGGCTCCATCGATCCGGAAGCGCAAGCAGAACCGGACGAAGCCGCGATCCCGCATTTATCCAGCAGAAGCAATATCGCGTCGCTCTCCAGATCTTCATACGCGATATTCAGAGTATTGGCGATTCGGTGATCTTCGTCCCCAAGCACAGTGGCCCGGGCGACGGTTTGCAGAAGGCCTTGTTCCAAGCGATCGCGCAGTCTGCGAACCAGTCCGACGTAAATCAAAGACTCACGCGCGATTGCGGAAGCCATTCCGAAGCCGATGATCGCAGGCGCATTCTCCGTGCCGGCGCGCCGTCCCCGCTCCTGCCGGCCTCCGCGCAGAAGAGGCGCAAACCGCACGCCTTTCCTGACAAACAGTGCGCCGATGCCCTTTGGTCCGTGGATCTTATGCGCCGAGATCGATGCCATGTCGACCGCCGTATCTTTGAGGTTCAGCGGAATCTTGCCCGCCGCTTGGACGGCATCGGTGTGGAACAACGCTCCGGTGTCATGCGCCAAAGCCGCCAGTTCGGCAACTGGGAAGAGGGTGCCCGTCTCGTTGTTAGCCCACATCAGCGATACGATCGCGGTGCGCTCGCTCAGCGCGCGGGTATAACGTTCCACGTCCAAACGCCCGCGAGGATCGACGGGGACGTAATGGACTTTCACTCCGCGCGTCTTTTCCAGATGCTGGCAAACCGCGAGGATCGCGGGATGTTCTACCTCGGAGGTAACAATCTCGTTGCGGCCAGTCTGAGTTTCAAGAGCGGAGAGGATTGCGGCATTGTCGGATTCCGTTCCACCTGACGTGAACACAACTTCGTGATCGAATTGCGCGCCGATCAATTCCTGGACCTGGCGACGGGCGGTCTTGACCGCATCAGCCACGCACGATCCAGAGGCATGCATGGAAGATGCGTTGCCATAATGTTCCGTGAACCAGGGAAGCATCGCATCCACGACTCGAGGCTCCACTCGCGTGGTTGCATTGTTGTCGAGATAGACCGTGCGTTGATCCATGCGGTTCACTCACTAAGTAATGCAAGCCGGCTGCCAATCGGCAAACTATTGATTTAAGAGGCTTGCGAACTAATGACGAGGCATTGTCGGTTTCCCGACGCGTCGCATCCCGTCCACTGATTTGTCGGAGCGCCCGAGTGTCCCGACCGGAACGAAATCGTCGAAGCCCATGGCAAGCTTGGCATCCGCGGACATTCGATCCTTGGTCCATGGCGGATCGAAGGTCAATTCAAGACGAACTTCGCTGACGCCCGCAACGTCGCGCGCGGCGCGCGACACACTTACCGGAAGGCTCTCCGCTACCGGACAATTGGGCGCGGTCAAGGTCATCAGAATCGAGACTACGCCCGCCTCCAATGCGTCCACGGAATAGATTAATCCGAGGTCGTAGATGTTCACAGGCATCTCGGGATCGTGGACCGCCTTCAGGGCGACGATCACTTTATCTCTCAGGCTCATTCGGTGCACGCCAATTCGTCGGCGCTGGCGAGCGCGGACCTCAGGGTGTGCCATGCCAGAGTGGCGCACTTGACGCGGGCGGGATATTCGCGCACGCCGCAGAATACGACGAGTTTGCCGAGTCCTTCAGTGACTGGCGAATCGGTGGTCAACAATTCGTGGAACGTATCGAGCAGCGTAAGCGCTTCGGCGCTGGTCTTGCCTTTAAGGCTCTCGGTCATCAGCGAGGCGGCAGCCGTTGAAATGGCGCATCCTGAACTCAGGAAGCTGGCATCTACCACGCGGTCGTTCTCCACTTTCAGATACAATTTCAACTGGTCGCCACAGAGGGGATTGTGCCCCTCGGCATGGCGATTCGCGTCATCCATGGACCGGCAGTTGCGAGGGCGCTTGCTGTGGTCGATGATGGTTTCCTGATAGAGTTCGTTGACCATTAGGCAAACATTTCCTTTACTTTGTGTAATCCGGCGGACAGGGCGTCGAGTTCTTGCGTGGTGTTGTAGAAAGCCAGTGAGGCGCGGGTGGTCGCCGGGATCTGAAACCGATCCATCACCGGCTGCGCACAATGATGTCCGGTGCGCACGGCGATTCCCAGTTGGTCGAGAAGTGTACCGATATCGTGCGGATGGATGCCTTCCATGACGAAAGAAAGCACGGCCGCCTTGTCGCGCGCGGTGCCGATCAACCGCAAGCCCGGAATCTGAGAAAGAAGTTCTGTTCCGTAGACCAGCAAGTCATGCTCGTACGCCGCGATGTTGTCGATTCCGACGCGGTCGATATAGTCCAGGGCCGCGCCGAGTCCGATTCCGCCGGCAATGTTCGGTGTACCGGCTTCGAACTTATAAGGTAAGTCGTTGTAGGTGGTCTTCTCAAAAGTTACCGAGAGAATCATGTCCCCGCCGCCCTGATACGGCGGCATCGCTTTCAGCAACTCCGGTTTGCCATAGAGAATACCGACTCCCGTGGGACCAAATACCTTGTGGCCTGAGAAGACGTAGAAATCCGCGTCGAGCGCCTCGACATCCACCTTGGCATGCGGAGCCGCTTGTGCACCGTCGAGCAGCGTCACAGCGCCGGCGCGGTGAGCCATGGCAACAATCTCTCCGACTGGATTGATCGTGCCGAGCGCATTCGAGACGTGAGAGACCGCGACCATGCGGGTGCGGGCGTTGAGCATCTTCTCGTATTCTTCGAGGATTAACTCGCCGCGGTCGTTCATCGGGATGACGCGGAGAACCGCGCCTTTCTCCTGACACAACATCTGCCACGGGACAATGTTGGAGTGGTGTTCGAGTGCGGAAACGATGATCTCGTCGCCCGCCTTGATATTCTTACGGCCCCAACTGCTGCTCACCAGGTTGATGCCTTCAGTTGCGCCACGAACGAAAATGATGGAACTATCGGCGCGCGCATTCAGAAAGCGCCGGGCCTTGGTGCGCGCACCTTCGTAGGCGACGGTCGAACGCTGGCTCAACTCGTGCACACCCCGATGGATGTTGGCGCAATCCGCTTCGTAGAAACGGCGCACGGCATCGATGACCGAATAAGGTTTTTGAGATGTCGCCGCGCTATCCAGGTATACGAGCGGATGGCCATGGACCTCCTGCTGCAACGCCGGGAAATCCGCCCTCGCCTTCTGTACATCGAAGACCGGTGCGACTGCGCTATAGAGCATGGTCATGGAATTTCTCAAACAGGGTCCGCTCGAGCGAATCTTTCAAAGCCTTGATCTTCATGTGGTTAATCGCATCCTGTGCGAACGCATAAGTCAGCAGACCTCGTGACTCATTGGTTCCGAGGCCGCGCGATCGGAGGTAGAACAGCGAGTCCGAGTCCAGTTGGGCGATGGTGGCGCCGTGAGTACAGCGAACATCGTCGGCGTAGATCTGCAGTTCCGGCTTCGTGTTGATCGTCGCTTCGCCTGACATCAACAAGTTCTTGTTGGTCTGTCTGGCATCGGTCTTCTGTGCGTCTTTGCGCACGAGGATCCGGCCGTTAAAGGCTGCGGTCGCTTTTCCGTCGAGAATGCCCTTGTAGAGTTGGTGGCTGGACCCGCCCGGCTCCGCATGGTCCACGGTCACGCGATTCTCTACATGCTGTTCGCCGTTGACCAGGTATAGACCGTTGAGTGTCGCTTCCGAACCTGCCGAAAGAGTCGCGGTCGATTCGCTCCGGACCAGCAAGCCTCCAAGAGAAATGGAATGCGTCGTGTAGGTGGCACGGGCTCCAATGTGTGCGTGCAAGGAAGCGATGTGGAAAGCTTCCGGCGATTCGGTCTGAACTTTATAGTGATCCACCACGGAACCTTCGCCCGCGACGATTTCAGTGACTGCGTTGGTAAAGTAAGAGCCAGTCCCCGCGTAGGTCTCGACGATCGTGCAGCGTGCATTCGCTCCGACCAGGACCAGGGCACGTGGGTGCGTGACCGAAGCTTCCGGACCGGCCGAACTCACATAAATGAGATGGATCGGCTGTTCGATGGTGGCTCCAGACGCGATGCGAACGTACGCGGTTTCATCGAGAAAAGCCGTGTTCAGCGCGACGAACGGATGATTTTCAAACGATGCGTACTTGCCAAGGTGTCGCGAAGCGTCGACCGCAAGCGGACCCAACTGAATACCTTCAGGAAGAGACGAGGGTCGCACAGAAAGCCGGCCGTTCGAAAACGCCAGGCGAACTCCGCTCGCATACGGCGCCATCGCTTTGGTATTCGCACATGCCGCCGCCGCACTTTTGAAACTGGTTCGGGCGATCGGCGCAACATTGGTTTGTCGCCATTGCTCGTGCTGCGCGGAGGGAAAGCCGAGGGCCGAGAATCTTGCAAAGGCAGACTCACGCAACTCCCGCAGCCAGGGTGTGCCGGGTTTCTGGGCGGCGAAACTTTCCGCCCACGATTCCGTTCTACCTGTGCGTTTCTCCATGACGGCCGTCATACTTTTGCGACCGCCTCCTCTTCGTCGTATACACCGAACCCCGCGTATCCGTTGGCTTCGAGCTCAAGTGCCAGTTCCTTACCGCCAGACTTCACGATTCGGCCTTCCGAAAGCACATGAACGAAATCCGGCACAATGTAGTCGAGCAGGCGTTGGTAGTGGGTGACCAGAATCAAGGAGCGATCGGGATGCCGGAGAGTGTTCACGCCATTCGAGACCAGCTTTAGCGCGTCGATATCCAGGCCCGAATCGGTTTCGTCCAGAATGGCGAGCTTCGGCTCCAGTACAGCCATCTGGAAAATTTCGTTGCGCTTTTTCTCGCCGCCGGAGAAGCCTACATTCACCGGGCGATTTAACAGCGAGTGATCCATCTCCATCTGAGTCATCTTGCTGCGCACAACTGTCAAAAAATCCATCGCGTCGAGTTCGGGTTGTCCCTCATGCTTCCGGACGCTGTTCAACGAGGCCTTCAGGAAGTACATGTTACTGACGCCGGGTAACTCGAGCGGATATTGAAACGCCAGGAATACGCCCTCTCGCGCGCGCTCTTCCGGGCTCATCGCCAACAGATCTTTGCCGCAGTACAGTACCTCGCCGCCCGTTACTACGTAAGTCTCGCGCCCAGCCAGCACCTGCGACAGCGTGCTTTTGCCGGAGCCGTTCGGGCCCATTATGGCGTGCACTTCGCCGGCATTAATGGTAAGGTCGATCCCTTTCAGAATTTCGCGATCGCCCACCCTCGCGCGCAGATTTTTGATTTCCAGTAACGCCATTTTGTTGTGTCTCCCTTGCCTTAACCCACGCTGCCTTCGAGACTGACGCCGAGTAGCTTTTGCGCTTCGACGGCGAACTCCATCGGAAGTTCGCGAAAAACTTCTTTGCAGAAGCCGTGCACGATCATTGACACGGCGTCTTCCGCCGAGATGCCCCGCTGGCGGCAGTAAAAGATCTGGTCCTCGCCGATCTTCGAAGTAGATGCTTCATGCTCCACTTGTGCGGAAGCATTCCGCACGTTGAGATCCGGAAAGGTGTGAGCGCCGCATTGGTCGCCCATCAACATGGAATCGCACTGCGAGAAATTTCGCGCATTCTCGGCCGAACTCATGATCTTCACTGCGCCACGATAGGTATTTTGTCCGCGGCCCGCCGAGATCCCTTTCGAGACAATCGTGCTTGTAGTGTTCTTTCCGATATGAACCATTTTTGTCCCGGTGTCGGCCTGCTGGTAATGATTGGTCAGTGCGACGGAATAGAACTCCCCCGCGGAGTTATCGCCAATCAGCAAACAACTCGGATACTTCCAGGTGATGGCCGAGCCAGTCTCCACTTGCGTCCAGGAGATTTTGGAGTTGACGCCACGGCAAGCGCCGCGCTTGGTGACGAAGTTGTAGATACCGCCCTTGCCTTCTTTGTCGCCCGGATACCAATTTTGGACCGTCGAGTATTTGATCTGTGCATTGTCGAGGGCCACCAGTTCTACCACCGCCGCATGCAACTGATTGGTGTCGCGCATCGGAGCGGTGCACCCTTCCAGGTAGCTGACGTAAGCGCCCTCATCGGCGACAATCAGTGTCCGTTCGAATTGCCCGGTGTCCTTAGCATTTATCCGAAAGTAAGTGGAGAGTTCCATGGGGCAGCGGACGCCTTTGGGGATGTAGCAGAATGAGCCGTCGCTGAATACCGCCGAATTCAGAGCCGCGAAGAAGTTATCCTTGGGGGGCACGACCGAGCCTAAATACTTGCGCACAAGATCGGGATGCTCTTTCACCGCGTCTGAGAACGATCCGAAGATGATCCCCATGTCCTTCAACTTTCCTTTGAAAGTCGTGGCGACCGAGACGCTGTCGAAGACCGCGTCGACGGCGATTCCCGCGAGCAGTTCGCGTTCTTTAAGAGGGATACCGAGTTTCTCGTAAGTCTTGAGCAGTTCGGGATCGACTTCATCTAGGCTCTTGGGGCCGGCGTTCTTGGCCTTCGGCGCAGCGTAATAGATGATGTTCTGGTAATCGATAG
Organism: Terriglobia bacterium; assembly: GCA_963777595.1. Classification (GTDB taxonomy): domain Bacteria; phylum Acidobacteriota; class Terriglobia; order Bryobacterales; family Bryobacteraceae; genus CAVVFX01. The sequence goes on from CAVZRE010000087.1 coordinate 20,552, forward strand.
TCGGATAATGAACGTTGGCCCACTCAGGTTCTTTCATCGTTTGCCAGTCGCGAAAAGCCTTCAGGCGCCATGCGAGCAGCCACTCAGGTTCACCCTTCCGCGCCGAGATGAGCCGCACGACATCTTCATTCAAGCCGCGCGCAATTGTGTCGGATTCAATGTCAGTGACAAAGCCCCACTTATATTCCTGATTGGCAAGTGTCTCGAGTGTGCTGGACGTTTCGCTCACGAATGACTCTCCTCATTTGAATCAAGGAATCGCTTCGTGGCGATTCGCCCTGGCAATTTGCTCGTCTGGTAAACTGCCGCGATCTACCCGAATGACTTGCCGCAGGAACATTTTGATTGGGCCTGCGGATTGTCGAAGGTAAACCCCGAGCCTTCCAGGCTCACGACAAAATCGATGGTCGTTCCCTGAAGGACCGGCACACTCGCGGGAGCCACGAATAGCTTGATGCCTTTATCTTCGATCATCACGTCACCGGCCTCAGGTGACGAGACCAGCCCCATCATGTATTTGTATCCGGCGCATCCGCCCGACTCGACCATAATGCGCAGGCCGTCCATGGGCTCGGGCGCTCCCGTTAATGCCGATCGAACTGCGCTCGCTGCGCTTTCCGTAAGTTGAATCATTCCCGACTCCTTTTTGTAAACTTTGTGTGATAACGAGTTAGCAAGCACGATGCCATTCCATAACTTGCTGAAACTGATAAGGGCTAAGCGAGTGAATGTCGGTGCGACTTGGTTTTTGTCGTATTTGCAACACGTCGCATGTCGCACGGGACGGCGAGGCGAAAGCGAAACAATCAGACGACTACCTGCACCAACGCGTCGGGTACGCTCTTGCGGTTGCGCGCCAACAGGCTCTCGCCCGATTCGTCACCGAAGCAGACCGCGAAGTCGTCGCACTCCGAACACACTGGCGCGGTGCAGAGACGATACCCGTCATCGCGGCAGATCATCCGATACAAGAACTTCTTCCATTTCATGTCGCGTGAATTGCGCGCTGCGAGAGGTGCAAAATGCAGGCGCATCAGGTGGGAGAGTTCCGAACGGTTACGTAAACCAAGATCCTGCCAAAGATGGTTGGGCTGCATGGCCCTTCGGGCGATCAAGGTCGCGAGTTGAGCTTCCAGGTTGCTGCCGCAGGTAGAGTAGCGTTTGAGCAGTTCAACAAGACAACCTTCGTCATTCTGCACCGTGACGTTTGCATCCCACCCGAGCGGCTGAAGAAATTGAGTGGCGCGGGGAAACAGCGACTCCAAAAGAGAAGCCAATTCAGCGCCGGCGAGTCCGATGAACTCGGTCACCGGCCGCCCGCTGTAAATGGATTCCTCTATGGCGAGGGCGACGGTGCACGCTACCACGTGAGCATCGAAAGAAAGAGGAGCACCGCTGTCGCGGCCCTCTACCAGCGAGTTATAGGCGCCGCGCGGGTCCATGTTGAGTTCACTCCGCGAGGTGCGTCTGACAGTCGGTGGGACATACGCGCGCACACGCTCCGCAGCCAATACACGCCCCGGCGTCGGACATCACCATGACCTTCCGCTCGATCTCGTCGTCATCATCACTATCGAGGTCGATCATCTCTCCCTCTTCGTTGATGCCCTTCAGCGTCATAACACTTCGACCGCAGACTTTGTAGCAGCGGCCGCAACCGATGCAGACTTTTCCGTCAATCGCGGCAAGGTATTCCGGTTTCCATTCGCGGCCGTCTCGCGTCGTTGTTCTTGCCGAAGTTGCAGTCATCGTCGTGTCCTCTCGTAGCTTTATGCCGCGGTTACTGTTTTCAATTCCGCGCGCTTACTTTCCAGCAGTTTGAAATAGTCGTGAGCGCGTTGAGCTACTTCGGGAATCTTGTCCCAGTTGATGGGCAGCTCTTCCGATAGATCATGCAGGTCCATCTTGGCCTGCATGGCCGTCGCCGACAGCTTCTTGATCTCCGCTTTCAGGGTGACCGGGTCGGTCATATCCTTGCGACCTCCGGAAACTTCTCAATCATCTCAATCGCCGAATCCACCAGCTTGGCGCCTTCCTGCGACAACTTGTCCAGCGTCTCGAATCCAAAGCGATGCACGTCGCGCAGGTTTTTGTTTACAACGATAAGCCGTCCCGCGATGAGAACCATGCGTCCGAAACCTTCGTGGTGCATTTTCATCATCGGCTGCACCATGATTCCCGTGGCGCGCTCTACGGCTAAGCCGATTGCGTTATAAAAGAGTTCGACACGCCACAAGGTCTCCGGATCGGGATCGCCCATAATCGGCATCTGCCTGCGCTTTTCTTTGTCGACAATGTAGGGCTCGAGCAGATCCAAGTCCGTTTTGCCATCCCAGGATCCGTGCATGTCCTGGGCGCGCCACTGTTTAACCAGTTCCTTGACAAACACAGTCTCCATCACGGGCGTGGGCGCAGTTACCGTTGTTTCAGCCATGGGCCACCTCATCTTCGAATTCGAAAGTACGAACTTTGTTTTTCATGAGAGCTTTGCGCAGCCACGGCGGAGGAGTCCCTTTGAGCGTGGTCTCGAGTTTTGCGAGCAGATCTTCGATCGGAGTGGGTTCGTTCACTTTCATCGGGAAAATGTTCTTGGCAACGACGCGAGCCGCGCCCGATCCGCCGATGGCCGCGACGTAGAGGATCGCGCAGTCCTCGATGGCCGCGAGCTTCGGTCCCAGCTTGTCGTCATTGCCGTCCTCCTGCAAGTCGCCGCTGAATTGAACGCTTTCAAGGAAGCGGTGGCCAGTGTCCGATATCTCGTAAATGGCGATGTTCTTGGCCCAGCCGAAGTGAGCATCGACGGTCTTCAGGTCTTGCGTGGCGAATGCGATTTTCATAGTTGATCCTTCAGTGAGCCGTAACCAGCTCCGATTCTGCGTGTGTGCCATTATCCCGCCAGGTATCGGGACCGGGTTCGTGAGCGGAGGAGAGCAAGAGATTTCCGATTTCGAAGACCAGGTTGCGCGTGCCGCGATATCCCACCGACACCTGGTGTGCCGCGCCGAGCCGATCAAACATCGGTATCCCCACGCGATAGAACGGCAGCTTCAATCGTTCGGCGGCCTGGCGCCCATGCGAATGCGTCACCAGCAGATCGCAGCCGACCGCGCGATTCTCCAGATCCTCCAGATCGCCGATCAATACTTCATCTACCGGCGTCCGGTCAAGTGTCAGGCCGGAAGTCGTAGTCACGGCGGCCTGAATCGTGCATCCCATTTCGGTCAACCAGCTACTCAAATTCCAGAGCAAGTCCGGTTCAGCGCCGATTGCGACTTTTTTGCCGCCAAAAAAGAAATGTGCGTCGAGCATGGCGTCGAGAAGCTGGCTACGCTGCTTGCGGTATTTCGCCGGCGCGGGAATCCCGCTGATGTGGGTAAGAAACGCTATCAAATCGTCGCTCGGTACCAGTCCTGTGAGCCGGTCAAACAGCATATAGGGCACGCCGGTTTTTTCTTCGAGCGCCATCGCCGCGCTGCGCATCTGCTCGCCGATGGCAATCGTCCACATGGAGGAACCCATGCCGCGAATTTCTTCGAGCCCGACCCCACCAATCGTGGTCGGCGTGAATTCGTCGGGAATGTGGCCATCGAGGGATCCGGATATATCCGGGAGAAATATCGATTCGAGCCCGAACGATCCGATGATCTCCCGCAGTTCCTCGAGATCCCCTGGCGTGAGGTGACAGCCTGGAAGTACGTTCACTGTTCGCAGGGGCCGCGCAGGCAAAGGGCGAGGCTCGACCAATTCCTCCACCATCCGAGTGACTGCTTTGGACCATCCGTCCTGAAAGGCGTCTTTGAAGTCCGGCGTCGAGACATACACGAGTGCGACGCCATCGAGTTCCGGATGCCTGGCGCGAATCAGTTTGATGAAGCCGTCCACGTCGTCGCCTTTGATCTCCGTGACGCCCGTAGAACAGATGCCGATGATCTCCGGCTTGGTGCGCTTGTAGATATTCAGGATTGCCTGCTCCACGTTCTCGAGCCCGCCGAGCACTGTAGCAACCTCACTCATCGCCGTCGTCTGCAGCGGAATGGCTTCCCGAAAGTGGCGGACGAATAGCACCAGCCCGAACGATGTGCAGCCCTGCGACCCATGCAGCAGCGGCATGCAGGCCCTGATTCCCATGAACGCCAGCGCCGCGCCGATGGGCTGGCTCATCTTCAGCGGGTTGACCGTACACGCTTTCCTCGAGACTGAAACGGTTGCCATGTCAGATTCTCTATGCAGCGTGCACGGCGGCCTGTGGGACATCCCAGGGTGCAGGTCTACGTACCTGTTCCCAGACTGGATTGTGCAGCGCTTTATCTATTTCGTGCACCAGATCCACCATTCCGTGATATCCCGCGTAGGCGTGATGCCGCTCCTGGTTAATGTCGAGCCAGGGCATTTTCGCTTTCAGCGCGACAAATTGCGTGCGTCCTCCCGAGAGCATGATGTCGGCACGCGCTTCTTTCAACATCTTATACATTTCGCGCGGGGTCAGGTCGTCGAACATGTGGGCATCGTCCCCCATGATTTCTTTGATCCGCTCTTTGTCTTCTTTGGTGGATTTCTTGACGCTGGTGCCTACGATCTCAAGCCCTGCTTCCTGTAGGGCCGACACGACCGACCAGGACTTAACACCGCCGGTGATCAGCAGAACACGCTTACCCTGCAGCCGCAGTTTGTAACTCTCTACCTTTTTCAAGGCTCGCAGTTCTTCGCGTTGGATGACGGCCTCGGTGCGCGCCAGCAACTCCGCCGGCGCACCCCGCTCCACCAGAAGCTTCGATATTTGCCGCAGAGAATCGCTCATATCGCTGATCCCGTAGAAAGATCCTTCGAAGAAAGGAATTCCGTACCGGGCTTCCATCTTCCGCGCAATGTTGATCATGGCCTTCGAGCAAACCATCATGGCGGCCTTCGCACGGTGAGAACTCGCCACTTCGTGATAACGCGCATCGCCCGAGATGCAGGCGAGGATGCGGATCCCGAGTTCGTCAAGCAGTGGTTTAACCTGCCATAACTCGCCCGACAAGTTATATTCGCCGATAATGTTGATGTCGTATGGCGTGGTGTATTCCGGCTCTTCGGTGCCGATCACGTGGTCCAGAATCGCCTCGCTGGCAAGCTTGTTGCCGAGATTCTTGGAGCCCACAAATCCCGGCGAATTCACGGGAATCACCGGTTTGCCGAATTTCTGGCTGGCCGCCTTGCACACTGCATTGATGTCGTCGCCGATCATGGCCGGAATGCAGGTCTGGTAGACGAAGACAGCCGGCGGGTTGTATTTGTCGATTATTTCTTTGATCGATTTAAAAAGACGTTTCTCGCCGCCGAACACGACATCGTTTTCGTTGAGATCGGTGGTGAAGCTAATCCGGTATAACCGCGGACCGGAGGATTTGGCTCCGCGGTTGTCCCAGGAATTACCTTCGCACGCGATGGGTCCATGGACCAGGTGCGCTACGTCTGTGATGGGTTGTAGCGCGATCTTGGCGCCGTCGAAAGCGCAGCCGCCCGCTGCTGCGCCAGGCTGAAGTTGTTTACTGCAGCCCTTCTTCCGTTCCTTGTCGGACTTCGTCTGGTTCTTGTCGCAACCCGGCTCGTTGAAGACGTCCTGGACCTTATTCGACAGCGTACTCATATCGACCCTCCGTCAACGGATAATGTCGAAACTGAAATCGGTCTTTGACGCGACTATGGTGTTCTTGTCGATCTCGTCAAAAATTTTATCGAGTACCTTCACGAGCACGTTCATCGCGCCCTGATAGCCGAAAAGAGGATAGCGATGATGGTGATGGCGATCGAAAATCGGGAATCCGATCCGGAGCAGCGGTGTGCCGGTGTCACGTTCGAGGAACTTGCCGTAGGTGTTGCCGATCAGGAAGTCGACGGGCTCGGTGAATAACAGGGAACGCATGTGCCACAGGTCCTTGCCGGAGTAGACGTGGCAGTTCGCGCCGAAGGGAGTGCTGGCCAAGAGCTCGTTCATCTTGATTTCCCAAGCCTTGTTGCCGTTGGTGGCGAGGATGTGCACGGGTTCTGCGCCCAACTCCAACAGGAACGCCGCGAGGCCATAGCACAGGTCGGGATCGCCGTAGATGGCAAATTTCTTGCCGTGGATGTGCGCGCTCGAATCGGCCATGGCATCCACCAATCGACCGCGCTCTCTCTTGATTGACTCGGGAATCGGCTTGCCGGTGATGCGGGAGACTTCGAGAAGAAATCTGTCAGTCGCCAGAACGCCGAGCGGATGATTGAACGCGATGACTTCCTGACCTCTGGTCTTGATGTAGCCCAGCGTCTTCTCGGAACAGTATTCCTGCATCGAGATGGTGGCTTTGGCGTTCAGCGCAGCGGCAGTGTCCGCGAGGGTCGTGCCGCCGTCGTACATGCGGAACTGGCCATCGGTCGGGGTATCGAAAACATCGCTGCAGTCGCTGAGGATGGTGTACTCGACGTTCATAAGGCCCAGCAGTCGCTTGATCTCGCGAATATTTCCGACCGCGTAGCCGTCGAAGCCGCCGATGATGTTGATCTTGCCGTTCTCGACGCGCTCGGGTACCGGGACCGTACCGGCCTTCCCGCCCCAGAAGTGTTCGACGACGCCCTTCATGACATTGTCGTAGCCCGTAATGTGGCTGCCCACAAATGCCGGCGTGTGCGCAAAGGGAACGTCGAAATCCATGGGCACGGAGCCCTTTTCTTTCGAGTTCTTGATAAACGCGTTGAGATCGTCGCCAATCACCTCAGCCATGCAGGTGGTGGAGACCGCGATCATCTTAGGCTTGTACATGCTGTAGGTGTTCGCAAGCCCATCGATCATATTGTTTTGGCCGCCGAAGACTGCGGCGTCTTCGGTCATGGAAGACGATACGCAGGAGGTAGGTTCCTTAAAATGACGCGACAGATGACTGCGATAATAGGCGACGCAGCCCTGCGAACCGTGCACAAACGGAATCGTGCCTTCGAAGCCCAGGGCGGCGAAGACGCCACCGAGCGGCTGGCACGCCTTCGCGGGATTAACGGTCAGGGCTTCGCGGGAGAAGTTCGCCTCGCGATATTCAGGCGTTTTGGTCCACTCGCGGACCCGTTCGACTTCTTCTTCGGCGCAAGGATTCTCAAAATTGGCTTTCTTGTTGGCGAGCATCTCCTTGTATTCCGGGCCGCGGAATAGGTCGAAATGATCGAGTACGTGGTCGGCGTTCTGGCTCATGATCGGTTCCTCTTGTGTTCGGTCGCAGTTGTTATTAGAAAGGCGCCTTGGCCAGTTTCCACACGGGGGAGTTGATTGCCATATCCATGTCACGCGCAAAGATGGCGAAACCGTCGTAGCCGTGATAGGGTCCCGAATAATCCCATGAATGCATCTGCCGGAACGGTACGCCCATTTTTTGGAAAACGTATTTCTCCTTAATGCCCGAGCCGACCAGGTCCGGCTGCACCTTCTCCACGAACTTTTCGAATTCGTAGCCGGTGACGTCGTCGTAGATGAGCGTCCCGTCTTTGACGTAGTGCGTGGTGCGTTGGTAGTCGTCGTTGTGACCGAACTCGTAGCCGGTGCCGACGACTTCCATGCCCAGGTCCTCATAAGCGCCGATCACGTGGCGGGGGCGCAGACCACCGACGAACAACATCACTTTTTTGCCTGCGAGCCGCGGTCGATATTTGTCCACCACCGCTTGCATCAGCGCCTGGTACTTGGCGATGACCTTTTCCGTGTTTTCCTTGATCTTGTCGTCGAAGTGGCTGGCGATGCGGCGCAACGAATCGGCTATTTTGCTGGGGCCGAAGAAGTTGTATTCCACATACGGGATGCCATACTTCTCTTCCATGTGGCGAGAGATATAGTTCATCGAGCGATAGCAGTGCAGCACGTTGAGCTTGGCTTTAGGCGTGGCTTCGAGTTCGGCGATACTTCCGTCACCGGACCACTGAGCAACCACGCGCAGCCCCATCTCTTCAAGCAGAATTCTTGACGACCAGGCGTCGCCGCCGATGTTGTAGTCGCCGATAATTGCGATGTCGTAAGGAGTGCTTTCGAAGCGTGCCGGCTTACCCGCCTGCTTATCGAAGACCCAATCGCGAATCGTATCGTTGGCGATGTGGTGACCGAGCGATTGAGAGACACCGCGGAAGCCTTCGCAACGCACGGGAACGATGGTCTTCCCGCCGTACTCTTTACTCTTCGCTTTGGAGACGGCTTCGATGTCGTCGCCGATCAGCCCGATCGGGCACTCCGACTGCACGGTGATTCCCTTGTTCAACGGGAACAGCACCTGGATCTCGTCCATGATCTTCGCAAGCTTCTTATCACCGCCGAAGACGATGTCCTTTTCTTGGAAATCCGACGTGAACTGCATGGTCACAAAAGTGTCGACGCCGGTGGTGCCTATGTAATAATTGCGGCGAGCCGCCCACGAGTACTGACCGCAGCCAACAGGTCCGTGACTGATGTGGATCATATCTTTGATCGGACCCCAAACCACGCCCTTGGAGCCGGCATATGCGCAGCCGCGGATCGTCATCACGCCCGGAATTGACTTGATGTTCGATTTAACTCCGCAGTCCGGCTTGCCTTCCTCAAAAGTGCCGAGATGTTTGGCGCGTCGTTTGGCGGTTTTGTCCGGATAGACTTCTAGGACTTCCTCGATAAGCGCCTTATTCCGCGCCTTGATTTCTGCGACCGTAGGCTCCGTTGTTGTCAAACTCATGGTTTCTCCCTCTCGAAACTTAAGTTAAGTGGCGAACCGGGCCGGGCGAGCAGTCCGGTTCGCCAATGGTTAATTTACGCGACCGCTTCCAGTGCCAGTTCGGCAGCCGTCTTGCCGACGATTTTTTCATCGACGGGCTTGATGATGCCGTGCTCCATCAACATGTCCTCGAGTTCGTCCATGGTGATCGGCGTGGGGATGGTGCCTTGACCGGCGTTCGCGTGAATCTTCCGCGCGAGCGTACGGTAATGTTCCGACTGCTTCGAATCCGGGGCATACTCGATGCAAGTCATGCGCCGCAGTTCGGCGTGCTGCACCACGTTGTCGCGGGGAACGAAGTAAATCAGTTTCGAGCCGAGTTTCGCTGCCATCGCTTCAGCGAGTTCCAGTTCTTTGTCGGTCTGGCGCTCGTTGCAGATCAAGCCGCCCAGGCGGACGCCGCCCGAATTGGCGTACTTCAGAATGCCTTTGGAGATATTGTTGGCCGCGTACATGGCCATCATCTCGCCGGACATAACGATGTAGATTTCCTGCGCTTTGTTTTCGCGGATAGGCATCGCGAAGCCGCCGCAAACAACGTCACCCAACACGTCGTAGGAGACGTAATCGATATCGTCGTACGCGCCGTTCTCTTCGAGGAAGTTGATGGAGGTGATTACGCCGCGTCCGGCGCAGCCTACGCCCGGTTCCGGACCGCCGGATTCGACGCAACGGATACCTTTATATCCGGTCCGCATGACATCTTCCAGTTCGAGATCTTCCACGCTTCCTTGTGCCGCAGCGAGGCTGAGGATCGTGTCCTGAGCCTTAGCGTGAAGAATCAAGCGCGTCGAGTCGGCCTTTGGATCGCAGCCTACGATTAAAATCCTCTGACCCAGCTCAGCGAGTGCCGCGAGGGTGTTCTGTGACGTGGTGGACTTGCCGATGCCGCCCTTGCCGTAAAAGGCGATCTGCCGCAATGACATTATGTTCTCCTTGTTATCCTGTTTGCCAAAAGTGCCACTTCGCGACTCGCGCCCGGAGTGGGGTTGTATCGGTGTTTTCATATAGAACGCGAACGGGGCAGTCTAAATTCTGGTTGGTTGTTTGTCGGGTACCGTGCGGTACGGCAGCTCTAATGCAATCTCCGTGCCAATGGCGTTATGATGCTACAACCCTTGATTCTATTGATCCAAATGCGAGTTTAACGAAGTTGAGCCGCTTGTTTTAAACCCGACACGAGATCGCTCCGCTGTCTGAAACGAAACAACACAACACTCGGCAGCCTATTGTGACGGCTACTCCGCAGATCCGCGGTATTGGCCTGAAACTTGCAACCGCCGTCAGTCACTATGCAAATCGGCGTGGAAACATCGAGAGCAATCGAGAACAAGAGAATCTTCGTGGTGGATAGCGATGAGATTATGCGAACAGCGCTGCAATTCATCCTGCACGATGAGAACGAAGCGCATGAACTGGCGAGCCTCGAAGAGGCTTTCGCAATCCGCGCAGGCCGTGCGGTCGATCTGATTCTACTGGGTTCGGAGATCGTTCACGCCAAGGGTCTCGGCGTGTTTGCCTTGACGCAAGAGAAGATCCCGGGCGCCAAAATCCTTCTTGTCACCGAGGCTGCGTCTCAACAGTTCGCGAAAATATGTCTTGACTCAGGAGCGGATGGAATCCTGCTCAAGCCATTTACGGTGGAGTCGGTGAGGCAAAGAGTGGACGCGATCCTGGGACGGCGCGTTTCCTCTTCCGTAGTTCCGCTTTCGGCGTTGACGTCTCGCTAGGAAAGACCGCTCAGCAAGTCCGCAATTACAGTCCAACCGACACTCCCGTTGGGATCCAGACACGAAAGCTTGTCGAGAATGCGACACGCCTGGTCGCGCTCGCCGCGCCGAAGGTGAATAAACGCCAGCGCTTTGAGCGTGTACCAGGCGAAGCGCGAAACGCCGTCGATAGCACCGCTGCAGCCGGACCAGGCGAAGTAATCGTCGTCCCAACCCGCTTGTCGGGCCGCTTCGCGCAAAGCCGCGTCGGCGATTTCGAGCGCCTCATCCAGATTGCCCTGATAAGTATGAATTTTGTACAGACAATAGTAGGTAGGCAGTTGGTCCGGCGCCAGCGCGAGGGCCTGACGAAAAAAGCGTTCGGCGGACAGTCGGTCACAGCGGTACGCCGCTACTCCCAGTTGGAGAAGATCGTTAACAGGCTCTGGCAATTCGCCAAAGTTGATGAACTCGGTGTCGGCAGGCAGCACGCTGTCTGTCATGCAATCTTCGGCAGCTGAATCGATCGCGGCCTCGCCTTCGCGGCCAGCGCTTCCACGAATTCCGGCAATGGCATGTTCACGCGTTGGATGTTTTTCTCGATGAGGAATCGCGCCTCATTTTTCGTCGGCTCCTCCGGCAGGACGGCCCAATGCATTCCAGACGAACGCTTCATGATCTGGCGCGCAAAAAGCCTTTCCAACTGCGTCGCAAAGCGGCAGCCGAGAAATAGGAAATGACGATCGAGGCGGCGCGTCTGCACCATCGATGGGATGGGTGTTTGGATGTCGATCTCGGTCAGGACTTCGACAAAGTCGGAATCTGACACCAGGTAATTCGCGGCCGGCCATACTGAGCCGAACGGCTGATAGATGAGCGTGCTCCAGCCCAAAGCGTCGGCCGGGATGGCATCCTCTCCATTCATGGCTCGCGATCCGTCGGCATGAAAATAGTGCACCCAACTACCGAAATGTTCGGCTTGGCTCACGCCTTGCGTCATGCCCCAGCCGTCGCGTGAGGCAAAGGCTTTTTGCAGGAGGTCGTCGTACCAGGCATGTACCACCAGCGGGAGCGAGGGCAGAGCCGCGAGGTACCGGTGCAGGGCCAGCGGCTGCGCGTCGCCGCGAAATGCTGCCGTCATCGCCGCAGTCACGGTTTTGCGGTGCTTGAAATTTTCGATGAACTGAGCAGCCGCGGTGAGATTCTTGCGGATCTTGTGCGGCACGGTGGAGTTAGCGGTGAGTTTGACCACCAGAGTCTCAGGCGAGTCGGGCACAGCGCTCTGTTGCCCGGCAACGGTGAGCACTCCTGGCCCCAGGTAAGGAATCGCGCCGCCCGTTTCGAGCGAGGCTTGAATCGCATTGAGTGTATAGGAGTCCATAGGGTCACACCTCGTTGTTCGCCGGCTGAACTTTCAAAGAGTCGATCTCACCGCGGGAGATCCGGAACAGGGCCCGGCCCCCGGACAACGGTTGGTAGCCATTGCTGCGATGCCGGCTGAGCTTGTTGAACCAACCTTGAGCGGTCGTGTCACCCGGGCGTTCGCTGATTTCAGTTACCTCGCCATTGGGCGCGAACCGTACATGAATCACTACCAGTGCGTCTGTCATCGATGTTCTCCTTGGATTAGCAATCGCCGCTCAAATGGCGGACAGCAACTCTACCGTCACGTTTTCCGTGCCGAGAATCGATTGGCAGGCCAGCCGCGATTTGGAACTGACTCCGACAATCGTGTCGAGCATTCCGTTTTCTGAGCGCTGCATTTTCGACAGGCTCTTTCGGCCTTCGACGACAAAGACATGGCAGGTCCCGCAATCTACGTTGCCGTCGCATTTGTGTGTGATCGTTTCGCCCGCCGCGAGGATCGCCTCCAGCAAACTGATTCCCGGTTCCACTGTTACCGTTTTGCCTTTCGGCATGATCGTTACATTCGGCATTACCAACTCCTTGTAGTTACAAATAAATCGCAGTACCGGCGCCGACGTTGACCGACGCATCCTTCATGGTCCCGACAATGAAAGCAATCTTGTCTTCCGTCAGGTGCGAGTGAAACGGGAGGGCGACGGCGCGGTCAGTCACCTTTTCGGTCACGAACAGGTCTCCCTTGCGAAATCCCATCTCGAAATACCTGCGCTGCACGTGCATCGGCTGACAATAAGCCGCGGCCTCAATCTTTTCCTGTCGCAGATCGTCCACGATGGCATCACGGCTCGAGCGTGTGAAGCGAGTACCCAGATGCACCACATAAAGGAACCAATGCACCTCGTCGACTTCCGGTGCGATATAAGGATCTTTGATTCCTTCAAACGATTTCACATACTTGAAGTACCAATTCTCCACCCGTTTTCGCCGCGCCAGAATGTCGCCGATACGCCGAAGTTGCGCGAGCCCGAGCGCCGCTGCAAGTTCGCTCATTCCGGCCTGATAAGGCAAGTCGGCCCCAATCACGACTGAAGATCGTTCCTCAGGGCGGCGACCGCGATAACGGCGCAACAGGGCTGCCACGTCGGCATGATCCGTAACGATCATTCCGCCCTCGCCGCAGATCAACGGACCGGGTTGAGAGAAATCGAACACGGCGCAGTCCCCGAAGCTGCCGACCAATGCGCCCTGATAACGCGAACCGATCGCTTCGGTCGAATCCTCGATTAGCGCCAGGCGGTGCCGGTTCGCCAACTCCCTCAGTTCCGCCCATGCAGCCGGATGACCATTGTTGTTGCATGCGATGATCGCGCGAGTCCGGGGCGTGATGTGCGCCTCGATCTTAGCAGGCGCAATCGTGCCGGCCCAATAGTCGATGTCGCTAAATACGGGAGTGGCGCCCGCGAGCGTGATCGCGTGTGCGGTCTCCCGCCACGAGTATGCCGACGCGATTACCTCTTGCCCTGGACCAATTCCTTGGGCCTTCAACGCCAGCAGCATTCCCAGCGATCCGCTCGCCACGGATACCGCGTGTTTGCGTCCAAGGTATTGTGCAAAAGCTGCTTCGAAGGCCGTGACGGCCGGCCCGCTCGTAATCCGCGGCGATTCCAAAGCATTGTTGACGGCATCGAGCTCCGCCATCGTAATGTCCGGATCGGAGAGAGGAATCATGCGTGAACCCCGTTGCGTGTCACTACCAGACCCGTTGCGCGCGAAAGATCCTGTGTCAATTGCCAGCAGTGGTTGGTTCTGTCGACCAGATACAACTTGAACCGCGGATACTCGCGGAATGCCGGTTCGCCGCCGAGGTCGGAGTCGTCACAATGCGTCAACGAGAGGCCCGGAGACGCTCGCCGGAAATCGGCCGTAGCGGGCAGTTCCGCTTGAGGATTGGTCAACATCTCGTCGATCCGAGCCAGTACGCCGGCGTCCATGTCAGTTCGCGAACCTGCGCGCTTCCACCGTGATCGGTAACAACGTCTCGGCGTCCAGGGCTGGCAATTCCAGCTCCCAGCCGTTGGCGAGCGTCACCCGGCCTCCCCACATCCCTGGTTTCTCCATCGCCACGATGGGCTCTTCCAGGTCTTTCTTGGCGATGTAGGCGGATAGTGCGCCTTCACGGCTTTTGCGAATCATCACTTTCATTGGATCCTTTTTTATGCCTTTGATTTATTGCCAGAACAATCGCTTCGGATCAGCCGTCAACGGCTCCAGTAGATCGGTGAGCTTTTCATACTCTCCGTATAACTTCCATTCCCCGGCCGAGTGATCCTTGCGGTAAAGCTTCCATCCGCCCTCTCGCAGAACCTGTAGTAACGCAATATCCACCATTCCCCCGTTAGCTTCGATGCGCCGGGAACAGCAAGGACTTTCGATCCGCAGTCCTTCGGACACGGCACGCACCTTGGGCGAGACATACTTGTAGCGCGCTCGATTGCGTAGCGCGCGCTCCACTCGTTTTTTATCGAACTCGTTCGGCATCGCCAATTCGCTGTTCATCACTTGCTCCGTTACAGAGGCGCAATCTCCTGTTCGAAACATCCAACAATACGGTCTTCCGCGAACTCCACGAGATAGATTGGCGTGTTCGATTCCACATGCTCGCCTACCTGCACAATCTCGCCTGTGTCGCCCTCGGCAACCAACAACTCCTCGGCTGCGCGCTCCGGAAAAGTCCCGTCATTGAAAAGATCCTGGCAGGCCCGGACGCGCTGGCCCCATTGGTATCGCGCTATGCGATCTTCGGCGCTCACTGGACGACCTCTTCTTCCGTAACCAAAGGCTCCAATTCTTTACGCTTCATTCCTACCCGATAGCCGCGCGTCGGAAAATCCACGCCGTAGATGTAGAACTGCTGCAGGAAGGTGCCGATGCTCACGACATAGCCTTCCTCGCCTTTCTTGACTAGAATGTCGCCGATATCTTTTCCCGGAAAGGTCCCATCGTTGCGGATGGTGCGGCGCGAACGAACCTTCTCGCCGTATTCGTAGATGGGCGGATCGTTGATCTCGACGGTGTCGCTATCCCGGCTGATATTCATCTCTGTTACTCCTTGACCAATGACATTTGCCCATCAATCCGCGCCTTGACACGTTCCCGCACGAGCGAATCCGCGTCGGCCGCCATCTCGCAAAGCTTGTCCGGCGGGATGCGTCCCGCAACTTCATAGCGCACGCGCCAGTCGTCATCGTGACGCATCGCAACGATCTGCTCAGGCGGAAGTCGCCGCGCTACTTCAAGACGCACAGCCTCATTTTTATCGGACGCCATTATCACCAGCCAGGCCGAGCCGATGCGTTCCGCAATCACGCGGCGAACCTCGGGATCGGGATCATGCATCATGTTCTGCAACATGCTTGGCGTAATACGGCTGGCGACTACGGTTCGAACGTAGTAGTCGGGATCCTTCATCATCAGGAACAAATCCGAGCCTTCGAGCCGCGAGGCGACGCGGATGCGGACCTCGCGATGAGGATCGTCGATCAGGCGCATCAGAAAACGTTTCGGCAAGCGCAGCGCGGCGCTCCAACGGACCGTTTCGTCGGAATCGCGGAGCAGCCACGGCAGCAGCATCTCGTCCGCATATTTGGCCGCGATTGCCCGAACCTCAAAATAAGGATGCTCGAGACTCTGATTGGCTACTTCCGGATTCCAGTTGAAAAAACGATCGATGCGTCGCGCGTAGCGGTCCTGAATGCAGGCCTTCCGCAGCTGACAGTGACCCACTTCCCGCAGTTCGCGATGAGGGCACACCCCGCAGTCAACCGGCTTGCCTTCCCAGTCGATCGCCTCCGGAATGTCTTCCTCATTCGTCATCGTTGCGCCCGATTCGTTCAATCACGCCGAGAAGAACATTGGCTCCAATTTTGTCGGTCGGATCGAGTTCCAACAGTTTCGTCACAGCGGCCAATCCTTCATTCGTGTTGCCGAGCCGCATTTGCAAATAGCCGTACGCCTTCAAGGTGAACAGGTAGAAACGAGGCAGCCTCGCCCCGTAATCGCCAAAGACCGCATCCCCGGATCTCACATCGTGCCAGTCACCGGCCAGTCCATTGTCGCGAGCCGCCTTCTTCAGACACACTTCAGAGATTACGAGGGCTTCGGACAAGCGGCCTTTGTAAAAATAAAAACGATAGAGCCCGATCAGTACGGCCGCGTGCTGCGGCGCAATCGCTCGCGCGTTCTGCAAGTGTCGCTCCGCTGCGTCGTCATGAGCATAGGAGAGCGCCGCCAACCGTAGTTGTTGGGCCGCCTCCGCTGGCAACCCGGCATCCCACAAGGCTTCGTTGATTGCGGCTTCTTCGCGTTCAGAGACAGCCAGCAAGTCATCACCCTCTCAATGTCGTCGTGAGGTTAACGAATTCCGGAGCCTTACTCGACGTCCCACACGCGGATGGTCCCGCCTTGGGATCGCGAAAAACAAGTCCGGATTCGGTGGGACTGTCAGCGCAATCGATCGTCACCCCTTCGAGCAGCAACCGGCTCTCCACCGGCAGGAATAGCTTGAGGCCGTCTTTTTCGAGAACGGCATCGCCGGGACGTGGAGCTGCTTCGACACTAAAATCAGAAGCGAGTCCGGAGCAACCTCCGGGACTTACCGACAAGCGGAAACCTCCATTTTGGACTCCGCCGAATCGGACCATCCTCCGAATAAACTTATCTGCTGCAGGTGTAATGTTTATGTTCATATTCGCCCTATGCGTGCGCCTGGTAGCGCGGTACTGCTTTGTCAACGATGCAGGTATTGTCCACCGGACAAACCGCTACGCACTGCGGTTGGTCAAAGTGACCGATGCACTCCGTGCATTTCTTGGGGTTGATCACAAAGGTCCCGTTCTTGGGGTAGATTGCCACGTTGGGGCACTCCGGCTCGCAGGCCGAACACGACGTGCACTGGGATGTCACAATTTTGTAAGCCATAAGTTCTGTTTGCTCCTATAAATTCTGAATGAGATATCAGGCAGCGACAAAAGCTCCCTGACGGATATCGGCGTCACCGCGCGCGATATGCCGCACTTCTCCGCTCTTCACCTTCTCCAGATACTCCTTGAAATAGGCGATCGCCGATTGCTCGATGAATTCCAACGCGTAACGGTCCACCGGTTCGATGCCGGCTTTCGACAGCGTGTCGCGCGGGCAACCACCGATCTTGGCGACGAACACCGCCGTGCAATCGTTAATGGCGCGGATAATGGTGTCGAGGCTGTCTTCCTCACCAAACCCGCCTTGGCAATAAAGATCTACACGCCTGTGGCCAACGAACTTCGCGCCCGAGGTACTGAGCTCGTAGACCTGGAACTCTTTGGCATGGCCGAAATGCTCGTTGATTCGTCCGCTACCCTTGGTAGCCACCGCGATCAGGATCTTGACATCGCTCATCTCTCCAGCCAACGTCTCGAGTTCCGACTGCTTCGCCGCGACCTTGGCCTGTCGCTCGCCTTCTACCTGCTCCTGATAAGCTTTTCGCGAGTCGAGGTCGTAGTTGACCTCCATGCTCATGATCTTTTCGGTAGTGAACTCAGAGCTGCGATCCTCACCGAGCAGACCCACGGCGTCCGCGCGGCACTGACGGCAGTGGCGCATCATGTTCATCTCGCCCTCGCAACTATCCTGCAGGGACTTGAGTTCCTGAGCCGAAGGACCACGTTGGCCGTTCAATCCAAACACTGTGCCATGCTCCGGTGCGGAGATCAGCGGCATGATGTTGTGCAGAAATGCGCCGCGAGATTTCACGGCGCGATTGACTTCCACCAGATGATGATCATTGACGCCAGGGATCATCACCGAATTGACCTTGCACAGGATGCCGCGCTCGGTGAGCATTTCGAGTCCCTGGAGCTGGCGCTCGGTCAGTATCCTCGCTGCTTCCACGCCGGTGTACCGTTTATGTTTGTAGAAAATCCACGGATAGATTTTGGCGCCGATTTCCGGATCGACCATATTGATCGTGATGGTCACGTGATCCACGTTGAATTTCTTGATCGTGTCTACATGATCCGGTAACATCAGGCCGTTAGTGGAGAGACAGAGCTTGATATCCGGCGCGGTCTTCGAGATCAGCTCGAAAGTTTTGAAAGTCTTCTCCGGATTGGCCAGCGGATCGCCCGGCCCGGCAATGCCGAGCACCGTCATCTGCGGAATCGTCGAAGCCACCGCGAGGACCTTCTTCGCAGCTTGTTCCGGCGTGAGTTTCTCACTTACGACTCCTGGACGCGATTCGTTGGCGCAATCATATTTGCGATTGCAGTAGTTACACTGGATGTTACAAGCCGGCGCTACCGCAACGTGCATGCGGGCATAGTGATGATGCGCCTCTTCGCTATAGCAGGGATGGTTCTTGACCTTCTCCCAGATTTCCGGCGATAAGTCGCCTTGCCCCGCGGCTGACCCGCAACTTGCCTTACCGCTGCCGCCCTTGGTGCCGCAGCCTTTGCTCTCCGCCACCTTCTGCATCACTTCGGCGGGTTGCAGGATCTGAAAAATGTTTCCCTGTGAGTGCGATGCCTCTGGCATGTTGGTTCCTCGATTTTTTGGAAGTCCGTCACGCAAGCCCGCGACAAAGGGGGACGCTCATGTTGGCTTGGATGCCAAGTATGCAACTAGCCTGCCAACCGTGAAGAGAACGCGATCCCTTGTAAATGGAGCGGTTGCGCGATTCCAGCGTTGTCACGATACCGACAAGCGCAGCCGATCGTTCCCGGCGTTGTTGCGAACGCGACATTCGCCTCAGGCCGGCACGCATGTTTTCGCCACCGGACAGACCGACGCGCAATGTGGCGAATCGTAGTGATCTTTGCACTCGGTGCAGATCTTGGGATTGATGACGTAGACCTCGCGTTTCAGTGAGATCGCGGCGGTGGGACAGTCGAATTCGCACGCACCGCAAGCCGTGCATTGAGAGGCAATAATTTTATAAGCCATGGAGGTTCTCCAAAAAGTATAGAGAACCGGAATGCACGGTTTAGGCCAACGCGATGGCCCGTTTTAGAATCGTTGGATGGGGATACCGTGCTTGCGCAGTGCATAGCCCATTTGACGCGGGGTGATGCCGAGAAGCCGGGCAGCCTTGGCCTGGACCCATCCGGCCTTTTCCATGGCTTGGGTGAGATGCTCCCGTTCGGAGGAATCATCAAGCGCACCCCCCACGCGCGCCGAATCCTCGAGTTGCCCAGGATCGAACGGTGGGGCGCCCGGCGACGGAGCGCCTTCAATCGGACTAGGGGGTGTGACACGCCCATCGGTACCGCCAGGGATGACGTCCGGCCGTGAAACACTCGCTGCGGGGTAACGCGCCTTAACGGTGCCTCCCGGCATGGTAGCTATAGGAAGGGGAACGTAGCCGTTGCGATGAACATGTCTCTCGGTAATCGCCTTGGACAACACCGAAGACATGCAACTGTCGTTCTTGCACGCGAAGTCTTGGGCGCTGATTCGCGAACCGCGCGCAAATGCAGCCGTGCGGCGGACGCAACTCTCCAGTTCCCGTACGTTACCAGGGAAATCGCATGAAGTGAGCACGCTCAGCGCATCCTCACTGAGTGTGAACTCCGTGCCTTGATCCTTGTTGTAGCGCGTTAGGAACTCGCGGGCAAGCAGCGGAATGTCTTCGCGTCTCTCCCGCAGCGGCGCCAGTACAATTGGAACGACGCTGATCCGGTAATACAGGTCTGAGCGGAAGCTGCCGTACGCCACCGCTTCTTCGAGATTGCGATTGGTGGCGGCGACCAGGCGCACATCCACCTTGATGGTGCGTGTGCCGCCTACGCGTTCGAATTCGCCCTCCTGCAAAACGCGTAGCAGCTTCGCCTGGAATGAGGCCGAAATGTCGCCGATCTCATCCAGGAAGATCGTACCGCCGTCGGCGAGTTCAAACCGGCCCTTCCGTTGCGCCACCGCGCCAGTGAAAGCTCCTTTTTCGTGTCCAAACAATTCGGATTCGAGAACGCTCTCGGGGAGTGCCGCGCAATTCACCTTGATGCAGGCCTGATTCTTTCGGGCGGAGAGGTTGTGTACCGCCTGCGCAAATAGCTCCTTGCCCGTTCCCGATTCTCCGCGCAGGAGAACCGGCAGCGAAGTGCGGGCTACAATGGCGATCTTTTCGAGAATGGATCGTACCGCCCGGCTTTCGCCCACGATTTCATCCACTCCATCGTTCCGTTTCGAAGAGCCGGCGTCGCGTACTTTCTCGATGCGGTGCCCTTCTTGCATCAGATGCTCCCTGTCCCGGGCGATCAGCACCTGAAGCCGGACGGTTTGTCCGACCAAGCCTGCAATCATCGTCAGAAAACGGACGTCCTCATCAATGGAGACACTGGAGTCTCCTTGGTACTGCCGCTCGATCGAAATGGTTCCGATCACCTCGTCCCGGTCCTTGATGGGCACGCCAATGAAAGTGCAATGCGGTTCCGGAGTAGTGGAGTCCCAGGCTACCCAGTCCGCAAAAAGCGGATCAGACGCCATGTCTCTGACGATGAGCGATGATTGACTGACCACGATCTGACCGATGGCGCGTTCGGGCAGATGCTCAAAATGGCTTAGAGCAGTCTCCTCATTCCAACCTGATCCCACGACCACTTGCGGTTCGCCGTCTTCGCCGAGCAACGCAATTAATGCGCGCTGCATGCCCAGATAGCTCGTGAGCAGCGAGATTACACTCGAGAGCGTCGTCTCGATACGTTCAGGGCGCGTGAGGACCTTCGAGATTTCATACATGCCGCTGAGCGCGACATCGTTCCACCGCACCGGTCGACCATTGCCATCATCCAGATCCAGATTTTTCATCGCGACCATTTAAACCGTCCCATCAGCGGCGACACGGGAAGCCTGGGCGTCACCGGCAAAAAGTGGACATTACGCGACTCAAAGAAAGGTTCGCGTTAAAGACGGGCGTCACGCAGCCTGGAGGTTGAACTAGACGACGAGGTATAGCCCCGAAATCTGGACGGACGGGGAGGTCAGATTCTTGAAAAACGGGGAACCGTGAGCTATCTGTATCCTGTCACGATCCCTCTGCCGTGTCAATATGAATACTTTCTGCCCGAGTAGCGTCGTACTCGCCGGGCGAGTCCTTCACGCAATCACGATTCAAATCGAAGCCCCCTACCGTGGCATGATTATTTGAAAATCGGCAAGAACCTCATTGAATAGCCGAAATTATCGCACGGAAAATTGAGTGAAGGGTTTCCGACATTCTTGTTCCGTTTGTCGGAAATCGGCTCTAGGGCAAGCCTCTCTCCATCGCGCGAAACGCCCTGTTTCTCACCTTCTGCGCCACTGGCCCCATGCGTGCACAGCGACCGCTATCAAACTTACGATTCGGCGCAGGATGGCGATACCGCTGCCAAAACTCTCGAGAGCGGTTGCGAGCCCAAGGCTGGTCTGGGCATTCACGTCGTCGGCGCCCTTGAACAACGGAGCTAACCTTGGCCAACGTAACATTTTCCTCGCCTGTTATGGCGAAAGACCTCACCGTCTATGCGGTTGCCGGGCATCGCGGCACGATTCTCGCGGTTGCCCACGCCCACAAAATTCCGATACCCTTCGATTGCCAGGATGGCGAGTGCGGCTCCTGTCTGGTGAAAGTCCAGCACCTTGCCCCTGACGTTCGATACGGGATCGCGCTCACCGAGAAAGAGAAAGAAGTGTTGCGCCAACTGGGCAAAATCACTAAGGAAGAGATCCGGGACGCCGAGGTCAACGATATGCCTCCTCGCTATCGCCTGGCGTGCCAGTGTTTCGTGCGTGATGAAGACATTATCGTTTCTTTCGAAGGTGATGAAACTCTACCCGCGAAACGCCCCAGCCTCTCTTACGCCGCCAAGATCTACAAGGGGGGCATTGACATTAAGAGCCTCGACCAGTTCCTCGGATTCGCCGTACGGTTGGAGGAGGATGCCTCCATCCACTACGACCAGTTGGGGGCAGCAATGGAGGCGTGCGGCAACACAGAAGTTGCCAAGCTATTCCGCGATCTGGCGGGTTACTCCCGTTTGCACTTCGCGCAGGCGAAGTCGCGAGCCGGCTCAATCGACGTAACGGCGCATTTGCCAGACGACTACGTTTGGCCGGATCACGCCACACCTGAACGAACGTCCTTGCTTGCTGGAGACCCCGATATGTCCCGAATGGATGCGCTGAAAGTCGCCATGCAAGGGGAACGCCGCGGTTATGATTTCTACTACGCCGTCGTCGGCACCACGAAAGATCCAGAGATAGCCGCCATGGCCAACGAATTCGTCAAGGAAGAGGCGGAGCACGTCGATATTCTTGCCCGCTGGATTCAGCGAGAGGAAACCGCGTTACGGGCGGCATCGCAGCATCCGGTAGGCCATGCCGATCCGGCATAGATCAGTTTCCCGAAAGCAAGGAGAAGAAAATATGGCAGGAACGTATAAGCTCGTCGAATTGGTGGGTACCTCCGAGAACAGCTTCTTTGAAGCGGCCAAGTCCGCCGTGGCGGAGGCATCCAAAACGCTTGGCCAGTTGGACTGGTTTGAAGTTGTGAGGGAAACCGGAAAAATCGAGCACGGCCAGGTGAAAGAATTCCAGGTCACTCTAAAGGTGGGCTGCAAAATCTCCGGCACGGAGGAAGCCTCGAAGGGCTGAGTCCCATGCAAAACGTCGATGAGTTCCTGGCGCACGCTATCCGCCTGGAAGAGGACGCCGCCACACGGCTAGGGGACCTGGCCCACGCGATGAAAACTTACGGAAACCATGAGAGCGCCGCCTTCTTTGGAAAGTTGGCCTATTTCTCGCGTCTCCATCTCGCGCAAGCGAGAGCGCGAGCCGGCTATCACGATCTCCCGGAGTTGAAAGCGGATGAATTCGAGTGGCCTGAAGGCGAGAGTCCCGAGGCAACTTCCATGGAGGCGTCGCACTATCTGATGGACCTCGATTACGCCATGCAATTGAGCCTTGAGAGCGAGGAGCGCGGCTTTCAATTCTACGACGAAATTGCGCGCACAACCGAAGACCGGGAGATCCGCGTTATGGCCGTGGAGTTCGCTGCCGAAGAGGCGGAGCACGTCGCAGAGTTGAAGCGTTGGATGGCGAATCTGGAAGCGAAGCCAAAGTCTTCTTGAACGTTCGGCCGCGACTCCAAGGTGGCTCCTCGCTGCGAGCACGTCCTGGTCGTCACGACCCGGAGGCCATAGTTGTGTTTGTCAAGTTCTGCAAAGTCGGATGAGTCATTTGTCCCGTCTATGAACGCCAAACGCTATCCTGTGGTTATTGAGGAGACGGGTACTGCCAGTTAGGCTTCTTACCCCAGGAAGCCCAGGGTCTGAGTGCCGAAATTCACCAGATTTGGGAACACAGTTGCCATGGCGCTTGCCGGAATTCCAAACCAGGTACACATCGTCGCCCCATATTGGTCTGTTGCGGTGGTGGGAATCCACCGGCCCCGCGTATCGGTGTCATTCGGGCCTCCCAACTTGAACTGAGGAAATGCTCCGTAGATCTGGCCGCCCTTCACCCCTCCGCCAACCACTAAGTGATGGCTGCCCCACGCATGGTCGCTACCGTCGCTCGACGTCGGCTGGAACGTGCGCGAGAAATCCGATTCGGTAAACGTCGTGACATTCTCCGCGACCCCCAACTCCTGCGTGGCGGTATAGAAAGCCGCCAGCGCCGGGCTAAGCTCCGCGTACAGCGTGTTTAACGTTGCCGTTTCGCCCGCATGCGTATCGAACCCCGATAATGACGCAAAGAAAATCTGCCGCCGCATCCCGAGCTGGCTCTGTACCTGGATGATCTCCGCGATCTGTTGCAATTGAGCACCGAGCCCCGTCGCCGGAAATTGCGTTTTCAGTGGAGTGGAACTGCCCAGCGCCGACGCCAATGCCGACGCGTCGGAAATGCTGTGCGCGAGCGTATCGTTGGCAGCCTGAGCCAGCAAAATCCCGCTATTGAGCTGCAACAGACTATTCATCGCGCTCATCCTTGCCTGCGCCGACGCTGAGGCGCCGAAGCCTTTCAACGTCAGCGACTCGCCCGGAGTGACCGCGACCGGCGCAGTTTGCGATCCTGCGCCTTGGATCGTATTCCCCGCGACCGACAGGAACGTCGGAAACGATGAGGAATTGATCTGCTGCGACGCAATATAGTCTGCCGCGCGCCCCGCCCAGCCGGTGCCCGAATGTCCCTGCGCGATGGACGTCTGCCACGCCTGCTGCTGATCGGCATGCGAGAAGAGATTATTCGGGATCGGCGAATTCTGCGCCTGATACTGCGCCTGGGTCAGCGGCCCAACCAAGGGCCCGACATTCGCGACGACCGCCAGTTCTTTGCTCGCGAACATGCTGGCCACTTCAGGCAGTTTCGCATGAAACGAAAATGGCGCGCCTGACACGCTATTGACCGGCGCGGTCAGGTCAGCGGGGGCGAGAGCCAGCGTGGAACGGATCGATTGATATGCCCTGTAATTGGTGTCATCCATCGGGACAACCATGTTATTGGAGTCATTCCCGCCATATAAAAACACGCACACCAGTGCCTGGTAGTTCGGTCCGCTCTGCGCCAGACCGGGGATCAGCCCGAAAGGGCGAAGCGCGAGAGATCCGGCGACGCCGGCGCTGATGCGAACAAATCCACGTCGTGTAAACATTTTCTTTTCCTCTGGTGATTCGCTGTCCGGTTATTGAATGATCTGATACTCGCCCGAGGTCAACGCAATGTACAGCGCGGCCTGGGTCTGAGCGAGCGGAGTGGCTGCGGCTTTGGCTGCGTCCATCATCGCGGACTGCAAACTCGTTGACATGGTGTGATGGAAAAACACGTAGCTGATGTAGTCGATGAGGTCCGGCAGCGTGTCGTCCTTTTGTACGAAAGGCGTAAGGTCGAGCTTGGTTCCCCCGTCGAGCGTCCCGTAGATTGCCGAGTTGATCGCGTCGGCGCGGTTCGCCGCGGTCTGCGTCGAGTAGATCTGGAACTCCGGAGCGATCAACCCGTTGGCGCGCGCCTGCGGCGAAAAATAGCTGAACACGCTCGGCGCATAAAATAATTGCTGGCCCATGCTGGTCGCCTCCGCTTGGGTGTTGGCGCCCGTGCCGAGCGTGGCATTCAGGCCGCGCAAAATGTTGGTCATGAAAAGCACTGGTTCGCGCATGTGCCCGAAGCCGACGGGCACTGCCTGAGTTGGATCATCGGCAGCGCGCGCCTCGGGATCGGTCAGGATCGCGGTGATCACGGCCTTCAGGTCACCCGTGACGCCGCTGCCATTGTTCTCAAAAACCTGTGACACGCGCTGTAAGTAGGCGCCGCTGGGATTACTCGTCACCAGATGTTGGATCAATTGCTGCGAGATGAACGGCGCCATTGACTGCTGTCGCATCAGGTTGTCGATCAGCGAGGTCAGATCCTGCTCGGCGGACTGGCCTGCGGGAATCTGAATGTTCCCGAAGATGACCTTCGCTCCCGTATCGTGTTCCGCCTCGACGGGGATCATCTGTCCAAAATAATAAGCAGGATTATTGGTCTTCGCCGTAGCGCCGGGAGCCGTAGGGTAAGTCCATCCGGTCAGTATTCGGGCGACGTTCGTCACATCCGTCTGCGTGTAAGTTGGCACGGGAGTCTCGCTCGAGTTGAGAATCGACCTTCCGTTGAGATTCAACTGGTTCATACCGATGGTGAATAGCTGCATGCACTCACGCGCATAATTCTCATTGGGTGCGGTGCCCTTCGCCGGGTTACCTTTATTGTTGTTAGCCATGTTCAGGTAGTTGCCCATCGCCGGACTAAGCGTCACCGCCTGAACGATGTCCCGGTAGTTACCGAATGCGTTGTCGCGAAAGATGCGCCAGTAGGGCGGGAAGGCGTAAGCCACATTAGTCGAAATAGCGGAAACCACCCAGATCTCGGATAGCGCGAAGGCCACTCGCTGGCGCAACTGATCAGGCCCCGTGACCGCATTCTGAAAGAACGCAGCCTGCACGGGCGCGAGATTCCGATTGGTCATTCCGTTGGCAGCCAGCAGCGCCTGGTCGGGAATATCGGAAGGCGTCGCGGCGAACTGCGCCGTTAACCAGCCTTGAATTCCCATCTGCTGGAGTTGCGCGATGGAAGCCGGTGTGGGCCCCCACGTCGCCTGATCGAGAAAACGAGCGGCGGCGTGATCGCTCATTAGAGGCGGCGCTGTTGTCGTCTGCGCAACCGACATCGCGGGGAGCGAAAGGAGCAACGCGGCGTAAAACGGAAAGAATTTCTGCATGGTTCCTCCTGGAATGCATGTTATATAAGCTATTCTTTATCGTCAAACCCAAGCAGGAGTATGACTTCGTGAGGACAAACCCAGCGTGCCGGAAAATGTAGCGTCCGGGCGAGGGCGCCGAAGATACGTTCTAAATTGGCGCTAATCTGTCCAAGACAATGCAGCCATGGGAGTACGCAGCCTACGACCTCCGGTGGACTCGCATATGCAACGATAATTAAAGCTAGATTAAAGCTAAATACGGATCAAATGACACGCTCTGAAATGTTCCGCCAGCTGCAGACTACTCGGGCCGGATGGGACGTCATCATCGTGGGTGGCGGTGCAACGGGCGTAGGCGTCGCGATTGACGCGGCCTCACGCGGCTACTCCACCCTGCTCGTCGAGCGTAGCGATTTCGGCAAAGGTACTTCAAGCCGCAGCACCAAGTTGGTGCACGGAGGAGTTCGCTACCTCGAACAAGGCAATATTTCGCTCGTCATGGAAGCGCTGAAGGAACGCGGCATTCTGCGGCGGAACGCTCCGCATCTGGTTAGCGATCTCGCCTTTATCGTGCCTAGCTACGACTGGTGGGAAGCTCCCTTCTATGGCTTGGGACTCAAGCTTTACAACATCCTCTCCGGCCAATACGGCTTCGGCCCATCCAAAATTCTGTCGCGTGAGGAGACACTCCAACGCCTGCCGACCATCAATCAAGAAGGTTTGCGCGGAGGCGTCGTCTACTACGACGGCCAGTTCGACGACGCTCGTTTGTTGATCAATATGGTGGCAACGGCAGCCGG
Source organism: Terriglobia bacterium (assembly GCA_963777595.1). Classification (GTDB taxonomy): domain Bacteria; phylum Acidobacteriota; class Terriglobia; order Bryobacterales; family Bryobacteraceae; genus CAVVFX01. Next base: position 47,409 of record CAVZRE010000087.1, read on the forward strand.
GCAAGGCGCCACGCTCCTGAACTACTGCCGCGTCACGGGGCTGCAGAAGGATAGCGACGGTTTCGTCAACGGCATTGCGGCGCGAGATGAGGAGACCGGCGAGGAGTTTACCGCGACGGCCAAGGTCGTGGTCAATGCGACCGGTCCGTTTACCGATGAAGTCCGACGTCTGGGGGATCCCGCCCTCAAAGGAATGATCGCGCCGAGCCAGGGAATTCACCTCGTGTTCGACAGGTCTTTTCTTCCCGCGGACTCCGCTATCATGGTGCCTCATACCAGTGACGGCCGCGTGATGTTCGCAATTCCCTGGCACGGCCATACTCTCGTCGGGACCACCGATACTGCCATCGAGGAAGCTACGCCGGAGCCTTCCCCGCAGGAGCAGGAGATCGAGTTCATTTTGCAAACGGCCGCTGAGTATCTGCACAAAGCGCCAACGCGCGAAGATGTGTTGAGCGTCTTTACGGGAATTCGACCGCTGGTCAAAGCCTCTAGTTCGAGTAACACCGCGGCGCTCTCCCGCGACCACACCATCCATATCGACGAGTCGGGCTTGCTGAGCATAGCCGGCGGAAAGTGGACCACCTATCGCAATATGGCCGAAGACTGTGTGAATCATGCGGCTATCCTGGGGAAACTCCCCGAGAAAGCTTGTATCACCAGGCAGCTCAACATTCATGGCTTTCATCAGCAAGCTCACGAATTCGGCCCCCTTTCGTTCTACGGCGCTGACGCTCCCGCCATCCAGGAAATAATGCGGAACGAACCCAAACTGGCGCGACTGCTAACGGAAGATCTGCCGTATGTCGGCGCGGAAGTCGTTTGGGCAGCGCGTCATGAGATGGCGCGGACGGTAGAGGATATCTTGTGCAGGCGGACCCGGGCGTTATTTCTCAACGCTAAGGCGGCCGTGAACGCAGCCCCCAAGGTTGCTGAACTAATGTCGCGCGAACTGGATCGTGATCCGGGGCTCGAAGCCTTCTACGAGGTTGCCGCCCACTTCACACTGAGCGCCAATGAAAAAGGCGTCGACCGGTCTAGGTGACCGATCGACGCCCTAGAAAATTCCAACTTCTAATTAGAAGCTGAACTTAACTTGAGTCTGCATCACGCGTCCGGAAACCGAAGAGCCCTGGAAGTTGCCGTACGGGCTATTCGGAGCGGAAACGGTGCTTAGGATGGTCCCGAAATTACCCGCCGCGAGATTGTTAAACGGCAAGTCGAAATTGGGGTGATTCAAGACGTTATAAGCAAAAACTCCGACCAGGAGTTTGTAATGTTCGCGCACCGTGAAGGTCTTATGGACATTGATGTCGGTGTCGAAATAGCCGGGACCCCGGAAGGTGTTGCGCGGAACGTTGCCGAAGTCGTGCTGGTTGCTCTTGGCCGCGAACTCCGAAGACGAGTAGCAAGGCGTGTTCGGCGTGGTGCAGCTTGGGTAGCCGTTGCCTCCGCCAATCCAGTCGGCGATGAAGGAGTTGGTCGAGATTCCCGCAAGGTTTCCAACACCCTGGGCGCCGCGAACACCGCTGTCGAGCATGCTGAAGGGATAGCCGGAGTGGAACAGGAAGGTACCGGCAACGGCCCAACCGCCCAACACTGCCTTGGCGATAGGATTGGCCAAAGTCACCTTGGGCGTGTACACATAGTTGGCATTCAGGCTGTGGCGGATATCGTAGTCCGAATTACTGTAGTTGAGCGGGAGGCTCGGGCTGATCTGGTAACGTATGCTGGTCACGCTGTCGGCGGTGAACGGCTCGAGGCAGCCATTCGAGCAGACGTCAAGAGAGTGCGACCAGGTGTAGCTGAATGCACCGGAGAACTGGCTACTGGCCTGCCAACGGACCGATGTTACGAGGCCGTCATAGTCTGAGTAGCCGTTGTTGTAGAGATCGCGGATCTGGCCGAAACGCGGGTCCGGCGCGGTGGTGGGCAGCCCTCCGAAGCCATTCGCCGCATAACCATTCGAGTAAAGGTTCTGGAGGATCTCGTTGCTTCCATGGTTGCCGACGTAATTGACCGATAGAGAGACGCCTTTGCTGAGCGCGCGTTGAATCTCGAAGTTCCATTCATAGTAAACGGGATTGTTGATGTTGGGCGAGATGGTGTTGTAGTTCGGCGGAGCGAAGCCGGGAACACTCTTGTTCAAAGAAGTGACGGTTGCGCCGGAGCCGAAACCGCTGAGTAAAGCTGCGGCAGAAGCGGCTGCGATCGAGGATGCGCTGGCTGCGTTGCCAGGAGCCACGAGTCCCGAACTCTCGGTGAAGCTGGCATTGCCCGGGAAGTTCTGGGCGAAGCGATATGCGATGAGGGGCTGGTAGAGGTCGCTAAACAAGCCGATCCCGCCGCGAATTACGGTCTTATCATCGACGCTGTACGCGAAGCCGACGCGAGGTTGCGGGACAATCGCGTCGATGGCCGGGAAGGCGTTCTTCACATTGGTCTGAATCACCTGATTGTAAGGAATAGCGGCATTGTGGATCAAGGTTCCGAAGTCGGAGTTAGTCTCGTTGTAGCAACTGCTGTTGACGCAGTGGATGTTGCTATTGCGGTCCATCCGGATGGCAATTGTCGCATTCAGCTTCTTGGTGACTTTCCATTCGTCCTGCCCGTAGAAGCCTAAACTGTACGACGTCAGTCCTGAGGCGCCCTGGTTGATAAAGCTCGCGCTGTAAGTAGACCCGTTATTTAAAGCGCCAGTGTAGAAATCAGTCATGGAACTGAACGAATACAAGCCGCTGGCGCCGGGTTGGCTATAGAAGTCCGTCCAGCCGATTTGGCGGACGTTTACGCCGAACTTGACGGTGTGAGGTCCGCTGGTAATGGCGAAATCATCCACCAACTGGTGGGTTCGCACGTTGCGGCCGGACGGATAAGCATAATCGGTATTGCCGCCATTGCCGCCGCCGCCGAGGTTGGAGTAAGGCGCGCCGTCCGAAAAGACGAAATTGGTGGGGAAGACAGCATAAGCGGCGGGAAGGTTCGGCGGGCCAAAGATGGCCGAGTAATAGAATCCAGAGGCAATGAGCTGATTCACTATTCTGGGGCCGAAGCTAGCGGTCCAGCCGACCTGACCGTTTTCCGACGGTTGATTGCTGTTGGCGCTGAAAGCGGTGTTGATGGCGTCCGTGCTGGTCGCCTGTACGCCGCGATCCATCCAGAAGCGCACAAAGATCTTATGATTGGAGTTGATGTTGTAATCTACCCGAAACGACTGAAGCCATTCCTTGTTGAGGCTGTTGGCAGTGCTCTGGAAGACTTCGGCGCAGGGCTGAGTGAGGCCGAACTGGCCGGCTTTGGAAGCGATCGGCTTGCCCGCTGAGTTGGTCGTCACCAGGTCGCCGCAGCCGAGGGCTGGGTCCTGAGCCGCCGTGATAGGTGTTGCGCGGCCTGCGCCCGATGCCCCGGCGTAGACGTTCAACGCCTGAGTATAGAGCGGAACTGAGGGGGTGTTGGTGGCCTTCAAATTGTTTAGGATGGCAGTTGCGAAGGCGGAAGTAGGAATGTAAATGGGTCCACCGCCGGGCAGTACATACCGGGCGCCTTCATTGTTGTAAAAGGCAAATAATTTGTTCTTGATGATCGGGCCACCGAACGAATCCGCCCATTGGTTGGAAACGTCGAAAGGGCGGCCAGTGCTGTTGGCATTGTTGAACCAGTCGTTGGCGTTCATTTCGCGGCCGTTCCACCACCAGGAAGCATTGCCGTGGAACTGGTTCCCTCCCGTCTTGGTCGCGTAATTGAGCTGCGCGCCAGCCTGCCGTCCATATTGGCCCGTATAACCGTTCAAAACCACTGCGACTTCGGCGATCTCGTTCGTGCCCAACATCATGTTGCTGGAACCCGAATTGTTGAGGTTATTGAACGGATCGTTCATATCGAGCCCGTTGACGGTGTAGAGATTCGAATCACCAGGCAAGCCAAACGCGCTGTAATTGCCGTAGCCGGCTCCGGTCGACACGGTTACGCCGGGCGAGAACATCGCGTAATTTGTCATATCACCGCCAGGAGACGGCAAATTCTGGATCGCATTCTGATCGTAGGTAGTTGCCAGATTCGCATTTTCGCTCTGTAACAACTCTGTCGCCTCAGAGACTTCGACAACCTGCGCCTGGCCCTGAACGCCAAGCTGCATCTTGATATTCTGCACCTGGCCCAGTTGGACTTCGATCTGTTTCTCTGTCGTAGCGAATCCTTTGGCAGTCGCCGTCAGAGACCAGGTTCCAGGGCGCAGCAGGGGAAATCGGAATTCGCCGCTTTTGCCGCTGGTCGCCGTCTTCATTTCGCCATTCGCCAAACTCTTGATGGTTAACGTGCTGTTGGGAACGACACCACCGGTCTGATCGGTGACGGTGCCGGCGACGTCCCCCGTCACGACCGTCTGGGCGAACGCATAGGGCATCAGCGCGGCACAGAGTGCCAGTAGCGCGATTGCGATTGTTGCCTTTTTTAACATAATCTTCTGTAAATTCCTTGTTCGGTTTTTACTTCACTCTCGGAGGTTCCGCGCTGTGATCCTCGTGGATCTGGTTCAGGGCGTACTACCCCGGCTAGGTAAATGTACCCCCGATCACAAGCACGCGCGTAACCAATCGGTCACGCGCGGCTTTATTCGTTAATTTACTTCAAGTTAGCGCGGGTTATACTTCAGGGGTAATATGGGAAAGCGGATAGTGAGAGTTGTATATCAAGCGCGAATTCCAAATCTGGAATACCGTTGCTTTCAGCAGTAGTTAAACCCTTACCGATGAGTATGTTCCAAAAGGCTAGCGGACTGAACTTAATTTAAACTCGAACCATTATTCGATTGCCGCACCTGCCGTTAAAATCCTGCGCTCTCCATAAGCCGGCCCAACAATTTGTAAACCAATGGGCAAGTTATCCGGCGTCAGGCCGCACGGGACAGATAATGCCGGCAAACCGAGCACATTAAACGGCCGGACGAACTTCGTACTGGCTACCCGGACATCCTCTTCAACGCCGCCGAGAGTGATCGTCGACTTCCCTAAGGGAGGCGCTCCCATCGGGATTGTCGGCGTGAATAGCACGTCGACCTGCTTCCAAATCCTGGCGAACTCCCGGGCCAGAACCCGGCGGGCGCGTTGCGCGTTGACGTAGGCGGTGCCCGAAACCATTCGTCCCTGATCGAGCAAAGCCAAGACCTCTGACGAAATGTCGTTGCGTCGACTCAAATGGTAAGACTCCAGCCACGCGGAGGCTTCCGCCAGCAAAATTAAACGGCCGGCCGTGTTAATCGCCGCCACGTCCGGCAACTTCACAGGAATCACGGTTGCGCCCAATCTGCCGATCTTCTCGATCGACGCCTTTACCGCCTGCTCTACGGCAGGCTCGATGCGTTCGAAGAAATAGTTCTCCGGCACGCCCACTTTCAGGTCCTTCAGATACAACGGCTCTTCCAGCCGGACATTCTCCGCCGGACGCCGTGAACTCGAAGGATCGCGCGGATCGCAGCCGGAAATCACGTTGAGCGCCGCCACGGCATCCCTGCAAGTTCGGGTCAGCGGACCGGCGTGATCCAGGCTGTAACCGAGCGGGAACATCCCGTAACGGCTGACGCGTCCGAAAGTCGGCTTCAACCCCACCGTGCCGCAATACGCCGCGGGTATGCGGATCGACCCGCCGGTATCGCTCCCCATGGCCATGAACACCATGCCGCTTTGCACTGCCGAACCCGATCCTCCGCTGGAACCACCGGGGATCCGCTCTGAATTGTGGGGATTCCGCACCGCGCCGAAATGCACGTTGTTGGAGGTGATCCCATACGCCAGTTCGTGCATCCCAGTTTTGCCCACGATGACCGCGCCACCCTCATGCAGTTTCTCCGCGACCCCGGAATCATAGTCCGGGACATGCGCGGCGAAGAGCTTCGACCCGTCCGTGGTCAGGACGCCCTTGGTAAAGAAGTTGTCCTTCAGAGCGACGGGGATGCCGTGCAGCGGACCGCGGTCGCGGCCTGCAGCCAGTTCCTCGTCACACTGCCGCGCTGTGCGCAGCGCCGTGTCCCCGGTTACCGTTAAGAAGGCATTCAGTATGGGATTCAGCTGCTCGATGCGGTCGAGCGACTCCGACACCAGTTCGTAAGAAGAGATTTTGCGCGCCCGTAACAGCGCGGCAGCTTCGACGAGGGTCATCATTTGCCTTCCACTGCCTCCTCGCTCAAAATCACGACCGGCTCGATCTCCGGAGTCAACTTAGCAAGCAAAGCCTGGTATGCCGGTTCTAATGCCTCCATCGCGGAACCCAGTTTGGCCAATTCCGCCTCTGAAAGCTGCAATCCTCGTGCGCCTGCTACTGCCTTCCAATCAGTCACAATGCCTCCAAATTTTGTGCGACGACCCTGCAAGTCCGAATACGGCGTCTGTGCAGCCGGACAGACCCCAAACCACGATGGTCTGCCCCACGGATGGAGAGCAAGGTCATTCGTCACGAAGAACTATTCTAGCGGCTTGGCGTCCAAGGGCACTGCAGGCACGCGCGCCGACCACTCAGCCCCCGCGAGCACAATCATTGCCGCGAGGACGCTAAACAAAATCACGCTGGACGAATGCGCAAATGGCCCGTAGTCGTTCTTCAATTTGGCAAGAATCCAGTTCCACAACAGCAAGACAGTGTATTGCAGAATGGTGAGCGCAATGCCGACCACGAATGCGACTGGAACGATCCGCCTGACCGGAACCCGGCAATTCGGCAATACCCAATAAGTGAGAAATAAAGCCAGCATAGTGATAGGAATCGCGATCAGACGAAAGATGACAATGGTTATCCATCGCGGGATCGGTTCGTTCGGTCCGAACAGCTTTCCCAAAAACTCCTGGTTCATGGCCGTCAGCAGGAAGGAAGCGAGAGCCAAACCGCCGCAAAGCAGGATCAGCAAGAAACTCAGTAACTGGTTCTTGATATAGGAGCGGTCCTTGGTGACACCCCAAGCCCTATTCAAGGCCACTTCGAGGGGTTCGAAGATGCCGTTCGCAGTGAACAGCAGCAGGATAATGGAAACGAATTCTATCTTCTTGGGATAGCGAAAATTGAGGGAAGACGCCAGGATGCCGCCGAGTTCACCGGGAAAATATTCTCCCACCGCGAGTTGGATCGCAAATACGCCGGCCGGCCACCGGAACGTGTACTTGCACAGCGACACCATTACGTGCAGGAACGGGAATAATGAAAGCAGCACACTGGCCGCCATCGAAAACGCGAAGACGTGCACCTCGGTCCGCGCGAGATACCGTGCTGTAGGACGAAATGGGCGCAATCGTCCCATGCTGCGCTCCATGCGCTCGGACGGTGTCAGGAGGTGGCGAAAGTCCAACCTTCCATTTTAGGCGCGTCCCGGCGGCAGGCTCCCGAACCGGAACCTGGCCGAATTCTCCGCGATCTCCCGCAGTTCTGGCACCCCAATACCTAACTGCTTCGCCGCCTCGAATTCCCCGCGCAACGTACACCGGAACACTCCCGGATCATCCGTGCTCAGGGTCAACGGCACTCCCGCCTCATACAGCCTGCGGAACGGGTGCGAACCCATCGACTGGACCACCCCAGTGCAAACATTGCTCGTCAGGCAAATCTCCAGCGGAATTTGATGGTCTCGTAGATGCCGCAGCAGCACCGGGTCGTCGACCGCGCGTATGCCGTGACCAATCCGCTCCGCCCCAATCTCCAGCGCAGCCCAAATCGACGCCGGACCATCCGTCTCCCCCGCATGCGCCGTCAACCGCAATCCCCGTGATCGCGCGAATCCGTAGACCTCGGCAAACCAGTTCGCGGGTCCACGCAATTCGTCGCCTCCAATCCCAATCGACACCACTCCATCGTCCAGCCTCCGCGCCGCGAACTCCGCGACTCGCCAGGCCGCCTCGGGACCAAACTGGCGCACCGCGTCAAGATTCCATCGCAACTCGACCGGCCCCTCGCGGCCGGCATCGCGGATTGCGTCATAGTAGGGTCCAATCTCGCGCTCTTTCCACAACAGAACCCCCGCCGACAATGTAACCTCGGCATAGCCGCACTTCTTGTTGCACAAGGGCCGCTACCAGCCGCCGGGTGATCAGTGCGTAGTCTTCCGGGGTGCGCAGCCTCAGGGCGATAAACTTGAAGCACTCGATGAAGCCGGCAAAACTACTGAAGCGGTAGACCTGCTCAGCGGCCTCGGGCGCGAGGCTCGGATCGAGCATACAGAGCGTCTCCGGATCCACCGAACCTTCGAGGTGCAGGTGCAATTCGCACAGGGGTTCGCCGCTCAAAATGTTATCCAGCCGGTTCGCTTGGTCCGAGGCCATATAATCAAAAGGTTCGCATGACTGCCTCTGATATCGAAGCGATTGTGCAAGGTCGTCACGGGGACGCCTTCCACGTTCTGGGACCTCACGTCACACCCTCCAAGCTCGGCGCCCCACGTTGGGAGGTCCGGGCCTTCATCCCGCACGCCTCAACGGTAAGCGTTGCGATCGACGGCCAACGCACTCCGATGGGGCGGCTCCATGTCGACGGATTGTTCGTCGCCTCACTCGACGGCGAGCCCGTGCCGTATCGCCTTCTCGTCGAAGACTCCAATGGGAACACGACTGAGATTGACGACCCCTACCGGTTCCCGCTGATCCTGACGGAATTCGATCTCTATCTCCACGGAGAGGGCAACAACTTCGAGAGCTATCGCAGCATGGGCGCGCATTTGACCACTATCGATGGCGTCTCGGGCACCCGTTTCGCCGTCTGGGCGCCTAACGCGGAGGTGGTCGCCTTGGTCGGCGATTTCAACTGGTGGGATTTGCGCTGTCATCCCATGCGCAAGCGGACCGGGGGCATCTGGGAAATCTTTATGCCCGGGTTGGGGGAAGGCACGGCATACAAATACAACGTGCGGGCGCCGTTCTATCAGCAGATGCATTCCGACCCCTACGGTTTCTTCGCGGAGGTTCCACCGAAAACGGCATCTCTGGTCTACCGTCTTGATCAGCACACCTGGTCCGACGAGGTGTGGATGGAGTCCCGCGCCGCGACCGATTGGCTGCGCGCTCCCATTTCGATTTACGAAGTGCACCTGGGCTCGTGGATGCGAGGTCCCGCGGGCGAGACCCTGACCTATCGCGAATTGGCCGCTAAACTGGTGCCGTACCTGAAGCACATGGGCTACACGCATCTCGAACTGATGCCCATAGCGGAGCATCCGTTCTCCGGCTCATGGGGTTATCAGGTGGTCGGCTACTACGCTCCGACGTCGCGTTTCGGCGCACCGCACGACTTCAAATTTTTCGTCGACGCCTGCCATCAGGCAGGCATTGGAGTGATTGTCGACTGGGTTCCGGCGCACTTTCCCAAAGACGCTCACGGTCTTGCCCGCTTCGACGGCACGGCGTGTTATGAACACGATGATCCGCGGAAGGGTGAACATCTCGATTGGGGCACGCTCATCTTCAACTTCGGGCGAAATGAGGTTCGCCAGTTCCTGATTTCGAACGCTCTCTTCTGGCTCAAGGAGTATCACGTCGACGGTTTGCGAGTCGATGCCGTCGCGTCGATGCTCTATCTCGACTATTCGCGTAAGGCGGGCGAATGGATTCCCAATAAATACGGCGGCAATGAGAACCTGGAAGCCATCGATTTTCTGCGCCGCTTCAATGAATTGGCGCATGAGGTCCCCGGCGCGACTACGTTTGCCGAGGAATCGACGTCCTTCGGCGGCGTCTCCCGTCCCGTTTATCTGAACGGCCTGGGATTTACGTTCAAGTGGAACATGGGCTGGATGCACGACATGCTGGATTATTTCAGCAAGGATCCGGTCTATCGCAAATATCACCAGAACCATCTCTCGTTCAGCATGGTCTACGCGTTCACCGAGAACTTCGTGCTACCCATCTCGCACGACGAAGTGGTGCACGGGAAAGGGTCGTTCATGCAGAAGATGCCCGGCGACGAATGGCAGCGCTTCGCCAACGCCCGCGCCTTTCTCACTTACATGTACGCGCACCCGGGCAAGAAGTTGTTGTTCATGGGATCGGAGATCGGGCAGTATGAGGAGTGGAACTATGCCGGCAGCGTTCGTTGGGACCTGCTGCAATGGGATTATCATCGCCAGTTGCAGCTCCTTGTCAAGGAACTCAATGGCTTTTACGCAGCCAATCCCTCGTTGCACGAAGTCGATTTCACCTGGCCGGGTTTCGAGTGGCTTGATTTCAGCGACTCTGAGCATTCCGTTCTCGGCTTTCTCCGAAGAGCGACCGATCGCGACGACTATCTGATGTTCTGCTGTAACTTTACGCCGGAGGTTTTGAAAGGCTATGAATTCGGCGTCCCCGACGAAGGTTACTACCAGGAGGTATTCAACTCCGACGCCGCCATGTTTGGCGGCAGCAACGTTGGCAATTATCCCGGCGTTTCGTCACAGTGTACCCCTCGTCATGGTCGCAAACAAAGCATTGCCATCACCCTCCCGCCGCTAGCCGTGGTGGTCTTTCGCTATGTGCGTGAATGAAACGCGGAAGACATTCGCTGCGCAGCCGGGCATCGCCGGCAAGATCACGAAGTTTCACAGTCGCGCCGGCTTCAGCGTGGGCACTCGGGCTAAGGCGACCTCGTGCCACAGGGGCGTGTTTAGCATAAACTGAATTCGTGAACAGACGGCAATTTCTCTCCGGTCTGACAGCGGCTCCTCTTCTCGGTTCCCAAGCCGGCTCCCGGCGTCCCAACGTTCTGTTGATCGTCGCGGACGACCAGGGTTATGGCGATCTTTCTTCCCACGGGAACCAGTTCTTGAAGACGCCCAACCTCGACCAGCTGGGCCGTGACGGCATAGAATTGACACGCTTCCACGCTTGTCCGGTTTGCGCCCCCACGCGTTCCAGCCTGATGACGGGGCGTTATCATTTGCGCTCCAATGTACATGGAGTCACAGCCGGGCGCGAGATGATGTCGCTCAAGGAAACCACCATCGCGGACAAAATGCGGGCGGCCGGTTATCGGACCGCGCTCTTCGGCAAGTGGCATCTCGGGATGCACTATCCCTATGTGCCTCACGGCCGCGGCTTCGAAGAATTCATCGGCTTCCGCACCGGGCATTTCATCGACTATTTCGACCCGTTGCTGGAACATAACGGCCAGCCTCTACAGGAAAAAGGCTATATCACCGAAATCCTGACGGATCATGCAATTCGCTATATCGAGGACCGGCGGAGGGAGCCATTCTTCCTTTACCTGGCTTACAACGTCCCGCACATGCCCTTCATGGTGCCGCAGCGTTATTGGGATGAGTACTCCAAAATGGACATCACCAAGCCTATCGCCGCGGCGTACGCTCTGACGGCTTGCATGGATGACAATATCGGCCGTTTGCTGAAACGGCTCTCCGAGCTCGGGCTGGACCAGGACACCATCGTCTTGTTCATGTCCGACAACGGGCCTGCCGGACAGCGCTATAACTGCGGTCTGCACGGCACCAAGGGCAGCGTGTACGAAGGCGGCACGCGCGAGCCATTTTTCGCCCGCTGGCCAGGGCGGTTTAAGCCCGGCGCAAAGGTGGATCGAATTGCTTCGGTGATCGACCTTCATCCCACGATTCTGGATCTCTGCGGCGTTCCCAATACGACTGGGCTTCCGCTCGACGGCCACAGTCTCAAACCTCTGCTGACGGGGACAACCGCTGAATGGCCGGAGCGCTCCCTCTTCGTGCACGGCGAAAAGCCCGCGAGCCCGTCAAGCGTGTTTCCGGGAGCTATTCGCACTCAGGATTTTAACCTGGTGAACGGGACCGAGTTGTATCACGTTGCCGTGGACCCCGGCGAGCAGAAAGATGTTGCCGCGCAATTCCCGGACGAAGCGAAACGGCTGCGTGCGGCCTATGAGAAATGGTTTCAGGACGTTCTCCCGCCCGGCGGTTTCCAACGCCTGCCTCTGCCGATCGGCTACGCCGAAGAGAATCCGGCCGTATTGCCCGCGCCCGAAGCCTATCTTTCGGAGGGCCTCGTCTACTATGGCCAGCATGGCTATGCCTGGGATTGGGTGACGAAATGGACATCGCTCGATCAATCAGTCTATTGGAATATCGACGTGCACCGCGCCGGCGTCTACGAAGTTGCCTTGGAATATCTGTGCGCGGAAGGCAGCACGGGGTCAGAAGTGGAAGTGAGCGCCGGGACATCCATTACGCAAGGCGTGATTCGAGAATCGACGCCCATGGAGCCAATCGTGATGCGCGACGTGGTGCCCAGGTCGGAAGTCCCCAAAATGCACTGGCGGACGCTGCAACTGGGAAGATTGCGGCTGGCGGAGGGGACGGTGAAGGTCACGGTCAGGGCGCTAACGAAGCCCGGCGACAGGGTGATGGATTTAAATCGGGTATTGTTAAAGCTAGTGTGAAATGGTTTCGATTAAAAAGTTCCTCATGGCAGGAAAGCCGAATTCTGGGGACTACATACGATTCCTGCAGTTGCTTCTAAATGGGATCTCGCTTCACGCCGCTGAGGCCAACGACAGCAACCTGACCAAATTTCGTAAGGAAGTCTCCGTTATTTCGGAAAAACTGAGCGATAAATCCAGCGGCGAGGAAATTGAGGCCGCGGTAGGTTTCGTCACTCGCGCGGCGGAGGGATATAACAGGATCGCGTTGCGAACCAACCAGGCTCACCTGAGCGAGTTGCAGGCCATGCTCGCTATGACGACTGAGACGATCACGTTTCTGAGCGACTCCAGCAGGACTGGTATTCAGCAGCTACACGCTGTTGAGAAAAATCTGCTAAAAGCTTCCAACATCGGCGACGTTCGCGTGCTGCGAAGTAAGCTCGATGAGTGCCTGACCCTGGTAAGGAGCGAGAGCGACAGGCTTCGTCACGAGTCTCAGGCCCAGATCGCCGCGCTGAAAGAAGGAGTGGCGCGCACGTCGAGTCATATTCGCTCTACCGGGGTAACGATACCTCAATTTCCCGCGGAATTGGTGGAACACGAGCCGGAGATTCACTACGACGATCCCGCGACGGGCCTGCGCGGACGGGCGGAGGCGGAGCAATCGATTGACACAAAAATCTCACGAGGCAAGCAGTTTATTGTCACTCTTTTCCTGGTGGATGGACTGATGCAGGTTAGAAATCGCTTTGGTGACTCGACAGGCGATGAAATGCTGCTCGCGGTAGTTGAATATTTAAAGGAGCGGCTGGATGACGACTCACTGTTTCGATGGAGCGGGCCAGCGATCGCGGTCATTGAAGAGGTGGAAACTACTTTCCGCGCGCTCGAGCAGCGAATGAATCAGATTGCCCCTATGCGTCTCGAAAAAACCATAGACAAAGATGGCCGTTTCGTGTTGCTCCCGGTGACATGTTCGCTCCTCGTGCAAAAGGTTTCGGACGCAGACACGACCGACGCCGTAGTCGCAACGCTAGACGACTTCGTCGCAACTCAAGCGGGAACCTGCCGGCCGCCTCTCGGGTAGACGAATCGTATGACCGTGCTTCGTTTCGGTCTGCCGGCCGGCACTAGCTTGTTTTAAGCGAAAGGCTTAGCGGTTCGCGAACTTCCACGCGGTCTCGACAATTTTAATCAACTCGCTATGCCGTGGTGTCCAGCCAAGCGCTTCCCGCAATCGTGTCGAATCCGCGACCAGGGATGGAGGATCGCCCTCTCTCCGCGGCCCGAACTGATACGGCACCTTTTTGCCGGTGACCTCCTCGACCGCTCGTAGCACTTCGCTCACCGAATAGCCTTTTCCCGTTCCGACGTTATAGCGATTGGACGCGCCTCCTCCGATCAAGTGCTCGACTGCGAGAATGTGGGCCTGCGCCAGATCGCTGACATGGATGTAGTCGCGCACGCAGGTGCCGTCGGGAGTAGCATAATCCTGTCCAAACAAAGTAACCGGCTCGCCGGTCTGCACCGCTCGGAACAACAAAGGGATCAGGTGCGTTTCGGGTTCATGCCGCTCGCCGACGCGCAACTTCTCTTCCGCACCCGACGCATTGAAGTAGCGCAGGCAGATACTGCGCAGCCCGTGAATGGTATCGAACCAGCGCAGGATCGTCTCGACCATCACCTTCGATTCGCCGTAAGGATTTACGGCTGCATAAGGCGAACTCTCCGGAATCGGAATAGTTGCGGGCATGCCATAAACCGCGGCCGTCGAGGAAAATACCAGCGCCTTGACGCCCGCCCGCACCATCGCGGTAAACAGGGACAGCGATCCGGCAACGTTGTTGTGGAAGTAGGTCTCAGGATCTTTCATCGATTCGCCCACCGCGATAAAAGCGGCGAAATGAATCACCGCGTCGCAGGGTTCAGCCTTCAGCAATGCGGTCACCGCATCGGTGTCGAGGGTATTAATCAGCCGCAGCCGCTTCGGATCGACATTGTCGCGATGCCCGCGCGAGAGATCGTCGACTACGACGACGTCATATCCGGCATCCAACAACAGCAGTGAGGTTGTAGAGCCGATATAGCCGGCGCCACCGGTAACTAGAATTCGCTTCGTTTGAACAGGGGCCACACCTGATTGTATTAACATGAGCCTGTCATGCCAAGAGGCGCTGAACTTTTTGTGCGAACTCTCGCACAGCTCGAAATCAAAGAACTCTTCACTCTGGTCGGCGACCATCTCAACGAGGTTCTGATGGAGGCAGCGCATGCCGGCGTGCGGATCGTCGACATGCGTCACGAATCCGCGGTGGTGCACGCGGCCGACGCAATGGCCAGGGCTACCCGGAAACCCGCCCTGTCGCTGGTCACCGGGGGTCCGGGTCACACGAATTCGCTCACGGGAATTGCAACGGCGTATCTCAATTGCAGTCCGGTGATCGCGGTGAGTGGGAGCCTCGCTTCCAATTCCGCGGATCGCGGCGCATTTCAGGATATCGAGCAGGTCGAAATGGCGCGTCCGGTGGTGAAATGGGCCGGAAAACCGCCGAGTCCGGCGCAAATTCCATTTTATTTGGGGCGCGCTTACAGCGAAGCCAACTCGGGGCGCAAAGGTCCCGTGCACCTGACGATTCCAGTCGACGTGTTTACCGGCGAGACCGACCAATGTTCCAATGCGCCCGCTCCACATGACAGTTTGCACTCCGCTCCCGATCCGCGGCAGATCGCCGAGACTGTCGCGGCGCTGAAGTCCGCGCGGCACCCTGTGATCATTGCGGGTAGCGGAATCTGGTGGGCGGATGCCTGCGACGAATTACGCCAGTTTGTCGAATTGACTTCCCTGCCGGTTTATACCATCACGATGGCGAAGGGCGCCATTTCCGACGAGCATCCGCTCTGCCTGGGCTACGCCGATCCAGCTCTGAACAAAGCCGTGCTCAAAGCTTTCAAGGAAGCCGACCTGTTCCTGGTGCTGGGCAAGCGAATCGACTACCGGCTGGCGTTGGGCGGTCCGCGACTTTTCGGTCCGGCAGCCCGGTTCATCCAGGTGGATATTCATCCGCAGGAACTGGGGCTGAATCGCAAACTTGAAATTGCCCTCTGCGCCGACGTCAAGAGCACCCTACAAGCGCTCACGGCCGAAGCGGGGAAGCGGAAATGGCAGCCACTGCCATGGCTCGACCAGCTGCGTGCCTGGAAGGCCGAGTGGGAAGCGCAACTCGCTGAATACACTCGCAGCACGATCTCGCCGCTGCATCCCGCGGCTTTCTTTGCCGAACTCAAGAGGTACGCGCCGAAGGACCTGATCTATTCCTGGGACGGCGGTGACGTAGTTCACTGGGGCCGCGCGACGCACCCCATCACGGAGCCGGGCCGCTGGCTACGCCTGGGACCGCTCGGTACGATCGGCGCAGGCTTACCGAACGGCCTCGCGATGCAACTGGCAAATCCAGGCAAGCCGGTCGCAGTGATTACCGGGGATGGCTCCCTGGGCTTCTATATCGCGGAAATGGATTCGGCAGTTCGCCACAAACTGCCGATCGTGATCATCGTGGGCAATGACGCAGGGTGGGGCATCGAACGGGAGTTACAGGGGGGTGGGAACACGGTAGCTTGCGAACTGCGGCGGACGCGCTACGATCTGATCATGCAGGGTTTCGGCGGTGGGGGCGAGACGATCGACACTCTGCACCAGGTGCGTCCAGCAGTCGAGCGGGCTTTCTCCTCGGGGATGCCTTATTGCCTCAATGTCAATGTTACGGGCGTGCGCTCGCCGTTCACCGAATGGCAGATTGCGGGGAAAAAGAAATGATGATTCAGCGTGAATTTCAAGGCGCGACCGCGATCGTGACCCTCAACCGTCCGGACCGCCGCAACGCATTGTCGTTGGAAATGATGCGGGAATTGATCGACGCATTCGACGAAGTAGGGCGGCATCCGCAGGTTCGCGCGGTGATTCTGGCGGCGCAGGGCACGGTATTTTCGTCGGGGCACGATCTTTCGGAGATGACGGGCCGCGCCATCGTCGAATATCGGGAAATCTTCGAGGTTTGCACGCACTTAATGGAGAAGATCCAGCAGATACCGCAGCCCGTGATTGCGGAAGTCCAGGGGATTGCTACGGCCGCGGGATGCCAACTCGCGGCGACATGCGATCTTGTCCTTGCGTCGGAGGCGGCTCGTTTCGGCACTCCTGGCGTAAAGATCGGACTGTTCTGCAGCACTCCCATGGTGGCGTTGAGCCGCGCAATCGGCAGCAAGCGCGCGCTGGAGATGCTGCTCACGGGAGAGCTGATCGAGGCACACAAGGCCGCGGACTGGGGACTTGTCAACCGTGTGGTTGCGGCCGATATGCTGCGCACGGAGGCCTTGGCGATGGCGGAGCAGATCGCGAAAGCCAGTCCGCTGACAGTCGCGATCGGCAAGCAGGCCTTTTACACCCAAATCGACCTGGATCAGCCCAAAGCGTATGCGTATACCACAGAAGTGATGGCGATGAATGCCATGGCAGCCGACGCACAGGAAGGTATTGCAGCGTTTCTCGCGAAGCGCACGGCTTGCTGGACCGGCAAATAGACTAGGCCCTTGAATTGCTTCGCGTTGAGGGAGGCAATTCATGAGAACACTTTTCGCCACCGTTTCAGCTTTAATTCTGGGATCGGCTCTTTCCCTTCCCGTTGTCGCACAGGTGAAGGACGACCTGAAGGAGGCCGGTCATGACACCAAACAGGCCGGCAAGGATGTCGGTAAGGCCACCGAGACCGGAGCCAAGAAGACGGGCAAGGCCGTGAAGAACGGCACCAAGAAGACCACTCACGCCGTCGCTTCGAAAACTGCGGAAGGTGCTGACAAGGTCAAAGAAAAAACCCAATAGCTAGAACCGGAAAGAGCAGGGCTGGTTCGCCAACCGGCAGGCCACGATGAATTGTTAACCTGCCGGGGAGGCCGTGATCTTATGTTCTGGCCGCCCAGACGAGAACCGCGATTCCAAGGAGAATGCGGTAGATGGCGAAAGGCGCGAAGCCTCGAGTGCGAACCCAGCCGAGAAACCACGCGACAACTCCCCACGCGACAAAAAAGGACACCACAAACCCAATCGCCAGCAAGACCCATCCATGTGCATCGATGTGAACAGGCGGGGTGGGTTCAGCGGAGTGCGAGGGATGAAGCGTTCGGAGCAGATCGAAGCTGCTGGCAGCAGCCATGGTCGGGATCGACAACAAGAATGAAAACTCGAGTGATGTGGTGCGGGAAAGTCCCGCCAACTCTCCCGCGGCGATAGTAGCCATTGACCGCGAGGTGCCGGGGAAAATCGGAGCTAGTGTCTGACATACTCCAACCCAGATAGCCTGAGGCGCGGTTATTGTCTCCACGTCGCCGGACTTGCGGGTGCCGTAGCGTTCATCGACGTACCACATAATGATGCCGCCGATGATGAACGAGGCTCCCATGACTACCAGACTTTCCAGATGTTTGCCAATGATCTTCAGTGAGAGTAGCGACAAGACTGAGGTGCAGGCAAATGCCAACAGCGTCAGCGTCAAGGGATGCGTAAAGACGTTGCGATCCCCGCGGATACCTTTGGGAAACGTGGAGAGAAATTCGGCGATGCGGCTGCGAAAAATGATCGGCAGGCAGAGAATTGCGCCCAATTGGATGACAATGGAGAACATTTTCCAATAGCCATCTTGTAGATCGATTCCGAGCAGCGCTTCGCTGATGCGTAGATGGGCTGTCGAACTGACCGGCAGGAACTCCGTCAGGCCCTCGACGATGCCGAGGATGAAACTAAGCAGATAGTCATTCATAGAGGCGAAAGGGTCATGGTAACGCGAAGCCTTCCCGCCGGACGCAGGGAGGGCCGTCTATGCCCGGGCCGGATGTGCGAACGGCGCATGCTGCTCCCGGTAGAGCAGCGCTCCCATCGTAATTCCCAACAGGATGGAGACAAAGTCCACCAGCGAGCCCATGCTCATCAGCCTGCCGGGAATCAGCCCGGCCGGCATCATCATCAGGTTGGGGATGCCCGAAACCAGAGCCCATACTACCAAGCCCGCCTTCCCCGCGGTCGCGGAACCGATTCCGTAGCGGCTCACCAGCGCAGAGTACAACCACACTCCGATGATTCCCTCCAGCAGGCCGCAAATCATATAAATCGCGATTGCATTACCAGTTACATCACCGGATTTCCCCAGCGCTTGCATGGCGGCGGCCCAATCGCCCTTGAGAACCACTCCATTCATGACGGTTTCGATCACATTGATAATCAGGGCTGCGACAATGCCGCCGAATAAAGCTCGCCCGGTGTTAATTGGCTTCATTTATTGTTCCTCGTGGGACCGATTGTAAGCCAGTGGCGAGGACGAATGCAAACGTTAACTAAAGGCGTAATCCCTAAGTTATGCCATGGTCGCGGCGAGGGCCGAGAGCTCATGATACTGGCGGCCCTGTGAGGAGGCGACGCCGGGATGGGTCACGAATCCGTGATAGGTGTTGACTCCCTGTCGAAGTCCATAGTGATCGTCGCAAGCCCGTTCGAGCCCCTTTACGGCGAGTTCCAACACGTAGGGGATGGTTGCGTTGGTCAGGCCGAACGTCGAGGTATGCGGCACGGCTGCCGGCATATTCGCCACGCAATAGTGGAGCACGCCGTCGACAAAATAAATGGGATTTGTGTGGGTAGTGGCGTGGGAAGTCTCAAAACACCCGCCCTGGTCGATTGCGACATCCACCATAACGGCGCCGCGTTTCATTTGCGAGATCATCGAACGCCTCACCAGTTTCGGCGCCGATGCTCCGGGAATCAGTACGGCTCCGATGACGAGGTCGGCACACTTCAATGTCTCGCCGATCGTCCAGGTATTTGATGCCAGCGTGACCACCTGGCCGTTAAAGACGTCATCGAGTTCACGCAGGCGATGCAGGCTGCGGTCGATTACGGTCACATGCGCGCCCATACCGAGCGCAATTTTCGCGGAATTAGTACCCACGACGCCTCCGCCGAGAATGACGACATTGGCCGGGGCGACGCCTGGGATTCCGCTCAACAGCACGCCTCGGCCGCCGTTCTGCGCTTCGAGGTATTGTGCGCCGATCTGGACGGCCATGCGTCCCGCGACTTCGCTCATGGGCGTGAGCAGCGGCAAACTGCCGTCTTTTTCGATGATGGTCTCGTATGCGACGCCCGTGGTTCTTGACTCCAGCAGAGCAGTTGTCAGTTCCGGCAACGGGGCCAGGTGGAGGTAGGTAAACAGAATCAGGCCGGGCCGCAGATAGCGATATTCCGAGGGTTCCGGCTCCTTCACTTTCACAACCATGTCCGCGACGGTCCAGACGTCATCCGCCGACAAAACGATGGTGGCTCCAGCCGAACGATATTCATCGTCAGAAATGGCACTGCCTTCTCCTGCCAGTGTCTGCACCAGGACCCGGTGACCGGCTTCCCTCAGTGCAACCACTCCACTTGGCACGATACCAACGCGTGCCTCGTGGTCTTTGACTTCTTTCGGCACTCCGATTGTCATAACTTTATTGTCCCTCCTGCGCTACTGGCACAACGCTTCTCCGCCGCCAAGGGCAGAGATTAGGCGGAGTTCTCTCGCTTCGCTCAGCAACTGCAGTGCGGTCTCGAACTCCGCGAGCTTGGCCTTTTGCGAGTCATCCAATATAGCCAGCGCCAGATCACGGCGCTTGGCAAACCGTTCCCGTAAGGCCGGAAGTTCCGCTATCGCTTTCATGACAACTGGCGGTTGGGACCAGCCGAAATTGAGTGACATATTCCGTCGCCACTCCGCCCACCCTATTTCCGCGACCTGGGGCTGGCCTGTCGACTGTCTCAGCTCTTCTAATTGCATTCGCTGAGAGCTGGTGAGTTCAAGATCGGAGGTGCCCTGAAGGTCGTGCGGACACGGGTATCCTGGCCACTGGTAGGCGCTGGTCAGATCCATCGCGATTGCCAGACGCGCAGTGGGCTGATGGAGCCAGACTTTCACTACAGCAGCGTCGAGCTTGGCTTTCTGTGAAGCGTCTAGCAACCCATATTTGGACGGATCCTGTTCATGAGGAAAGGGTCGTTGGAGGGAATTAACCCCGGGTATGCCTATCATGCCTTGCGAATTAACTACCGCCGGCCTATCGTTGGCGAGCTCTGCTGGGCTCATTTGCTGCAATTGCGTCAACTGAGCATCGCTGAGGCCGAGAGCTTCTTTCAATACCTGGTAACGATTGTCCGGAGTCTGTGCATGGAGGCTGAATGCCAGCGTCGCGTAGAGCAGCAATCCGCGGAACAACATGTCCTCAGTATATGGCCGATGCGCAGCGTTTGGCTTCACGAATGCAATCGGGGATGCCAATGCCGTGGAAGGCGTTGCCGAGCAGATGGAGTCCGGGATGGCGGGCGGCGAGGGCTTCGATCTCCTGAATTCTGGCGCGGTGTCCCACGTGATATTGCGCCATGGAGTTCGGCCATGCGTAGACCTTGATGAATAGCGGGTCGGCGGTTATGCCCATATAGGTCCTCAGACCGGTAAGCGCTTCTGCGTTGGCGCCAGGGTTGGTGTCGCCGACGAAGCAGCGGAAGAGGACGCGGTCGGCCGGCGCGCGGTGGTCCCATTTCGAGCTGACCCAGGTGCAGGCCGTCATGCGATTTCGCTCTTTTTTGGGCACCAGGAAGCCGAAGCCGTCAAGCGGGTGTTGGATCTGGTCGCGCCGGTAGCCGAGAGCCACTACCGTAGCCGATGAATATCGGATGGCAGCGAGGAGCGCGGATAGTTCTCGGTCGAAGGACTGTAGGGCACTCGCGGACGCGTGGGCTCCACAGGCCAGGATGATGTGATCGGCCTCGATCCACTCGCCGCCGGCCCTCACCCTTTTCACTTCGATGGTTTCTATCGAGGCTCTTTCGTAGGGCACGGCGAGTTTATCAACCATTTGCTGGAAGCCTCCTCGAAGAGCTTGAAACGCCGGGGCGTTTGATTTAGCCGCAGGCTCCTGGCGTACGCCTCTCGCGACGCTGCCGTATTTGCGCTCCAGTTCGACGAACTTTGGTAGCACTGACTCAGCGCTGAGGAGCGCCGGTTCGCCTCCGTAGATGCCGGAGAGAAGCGGTTCGGCCAGATAGTCGACGGCTTCCTGTCCGAAGTGGTCAGCCACAAATTCGGCTACGGAACGATCGCCGGGCGGGCGGGCGATTGGGCGGCGAAACCATTCCGCTGCCATTTTGATCTTTGCGCCTGGGCTCAATAATGAGCTGCGCAGAATGGCCATAACGGAAGTCGGGACCATTAACTGGAAGCCTTCGGGATAGCGGACCAGGCGTCGGTCGCGCCAGATCCACGTCTTGCGGTTCTCTTCCTTACAGCCAATGACTTCGGTCGTCGAGGCCGGCGTCGCGGAGGAGTTCCATGGCCCAAGGTTTCGAGGTGAGCCAGCTATCGGGACCGGCTTCTACGGTGAAGCCGTCGATTTGCTCGGTCAGCATGACTCCGCCGAGACGGTTGGGTTCGAAAAGGCGGAAGGGAATGCCGGCGCGTTTCAGGTAGAAGGCGGCGGTCAGGCCGGAGAGTCCGCCGCCGGCGATGATGACCATGAGCCTTATAGAGACAGACATTCAGTCTGTCAACGCCCCCTACGGTTTGAACTCGCGGACCATTTGGACTACCGCCTTGACGTGGTCTACGGGAGTTTCGGGGAGGATGCCATGGCCGAGGTTGAAGATATGGCCGGGACGCGTGCCCGTGCGGCGGAGGAGTTCGTGGACGCGCACCTTGAGTTCGGGCATGGGTGCGAACAGGACCACCGGATCCAGATTGCCTTGGATGGCGGCGCGATAGCTGATGTCCATCCAGGCTTGATCGATATTGAGACGCCAGTCGACGCCCATGACGTCGCCGCCCGCGGCATGCAATTCGCGGAAATAGCCGGAAGCGCCGGTGCCGAAGTGAATTACCGGAACGCCGTTCGAACGGATGCGTTCGATCAGGGCGCGGGAATAAGGCGCGGCATAACGAACATAGTCGTCCGCGCCGAGAGCGCCCACCCAGCTATCGAAGACCTGGATGCAGCGCGCGCCGGCAGCGACCTGCTGGGCCGCGAAAGGCGCAAGCACGTCAACGATCTTGCCCATGAGCCTGCGCCACATGGTCTCGTCGGTGTACATCAGCCGCTTGGTGTGGACGAAGTTGCGGGTGGAACTGCCCTCCACCATGTAGCTCGCCATGGTGAAAGGCGCGCCGACAAAGCCGATGACGGGCACGCGGCCGTTCAAGGCGCGCGTGACGATCTGGATGGCTTCTCCGACGTAGCCGAGGTCGTCGGTATTGTTGGTGGAAAGAGAATCGACGTCCTCGGAGGTGCGGACAGGATTGTCGATGATGGGTCCTTCGCCGGTCGCGTAGGCGAGTTTAAGGCCCATCGGGATGACGGGCAGCAGAAGATCGGCAAAGATGACCGCGGCGTCGACATCGAGGATCTCCACCGGTTGCAGCGTGACGGCGGCCGCAATGTCAGGACGCATGCACATTTCGAGCATGGTGTGCTTGGATCGGATGTCGCGGTACTGTTTGAGGTACCGGCCAGCCTGGCGCATAAACCAGACCGGGCGCACGTCGGTAGGACGCCGACGGCAGGCGTCGAGAAAACGACTCGTCATTGAAGCCACGCGCATGTGTGATCCTTCTTGTCCTCGCAGAGGAAAACGCGAACTCCAGGAGGTTGATGTTTGGACGCCCAGTCGCGTCCGTTAATGAAAAAAGGCTTGGTCCAGGCCTCGCTGTCGAGGGTACGCGAGGCGATTACGGAGACCGAGATCATACCGGTGGCTGGATAGCCGGTACGAGGGTCCATGATATGGCTGTAGATCTTGCCGTCGGCCGTGAAGAACTTTTCATAGCTGCCGGAGGTCGACATAGACTGATCTTTGAGGACGACCTCGGCTTCCGGCTTACTTTCATCGAAAGGATTGCGGATTTCGATGGGCCAACCGGGCTCGCCGGGAGGCGCGCCGAAGCCATAGATACTGCTGCCGCCAGCCGTCACCAGGGCGGTGCGAATCCCCTTCTGTTTCAAAATCTTGACCATGCGATCGACCGCATAACCCTTTCCGATGCCACCGGGGTCGAGTTCGACTCCCTTTCGCGTGAAGAATACGCGTGCGATGTTCGGGATCCAGTCTGACCTTCCTCCACCCGACCGTTTTCAAGGCTTCCTGCACTTCACCGGAGTGCGGCAAGTGACCGGAACCTTTATAAAAGCCCCACACCTTCATCAGATCTCCGACGGTAATGTCGAAGGCTCCGTCGCTCAGGCGGCTATATTCGAGGCACGCCGAAAGCAGATCAAACACTTCCTGGGAGACCACCACGGGGTGGTCCGCCGCCAGTAGGTTGATTTTGCTCAACTCACTGGCGGGCTTGTAGTTCGACAATAATCCATCCAGCCGCCGCACTTCATCGAACGCTGCATCGACGGCCGCTTGCAGAGCGTAACGGTCTTCGTCATAAGCCACGATCGAATAAGCCGACCCCATCGCCTCCACACTGGCTTCCATTCGAAGCATCTCGGCATTCAGCATAGGGGCGAACAATAACAACAAAGCTATCACAGCCTGCAAGGGGGCTCTGCGAAAAAGCGAAAGACAAAGACGGTTGCCCACGAATGCACACGAATTCACACGAATAAAATCAAGACAGTGTCTTTCCCTATTCGCGTTCATTTGCGTTCATTCGCGGCCCTGGCTTTTTCTGGCTCGTTTGAGGAGGAGTTCCACTCGGGCGGGGGCTTCGGGGTGTTCGTCGATAGCGAAATGCAATTCGGGCGTTTTGCGAAGTCCCAGGCGGTTGGCCAGTTCGTGGCGGAGGTACGGCGCGGCGTGTTCGAGGGCTTTCAACGCTTTGAGGGGTTGCGGATTCGTGGCCTCGACCCCGACTTTAACATGGGCATGGCGCATGTCCGGCGATACGTGGACCTCCGTGACCACGACGTCGCTCAGGCGCGGGTCCTCCATCTCAAATCCGATGATTTCCGATAATTCTTCCCGGACGGCTTCGGAGACGCGTCCTGTACGATGTGCATCCATAAAAACAACCGGTCACGACAACCACTCGACTCCAGCGCGGATCAGTAACGGTCCCAGTATACTCGCTGCTTCTTCCTCGACCCGCTGAAGGACCTGTTCAGCATGGGCATGATGGGGTGAGACGGTGACGGCGGCGATGACGGCGCTTTGCCAGGCTTCCTGGTCTTCGATCTCCGAAACCGCGACGTTGAATTTTCCCCGTAGCCGGTCCTTCAGACTCTTGACCACCTGCCGCTTGTCTTTGAGCGAGTGGGAAAATTCGAGGCGTAGCTCTAAGATCAAAACTCCTACGGACGGCACGGGTGAAAACCGGCAAAACCCGGGGCCACGAATACACGCGAATGCACACGAACAAGTCTAACGAAGAGTCTTTTCTTATTCGTGTGTATTCGTGTGCATTCGTGGCCCAATGTCTTAAGCGCCTTTTCCGGCAGTCCCTAAGTCGGCTGCCAGTTTTTCGGTGATGAAGGCTTCGATCACGTCCCCGGATTTTACGTCCGAGAAGTTTTCGATGACAATACCGCACTCCTGTCCGGCGCGAACTTCGCTGACGTCGTCTTTGAAACGGCGGAGCGACCCTATCTTTCCGGTGTGAACAACGATATTGTCGCGTAGCAGCCGAAGCCGGCAGTCGCTGGTAATGGTACCGTCGGTGACGTAGCAGCCGGCCACCATGCCAACTTTGGTGACGCGGAAGACTTCGCGTACTTCGGCCTTGCCCTTGAAAATCTCCTTGAATACCGGAGAGAGCAGACCGGTCATCGCGGCCTTGATTTCGTCCACCAGATTGTAAATGATCGTGTGCAGGCGGATGTCCACCTTCTCCTGCTCAGCGAGATTGGCGGCATTGCGCTCCGGCCGCACGTTAAATCCGATGATGATGGCGTTGACGCGGAGGCCAGCAGAACGTCGGATTCGTTGATGGCGCCGACTCCCGAATGGAGCACGCGCACCTTGATCTTCTCGGTCGACAGTTTCTGCAGCGAATCGCTGAGGACTTCGGCGGAGCCACCCACGTCGGCTTTGAGAATGAGGGGGAGTTCTTTGACTTCGCCCGCAGCCATCTGTTTGTGGAACTGCTCGAGCGTCAGCCGCCCAGTCTTAGCCATGGCAGTCTCGCGAGCCTTGTTTTCGCGATACATCACGATCTGCTTGGCCTTGCCGGTGTCGGTTACGACCTGGAAGCTGTCGCCGGCATCCGGAAGAGTATCGAGACCCAGAACTTCGACCGGCGTTGAGGGTTCGGCTTCCCGAATCACCTCACCGCGATCGCTGATCAGGGCGCGGACCTTGCCGAATACCTGGCCGCAGATAAAGAAGTCCCCGACGTGCAGCGTCCCGTTGCGAACCAGTACGGTTGCCACCGGTCCACGGCCGCGATCGAGTTTCGACTTCGAGCACGCTGCCCATCGCGGGACGGTCAGGATTGGCGCGGAGTTCCTGCACATCCGCCACCAGCAAAATCATTTCGAGCAGGAGAGGGATACCTTCCTTCGTTTTGGCTGAAACCGGAACCATGACGGTATCGCCGCCCCAATCCTCCGCCAGCAGGCCGCGATCGGAGAGCTGCTGTTTAATGCGGTCGGGCTGCGCGCCGGGTTTGTCGATCTTGTTGATGGCAACAATGATCGGAACCTTGGCAGCTTTGGCGTGATCGATGGCTTCAAGCGTCTGAGGCATGACGCCGTCGTCGGCCGCCACCACGAGGATCACGATGTCGGTCACCTTAGCACCGCGGGAACGCATACGGGTGAAGGCTTCGTGACCAGGAGTATCGATAAAGACGATCTTCTGGCCGTTCTGCATTACCTGATAAGCGCCGATGTGTTGAGTGATGCCGCCGGCTTCCTTCTCCGCAACATTGGCCAGCCGGATGGAATCGAGGAGCGAAGTCTTACCATGATCGACGTGACCCATGATCGTGACGACGGGGGCGCGCTTGACCTGGTCCTTCTCTTCCTGAGCTTCTTCCACTTCCTGGCGAGCTTCTTCTTCGAAGCTGACAGTAGCAGTGGACGCGCCGAATTCGCGCGCCAGATTAATGGCGAGCGTGGCGTCGAGAGTCTGGTTGATGGTCGCGAAGATGCCGCGGTCGACCAGTTTCTTGATGACAAAATTAGCTTTGACGTCGAGCTTTTCGGAAAGCTCCTTGACGGTAATGCCTTCCGAAATGGTGATCTCGCGGCTGATGGGCGGCGGTCCGGACGGCGTCTCACGGCGGGTGGGACGCAGGACCTTTTCTTCCTGCTCGAACTGACGGCGGTTATCGGTCCGGCGGCGATTGTCACCGGGACGGCGCGGCTGTTCGACTACCGGCGGAGCTGCTCCGGGGGCAATCATGCCAGGGCGCGACACGGGGTGCATGGGACGCGGGCCGCCGGGACGCTGCGGAGGCAGACCGGGACGTTGCGGCATACCGCCGCCCCGATTGTCGGGACCGCGAGCGACCAGAGGCTGCCCTGGACGAATGGTCCCGCGGTAGATGGGCTGTCCGGGAACGGGCGAAGCAGGCGGGCGCGAAGGCATCGGCGGACGCGGCGCAGGTGTACCTGGCGTAGCTGCGGCTGGCGGAGCAGCAGCACGAATTCTACGCTCGAGAGCAGGGTTTGGCGGCACGACGGGGCGCGCGGCAGGCTGGCCTGCCAACGGAGTTCCGGCGGGACGGGGGGCACCTGGAGCGCCGGCATTATGGGTCGGGAGGCCGGCGGGTCTCGGCTGAACGTGTTGAGGCGGACGCGGCGGAGGAGGTTGCCGGATGCCCGGAGAGGGGCGCGAGATCGGTGTGCCAGGGGGAGCTGACGGTGTGGAAAGTCCTCCCGGAAATGGAGCGCGAGGTCCTGACAAAACCTGTCCTGGCCGGGCACCTTGCGTCGGCAGAGGCCGGGCAAGTGGAGGCGTTGGCCGATTGATAACTGGGGGACCGGCGGGAGCAGGATGCGGAGTGGCAGACGCTGCAGGCGCGGCCGGCGCAGGGGACTCCGCGTGAACTACGGGCGGCGGGACTGGCGGCGCTGGAGCTGGTGGCGCTGGGGCGGCTGGCACCGGGGCTGATGGCATTGGAGCCGGCGGTGCCGGCTGCGCAGGAGCGGTGTGCACCATTGGAGTACCCGGTCCTGGTCTGGGTGGCACCGGCTGCACGGCAGGGGCCGTCGACGGGAGTTGTGGAGCGGGGCGAAAACCCGCAAGTGGGGGCCGGATCGGCATGCGTGGCGCGGGGCGCACTTTCTCTTCCTCTGCTGGTTCAGCGGGGGCATGGTGATGCGCAACCGCCGGTGCTTCGACCGTAGGAGCAGCTTTCTCTTCGGGACGCTCGGGCTCGGGGCCGGTCCTTTCCGGAAAAGAAACGTCCTCTTCTTCCAAATCCTCAGGTTCTTCGACCTCAGGCTCGTCAACCCCTCCGCCCGCGCCGTTAGTCCGGGGAGTATAGTTATTGCCCCCAAAGCGCAGACGCAACTTCTCCGCCACGTCCTCGTCGATCGAGCTGGAGTGGGTCTTCTTCTCCGTGACGCCCAGTTCCGGCAGTAAGTCGAGAATCAAATTGGCCTTAATCTCGAGGTCACGTGCCAGCTCGTTGATGCGAATCTTCTTCATAAACGAACGATTGCTTCTTATCCCTCAGGGCTTATCGTTTTCGCTGGATGGGCGGCTCGAGTTGCCCTCTTCCGCGACATGTTCTTCGCCGGAAGCGGAAGAACTAATGGTATCAGAGTCGTTTGCGGCTGACGTTACAGGAACAGCAGCACCTTCCGGCCCCGGTGTTTCCTCGTGCGAACCTGGGTCGGAGTGCGCCAGCAAAGCGTGCCCCGTTTCACCGTGCTCGGCGACGGACGCCTCACCAGACTGCTCGAACTGGCCATAGTAATTATTGACCGCAACCTGGATGATTTCCAATTCTTCGCCCAAATCCGGAGATTTCTTCCAGCTGTTCGGGTGTCATACTTCCCAACTGTTCGATTGTAGAAATACCGGCAGCGGCTAACTTTGCGCCGACTCGTCCGTCAGCCCGTATTCCACGAGCGCGCTACTGGATCCCCGGGAACTACCAGCGCTGCCATCTGCGACTCGACTTCCTGCCGCTTCTCTTCCTCGCTCTTGATGTCGATTTTCCAGGCTAGCAGTTTGGCCGCCAACCGGACGTTCTGACCCTTCTTGCCGATGGCGAGCGAGAGCTGCGAGTCATCGACGATCACTTCCATATGCTTCTCGGCGGCATCGATGATCGTCACACGACTGATTTTGGCTGGGCTCAACGCGTGGGTGGCAAATTGTATGGCATCCTCGGAGAATTCGATAATATCGATCTTCTCGCCGCGCAATTCGCGGATGATCGACTGTACGCGCATGCCTTTCATGCCGACGCAGGCGCCGACACAATCGACATCGCGGTCACGGCTGAAGACCGCAATTTTGGTTCGTTCTCCGGCTTCGCGCGCGCAACCTTTTATGACTACAGTCCCATCGTAAATCTCGGGTACTTCCTGCTCAAAAAGACGTCTGACCAGTTCAGGATCGGCGCGGGAAACGACAACGCCGGGCCCTTTGGCCGACTTGTCGACCAATCTTAATCACGCAGCGAACGCGGTCGCCGACTCCGAAGTTTTCAAGGCGCGATTGTTCTTTCTTGGGCAGACGCGCTTCAGTCTTGCCGAGATCGAGAATCAAGTCGGGACCTTCGATCCGCTTTACCGTGCAGTTGACCAGTTCGCCGGCCCTGCCGGAATACTCCTGAAATACGGTTTCCCGCTCCGCTTCCCGAACCTTCTGAAAAATGACTTGTTTAGCGGTCTGGGCCGAAATCCGCCCTAGAGCATCGGTTGGTGTAGGAATTCGCACTTCGCTGCCGAGTTCAGCGCTGGGATTGAATTTCAGGGCGTCGCGCAGGAGCATCTCTTTCGCCGGGTCCGTCACTTCTTCGACGACCTTTTTGACGGCGAAGAGTTTCAGCGAGCCGCTCTTTTGATCGATATCGGCTACATAGTCTTCGTTCGTACGGAAATGTTTCCGCGCAGCAATGAGCATGGCGTCCTTGACCGCGTCGAGCACGATCTGGCTGTCAATGCCCTTTTCCTTGCTGAGTATCTCGATGGACTGAAAAATGCTTTCCACGAAGGGTTATCCTCTGTCTTTTCTTGGCTGAATATCGCGGAGGGCTACCACTCAAACTTCAGGTTGGCCCGGTCGACCTGCTCAAAACGAAACTCCACCGGCTCCCGGCCGGTGATTTCCATCCTGAGAACGCCGTCTTGCGCGGACTGCAGGACTCCGTCATAATGCCTGACGTCCTCCTTGACGCTGCCTTCCTTGACGTGCTGAGGAGGGGCGCGCAGTACGACTTTCATGCGATGTCCCTGGAATCGCTCGAAATCCTTCCACTTGCTCAACTTTCGCTCCACACCTGGAGAACTGACCTCCAGCGTGTAATGCCCGGGAAACAGATCCTCGGTGTCGAGAATATTGCTCACTCCGAGCGAAATGGCTTCGCAGTCGGCGTGCGTAACTCCTTGCGGTTTATCGATATAAATGCGAAGCATCTGGTTGCGGCCGGATCCCTTCAACTCGACTTCGACGACCTCCAGGCCGTCGGACGACGCGACTTTTTGCGCGATTTCTTCGATACGGGCAACCACGTTCTGCCTCACGCGAAAACCTTGCAAACGATTCACTTGCGATCAATAAAAAAGTGGGCTTTCGCCCACTCCAAGAGTCCGCCAGCTACGTTACCAGTGTAGCGCGCTTTCGGCGGAATGGGAAGTTCGGTTCCCGGACAAGGCTAGGGGCCCACAAGGAAGTTGGTACGTCTCTGGCAGGACGGGCGCGGCATGGATGGCCGCGTCGGTTTGCACGTCCCGATTGCCGAATGGCCCTTTTTTTTACTACTTTTTAACGTTAGTTAGCACTCGCAATCTCACACGGTTTCATCCGTAGAAACAGGCACTCCCAACAGGCGCAATCTTGTTGTTCAGCTCCGTTATCCCTCTGTATCCAATGCTCATCGATTCCAGAACCAACTTTGTTCTCATGAGTGGAAGCTTCTCTGGGTAAGGAGAATGGCGAAGAGCCGCGGGCAGCCTTTTGGTTGGAGGGCCTGCTAGCGGACGCTGCTTGGACCCCGGATGCGGGTTGCGAGGATTTCCGTCTTGACGGGTGTACCCGCCACGCCGGTGGCACGCAACAGGATCTCGATATGCGGCAACGAACCTGCCGGAACGGATCGCAGGAGAGGAGAAAGAGGCGAGGTTTTCGGATCGTTAGTAAGTTGTTCCGCCGCTTCATTGGCCATCCCGGTGAGCCCCTGGAAGCACATGATCAGCCCCTTGCCTGTTCCATTGGGGACCAAAGCGATGCTGGCGAAGGTGACACTGCCGTCCGTCTGAGGCCGGTAAATGGCTGCCTCGCTTTTTTCAGGCGCTTTGTTGATCATGTAAAAATCCAGGCGACCCGGGTCTCCGGCCAGCACAAAATTGAGTTGGTCTTCGACCAGCTCCATCCAAGGCACTGAGCGCCGACTGCCAATCAGTACAAAGTTGTCGGTCTCGAACTCCCGGATCGTGATATCCCTCGGAAAGCGGAGAGCGGCCTCGATCCCGGCGCGGCTCGCGCTCAGTTGGAGCCGTGAGGCCACAATTGCAGAGTTCAGGCTGGTATACGGATGTTTGGTGATTTCGCTCAATATTTCCGCGGCGGGACCGCCGACCTGGGCGGGCATATCCCGCGGATAAGCTGGAGACAAATACATGGACAAGCTAACCTGCTTTCGCGTCACGTTCTGCGCCACGGAAACAGAACTATCGGAAAGAATGATCGATGTCCTGCGGCCGGTGCGAGCTAAAGCGGCCCATAGAGGATGAAGTTGCGTAGCTGAGGCTGCGGCTTGCGCCTCAGAAGACTGCCGCGGTGCCGCATGCCCGGCAACCCACCCGGCTCCCATCGCCGCCGAGACGCCTATCGCAACCACGAGCAGCCTCGGGAGGCTGTGCCGCCGGTTGACCGTGTCAGGCCCGGGAGAGGGCTCCCGTGCCTCCTCAACGGCTATGGAGTCGGCCTCGCGCGGCTCAAACTTCGGTACGTAGGTGCCCTTGGGAATCGTCAGGACGACCGGTTCGACAAGACCTTCACCTGCAAAGTAGGCGGCCAGCTTCTGGCGGAGGTGCCGCGCCTGAACGCGGACGATGTTATCGGTGGCGGGATCGAAATTTAAATCCTGACGGCGCAGGACCAGCCGTCCGATCTCGGTCTCGTTGATGCTCACGCCTCCATCGAGAATCGCCCGCTCAACAATGAATTTCAGAAAGTCCCGGACTTGGGGTGACCGCAGAAACGGCGGGCTGGCGCCAATCCTGTCCACCAGGGCGCGTTGCTCCTCCGGCTTCAAGGTGAACATCACCGCGGGGTCTGCGCCCAGTTCTTTCATGGTTTGAAGTAATTTTACCGTGAAATTACCGGTAAAAACACGTTGCATCCACTGCCGCCGCCGGCGCGAGTAATGCTAGCGTGTCTCTATCCGAGCAACAGCTAACCATCTGCATTTGGCAGGGTAACTGTTCCGTCTCACAGGAGTACATCGATAGCAGCAAGTTCTCGCCGGTCTCCGCGAGATCGATGTAGTTCTGGATGGGGCGGGTGAAGGGTGTTATCGCTTTCGTGTGCCGCACATTATTTAATTTAATGTCACGGCCTGTATCTCATTCTTACAGTCCATGTTAAGGAAGACTTTTATGCCGATCCAAACATCCAAACGCACTACGCGTGTGTTGGCAATTGCCGCTTTCGCTTTGACGAGCACGATCTCCTGGGGTCAGACCGCGCAAATCGTGGGGACCATTTCCGATGCGAGCGGCGGCCGCGTACCCGGGGCCAGGATCAGCGCGAAAGAAGTGAACACCGGCACGGAGCGAACCGTGACGTCCAATTCGGAGGGCTATTACACCATTCCCTTGCTGCCGCCGGGCAGCTATAACGTCATCGTTTCAAAGGAGGGTTTCAGCCAAGTCACCCGGCCGGACCTGCATTTGGAGGTCGGCGACAATGCCTCGATCGATGTTCGACTGACTGTCGGCGCGGTATCGCAAGCGGTATCGGTGACATCGGTGGCGCCGCTCGTCGATACCCAAAGCGGAACGATTAACCGCGTCGTCGACCAGCAGCGTATCGTGGATCTGCCTTTGAACGGCCGGGACATCACTCAACTTCTGACGGTGCAGGCGGGAGTGTTAGAGACAGTTTCGTCCGCGGGCGTGGTGGGAAACGCGTTCGTGGTGAATGGCAGCAGGAATACCGGCGTCAACTTCCTGCTCGATGGTGCCACAAATGTGAACTCGTACCAGAACTATAGCGGAGAATTTCCCAGATCCGGACGCGATCCAGGAATTCGGCATTCAGACCAATAACTTTAGCGCCGAGTATGCCAACGCAACGGGAGCCGTCGTAAGCGTGGTAACGAAATCCGGAACAAACCAGTTCCACGGTTCGGCTTTTGAGTTCTTTCGCAACGGGGACCTCAATGCACGCAACTTCTTCGCCGCTACCACTGATTCATTGAAGCGCAATCAGTTCGGCGGCACGTTTGGCGGTCCTATAATCAAGAACCGGCTATTCTTTTTCTTCGCTACCCAAGGCACCACCATCCGCAGCAACGCGGCGCTCACCAAACAGTTTCTACCGACGACTGCTGAACGCCAAGGGAACTTTTCAGCGATCACGAAGCCCGTTGTCGACCCACTCACCAATCTGCCGTTTCCCGGCAATCAAATTCCTTCATCGCGATTGAGCCCCGTTGCGCTGGCATTCTTAAAATACCTGCCGGACCCTGGGACGGTGGATGGCTCGCGCTTTGAGGGGACACCCACCATCAACAATCAACAGGAGTATACCGGGAAGGTCGACTGGATCCTGGGAAATCACCGTATCAGCGCCAAATATTTTTACACCGATTTCACCCAACCATTCACCGGCAATGTGCAAGACTACGCCACGATGACCGGTTCCGGAGTAGCGAAATCCATTCAGCCTTACAGCCAGCTGTCGCTGAATGATATTTACACCATAACGCCGAGCTTGTTGAATACCTTCACTTTCGGAATCCGCGCAGACCGCGAGTTCAACGATTGGGGAGCCGTAACCCTCCCGCTCAACTTCCAGCAAGCCGGCGTTCAGGGCATCGCCGTTCCTAATCCTTCTTCCGTTTACATCAGTATTTCCGGCGGGTTTACCGCGCGGCCCGGCTGGCAGTATGACTTGCATGAAACCGACATGCCCGCATCCGATACGCTTACCTGGGTCCGCG
>CAVZRE010000088.1:0-29416 GCA_963777595.1 Terriglobia bacterium
CCCAAAGAGTGACAACGAGTGACGACGCCCTCGGCGTCACGAGAAAAGGGCGGGGTTTGCGGCTGCTTTTTGTCTCTCCACATTAGGGGATTGAGACGCCTCCACGCCTCCCGTGGAGCCGCCCGCACAAACTGCGAGTCCGCCCGGTCGAGATAGCCCGCCCCTCAGCATTGTGGTCAGTTTCCCATATCGCCGTTTCCGGACAATCTATGGCCAGACTTGAGGCATCGCGATATCATCCGCCACCCGCACAGGAGAATAGCCCCCGTCAGAAGAAGAATGAAAGCCGAGGGTTCAGGCGCAGTCGCTGGGGGATTTTGAACGACTACGCCGAACTGCGTTGAGCCGAGTATATCCTGAGTCGTCGGATCGTAGCCAGCCGCGCCCTCGACCCCTCCCAGAATCGAAAGGGTACCGAATTTGATTCCTAAAGCGTCGCTATAAGGAATGTTTGGCAGCACGCTGAACATCTCGAAATCACCTGTCTCCGGAGGCAGGATCCCGCCCTGGCCAATCACGGTGAGCGGCCCCGAGAAAAACGGCGACGTGTCCACGGTAAACATGCCGTCTAAGGAGAGCGAAATATCGTTCAGGTCCAGCGTCGACGTCCCGTCGTTGAAGATGACACCGGAGAAAGTAACTGGCTGCCCCGGGGAAGTGCTAATCACGTAGGAATCCAGAACGATGGTCAATTGGTCGGCGGCCGCGGGGCCGCACGCAAGGCACACGAGTAGTAGCAGATTGCGAATCTTCATGATGGTGTTCTCCTGTTTCGTTCGCTTGGCGGTGTTGATTGCTGTCGGGCCTGCTAGGGGAGGACAATGCGGCCCGCGGTATTGAACGTACCGCCGGTGTAGGCTCCTGAGAGGCTGAGAGAGCCCGGCGAGCCAGCTGTACCGATCGACGCAGCCGGAAACGCGATCTTGAAGGTGGCTGTCGATGCAGGCCCGATCGTGGACACTATCGATGGCGACACCGTTCCGGCCACCGCCCCGATCTTCGCCGACGTGATACCGACATTCTGCGCTGCCGTCGATCCGCCATTGGCCACGACAACGGTCGCGATCACATTATTATTCGCGTCACGCGAGAGCGCCCAGTTGCTGATCAGGTTGACCGGCACAGTCGGGTTGTACTGGAAGACCTGAAGAGTCAGGGTCTGCTGCGCCGGTGATCCCACGGCATTCTGCGCGGTGAGCTGGAGTTTGCTCGAGCCCGAAGCGAACTGTCCCGGCGTGCCGGAAAGTGTGAGCGCGCCGGTCGACAGGCCTGCGGTGTTCAGATTGCTTGACTGAAGCCACGGCGGCAGTCCGCTGACGGTGAAGTAGGTGCCATTTCCCTGGGCAGGACTGGTTGGCGGGCCGGAGTTTGCAGGGACGGCATGCGTCGAGACGCCCGGATTGCCGCTCGTCGTGACCGCGAAAGAGGCTGGATGGCCGGCGAACATGACCACCATGTTGGGGCTGGTGAACTGGGTGGCATCGTTCACGTTCACGATCAGTTCCTGGGTAGCTGAGGTAGCGGCGTTGGCGGTCACGGCGATGTCGTACTGGCCGCCGGTTCCCGCGGCGGGAGTTCCGGTGATCATGGCAGGATTCCCCGAAGTGAACGAGAGGCCCGCGGGCAAGATGCTGCCACTCGTAATGCTGCCCGTGGAGGCCGTGATGGGAAACGATCCCTGGGTTCCGGCGGTAAAGGTAGCGGTCTCGCCGCTAGTAAAGACGGGATGGTTGGTGACGGTCACCGGGAAACCGGTCAGTACGCCGATGGTGCCGGCGGCCGCCGGACCAAGAAAGGGAGTGAATGTCCCGGTGATTCCGGCTGGGGGCATCCCATGCAGGTTGGCCGTGCCATTGCCGTTATCGACGAGGGTCAACCAGGGCGCGTTGGGGTCGCCTCGAAAAGCCCAGGTCACCGGAGTGATCGCTCCGAACGACGTAAGAAGCCGGGAATTGTCCACTCCGGACGTGAAGGTCACGCTGGTGGGAGGAAACTCCTGGGCGACGGGCGCCGAGGCCATATTGAGAGTGAATAGCTGGGTCACGGTGCCTTGCGAATTGGTGGCCACGATGCCGCAATTCACGAGGCACGTCTGGACCGAAGGAATCGACTGGTACACGCCGCTGAGCGTGCCGCTGCCGTCGCCATTGTCCGTGAACGTCAGCCCGCCCATATCGTATTTCCCCGGGTTGAGCGAAAGTTTTGGCGTGGGAATGCCCGTCGCCCTCACGGTAAAGTTCAGCGGATAACCGGCGGTGCCGCTGATGGTGCTGGGGCTGATGATATTGAGCTGGGTCGCTATGGTGACGGGGAAACTCTGAGTGACGGTACCGGAGGTGCTGGAGGCGGTGAGCTGGAGGGTGTAATTGCCTGGGGTGGCGGAGAGGCTGCCGTCGAAGGAGAGCGTGAAGCTGGAGCCGGCAAACAGGGGGAAGTTGAAGTGATTGCCTCCGAGGCCGCTGTTCCAGACGATCCCGGGCGCCGGATTGCCGAGGGCCGTGATGATTCGCGTGGCAGGGGTGCCGGGCGAGAAGGTGAGCGGGCCGGGGTCGGCGAAGGTTGGCGCTGCCAGTTGGGTGAGCGACACGATGACGGGATTGCCGCCCTGGTCCAGCATGGGAAGGCTGGTGGAGACATAGGTGACGCATTTGCTGAAATCGCCGGGATTGGTGACGCCGGTGGCTTCGTCCGCCGGGCAAAACACATCCGTCGAAGCGGGTGAGCCTTTGGTACTGGCAAACGTGCTGCCGATTCGGGTGGCGATCCACTTGACGCCGGACCAATCCACATAGCGTAAGTCGCCAGTAAGGCTGTTCGGCTCCTGACAGGCGATGGAGCTGCTGGCGCCTTTGGCGCACGTCTCGACGAACCAGCCGCCAGAGGTCTGGGCCGACCAAGTATTGGTGTTCCAATCCTGATAGTGGAGCGTATCGGTGACGGTGAATGTGGCCGAGCCTTTGGGCACGATCAGGAAACTCAAATCGGTGGCCGGTTGATGCACGGGCAGCGCCGCGGTACTGGGGGCGTCCGGCACCGTCTGCGAATAGAAGCTGTTCTCCAGTTTATAAGCCCCCAGGCCGCTCGAGTCACTGAGAAACGTGGCCATATCTAGAGGGGTGTTGGTCACCTGCGCGAGGGTATTGCTCATTTCATTGATTTCGTTGAGTTGCGTCTGGTTATCGACGACCTCTATCCCGGCGAAGACGGCGCTGGCGACGGCCATGATGACAATCAGAACCGGAGTGAGCACCAACCCGACGATGGAAGTTCCGGCGACCGCTGCTCCGGAGACGATAAAGCCCGCGGAGGCGTCCGCCGCAGTCAAGCTCTGCAGACCGACGGCTGCCGCAGCGAGCACGTATTCGAACGTGTCGAGCGCCGATACTACAGTGACCCAGAGGACCGGCGCGACAGCGCCTCCGACAACTCCGCCCGCGGCTAAAGCAATCCCTGCAATTTCCGCTCCGCTGATGGCAGTGTCGGCAAAGATCGCCGAGTAGTTGGGATCCGTGGTGGCCTTGGCGGCGTAGGAGAATTTGAGTCCATAGGCTCTGAAATAGCCGGCATTGGGGACAGGAGCGCCAAAGATCGTGGACTGCGAGCCGCCAAAACAAAACGGTGTGCCGTCATAGCTGATTTTGTAGGCGGTGGCGAGGTCCGGATCGAGCATGAAGTGGCAAGGATCGGACTGAAAGGACGCAAAGTGCAGGAGCGCTGTCTTATACAGGTTGATTTCGTTGTTCTGGGTGATGTTCTGCAGCCAGTTATAAAGGGTCTGTTCGTGTTGGGAACGCGACGACGCCGCTTTCTTGATGATGCCCTGGAGGATGGCGTACATGGTGGCGCGGACGCCGTCGCGGAGATCGACACGCCCGGTGTCATAGATGAGATGGGCGTCGGACGGGGGCAAGCCGTGCAGTCCGAGGTAGGCATTGACCCCGTCCGACTCCAATTGAGAGAGATCGACAAAGTACGCGTTTCCCTGAGTGTCGCAATAGTTCTGAATGATGCTGTTGCCAGTCGCATTGCATACGCTGCCGGTTTGCGCGGAGGCCTGAAACGGCCGCGCATGGGAATCTCCCCCGATCCAGGAAATCACCGGCACGAGCAAGATGGACAACAGCACAGCAAGTGGCTTGTAAATTAGCCACTGTCGCAGGTCGATGACGTTCAGCCCATGGTGGTCCTTGCTTCCAACAAAGCTGGCTGTCAGCTGCATGCGACGCACTTTCTGTCTGCAGTTATGGTTCAAGCGATGAAACAGATCGCTCGAGATTCGCGGCGGTGCTTTGTGTCTCTGGGTATGCATGGCGGGTTCTCTTTCTCTGCAACACGTTCAATTTCGAGTTAAGCGCGGGACGGCTCGTGGGAGATTCAATGCAATTGGAAGAAGCGGGGAATAGATTCTACCGCCTCAGACTGGATCCTAAAAGCCTGGGAGCCTCTCGTTTAGTTATTCGCTATTCGTGTCGAAATAGGTGCATCGCATGGCAATTTTTTTTTTTGTAGGGTAGGCCGATGTGATTTTGGTGCGCGCGCCCTTGCGACCACGGAGGAAATTTGTGTCACGCGAATGAATCAAAAGCGTGAGCGAAGAAGGTGAATGGCGCCCGTCCAACACGGATCCTGTTTAATCAACAGGAGGCAGGCGAGGTGTGGTTTGCGGCTTAAAAAGTCCTGGAGCCGCTGGAATGATTGCGACGAGCGGTTTGCAAGCCGGCCGCAGTCCACTTCGCAGCCTTATCGGATTTGCCCCACGCGCGATAGAGGTTTACGATCCATTCGCGAGCGCATTCCGGGTAATACTGTCCGGGAACTCCCATCCGCTCTTTCCGAACCGTCATACCTTGATACCCTTCGAGCAGCAGCGGTTCGGCTTCGGCGAATTTCTTTTCACCGGCCAGGCTTTCGCCCAAAAGACTTTCCGCGTAGAAACGCTGCCAGTTATCCGGCCGCTTGCTGCGATCGATCTCGAGCGCCTGTTGCGCAAGGGGTTCGCTCTCGACGAATTTCCCCTGTGCCTGGTAAGCCGACGCCAAGGCGACCGCCGCATCCACCGTATCCGGGTGTCGCGAACCAAGGGTGTGCCGCCTCCCCGCCAGGGACTGGGAGGCATAAGCCTCCGCCAGGGCATATTTGCCTTGTCTCTGGTACATATCGGCAAGGCTCGAAAGAGTGTAAAGCGTGTGAGGATGTTCCCGTCCGAGCACACGACGCCGGGTCTCCAGGAGCGGCTTCAGCAGCGCCTCCGCCTGCGAGTACTTGCCTTGCCACGAGTAAGCATCGCCCAGATTGTTGATGGATCTCAGCGTGCGAGGATGCTCCGGACCCAGCACGCGGCGCTGGATCTCCAAGGTATGAAGGATAACCTCCTCCGCCTCAGGATATTTCCCCTGTCCGCTATCGGCGATCGACAAATTGGTCAGGGAAGTCAGCACCTCCGGATGCTCCGCACCCAGCACGCGGCGTTTGATCGCGATCGTGTCGAGGATCAGCGCCTCGGCTTCCCGGTACTTGCCCTCGTCGTTATAGAACACGGCCAGGTTGTTCATAGAGTTGAGCGTGTCGGGATGGTCGGGACCCAGGACGTGCCGCCGCTTGTTCAAGGCCTCGAGGCCTAACGTCTCGGCCTCCTCCATTCGGTTCTGCCCTTCAAGGGAGACGGCCAGACTGTTTATGGAAGACAGCGTGTCGGGATGGTCGGGACCCAGCACGCGCTGCCGGATCGCCAGCGTCTGGCGCTTCAGTGCCTCGGATTCCGGGAGCTTGCCGTGTTGTCCATAGGCGCTTGCCAGGACGTTCATCGAATTGAGGGTGTCGGGATGTTCGGGGCCTAGAACGCGGCGCTCGATGGGTAACAGTTGATTGAGAAGCGCCTCGGCATCGGGATACCTCGCTTGCCGCACGGCAATCAAGCCCAGCCGGTTCATGGTCTCGAGTGTCCTCTTATTCTCCGGTCCCAAAACCCGGCGTTCCAATTCGAGCGCGCGCTCCAGTTGCTTCCGGGCTTGCCGGTACAAGCCGAGGTCCAGATACGTCTGCCCGATGGTGTAGCGGATGGCCGCCTCCACATTGGGCTGCCTGTCGAACTTCCCGGCAATGCGGCTGGCCGCCCGATCGAGTGCGGTCCTAACCTTTAGATCCGGATCGGCGTTGGTTGCCCGTTCGGATTGGTTGTTGGGACTGGCCTGGGCGAGAAGATCGTTTTGTAGGAAATTATTGACAGCCAGAGCTTCCTGTTCGATGGCGTTGGCGCGGGTCTGCTGGCGAAGCGCATAGGTCATCCAACCCAGAGCAGCCAGCAGCAGCACCAGGCCGGAAGCGCCGGCCGCAATTGCATACCTAAACTTCGCGGCCAGTTTGCGGAGTCGATAGGTGGCCGATGGCGGCGCCGCTTCGACGGGCTCTCCTTCCACGTACCGGCGAAGGTCGAGCGCCAATGCGTCGGCGGTCTGGTAGCGCCGTTCCCGATCCTTCTCGATCGCCTGGCCCAATACCCAATCGAGTTCCCCGGCTCCGGCAGGCGCTGGCATTTCCTCGCGAATTCGGCGGAGAATTTCGCTGTACGTGCAGTTCTCGAGGTTCAACCCCGGCTGGGGAACCTTACCCGCAATCAAGCGATACAGCAGCGCGCCCAGGGAATAGATGTCGGTCCGCGTGTCGATATCTTTGAGGCCGGGTTCAGCTTGTTCGGGGCTAATATACTCGAAGCTTCCGACCATCACACCCGCCCGGGTTTCGTCGCCCAAATCGGATGTAGTTCGCTCGACGGCCTTAGCGATTCCGAAATCGATGACCTTCGGCACCGGCTTGCCATCGTACAGGGTGACAAGTACGTTGGAAGGCTTGATATCGCGGTGGATGATACCTTTCTGATGGGCATGCTGGATTGCCTGACAAACGGGAATCATCAGCTCGGCCCGTTGTTTCCGATCGAATCCCTGAGCGTCGCAGAAGTCCGCGATATTGGGGCCGGAAACCAGTTCCATGACGAAGAACGGAAGACCGCGCGAGGTGGTTCCGGCATCATGGACGCGAGCGATGTTGGGGTGGTCCATAATGGCCAGCGCCTGTCGCTCCCGCTGGAAACGCGAGACAAGTTGCGCCGACGCCATGCCGGGACGAATGATCTTGAGCGCTACGTCGCGCGCTACGGGCTCGGTCTGGTGAGCGCGGAAGACCACGCCCATGCCACCTTCGCCGAGCTTTTCGACAATCCGATAGGGACCAGTTTCACCAAAGTCCTCTAGAGGGCTGGACCGGGAAAAGAAGTTGTCAGCCAGGCTTTGGACCCGCAGCAGGCTTTCCACTTCGCGGCGCATCTCATCGGTCGAGCATGTCCGGTCGAGGTACTCCGCGCGCTCAACGGGAGCAAGATCCAGCGCCCGCAGACAGATCTGTTCCAGTTCCTGGAGGTCCATCACAAGGCGCCCGTGCCTTTGATTTCCCGTGCCAGCCACAGCTTGGCAAAGCTCCAGTCGCGTTTGATCGTGTCCACCGAAACTCCTACGATCTCGGCAATCTCACCGTTGGTCATGCCTCCGAAAAAGCGCAGTTCTACCACTTGCGCTTTGCGCTTGTCGGCGATCGCCAGCCGCCTCATGGCATCGTCTAGTACTACCAGGCTCTCGTCGTCATGCGCGACCGGGATTTCGCAATCGTCCAGTGCGATGCGCTGCCATCCGCCACCGCGCTTCTCCCGGCTCCGGGTCCGCGCCCCGTCGATGACAATCTGGCGCATCAACGTGGCGGAGATGGCAAAGAAATGCGCCCGGTCGCGGAGGTTCAGTCGTCCCGCATCCACCAGGCGAACATAGACCTCGTTCACCATCGCGGTCGCCTGCATGCTTCCGCCAGGGGGAAGCGACCGTAGACGTCGCCGCGCCAGTTCTCGAAGGTCGTCGTGAATGATGGGAAGGAGATGGTCTAGGGCGCGCCGGTCCCCACTGCTCCACTGCCGAAGAAGTTCCGTTACGGGTGTCTTGTCAGGCTGCTCCGCCATTCCCGAGTCTTAGGAGTAATTCTAGCGTAGCCGCAGGCCAGTGTGTCTACTCTGGGATACTTTGGGCATCAGACACCTGAACTTGGCGGTTCAACACCCAGATCGCGATCTGGGAAAGTGACACCGGGACCCCCCCGCCTTTCTGGGTTGATCCAGCCTAAAAAGTGACGACCGAGTGACAACGCCAGCCACCTGTAGCGCTGTTTGGATCATCGGCACCGGACGAATCCGACCGAAACACAACCACTTAGACCGAAATAGACTGAACCAGACTGGCGGCGATCGGGTTCGGTTCCCGTTAGCGCTACCAAATCCTCAACAACGGCTCTGCCATCGGCTGGCTCTACGCCAAAGACGGGGGCAGTGCGATCCCAGAACAGTCAACCACATAGTACCTTGACTCGCAACCTATAGTTTTCAAAGTTGCGAAAGCCGTAAGCCTGTCTGCTGATGGTTTCCATTTTGTTGTGGAAGCCCTCGGTAATGCCATTGTTCCTGGTGAAGCGCCAGATGGTAGCGATTTCTTCCTTCCAGGAATGGAGGGTATCGCCAAGGGTGACCAACTGGGGGAGCGTAGCGTTGCGGAGTTGGTCGACAGCGGCAAGCAAACGAGTCACCAGCGGGATGCATTGTTGCCGTGTCCGGTGTTTCTTTAACAGCAGGTAGCATAGGCGCTGCTTAAAGGAGCTCGGAAAGGCATAAAGGACCTCTATGCGGTCAACAAAGTTCGGCATATGGTCTCGGTCGGGATCTTCTCCAAACCGCGCGCCTGCGCAAGTTGAATGGCGCGTCACCATGCCCAGGCCAAGATAACGAAAGGACGGATATGCCGCGCCACGTTGTTCAGCCCGGCAGGACCTCGTCCATCAGATTGAAATTGAGCTGCCGCAATCCCAGCGGGTCGACGCCGCCGAACTTCACGGCGTTGGGCGGAGCGAAGCCCGGCCCGTCGCTGGCGCTTGCTGCGGGCGTCAGTTCGGCGAGTGAAGGGTTCTCCATATCAATCTCCCGGCCAGAGAAGACCACTTCCCCAACAATTCTTCGCCATGCCGATGCCCAACGAGTGCAGCTTTGCGACCTCGCCTTTCGATAAGCCTAGCTGGTCGCCTGGGCATTACCGAAGCGCTGGTCTGATCACACCGGTGGGCCGAGCTATGGCTGGCTTGCCGCATGCCCACGGAATGCACGC
Organism: Terriglobia bacterium; assembly: GCA_963777595.1. Taxonomy (GTDB): domain Bacteria; phylum Acidobacteriota; class Terriglobia; order Bryobacterales; family Bryobacteraceae; genus CAVVFX01. The sequence continues at coordinate 9,192 of CAVZRE010000088.1, forward strand.
CGTAGCGGCGGGACAAGTCGGGAGCAGACTGCCAGAGACACTCCGCCGGTTTCACGCGCCGGGATTGCATACTTCGATATTGATCCAACCGGCGCCGTAGCTGCGCGATCGGCTCGGGAGGGTGTTTCCACAATTCATGATCCGACACGCCTCGGCGACTAGTCTCTTACGTTGCCGTATCGATCACCATCCACCTCTGACGTTTCACCGGGTCGATGGCGCAGACCTTATTCTTGCCGTGCACGGCCACCCACAGTTCGCGTCCAGTGGGTCGGAAACGCCTCCTACGGTGACCCGCCAACATAGACCTTCTCTTTACAAATACCCGATCGCAGATTCAGCCCAGCTTAATCTCAGCTTAATGCGAACAATGAGAAACTGAGTCCCATCAGGAAAGTTCCCTTATGAACCCGCTTTTCAATTCGACGTTTTTCGACTGCTCCAGGATCAGTCGACGGCGCGTCCTTTGTGGTCTCGCAGTATTGCCAACTTTGTCTTTGCATGCAGCCGACGAGACGCCGTCATGCGTTCTCGCAAGCGAACAGGAAGAAGGGCCTTACTATGTCGACGGAGCGGTCATGAGGCGGAACATCACCGAGGGTAAACCAGGTGTACCGCTCCGCCTCCGGATTGTATTAATGGACGCAAAGCGATGTTCACCGTTGTCGAACGCCGTAATCGACATCTGGCATTGTGACCCGTCCGGGATTTATTCCGGTTTCGAGCGGCAGAGCGCAAAGCAAGGGATAGGGCCTGGTCCCGGCCGTCGAAGCCTAATGCCACCCGACGGCCCCGGTGGGGGTGGAGACTTTGCGGTTCCTTCCCCTCCCGATGGACCAGCGCTACGCAGCGGCATGCCGCCACCACCGCCCGGAGGTCCAGGAGCCCGTGGACCGCGCTCGCTCGATGCCTCGCGCTTTCTGCGAGGTCTGCAGATCACAAATTCGCAGGGCGCCGCCGAGTTCAACACGCTCTATCCCGGATGGTATGCGGGGAGGGCAATCCATATCCACTTGAAGGTTCACACCGGCGGCGATGCGCAAGCCGAAACTTACACGGGCGGCCACATTTCACATACAGGCCAGTTGTTCTTCCCTGAAGACGTCACGGAAAAGATCGCAAAGCTCGAACCTTACGCCAAGCGCCTCGACATTACTCGTACCACGCAAGAACGAGACGGAATATTCAGGTCGCAACACGGCGCAAGTTCTATCGTTAAGCTCGAGAAGGAAGCCGGTGCTTCTACCTCTGCCAGTTTCGTCGCGACTGCAGTTCTGGCTGTCGATCCGCAACTCACGCCGCTACCGGCCGGCGGCCAGGGGCGTGGGCCGCACGGCCCTCCGCCTCGTTTCTGAGTTACTTTGCATTCACGCGCCCGTGTCGGCACCTGGCCGGGCCAAAAACGACGACCGCAAATTCTAGCACGCAAACCCCGTTGTCTCTACCCGCTAACATCGGCCTTGGCACGGCGTCGCCACGGCCGCAAAACAACCCTGGCGCGCCCACTTGACGCAGCTAAATTACTGTGGGATCAGTCCTCAATCCCGGCTGATTAGGCGAATAATACTGTTCTATTTGATAACGGCACTGACGCCGCCTTAGGCTCCTATAACATTTCTGCGAACTGTTTTTACGCGACTTAATATTCAAAATTTGGCAGCGCTCGTCTTCAAGAACAGGAGCTAATAAATGAGTTGTTTTCGTTTAGCGACGACGCCCGCTCTTGGAGCAGTTCTCGCTCTTTGCCTTTCTTACCCGCAAAGCGCCGAAGCGGTTCCTCAGTTCGCGCGCCGTTATAACCTTACCTGTTCGGCGTGCCACACAATCGTGCCCGTATTGAACGAGCAGGGCTACATGTTTAAGCGCCTGGGCTTTCACCTCCCGCCATCGCTGGCCGAAGACCAACCTGCCCCATCCATCTCGTATCTCGTGCGCAACGAGCAGCCATGGAGCCTGACGAGCAATCTCTCTTTCGCGGTCACCGATTTCAGCTATCAGGTCCAGCACACGAGTCAGGAGGGTTCCAGTTCGTCGGGCACCTCCGGCTTTCAGGTAAATGCGTGGAATGCATACATGGGGGGCGGCATACCGGACACGAACTTTTTCTATTTCGGAGAGTTCGACATTGTGACCAATGGAACCGTCAGCCCCGACATGCCGAATGCGTTTTTCGGCTACGCCGGCGGAACCGCTCAAAGCAGTTGGTTCGTATCCGGCGGACGGGAGCATTTGCAGATGGCAGAAGGCACGAGGGCCGCTGCAATATATAGCCTGCTCCCAAATTCACCATTGCTTTTTGAAAATATGACTTCGACGAATTTTATGCTCGATCAGTCTCCCGTTGGCTTGTCGGCAGGCTATACCTACGCGACGAGCGGCTATCGAAATATTTTCGCCATCACGGGTAAAGTCACGAACGGAGATAACGCTGACGGAACAGAGACTTTGGGGCTCTCATCACGAACAGGCAAAGATCTCTGGCTCGACGTCGACTGGTGGTATGCGCCCGAAAGCGGTGTGACCTTCGTAGATTATTACGGCACGAAGGACCAGATGCAAAACACTGGAGCTGACGACCAGTTCACCTACCAATCGCACATCCGCCGTCAGGGAGTCTTCGCGAACTACATGATCGCGAACAAGGTGGATATTTTAGGAGGCTACCTCAGGAACCTGGATGACTGGCAGTATGTCGCAGGTGTCTCCGGCAATCACTTCGCAGGCAAAGATGGTTTCTTGACACTCGATTATTACTTGAAGCCAGGGTTCGCTATTTCTGGACGCTATGACCTTCTCAAGCAAAGCATTACTGCCGGAGTCGGGGACAGCCCTAAACACCCTTCCGCAAGCTCCGTGGTCTTTACCCGAAAGGAATGACGTATGAATCTCAGATGGAACAAGGTCCTTTGCCCTCACCGAAGGGGTGTTGCAATTGCGGACCTCTCAACCTTTCTGCCTTCGTGCACATCCTGCATTGTGCAGCGACAACTGGTCCAGCGTTCCTTGTTGCGAGCGATACAACCAGCCTTTGTAAGTAAAGTCCCGATACGTCTGGCAGTCCGGAATCGGCGGTGAGAGCTCAGCTAAGAAGACGATCTCGTGCCCACTGTTTCTCGTTGTAAATTTTTCTTCGCGCAGACCTCATGATCCTGAACGATTGCATCCACCGCCTCCTTGTTCTCTCGGAGGAACTACACTTCGGGCGTGCGGCCCAACGGCTTCATCTGTCCCAACCAGCTCTTAGCGGCAGCCTGAAAGGCCTTGAGAACGAGCTTGGAGCTAGGCTCTTCAGGCGCACCAGCCGGACCGTCGAATTGACCGGCGCCGGGAGTGTTCTCGTTGCAGAAGGCCGCCGCTTGATCAAAGAAATCGAACGCACGATGGAGCTGATCCGAGAGTGCGAATCGGACCTCGTAGGCCCGGTTCGCTTCGGCTATTCTCGTGCGATGAACCTCAAATGGATGGGCGCACTCATCTCGAATGCGCGCAAGGAAGGGTTTCTCGAGGCAGACCTTCAGTTCACGGACTGTGACGCGTCGTGCCTCAAGGAAGAGCTCGATAAGCGGATCCTGAATGGCGCGTTTCTTCCTGGAGGCGTTCGCCGTGTCGATCATTCTTCCTTTCAGTACGTCAGTCTTTTCAGGGAGAATATCCAGGCCGTCATCGCGGCGGACCACAAACTTGCGCGCGTCGCCATGCTCAACGTAGACGACCTGCTCGGCGAGCCGGTGGTTTGGTTGCGTCGCGATGTGGATCCCATCCTTCACGACACCTTTGCGAACATATGCGCGGCTCACGGCTATCGACCGAATATCGTTCAGGAGACCGGTGCGCTCTATGAGTGCCTCCATTTTGCCCGCGAAGGCGTCGGGATCACCTTTCTGCCTTCTTTCATGTCGGCAATGGCCCACGAAGGCCTACGGTTTGTTGGATTGGCCGGTGGTTTTCAAGTTGATTACCGCATGGTGTACCGAAGGCAGGGGTTGAACGGTCGCCCCGTGGACCGGTTTGTGAGATTTGTTCGGGATTACGTCGCCGAAGCGAGGTGGACGGCCACGTGACGAGTGATCAGTATTCCCGATCAATCAGCAACAAGAAATGATCATTGGTCAGAGATGTTTGCCGTCCAAGATGTTGCGGCTGTTATTCCGCTGGTAGGGGTTCTCAAGAGTATAGCCCGTACATTCGAACTCACTCCGGCTCGGCGCGTCACGAACGCCGGCCCGCGGAGAGGGCAAACCTGAAACTTACTCAGCCCCGAGCACAGTGCTCGGTAAATTATCACGAAAGATCAAGGAGACACATGAAAAGATCCATCACTTTGGGCGCGGCAGCCCTTTGCCTGTTGTCGGCTGCCATAGCTCCCAGCACTTGGGCACAGCAAGCGGATGCCACGACAAGTACGACGGTGACCAGCGTGACAGGTACCATTACGCAACTGAACTACGGTAATGGCGGCGAAGTCGAAGGCTTCCTCGTTGGAACCGGCGTTCTACTGACATTTTCTTCGAATATCTGCGGCGGCTTGTCGACACTCGGCGTCGTTGGCAATAGCGTCACCTACAGCGGAACGGCCATTACGGCCACGCCCGGCTTTGAATCTGTACAGGTCAGCAGTTTCACCAATAACACCACTAAAGCAACCTATACCGCGCCAACGAGTACGTCCACCGCGTACGGTCCAACTTCTGGCACAGTTAAGCAACTTAACTACTCAAGCGACGGTTCCATTGACGGCTTTCTATTTACGGCCAGCGCCTCTACTATTTTCGTGTCAATCGGCCACACCTCCAGTACTACCCTCACTACCTTGCTGACGGCAGGCGCCAGCCTTTCAGTCACAGGTACGACTTCGCCCAGCATGAGCGCCTGTTCCTCGACGGGGGCTATCGAGTCCGTAAACGCTTCCTCTTTGACGATAGGCTCGACGACAGTCGTGATTCAAAATGGCGGAAACGGAGGCGGTCAGGGCGGCTTCGGCGGACATGGTGGTGGCCCCGGCCCTCACTAGAACCGCCAACCAAAACCCCTCTTCCGATAACGGGTGGTGAGTGGCTTCCACTTTTAACGAGGCGGCAAGGCTCCTCCGACGTAGCCGGCGGCCACCCGCGATTTTGAGTTTGTTGCACCGCATGGAAACGCAGCTCGCGAAATCTCGCGGCCATGATTGACCCCGTTCCGCGGCGAAGCTTCTCCCAATAACGGTTCCCCAGCGCAGAACGGCGGCTCCGGGCATTATGAACGTACACTCCCACGGAATTCCCGAGCGCCGGTGGGTGCCTACCGTTAGCCTAATTAGCAATCTGCGGGTTTCAGCTACGATTGTGGTGCTAGTTGAGCAAAAGAATTCAGCTATGAATCGCTATGCGACGAAGCGGTAGCCCCTTCCACGGACAGTTTGAATATGTTGCGGCAGGTCGGGATGATCGAGCTTCCTGCGGAGCCACCAGATATGAACATCTACCGTCCTGGAGATGACATCGGTGTTGTACTGCCATACCTCACTGAGGATCTCCTCGCGAGGAACAACGCGCCCGCGATGTTGAACAAGATAACGTATCAGGTCGAGTTCGCGCGCAGCCAGCGCGACAGGCTGACCCGCCTTACGAACTTCGGCATGCTCGAAATCGACTTCTACATCGTTAAATTGAAATGTTCTTTCGCGAACGCGACCCAGCCCGCCCGGGCGGCGCAGCAGGACCTCGACGCGGGCCAGGAGTTCGCGTGTATCGAACGGCATGGTTAGACAGTCATCGGCTCCTACTTTCAATCCCTTTACCCGGTCCGCTGCCGTGCTTCCGGCAGTCAGTAACATGATGGGTATGTCGATGCCGGCCTTCCTGATGTCACAACAAATGTCGAGTCCGGTGCGTCCGGGAAGGTTCGCCTTCAAGACGACGAGCGCGCAACGTCCTTGTTGCGCTTGGTCGAACGCGGCTCTTCCATCTGCCGCGGTTTGTACCGCATAGTTTTCGTCGGCGAGCGCCCCGCGTAGGATACGCGCGCGCTCGATATCATTCTCTACCAGAAGGATTGTGTGATAAGGCTGCACAGTGGGACCTCAGATTGGACTCTAGCCGCATGATATCGGTTTGGCGATTAAGCCAAGATTAAGCCGCCTGCGGTACCGCCGAAACATCAGACAATCTATGTTCGTAAAGTTTTGGTTAATCGTTCGCAGCTTCGGCCACAGCCGCTGCAAACGCCGCGTCACTTTTAGTGAGGGGGATGGCTCAAACATTTAAGTCAGCCGTCGCCACAAGGAGAACCTAAATGCAGACTATTCAACCCGTCCGTCCGGAAGATATCAGCGGACCCGCATGGCGCCTTATCGACGCACTTACAAAGGAACATGGCAGACTTTCCAACATGCTCAAGACCATGGCGCACGCGCCCGGCATATTGGAGGCCTATCTCGATTTCAATCGCGAATTCGAAGAAGGAGCGCTAGGCGATGTGCTTGCCATGAAGATCGCGCTTACCGTCGCTCAGGTCGAGCAATCGGAATACTCGCTGGCGCTCCAAGCCGCACGTGCGCGGTCCTTTGGAATGGATGACGCGGAAATACTCTCGATCTGCGCAGGACGCGACCCGGACAGCAAAACGGAGTGCGCCCTGCGGTTCGCACGGGCGCTGACCCTCCGCAGCGGCGAATACCCGGTGACGGACCTGCGGAATGCCGGCTATAGCGACGTTGAGATTGTGACGATCATCGCGTGTGTCGGCGTCAACTCGTTCATCAACCTGTTTAACATCGTGGTGAAAACCGACCTCGATTTTCCCCGCGTTACCTCTGCGACGAAAGCCGCCTGACGAATAGGTTGCGCTGCTCCTCGATTCCGGTGCACTGCGCGAGCCGTTCTCCGCAGTATTGGACAGGCAGTGATCGTCGGAGACGTTGCCTTCGGCAAATCTGGTGTTTCCGGTGAACACTAATTGTATGTAAAACGTGTGAAACTTTGTACGCCGGAAGACCTGATTTCCCGTCACACCTCATTGAAGGAGCATGATTTCCGTATCCTGGTCGAAGACCGAGGATCGGAATGGGGAGCGGGTTACCTCCGAGCCTGCTCCCCGATTTCTAACATCGTTACATCGCTTCACTAAGTAGGATGACTAGATGAACTGGTGCACACGCGACAATTGATAGTCGTTTCGCAATCGGCAGCCGCCTCGCGATCTGATTGTTGGCTACATCCGGAGGAACGTATCGGAGCCCTGCCTGAACTGAGCGGATTGCCGACCATAAACTCCGTCTCCGGAGTTGCCCTCTGCACGTGCGCGGAAATGCTTGCGCGGACTGCCTTCTGCATCTCACCATCTTTCTGTCGTTGCGAGCAGTCACGATACGAGCTCGCGGAAGCTCGCCCAGAATCGCAATCAGCGCATCATTACCGCCGGCTCCGGTTACGCTGACGATCCGAGTTTGTGCAGCGGCTTCTATTTTGAAGAAATGTCAACCTCAGGAGGAGCCGCCGCTCGGGAACTACTTCGACGCGGCGTGAACGTTTCGAATAACGGCAAAGAGTTCGCCTTTTGGCGCGCTTTTCAGAACGTAACCTGCAGCGCCAGCCCGCAACGCCCGCGCGATCTCTGCATCTCCTTCTTCGGTCGATAGCATGACAACGCGGGAATCCGGATATTCGGCGAGAATTGCGGTGAGCGCATCGGTGCCAGTCATGCCGGGCAACCGGAGATCCATCAAAGTGACATCGGGCCGATGAATCCGAAATTGCGCCACTCCGTCTTCCCCCGTCTCCGCCTGAGCTACGAGCACCATATCGGGCTGAGACGCGATCAGCGTACTTAATCCTTCCCGAAAAACAGCATGATCGTCGACGCTCAGAATCCGAATCAGCTTGTCAGACTTCATTTTGGATCACAACCAATCCTCGGCTTAGCGACACTTGGGGCCGGCAATCCGAGATTAGATGCAATCCGCACGGAGTACAACGTCAGTTTCCCCAGTAACAGAACTGGGGTTTTCTATAGGATTTTACGCGGCCCGATTTCATTCACCACTCTTACAGATAAGACGGATTTGAAGATTTCGACAACGTGTTCGCCACAAATGTGCGCACTCCATTTTTTCAGTGCCGGAACGCTTGCCGCTTTTCGGTGCCGATCAGGTATTGTTCTGGGCTCATCTGTTGCCGCCCGACCGGCCCTGGGCTAACCCGGACAGACTGGTACTCGTCCCTTCCCGCCTCGGCTGCGACAAAGGGAGCCATTGAAACGGCTGCCAAGGATTGGGCCGGCGCTCGGCCGGGACGTAACTATGTGAATGCCGTTGCCCCGAGCGACATCGAAACCAACATGTCCAAATTCACCGGTCTGGAATTGGCCGCGGCCTTGCACTCTCGAGTCAGGCGCTCGACGGACTTTGGCTTTCATCTGAGTTTCGGAGGGGCGCTGAAGTTCAACAAGACGGCGTTGACAGTCCACAGATCGTTCCCGACGACAGGTCTCGCTCCACATTTAGCGCAACTTGCAAAGGTAGCTAACCTTCCCGACCGTGGCGCTCAGTGACCGACCCACCCCGGACAATTGACGACGAATCGGCAATTCGAACCTATTCCCTTGGTACCCCGCCCCTGGGGGGAAGACGCCCGCCGTAGGACGAATGAAAGTTTATCCCTTCACTCCATCCTGTCTGCTGAATCCCCCGCTCCTGACGAAACATCGATAAGGAGGCATGAATTATTCGCTACAGGCCGCCCCGGTCGGCGACGGACGATATTTCGGGCCCCCTCCGCAAATTCCTTCATCTCTGAAGCCGGACGACTCCGTATGGGATGATAGGAGTTACTCCGATATGGCAACTCAAGGGCCGGTGCCAGAAGTTTCTGACGAAACAGCCCTGGTACAACTCGCGCGTACAGGGGACCTCAAAGCGTTCAGCGAGCTGATTCAGCGCTATGAAGGCAAGATTTTCCGTCTCGCTCTGCATATCACACAGAATCGGGAAGATGCGGAAGATGTGTTACAAGAGGCTTTTCTCAAAGCCTATGAACACCTTGACCAGTTCCAGGGCAATTCCAAATTTTATACCTGGGTAGTCCGGATTGCTGTCAACCAGGCATTAATGAAGTTACGGAAGCGCAAGAGCGACCGCTCCGTATCGCTGGATGAAGGGATTGACACGGGTGAGGACACGGTCACCCGCGAAGTCGCGACGTGGGATGAGAATCCCGAACAAAAGTATACCCGCGAGGAACTGAATGGGATCCTCGACGATGCGATTCAGGGCCTCGCACCGGCTTACCGGACGGTATTCGTGTTGAGAGACGTAGAAGAGATGTCAACGGAAGAAACGGCCGACGCCTTGGGCTTGTCGATTCCGGCAGTGAAAAGCCGCCTGCTTCGCGCGCGGTTACAGTTGCGCGAGAAGTTAACCCGGCTTTTCAAGCGCAAGGGGGATGACGCCTTTGCTTACATGTAAAGAATTTCTGCAGGAACTTACTGACTACCTCGACGAGAGAACTGACGCCGAGTTGCGTGCCAAGTTGGAAAAGCATATTACCGAGTGTCCCAATTGCTGGGTGGTATGCGATACCACGAAGAAGACCATTCAGGTCTTCAAGGGGATGAAGGAATATGCGATCCCTTCGGACGTCCATACGCGGTTAATGGCAGCAGTCGAGCGTAAGTGCGCTGATAAGAAGGTTCGCTAATCGGACTCGCGTCGGTTATCCATCGGCGCGTGGCGTCCAGTTTCCGGCCGTTCTGGTACGGCGCTATTGGCGTAGTGCGGGGAAGTTACCGTGCACGGCCTCGCGTCGATCGGGTGGGCGATCCGGTCTTTCTGCGCCGCAACCAATGATGGAAAATACCGGCTCTACCATAGATACTGTTTCGCAATGTCTCTTTTGTCGTAGCCGTCGAGAACATGAACAACGCGGATTTTCTTGAGGGTGACAGGCGAGAGTTGACCAATAGGGATATACACGATGGTGCGGCCCATGCGTCCGGCCATTGTTCGGAAGATGCTGCGGGGCGGTTTGGCGGCTACATAGACTACGTGCCGGTGAATGGAATAATCGAGCCCGGCCATTAGCAGGCGCTCAGGCTTATTTTCGGCGATTTCATAATCCGGATCGCCCCAGACATCATACATGCGGCGAGCGGGAAGGCTCATCAGGAACCCTCCATATTCCCCGCGGCCGATGCCCGGACCCACCATGTTGTCGAAGGGATTGGTCGAATAGAACGCCATGTCCGATTCGTTCTGGTGTTCGCCGAGCCAGGTCGTCATGTAGGGATAGCGGTCATCGCGATCTTCATCGAAGATGACGATCACGGAGCCTACATCCCCCTGCACTTTGCCAAAGCTCCGCACGTAAATGCGGCCCATGTGCCAGTTTCGGATCGTTTCGCGAATATCAATCCCATCCAACAGCGAAGTCGTGAAAGGCTCGACGCGCGAGCGTTCCTCCGACAGGATGCTCTTTCCCTTTTTCTTGAGGAACCGGCCATAATCCTCGATGACGAGGTCCTCCGGGGGGTAGGAGCAGATGCTGTTGCCGTCGAGTTGTTGCGCCCACTCGCCGGGATATTTCTCCTTCTTCCGCGGCTTCAGGCCGATCGGGCGCAGGCGCCGCTTGGCGCTGGGGAGGCGGCGCCGCAGCCGGATCTTGCGCGTATCCAGCCAGACTTCCTCGCCGGAGATATGCATGGTCGGCGCATCGCCTGTCTCTCGCTGGTAAGGATAGCGCGACGCGGTTTCCCAGACTTCCCAAGCGTAATTGTCGTCGACAATCGAGCGCGCCGCGACGGTTAAGTCGAACAGCGAAGCCGTCAGCGCGTTGGATGTTAGGGCAAGGTTGCGAGTGAAGCGCCCGAGCAGGCGGCGCTGCCAGTGGGCGACGCGCTCTCCGGCATTTTTCTCGTACCCTTTCTCCGATTCGCGAAATACCGCAAGCTGCACATGACGCCGGTCGATGCGGGCACTGTCAGTCATGGCTTGCCTGAATTCTTCGTAGCGGGCCTGAAGAAAGGGATATTCGAGCGTTACTTCCGCGAGACAGCCCGGATGCGGGTTCACCAGCTGAATACCGTCCCGTTTGCGGCGCGCCATGGGCTGCGCCTGGGGACGCTCCATCGCGTCCAGCACGGGGTCAACCAGATTCAGGGACAACACCACCATCACGTTGGCTGACGGATCGGCGCCTTGCAGTTTCCAGGCGATGCCGTCTGCGTGCCGCTCCAGTTCCTCCGAACGCGGCTGCGGGTAAACCCGATAAGCTTCGACGTATTTGTCGACTGCTATATGCCGCAGCGCATAGGTATCCGGATAGGCATCCGGCAGGTGCGGACGCTCGCCAAGATCCGGATCGATGAACTCGACTTGCGCGCCGGTCTCACGGGCGGTTCGAATGGCTTCGGTAAAAGGATCGCAGGGCTCGACCGGAACATAGATGGCCTGGTCGCCCTCTTGTTCGTCGCCCTTATGGACTGTTTTCCGTTCGTCAGCGTAAAAGATGACCGAAATCTGCGGCAAGCGGCGGATCGCCCACAGATACGACTCTTCTAACGTTGACGGCAGTTCCACCGCGACTACCTGCGGACGGTCGCGGAGGATGGCTTCGCGAACCGCAATGGCGAATTCCATGCGTCCGGGCGCCACCGGGAAGTAGGTGAACCGGCCCCGGCGCAGGCTGCCGAAATCTTCAGGAAGGGACGGGACGGTTTCGCTTGGCATAGCGAAGCGCTTCCTCGCCGAGAGTTTCGATTACCGCTGTCTCGAGCGCCATCTGCTCGTGGCTTTTCTCGGTCGCAAGACTCTTCAGCTTGATGGCAAAGCGCGCGATATTAATACCGTCGCGAGCGGTGTAACGCTCGTCGGCCGCGTGCGCCGCCTGCAGGAATTCAGTGACGTATGTGAGTATGCGGTCTTCGGCGAAGGGGAGATTCTCTTTCAGGATCTGGTATTCTTCGTCGCGCTCGGGAAAGTCGATGAAGATCTGCGGTTGCAGTCGCGAATGAATGTATTCGGGAAGCTCGAAAGTGGACGCGTCGTCATTCATCGTGCTAACGAGGCGGAAATGAGGATGCGCCTTGATCTTCACTCCGGCGACAACCGATTCCACATAACGGCGATTATCAAGCAGCGGCGCGAGACTGGCCCAACTCTTCTCGCTCATGCGGTTCCCTTCGTCGAGGATGCAGACACCTCCCATGATCATCGCCGACACCAGGGGCGACGCTACGTAGCGCAACTGCCCGGCGCCTTCGATGACCGGTGTGACGAGCAGGTCCTCGGGGCGCGTATCCATGGTTGCCTGCAGGATGTAGGCATCGCGTCCCATGCGTTTGGCTGCGGCATAAGCGAGCGTGGTCTTCCCGACACCAGGCTTGCCCAGCAGCCGTGGATTCATAGGCAAGTCCTGATCGTTAACCACCAGCCAGGCGGCGAGGAGCTGGCGCATTAGCTCGTCCTGTCCTACCCAACGGACCGGCAGTTCGTCCGGGTGCGCGAGATGGAGCGTTACGCCTTCCAGATCAACTTTCATAATTGGATCATCGTTTCCTCAAGGTCGCAGCTCAGTTGGAAATCTCCTTGCCATTGGTATCGTACACGGTTACCGGACCGTACTTCTCCATGATTGTTTTAATTTTAGCGGCATCCCCTACCGCGACGATCTGCGCGTTGTCAGGATTGATGTACTTTTTGGCCGTCCGCATCACATCCGCTGCAGTTACTGCTGCGATCTTTTCAGGATACGTGTCCCAGTAATCGGCGGGCAAGCCATAGCGCTTTTGGGTAATCGCATACTGGAGGATTTGCCCTGGGCTTTCAAGCGATAACGCGAAGGCCGCGACCAGGGAACGTTTGGCTTCCTCCAGTTCCGCAGTGGGAGTCTGGTCTGTTCGGATGCGATTCAGCTCTTTGAAGAATTCGATCATCGAACCTTCGGTCACGTCGGTGCGAACCTCGGATGATGCCCGCCAGGGACCTGCAAACCCGAGCGGCGTAAACGTGCTGTAGGCCCCGTATGTATAGCCCTTCTCTTCACGCAGTTTCATGAAAAGACGGGCGGCGGTGCTGCCTCCCAAAATCTGATTGGTAACCCGCATGGCCACATAATCCGGGCTGCGGCGGTCGATCGCGATATTGCCGATCACGATATTGGTTTGCACGGACCCCGGACGATTCACCAGGAAAACGTGCTTCTTATCGACTACGAGCGGGCTCGGCGGGAGCTTTTTCTCATAGCTGGTGCGCTTCCAGCCGGCGAGGGATTTTTTCAACATCGCGATCGTCTCGCTGGGATTCACGTCGCCGGTGATTCCCAGGATGGCGTTCTGCGGCACGTAACGGTCATCGTGCCATTCTTTCAGATCCGAGGGTTTCATGGCCTGCAGGAACTCGGGCGAGGCGGAGACCACGGAAGCGGGAAACACTCCGTAAACTGCTCGATTGAATTGCTCGGAAGCGAGGAAACTTGGCTGCCCCCGCTGCTGCTTGAGGCTGATGAGCGCGCGCTGCCGGTAGTTCTTGAGTTCCGCGTCGGGGAAAGAAGGGTGGAGCAGAACATCGGTAAAGAGGCCGAACCATTTGTCGAAAGTCTGACTCAGGCCGGAAATAGAGATATCTGTATCATTGCTGCCAAAGCCCGAAGAGGCGCGAAGAGCCGCGCCGTACAGATCCACATCTTCGGCAATCTGTCGGCTGGTTCGCGTGGCTGTGCCTTGGGAGAGGAGGGCGGCCGTGGCGGCTGCGAGTCCGGCTTTGTCGGCCGGTTCATCGATCGCGCCGGCCCCTTCAATCAACAGGCTCATGGAAATGTAAGGTAGCTTGTGATTCTCCAAAATCAAAACGGTCAGGCCGTTGTCCAGTTTGGCTTCCACCGGCTTGGGAAGCTTCACCTTGAGCATTTCTTTGGAGACTGGCGCCTTATTCTTACGTTCCACCTGACTCAGCGAAATACCCTTATCGTTATCCTGCGGCTGCTGCGCCAGCAGAGAGCCGGAGGCAAAGACGGACGCGAGCACGAAGGGAATCAATCGGGACATGTTACTTTTGCTCCTGCGGCATGGTGATCACGACGGTTTTGTGAGCGTCCACCAGATACTGGCGCGCTACGCGCTGAATATCCTCTTTCGTAACTTTCTGCACCTTGTCGATCAAAGTGTTGATCATGTTGGGGTCGTTGAAGTAGACGGCGTATTGGCCTAATTGCATGGCGCGGCTCATCGTGCTCTGCAGCCCCACGATGTTCTGCCGGGTGTCGCGCATGCGGATCTTCTCGAGTTCCTGGTCCGTCACGCCGTCTGTCTTGACGCGCTCGATTTCTGCGCTCAGCGACTTCTCAATTTCGACTGGGTCGACTCCGGGGCGCACAAACGCGATAAACATGATCAGACCGGGTCCGCGATGTCCATTGGACGACTCAAAGACCTGCAGCGCCTGCTGCTTGTCCTTGACCAGCTTTTGATAGAGCCGCGAGGATTCACCAGTAGAAAGAATGTCGCCGAGCACGTCGAGGGCGATGAAGTCCTGCTCATTGCTGGGAGGCGCTTTGTAGCTGATGTCGATGCGCGGGACCTGCGCAAATTTATCCTGGATCGTCTTGGTCCGCTCGCCTTTCTGCTCCGGCTCGGAGACGTCCGGCTTCGGAGGAGCGGGCTGCGCGGGAATGGCTCCGAAATACTTCTTGATCTTGGCGAGCGCGTCCGCGGACTGGAAATCGCCGACCAGGGTCAGCACCGCGTTGTTGGGGGCGTAATAACGTTTGAAGAAAGCCTGTACGTCCTGCAGAGTGGCCGCATTCAAATCTTCCATGGAGCCGATGGTGGAGTGCTTATAGGCGAAGTTATCGAAGGCCGTTTCATTGACCGTATCCATTGTCTCCCCGTAAGGCTGGTTGTCCTGGCCGCGACGCTTCTCCTCCTGCACGGCATTGCGCTGATTGTCGAGATTGGCCTGAGTGACGGCTAGCGCGCGCATCCGATCGGCTTCCAGAAAGAGCCCCAGGTCCAGTTGGTTGGCCGGGAGGGATTCGAAATAGTTAGTGCGATCCTCGCTGGTTGTGCCGTTGAAAACGCCGCCGTTGTTCTCGATGAGGCTGAAGTGTTCGCCCTTGCCGACGTTCTCCGAGCCTTGGAACATCATGTGTTCGAATAGATGGGCGAAACCGGTGCGGCCAGCCTTCTCGTCACGCGAACCAACATCGTAAGTGATAGCCAGGGAATAGGTTGGCGCGGTGTGGTCTTCGGAAAGAATCACACGCAAGCCGTTATCGAGTTTGTATTCTTTAAACGGAATGTGGAGGGGGCCGGCGGCGTAAAGCACCGCCGCGGCCGCGAGAAGCGCCGCGCATATCAGTTTAGTCATGAAGGAGTCTCAAAACTTTAGACGGGAGTGTGAGCTTTCAGTTTCGCACAGGCGTAAGGGAAACATCGAGCCAGGATAATAGCGGGGCGCTCCCTGCTTATGCTGCAGGAGACGGGACGGAGGCTTATAGCAATGTTGAGGCGAGCCCCGATGCCTCGCATTCTGTCCTACCCAAGGCGGCCAGACTTTCCCCTCGGCGAGAATCGCGCAGCGGTCCAGTTCCGCGGCGTCGTCGTTGACAAACCGCCCCAAGTGCCGTTGTAATTGGGAGAATGCTCAGACTGATGCTCGTAGTTTGTGTTGCGCTGGCCCCCGCCTGGGCTGCTATTCCCTGCATCACGGCGAATTCAACCTGTACCGAGTGGTTGACCCTCGGCGGCGGCCCCGCGCGATCCATGGTCTACCGGACTTATTCGCTGAATCTGCGCAATGAGCGAATTACGCGCGCCATGATAATGATTCACGGCACCGGCCGCGACGCGGACAACTATTTCCGCAATGCCCTTGCCTCGGCATTTCTGGCAAATGCCCTGGAAGATACTGTCGTGATTGCTCCACGGATTGCTTCTAACGATGGAAATTGCCATGATCAACTTGCGCCCAATGAGGTGAGTTACACTTGCAGCGGAGACAGTTGGCGCGCCGGCGGCCCGGCAATCGGAAACGATAAGCTTACTTCCTTCGATTTTGTCGATGAACTGCTGCGGAAGCTCGCCCGTAAGGAGACTTTTCCCAACCTGAGGCACATCGTAGTGGCCGGACATTCGGCCGGCGGTCAGTTCGTCCACCGTTACGAAATGGCCAACCAGGTACATGAGACGTTGGGCGTGCCAGTGACTTACGTCGTCGCCAACCCTTCTAGTTATGCTTACCCGGATAACACCCGGCCCACGGCTGCGGATTGGCCGGTGACTGCGGGGGCGCCCGGCTATGTTCCAGCCCTCACGCCTGCGCAGGCTAGCCGTGCCGGTACACCGGCAACCGGTACCGCCGCAGTTTTTCGCGCGTTTGGCGACGCCCGTAATTGTACGACATACGATCAGTGGCCGTATGGATTTCAACATCGCGGCGGCTACACGGCGCGGCTCACGGACGACCAGTTGAAAAAGCAACTTGCTTCGCGCCCCACGACCTATCTCCTGGGCGAAATAGATATCCTGCCGCTGGGCGGTTTCGACAGTTCCTGCCCGGCGATGGCGCAAGGACCCACCCGCCTGGCGCGCGGCCTCGCTTTTACCAGATATCTCAGAGAGAAACTCGGCGGACATCAGGAAGCGGTCGTGATTCCTGAGTGCGGACACAATGCGAGATGCATGTTCACTGATGAGAAAGCATTGCCGATCGTGTTCCCGAAGTAGCGAAAGCTAGGGAGTGCTGGCTGTGGCGGATTTGGGCCCCAAAACGGCAGCGGGCACGTTCTTAAACACCTTGCCGCCTTTCATCACGAACACGACTCGCCGCAGCGATTCGATATCTTTGAGCGGGTCGCCGTCCACGGCAATAATGTCGGCCTCCATGCCGGCAGCCAGGGAGCCGATCGTTGTTCCAAGTCTGAGCGATTCGGCTGCCAGCGACGTGGCGGAGAGAATAGCCGACCGGGTATCTTGGCCGCCTTCCTTCACCCGGTAGATCAGCCCTTCGATGTTGCGTCCATGCGCGCCCGCCACCGCATCGGTTCCGTAGACGAGCTTAAGATCCTTGATTGTCAGCGCCCGTTTGAACATGGTCAGGCCAATTCGAATGTTATCCCCCATGGACGCAAAACCTGCAGTCGTGTAGTTTCCTATTCCTTCAAACCGTGTCCGATTAGCCAGATAGTTTTGCGATACCAACCCGACCGTCGGATCGAAAAAGGTTCCGTGCGAAGCCATCAGCTGGAGCGCTTCATCATTGGCCAGCGTTCCATGCTCCACCGTGGTGCAGCCGGATTCCACGACGTCGCGGATCGCCTCCGGATCGTAAACGTGAACTACCGAACGTAGGCCACGGGCTTTGGCTTCCCCGCAAGCGGCGAGAAGTTGTTCCTTGCTGAGCGTGCGGCCGCCGCCATCGCGCATACTTTTGGAAGCAAAAATTTTGATGACATCAGCACCCTCGGCGGCAACCTTTCGGACGTACTCGCGGATCTGCTCGGGGGTCTGTCTGGAGTCGCTAAGTGGACGCAGGGCCGTGAGAATTCTGGGCCCGGGCAGAACCCCACGATGAATGGTATCCCGCGCTGCTCCGTCGATTGAACTGCCCAGGCTTTGCACCGTGGTGAACCCGGCCATCAAGGTCACATATGCATTTTCGAGCGTATAGCCGAGCGCGTTTGCCGGCGAGTCGTCGTGGGGCTGGTAACGCCCATCTGGGCCGAAATGCCAGGCAATATGAACGTGCGTATCGATCAACCCCGGCAGGACCGTCAGATTCCCCAGGTCGTATGCCGCTGTGGCGACCGCGGAGCCAATCTTCTGGATTTTCCCGTTTTCGACGATAATGGCGACGTTGTGTTGAACGCCGCCTTTGCCGTCCAGCAGCCTCCCCGCTCGCAGCACGATCGGTTGGTTCTGCGCGAACACCGGCGATGTCAAGAGGGAAACGCACCACAAGCCGATCCGAGTCATTTTCATGGTCTTCAGATTACCTTAAGATCGGCGGTCACGGGAAAATTTGCAGGCCTCCCTTCACTCGTCTCCCAGGCGGGCTGGCTCCACGAGCAGGATGTCGCTAAGCAACTCTGCCTTCAGCGAAGATATAATCCTATGAGTTGAAAGTCCGCCGGTTGCCGGGAGACCGACATCGGAGTCGCCGCAACCAATTACCTGAGAGACAATAATGAATCGGCGAAAATTTGTGCGGGATCTGGGCGCGGCGGCCTTGTGGCTGCATAACCGGTTCATGCCTGCCACGATAGCGGAGTCATCGTTAGCCGCCGCAATCGGCGACAGGCCGAACATCGTGCTGATTCTCGCCGACGATCTTGGCTACGGAGATCTTAGCTGTTATGGCGCGACCAAAGTCGAGACGCCGAACATTGATCGTTTCGCGCGCGAGGGCGTTCTGTTTACAGACGCGCATGCTCCATCGGCGGTCTGCACGCCGAGCCGGTACGGCATCCTGACGGGACGCTACTGCTGGCGGACGCAATTGAAAGTCGACACCCTGTTTGGTCATGACCCGCTGCTGATTGAGGAAGGACGGATGACTGTCGCCTCGATGTTGAAATCCGCGGGATATCAGACCGCCTGTATTGGCAAATGGCACTTGGGTTTCGGCAGGGACTTCCCCGACTGGAACGGCGAACTGAAGCCGGGGCCGCTCGAAGTCGGGTTTGATTATTATTTCGGGTATCCGGTGACCAACGGTCAGGCCCCCTACGTCTACGTGGAAAATCATCGCGTCGTAGGGCTCGATCCCAAAGACCCCATTCGGCTTGGACCGGATAACAAAACGAGCGTGATGTACGGTGGAACGGCAGCCCGATATAAGGCTGAAGATCTGGCGATGACGCTGACAGGCAAAGCAGTCAACTTTATCGAGCGCAGTAAGGAGCAACCCTTCTTCCTTTACTTTGCGACCGATAACGTGCACGCACCCTATACGCCGAATCCGCGCTTTCAGGGAACAAGCGCGTGCGGCGTTTATTGCGACTTTATTCGCGAACTGGACTGGTCGGTCGGCGAAGTACTCGCCGCGCTGCACCGGGCCGGCGTCGCAGACAAGACTCTGGTGATCGTGACGAGCGACAATGGCGGACTCTATTCGCGCCCGGCCTATGACATGGGCCACCGGGTCAACGCCGATTTGCTTGGGCAGAAGACGGATGCCTGGGAAGGCGGTCATCGTGTTCCTTTCCTGGCTCGATGGCCGGGGAAGATTAAGGAAGGCTCGCGGTCCGATGAGTTGATTTGCCTGGTGGATTTCATGGCCACCGCTGCCGCCGCGGTCGGCATTGACTTACCGGCGAATGCCGGACCCGATAGCTTCAACATTCTTCCCGCGCTGCTGGGCGACACCACCCATAAGCCGGTGCGCGGCGGGGCCGTTATAATGGCAAGCTACACGGGAATGCTGGCGGTGCGCGAGGGCGATTGGATTCTCATTCTCGGCCGCGGCTCAGGTGGCGCGACCACGGAATACTTTAAGCACTACGGAATGCGTCTCGAAGAGCTTGGCCGGACGACCTCCGGATGGAAAGTGAAAGGTATGGGCGAACCGGATCCGAGCCTCCCGCCAGGGCAACTCTACAACCTGTCCAAGGATCGCGGTGAAGCCGACAATTTGTACAAGGATCACCCTGAAATCGTGCAGCGACTGACCAAACTTTTGATAGAGTATCGAGCGCACGGTCGCAGCCGGCCATGATCGACGAGGCGCAGAATTTGCTTGACTTTCGCCGTCAATCCACGCAATAATTCGGGACCGAGGCTCTCGTTTGTCTTTATTTGTAGAAGCCGGCTTGTTACGCCGGCCTCGTCTCTGAAGCACTGATCCGGTTCGTGCAGTTCTCCTGTCCACGAATAGACACTCCCCTGAACGCACCTAAATGAGTCATTTGCAGGAGGTAGACGTCAGCTGAAGCGTGAGAAAGGCACTTCGCTAGGAGGAGTGACTGGTTGTTCTTCAGTTTTCGCTTTGGTCAGCGCGACGCAATCGCCGAGTCGAGCCTGGACTTGGCTGATTCAGATATCGATCGTCAGCCCGACCCGCTTGCGCTTTGGGAGCAGCAGCGTAGTCGGTTGATCACCATAGGAACTGTAGGAGTGGAGACGCTGACGTACAGTTCTGGGAGGGCCTTGGGGTGCGATGCTCCGGGGCTACTTAACTGGCGAAGTCATGCGCCCGATGAATCAAGTCAGGAACAGGAGAATGCTATGAAGGAAAACAAAAGAAAGTTCATGATTGC
>CAVZRE010000089.1:0-49281 GCA_963777595.1 Terriglobia bacterium
AACTTGCATCTGCGGGATCCTCTGGTGATCTATTCTCGCTTCGACTTGAATCAGATGCTGCTGACGAGGGCCGAAAAAGCAGGCGCGCAACTCGAAAAGACGCGTATCACCGAAATGAACCGCTGCGCCTCCGGCTGGAAACTCCGCACCAAGTCAGGCATCATCGATGCGGATTTCTGTATGGTCGCTACCGGAGCCCGCAATCCTCTCCGCAGCGCCGGGACCACCCTCACTCCCCGTGACGCCATGACTGCCTTGGGCTATTTTGTTCCGGGAACGCAGGAGAAAATCGACATCCAGTTTCTGGACAAGCTGGAAGGCTATATCTGGGTGTTTCCGCGGCCTGGCCATCTCTCGGTTGGCATCTGCGGGAAAGGCATGACGGCCGCGGAGCTTCGCAAAGAGCTGGAACACTATATGCAAGTGCACGGCATCAAACGGGAAGGCTCCACTTTTTACAGCCACCTCCTCCCTTGCCTCCAAACACCTGCCTGGAAAAACAATCGCGTCGCCGGCGATGGTTGGATGGCCGTCGGGGACGCCGCCGGCTTGGTCGACCCCATCACCGGTGAAGGCCTCTACTACGCAATGCGCTCGGCAGACCTCGCGACCCGCACCCTCCTGAACGAAGCCGCCGAGAGGACTGAACAAGCCTATCGCTGGCTGCTTCGCCGGGATTTCGCCGCCGATCTGGAACTCGGTTCCCGCCTCGCCCACCGCGTCTTCCGCGGCAAATGTCTATTCGGAACAGTTCCCGCGCGTATGATTCAATTCACTCGCCGCAGTCCCACTTTTCGCGATGTCATGCAAGACCTCTTCTCGGGTACCCAGAATTACATCGGCCTCAAGGGCCGCCTCCTGCGCAATTTGAACGGCAGTGTGTTCGAGGTTCTCGGCAGCTTCGGCTTCGGCCGGATGGTCCCCCGAAAGGATAGCGTCGCGTGAATCAGCGCATATCTCAGCAGCTGTTCGAGCGAGCCAAACATCCATTCCCGGCGGCGTCAATTCGCCCGTCCGCGCTTACCGCAGCGTCGGCGGAACGCCCCCCTTCATCGCACGCGGCCAGGGACCCCGGCTCTGGGACGCCGATGGCAACGAGTTCATCGACTACATCTGTTCCTGGGGCCCGCTGCTCCTGGGACACCGTCATCCCGCCGTCATCGAGGCCATCGAACTGGCGCTCGAAATCGGCACTAGCTTTGGCGCGCCCACCGAACGCGAAATCGAGCTCGCCGAACTCATTCGCGATCTCGTCCCTTCCGTTGAGATGGTTCGGCTCGTCAATTCCGGCACCGAAGCTTCGATGAGCGCCCTGCGCGTCGCGCGCGGCTTTACCGGCCGTGACGTCACCATTAAATTTGAGGGCTGCTATCACGGCCACGTGGATTCCCTCCTGGTCAAGGCGGGCTCCGGAGTCGCGACGTTAGGTCTTCCCGATTCTCCCGGCGTGCCCAAAGGTTTCAGCGACACCACGATAGCCCTCCCCTTCAATAGCGTCGAAGCGGTCGAGCAACTTTCCGTGAACGCGGGGATCGGATCGCGGCGGTGATCGTCGAGCCCGTCGTCGGCAATATGGGCTGTGTTCCGCCCGCTGCCAGGTTATCTCGGTGGGCTGCGCGAACTCTGCACCCGATATAACGCGCTCCTCATCTTCGACGAGGTGATGACCGGCTTCCGCGTCGCTCCCGGCGGAGCGCAGCAGCTCTACGGCATCACGCCTGACCTCACCACGATGGGCAAGGTCATCGGCGGAGGACTTACCCATCGCAGCCTATGGCGGACGCACGCGATATCATGACTCACATCGCGCCGCTCGGCCCCATCTACCAGGCCGGAACTCTGTCCGGAAATCCCCTGGCTGTCAGCGCGGGAATCGCCATGCTGCGTTACATAAAAGCCAATCCCGGGCTCTACGCGGAACTCGACCGAAATGCCCAGCGCCTGGCCGACGCCGCGCCGTCCGGAATCACCGTGAATCGTGTCGGCTCCATGTTTACCTGGTTCTTCACCGACCAGCCGGTTACCGATTACGAGTCGGCCAAGAGAGCCGACACCGCGCGTTTTAAGAAATTCTTTCACGGCATGCTGGAGCGCGGAATTTATCTGCCTCCCTCACAATTCGAAGCAGCCTTCGTCTCGACCGCTCACGGCGACGCAGAAATTGAATGCACCGTGACGGCTGCCCGGGAGTGTTTCGCGAGTTGCTGAGATAACCCTGCTTTGAGGACACGCGGATGCACTCGTCGAACTGCCGGTGTCGACGGTTCAACAGAGGCCGTGCCTTCCTTGGCCACCCCAATCCCTACCGCGAACACCCGGGTGCATCCCCCGGCACACCCCCCGACCGCTCCAAATTCTGACGCGCCTCCTCTAAACACGGATCCGCCCTCAGCGCCGCCAGAAAATCGTTTCGGGCCATCTCCGTCTGCTTCATCGCCAGCAAAACCGCGCCTCTATTGTTCAGCGCATTCGCATCCCCAGGCATCAGCGCCAGCGCCCGCCCGGCCTCACCCAAAGCCTCACCCGGCCGGTTCAACTCTAAGTCCACCCGCGCCAATTCCGCCGGAATCTCCGGATTCTGCGGAGCCAGCTTTTCCGCGTCCTCCAGTAACGACACCGCCTGTTCCGGAGGCACGGCACGCGACAGTTGCAGAATCGGCCGCAGCTTACCCGGAGCCTGCTCAGCCGCTTCCCCCCAGAGCCGCGCGTCAGACGCCCAAACGTAGGCTCGCTCCATCGACAGCAGCCCGAACAGACCCACCACGAAGATCATCCATCGCGACCTCGGTAGCAGCAACGCCATTGCCGGGACAAAGGCTATCATCGGAAGGTACATGCGCCGGTCCGCTGCCAGATCCGCGGCAGGAAAGATAGACGAACTAGGAACCAGCAGAATTAGCCCCGCCAGAATCCATGCGGCTGCCGGTACTTCCCGAACCCGCCGCACCGCCGCAAAAACCAATCCGAGGATCACTGCCCAAGCCAGCACCCGCCATACCCAAGCCGGACTCGGGATCTGCGGATCTACCGAAAAGAACCACGGAAACACCAGCAGACCGAAATACCGCAATAACCCGATTCCCTGCTCCGACAAATACCCCAGCGGAGAAATCCCCGCCTTTGCTCCGATATTTTGCATTCCGGTAGCCTGAATCACGGCCACCACGCGCAGCCCCGCCAGCAGCGAGATCCCTCCCATCGCAGCGAGCGGAGCAACTCGTTTTCCTGCGTCTCCCCGCCACACTGAATAGAGAGCCAATAGCACCGGGAGAGTAACGCATTCCTCTTTTGACAGCACCGCTAGCGTAAACCACCCTACGGTCCTCCACGAACCGTCCCTTGTCCAATCTTCTATCGCGAGCAGGCTGAAGAGCGTGCACAATAAAATCGCGCGTGCGTATACGTAATCCACCGCTTCCGATTGCATCGGATGCACCGCGAAAAGTAGCGCCGCGAAGAGCGCAACAGAGGGCAGCACACGGCGCAGCAGCCGGTAAAGAACCAGTGCGCAAGCAACGTGGAGTGCCACATTTACGGCGTGCCATAAGATCGGCTGCCGCCCGCTGACCTGATAATTCAGCCAGAACGAGAACCATGTCAGCGGTCGCGTCTGCGTCAGACTCCAGCATCGCCACCAGCCGCCGCGCAGGAAAATCGCCGGATCCTGCAGCATGCCGTAGTCGTCAAAATGGAAGCCGGAGAAAATCGATCCGCCGAACGCAGCGATCGCCCCCACAATCACCCAAGCCCGGCCGTCGGTCATACGCCTCATCGTATCGCGTACTGATAAAATCAACTAACTATGCGCAAAGTGGTCAGCGCCGCGCTGCTTCTCGCTTCCGCTTGCTGTGCCCGGCAGCCGGTTCACGCCCGTCACACCATGGTAGTCGCGCGCGAAACCCATGCGACCGATGTCGGAGATCCCGTGCTTGCGTCCGGAGGCAATGCCATCGATGCGGCCCTCGCGGTGGCCTTTGCGCTGGCAGTCACGCATCCCTCCGGGGGAACCCTCACCGGAACCGATCGCGGCTTTGGCGTCATCTCCTCCCCTCCACCTGATTCCGGCGGCGCTGGGATCCTCCAGATGCCCGGCATCCTCGAAGGCATCGGCATCCATCATCAGTGGATGCCCGGCGAAATCCGCATGGAGTTCGGGATCTCGCCGGATACTATTGAGTTGCTACAATCCATAGGATATAAAGTCGTCCAATCGCGCACCTACATCGGCGAAATCGCTGCCATCGTTGCGCGAACCGAAGCACCCGCCGCTGGCATTCTCGAACGAGCTCCAGACGGACGCGTCGAAGCCACGGCCAAAGGGCATTAGCGGACCATAATCATGTTGCGAGTTCTTTCCACACACCTATTTGTTAACCACCGGCTGACCGTCGCTACCCTGAGCCGCATCCAGGCTGCTGGCATTCCAGCCGTCGAGATCTTTTGTGCGCGCCAACACCTCGACTATCAGAACAAATCCCAGATCGCTGAACTGGGCCACTGGTTCCGCGACAGCGAACTGAAGCTGCACTCCATCCATCTCCCGATGTTCGACGATGAATATTGGGGCCGCTCCGGACCGCAGTCCGTCTTGAATATCTCCGGCCGCACCAAGGCCGAGCGCATCAAAACTGTCGACGAGATCAAGCGCGCACTCGAGATCGCCGAGGCGGTGCCGCTCAAGTATGCCGTACAGCATCTGGGTGCGCCGGAGCAGGAGTTCAGTGATTGGGCCGTCGAAGCCGCCTTCTCTTCGCTCGACGAATTGCGCAGTTTCGGCAAACAGCGCGGCGTCGAACTCCTGCTCGAAAATATTCCCAACGGGCTCTCCTCGGCCGACCGCCTGCGCTATTTCCTCGGCGTCACTCATCTCGACATGGGCTTCGTCTTCGATGTCGGCCACGCCAACATCATGGAGGGCGTCGAGCACGAATTCGAATTGATGAAGGACCGCATTCGCTCCACTCACATCCACGACAACAACGGGAAAGAGGACAAGCATCTCTTCCCTTTGACCGCCGAGGGCGGCACCATCGATTGGCACAAGACCATGCGCCTTCTCCGCAGCCGTCCCGATCAGTACCCCCTTCTCTTGGAACTCAAGGAAGTGCCCGGCTTGGAGCATCCGCTCGACGAAGTCAAACGCGTCTTCGATCGCCTCGAAGGTTTAGAATGATCCGCCTTATTCTTGTCATCATCCTGAACGCCATCATGCTACCGGCAGCAACCTTCGACTCCTTGGTTGACGACTTCTTTAACAACGCCTATTTCAACTTCCAGCCCACCAACGGTACCCAGGCCGGCTTCCATCAGTACGACACTCAGCTGGAAAATTACTCCCACAAGAACTTCGTCGACGCCCAATGCGCTGCGCTGCGGAAATTCGAGCCCGAAATCCAGAAGGTCAACCCTGCGACCCTCGACCCTTATGCCCGCGGCGATCGTCAGATGCTGCTTTCCTACATCCACGCGACCCTTCTCGCGCTCGAAAACATCCGCTTCTGGGAGAAGAATCCCGACGTCTATTCAAGCGGCATCACGGCCAGCGCCTTCACCATCATGAGCCGGCAGTTCGCGCCTCAACCCGACCGCCTCCGCTCCCTCATCGCCCGGGAGAAGCTGATGCTCCAGGTGTTCGTCGACGCCCGCGCCAACATCAAGAACCCGCCCAAAGTCTATGTCGATGTCGCCATCGAACAGATGCCCGGCAATATCAGCTTCTTTCAGAAGGACGTCCCCCAAGCCTTCAACAAAGTCGCCGACAAAAAACTCCTGGCTGAATTCCATGACTCTAACGAAGCCGTAATCAAAGCCCTGATCGCCTACGAAGCCTGGATGAAATCAGATCTCCTGCCCCGCGCTCACGGCGATTTCCGCTTAGGCGCGGAAAACTACAGCAAAAAGCTTCTCTACGAAGAAATGGTCGATACGCCCCTCGACCGGCTGCTCGCCATCGGCTATGAAGACCTGCGCCGCAACCAGAAAAGATTTCGCGAAGTAGCAGCTTCCATCGACCCCAAAAGAACGCCCCGCCAGATTCTCGATGAAGCCGAGAAGGACCATCCACCCGCCGACAAACTGCTGCAGGCTTTTCGCGATGTCCTGGGCGGTTTGCGGAGCTACATCGAGCAGCATCACATCGTGACTGTTCCGTCGCAGGTGCTGCCGATCGTGGAGGAGACTCCGCCGTTCGAACGCGCCCTCACCACCGCTTCCATGGACACGCCTGGGCCGTACGAAAAGGTGGCCAAGGAAGCCTTCTTCAATGTGACCCTGCCCGAACCCAACTGGACACCCGCGCAGGTGGAAGAGCATATGGAAAGGCTTCAACCGCGGCACCATCATCAGCACCGCCATCCACGAAGCCTTCCCCGGACATTACATCCAGTTCCTGTGGCTCCAGCAGGTGCAGTCAAAGACGCGCAAGCTGCTGTAGCCAACTCGAATGTCGAAGGCTGGGCCCATTACTGCGAGCAGATGATGCTCGACGAAGGCTACGGCAACGGCGACCTCAAGCTGCGCCTCGGCCAGCTGCAGGACGCGCTCCTCCGCAACGCGCGCTACATCGTCGGCATTGAGATGCATACCGGCAAAATGACCATCGAGCAGGGCAGTCGACTTCTTCGTGAAGGAAGGCATGCAGATGCGCGCCAACGGCGAACGCGAAACCAAACGCGGCACCTCTGACCCGACGTACCTCTATTACACCCTCGGCAAACTACAAATCATGAAACTCCGCCAGGATTACCACCAGCCCCTCCTCCGCTTCCACGACGAATTCCTGAAGCAAGGTGGCGCGCCCATCAAAATCGTCCGCGAAGCCCTCCTGGGCAACAACTCCCCAGTCCTCTGAAACAGTCGGGCGCACGCCCTCCTCCGCCTGCCAACCCCACCACCTCAAAAATAAATCTTCAGCCCCAACTGAATCACCCGCCCCGGAGCCGGAGTCGAAATAATACTTGTAATCGTCCCAAACGCCGCCGATCCGAAACTCGTATTCGGCACGTTGAAATTCGGATGATTCAGCGAATTGAAAAATTCCGCGCGAAATTGCACCCGGATCCGGTCGAGTGGTTGGAAATTCTTCATCATCGCGAAGTCCACCGTCGCCGCGCCAGGCGACCGGCCCACGTAACGTCCCGCATCTCCAAGCGTATCCACAGCCGGCTGCGCGAACGCCGCCGTATTAAACCAGTGCGCCGGACTCTGCTCATCCGATGGCAGCGAAGGATTACCAATAATATTGGCCCGCTGCGCTCCCGCCGAAAAACAATTGCAGTTGTTGGTCTGCGTCGTCACCCCGAATCCGGGACCCGAATGAACCGTGGTCAGCGTCGAAAGCTCCCAGCCGCCGATCCACCGCCCCATCCAACCCGTCGACATCCATCGCCGGCCGCTACCCCAAGGCAAGTCGTACACCACGCTTGCCGAAACGTTATGCGTGATATCGAGCGGACTGATGGCCTTATCCAGCGTGCGGTTGTAGTAATCCTCGAATCCCGGTTCGCCGCCGAAGTCCGACAGAGCCGCCACATCGTCCAGCATCTTCGAAAACGTATAGTTGAACAACAACTGCAGCCCGCTCTTATAGTGCTTTTCGATGCGCAGCAGAAACGCGGAATAGCTCGACGATCCCAGGTTCGGGCTATCCATCGTCACGGCCGTAAATTGCGGAAATGGCCGCAGTGATTGTAAGTTCGACGACTTACCCCACAACGACGGCAGAATCTCGTTAATCGGCAGCGGGTCCGCTGTCAGGTGCCGCCCAAGGTTCATCAGGTACTGCCCTGAAAGCAGCACGGAATGAAATTCCCTCTGGATCCCGAAATTTGACTGCATCGAATACGGCATAGGCCGCAGGTATTGATAAAAGTCGACGCCGGTCCCGTTCCCGAACGAGGACGTCCGGCTGGCCGCCGTCGGCGCCTGCACACCGGACACGCCGTTTTGCAAATACAAAGCCGGCGTCAGGTTGGAATTCGGACTGCTCAAATTGGCCAGCGTGGCAAACCCGAGGACCGCCGTGTTGTTGAAACCCAAATCGTCGGGATTGCCGAAAAACACTCCGTAGCCGCCGCGGACCACCGTTTTTTCGTCGCCAAAGGGCCGCCACGCGAAGCCGAATCGGGGAGCGAAGTTGTGCGTGTCGGTGGCGAAGTTCGAATTGGGAGTGCCATTGACGCCGGCGAAGGTGACCACCCCTGGACAATTACAGGTCGGATTGATTTGCGTCATGCTGAACGCGCTCTGCATATCGTTTTGCGCGTGCCGCCCCGTCTCGATGTCGTACCGGATCCCCAAATTCAACGTCAACCTCGGCGACACTTTCCAGTCATCCTGGAAATACGCGCCCGTCGCCCAGTTGCTGAACACAAACGGCGCCGCTTTGGTTAAACTCATACTGCCGACAAAACCGAGCAGGAACGAAGCGTAGCCGCTCCCCGTGGCCGTATTGCTCGGTAAGTCCGTGCCTGCCGAGGGAAACGTGAAGGTGCCCGTCGGCGACGTGTCAAACTGATCCGTAGTCACCTGATGCCGGAATTCGAAGCCCATCTTGAAACTGTGTTTGCCCCGAAAATAGCTCAGGCTCTCGATGATTTGCCAGTACGGATTCGTCTGCACGCGAAATGGATTGGCTGCTCCCAAACCGTTAAATCCCGCCGGCGTGAGCACCGGGAACGATTCCTCCCCTACCCCATTCAGTCCAAGCTGCTGCGGCCAGTTGCCGCCGATACTGGCATTCGTGATATTGCGCCACTGGTCCGTGCCCCCGACTTTAAAATCGTTGAGAATCGTAGGCGAGAAAGTGTGCGTCCAGCTCCCCATCCAGGTCTGCGCCAGGTTATTGATGGTGCGCGTCGCCGGCCCCACGCCTGAAGCCGCCGCGGTGGGATAAACGTTGGCCTGCGGGATAAAATTGTGCTGCTGGACGTAGCGTCCGAAGACTCTGTCCTTCTCGCTCAAATTGTGATCCACCTTTAAGGTGCCGTGATATTGCGTCCGGTACTCCGTCAGGTTGAGGTTGAAATTGCTCGCGCCCGTGATCGTGCCTGGAACGTTGGGCAGCGGATAATACGACTGCGCCTTCACCGCCACAGGATCGAAAAGGCTCGAAGGAATGATGTTGTTGGGAAATGGATCGCGCGTCGACTGCGTCAGGTTTGTCGTGTTGATTACGGTAGTCAGCGGGTTGTAAATCGGAATCACTTTTCCCGCCGCATTCAACAAGCCGCTGAAATTTCCCGCTCTCTCCGCCGCGGTGGGAAGCGTTAGGATCTCGGGCGTGCCGCTGCCGGTCTTCGTGACTTCCAGGGCGCTGAAGAAAAACGTTTTGTTCTTGCGGATCGGACCGCCCAGCGTGCCTCCGAACTGGTTGTAGTGAATGGGAGGATTGGTAAGCGAAAAGAAATTACGAGCGTCGAGCGCGGTGTTGCGGAAAAATTCGAAAGCGTCCCCTTTGAACTGATTCGTTCCCGCTTTGCTCACCGCGACGAAAACACCACCGGCGCTCCGGCCATATTCCGCCGCGTAATTATTCGTCACCACCTTGAACTCGTCGACAGCATCGATCATCGGCTCCAACTCCCCCTGCGCCGTCGCCAGACCCGATTTCTGCACCGAACCTCCGTCCAGATAGAGTTCCTGCGTCTTTACCCGGCTGCCGGCCATCGAGACCCAGGGCACTTCGCTCGCGTCGCCTTGATTTCCCACGTACACAGTCGCCCCGGACAGCTTGGAAAGGTCCCAGGCGTTGCGTCCGTCCAGCGGCATTTCCACGATGGATTTGTTGTTGATCACCTGCCCGACATCCGACGTCTCCGACTCCACCAGGGGAGCCGATCCCGAAACCTCGATCTTTTCGTTCACATTGCCGAGTTGCAGACTGAAATCCACCCGAGCCACCTGCGCGACCTGCAGCACAATCCCGGTGTGTACCACCGGCTTGAAGCCGGAAGCTTGCACCTCCACCTGGTACCTCCCGGGATCCAGGCCCGGTACCGAAAAATAGCCGTCCGTATTCGCGTGGGCCGGATAACGCACACCAGTCTCCACGTTCAGCACAACTACCTCCGCGGAAGGAACCACGGCGCCGGTGGGATCGACTACCCTGCCGGTAATTTCAGCGCCCTGGCCCCACGCGGCCAAGGTAGTCAGCAACATCAAGGTGCCAAGCAGAATGAATCTTACGAGAGGCCTCATCGGCCGCCGATTCTATCACACCAGAGGGGTAAATTTGCTCCGCCCGACATCCGCCCGCTGCCGCATAGTTTTCCCCATCCTTCACGAAATGTGGGGCCGGACGGCCTCGGCCGCGTGGGTCTCCCAACACCCGCATCTCGACGCCAGGCCGCCGTCGACGTTCGCGCTCCGGGGTGACCCCAGCCGCTTCCCCGCTATCCCTTCTCCAGCACAAAGTGCGATGCCAGTTCAGTAGCCTGATGCTCTTTCACGGAAAAGCCCATCATCGATAGGTCAAGACCGCTAAACAATGCTTCTCCCCTGCCGAGCACGACCGGCGCAAGTGCAAGGTGCAGGCTATCGACCAAGCCCGCCTGTAAGTATTGCCGCACCGTCGACACGCCGCCACCGATCTTGACATCCTTGGCACCCGCGGCCTGTTTCGCGAGCTTCAGCGCCTCTTCGATTCCGCCGGTCACAAAGTGAAAGGTCGTCCCGCCCTCCATTACCAGAGGCTCCCGTTCATAGTGCGTAAGCACGAAAGTCTCCGCATGATACGGCGGATTGTCGCCCCACCATCCCTTCCATAAGCCGTCGGGCCAAGGCCCGCGCACCGGACCAAACATGTTACGCCCCAAAATAAACGCGCCGAAGTTTTCCATCGACTGCCGCGCAAATTCATTGTCGACATCCATAGATCCACCCTCCTTTCCGTGCATCGCGTGAAATGTCTTGGTGTGGAAGAACCACTGAAAGATCTCCGGACCGCGCTTGCCCAACGGGTCGTTTAAACTTTGCTCAATTCCCGCTCCAAAACCGTCTAATGAAACACCAAATCCCGCAACTCGAACCTTTGCCATATAAGCGTACGACCAGCCTCCAATCACAGATGCTTTAACGCGATTTATTCAATAGAATCAGCAGCCGGCTCCGCAGTCTCCTGATCCGTCCTCTAACATGAAGGCGTAATACAGGCTTCAGCCCCTAAGCCTTTTCTCATCGAATATAGGAATCCAATCTATGCCAACAGAACGCCAATTACTCGCCAATAAGTTAAATTCACAGAAATCCACCGGACCCACGTCCTCCGAAGGGAAAAAGAAATCCAGCATGAACCGCCTCTCCCACGGCTTCGCCTCCAGCGCCACCGTCATGCCCGGCGAAGATCCCAACGAATTTAAAGCTCTCCTCGACAGCCTCATCGCCGAATACCAGCCCGTCGGCGAAACCGAGCAGATTCTCGTCGAAAAAATGGCTACCAACAATTGGCTCAGCCAGCGCGCCTTCCGCCTCCAAGGCTACGCCTTCTCCGCCCAAATGCTGCAAGACGACAAATTTGGCATGCCCAAAGATCTCGGGCTCCTGATTCGTTATCACGCCGCCGCCGAACGGGCCTTCCACAAAGCTCACACCGAGCTCGTAAAAGCCCAGAAAGAAAGGAAAAAGTCGGAAATTGGCTTCGTTCGGTCAGAAGCCGCCGAGGCCGCCACTCCCCCGCCCGCAAAACCCGCAACCGAGCCGGAAATTGTCCCCATCACAAAGCCAGTACCCCTGAAACAGACTTCAGTCTGTGCTTTTTCTGGCGAAAACGCCGCTTAACAGCCCTCCTGGCCGTCAAAATCTCTCTGCACACCACCCGATGCGCCCGCGGTGTGCCTTAATGCACCCCAACCATCTGCCCGCTGAGCACCGGCAGCAAATCTCCCGCCCCGTCGAATTCCAGCTCGAACGGCCCCTCGACAATCTCCACCAGCGGATTCTGCTCCATTTCCACCCGCAAATTCTCGCTCACCACCATCGGACTTAACTCCAGCGTATTGTGAATCCAGCCAATCCGCACCGCCTTCCATATCGAACTTTCCGACCGTCGGCATCAGCCTCTCCAGACATTCGCGGTCCGTCGCGAAATGAATCGGAATCTGCGCCGGCTGCAGAGTCGAAGAAGTGATCGCGTTGATGTACATCGGAGTCGAATCGATCGCCTGCACCAGGCGGTCCGTCACCACGTCCGCCAACCCCACGCCCACCGCATTCCCGTAGGTATTGCCGCTCAGTCCCCGCACCAAGATCCGCTCGATCCTGGGAGTATTCGGCCATTGGTTGTACTGCCCTTGTGACCCTCGATTCACCACCTTGGTGTCCATTCCCGAGCCGCTGATATCCTTGCCCATCTCGTCCACGATCAACACATCCAGGTCCGCCGGAATCTTCGCCATCCAGGACTTCACCAGCGCTAGCAGTTCCTCCTCCTTGCGCTCCATCCCCGCCGCCGGCACCGCCGTCAGTTGCGCCGTGTTATGGTATGCGTCTTCGAGGATCGCCAGTCCTCCCAAAATCTTTCCCGATTTCAGCACCTCTCTCCCGATGCTGCGGACCACGTGCGCCAGCCCCAGTTTGTATGCGTACGTGTGGTAGTGACCCGCTCCAGCGAACTTACCCAGTCCGATCGCCATCATTTTGAACAGCCCGCTTTCGATCGTGCCCTCAAAGTCGGTATGCCACTTCACGCGGCCCAGGAACATTACACCGTCCGCTTCGAACGCATTCCGGTCCATGTAAGTCTGGATGCCGTCCGGTGTCTTGGTCAGCGCCACCACGTCAAGCGAACTCACGATTGGACAGCCCATCGTTTCCTCGATGATTCCGTAGTGCGCCAGCACATCGGCCTGTCCTTCCGCCGTGGCGGCGCCATGGCTCCCCATGGCGGGGAAAATGAACGGCTGCATCCCCCGCCCTATCCAATACTGCGCAACCGCTCGCGCCACCGTCGCAATGTTCGCGATGCCGCGGCTGCCGACCCCGATGGCGATTCGGGATCCAGGCCGCAGATTTGCGCCGAACCCCGATTGGCCCATTTCAAGCTGTACCGTTGCCGGAATATCGCCAATCCGGCGATCCGGAAAATTCTGACGAACCAGGAGCATGCGAGGGAATTTCATATAAAGGATTATAGCTTTCGCCACAGCCCAAGGCGATTCCCCCGCGCGCCCCTCCCCGTCCCGGCCAACGGGATCTACGTCCGCACTGGACGCGGGAGGCGCAAATGACCGCCGCCCATACGATCTACGGCATCCTGCGAGACGGCCCAAACGCGGCCGAGGCATGGCTCCTGCAGTTAGACGAGTCCGACGCCGAACCGACCGACAAAACACCGCAGTCGGTGGCAACTGAGGCGCTACTCGTGGAACGCGCGAAGCCGACCGCATGAACGAAGCCATCGCGTACCTCGTAGCGCTGTCGGCCATGACGGCCCAGCAGGCGCGCGCCACCAAGCACGCCGGCGCGCAATCGATGAAGCCGCCTATCAACCTACGTGCGCCGTACTGGCAGCGATGGAGTCGGTAGAGCAGCACGTCATCCACGCACAGCATTGCACACTCCGACGCCGCCTGAATCCGCCCGCCGTCCGGTCGAACAACCCGACCTGATACCGGACGCGTTTAAACTTACTTCCCCACCCCGCCCTCGGTGCCGGACGGAACAGCGATCCGCGTCGCCATCGAGGCAGGGACCTTCGTCTCCGGCGCAGCCCTGGTGCGCGGCTCCCGACTGAAGTGCAAATGACCGACACCCAGGTAATCACGATCATGGCTACAATCCTGCGAGCAAACGGCCGCTTCGTCGCGCCCGAAACAACAGAAGTCGAGTGCCCCGACTGCTGCCAAACTATCCAAGCCGCTAGGCACAAATGGGCACCGCCGCGGAGTTTCAAAGCAGCCCTCGAAAAAGATGGGAAGGCTTGCCATACCAGCCGGGCCCCGAAGCCATCGGAAAGCAGATCAGCCTGGCAATCAAGCTGGTCACCAGCGGGGAACCCAAATAGCAATAGGCGGATTCTAACTCCGCCCACCACGGAACAGCCAGCGCGCGAAAACGACCAGTCAACCCACGCCGGCCGAAACCAACCAGATTACACTTGAAGGAGCGGCAGCAACGCCACTCCCGATTTGAGCTCAGAAAAAAACGACCAGATGACCGACACCCAAATCGTCACGCTCGCGCTTACGCTGCTTGGCATCTTCGCCGCAAGCTGGTTTAACAACTCACGCCTAAGCGACGTCAGGGACCTGTTACGCGCGGAACTCAAGGCCGAACGCAGCCAGATCGAGGCGCGCTTCGACCGCCTCGAAATGAAGCTCGAAAAAATCGAAGACAACATCGCCCGCTTCATGGCCGACGTGGAGCGCCGCCTCGCTAAACTCGAAAGCAAGTAGCCGGCCAGGGCGCTCGCAAGCCAAGCGAGCGCCCTTATTCGCAGGCACACGCATGCTCAAGATCGTTTGCCCCGAGTGCGGATACACCGTGCGGACCACAGCAATGGATCGAGCAAGGCTTGCTCACCTGCCCGTGCGGAACCGAGATGGAAATCCCGGGCTCCGACGCGTAGCCGCTCCACCCAGGCAAGCCGCTCACCCGCCGTATTCGGCGAGCGCCCGTAAGCAGCTAAACTTGGATGAGCAGTCCGGAGACGGCCGCGATCATGACTACAGAAGAGCGCTTCACGCGCATCGAAACCATCCTGGAAAGATTCGCCGAACACCAGGAGCAGCAAGACGAGACGCTGGCCACCCTGGTAGACTCGCACATCAAACTAGCGGACTCACTCGACAAACTAGCGGGCTCACTCAACCAGACCCAGATGCAGGTACAAGCGGTGGTTCACGCCGTCGAACAACTCAGCAACCGTACAGTCGCCCTCTAACGCCAGTGGCAAGCCTATCTAAGCACCATCCGCCCGCAGTGAGCCAGAGCGTTTAAACGCGCCTGAATCGAGAGGCCTACCCCCAACTGCAAGGGGGGATTATAGTAAAACCATCCCCCATGATTCGGTACCAAACCGGCAATCAACTCGACCTCGATCAGGTCATCGACCTCTACCGCGCATCCACGCTTGGCGAGCGCCGCCCCGTCGACGACCGGGACCGTATGAGCAAAATGCTTGCCAACGCCAATCTGGTCATCACCGCTTGGGATGACGATGCCGCGGCCGGCCAACCGCCCCTCATCGGCATCGCCCGCTCGGTCACCGACTTCTGCTACACCACTTACCTCGCTGACCTGGCCGTTCGTGCATCGCACCAACGGCTGGGGATCGGACGTGAGTTGATCACCCGCACCCAGGACGCCTGCTCACCTCAGACTCGCCTCGTGCTGCTCTCGGCGCCCAAGGCAGCTACCTACTATCCGCGCGTCGGCTTCACCCGCCATGAGCAATGCTGGCAGTTGGAGCCCGGCAAACGTGTGAGATCATAACATCGATTTGTCCGAACTTCCCAAAGTGGTCCAACCAGCGTCCGCACAAGCCCTCGCGGATGCGCTGCTCCTGGCGGCCTCGCAGCGAAAGACCATCGAATTGGGCGGCAACTTCACCAAGCGAGCGGGAGCCGGTCCCGTCCCCCGGACGGACGTGACCCTTTCCACTTCACAGTTGAATCGCGTCCTCGCCTACGAACCGCGCGACCTGACCATCAGCGTGGAAGCCGGAATCACCTATGCGGAACTGACTCGGGTCCTCGCGCCCCACCGTCAGATGATCCCGCTCGATCCGCCCTTCTCCGAAAAAGCAACGATCGGCGGAATCGTGGCATCCAACTCATCGGGGCCGCGCCGCCGTCTTTTCGGTACTGCCCGCGACTTGGTGATCGGCATGACATTTGCCACGGTCGAGGGGAAACTCATTCAATCCGGCGGAATGGTGGTCAAGAACGTAGCGGGCCTGGATATGGCTAAACTCCTGATCGGCTCCTGGGGCACGCTGGCCGCCATGACCTCGGTCAATTTCAAGCTGACCCCCATCCCCGCGATTCAGTGCACCATGCTGCTGGGAGTCGATTCGCCCGCGGCAGCCTTCGAGATTCGCGACAAGGTAATTCGCAGCGTCCTCCAACCCTCCGCCGTCGACTACATCAGTCTTCGCGCAGCCGCTGAATTAGGCTACAAGAAGGCGCTCCTCGCCGTTGAATTCGGGGGCAATCAGGCGGTCATTGCGCGCTGCCGCAGGGAGATGCTCCAATGGGGAGAGCCCGTCGAACTCGATCCTGAAGAGGCAAAACAGTTTTGGGACAGGATTCAAAACTTCACGTCCGCGTTCCTCCAGACATATCGCGGAGGCGTCGTTCTGCGCATCTCCACTACCTTGTCAGGCATGTGCGAGGCAATTCAGTCGCTCGAGGAACCCGTGATCGCGCGTGCCGCCTCAGGAGTGATTTACGCTTATTTCAGCCTGTCGCTCTCGGCCGCAAAATGGATGACGGCCCATCCGCGCTGGACCTCGATCATGGAATACTCCCCGGCCGTCGAGAAGGAAAACCTGCCGTTATGGCCTGCGCCCGGCAGCGAAATTGAGATGATGAAGCGGGTCAAGGAGATGTTCGACCCGCACAACCTTTTGAATCGTGGAAGATACTACGGCCATTTCTAACATCACCGCGCATGACAAGCCGCAGCAGGCCGATCTCGATCGGTGCGTGCATTGCGGCCTCTGTCTGAACGCCTGTCCTACCTATCGCGAACTGGGCCTCGAAATGGATTCGCCGCGCGGCCGGATCTTCCAGATGGTTCAAATCGCCGCGGGGGCGCCCATCACCGATTCGTATCGCGAGCACATCGATCTCTGCCTGGCCTGCCGCGGTTGCGAATCGGCCTGTCCTTCCGGCGTTCAGTATGGCCGCCTGGTCGAAGCGGCGCGGGCGGAAATCGAAGCCCACACCACCCGGCCCTGGATGTCGCGCCTCGTCCGCTCACTGGTTTTTAAACACCTGCTCCAGTCTCCCGCGCTGATGACGCTCGCTGGATCGATGATCTACCTGTATCAAGCCGGCGGTATCCAAAGATTGGTGCGGGGCTCGGGCCTGCTGAAGATTTTCGGCAAGCTCGGCGCTCTCGAACAGCTTGCCCCTCCGGCAGAGGTTCCCTTCTTCTTCAACAAGATCGGCAGGACTTATCCGGCCGAAGGAGAACGCCGGCTCCGCGTCGCGATGATGGCCGGCTGTCTCGCTAATGTCAGCTTCGCGCGACTCAATGAAGCCACCATTCGGGTGCTTCAAAAGAACGGCATCGAGGTGATCGTTCCGCAAGGCCAGGGCTGCTGCGGTGCGCTGCATGTCCACGCCGGAATCCGCGACGAAGCCCGCAAACTCGCCCGCCGCAATATCGACGCGGTGCTGCAAGACGGGGGCTTCGACGCCGTGATCACCAACGCCGCGGGCTGCGGCTCGACCTTGAAGGAATACGACGAACTCCTCGCCGCGGATCCGGAGTACGCCGCCAAGGCGAAGCAGTTCGCCGGGATGACCCGCGATGTGACCGAAGTCCTGGGCTCCCTCCCTCTGAACCGCGACATGCGCGATCTCCCGTGGCGCGTGACCTACCAGGATTCCTGTCACCTCGCGCATGGCCAGAAGATCCGGCGGCAGCCCCGGCTTCTGCTCCAACAGGTTCCGGGCCTCGAGTTCCGCGAAATGCCCCTGGCCGACGTTTGCTGCGGCAGCGCCGGCATTTACAACGTGCTCCACACCGGCATGTCCATGGATATCCTGGAACGGAAGATGACCAGCGTGAATGCGTCCAAAGCCGAAGTCATCGCCACGGCCAATCCCGGCTGTATGTTGCAACTGCGCGCCGGCGCACGGCTCTTCGGTTCTGGACAGCGGGTGATGCATGTGGTAGAAGTTCTCGATGAGGCCTACAGGAAGTAGGCCGCAAGAACTACAGGATGACAGCCCCGGAAATCAAAGCGCTGTGGGATCGCTCCATCTCGCTGCACAGCCAGAGCCGCTATGACGAGGCTATCGATTGCATGCTTCGCCTCAAACCGCTCTTGCCGGACAATCCGTTGCTCCAGGCGAATCTGGGTATGGTCTATCGGGATAGCGGTGACCTGGAAGTTGCCGAACAGTATCTGCGCCAAGCCCGTACCCTGCGGCCCGGCGATCCCTCCATCCGCTTCAATCTCGCCTTAACGCTGCTCCGCGCGGGCCGGTTGAAGGAAGGCTTCTGCGAGTACGAATGCCGCTGGCAGATCCCGCAATTCCAGGAACTGCATCGACAATTCTCTCAACCCCTCTGGCAAGGGGAACCGCTCGAAGGCCGCCGCATCTTGATCCACGGCGAGCAGGGCGCTGGAGATTCCCTTCAATTCGCCCGTTACGCCCCCCTGGTGCGCGCCGCCGGCGGTGAGGTGATCATCGAGGTCCTGCCTCACCTCGAGCGCCTCATGGGTTGGATGGACGGCGGCTATCGCATCGTCTCCGCGCAGACCAAGGCCCTCCAGTTCGATCTCCACTGCCCTTTGATGAGCCTCCCTCATCGCTTCGCTACCGAGAGCAACTCCATCCCCGCGCCCGCTCGCTTCTTCATCTCCCCCGCACTCAAAGCCAAATGGCTGGAGCGTTTGCAAACGGGCCGCAAACACATCGGCATCGTCTGGGCAGGTAATCCCAAACATCCCAACGATTACCAACGCTCGCTGCCGGCGGAGTGCTTTCTGCCCCTCGCACAACTCCCCGCCGTGCAATGTTGGAGCCTGCAAGTTGGACCGCGCGCTGCAGAGGTTCCTGAGGGCGTCATAGATCTCGCCCCGGAACTGACTGACTTTGCTGAAACGTCGGGTGTCGTTTCCGCCTTGGACCTGATCGTCACCGCGGATACGGCCGTCGCCCACCTGGCCGGCTCCCTCGGAAAGCCCGTGTGGCTGCTGGCAGCGCATGCGTGCGACTGGCGCTGGATGCTCGATCGCGAGGACTCGCCCTGGTATCCGTCCATGCGCATCTTTCGCCAGAAGCAACCAGGCGGATGGAGCGATGTGCTCCACCGCGTGGTAGCGGCGTTCTCTTCGTCTTAATCCGGAAGCGGCCGGCCTTTACCCGGTCTAAAAGAAGTACCTCAGCGAGAGTTGCAGGTTGCGTGACAAATTTGTCTTCCCCGTTACCTTGCCGAATGTGGTCGACGTCGGTGTGAAGTTCGCCGCTACCATGGTCCAGTTCGGATGGTTGTTCACGTCGAACGCCTCGGCCCGAAACTCGATGTGGTTCTTCTCGTTGATGGCAAACTTCTTATATAAACCGAGATTCCAATCCTGGAAGCCCGGCATATAGATCGAGTCGCGCACGCCCTTTTGCAGATTGAACGTTCCCGCGGGCGGCGCGGTGAAAATCGGCGCGCCGCTCGAATTGGTCACCGCGAAATACTGATTCGGACTCGTCGACGCGTTCGCGAATTGTCCCAGGATCGTGGGCGTACCGTTCATGACGTAGAACTGACCTTCTGTGCCACAGCCGAAGCTGCCGACTTCACCCACCCCCGCGTAGTCATTGTTGTTTCCCACACCGCAAGGGGTTCCGGTCTGAAATTGGTTTACGCCGCTGATCTGCCAGCCGCCCAGCAGTTTTCCGGACAGCTTGGTGGCATCTTTAAAAAATGGCAGGTCGTAGACGTAGTTGATGACGACGGCATGCCGCGTGTCAAACTCCGACGGGCCCCACAGATTTGAAGTGTTGTAGGTATCGGGAACGATGTCCCGGTAGTTGGTCGAATTGTCCGTGCTCTTCGGCTAAAGTATAGGCAAAACTGAAGGAGTAACCGGCGGTGAAACGTTTCTGCCATTGGATCTGCAGGCTCTTGTACTTCGACTGGGCAACGTCTTCCTCTTCCTGAATCGAAGCGAAGCCGGGATAAGGCCGCAGCGCGTTCACGTTCACGCCCGGGTTCGCCTGGAGAGCGCCAACTTGGGGCTGATTGATGTCGAATACCTCCGGCAGGTTAAGCCCGCGACGGCCGACATAGGCAATTTCCAGGTTCGACTTAAAGAAGAAGTCGCGCTGGTACGTCACGTTCCAGTTCCACGCGGATGGCGGCCGGTTATTTCTAGCCAGAGTCGTCACCGTTAAAGGAGGCGTTGCCGCATTGCTCAGGGACGCGCCTGGATTATCCACCGACACATTGTTCACCGTCACGAACGGTTGGAAAGGCGAATTCGCGCCGGGGAAGATATTGTCATAAAGGCCGAAACGGGTGAGATAGCGGCCCATCCCGGCGCGCAGCACCGAATTGTCATTAAGCTTGTAGGCCACGCCCACCCGAGGTTGGAACTGATAATTGATCTGCCCGTAATAGCTCGGCAGGCCCTGGAAGAAGCTGTTATACGAATTACCGCAAGCCTGGGTCACGCCGTGGCCGCAGGCGTCGCTGGGCCACGCGTTTCCGGGAATCACCATGCCGTCGTAAAGATTTCCCGTGCCCACGACCACGTTGCCGGTTGCGGCGTTGATCTTGGGCGCGGTGGAAGCGGTATAGAGAGCTGGATCGAAGAAGATCTGGTTGCCCCAAAGCGCTTTATAAGGTACCGTGATGGTCTGGCGGACGCCATAGTTAATGGTCAGCTTCTGGTTCACCTTCCAGGAATCCTGCGCGAACCATTCATACAGGAAGCCGCGATAAATGGTGTAGGCGCGCTGGCCGATTTCGGTGTAGCTGTCGGCCAGGCCGAGTGCTGCATTCGCCAGGCCGACACCGGCGGTGGCGCCGAGGCCGGTTCGCGTATCGCTGAACTGGAAGGTGCCGTTCTGGTTGCTGCTGCCGCCGGGAACGGTGTTCACGTTAATTTGATCGCCATCGTTCTCGCCGGAGCGCTCCAAGTAAAACCCTACCTTTACGGTATGGTTGTCCCAGACCTTGGTCACCGTATCGTTGAGCGTGTAGATCGGACCGGTCGAATGCGACGGATAAGGTCCGCCGGAAAGGCTCGTGACATTTGGAATGTTTGCGGTCGGAATCTTATTGGGCAAGTCTTTGCCGTTCGGCAGCAGGTAAGGATAGTTGAAGCCGAACTGCTGTCGGTTGAAGCCTGGCGCGGAAGTGATGACCGGAATATACACGTCGTCGAGACTGACCGTCACACGCGCCTCGTTGATCAAAGTCGGGCTCAGCGTCCGCAGCCAGGTAACCGATCCCGCCTGGTTGGGACGATTGAACGCCTTCGGCGTGATGCCGAGGTTCTGATCGAAAGGATCGAGTTCATAGTAGGCCAGCGCCGTCCGGCGGAACTGGATGCGATCCTTCTCCGTCGGCAGAATGTCGGAGTTGATGGTTTCCTTACGCTGGTTCTCCGGCTGCGAAGCCTGCGCGATCCAGTTCTGGTTGCCGCTCACCAAGCCGTTCGGAGCCGGGTAAGTGTTGAGGATGGCGATACCGTTATGGCTTAACCGGCTGGTCGGAATGATATTGCCCGGGAAGGCCTGGCAGCTGGCGGCGCCCAGCGTGGGACAGGTCGCCGGGTCGTAGATTACCGTCGGTTTGCTGTAAAAGATATTAGGACCCAGCAATTCGCTGAAGTTGCCTTGGCGCATCAACTGGGTGGGGACTTCTCCCGTCTGCGTTTGTACGTTGCGATACCGCGCCCACTCCTCGCCGAAAAAGAAGAACATCTTCTCTTTGGGAATGATGTGAGGAATGATCACGGGACCGCCGATATTGAAACCGAACTGGTTGTAGCGGAAAGGCGAGGCGAAGTTCGTCGACGTGCTCAGGTTGCGCGTCCAGGTGTTGGCGTTGAGGTCCGAGTTGCGGAAGTACTCATACGCCGCGCCGTGGAATTGCGCGCCGCCGCCTTTGGTGACAATGCGGATCTGGCCGCCGGACGCCCGGCCGTATTCGGCGCTATAGTCTGCGGAAAGAACCTGCACTTCCTGCGTGGAGTCGACGTCTGCCACGCCGATGCTGGTCCCGTTGGCGCGCGTTCGAACTGCGGGCGCGCCGTCGAAAGTGATGGTGGTGTCCTGTGAACGCGCGCCGTTAATCGCGTAACCGCCGTTCGTCAGGCTGAAACTGAAGTCACCCAACGTCGTGCTGCTGCGCACGCCCGGTTGCAGCGAAGCGAGGAACAGCGGATCGCGGCCGTTGAGTTCCAGCGAGTCAATCTGGTCGCGCGTGATCAATTTATCGACGGCTGCCGATTCCGTCTGCAGCGCCTGGGCGTTGGCGACCACTTCGACCGTGTCGCTGGCCGCGCCAACAGTGAGTGCGGCGTCGATCGACAGTGTCGAATTGGCGTCCAGTTTATTGTGCAGACTGTCGAATTTCTTGAAGCCGGGAGCCGTTGCCGTCAGCGAATAAAACCCACTGGG
Source organism: Terriglobia bacterium (assembly GCA_963777595.1). Taxonomy (GTDB): domain Bacteria; phylum Acidobacteriota; class Terriglobia; order Bryobacterales; family Bryobacteraceae; genus CAVVFX01. The sequence continues at coordinate 22,299 of CAVZRE010000089.1, forward strand.
AACGCTGTTAACGACATAGTAGCCGGATTCGTTTGAAGTAGCTCGGGATTCGACGCCGGTGGCCTCGTTGGTAAGCACCACCTTGGCTTTCGGGACAACCGCTCCGCTAGGATCTTTTATGTAGCCGACAATACTGCCGTTGTCCGTTTGCGCTTCCAATGAGAACGCTATCACAAACAATGCCGCGGCAGCACACGCATATCTTGATCGTATGAGATTCATTTCTCACCCCTATTGCGGACTTACCCGGTCCGCCAGTATTTTTTCCAGCGCAATTATGCGCTATTTTCGAGCCCTCTATTTACCCCTGGCAACGGAACTTCCCCCGAAGTGTACATCGTATCGGGTTCGATTGACAAGAAAATTTGAGTCACCGTTAACTGCTAAAAGAGTCAAAGTGCACACGTGTGCACCCGTCATGGATGCTTCACGCAATCGAGACTGTTTCGTAATCTAAAATCACGATTCAGCCTGGCAGCTTTATGCAGCCGGCGCCGGAGGGCCAGGGGTCAGATTTCGAGGATTACCGGAATGATCAACGGACGTTTCTGCGTCTGTTTGTTGATGTAGCGCTTCAGATCCGCACGAATCTTTTCCTTCATGACGCCCCAGTCGGTCTTCTCTTCCCGGTTGGAATCCTCCACCGTTTTGGAAACGATCTGGCGCGCCATCTGCATAAATTCGGAGTCGTTGTCCATATCGCTAAAGCCGCGGCTGATGATTTCCGGCGCGGATTCCACCTTCCCCGAGTGTTTGTTGATGGCCAGGATGGGAAGAACAATGCCGTCTTCCGACAGGTGCCTGCGATCCCGGATGACGTTGTCGCCGACCACGTCGCCGACCGCTCCTGAATCGATGCACACCCGGCCGACGGTTACCTTCCCGGCTTTCCGTGCGCTTTCTCCGTCAAATTCGAGCACGGTGCCGGTTTCGAGCACAAACGTCTCCTCGAGGCCCGAATGCCGCAGGTGTTCCGCGAGACGCGCATGCCTTGCCAGTTGGCGGTATTCGCCATGGATCGGCACGAAATACTTGGGACGCACCAGGTTCAGAACGAGACGCAGCTCTTCCATGGCTGCCATGGCCGGAGACGTGGATGGGAGGGTTCATGCTGCCATACATGACGTCCGCGCCGCGGCGTGCAAGGTGGTCCACCATGCGAAAAATGGTCTTTTCGTTGCCGGGGATGATCCTCGAACTGAGAACCACCGTGTCTCCGGGTTCCACCGTAATGTGCTTATGGTTATCGACGGAGACCCTTGAAAGCGCCGACATCGGTTCGCCCTGTGTGCCCGAGATCAGCACGGTGAGTTTTTGGCGGGCGCAGGCCGCCGCATCCTGGGGACGGATCAGAATTCCGTCAGGGATGCTCAGGAGACCCAGATTGTGTGCGATCTCCGTCACACTGACCATGCTCCGGCCAACCACAACCACTTTCCGGCCAAACTCCTCGGACAGCTCGATAATCTGCTGGAGGCGGTGAATGGAGGAACTGAAGCAGGAGACCAGCAGGCGCTTTTCCGCGCGGTTGAAGATATCCTCAAGCCGCGGACGAACGGCTCGCTCGGATTCCGAATACCCCGGACGGTCGGCATTGGTGGAATCGGAGAGCAGCAGCAGAACTCCCCGCTTGCCATAGTCGGCAAGGGTATGCAGGTCAAACAGTTCGTTATCGGTGGGGGTGGGATCGACTTTGAAATCGCCCGTGTGAATCACCACCCCAAGGGGGGTGGTGATGGCCAGCGCGACGGCGCTAACGATGGAATGGGTAACATGAATGAACTCCACTTTGAACGGGCCGATTTCCACTATTTGCTTCGGCTTAATGCTGTGAAATTGAACTTCTTGTTCAAGATCGAACTCTTCGAGTCGCCGTTCGACAAGGGCGCGAGTGAAAGCGGTGGAATAGACTGGAACGTCAAAGTCGCCCAGGAAGTATGCGACGGCGCCTATGTGATCCTCGTGGCCGTGGGTCAGGATCAGAGCCCGGACATGCTGCTGGTTCTCACGCAGGAAGGTCAGATCCGGGGTCACGACGTCGACGCCCATCAGCTCATCCTCGGGGAACATCATGCCGCAGTCGATGACGATGATGTCGTCGCCGTAGCGTAGCGCCATGATATTCATACCGAATTCGCCTACCCCTCCGAGGGGGATGGCCTGGAGTTTCTTATCTGTAGTCACCTTTAACGAATCGTAGCGCACATAGAGGGCGGCCCGTGGGCCAAATCCGCCGGTACGTGAGGGTAAGTCGCCTGCCGGGAAGGCGCTAGAGGCACCTCTGAAGGCCGTTCACAGGCCCGCTAAGCGATTGTGAACGGGTTGCCGAGGGAATGAGAGCCTCCCCTCCGAAAATGCAAAGGAGCCGGGGTTACCGGCTCCTTTATCGCCCTGTTTTGCAGGGTGATGTTGATGGGAGAATCATTTTCAACGGCTTCGCAACCGCCAAAAACTTTAGTGATTGGATCTTAAATTTTTCCGGTCCCTCTCGTCAAGTAAAAATGACGGATAAAAATTTGGGCTGTATCTTGCTGAATCTTAGCTGTTTACCGATGCTCCACTTTTCCACACCCTGAGTGCGTTTTGTAAAACAGCCCCTTTTGGGACCCTTCGGTTTGCATGTAAACAGTACAAAACTGGGACCCTTAGCGGTTTTGCGAAAGGCCCCGGAGAGTGCCCTTTTACCGATCCGAAAGATGTAAAGAAACCATCGATTCGCCGTCATCTGAGGGTCCGATCCGACGGAATAGCTGCCGGATCCCGCCGAACGCCAAGCCTGAGAGGGCACAGAAAACAATCAAGATACCGATCAGCAAAGCAATATTCAGGAGCAGGTTTCCGGGATTGTCTTTTGGACTAGGCGGCTTCTCGGGTAAGGTAACTGCAACCTGGTACCGCACCCGGGAGAGAACCCGTTCGGCTTCGTCCGGATCCGACGGATGTACCGTGACAGCCACCAACGGACCGGAACGTTTGACGATCGCTCCCGGAATCTTCTCAAACTCGGCGATCTGCTTCCGGGCCATACCGAAGGTCGGATAGGAGAAGACCGCCAGGCGGATTCCCCCATCTTTCCCGAAAACCGCGGTCTCGGCCTCGGCGCTGAGGTGGAAAGCAGCCGTGGAGGGAGGAATTTCGGGGTAAAACTTGCGCAGCGACGCAGGCCCGATGATATAGCGCTCCGAATTCGGACGCAGCCCGGTAGCGGGAACAAACCCAGGCAGCACGGGAAGGGCCCCGTGTTGGTACCTGGGCACGGTCATCAGGATGAAGTTCAGTTCCTCCGGAGTCGCCTTGTGACCATTCCAGATCACCAGGTAATTTCCCGATCCCACCGTCAGGCTGTCCGGGGTTTCGGCAGTCAAGGTAGCCAGTTTCCCGCGTTTGGCGTCCGGAGGGCGCTGCCAGTCGAAGGCCGCCATAGCAGCGGTCGGGTCCTGAACGCGATAAAGCGTCAGAGTATAGTGGCCGGACGGACCCTGGTAGGTTCCTTTGCCGGAATCTTCCAGGCCCAACTCACTCCAGATCGCCGGATCGGAGGTGGGCGCGGCCGATTTATCCGTCAGATGGTATGCGCCGATCCGCTCCGGCAGCAGTTGTGCCATTGCCGGGACGGCCAGGAGCAGTGCTAAAACGAAGGCACAGGTGCAACTCTGTGCAACAAAAGATTTCAGGCGCCGTGGCATTGTTTATATTTTTTGCCGCTTCCGCAGGGACAAGGTTCATTGCGCCCTACTTTCTTACCTTTAAGGACGGGTTTGCCCGCTTCCCCGGTTCCATTGCCCCCGACAAATTGCAGGTCCGCCATCTCTTTGTCCTTCTTCTTCTCGATTTTGCGGGTCATATCGGAGAGCAGGCGTTGCGCGGCAGCCTTTTCCTCTTCAGCCTTCCGCGCCTTTTCAGCGGCTTCGAACGCCTCGCGCTCGGCTGCGTCGTCCTCGTCGTCGTCCGTGTTCGACATATCGTCTTCGGTGTCGAACGGAAGGTCAGGACGATTCTGCTGGAAGCGCACGAAAAAGAGATAGCGGACAGTTTCGTCTTCGATCCGGTCCATTAACTCCTGGAACAGGATGTAAGATTCTTTCTTGTACTCAACGAGCGGATCTTTCTGCCCGTAGCCACGGAGATTGATGCCCTCTTTCAAATGGTCCATGGAGAGCAGATGGTCTTTCCACTGTTCGTCGATAACGCTCAACATGACCATGCGCTCGGTTTCGCGCATCACGTCGGGGCCGACCAGGTCTTCTTTGTCCTGGTAATTTTTTTTCACGCGCTCATCAATGTAATCTTCAATCTGATCGCGCGTCATGCCAACCAGTTCCTGAGGTTCAACCTTAACGCCGAACTGAGTCAGCAGATCGGTCTTGAGAGTGGTCAGGTCCCAGGCTTCCGGATGCTCATTGGCGGGGCAGCGCATATCGATGAAGGAGCCGACGATCCCCACGGTCATCTCCACCACGCGCTCTTTTTGTTCCTGCTTTTCGAGCAGCGCGCGCCGCATCCCGTACACCGCCTGACGCTGCTTGTTCATGACGTCGTCGTACTCGAGCAAGTGTTTGCGCGCTTCGAAATGCTGCACTTCGACGGCTTTCTGCGCGGCGGCGATGCGCCGCGTGATGAGCTTCGATTCGATCGGCACATCCTCTTCCATGCCGAGCTTCAGCATCAGATTCTGCATGCGCTCGCCGCCGAAGATGCGAAGCAGATCGTCCTGCAAAGAGAGATAGAAACGCGAACTACCGGGGTCGCCCTGACGGCCCGCGCGGCCGCGAAGCTGATTGTCGATGCGCCGCGATTCATGGCGTTCGGTGCCCACGATATGCAAACCGCCGAGCGCCACCACCTCGTCATGCTCTTTGTCTGTCTCGGCTTTGTACTTTGCGAACGCCGCGTCCCACTCGGCGCGCTCCGGGGTTCCGACCGCGGCAATCTGCAGTTGATCGGGGTCCTTGCCCTGCTTGCGGAGTTGTTCCTTGGCCTTGAATTCGGCGTTGCCCCCCAGCAGAATATCGGTACCGCGGCCGGCCATGTTGGTGGATACGGTCACCGCGCCTTTGCGCCCGGCTTGCGCGACGATCAGCGCCTCACGGCTGTGATTCTTGGCGTTCAACACTTCATGCGGCACGCCGTTTTTCTTCAGCAGGCTGGCCAGCTTTTCGGATTTCTCAACGGAGATGGTGCCGACCAGGACGGGCTGGCCCCGCTGCTGGAATTCCTTAATCTCCTTCGCGGCGTTGCGGAACTTTTCTTCCTCGGTCCGGAAAACAACGTCGGCATTCTCGATACGCAGCATCTGCCGGTTGGTTGGGATGACCGTGACGTCGAGATTGTAAATCTTCTGAAACTCGGCGGCTTCGGTTTCGGCGGTACCCGTCATGCCGGAGAGTTTTTTGTACATGCGGAAGTAGTTCTGGAAAGTGATTGTGGCGAGGGTCTGGTTCTCGCGCTCGATTTTGACGTTTTCCTTGGCTTCGACCGCCTGGTGCAGGCCATCGCTCCAACGGCGTCCGGGCATCAGGCGTCCGGTGAATTCGTCGACGATGATGACCTGGCCGTCTTTGATCACATAATCCTTATCGCGCTGGAAAATCACGTGAGCTTTGAGGGCCTGCTGCACGTGATGGTTGAGCTCGACATACTGCGGATCATACAGGTTAGGAACGTTCAACAGCTTTTCGCAGCGAAGCACGCCTTCTTCAGTGAGCGCCACGCCGCGGTGCTTTTCATCCACCGTGAAGTCGCCGGTGGTGTACTTGATGCCGGGCTCTTTGCCATCGATCACTTCGCCGCGTTTGAGAAACGGAATGATCTTGTTCACCTTGTAGTATTTGTCGGTGGATTCTTCGCTGGGACCGGAAATGATCAGCGGAGTGCGGGCTTCGTCGATGAGGATGGAGTCGACTTCGTCGACGATGGCGAAGTTATGCGGGCGCTGCACACAGTTGTCAATCCGGAACTTCATGTTGTCGCGCAGGTAGTCGAAGCCGAACTCGTTGTTCGTCCCGTAGGTGATGTCGGAGTTATAGCTTTCCTGGCGCTGGTGGTCGTCCAGATCGTGTACGATGATGCCGACGCTTAGCCCGAGGAACTTGTAAATGCGTCCCATCCAGTCGGCGTCGCGATGGGCGAGGTAATCGTTCACCGTGATCACGTGGACGCCTTTGCCTTCGAGCGCGTTGAGGTAACAAGGGAGGGTTGCAACGAGAGTCTTGCCCTCACCGGTTTTCATTTCGGCGATGCGCCCCGTATGCAGGACGTAACCGCCGATCAGTTGCACGTCGAAGTGACGCATATTCAGGATGCGGCGTCCGGCTTCACGGGTGACAGCGAAAGCTTCGATCAGAAGATCGTCGAGTTTAGCGCCTTGGGCGATGCGTTCTTTGAAAGCGATGGTTTTAGCGGCGAGATCGGTGTCGGAGAGCTTTTGAAGCCCGGATTCGAGGTCGTTGATCGCTGCGACGGTCGGGCGGATGGCCTTGATTTCCCGCTCAGTCTTGGTGCCGAAAACTTTGGCCAGTAGATTATCGATCATAGGGTGGCACCTTTATTTTACCGTGCGACGGGAAATGGCGCGCTGTTTTATCGGAAGCGTCAGCAGACCGGTGTCGCGGCGGCGGTTCGAGGAAGGCCTTGACAGTGGCGGAAGTTTTCCGGTACGCTCATCTGGAAAGCTTGCCGGATTATCGCAAGGTTGCCTTTTTTGCCGAAAGATCAACTTCGTGAGGTAATTGCGTCCGTGAACTCGATCTTGTTGAAAACAGCTGTTCCGGGTCCGCGTTCCCGGGCCCTGGCAGAACGCAGGGACCGTGCGGTGCCGCGCGGCGTCTCCCAGAGTACGTCGATCTTCGTCAGCCGGGCGGACGGAGCCGTGATCGAGGACATCGATGGCAACTGCTTCATCGACCTGGCGGGTGGCATCGGCTGCTTGAATGCCGGACACCGTAATGAAGCGACCGTGGCAGCGATACACCGGCAGGCGGACCACTATCTGCACACCTGTTTCATGGTGACGCCGTACGAGCCCTATGTGCGGCTCGCGGAGAAACTGAACGAGATCGCGCCGGGCCCTGGAGCGAAGAAGACGGCCCTCTTTAACAGCGGAGCCGAGGCCGTTGAAAACGGGATCAAGATCGCACGCGCCTATACCCGCCGTCCGGCGATCCTCTGTTTCGAGCACGCCTTTCATGGAAGAACGCACCTGGGACTCTCGCTCACCAGCAAGACTCATCCTTACAAAGCCGGTTTCGAGCCATTTGCGAGCGAGGTTTATCGCATACCCTATGCCACCTGCTCGAGTTGCTCCTATCATCTACGCTACCCGCAATGCGAGGTGCATTGCGCGCGTATCCTCCACGACACTTTCCAGCGCATCGTAGCCGCGGAATCGGTCGCGGCTGTAATCGTGGAGCCGATTCTGGGAGAGGGTGGATTCCATGTTCCTCCCATCGAATTTTTCGCGGTGCTGCAGCGCATTTGCCGGGAGCACGGTATTCTGGTGATCGCAGACGAGATCCAGACCGGCTTCGCCCGTACCGGCTATATGTTCGCGAGCGAGCACTTTGGTCTCGAACCCGACCTGCTTCTCACGGCCAAGACCCTGGGTGGCGGCTTGCCTCTCGCGGCGGTGACAGGCAAGGAAAAAATCATGGACCACACGGCGCCGGGATCCTTGGGTGGAACCTTCGGAGGCAATCCGCTGGCGTGCGAAGCCGCGCTGGCGACCATCGAGACCATCGAAAGCCAACGGCTCTGCCATCGCGCTCAATTGCTTGGGGAACGCTTTCACCAACGCGCGCTCGGCTGGCGGGACCGTCATTCTTTCATCAGTGAGGTAAGAGGACTTGGCGCCATGCGGGCGATCGAGTTCGAATACGACCGGCAACACGACAGACGGTGGGCCCAACAGCTCGTAAAGCACTGCCTGATGCGGGGCGTGATTATTTTGACGGCCGGAACCTACTCGAATGTGGTCCGCTTGCTGATGCCGCTGGTGATTTCTGACAGCCAGTTCGAGGAGGCCATGCAGGTAATTGAGGATGGACTAGCGATACTGCAGGCCGAGGCCCTTGAAACTCCGGTCATGAGCGTGACTTAGGATCCTGCTTCACGCCGGAACGCATCTGCCGATGGATCGACGACCTTGCCGGCCTCGCAGAGAATCGCGCCATTGGCTTGCTACTGCGTCTCGGCGTTCTTTCGTGGCCGACCTCGTTTCCGTTTCACTGGAACAGCGATTTTCGTCATATCCTCGATACGCTTCATCCAAGCGGGCGGCCTGCCTCGACGCTTTCCCTGCCCTGCGGCAAGACGTTCGACGCTCGCGATGGCCTGCTCGACTGCCTCCCGTTCTTCGTGAAGTTCCTTCAGAATCGTCGCTATGTCCATTTTGCAAGGATAACCCGGTTTTATGGGTTTTCAATCCTTAAATCGGTTATCAGAGATGCGCGCTGGATGAGGTCCGTCGTCGAAAAGTACCAGTACCGGCCGGCTCACGTCGCTCACGAATTCCGCAGGTCCTTAGCCGCTTGAACTTCTCTTCCCAGCGCCTTCGCGAGCCGCTCATTAAATGCGCCGGCAGTCTCGCTGGCAGCAGGCATGAGGGCTTCGCCAACAGAAAGAGCGATACGGCCCGGACGCGGGAAGCGCTTGCCCCGAGGCCATGCTTCGAATGTCCCGGCAATTCCCATCGGCACCACCGGCAATTGCAAGGCACAGGCCAGAATCGCCGCGCCCTTTTGCAACTCGCGCGGATAGCCGTCGTAGGATCGCGTGCCTTCGGGAAATATACAAAAAACCAAACCCTTTTCAAGACCTGCCTTCGCCATGCGCAGACCTTTCAATAAATTGCGATCCCCATCAATTGGGAGGACCCGAAACAAAGAGATGAGCCAATTCACCAATGGTCCCCGGAAGTACTTGCTCGCGGCCACCGCGAACATACGGCGGAAGATGGGCCGGGTGAAGCTGCTGGCCACCACCAGGTCGTCGAGATAACTCAGATGATTGGGACAGATGAGAAACGGAGGCGAGGGAAATTCGCCATTCCTCCGGATTCGCAAACCCATTACGCAGCTGAGCGCCAGCGCCAGCACTCGTCCCGCGGCAAACAAACCATTTTCGAGGAATGGCCGGCGCCGCAGATAAACGTCTGCATAGGCCTGTTCCTCAGGTGTCAGGGCCTGCCGCACCAAGCTCGGCCAGTCGCTCCATTCCTCTCCCCCGGACGCCTGGCCCTGTGCCAGGCCAACGGCATCCATCAGGTTTCCGACATCGTGGATGCCAGCCGCCGTTTCGGCGGTGAACCTGATGCCAAATCTCTTTTCCACATTGGCGAACAACTCCACTCGTTCGAGTGAATCGAGGTGCAGATCGAGGCCGAAGTTGGTGTGGCGTCCAAAGGTTCCGTTCACACTGCGAATTCGCCGGACCAGCGCGGCGATCTCGCTCTCCATGGCGCCGGAGGGTTGCGCAGTAGAGTTTTGGGCCTGGCCCCAGGGAGTATCGGCCGCTGCCATGTCCCTGATTTTGAAACGCTGCAGCTTTCGCGTGGTCGTGCGGGGTAGGGGCTGGGTCGTCACCTGTAAACTTCCTGGCCGCTTGTAGGATGCCAGACCGCGCGACGCACTCGCAATTTCACGGCGGAGATCGGCCTCCATCGCGCCCGCTGCCGGCACCGCTACGCAATGCAGAGTCGCGCCATCGCTACGTTCCACGCCCACCAGACAGACTTCCTGAAGCGAACTGCATTGCCTCAGAAAATACTCTTCGAGTTCTTCTGGAAAAACGTTCTTCCCGGAGCTGAGCACAATCACGTCTTTGGCGCGTCCCGTCAAGCGCAGGAATCCACGGGCGTCCAGCGTACCCAGATCGCCCGAGTAAAGCCAGCCATCCCGGATCACTTGCGACGTCGCGTCCGGCTCGCGCCAGTAGCCTTGCATGACGTTCTCGCCCCGGATGAGAATCTCCCCAATGCCGCTTTTATCCGCGTTGGCGAGGCGTAACTCACAGTGCGCCACTGCTTGCCCGCAGCTCATGCCGCCGTCGCGGTCGAGCCGGGTGACGGAAGCCAGACCGGAACATTCCGTGAGGCCGTAAGCTTGAAAAAGAGGAAATCCCAGGTCAGCAAAGAACTCCGCCGCTTTGGGGTTGAAATATGCGCCGCCGATTCCAAAAGCGCGCAATTTCCCTCCGAACCGGGCGTGAACTGCGCCAAAAAGCACCGTTCCAACTCGCCAACCCCACTTGCGGCGCAAATAGCCGGAGAGTTTGAGGAGCGCGAAAAAGATGCGCTGCTTCACCGCGCGCTGACGTTTCACTTCTTCCAAAATTCGCCGTTGGATCTGGTAGTAGAACTGAGGAACACAGAGGAACGCAGTAATGCCTTCGCTTGAAAAGGCACGCATGAGGCTCTGCGGATCGAGTTGTGTCAGAAAGACGACGCGCGAGCCTGCATAGAGCGGCGCGAGTAAGTTTGCCAGTAAAGGCATCACATGGAATAAAGGGAGTACCGACAGAATCCGGTCGGCGGAGGAGAGGGGAAAAACTTCGAGCATGTCCGTGATGCTGCGGTAGAGGTTTCGCTGTGTCAGTAACACGCCCTTAGGCTTGCCGGTAGTGCCGCCGGTATAAAGAATGACGAGGGCGTCGTCCAGACTACGCCGCACTAATGGAAGCCCAAGACTGCCGGCGCCGAATCCGACCGCGGAACTCCAGTCGGCTTCCCTCGCCAGGGTTCCAATTCCCGCAATCTCGGCCTGAATCTTGCCGGCGATTTCGCTCAACTGGGGCGAAGCGATCAGGAAGCAGGCTTGCGAGTGCCGGACGACTGCGAGGATTGAAACTGCGTCGGCAAGCGTATCAAGAGGGACCGCGATCGCGCCCGCACTCTGCGTTGCCGCAAACGCCACGCCCCAGCGGGGATGGTTTTCCAACAAGATCGCCACACGGTCCCCGGGCCGCACACCCTGCGCCTGGAGATACTGTGCTACCGAGTGAATCTCCCGATCGAGGCGGGACCAGGTAAATGATTCCTTGCCTTGCGGCGCGAGGCTCTCCAGCGCGACTGCGTCGGGACGCTCGGTTGCGTGGCTCCGGATGGCCCCGAAAAAGTCGAATCGCAGCTCGCTCGACGTCGTATCGCTAATTGTGTTTGTAATCGTTTGCACTGAAACGATGAGAATAACGCAATCCACTGTATTGACAAACACCGGAGCGCTTATGCCTCCGTAAATTACCGTAATCGGTGGACTAGTACAAAGACCAGTTAGAATAAACCAATGACCTCGACGTGGCGCGCCGGAACGACTCGAAACGACGGCGCCTTGTCAGCCCACCCTCCGGAAAGCGTGCCTTCAACCTCAGTTTTATTCGGGGTGGAAGCGATAAACCAGCTTCTCGAAATCCGCGCCCCTCTTTTAGTGGTTAAGGACAGCATTCGACAAATAATTGGCGTTGCTCCCGGTGGAAATTCCGTGCCACGGTTCGAAACCCTGGGCACACTGGCTCCCATTTATCCCGAATGGCTGGGCGATCGGCGTTTTGGCGAAGCGCACGGATGCCGCTTTCCCTACGTGGTAGGAGAGATGGCGCGAGGCCTGGCGACCCCGCAAATGGTCGTGAGCGCCGCCCGGGCAGGCCTGCTGGGATTCTACGGCGCTGCCGGGCTTGCGCCCGAGATCATTGCCCGGGCGATCGCTGAAATCAAACGGGAAGGTGGGGACTTGCCTTGGGGCTCCAATCTGATTCACTCGCCCGGTGAACCGGCCCTTGAACGCGCGCTGGTCGATCTGTATCTTGCGGAAAACGTGCGCCGCGTATCGGCGTCGGCTTTTATGTCGCTGACGCCTGAAGTGGTGCGCTATGCCTACCGGGGACTTTCCACCGATTCACGGGGAAATATTCGCCGGGCCCATCATCTTTTTGCCAAGATATCCCGGCCTGAGGTCGCGGCTCAGTTTATGTCCCCGGCGCCTGCCGCGATGGTCCGGGAACTGGTAAAGGAAGGCCGGCTTAGCGCAACCGAAGCGGATCTGGGGCGTTATGTTCCGGTGGCCGGCGACGTCACCGCCGAAGCCGACTCCGGCGGCCACACCGATAATCGCCCGTTAGCCGTACTGCTGCCCTTGATTCTGCGCGAGCGTGACCGTGCGCAGGCGCTGCTTCGCGGCGTGCCGCCGGTCCGCATAGGCGCAGCCGGAGGCCTCGGAACGCCCTCCGCAGTAGCTGCCGCATTTACACTGGGCGCATCCTACGTGCTCACCGGAACGATCAACCAGACCGCTGTCGAATCGGGGCTTTCGGACCCCGCGCGGGCGATGTTAGTTGACGCAGGTATGGCTGACGTTACCATGGCGCCGTCCGCCGATATGTTTGAACTCGGCGTAAAGGTACAGGTTCTGAGGAAGGGTTCACTCTACGCTCAGCGTTCGAACAAACTCTACGAACTCTACCGCGCATATCCTTCGCTCGACGCGCTGCCGCCGGCAGTCGCCAAATCATTGGAGGCAGAGATTTTCAGACGCAGCTTGACCGAAGTTGCCGGAGATGTTAGAGAATACTTCCTACGCCGCGATCCGGCCGAATGGAGGCGCGCTGAGAACGATCCGCATCATCACATGGCTCTGATTTTTCGTTGGTACCTGGGGATGTCCAGCCGCTGGCCCATCACGGGCGACGCCGATCGCCGGCTCGATTACCAGATCTGGTGCGGCCCCGCGATTGGTGCGTTCAATGAGTGGATTGCCGGTTCGTTCCTCGCTGAATTGGCCAATCGTACTGTGGCGCAAATCGCCTTGAATCTGCTGGAGGGTGCGGCGGTGGCGATTCGAGCGCAACAGGCGCGATTGCATGGCATCGACATCCCGGCAAGTCTCTTCGACCGGGCGCCAAGGTACTGCGCATGAATCATCCCATTGCAGTTATTGGTCTGGGCGCGCTTTTTCCAGGGAGCGACAGTTCAGAAGGCTTCTGGCGGACCATCGTCTCCGGACGCGACTGTCTGACCGACGTGCCCCCGACTCATTGGCTGTTGAGTGATTATTATGACGCCGATCCCGCGCGGCCCGGCAAAACGTACGCGAAACGCGGCGCCTTTCTGGGAGCGGTTCCGTTCGAGCCGCTGGAGCATGGCATTCCGCCTAGCGTTTTGCCGGCCACCGACACGGCGCAGTTGCTGGCCTTGGTCGTCGCACATCGCCTCTTGCAGAATTGCAGCGCTCGTTTCGAGCGGATCGATCGCGACCGGACGAGCGTGATCCTCGGCGTTGCTTCCGCCACGGAACTGGTAAGCACGATGACGGGAAGTCTGCAGCGACCCGTAATCGCCCGGGCGCTGCGAGAGGAAGGACTGTCGGAGGCGGAAATAGAAACCATCTGCACTCGTATCGATCGCAGTTATGTCGATTGGACCGAGAGCACCTTTCCTGGACTTCTGGGTAACGTGGTAGCGGGACGCATTGCCAACCGGTTCGATCTCGGCGGCACAAACTGTGTCGTCGATGCGGCGTGCGCCAGTTCGTTGGCCGCGATCCGCATGGCCATGCAGGAGTTGTGGTCGGAGAACGCCGATATGGTGATCACCGGCGGGGTTGATGCTATCAACGACATCTTCATGTACATGTGCTTCAGCAAGACGCTGGCCATGTCGTTCACCGGCGACTGCCGGCCGTTCTCCTCGGATGCCGACGGCACCATGCTGGGCGAAGGCATCGGCATGTTCGCGCTGCGCAGACTCGCCGACGCCGAACGCGACGGAGACCGGATTTATGCGGTCCTGCGGGGTATCGGAGCCTCTTCCGACGGACGCGCAAAAAGCATTTACGCGCCACGCGCGGCAGGGCAGGAGAAGGCGCTTCGCCGGGCTTACACGAGCGCCGGCTACTCTCCCGACACTGTGGAATTGCTGGAAGCTCACGGCACTGGAACGGGCGCCGGCGATGCCGCGGAAGTGGAAGCGCTCAAGACGGTCTTCGGCGAGGTGCACGGCGCCAATCGGGATCGTTGCGCGCTCGGTTCCATCAAATCTCAAATCGGACACACCAAGGCTGCGGCGGGCGCGGCATCTCTCTTCAAGGCCGTAATGGCGCTGCATCATAAGGTGCTGCCGCCGACGATCAAGGTGCGCGAGCCGAACCCTGCCTTGGGCCTCGACGAGAGCCCGTTTTATTTGAACACCCAGTTGCGTCCCTGGATTCGCCCGGACGCACATCCCCGACGCGCGGGCGTCAGTTCGTTCGGCTTCGGCGGCAGCAATTTTCACTTGACGCTCGAAGAATATCTGGGCCCCGGCAAACGTCCGCAACGCGTTCGCACTCTCTCCAGCGAGCTTTTTCTGGTCTCAGGTTCGGACGAGAAAAATGTTGCTGACGCGGCGAACGCGTTGGCGCAATCCGCCGCGCGGGAAAACGGCTTCGCAAAGGCCGCGCGAGAAAGCCAGCGAGTGTTTTCGGCGAAGGACGCCGTCCGGCTGGCACTGGTCGCCGCCGATCCTGCAGATCTTGCGGCTAAAGTGGACCGAGCGGCTACGGGGGTCTCCCGCGCCGAATTCACGTTTGCCCTGAGCCCTGAGATTTCATTTGCCAGCGGTCCGGCCGTGGAAGGCGGAGTCGCGTTCCTTTTTCCCGGACAAGGCAGTCAATATGTCGGAATGGGCGCATCCCTCGCGATGACGTTCGAGGGCGCCCTGAGAATCTGGGACGACGCCGCGACCTTCAATCCGTCACTACCCGCTTCCGTCTTCCCTCCGCCCGCGTTTACGGAAGAGGATCGCGAAGCCCAAATCGCAGCGTTGACCGCAACGGAAACTGCTCAGCCCGCCCTGGCAGTCACCGAAAGGGTCTATTATTCACTGCTCGAATCCGCGGGGATAAAACCGGACTTCTGTGCGGGCCACAGCTTCGGCGAGGTTTCTGCTCTATTCGCGGCCGGTGTGCTGGAACCGTCTGCTTTTTTCGCGGTTGCCTCTAGAGCGCGGAAGGCTGATGGCTGCCGCGGTTTCGCAACATGCAGGCGCGATGCTCGCCATCACAGCTTCCGCCGGTGAAGTGGAGCCACTGCTGCCGGAAGGCGTGATCATCGCCAACATCAACAGTCCTCAGCAGGTGGTAGCCGCAGGCCCTGGACCGCTCATCGAGGAAGCATCGACGCGACTCGCCGCGCACGGTTATAACGTGCATCTGCTGCCGGTGGCAACCGCATTCCATTCTCCGATGGTCAAAGCGGCGACTGCGCCGTTCACAGATTTCCTCAGCGGAATTCGGTTCGAAGCCCCGCGTGTGCCTGTCTATGCGAACTCGACGGCTCAAGAGTATCCCGCGGACGCTGAGGGAATGCGCACTCTCCTCGCGACACAACTGGCGAGGCCGGTTCGATTCGCCGAACAGATCCAGGCGATGTATCAGGCCGGAGCCAGAATTTTTATAGAAGTGGGGCCGGGCGGAGTGCTATCCTCGCTCACCGACGCGTGTCTGCAGGGCCAGCCGCACGTTGCTGTCGCCCTGGATCGCAAAGGCAAGGATGCAGTCACCGCCCTTTGGCTCGGCTTGGCGAAACTGGCGGTTGCGGGAGTTTCCTTCGATACCGAATTTGCGTGGCGGGATTACGAACCGGCTGCGGAACCGGCCGCCCGGACACCGCACGCGGTTTCTTTGTCGGGCACAAATTTCGGCAAGAAGTATCCTCGTCCTGAAGAGCCGGTTGTTCCGCGCATCCGTCCCACGCCGGCGCCCGTGGAGCAATACAACGGCGATGCGCGGTTGGATGCGATCCGGAAAATTCAGGAGCAAATGGCTGAATCGCACGCAGCGACTCAGCGCGCACTATCCGAATCGCATCTCGCCTATCTTCGCGCCACCGAAGCGGCCTTTTCCCACCTGGGCGGAGGCGCTCCAGTTGCGGCGCCGCCGATGACCGCTGCTCCGGTCCAAGTGGAGTTCAAGCCCGAGCCTGGCCCAGTTGCCATAGCGGCGCCTGCTGAGGCAGCTGCGCCGAAAGTAGCCGCGAAGCGCGACCTCACCGAACTGGTGATGGGAATCGTAGCCGAAAAGACCGGCTATCCGCGCGAGATTCTGGAGCCTGGAATGGATCTCGAAGCCGACCTGGGAATCGATTCCATCAAACGCGTGCAGATTCTGGCCGCCGTCTGCGAGGCTCGGCCGGATCTACCGCAAGCCGACGCCAAGAACATGGCGACCTTGCGGACACTCGGCGCGATTCTCGATTTCCTTCGCGATGCCGCGCCCGCTGCGGAACTGGCGCCAAGGCCGGTTGCCAGTCCCTCGCCGGCGTCCATCGCGGAACTAGTCTTGAGCGTAGTAGCGGAAAAAACAGGTTATCCGCGCGAAATTCTCACCCGCGAGATGGACCTCGAAGCCGACCTTGGCATCGACTCGATTAAGCGCGTGCAGATCCTGGCCGCGGTGCGCGAGACGCGTTCCGATCTGCCGGACGTCGATCCGAAACAGATGGGCGCGCTAAGAACCCTCGGCGCGATCATCGCCTACCTCAGTGATGCGCAACCCGAGCCGGTTGGTCCTCCGGGGCTCCCCGCGTGGCTCTCCAAGAACGGGCTACAACGCGTCGCTTTGCGTGAAGTGGCGGCGACGCTCGGGCGTCCTTCGCAGAAGCTTCCGGCCCGAAGCCGCATCACTGTCGCCGGAGAAGCAGGTCCGCTGCGCGATTCTGTGGCGGAGAGTTTGAAGTGTCGAGGGATTCACGTTTGCACGAACGGGGCCGAATCGGACGGAACGGTCTTCCTCGCCTTTCCGCCGGGCACCGTGGAGGATATGCTGCACGAGGCTCAGCGAGCCTTCGACGCCGCTCGCAGGACGAGCACCAAGGGTCTCTTCGTCACCGTGACCCAAACCGGTTCCCCTTTGCGGCGCGGTCTGGCCGCGCTGTCCAAAACCGTCGCCCTCGAAAATCCCGGAATGATCGCCAAGGCCATCTGCGTGGATTCAGACGAAGTTGGGCACGATTTGGGTGAACGAATCGTGGAAGAGATACTACATGGAACGCTGGAGCCCGAGATCATTTTGCAATCGGACGGCGGCCGCGTCAGTGTTGAAGAATTCCTGAAGCCGGTCGGAGCGCAAATCGACACTTCCCTGCTACAGGGGCGTCCGGTGATCGTGGTTACCGGCGGAGCGCGTGGCGTGACTGCGTCCTGCGTGCGAGGTCTCGCCGAAGTCGCGCCGCTACGACTTGCGCTGCTCGGCAGGAGTTCACTCGAAGACGAGCCTGCCGGTTTGGCAAATGCAAAAGATGGTCCGGCGCTGAAAGCCGCGATTGTCGCCGCCGCCCGTGCGCGAGGAGAATCCATCCTGCCGAAGGACGTTGCAGCGTCAGCGCGGCGCGTGCTCGCGGTGCGCGAAATCGGCCAGACCCTCGACAAACTGCGCGAACTCGGCTCGGAAGTGGAGTATTTCCCCTGCGACGTGACGGATGCCGGCGCGATCGGCAGGACTCTCGACGCAGTTCGCGCGCGCTGGCATTCCATCGACGGCTTGATTCACGGCGCCGGTGTAGTAGAAGACAAACGCATCGCGGATAAGTCGCGGGAGCAGTTCGAACGGGTCTTTGGGACGAAAGTCCTGGGCCTACGTAATCTGCTCGACGCAATTCACGATGACCAGGTCCGGTTCATCCTGCTGTTCTCCTCCGTAGCAGGGCGGTATGGCAATGCCGGGCAGGTCGACTATGCCATGGCCAACGCGACCATGTGCCAGATGGCTCTCGACGAAGCCGCGCGGCGCGGTAACTGTTTGGTTCGGGCGCTCGGCTGGGGGCCGTGGGATGGCGGCATGGTCACGCCGGATCTGCGCCTGCACTTTGAGAATCGGGGCATACCGACCATTCCGATGGAGCGTGGAGTGGCCGCTTTCGTCCAGGAAGTCTGTCATCTGAGTAACGACCCGGCCGATATCGATGTAGTGCTCAGAGCCCATTCGAGCGCGATGCCGGGTGACGCTCATTGATTTTCGAGCCTGTTGCAATCGTTGGTCAGGCCTGTCTCCTGCCCGGCGCTCAATCGGCGGATGACCTGTGGCAAATCGTAAGCGGTAAGCGGGTGATGACTTCTCCCGCGCCGGCTACGCGTTGGCGCGCGGACCGCGAGCGCATGTTATCCTCCGGCGCGTGCGTCACCGATCGCGGCGGTTTCGTAGAAGGCTTCGAGCGCATTTGGACACCGGCTCAATACCCGATCGACCAGGAACTCCTCGCGGATCTCGACCCGCTCTTTCAATGGCTTTTACACGTGGGACGCGCCGCGCTACTGGACGCAGGAACGCAGCCGTCGGAGCGGACGGGAGCGATCGTCGGCAACCTTGCATATCCAACCGACGCCCTGATCGACCTGGCCCAAGCCGTCCACGTGCCGGATGCGCGCGCACGAAAACGGCACAGGATGAATCGCTTCTCCGCGGGATATCCGGTGCAGTTGATGTGCTCCGCGCTCGGGCTGAGCGCTGGCGGTTTCGCCATCGACGCTGCGTGCGCCTCATCCCTCTACGCCATTCACCTGGCCTGTGAATGGCTGCATAGCGGACGCGCCGGGTGTATGCTTGCCGGGGGCATCAACCGGTGCGACTCGCTGCTGATCCACTCCGGCTTTACTGCGCTGCGAGCTTTGAGCCCGACCGGACAGAGCCGGCCCTTCCATCGCGATGCCGACGGACTGATTCCCGCCGAGGGCATCGCGTTGGTGGTTTTGAAGCGCCTGCAGGATGCGGAAGCGTCCGGCGACACTATCCTCGGCGTAATCCGCGGTATCGGACTTTCGAACGACGGACGCGCCAGCGGTATTCTCACGCCCGCCGAGAAAGGGCAGGTCCAGGCGATGCGAGCGGCTTATGCGCAAGCCGGACTTTCTCCGCGCGATATTTCCTACGTAGAATGCCATGCCACGGGCACTCCAGTGGGCGATGCCGTGGAAATACGAAGCATGGCAGAGGTGTTCGCCTGTACGCGTGACATTCCCATCGGCTCGTTAAAGGCTAACCTCGGACATCTCATCACCGCCTCGGGCGCCGCGGGAGTGATGAAAGTTCTTGCAGCGATGCGCCACGGCATTCTTCCGCCGAGCGTGAACGCCGCTCCTCTGACATCCGCGCTCGACGGAACTCCCTTCCGCGTGCCGGAAAATGAAGCGCCGTGGGTGGTTTCGGAGGGTCCACGCCGCGCGGCCATCAGCAGTTTCGGATTCGGCGGGAACAACGGGCATCTCATCCTGGAAGAGTATCTCCCCAAGATGCGATTCGCCGCGCAGCCAGCTATCGCAGCGGACCGGATCGCGGTGGTCGCGATGGCCGCGCAGGTCGCCGACGGGGGTGGGACCCAGGATTTCGTAACCGACCTGTTATACGGAGGACGCGTGATCGGCGACGCTGCAACACAGGTCGCCCTCCAGTCCACGGGATTAGTCTTCCCGCCGCGGGACCTCGGTCGCGCGCTGGCACAGCAATCGCTCCTGTTGACCTTGGGCCGCGAAGCCATAACAGGTTTGAAGAAGGCTCCAGGGGAGCGAACCTCGGTCCTCACCGGCATCGAGTGCGATGCGGAAGGGACGCGTCCCACGCTCCGGCTGGCATTGCCCGACCTGCTCCCAACCGGCGATCCCGCGCTTTCGGGAAGAGAAACTGCTCTTGACGAACCGCTCGATGCCGCCCGTGTGATCGGCTGCATGCCCAACATTGCAGCCAACCGTTTGAATCGCCAGTACGAGCTATCCGGCCCCAGCTTCTCGGTGTTTGCCGAAGAATCATCGGGCATACGCGCTCTTGAAATTGCCATTGCCTGGTTGCGAAAAGGAGACATCGATACCGCGATTGTTGGCGCGGCCGACCTTGCCGTTGAGCCTGTGCACCGTGCGGCCGTCGATGAGCGTCCCGGAGATGCGGCGGTGGTATTGGTGTTGATGCGGGAAAAAGACGCCTTCTCTGCGGGCGAGCGGGTCCTCGCGGTGCTGGAGACGGAAGCAGCCGGTCAAGTTGAGCGCGTGATCTCAGAACGGATCAGCCAGGCATTCGGCAAGGCGCACGCGGCCAGCGAACTCCTCAATGTCGCAGGAGCAATTGCGGCCGTCGCAAACGCCGCGCTGCCGGTACGCCGGCCGATTCTCAGCGGAAAGAAGCTCGCGCCTGTCGACGGAATCACCGTCGCTGCACATTCCTCCCCGCGAACTGCGGCGTCCTTTCCAGACACTCCGGACATTCATCTCTTTCGTGGGCGCAATCTGGAAATGCTCGTTGAAGCATTGGGCAGAGACTCGACAGGCGAAGGCGACTTCCGTCTGGCAATCGTCGCGGCCGCCGCCGACCGTGCAGCGAAAATACAGCAGGCGCTCGAATTTCTTTCGGCGGGCGCGATCGGACAGCCGCCGGAGGGGATATTTTTCCGCCGCGAACCTGTGTTGGGTGAGTTGGCTTTCGTTTACACAGGCGCAGCGGCCGCCTATGCCGGAATGGGCCGCGATCTTTTGCTGGCGCTTCCGGATTTGGCCGATCGGGTTCGAGCACGCTGCATTGACGCAGACCAATACGCGAACTGGATCTACGAACATCGTCTCGACCCGCCATCCGATTTCGAACAACTCTGCGGCTCTTCTTTCCTCTGTCAAGTTCACTCCGAATTTACTCGTGGCGTACTGAGGCTCAGTCCGTCGATGGCGATAGGGTTGTCATCGGGCGAAACCAACGCGCTCTACGCCTTGGGTGCATGGGAGGGCATGGGCGAATTCCTCGCCCAGATTCGAGACTGCGGCCTCTACACCGAAATTCTCGCCGGACGCGCCGATGCCGTGCACCAAGCCTGGCGCGAGCGTGGGATCACCGGGGAGCGCTGGGCGCACTATCGCGTTTCGTCGACGCGAGAGGAACTCGACACAGCCATGCGGGGAGAGCCTGCGGTCCATCTCGCCATCATCAACTCGGCGGAAGATTTTGTCATCGGTGGCGAAGAGAGCGCCTGCGCCAGAGTCGTGAACCGCATCGTTAAAGGTTGGGCTGCGCCGCTCGCCATGGAGCTTGCGGTTCATTGTCCCGACCTGCAACCGGCTGCGGCGCTTTGGCATCGACTTCACCGGCAGCCCACCGTCCAGCCGGGCGGAATTCGCTTCTATTCCAACGCTTCCGGCGGCGCGTACCTGCTCACGCCTGACTCCGTTGCCGATGCTTTGACGAACCAGGCTCTCGCCACAGTCGACTTTCCCCGTACCATTCGGCAAGCTTGGAACGATGGCGCGAGAATCTTTCTTGAGCACGGTCCGCGGAACCAGTGCACGCAATCGATTCGAGCCGTTTTGGGAGATCTCGCTCATCTCGCGATCTCGCTCGACGTCGCCGGGCGCTCCGCCATTCTGCAGGCGTGCTGCGCAGCCGCCGAACTATGGACGGCGGGCGTCGATATCAATTTTGAGGCGCTCCGAGGACAAGCTCGCAAGAACGCAAGTGCCGGCGATCTTATTTTTCCGGCACATCCCAGTTCTTCTCGCGCGCCGGCCAGGCAGGAAAACGTCGTGCACCGCATGGAGCCGGCCCCCGCGCTGGCACCGCTTCTGGATTTACCGGACGAAACATCGCCTCCAGTTGTACCTCCAGTCGTGCCTCCAACACTGGCTTTGCCCGGGTTCGGCGCTCTGGCGACAGCAACCGCGGTCCATGCACAACTCTCCGCAAGCCATCAAGCCTATGTCGCCGAGATGGCACGTCTGCAGCAAGCATTCCTCGAGACAGAGCAGCGTCTGCTTCATGCTCTTAATGGCTCTTCGCACGCGCCTTTGCCCCTGGAAGCGGCGCCCGCAGTTGAAACACGGAGCTTTTCCCGGCTCGATCTGGAGCGTCTGGCTTCCGGCCACATCTCCGAAATCTTCGGCCCGGCATTCGCACAACAGGACTCCTATCTCCGTCAGGTGAGAATGCCGGAGCCTCCCATGCTCCTCGCCGACCGCGTGGTCGCGCTGCACGGCGAAGCCAACAGCATGGGCCTCGGGAACATCGTCACCGAAACCGACGTGGGGCGGAACTCGTGGTATCTGCACCAGGGCTACATGCCCGCCGGGATAGCAGTCGAAGCGGGCCAAGCCGATCTGCTCCTCATTTCGTGGCTGGGCGCGGATGTTCGCAATCAAGGCGACCGTGTCTACCGCCTGCTCGGCTGCGATCTCACCTTTCACGGCACGCTGCCCAAGGCCGGCGAAACTCTGCGCTACGACATCCATGTCGACGGTTATGCGAATAGCGGCGAGATTCGCATGTTCTTCTTCCATTACGATTGCGTCTCGGAAGGCAAACCGCGGTTGAGCGTACGCGACGGACAAGCAGGCTTCTTCACCGATGAAGAACTGGCAAATTCAGAGGGCGTGCTGTGGTCACCAGCCACGGGTGAGCACACTCTAGCAGAGAGCGCGCGTCTATCAGCGGCAACGCGCCCCACAACCTCTCGAAGCTTCGACGAGGACCACTTGCGGGCGTTTTCCGAAGGCAGAATTCCGGACTGCTTCGGCCCCGGTTTTGAAAGAGCTTTCGTCCACACCCGGTCTCCTCGCATCCCCGACGGCCGGATGCAGATGATCCAGCGTGTCACGGACTTCGATCCCACGGGCGGACCGTGGAAGCGCGGCTATTTGCGGGCTGAATGGACTTTCGCGGCCGGCGATTGGTTCTTCGAAGGGCACTTCCGCAATGATCCGTGCATGCCCGGCACGCTGATGTTCGAGGGCTGTTTTCAAGCCATGGCGTTCTACTTGAGCGCCCTCGGTTTGACTCTGGAACGGGACGGCTGGCGATTCGAACCCGTTCCCGAACAGAGCTACCCATTGCGCTGCCGCGGCCAGGCCACGCCCAAGTCGAAACTGCTGGTTTACGAGCTCTTCGTTGATGAGGTCGTCGACGGCGCGGAACCTGCCCTCTTCGCTGACGTCCTCTGTACCATTGACGGACTGAAAGCTTTTCACTGCCGGCGCCTGGGACTACGCCTTGTCCCCGATTGGCCTCTGGAAGAAGAACACGAAGAGCTTATGGCGCTGCATGAACCTAAGCCGGTAGCTGTCCTCGACGGTTTTGCCTACGGCTATCATTCATTGCTCGCATGCGCGTTGGGTCGCCCGACCGATGCTTTTGGTCCCGCCTTCGCCCGTTTCGACGGACCCATCCGGACTCCACGTCTGCCCACGCCGCCCTACCATTTCATCTCCCGTGTAGTGAACGCGGCGTACGGAGTTGGAGGCGCGGTCGGCGGCGTTTGCGAAGTGGAATACGACGTCCCGCGGGACGCCTGGTATTTCGTGGAGAATGGCAGCGGCGCGATGCCGGCCTGTGTCTTCCTCGAAGCCATCCTTCAGCCCTGCGGATGGCTTGCTTCCTTCGCGGGGACCTGGCTCAAAATCCAGAATGATATTTTCTTCCGCAACTTGGATGGCAGCGGCAAGATTCTCGGCGAGGTGACTCGCTCATCGGGCACGGTCTCGACGAAATTAAAACTCACCAGTTTTTCAGAGCTGGCCGGCATGACCATCTACGCCTTCGCCATATCCTGCCACACCGCGGGCCATCCGCTGTTTGAAGGCACGGCCGTCTTCGGAAACTTCCCTGCGGCGGCATTGGAACAACAAGCGGGAATTCCGGTCACCGAAGCGGAAGCGGAGTGGCTGCCGCTTAGAAGTGAAGAGGAGATCGACCTCGAAAGCCTGCCGCAGATGCCCCGGCTCGGTTCAGGGCGTGTGCGCATGCTCGACCGCATCACCGGCTACTGGCCCCAAGGTGGCGCAGCCGGGCTGGGGCGTATCCGCGGCGAAAAGGACCTCGATTCCAAGCAGTGGTTTTTCAAAGCCCATTTCTTCAACGATCCGGTGCAACCCGGCTCGCTTGGCATCGAAGCCATGATTCAGGCGCTGCAGGTGTTGATGCTCCGCCGCCAACTCCAAGCAGGTATTTCGAATCCGCGTTTCGAGCCTCTGGCAATTGGCGAGCCTGTGGGATGGATGTACCGCGGGCAAGTGACGCCCAACAACCGCCGTATCTCCGTTCTGGTCGAGTTGCTGGAGACCTCGCCGGGCTTCGCCAAAGCATCGGGTTCACTCTGGGTCGACGGCAAGAAAATCTACGCGATGCCGTCATTTGCGATGCGGATCGTAGCCGGCGACCCCGAAGAGGAAGTCCTTGATCCAGCGCACGACCGTTGGCTACTCGATCACTGTCCTACCTATAGCGTGCCGGCTCTTCCCATGATGTCGGTTATCGATCGCCTTGCTACCGCGGCGCAACGCACATCGCCAGAACTGTTCGTCACGGAGATTCAGGACGCGAGTCTGTCCGGATGGATTTCTTTCGCTGCAGGGACGCGCCGCCTGAAGGCGCAGGCAACACCGGAAACCGCGGGTAGGGTAGATGCAACTCTGTCACTATGGCGTCACTCGGACAAGCCCGGCATGTCTCGCTTCGACCCCGTCGCGCACGGTCGCGTTATCCTTTCCAGCGTTTATCCTAAAGCTCCCGAGCCTCTCGCGCCGCTGCTCGACGCTGTCGCCGTTCCCGATCCATATGAAAGCGGTGAGCTATTCCATGGCCCGGCGTTTCAGCTCATGAAGTCGCTGCGGCGCTCGCACGCGGGCGCCTCGTTTCTGCTCGACGCGGGAATCACCCAGGCGCCGCGCGGCATGCTGCACCAGGTCTTGCTCGATGGCGCGACCCACGGCATTCCCAACGATCATCTGCAACTCTGGTGCGCACAGATTCCAGAAGATGTCGTGGGATATCCCGTACACCTGAGCCGTCTCTCGCTCTTCGGCCCCACTCCCATAAGCGGTCTGGTTCGCTGCGAAGTACGTTTCGCCGGTTTCGACCATCACGAGACGGCGCAGGACACCGCGCCGATGTTCGATATTCAATGGATAGCGAACGAGACCGTTTGGGCGTCCGCGCGCCTGATTTACACCCTTCTGCCGAAGGGGCCAATGGGCCAGCCGCCGGCCGCAGAGCGCCGCGCTTATCTACGAGATCACGTCTGGAAGCCCTCACGAGAGATCGGCCGGTATCGCGACGGTGCAACCCTTCTCACCGCTCGCGACATCGCGCAAAACGATTGGCTTGCAGGTACGGTGCAGCGAGTCTTCCAAGCAGCCACTCCCATCCGCCTCGATGAGATCGCCGTGAAACAACACGTCGCACGGTCTGTCGCGGTGCACCCGGCGGAAATCTCTGTAGCAGAGAATGGCCGTCTGGCCACGTGTGCCCGCTATCCGCTTACGGAGTTCCCCGTCCATCTCACACATGACGGCGAGCAGGTTTCCGTGCGGGACGAATCCGCTCCGCGTCTGGAGACCGGCCGCCTCCGCGGCTTCTGGACGGAGCTCACCGGTATCGCCGACTGGCCCATCGCCGATCTGAATTTCGCGCTGATCGAACGTTTTGTGCGGCGCGTGGAATTGATCGATCCAGCAGGCTTCGCTGCCTTGCGCGGGCAGCCGGTGCTTTACCTCGCCAACCATCAGGTCGCGGTGGAATCGCTGTTATTCAACGTCATCACGTCTGCCCTGTCGGGCGTCCCATTGAAAATAATCGCCAAAAAAGAGCATCGGGAAACTTGGATCGGACAGCTGATTGAGCTTACTCATCGCTACCCCGGTGTGCGTCACGCTGAGTTGATTCTTTTCTTCGATCGAGAGGATCCGGCGTCGCTGCTGAACCTGCTGCGGCAGTTTCGCAGCGGTTCCGACGCAGAACAGACATCTTTGATGGTCCATGTGGAGGGGACCCGCGCGCGTAGTTGCCGTGAACCGATCACTCGCATGAGTTCGGTATTCACCGACCTCGCGGCAGAACTCCAACTGCCGATTGTCCCCGTCCGCCTTGCCGGCGGCTTGCCGGAAACGCCGGTACCGGAACGGCTCGACTTTCCTTTTGACGGCGGCCAACAAGACATCATCTTCGGCGAAGCCTTAGCGCCCGATGAGATTCGACGGCTGCAATTGCGGGAGAGGTCGCGGACGATCCGTGAAGCCATCGAACGCCTCAGACCGGAGCACGAGCAACCGCTGCCGCGCTCGACGGAATGGCCGCCGCTGGCGGATGGAACGAAACCAATTCTTCTGGAAACGCTGCGCTCGGCGAAACGTACGGGTGACGTCTCTCGAATGATGTTTCAAGGAAGCAAGACCGCTGGCCCCTTGTCGCAATGGCTTTCCGAATTCCGCGAGTGGCTGCAGAAGTAAAATGAGACTACGAATACGCCTGCTTTAAATACGAGCGCAACTGAATCAGATCGCGCTTCATTCCCGCGAAAACTTCTTCCTTGCTTCCTGTAAGCTTGCCCGTATCGGCCCCGCCCATCGGATACTCGAAATGCAACTGCATCGGACCCGCAAAGTTCGTCTTGGCGACCATCGAGAAGAATTGCGGAAGCCGCACCATCCCCTCGCCTAAAGGCTTCCAGGCCGGAGCCCAATTGCCGCGCGCATTCTTCGCCCAAAGAAAATCCTTTACGGCAATGCCGCGGACATACGGTCCGCAGATGTTGAAGCTATTGATCCAGCCTCCGAGGCCGCCTTCTACCGTGGCATGCCCGATATCGAAGTTCACCGCGACCGACGTCGGATCGAAGTCCTTGAGCAGGATGTAGAGATCCCAAATGGACGCGCCCACCACGCCGACGCCTGAATGCGTATGGAACATCGCGTTGGCTTTGTAGCGCGCATTCAGTGTCGCAAGCTTGGCGATGCGCGGCTTCATCGCCGCGAGTTGCGATGGATACGATTGGTTGCCTTCGTACTTGAGTCCGCCCCAGCGATAGTAGCGGATATTGAGTTCCGCCATGGTCTTGAGGATGTCCTCGGCGTAAGGTGTTTCGGTATCGACAATGTCGGTAGTGATCATCGGCACTTCAAGCCCGTGCTTCCTGATCAACTCCACGATCTGCGGCAGATCCTGACGCACGCGCTCGGGTTGAACATGTCCGCCTTTACGCACCGCCAGATCGACGCCATCGAAGCCGA
>CAVZRE010000090.1:0-66297 GCA_963777595.1 Terriglobia bacterium
AAAAGCCGCAATGAGAGCTTTGCACAGCGGATAAGTAGTAAACTCGCTGTTACGATGGTTCAGTTCGATTATTCGAGTGGTCAGTGGTGGTGCATACCCCCACTAATGGCGTAGAGCCGTTTATCAATCAGTCCCTTGCGGGCGCTATGCCTTAGGCTCTACGCCAAAGACGGGGGCAGTGCGATCCCAGAACAGTCAGCCACATAGTACCTTGACTCGCAACCTGTAGTTATATGCCTCATAGTGTCGGTATAAATTAATTAGGCAGCGTGTGCATGCGCCGCATCGACATCGCCGATCTGCTGGCCTTCTGCCAGGGCTATAGGTATCCCCCTTGAGCAGGCTTATAGCCCTGCTAATAAAGTAGTATTACGATAATGGCAACGCAACCGAGACCTCATCTGAGCCCGCAACAGTATCTCGAGATAGACCGCGCCGCCGAGCGCGGGAGTGAGTACTACGACGGCGAGATGTTTCCCATGACAGCTGTGTCACTCGTTCACGATCGGATCTTCGACAATATTTCCGCGGCGCTCAGAACGCAGATCGGGGGCGGCAGGTGCACAAAGGTCGGTAGCAATCTCCGGGTGAAATGCGGCCCGGATGGGCCGTATTTCTATCCGGACATTCTGGTCTTCTGCGGCGGACCCGTGCTAGAAGACAGCAACGAGGACACGCTGCTCGACGCGACTGCGATCATCGAGATCCTGTCGCCCTCGACGGAACGCTATGACCGGAGCTTCAAGTTCGAACATTATCGGAGGCTGCTGTCCCTCCAGCACTACCTGCTAATTGCTCAGAACGAAGTGAAAATCGAGCACAGGAGACGGCTGCCGGACAGCTCGTGGACCGCAATCGTGAGTTCCGACCAGCAGGCCGTGGTGGAACTTTCAGCGATCGGCTGTGAGCTACCGATTGGCAGTATCTACGAGAACGTGCAGTTCAGGGCAAGATAATCTTCGTGTTCAAACACGAGATGGAGGTGGGGAATCATGATCGTCGTGTCTTCAGGAGCGGGTACCGCTATGCTTGAGGCGGTTCGATGCGATGGAGAAGAACTACGGGCGATCATGTTTGTTGCCGTCCAAATCGGCTAGCTTGGAAGCCAGATCATCTGTCAATCGTAGTGATCGAACGGTACGCCTTGCGAGAGCTTCGGCGGATGAAATCCAGCGAGTCGAGAAGCATTTCGCTGGTTGCGGAATGTGGGGACCGACTGCAAGATGAAGTAGAATTGCCGCTGGCCATGCGTTCTTCGTCGGTGGCGGAAGTCAGGAAAATCGTACGGGCAAGAAAAAGAATAAAACCGCGCAACGGTGAACCTGCTGTGCGCGACCGCTGTCGGCGGCGCCGTCGCCGGGGACGGCAAACAAGGTCTGGGGCGGGCCGGCCGTAGCAAGCGCCAGCGAGCGCCCCGCGATCTTTCCCGAACCCGGCCAGATTGCTACACGGACGGAAGGGGGTGGCTGTGGTTTCGTGTACCGATCCTGTACCGATGGCATGATTCACATGCGAATAGTGAGAGCAGCGAGAACCTATAATCAGTAACGTGCACATTTGAAATAAGATGCTGCAATCAGGGTTCGAATCCCTGCCTTCAGCCAACCTTCCGCTCCCCGACATTAAAGTTTTCCATGAAGTATTACTGTGTTACAAAAATAGCCGGATTGAGGAGGATGTCAAAGCCAAGAGGCGCGGATGGGATGGTAGCGTTTAGCCCTGACTTAGTCCGACAATGGACAAGAGGAGCGCAAAAGAGATTCGCATCATTCCGACCGTATTACAGGCTTTACTGTGCGGCTGGGCCATCTTGCTTGCTCAGTCTTCTGTCCCTACCGCCTCGGAAATCATCGCGAGGTCGGTCGATGCGCTCGGAGGGGCCGCGCAGTTCGCCACCGTGAACGCCATCAAAGTGCACGGCAGGATACGTTTCGGACAAGAAGCGTTCAAGCCCTTTATCGTGACAGCCGCGCGTCACCGAAAATTTCGCATGGAGCTTAGCGCCGGACCGGACTACGTCGTGCAGGCTTTCGACGGGGCTACCGGTTGGCAGTCCGTCTCGGGACAGCACACTCAAGCGCCTGCGCCTCTCACCGGCGATGCTCTCGCCCACCTGATCGATCAGGCTGCGAACGCGATTGGCGGTCCCTTGCTCGATTTAGAAAAGCGCGGCAACTTCGCCGAGTATGCAGGACATGAAGCCGTCAATGGCGTTGAATGCTTCAAGTTGAAATTAACCCTGGCGACCCGCCACACGATGGCCATCTTCATCGATCCGTCGAGCTACCGGGAGATTCAGGAAGAGTTGCCGGTTATGATCGACGGTGAACCCTCTACGATCCAACAGTCGGTCGGAAATTACCGGCAGTTTGGTCCTATTCTGATAGCGTGTTCCTTTGCGACGAGGCAGAAAGGCAAGGAGGACAGCCAGCACATGGAAATTGACTCGGTGGAAATTAACCCGGTCATCGACGATGGGGTTTTCGAAATGCCGCATATTTAACGGCGATTCTAAAAGGCCCCTTCAGCTAGTGCGCATTCCCCATCCGTGCATCTCCGGCAGCCCGGACACAAGTCTATGTTACGGTCTAAATGGATATGGAAAATCGCAAACTTGGACACACCGGCCTCGTCGTGTCGCGCGTCTGCTTCGGCACCATGACGTTTGGGTCGCAGATGGACGAAGCTACGGCGCATCGCACGCTGGACTATTGCGTCGACCACGGCATCAATTTCGTCGACACCGCGAATGTCTACAACCGCGGAGAGTCGGAAAAGATTACAGGCAAGTGGCTGGCGGCCAATCGCAATAAGGTCGTGCTCGCGACCAAGGTGCGGGGCAAGATGGGCGACGGCGCCGACGAACAGGGTCTCTCGAAAGCAGCCATTCTCAAAGCGATCGACGCGTCGCTACAGCGCCTCCAAACGGATCACGTCGACCTGTATTACCTCCACCAGCCGGACTATGAAGTGCCGGTCGAAGAATCGCTCGAAGCCATGGAATTGCTGGTCAAGGCGGGTAAGGTGAGGTATCCCGCCAATTCCAACTACAGTGGCTGGCAGGTGACCGAAATGCTATGGCTGGCGGATAAGCGTAACTGGACTCCAGCCACCGTAACTCAACCGATGTACAATTTGCTGGCGCGCGGTATTGAGCAGGAGTATCTGCCTATGACGCAGCACTTCGGACTCGGCAACTGCGTCTATAATCCGTTAGCCGGAGGCATGTTGACCGGCAAGCAGCAGCGCGACAAACCTCAGGCCGGTACTCGTTTCGATAATAACCAGATGTACCTCGACCGGTACTGGCATCCTGCCTACTTCGACGCTGTGGAAAAGCTTGCGACGATCGCTGCCGCGGCGGGGCGATCCATGGTGAGTCTGGCGTTGAACTGGATTATGAATCACACCCCCGTGGAATGTATGATCCTGGGCGCGTCGAAGTTGGAACACCTCGAGCAGAATCTAAAAACGCTGGCGGATGGGCCACTCCTCCAGGAGACGCTCGACGCCTGCGACCAAATCTGGCGAGACTTGCGCGGCGTAACCCCGAAGTACAATCGCTAAGTCTACTCGTGTGTCTGCCCTGTGAAAACCGACGCCGCCCATGACTTTTGATCACGTCCGAGCCTGGAAGGAGGAGTTCGAAGCCTCGGGCTGGTGGCACAGCTTCGAACTGCCTGACGGCAGCATCCTGGAGGGCAAATGCGATCTCTCCGGACTCAAAGACCGCCTGGACGTATTTCCGATTCCCGCGGACTTGACCGGCAAGCGCGTGCTGGATGTGGGAACTTGGGACGGCTGGTTCGCCTTCGAACTCGCCAAGCGCGGCGCCCATGTGCTGGCTATCGACACATGGGATAATCCGCGCTTCCGCGAAATGCGCCGGCTGCTGGACCTCGAACCTCTGGTCGATTACCGGCTCATGAACGTTTACGATGTCACGCCCGAAGCGTTGGGCCGGTTCGACATCGTAATGTTTATGGGAGTCCTCTACCACCTCAAGCATCCGTTACTCGGCCTTGAGCGTGTCTGCTCGGTGACGCGCTCCCTCGCTTGCATCGATTCGTTTGTTCTCCGGGAGCCTCATACGCCGAATCTGGAGTTCGAGGGCCGTCTTGTCATGGAGTTTTTCGAAACCGACGAGTTTGGCGGCCAAACGGACAATTGGGTTGCGCCCAGCGCGGCCTGTCTCGCAGCGTTCTGCCGGACCGCCGGCTTCGCTCGCGCGGAACTGGTGGGCAATCTGCCATACAGCGCGTCTTTCGCGTGTTACCGGCGCTGGCTGCCGCCGCAGAAGGAATGGGGCGTCGAGCCGCGCCTGCTCGACGCGGTTCATCATGTCGACTATGGAATGAACTTCAGTTCACGCCGCGATGACTACATCGTGGCCTGGTTTTCCGTCGACAGCAGCCACCTTGGGACCAAAGATATTTTTCCGGAGGTCTCCGGCTACGGCGTCCGGCCGATTCACCTGGTGCGCGAGGACGCGAACTGGATGGTCACCTTCAGGCTGCCGCCGGGACTCGAGCCGGGCTGGCATGAGGTCCGCCTCCGCGTGCGAGGAAGCCGGCTTAGCGCGCCGGTTAAAATTGCAGTCGATTTGTCATTGGCGACGGACGAGATACGCATCACAACCGTAGCCGATGGCGCGACATGGAAGAAGGATGAGATCGATTTCAGTGCCGGCAACACCCTGGCAGTATGGGTTGCGGGTCTGCCCGAAAGTACCGACCGCAGATGCATTTGTGCAAGCGTGGACGGGCTGCCGGTCGAGGTCAGCTTCGTCGAACCGCCCGGTGATTTGAACGTGCGGCAAGTGAATCTTGTGATGCTTCAGGACGGTCCGGACGAAGCCACCATTGAGATCGCCATGGGAGCCGCTAAGGCGGGCGCTCACGTCCGCCGGATTCGCCAGCCGGCGAGTTAACTGCTACGGCGTGAGGCTAACGCGGCGAATAGCGAAAGGTTGTCTTGGGAGCAAGCCATCGAATTACAGGAGCCCGCCATGCCAGGCAATTCAGCAAAACCGCAAAATATAGATTCCTACATCGCGACATTCCCCCAGGAAATTCAAGAGATCCTGCAAAAAATACGTTTGACCATCCGGAAGGCGGCGCCCGGCGCAGAAGAGACCATCAGCTACAACATTCCTGCCTTCAAATTGAATGGCATTTTGGTATATTTTGCTGCCTTCAGGAAGCACATCGGCCTTTATCCGCCAGTGAGGGGCGATGCAAAGTTGGAGAAAGCTATCGCGATTTATGCGGGAGAAAAAGGCAACTTGAAATTTCCCCTGGATCAGCCTATTCCTTATGTCCTGATCGAAAGAATCGTCAAGCTGCGAGTGAAGCAGACGGCCAAGTAGTTCCTGCAAGCCGGTACGGACGGTCTTCGCCGGGATCTTCACGTAATGGCGGCAGAAGCAATCAAGCTGCCAGGGTGGAAGCGGCTTCCGATTCCTGCACCGGTTTCGGATCGCGAAGTACGAGCCGCGGACGGGCGCGTCGTTCTGGCAGGCCATCGCCATACGTGCCACGCGGCCGGGCCAGGAAGCGGGACAGTTTTACGGCAAGAAAGGTGACGGCATAGAGTTCGGCAACATGCGCGCTAAATTGAAAAACCAGCTCAAATTGGTTGATCGGCATCGGATTTATCCCCACAAGAATGTTTGAATCATGCTGACAATCCAAGCCTAAGGCGGGCCCGATTCGCTCAGCAGGTACCCGTTGGGATACGTCGCCGGAATGCGGCTTCGACTGACCCATGAGTACCAGGACTGAAACGAACATGCCCGCCCGTCCAGGGAAACGCAGGGACGCGACGGGCATTTTTGCTTGAGAGTGCGGAGTTTATTCAGCGGTCAGGAAAAACTGTTTCGTGGTCTTTTGCCATTCAATCTCCGGCATGCCGGCGAGTAGGTCACGGGCCGGTTCGCCGCCATCCGCAGCGGTCGCAAAGGCTGCAGCGGGCTGTAGTGCATAGAGTCGCTCAACGGCTTCGCGCATCCAACTCCGGACTAAGCTCTTTGGGATCAGGTTCCGCGTGGTGCTCTCCTCATCTGGGACATTGACAGTCATCAGCCAGCCCCGTCCGTAGGGATCTTCGCGCAGCAGCGCCGGGTTCTTAATGACTTCCTGATTGACTTCGATCACTTCGCCCTCGATGGGAGACACCATTTCGGTGGTCTCGCTGTTGCGGTGGAACGTGATCGTTTTTTGTCCTTGACGCACCCATTGGCCCGGTTTAGGCAGGTCGATTTTATCGATATTACCGGCGAGCGCGGCGGCAAATTCGTCGGCTCCCGTGCGTGCGATGTTGCTCCTTTCGCGTTGCAGCCAGGCATGGCCTGCGTGATAACGAACCGTATCAGGGGCAAGAAATCCAGTGATTCTGGTGACTTGCGCTACATGGGCCGGCTCAGCCGCCGGTACCAGCACGGGCACCTTTCCACGATGAAGAAACCAATCCAAAGTTACGAATCCCAAAAACGTTACCAACACCAGAATGACTGTCATTTTCAAACCTTCCTTTCGATTTCTATAAGGGCAGATAGCAGGCCAAAGTACTAACCCATTTTGTTTGAGAAGCTTTCGAAAAACATGGCGGAATCTCGGTGCGGTGTTTCCCGGCAGCTTCTCGGAGTATATTTCGACAAGAGTTTGCAACACGTGGCAAATAGGGACATTAACTGCGATCGTTGGAATTTGCCACGGATGAGGTGAATTTCGACACCGCAGGCTAAGCGGCTGATTCTGTGGAGACGAGTCGCAGTCGCCGGATTTGCATAGCTACATCAAGCGGTCCCGTTACCTCCCAGCCGAAATTCATCACGTTTAACTCTAATCGTCGATCCGGTGGGAACCGGCCAGGAGACCAGCCGTCCATGCGCCTCTAACGCTTCGTGCCATAAAGGCGAGAGATCCTTTGTCGATCCGAATCCATTGCCCTTCCGCGGCCGGCTCACTCGAATAGGCCGCAGCGCCCAGGTGCGGCCATGCGCCGCCTTAAAGGCTGCCTGCTCCTGATATTCCTCAGGCCCATGCAGCGCCAGGACGAGATCGCGGTCAAAGGTAACCGATTTAGTGTCCTCAAAGAAGCGGGTTGCGCCGTTCTCGCAACGACCGGCTTTGCTTCCGCCACAGTATAGCGGCTATACCACTGCGCATAACCCATCGGGACGAGCGCATGCACGTTCACCGGAATCACCGTACGATTGGCGGAGCTTGGGAGCCCCAGGCACCCCGGGTAGCCTACGGATATTGAACTGCCCTAGTGAACGCTAGTCAATGCGCACCGGGGATTCAAAGGTGTCTAATCCCAAAGAGAGCATTGCGCCATACCCCAAACCATAATACTTGTGGGAGCATGAAGCTTTTCGCTATCGCCCTATCGTTCTGCGCTTCTCTCTATTGTCAACTGGCGCTGCCGGTCGCCCCGCTCTCGAATAATAGAGTGGAGGCGATGGTCCGGAAAGGAGTGCCGATCCCGTTGGTTATTCAGACCATCCTGGCCGCGCAGCAGGTAGACTTCCTGATCGACAACTACGAGTTTTCGCAGTTAAACGCGGCGGGCGCTTCCAATGGGGCGGCCGATCAGATCTTGGAAGCGATGCACCAGCGCCTGGTGCGAGGCGCACCCCGCCAGCAGGCGATTGACACAACGTCTCAACGCGCTCCCGTTCACCTGGCCAACGAAGTCACGATTCCCGAGGTACGGCGTGGACCCGAACTCGTGACACAACCTATTGAACCGCAATTCACCCTACATCGGCCCGGCCCGCGCATCATTCTCGAAGATGCAACCCCCATCCGCCTGAGGCTCTCCAGAAACGTTTCTTCCGCCGATGCGAAGGATGGAGACACAATCGATTTTGAAGTACTCGAACAGATCAAGGTACAGGATCGCATCATTGTGCCCAAGGGGTCCATCGCGTGGGGGACCGTAATCGAAGCAGAGGCAAAACGGCGCATGGGGCGAGGCGGCAAACTGGACGTGACAATCGATTCAGTTCGCCTTGCCGACGGAGAAAAGGCGGCGCTACGAGGCTCCAAACAATCAAAGGGTGGCGGCCAAGTCGGAGGAATGACGACCGGCATCGTTGTCACGAGCTTGGTTTTTTGGCCTGCAGCGCCGGTTTTCCTATTAATGCAAGGAAAAGATATCACCTTCACAAAAGGGACTGAGATCACGGCCTACACAAACGGCAATACGACACTCGATGCAGATCGCTTCCGATATGAGGAAGCACCTATCCCTGGACCGTAAATCCGCTGAATTCCATATTTGCCTTCGGCTTCTCACTTCGGCTTAAACCAGGACCCCATAATTCTGATGGTCGAGAACTACCGGAGAGGTTTCTGTGGTGGCTCACGCAGCGTCGCCGGTATGTAATTCAAGGCTTGCGCCGGGCAGGATTTCGGGCCCGAGAATACTGCCTTCCCTCCATCCCCAAGGATCACCGGCGCGTTTATATGAACGGGTTCACGCGTTGGTGGAGACCACGGGATAACTGGATACCTGAGGTGTTGCCCACGTTAAAGGCAAGGTAAATGAACGCAAAGCATTCGAATGCTTCCGAATGCGACGGCGCTGGGCCTATCGATCCCACGAAGAATAACGCGGCAAATCTTTTGGATGATTTCGGACGCGCATTCGGGTGTCGCGTGGATGAGATGTTCCCGGCCGGTGAATCTTCCAGTAGTATCTACTGTCGCTAGGATTTAGCCTTTAAAAAGTAACTACAGCTATAGCGGTCCGTTGGCCGCCCCTCGAAGAAAGCATCCTTCGGCCGCGGCGCGCTGAAGTTGTACCCATTTCAGTTTTGGGAACCGGGCGGCAGCTCGCCGGCAAAATAGCCGGCGATTATGCAGCGCCCCGGCGACAACTTTATGTTCGCTACCAAGGGTGAAAGGAAACTCTGGGAAAGTGCCGGCGGGTGCCCCAGCGATTTAGCGGAATTCGCCATGAGCGCCTGATCCATCGTGGGCTTGGCTTCAATGTTTAACATCGACTGGTGCGAGCACTGCGCCGATATTGTTCACGGTGATTTACCCACTTCGACCGCGGTAGTCCTTGCTAATATTCGCAACTGCCTTGACTCGCCCAATATGCCGCGCTTTCGGACGATGTCGTCGCTTCCGAAAAATCTGGCGACCGACCGAACTGTGAAACCACAAGTTTCGCCGCAGACGTTTACAAGTCTCACCCTGTCGCGAGCGAAACGATTCGTGACCGCTTTACCGATCGCAGTGGCAGCGCTCGTTACGAGGGCTGCCTTACGTTTAATTGCATGATTTCATTAATATTTGAAGCTCGTGCATAACCATATCGGCAAAGAGGTTAAGACCCGCACCATTAAATCGTGGCAAGTGCTGCGGCCTGGCTTTGGACGAACGTTTTGGGTCTTCCATAAGATATACTTGCTGATACGTTCGAGCCGGACGGTAACCCGGCATCTGAGCTGTTGCTCCCAGGCGTTGACAGGTCGACATGAATTGGTTTATCCCGATCACCGTAGGCTCAGTCCCCTGGCACCGCGCACTCTTACATCCGGGATGGCGCATTCTTTCAGCTTCTTCCACTATCGGGCAGACCAGCATTTTTTCGCCGATGGGCACTCCGGCACGCTCTATTTTCGGACTGTCGGCTCTTATTCTGGCGATTACAGCTGGGATTTTTCTCGTGACTGCAAGTCTTCTGCTGTACGTCCTCATCCGTTTTCGGCAGCGTAGGACCGACTCGGATCGCGCCCCCCAACAAATTTACGGCAGTAACCAAATTGAGCTCGCATGGACAGTGATTCCTGTTCTGATCGTTCTGATCCTCTTTCTGAGTGCTGCGCGTGTCATCTTCGTCACCGAGCACGCCAGCAAGCCGGACCGGGCACTCGACGTAATCGTTATTGGACATCAGTTCTGGTGGGAGTTTCGGTATCCGAAGCTCGGCGTCGTTACCGCCAACGAACTTCATGTACCCGTCAGTGATGCGCGAAACCCGACGCCTACGTATCTGGAGATGTCTTCGGCCGATACGGTCCATAGTTTCTGGGTTCCGCAACTCGCCGGCAAGATGGATGTGATTCCCAACCGGGTCAATGTCATGTGGATCGATCCGCAGGCAGCTGGTTTATACCTTGGCCAGTGCGCCCAATACTGCGGAACTCAGCACGCCAAGATGTTGCTGCGCGTGTATGGACAATCGGCAGGCGATTTCGATGCGTGGGTTGCGCAACAGCGTCAACCGGCGAAGCAGAGTGCAGCCACGGCGGAGGGGAAGTCAGTGTTTCTGCGCAATGCCTGTATTAATTGCCATACGATCGGTGGGACGATAGCCAACGGACGATTTGGACCGGACCTGACGCACGTTGCCAGCCGCGACACGATCGCTTCGGGGGCCATTCGGAATACGCCGGAGAATCTTACGAAGTGGATTGGCGACCCCGCTTCGATGAAGCCGGGTTGTCTGATGCCGCCGATGCACCTCAACGGTCGCGATCTGCATGCCGTAGCCGCTTACCTCGCGACCCTTTATTGATATGGACGAATCACTTCCCATCACCGCGGCATCGGAACTGACGTTGGCATCGAAAACGCATCCACTAATGCTCGAGGTCTTGCACGAGTGGGTTACTACTGTCGACCACAAAAAGATCGGTCTGATGTACATCGGGTACGCGCTACTCTTTCTGGTCATCGCGGGGCTTGAGGCCGTCTTGATCCGGATTCAACTGGCCGTTCCAAACAACAGCGTGGTCCCTCCCGAAGTCTTCAATCGCCTCTTCACCATGCACGGCACCACGATGGTGTTCTTCGTTGGAATGCCAATCCTGTTCGGCTTTGGCAACTATCTGATACCGCTGATGCTGGGCGCGCGCGATATGGCGTTCCCGCGGCTGAACGCTTTTAGCTTCTGGATATCGGCATTTGGAGGACTACTTCTCTACTTCAGTTTTCTGGGCGGTGACGGACTCTATGGCGCGGGTACTGCTCCGGACGTCGGCTGGTTTGCCTACGCTCCGTTGACGGCCAAAGTCTTTTCGCCTGGGCATAGCACCGACTACTGGATACTCGGCATTCTGCTCAGCGGCATCGGAAACATTGGTACGGCCCTGAATATTGTAACTACGACCATTTGCATGCGTTGCCGGGGTATGACGCTCAGCCGCATGCCGCTGCTGGTGTGGCTCTATTTCGTTACCTGCTGCATGGTCTTCGTAGCGATTGGCCCGCTGACCGCAGCCCAGATCATGCTGTTGCTCGACCGCTACCTCGGCGCGCATTTCTTCGACACTCAGGCGGGCGGCTCGGCCGTCTTGTGGATGCACTTTTTTTGGATCTTTGGTCATCCGGAGGTTTACATTCTGGTGCTGCCCGCTTTTGGCTTTGCGAACGAGATCATTCCGGTCTTCTCGCGCAAGGCCATTTTCGGCTACCCGGCCATGGTTGCCGCCACCATCGCGATCGGTTTCATCAGCCTCAGCGTATGGGCGCACCACATGTTCACTGTCGGTCTGGGTGCAGAGGGGAATGCTTTTTTTACACTTGCCACTATGGTGATTGCGGTTCCTACGGGAATTAAAATCTTCAACTGGATCGCTACGCTTTGGGGCGGGAAGATTCGTTTCACTGTCGCTATGCAGTTTTGCGTCGCATTCCTCTTCCAATTTCTGATCGCGGGCCTTACCGGAATTATGCTATCCGCCGCGCCCTTCGATTGGCAGCTTGGCAACTCGTACTTCGTGGTAGCGCACTTCCACTACGTTCTCGTAGGGGCAATTCTGTTTACCCTCTTCGCCGCCTTTTACTATTGGTTTCCTAAAATGTCCGGGCGAATGATGAACGAGACTCTGGGCAAATGGCACTTCTGGCTCTTCCTGATTGGCTTTCATCTTACGTTCGACTTCATGCATATCCCTGGCGTGCTGGGGATGCCTCGCCGGATATATACCTACGAGGCCGACCGCGGCTGGGCGATCTGGAATCTGATCGTGAGTAGCGGCGTCATCTTCCAGGTTCTGGGTATCGGCTGCTTCGTGTTCAATTTGGCGCGCTCATATTTTAAGGGTCCCATTGCCGGTCCCGATCCATGGGATGCATGGACCCTCGAATGGTCCACACCTTCTCCCCCGCCTGCCTACAACTTCGCCGCTATTCCGGTGGTACAGAGCAGGCGGCCTCTTTGGGACCTGAAACATCCGGAAGATCCCGATTCAAACTATGAATTTTGAGAGACGATGAGCACCGCATCCATCACGCCCCCCGTTGAACCGCGGTTCGTTGAACCGTGGATATTGCCGTCCCGCGGTGTAGTGGGGATCGTTTGCCTGATCGTTGCGGAATCGGCAGTCTTTATCATCTTTGTTATCGCCTATCTTTTCTATCTCGGAAAAAGTCTCAGCGGACCGTCGCCTCGGGATGTCCTTGAAGCTCCTATTGCCGGTTCGATTTGCCTGTTATCCAGCAGCATCACGGTCTGGCTCGCGACGGGTGCGCTGCGAAAGAACAGAGTTCGCCCCTGTTCTTTCTGGCTGGCCGCAACGGTCGCTCTGGGCAGCATTTTTCTCGCAGGTACAGCGCGGGAATGGTATCGGCTCATCTACGACCATGGTTTGACAATCCGCACGAATCTATTCGGCACTACTTTCTACTCGCTGGTGGGTCTGCATGCTTCGCACGTCATCGTCGGGCTGCTGATGCTGGCTCTTGCTCTCGTGTTTGCTTTGTTCGGTCGTATGAGCGAGGAACATTCCGAGCGCCTTGAAATACTTTCGATTTATTGGCATTTCGTGGATGCTGTTTGGATTGTGGTTTTCACGGTGGTTTATGTTCTGGGCAGGTAACCAAGGAACTGGAATGGAAACATACAGCAAAGACGACTCATCGCCAACCCAAGTGGTGATGCTGCCTGCGCCCACCGCCTGGCCGATGGCGCTGGCGCTGGGCCTAAGTCTTGTGCTTGCCGGTATGGTTACAAACGTCGCCATTAGCCTGCTTGGACTGGTGATCTCCGTGGCTGCGACGGTCGGTTGGTTCCGCCAGGTACTGCCTGCCGGCCAGCATGAATCAGTCGTGGTGGATACGGAGCGTGAGCTCGCAGCCGTGACGCGCCCTGCTTTGACGCCGCTGCCCGCCGGTCCGATACATCGCGAGATCGTGCCGTTTGAGACTTACACGATCACTGCCGGCATCAAAGGTGGTCTCGCAGGTGGTGTTGCCATGTCGATTCCGGCAGTGCTCTTCGGCCTGATCAAATACCACAGTGTCTGGTATGCAATCAACCTTCTGGCTGCGGGGGGCTTTGTCAGTTGGGCGAATCGAAGCGACACCTTCCTGGGAGAATTTCATCTCCGCGGACTTTTGGCAGCGACCGCCATACATGCGACCGCGTCATTGCTGGTCGGTCTTCTTTACGGCGCGATGCTCCCGATGTACCCGAAGAGGCCAATCCTCACCGCTGGGTTCATTGCTCCATTCTTGTGGACGGGGTTGGTGTATAGCATATTAGGTGTCGTCAGTCCGATTTTGGATCAGCGTATCGACTGGCTCTGGTTCACCATCTCTCAGTGCGCATTTGGGCTGGTTGCGGGCTTTGTCGTCAATCTGGATGTCAAGGTTCGCACTCCTCAGTTTCAGGCGCTGCCCTTCGCGACCCGGGCGGGTTTGCACGGAGACTTTCGTAAAGAGCCCGGGAAGAAGGACAATCCGGAATGAATGCGCTCTCCGGTCTTACTTTGGCACTCATTTATGGGCTCAGTTTGAGCTGCACGGGCTGTGCCAATGCGCCTGGCCGGCCGCGGCCCGGTCCTGAGGTTCCACGTCCGGAACAACTCATGGATTTTTCCAGCCTCTACAGACAGAACTGCGCCGGCTGTCACGGCGCGAATGGCAAGAACGGCGCGGCAGTTTCCCTATTCAATCCCGTGTATCTAGCGTTTGCCGGAGAAGCTACTGTCCGGCAGATTACGGCGAACGGGGTTGCGGGTAGGCTGATGCCGGGTTTTGCCAGATCTTCGGGAGGCTCACTTACCGATCCGCAGATCGAAAGCCTGGTTCATGGGATGTTTCAGGCATGGGGACATCCGGATGTACTTGCCGGATCGTCCGTGCCACCCTACAAGAGTGCTGAACAGACCGATGCAAAAAGGGCAGAAAACGAGGGGCACACCACATTTGTCGAGTTTTGCAGCCGTTGTCATGGATCGGATGGCAAGGGAATCAATGGACATACACCAAACCATCCCGAAACAGCCGCGGGCTCGATCGTCGATCCTGCTTACCTTGCGCTCGTGAGCGATCAAAGTTTGCGGAGCACGATCGTGGCTGGACGGCCGGAGTTGGGGATGCCGGACTGGCGGTCGCATACATCCGGGCGGGGGGCGCACGTCATGACCGATCAGGAGATTACTGATATCGTTGCGTGGCTCGCAGCGCAGCGTGTTGCAGATCCTGGCCACCCTTATATGTCACGAAAATAGCAGCTCGAAACCAATTGCCACTATGAACTCATCAAGCGAAATAGACGACGGCACAGGAAGCCCCAAAAGGGTCCCAAAGTCGCGGCGTTCTTTTCTGTTTAAGTTATCGCTGGTCTTGAACGGGGCGGTGGGAGCGGTTCTGGCGGTGCCGGTTCTGGGCTACCTCCTGGGGCCGGCTCTCCGGAAGGGATCGAGCTATAATTCCTGGATTTCACTCGGGGCGATCAGCGAATTCCCTGAAGGGGAGACACGCCTGGTGGACTATCGAAATCCCGTCACTACGCCATGGGATGGACAAACCGGCGACGTTGCCTGTTGGGTTCGACGCCTATCCGGCGCACAATTTCAGATCTTCGCCATCAACTGTGCGCATCTCGGTTGTCCCGTGCGATGGTTCGCACAATCGAAGCTTTTTCTGTGCCCATGCCATGGCGGCGCTTATTATGCGGACGGATCCCGCGCTTCCGGACCGCCTCCGCGGGGCTTATTCGAATATAAGTACAAAGTCTCGGCGAACCGATTGATGATCAGAGCGGGCGAGATGCCGACGCTCGCTACCGAGGCATGTCTCAAAAAACCACTCATCCAGCTTGAAACATCTCCGGAGCGAACCAGGCGTTCATGATGTCAAAGCTAAGGCAACGCGGCGTCGCAGTCTTCAATTGGCTGGAGTGCCGGCTGGGGCTCAGCAAACCGATCGTTGAAGCAGCTACGCATCCGATACCTGCCAGCAGCGCAAGCTGGTGGTATGTTTTCGGCAGCGCCGCCACCGTGTTGCTGGGCCTACAAATCGTCACCGGCATTCTGCTCGCGCTGGTCTATGTCCCCTCGGCCGGCGAAGCCTGGAACAGCCTCCAGTTTCTCGACCACAATGTCACACTGGGATGGATTTTGCGAGCAGTGCACGGCTGGGGATCGAACTTCATGATTGCCATAGTGCTGATCCATATGGCGCAGGTGTTTCTTTTCGGAGCCTATAAATTCCCGCGCGAACTCACCTGGATCATCGGCGTGACGTTGTTGTTGCTGACCTTGGGCATGGCATTCACGGGTCAGGTGCTGCGCTTCGATCAGGATGCGTATTGGGGACTCGGCATTGGCGCATCCATCATGAGCCGAGTGCCATTCGTCGGCCAGCAACTGGTGCACGCACTGCTGGGCGGTCCGATCATAGGCGGAGCCACTCTCTCTCGTTTCTTTGCGCTGCACGTTTTCGTGATCCCCGGTATCTTGCTGTTGAGCGTGGGACTGCATGTGTGGATGGTGCTGCGGCTCGGGATCAATGAGTGGCCCATGCCCGGGCGCATCGTCCGGAAAGACACCTATGAACGTGAGTATCACGCTTTGCTCCGCAACGACTCTATACCTTTTGTGCCGGACGGCGCATGGAAAGACGCGGTTTTTGCTGCCGCCATCATCCTCGCCGTAATCGCCTGTGCCTTCTTCTTCGGCCCGTTCGGGCCCAGCGGACAACCAGATCCTACAATCATCCAGACGGCTCCGAAACCCGATTTTGCATTCCTCTGGATTTATGCGGTACTGGCGTTTCTGCCTCCGACTCTGGAAACGCCGTTTCTGCTCATTGTGCCTATAGTCATTATTGGCTGCCTGCTGTTGCTGCCACTTTTTGCAGGGGAAGGAGAAAAGCATTGGTCACGCCGTCCGGTGGCCGTGCTCACGGTAGCTCTCATCGCGGTGACTCTCGGCGTGTTCACCCGGCTTGGCACGTATACTCCCTGGAGTCCGATCATGGACGCCTGGACAAGCGATCCGATACCTGTGCAATATCTGCATGGCCGAACGCCGCTGGAACGGCAGGGAGCGCTGGTTCTTCAGGACAAGCAATGTCGTAATTGCCACTCGCTTGGGAGGCGTCGGCGGGCTCCGCGGCCCGGCGCTCGATTCCATCGCGGCGCGAATGACGGAAGATCAGATCATTCGCCAGGTCTTGCAGGGTGGCGGCAATATGCCATCGTACGGCAACGCTCTGAATCCCTCGGAAACCACGGCGCTGGTGCACTTTCTTCGGACTTTGCAGGGCCAGGATTCCAATCCGGCAGTTGACGCCTCCCAAATTCTGACGCGTGACGCCGGCTCGCAGGCCTCGAGGAAGCACCAGTAGGGCGCGGATATGTCTGACGGAATAGATGCCGTCTTTGCCGAGTGGTCGCTGCCGCTCGCGCTCACAACCGTCCTGGTGCTCAGTGGGTGCGTGTATCTAAGAGGCTGGCTCGCATTGCGCAAGACGCGACGAGCCCAATTCACGGTGTCTCGACTGAGCTGTTTCCTACTGGGGCTCGCCGCATTGTGGGTTGCGATCGCCTCTCCGCTCGATGAATTCGCTGACATTCTGTTTAGCGCGCACATGGTGCAGCATCTGATTCTCATATCCGTGGCTCCGCCGCTCATTTTGCTCGGTTGGCCGGTTGTGCCACTCTTGCGAGGAGTGCCTGCGTCGATATTCCGACTTGCGCCGGGTCCGTTGCTGCGTCTTCCATGGCTGCGTCGCCTTGGGCACTGGCTCGTGTCGCCGGTTGTCGCCTGGATGATAATGAACTCAATCTTGATTGGCTGGCACGTGCCAGCGGCCTATGACTTTGCTCTTCAACATGAGTTCTGGCATGATTTTGAGCACATCTGTTTCCTTGCGGGCTCAATCATATTCTGGTGGTGCATCATTCAGCCCTGGCCATCACGGACTCGGCGTAGTTGGATGTTGCTGGTTTACCTTCTTTCGGCGGACCTGGTAAATACTGCGCTCTCTGCCTTTCTCGCCTTCTTCGGTAGGCCGGTATACAGCTACTATGTGACGCGCCCGAATCCCTTTCACATCGCTCCGCTGTCGGATCAGACTCTCGGCG
Source organism: Terriglobia bacterium (assembly GCA_963777595.1). Classification (GTDB taxonomy): domain Bacteria; phylum Acidobacteriota; class Terriglobia; order Bryobacterales; family Bryobacteraceae; genus CAVVFX01. The sequence continues at coordinate 17,338 of CAVZRE010000090.1, forward strand.
CGGTCATCATGTGGATGGTGGGTTCTTTCGTATTCCTGGTCCCTTCGGCGTTGCTTAGCATGAAGCTAATGCAAACTTCCATACGCTCGCACGATTCGGACCGGACACCGCACGGTTATCGGGTTACCTGAAGTCAGACCGTGTTCAGGGCACCCTCCGCGCTATGATTGAACGGAAGCGATGAACGAAATCATTCTTTTTCTGGCGTCGGCGCCGGTTATCCGCAAAGCGATCTGCAATGCGCTGGAGTCTAAAGGGTTCATTGTCATGACGGCATCCGATCTAAGTGAAGCCGTAGAGTGCCTGGAGAAATATACACCCGACCTATTAATGGTTCGCCACTATACAGAGGGCGTCCCGGGGTATGAAGCCGCAATATACCTGCGGAGAATTTGCCCCGGAATCCCTGTTCTCCTAGTAGGCGGGCTTCTCCTCGATCCTTCGCTTGAAGACCGGGAGAGCCTTCGCGGATTTGAGGTTTTCCCAAAGCCATTTACCGCCGACGACCTAATCGACAAACTGAGGGAAGTGCTTGATAAGCATCCGCGTCGAAACGGTGGAGATCAAAAGTTGGAGCGCTAGCGTCAGTTCCCAGGGTCGGCCGCGGAGCAACAGTTCTCACCGCGCGTACTCTGTCTCGTCCGGAGCGAAACGGCATTCGGCGCGTTTCTCTTGTTGTTGACGGTTGACGAATATAATTGGCATTCAAGTAACGGGGTCCGTGGTGATGTGTGAGGGTGATGGATGGTTTACTTAATTTTAAGTTGTTGGAGGCGCGGATCGGAGTCGAACCGATGAATAAAGGTTTTGCAGACCTTGGCCTTACCACTTGGCTACCGCGCCCGAATGAACACTACCTTTGAAACATATCGCGCTGCACCACCTTAAGTCAATGTCGTCCGGGGAAGGTGGTGGGCGCGCAGGGACTCGAACCCCGGACCTCTTCCGTGTGAAGGAAGCGCTCTAACCAACTGAGCTACGCGCCCTTAGGCGTACTTACAAGTCTACCAAATCCTAGCCCCGCCACCGCACACCTAAATCCAATTCCTTCCGGCAGTACGCGAGGCTCCGTTCCATATGCTCTACCTGCTGAATCTTCAAAGCGTCCATAAACTTCGCCGACTTTCCGGGTTCGTCTTCCACGACCTCAGCCTTGTCATACGGCTTCCCATGTTTCGCCAGCGCGATGAAGCGGGACAAATCCTTTGATCGTCCGCGCGGAAACCATTTACCCCAAAACTCTTCCGAGTAGACTGGGATCGTCACCGGCGGACGCGCCGTGATCGGTTTGCAATAGATGTACACCTCCGGCAAAATCTCGGCGGCGCGGGCCACGAGTGCCTTGAAGTCAACTGTTCCTTCACCCAGCGGAACCCATTTCACCGCGATGCCGTCCGGAACCTCATAAACAACCGAATCCCGCAAGTGTAGACACACGGCGTAGGGACCCAGTTCCTCAACCGTCGTCATCGGATGCTCCGCCACAAATACGGGATTGCCGGTGTCGAGATACGACCCGACAAATTCTTTGCCGGCCGCAACGATCAGCTCACGCGTCTGCCATGCCTGCAAATCTTTGTGATTCTCAATACCGATCTTCATCCCTGCGTCCATCACCTGCGACTTTAGTTCGCGAAGGATTCGCATCGCCGTCTCGACATGCCGCTCCACGGGCCCCTCGTCCGGCATGTGATACCGGTCGCCAGCCAGCAGCGTTCTCACGATAGGAGAGCCCATGCCGTGCGCCCGATCGATATTTTTGCGCAGTTCCGCGATCTTCGCAGGATATGCCGCCTCCGATCTCGGCAGCAACGCCGACCCGCCCGTCTCCAGGTGCAGGCCCGCGTCTTTCACCCAGGCGCGAACGTCGCTCCAATGCTTCGGGTCCATCACGGCCGGATCCAGCGAATCCTGCAGAAAGATGGCGTCGAGCTTATCTTTCACGCAGTAATCGATCAACTGACGGTCGTTCCATCGCTCAAATCTCAGGCAGTAGGTATTGAGTCCCAGCTGCCACTGCCGTCCCGCTCCCGCCGCAGACGCCGCTGCCGCGGAGGCAGCCAGGGCGCCCCCAACAAATGCACGTCGAGTCACGAATATGAGTATATCTTTGTTGTCACGGCAGTTTAAAATACCCAAAGATGCCTCTAGACCCAAGAGCCGGCCATCCAGCTACACCGGACATGCTCATCGATCCCGCGAAGCTCGAGCGAGCGTACTACGAAGTTCCGGCCAGCAAACCTGTAGCTTTCGGCACCAGCGGCCATCGCGGTACGGCCACTGACGGCAGCTTCAATGAAGCCCATATCGTCGCCATCACGCAAGCCATTTGCGATTACCGCGCCGGACACGGTATTGACGGGCCGCTCTTCATCGGCAAGGACACCCACTTGTTGTCGCACCCCGCACAGCGCACCGCAATCGAAGTGCTGGCGGCTAATGACGTCAAAACGTACATGCAGCAGAACGACGGTGCCACACCGACGCCGGTGATCTCGCGAGCCATTATCATGTACAATCGGCCCGGTCCGGCTGAACAGGCCGACGGCGTGGTCATCTCGCCGTCGCACAACCCCCCGCCCGACGGCGGGTTCAAATATAATCCGCCCAACGGAGGTCCGGCTGACACCGATGTCACCTCTTGGATTCAGAACCGAGCGAATCAGTTGTTACGCGGCGCTAACCTCTCGGCAAAGCGCAGACCCTACGAAACCGCGGTAAAATCCGCGATCATCCGGCAGTACGACTACATTACTCCCTATGTGGGCGATCTGCGCCGGGTAGTGGACATGGATGCCATCCGCGGCGCTGACCTCAACATCGGTTCGGATCCCCTGGGAGGAGCATCGCTCGACTATTGGGAGCCCATCAATGTAGCCTACGGTCTTAAAATCAATGTCGTAAATCGTACCGTGGACCCCACATTCGGCTTCATGACTGTCGATCATGACGGCAAGATCCGCATGGACTGTTCGAGTCCTTATGCGATGGCCAGCCTCGTCGCCTTAAAAGATCGCTTCGACGTGGCCTTCGGCAATGACCCTGATTCCGACCGCCATGGCATTGTCGTTAAGTCCGCGGGTTTGATGAATCCGAATCATTACCTCGCGGTTGCGATTCGCTACCTGCTCACTCACCGTCCAGACTGGAGCGTGCAAGCGGCTGTGGGTAAAACGCTCGTGAGCAGCAGCCTGATTGATCGCGTGGTGGCATCGCTTCATCGCAAACTGGCCGAAATGCCGGTCGGATTTAAATGGTTCGCGCCCGGGCTCTTCGATGGAAGCGTCTGCTTCGGCGGAGAAGAGAGCGCGGGCGCCAGTTTCCTGGAGCGTGAAGGGAAAGTCTGGACCACCGATAAAGACGGCATCATCTTGAACCTTCTTGCCGCCGAAATCGAGGCCAAAACTGGAAAGGATCCAGGCGAGCACTATGACGAATTGACGGCGCAATTCGGCGTCCCTTATTACACCCGTATCGACGTGCCGGCCACTGCCGAACAGAAGAAGCGGCTTTTGTCTCTCGATTCATCAGCCGTAGAGGGCGACCTCGCGGGCGAGAAAATCGAAGCAACATTGACCACAGCCCCAGGCAATGGAGCCCCGATCGGAGGCGTCAAGGTCCTTACGCAAAATGGGTGGTTCGCCGCCCGGCCGTCGGGCACGGAGAACATCTACAAAATCTACGCCGAGAGTTTTCAAAGCCAGGAACATCTCGATCGCATCGTCCAGGAAGCGCAAATTATCGTTACAAAAGCAGCGGGGTAGCGAAGGTCACACCGCTGGCAGCCTCATTGTTATAAAATCATGGTCGGCGGCGGGAGGTTTTAAACGAATGGCAAATAACGTTTCCAGACGGCACTTCTTTTTCGGCAGTCTACTGGCGGGCGCGGTTCCGGCCGGAGGCTTCGGGAGCAAACTCTCCCTCAAAGCGGTGGGCTACAAATCGCCCAACGAAAAATTAAACATCGCCTCCATCGGAGCAGGCGGTAAGGCGACAAGCGACATCACCGCTTGCGCCGAGACGGAGAACATCGTCGCGCTGTGCGATGTCGACGAGAAGAACTCCAAGAAGATGTTCGACCTGCACGATAAGGCCGCGAAATACAAAGATTTCCGCGTCATGCTGGACAAAGAAATCAACAATATCGACGCTGTCATCGTCACCATTCCGGATTTCATGCACGCCACCGCCGCTACTTGGGCCATGGAACGCGGCAAGCACGTTTATGTGCAGAAACCCCTCGCGCACACCATTCAGGAATGTCGCTGGTTGTCAGAAGCCGCTGCCAAATACAAGGTTGCCACGCAAATGGGCAATCAGGGCTACTCGAACGAGGGCACGCGCCAGTGCGCCGAGATGATCTGGAACGGCGAGATCGGCAATGTGACCGAAGTCCACGCGTGGACCAATCGTCCAATCTGGCCCCAGGGACTGCCCGATCTTCCGGCTGAGATGCCCGTCCCGCCAACGATGGATTGGGATCTGTGGCTCGGCATCGCCGCCAGCCGTCCGTATAGCGATAAGTATGCGCCCTTCAACTGGCGCGGCTTCTTCGATTTCGGCTGCGGCTCGCTGGGCGATATGGCGTGTCACATTCTGGGTGCGCCGAACATGGCGCTAAAACTCGGCTCGCCGACCAGCGTCGAATGCCTGAAGCAGGAAGGCAAGAGCCAATATTACTACCCGTCGAAATCCGTGCTGCGCTTCGACTTCCCTGCCCGTGCGGACATGCCGCCAGTGAAGATTTTCTGGTATGACGCAATGAAGGAACAGCCCGATATCCCAGGCGTTCCTAAGGGAGAGATTCTGGGCGATCTGCCGCGCCGTCGCATGGGTGGACCGCAGCAGCGAGGCCAAGGACAAACGCAGGCGCAACGGCCTGCGGTTCCGGCGCAAGATCCGCGAGTGATCGGCCAGGTGTTCAATGCCAAGGAGTTTTTCGCTCAGCAGGCAGCAGAGAAAGAACAGGCAGCCCATCGCGAAGAACAGCAGGCGCAGGTACCGCAATCAGGCGACGAAGTTGCCCGCCGCGAAGCAAGGATCAACCGCGCCGCGAACTCGGGCAGCAACGGCAGTCTGTTTGTCGGAGACAAAGGCTTCATTACAACTGGTACATACGGCGAGAACACCCGTCTGCTGCCGGTCGAGAGAATGCGCGACTACAAATTCCCACCCGAGTTGCTCACCCGCTCTCCGGGACACTATCGCGACTGGATTCGCGCGTGCAAGGGAGGCGATCCAGCCTGCTCGAACTTCAGCGTTTCTGCGCCGTTCACAGAATGGATCACGCTGGGAGTCCTGGCGTATCATTTTGATGGCAAGCTGGAATGGGACAGCGAGAAGATGCGCGTCACCAATAACGCCGAAGCCAACAAGATGATCAAACCGGCGTTTCGCAAAGGCTGGACACTGACGTAGCAGTTGTGACAGGCCTGTCAGTTGTGGCGGGAGCCTGGACTCCCGCCCGACTTGGCAGTCTGGGCTTTTTCGGCTGGTGTATTTTTGATTTTCGCCGCCCAGCAGGAAGCCTGGGAGCTTTCCAGCAAGCGATCGCGGTGGCAATGGTGGTATTGGAAAGGATGTTTCCTACTCTGTTCCCTTTCCTTTTTCCTCCATCTTCCATATATTCAACTTCATCGCCAATCACCTCGTCCTCATCTCGCGGGACCACGGTACGCATCTCCAGAGCCTAGCTCATCCGACCCAGAGTGGCCTACTGCATAGTGGGCAAGGCTTTTCGATTCGGCGGCTGACTTACTGGTGTGCGCTGCGGCGGAAATCGGCGCGGCCGAATAGCGTCGAACCCGGCGAGAATGCTGCTCTCTCAATCCAACCGGCGTCAAAAAGTTGATGCTGCAAGCGCCGTTGGAGGGCAACGCCGAGCGGCAGGCGTTAGCGGCTTTGGCCTGGAGAGGGGCGAAGAAGAACTTCCCTCAGCTCATCGCCTCCCTGACAGGCGAGGTGATGCTGAAGGAGGTCCGGGCAATATCCGAAGCGCCCGAAAAAACAAGGTCACCAGCACAACTTGGCGCTTCACAACTTGAGTGACTTCGTAGCGAGACCTGTCAAGTTCGAAAATCGAATCCATGCCGCGAGCAGTAACGTTGACCGTCATATCGGACCGATCCCCTGCCGCGGCCACGATTGACAAATAGTTTCCGAAGACACTATAATGGTTTCCAAGGAAACATCATGAACAACGCCGCTCCTTCCAAGCCGGATAGTTCCACTCTGGAAGCCCACCTCGGCTACTGGTTGCGACGCGTGTCCAACCACGTTTCGGTGGCCTTCGCGAAGGCTTTGCAGGAAAGGCAGGTATCGGTCGCTGAGTGGGTTGTGCTAAGCCAGATCAATGAGCGTCCGGAGACAAGACCGGCCGAACTCGCCAATACGATAGGACTGACGCGGGGCGCCATCTCGAAGATCCTCGACAAGCTTACGGAAAAGAAATGGATAACCCGGAAGACCCTGGAGGCGGATAACCGCGGTCAGTTACTCTTCCTGACGCAACAGGGTCGTCGCATCCTTCCGGAACTGAAAGCAATTGCCGACCGCAATGACCAGCTCTGCTTCCAGGGCCTGGATGCCAGGGAACAGGCGACGCTCGGATTACTGCTACGCAAGCTAACCGCTTCAAATGACCTGCGGGATGTCCCGATCGAATGAACATTAAGAGTATAGAAGAGAGGAGAACAACAATGAGCAAGGCAATCGAGAATCTGCAAGCTGCCCAGAAACAGGCGATGGCAGTCCGCCCCAAAGTCGGCGGCTTTCCCTACCTGGCGGAAGCGCTTCGCCGGGCGGGCGTGAAAAAAAACATTTGGTCCCTGCCGGCGTGCCAGAGCATCTTCCTGACCATCGAAGGACCCGTGGTGATGCAGGGCGCGCCGCTGTTTTCAGGCGCCGCTGATATTCCCACCTTCAACCGCAAAGAACTCATCCGAGCGCTACGCACCGATCAATCCGGCGAAAGCACCTTCCCTGAGTTCCTGGCCGCTTCATGGCGCTCGGGCGTCGTCAGATATGACGTCGATTTCGCGTCACGGACGGTGAGTTACTACGGCTGCAACGGCGAAGAATACGTGGAAGCCTATACGGCCGTCGACATCGGATAACCGCAAGGATTTGAACCGCCTTGAAGCTGCTGGTAAATAACTACGGTGCGCAACATTGGCCGACCATGCTGGCTTGCTCACGAACATGCCTAACATCGGGCGGGACCCAGCACCCAAGGTGACTAAGATTGGGACTTACTGTGTCCTGAGTTAGAGGTTCGCGAGATAAGTCTACGGCTAATGCCCAGCTGGGTAGGGAGGTTGGGGCTTGACTGATTCGACGAAATTTCTAACTTAGGACCGAAGGATTTACTAGATGGCTCGCGTCAGACTTTTCAGCCGTCTTTCACGGCGGTGGAGATTCTTTGTTAGCGTCGCTGCAGAAATCCCATTAGTGCCGGTTGAAAATTCTCCAACTTCCAAGCAGATGGTGTTAACCCGGCTCTGAAGAACAGAGGAGATTTGAGATCGGCTTAGGAGAAAGACTTGAAAGAGATCAACCAAATGTTCATGCCCGACAAATTGTATGAGGCTTGGCGCCGAGGCGCTGGACGGACCTGTCGAAGATTTTCGGCCATCATCAAAGGCATTCGTAAGAGCCTCTAAGCATTCGAAGCGCGTCTAGGCATGTCGCTTTCCTTAGCACCAGAACGCTCATGCGACCGGTGATCTCCGTAAGTCGTCCTCACTTCTCCGGCACGGGTGTGTGTCGCGCGCCTAAGACCGCGTAGAGAGTCTTGCCATACCAATGTCCATGGGCTTCCAGCAAACGAGAAAATTCCGGTTCAAGGACGTGGTGTTTGTGAAGGATCTTTCCCAGATTCCGGCGGGCCTCGTCCGCATCGGCCAGCGTGAGCCGCTCCCCATCGTGATCCCGGACATTGTATAAGCGCCGCTCGATTAGCGCTACGCTGGCGCCCTGCTCCAGCATCGTCCAGATCAAATGATGATCATCGATACCGGGAAAATCGCCGATGCTTTCGTCCAGGTAACCGGCGCACTCCAGAGCCGCTTTGCGGAACAGGAAAAAATGCGTCAAATAAGCTGCCTGCGACTCCAATGTCTCCAGCCTCAGGTATTCTTTGAGTCGAAGAATACGGGTGGAGTTCGCCACGGGGGTGACCCCATCTTCATGGTAAATGGCGCGGCTGGTGGACACGATATCTGCGTTATGTGCCAGGCATTCCGCGATGCAATCCGGGTCCAGCCAGTCGTCCGACAATAATATCCCGATCCGATCCGTGGTCGCGGCTCGCATTCCGAAATTCACCGTCTGCGGGAATCCGCGCGGCAGGTCGCGGAAAAGCACCCGGAGGTTGTCATGCCGCGAGGCAAGTTCACCCAGGACATCGCGGTTAGATTGCGGCGTCTCTTGGGATGTGACCACCACAACTTCACACGGCGCGGTCTGGCGAATGGCCGACCGAACGGCCTGATCCAGCCAGGCGTCGACTTGTCTAAGCAGTGGAATCACAATCGTGGCTTGTGCTTTCATAGAAGTTGGCTGGTCCAGAATGGTCGCGGCATGCGGCGCGTTGCGGAGCCGGTTGTAGGCCAGGGACGCAAGATCCCGCAATTCGAGGGGAAGCAGTTTCTCATAGGCCTGAATGCGATCCAGTACGCACGGGAGGCGATTGTAGACGCGCGAACGGCTCACCGTCCCCATCTGTCGCCACCCTAGTATTTCAGGAATCACCCGAAGATCGAAGCCGCGCGAGATGACGTTCAGCATGAACTCCCAGGGCTCTTCGCGCTCTCCCATCACGGCTAGGTAACAGGACCGCGTCAACATATAAAGCGGCCCGCTCAACTCCGGGTAAACGAGGCCCGCGGCGGGGGCCGGTCCGAGGGGAATGTCCAATTGGTCCGCGTTACTCGGGTCCGAGCCCAGTTCGTTCCGGTCTGATTCGGCTACTACGCAAGTAAACGCATCGGCCGCCGTCTTGGGTAGCCACATGGACAAAGGTCTCGAGCGCATGGGGCAGCAACTCGCTGCCGTCATCCGCAAAAAAAATGTGGGAGCCCCGCGCAGCCTTGGCTGCACAATGCCAAGCGGAGCCCTGGCCTGCCTTACAATGGCGCAGCAGTTTACAGTCACGCCCGGTGAAATCGTCCCGAGACAGACTTCCGTCGTCGACTACGATCGTCTCAAAGTTCGCATACGTCTGGCGGCGAATCGACTCCAGCATTCTCTTGAGCTGCCGCGGACCTTTGTAGTGAGTGATGCAGACGCTCACGAGGAGCGGCTCGTAGCCAGTCTTGAGCCGACTTGCCGCGACTGGAGCCAGGTTGTCATGCCAACGGACCCAGGAGTCGCGAGTCATTCGGAATGAATGGGCCGGTCGTGCCGGGCTCTGACCGTCGCGAAGAATCTCCGCGAGACGCTGCGTAAAGACAGACAAATCGAGGCGCGCCATCACCCGTTGGCGGTCATCCGGGTGCACTAATCGGAATTCCTCCCCGATCGCTGGAGAGAAACGGAATGCCCTCCTGCAGACACTCCTGCACCACGCAAGGCGAATTTTCCATTTGGGATGGAATTACGGCCAGCCGACCAGGCCCGCGCAGGTACTCTAGCGCCTGAGTCCGGCTGAACGAAGTAAGCAGCGCCGGTTCGACGTTCCATGCCGCCGCTCGCATGTTCACATAGTCGGCACTACGCGTTCCATCGAAGGCGACACTTGATCCAAGAAAGGCGATGGAGCAGCGTCCCGATGGTTGTAGCCGGTCTAGCACATCGCAGAAGAACGTAAGGCCTTTGCGGCGGTCCAAACGACCAAAAAAGACCAGTTCGCGAATGGAGTCTTCGCCCCCGGCTCCGCTCCTCGCGCACGCCTCGAGCGGCTCAAGAACATTGTTGGCGACGTAGCTCTGCCGCGGCAAATTCCATCCGTCGTTTCGCATCCACTCAAGAAGGTAATGACTGGGACTCACCACCACATCGGCCATTTCGACGCTCTTACGTTCCATGAAGTCGACTACCAGGTCTTCGGCGCGTGAAACCAGCGATTCATCTCCCAGACGGCTCCAGCGCAGCGATCCGTGGGTGCCGACGCACAGCGTTGTCCGCGTGAACGCAAGCCTTTGATGCTTGGCTGCCAGCGTATAGTAGGGCAGACCCAACCACTCTGGAAAATGAACCACGTCGAAATCGGCCTGCTCCCGAAGCCAACGGTAGAGAATCAGCGACGCCTCTTTACGGTTGGCATACCAAACTTTTCTTCTCCGCGGCTCGGGAACATGAACGAAGCGAATTCTGCGCGACCTAAAATATGCAATCCATTCACTGGCAGTTCCGTGATGAAACAAGGGATGCATGTAGACGACAGTCACGTCGTGACCTGCTTCCGCCAATGCCAGCGCCATTCCGTGATAGGCAGCGCCGACGCCGCCGCAGTGATACGGACCGGCGATGTCTACAGAGGCGATGGCAATCCGGCGGGGAACTGTTCGGGTGACGGAATCCGTTACAGGGAGGCCCGGAAAATCCAGTGGGCCGGCTATCGCTCTCGGTGAGCCGTCGCTCATGGCTTAAATTCCGGACGAACTGGGAAGTAGTAGCGCATTCGCTGTAAGGCCGGATCGATGTCGCGCCAATCCAGTTCCCGATTGGGGTCCGCCCGTCCCGCGATACCGGCAATGGCTCCGAGCGCAGCGTAAAGGTGCAGTGGGTCGCGCGTTGTGGCGTAGCGCTCCATCAAGCGCGCCGGCCACGGTTCCAGCCACGCCAAATGACCAAGGCGGTTATGCTTGTGGAAATGGCGCTGCCATCGCCGGAAAATCGTCTCCGGCGTGTAATGCTTACCGTGCTCCCCCACGCACAGCGAGGCATCTTCGGTTGACAGCAACTGTGCTTTGTAGCCGGCCACGCGCAGTTCGTCGAGCTGCTTCACCTCGCAACTGAGCGTGTCTTGGTAGGGAAATTGTCGTACGATACTGTGCCGGTAGATTTTGACCCCCAGGATCGGGCTCTCAACGTCGCAATCCCACAGGGGCGCGCAGACCAGGGCCACTTCGGGAGGCGCGGTAAGCATCAGATCGTGCAACTTCCCGAGCGCATCGGGATGCAAGATCATGTCCTCGTCAACCTGGACGTAATAAAGCGTGGTGCAGAGTTTATGCATGCGCGCGAAAGCCGCTGACATCGGCGCCACCCGGTCGATCACCTCGATCCGGCAGCGGACAGTCTGCGCCCGAAGATGCTCAAGGCAGTCGAGGAAGTTGGTCCGGTCTCCAACCGTGGTGACGAAAACAGTGGTGTCGGCCAGAACATTTGAATCGCAGCTACCGGTAAACTTCGGCGCTTCCGCTGGGACGCCAGCGGTCGGAGCGGAGTCCTCCGTCGCCCGCATATACAAATCCTCGTAAGCCGTCACCATTCGAGCCATGGAAAAGCGCTCTTCGACCCTTTGCCTGCCGGCGACTCCCATTCTTGTTCGCTCCTCTGGTCGATCCATCAGATCCAGGACGGCTCGTGCCAGCGCACTCGAATCTCCTCTCGGAACCAGGAGTCCGGTCTCTGGAGCAACAACTGCTTCCGATGTTCCGCCGACCGAGGTAGCCACCACGGGTAAGCGATGGCTCATGGCTTCAAGAATCGCCATCGACAAGGCTTCGGAGTCGGATGGATGCGCATACAGATCGAGCCCCCGGTAGAAGGAACTCATATCTTGCCGAGGTCCCAACAGCGTGATGTGCTGCTGCAGCGAGAGGCGCTGAACCGAGGCCTGAAGTTGTTCCCTGACACCTGCTTCCTCGATACCGCAACAGACAACGTAAATTTCCGGACGGCGGTCCGCGATCTTGCGTAGCGCGCGCAGCAGGCTTTCGTGAGCTTTCAGGCCCCTATACCGTGCCGCGTATCCGGCCACGAAAGCTCCGGCAGGTAGCGCGAGTTCTTCACGTATGGAAGGACCGCTGGCCGGTGTTTCAAGGTCCACTCCGTTGTGAATCACCACGATGCTTTCGTGCCGGACACCTTCAAGCTTTCGGCAGAGGTGCGCCGCTGCCTCACAGCAGGGCGTCACGAAATGTGTCATGCGATTGCGGTCGAACTCCCAGTTTCGCGCTGGACCGGAGGGCGACCAATGCCGCACATTGTCGCGAGCCGAAATAATTACCGGCACGCCGGCGCGGCGGGCGACCAGGACATCGCTGGCGTTTTGACGGCAGCTAAACGTGTGAAAGATTTGTGGCTTCAGTTCACGGACCTGGCGGGTGGCTTTCACCACTCCCCTGCAGCGTGACCATTCCGGAACAATCCGGACTACCGGAATTCCCGCGCGCTGCAATTCTTCACCATATATGCCCCACTCTGATGAGTAGGAGACGATCGGCTCAAACCTTTGCCGGTCGAGGCGCAACGCGAGCTGACAAACTTTTTTTTCCAGGCCACCCAGGCCAAGGGAATCCACTTGGAGGAGAATCCGAACCGGTTTGCTCAAGGCTTTCCAAGCTCCTCTTCATAAAGGTCGATGTAGCCGTTTAGCATGTTGTGGAACTGGAAGGACTTCTGCACCCTATTCCGGGCGGCGCTCCCCAGCTTCGCGGCCAAATCGGCATCCGCCAACAGAGTCAGAATCGCCTTCGACATGGCAGCGGGGTCGCCTGGAGGCACAAGCAGTCCAGTCTCACCATGGCGAACGGCCTCCGCATTACCGCCGGCGCGAGTTGCGACCACCGGCTTGCCGTGCGACATGCCTTCGAGCAGCGAGTTGGAGAAGCCCTCAGTATCAGACGGATGGACGTAGAGATCCAAGGCGCGATAGATCGGGTCCACATCCAATTGAAGATCCAATAGAGTCACCCGATCATTGAGCCGGAGTTCGGTGGCGAGCGCTTCGAGGCGTGACTTCACGCCCGGGTGGCTCACCCCGCAACACAACAGGCGGACCGAAGGGCGCTCATCCAGCACCTGGCGGAAGGCGCGCAGGAGCGTCTCATGCCCCTTTTCCTGCCGATAGTTGCCGACGTAGCCGATCAGAGCATCGCCGGGCGGGATGCCGAGGTTTTCCCGTATGGTGGGATCGGACGATGCCTCGTCGGGAAACTTCACGCCATTGTAGATCACCCGGATCTTCGCGTCCGGTACCTTTTCGACGTTCCGTACTACCTTGGCGACAGCTTCGCTGCACACGGCTATGCGATGAGTGCCCTGGTTGCGGAACGTCTCCCATTCCTGCAACGCGCTTGCGCCGTCCCAAAACCGAACATCCGCGCGATAGGTAAGAATCTTCGGCACCCCAGCCTGCAAGGCCGCGCGAACATCGCAATCCTCCTTCCGGTAGCTGAACGAATGAAAAATGTCCGGCTGAAGTTCCCGGATCGCTGTCACCACTTCGCAGAGACGCCTCGGCCGATTAAACGGCAGTTGAAGGACCGGAATCCCCGCACTTTGCAAGTCATCGCCGAGCGACCCCCAATAACATGACCAAACCACCACGGGATCGAACCGGTCGCGAGGCAAGGCCATTGCGATATCGCGGACTTTCTTCTCGACGCCTCCCATTCCGAGACAAGGCACGTAAAAGAGAATCCGTGCAGGCGCGTGTCTTAGACGAGGCATAATTGCTCCTCCCGCGCGTTTCGGTAAACCGGTAGCACCTCGTCCGGCGTGCCGCAAGCCATTTGCTTGCCCTTGTGCAACCAGAGCACCTTGTTACAATGGCGCTCCACGAACGGGACGTCGTGAGTTGCGACGAGCATGGTTCTCCCGGTTCGCCGATACTGCGTGAAGACTTCGTCGCACCTGGCGCGAAAAACGCGATCGCCGGCGGTCAACGCTTCGTCGAGAAGGCAGATATTCGCAGTGAAGTAGCGCGTCACCGAAAAGGCCAACCGGCTTCGCATCCCAGTGGACAATGTCTTCAACGGGGCGTATCGGAAATTCGTAAGTTCCGCCCACTCCAGAATCTCGCCGACTTTCTGTTGCAGATCCTGGCGCGCTACACCATGCATGGCTCCGTAAAGGAAGATGTTTTGCTGAACGTTGAGTTCGTCCACCATGCCGACTCCCAAGCCTGCGAGAAGGGTTCGATCGCCGTGCACCTCCACTGTGCCGGAGGTGGGGCGATGCAGACCGGCCACGATTCGGAGCAGTGTGGATTTGCCGGAGCCATTGTTCCCGATGAGAGCGATCCGGTCGCCTTGAGCGACCTCCAGATGAATTGCGCTTAACGCCTGGAAGGTCTCGCCCGCGGGGTACTTACCGGAAAAAGTCGACAGCAGGGTCTGGAAAAGCGAATGGGGCCGGTCTCCAGACGGAAACCTCTTGGTAAGATCGGTCACCCGAATGATAATATGGCTTTCAGACATATTCGGCGAAGCGGGGTTCGCAGCGTTTGAACCAGCGGAACGCTCCCCAAAGGGCTGCGGCATGGAGAGTGAACAAGAGCAGGAAAACTCGCCAGGAAAAGAAATTTCCGTCGATGACCGCTGCGCGCGAAAATCCGATTAACTGCGCCAATGGATTGAACCGCAGCATGACTTCGGCAAAGGGGCTCTTGAGAAATGCCGCGGCATAGAAGATCGGAGTGACGAAAAAGAGAAGCCGCAGAAATACCTGGTAAACGTGCGTCAGGTCTTTTACAAAAACCCGGGTTGCGGACAAAAGGAACGATACCCACGTCACGAACACGAGTTGCAGAAGCATAATTAGTGGCAAGACAATCATCCCGTGGGTCAGCGGGATCCCGGAAAGCCGTCCAAGCACCAGGCAGAAAAGCATCGAAACCACGAACTCCAGGCTCATAGCGAGTACGGAACCAATAACCACAGTCTCCTTGGGCAGGATGGTATGGCGAGTCAACTGGGCCATCGAATTAAGGGCATTCATGCCGGCGCTGGTCGTGTTGGAAAAATGGGTATAGTGCACGGTACCTAACAGCAGATAGATTCCAAAGTGATCGATGTCTTTTCCCGCATTCATCCGGAAATACGAGAATAGGACTCCCACCATCAACACGGGATTTAAAAAACTCCAAAGCATCCCGAGAATGGAGTTCTGGTCTCGCACCGCAAACTGCGAGTAAACCATCTCACGAAGCAGACTTCTGTAGGGTTTATCCATGAACTGCATATAATCTCAAGCCGAAGCTGCAGCCAGCCGAGCTGCGATATTCCCGTCGGATTCCTGGGTCAGTGCGCGATTGACTGCAACGGCAGTCTCCTTCAGGAGGCGAAAACCTCGAAAACGAAGATCTTCCAGCCGGCAATCCTTCGCCAGCGCCGCTGCCCTGATCTCGGCCAATTCCCTGACCGCTTCGGGATAGTGACGACGAATCCAGGCTATATTCTGTTCGTGTTGCGGAGAGTAGTTTCCTGTTTCGAGATGAAGCTTGAGGTACCAGCCCCGCAGCACATACCAGTGGAAGGTTTCTTCGGCAAACCACGCTGGGCGGCGCTGCATTATCACCGAGTCGAGCGAAGGGAAACTGAGAACCAGACTGGTAATGTTCAATAAGCTTCGGACATAAGAATCCCGAGTCGGCGGGTCGATGCGCGAGAGCACATCGGGACCGCTGACCAGACGCGCGTCGACGGTCCAGTCCCGATACTGCCGAGGATGCCAGACTCGCAACCAGTAACACAGGATACGAGGAGTCACAATTCTTACCCGCGTACCGTCCGCCCGGTTCCTAAGGTGGAGCAGCCTTTGCCGAATCGATTCCTCGTCCGATTGTGCGCCAACCACCAGTAGCCAGACATCTTCGCGGACTACCAGTGACTCCTCGCAATGGTCTCCGCCGTACGGGCTTGCCGCGACCGGTTCGGCTTCGCGGATCGCAACGGTCGAGAGCCAGAAGGACCTTCGACGTAAGCCGCGCCGGATCGTCGGTCGATTTGAGATCGATGGTCTGGCGGACATTTTGGGGCGCGTGTCGAAGAATTCGCGAAGCTACCCGCCGCATCCGCTGCACTTGCAAATACGAAGGTGGCCCGGAATACCAGGCGAGCATGAAGTCAAAATACCGGTAGATTGCATCGTCAATTACGTCCTTGGAAATGCTTTCGCCGGTGTAAGCGCCCGCAGGGGACGCGCCTGACAAGGTCCTCCAGTTTTTCGCTTCGGAGCCTCGAATGCCATATTTGGTCCACGCTGGCAAATGATTCTCATCAAGAAGTACCACGTCTGTAAGCATGGGAAAGATCCGCCGCATGGCCGCGTGCATCTTGCAAAAACGAGAAAGAAACGTAAACTCTTCCGCGCGATTCGGCATGCCTGAGAACGTTAGTGTCAGGTCGATATCGCTGATTCCCGGGACCCAGTCACTCATAGCCATACCATGCCGGAGGTAGATGCCGCGAATCTCGCAAAACCGTCCGCAGAGACCCTGAAATGCAGAT
Organism: Terriglobia bacterium; assembly: GCA_963777595.1. Taxonomy (GTDB): domain Bacteria; phylum Acidobacteriota; class Terriglobia; order Bryobacterales; family Bryobacteraceae; genus CAVVFX01. The sequence continues at coordinate 33,738 of CAVZRE010000090.1, forward strand.
AAAGCCAGCCAGTACGGCGCTTTGTTGAGACAAGAAAACGGGAAGACCGGATTGGTCCTCAGGACAGCCTCCTGTAACAGATTGCGTACCGGCGTACGATCGAAGCGGGAGTGTGCGGACGCCAGCTTAAACCTCCCGCCAGTCTTTCTGGTCGTAACGAAACGGCGATACTGATTCAACCCCGTCGCATATCACGCGCGCCCAGAGTTGATAAAAGTACCGGGCCCGATTTCCAAAACGATATCCCCACCCCTTCATAGTTTCGACGCTGCGGCGCGAGAGTTCCTCTCTTTGTTGGCGGGCGATTTCTAGCTTTTCGACGAAACTCTCCACGGTTCGTTCGGCGATAAGGCAGTTCCACCCGTCACGCGCGAATTCACGGACATTCCCTACGTGGGTGGATACCGCGACGCACCCGCAAGCCATACCCTCCAAAATCGGATTAGGGGTACCTTCTTCAATCGAAGCGCAAAGTATATAGGAACCGGTGTTGTACCAATCCGCCATTTCGCTGAGGCGCGCGGGAGCGGCGAGACTATCCACCAGCCGAAAATCGCACTCGAATCCACGCGTGCGAAGGGCCTGCTCGAGGGGCAGCAGCACGGCACAATAGCCTTTTACAGAAGCCGCCTTCGTGGACCCGACCCAAAGGCAGCGATGGGGCCGCTTTGCGATGGGAGTCAACGGGCGGAACACCAACTCGTCCACGCCGTTCGAAATCGCGCAGGTTCTCGATTCGACCCCCGCGCATTGCCAGCGATGGACATTATTGACCACGACAAAGTCTGCATGCCGCCTGGTCGACCGCCACAATTCCCCATCGTCGTCCGGCCCCAAATTGTACGAAACGATCAGAGGGATTCGGAGACTGCGACGCTCTATTTCGGCGCGAGCGGTAGCCACAGTCCTGAAATGCATCCAGAACAATAGGTCGTAGCTGCCAACTTCGCTCCATTGCACCGAGTCCCGGCAGCAGATAACGACTTCCATTTCCGGAGGAGCATATTTTTGCAACGCGCACGCACGATGAAAATAAGCCCAGCCCTTTACGTCGTAAACAATCAGCACACGCATCCGATGACAGGGCTCCATTTAAGGATAATTTTCCGCGACAAGATTGAATAGGAAATGCGACCAAATCCGAAAAGGCATTTTATCATGGAAGTTTACGAAAAAACATATCCGTGGGTCTGTTGAAAGGAGCAAAACGATTGTTTTTTAGTGCGGGCCTTCGAGGCGACGATCTGCCTTCAAAAACAGTGTGCCTGACGTTTGACGATGGTCCAGGGGAAACAAAAGAGGCCGGAACCGGTCCGCGAACCCTTGAAGTGGCCCAGTTTCTCCACAGCAGAAAAATTGAAGCCACGTTCTTCGTTGTAGGAGAGTTTGCAACTGCGCGCAAAGAAGTCATCAGCCGCGTAGCGCAAATGAACCACATAATCGGAAATCATACCTTTAACCACATCAGGCTGGCGGATCGAAGCGGACAATTTGCAGCGGACCAGATCGCGCGAACTGACGAAATCATTTCGCACTGCGCACCGCAGGCCGTGAAATACTTTCGCCCGCCGCACGGAAAGTGGAGTCCGGCCGTTGCGGGAGAATTGAATTGGACGGGCGCGGCAACTCATATCGGTCCGATTTTGTGGGATATCGATGCTGCCGACTGGAGGTTCTGGTCCAACGGACAGTCCGCACGGGAATGCGCTGCCGCTTACATTGACAGAATTCGCGCGGTGGGGCGTGGCGTGATCATCATGCATGATAGTTCATTTGAGTCAGAGATCCGTATACAAAACAATTCATTTGACGCCGTGAAACTGATCGTGGATTGGCTTCAGGAGAACGGCTACTGCTTTGTCCGGCTCGATGCTCTTCCCCAGGTCCGCGAGTCCGGCCGTATTTCGTCTGTGATCGCCTTGCAGACTTCGACCGGCCACTATATCTCGACGCCGGAGGATAGCGGCGGTCCAGTGTCGGCTGACTCTTCTGAATCAGGCCCTTCGGCGGCCCTTGGAATGGTCGAACTCGGTGATTCCCGGGTCGCGCTTCGATGTCTTTCAGGGCGATACCTTTCTGCCGATGATGGAGGCCGCGGATCAGTCACGGCGTCCGCCCGGCAAATTCAAGAACGCGAAGTGTTCACCGTTATCGATCTCGGCGAAGACAAAATTGCGGTCCGGTGCGCAAATGGCCGATACCTCTCCCCGCTAAACGGCGGTGAGGTGCGGACCGGGGCAACCCGTATCTCATCTTGCGAGATCCTGCGCGTCGACCGCATTTGGCCGGGACGCGACGCAAAGCCCCCATACAATAATGGACACACGCATGCGTGAACGTGACAATACTGTCTGCCTATGCATGACCATAGAGGATGACGCGCCGTTGCTCCGCCGCGCGCTGGATTCCGTTCGGCAGCTCATCGATTGTTGGGTAATCGTTGACACCGGATCCGCCCAAGAAACACCGAAGATCATTCGCGAACATCTGCGGGATATTCCGGGTGAGTTGCACGAATTGACGGGAATTGGCGTCCCGGCTGACCCGAGCACGGTTTTTGGCCTAGCGAAGGGCCGCGCGGAGTATCTGTTCTGGCTTGACGCCGATGAAGCCGTGGACCTCGACGAAGGCTTCTCCATGCCACAGCTGTCCGCCGATGCCTACACTGTCCAGGTTCGCCACCTCGGCGTCGCTCCCCGCGCGCGACTCGTCCGGGCCGCACTCGAGTGGCGATGTGAAGAGGGCGCATGCTACGGGTCGGATCCGTTTCGAGAGCCGCGAACGGAAAGGTTACTTACCGGGCTTGAAATCGTGCGAGAGCGCGACCGCAAACCGCTGCCCCTGATAAGTTGCCTCATGGTCACGCTGGATCGGTTCGAGTTGGCGCAGCGCGCCATTCGTTCCTACGGGGATCAAACCTATCCCAACCGCGAGTTAATAATTGTAACCGATGGCGGCCGGGCATTCCGGGGGGCGCTTGAGCGTTTTGTGGAACAACAGGAGATCGAGGGCGTGCGCTTCGTCTATCCCTCAGGTGAGAATCTGCCTCTTGGAATGCTTCGCAACATTTCCCTGGATGCGGCGAACGGCGAAATTGTGTGCCAATGGGACGACGACGATGTTAGTTACCCCACACGACTGATACTCCAGGCGGAACATATGCTCCGTTGCAACGCCCGCGGATGCTTTCTCGCTGATCATCTGCAATTCATTTTGGATGACAGGATTCTTTATTGGGTCGACTGGACCAAGGAGGGAAGCTCGACAGGCGCATCCAGAATGGCACCGGGTACCGGGATGATGTACCGCGACGTCCCGTTTCGCTATCCCGAAACGGGACCCAAAGCCCGGCAGGGTGAGGACTCGGTGCTGCTGTTCAGCTTGTATGAGGCCGTACCGCTCGCCTTACTCAGTAAATTCGGATATTTATACCTGTATCAGTACCACGGACGCAATACTTATTCCCGCGAACATCACGAGAAGCTCAGCAAATGCCGTTCTCCCAACTCGTGGCTCAATGAAAACGAGGGTAAACTGCGGGCTGCCTTGACTTACTATAATATTCCGTCTCCTACTGTGGTTTCCGGGCGAGACGGGCCGGCATTCACTTTTGGCATCTAAGGTACCGGGACATCGATATTGCCGTCTTTCAGGCGGGTTCTCACGGTCCCTCCCAGACAGGCCGCCAATTCCGATTCCGGCACGATACGGGACGACGGCCGTGCATTGGCATCGAAGTAAACGTACGCTGAATTTGGGTGCCGCATCTGCTGTTTCTTGAGCGTTTCACACCACGGCGCGGCTGTGCCGGTGAACCATTCCACGCGTTTCGGCAGCCACTCCGATGGCCTGTTGTAGCGCAGGTAGATCAGGTCTGGACTGCTTGAGTATAGACAGACACTGGAATCGAGTTGGCCGACGCGTTCCAGCGTCTCGGACGTCCGCCAACCCGGGTGACCGCCGTTATACTGCATGGCTATCGTCGGAGGGTGCAAGAGAGCTTCGCGAAAATGCAGGGACGGGAAAATCGCTAATACTGGAATCAATACCCAGCGCGGTAATGCTGCAGCCAGTGTTACGATCCCGAGCGGAAACAGCAGGACGAGGTGACGCGGTTCGCTTACTCGAACCGTCACGTCCAGGAACGAACGTGTGATCAGCAGCACCAGCGTGCTCGTCAACATAAATGCCAGAGCCAGAACCCCGCCGCCGCGGAATTTATTCTTTCGGATCACCGCGGCCGCGACCGATACGAGAGTCAGAGCCATGACGAACATCAGCCAACCTCCTGAAACGCGCGTCACGTCAAGCCATTGCGCCACGTTAGCTGCCGTGTCCACGAATTCGCTCGCTGGAGGCAGATGCACAGAAAAGGGCCTGGAAGGGATGCTGCCGGTGAAGTGCGCATGGACGAGAGCCAAAGCTAATGGGAGGACCATCCAGAGCGCCAGGAATTCAATCACAATGCGCGCCTGCCTCGCCGCGAGCCATAGACAGAGTGCTGCGGGCACCACTAAAGGTTGTACTGCAAAACGGTCGATCGCGGCCAGACTGAGTAACACGGCGGCAAGTTGGATGGTTCGCCTGGATTCTGTCGACAGGCCCTCACTCAGGGCAAACCAGCCCAGAGTGACCAGCGCCAGACAAGGCGGTTCGGAAAGGAACGCACTATAAAACTGCAACGCATCCGGCAGCGTAGCGATGGCCGCACCAGCCAGCAGCGCGGCTAGCAACGATCCCGACAGGCGCAGCGTTCCCCAAGACACCGCCCCCGCTGTCAAGGCCGCGCACAGCGCGTTAACGATGCGCGCCCAGGCGAGGGGCGCCCAACCAGCCTTGATCCCCAATCCGATCAAAATCGGATACAACGGCGCTAAATCCTTCAACCACGCGCGCGACATTCCGCAGTTCGTGCGTATCCACAAGCGGCCGCTTGCTGCGAACGAACGGGCAGCCTCGAGGTATTCGACTCCGTCCGGCGTGAACGCGACACCGTTAGCAGCCGTATCGTGCCACACCATGAAGCCCGCCAGGCATCCGGAGGCGACTACAGCGATTAGTACCCGCAAGTCGGAGGAATTGAACCTCCGCAGCATCGCGGTGCGATACCACGCCGTCATTTAACGTCGACAGCACTGCGCGCTACGCCGTGGCAAGGTTTCTAGTCGGCTCATCATTCTTCCTCTTGCAATCATAATAGCCGCAAGTCTAGGCCGTCCCGTTGTCGAGCAATGCGAGGCGCGCCGGTGACCGGCGATGGATTTGTCGCGCCTACCTCTCACCATGTGTTCTCCAGAACCACCTCTCGCTGTTCTGGGGAGCACGGATTTTTAGCGTCTTCAAAAATCGAAGCGGATAGCGAACTGCGCTTCCCGCATATCTTTCACCAGGGTGTTGATGGTTGCGGCAGTATTAACGTCGGAGATGTTTGGGTCCGGTAGGGCATAATTGGGGTGGTTAAGCGCGTTGAACATTTCGAGGCGAAATGTCAGCCGGTGGTTCTCGCCGTGAATAGGGAAACTCTTCGACAAACTGGCGTCTACCACGTCGATTCCCGGGCCGACCAAAATGTTGCGGCCCGCGTCACCGAAGCACGCCAGCGTACCCGTCGGACCGCAGGCAATGGGAGGTGACGTAAACGCGGCGAGGTTGAACCATCGCGACGGGTTACGCTGGCCGGCCGGTAAATTCGCCTGCGTTCCAGATATGTATTCTGGACGCGTGTTGGTGAGGCCTGTGTTGTTGATGGATGGCGTGAAGCGCATCCCGCTGTAGCGGGTCCAAATTCCCGACAAGCGCCAACCGCCCGCGACGCCATCCAGCCAGCGCGGCGTGCCGCTGAGCAGTGTACGGCCGCGCCCCACAGGCAGTTCCCAAGTCCAGTTGAAGTGAACCGTATGTCGCCTGACGTAATCGCTGTCGGCTCGATCGCGGCCCAGATTTTCCACGTCCAGCGCGCTCGTGTTCAAAGCGCCACCTGTATCATCGATGCCCTTCGCCCAAGTCCAGTTGAACTCAAAGAGCAGCCCCTTGCTGAAGCGGCGCCGCAACACGGTCTGCATGGAGTTGTAGATCGAATTGCCGTCAGTGGTGCGCTCGCTGATCGCGACAGTGCCATAGGTATTCTGATACGGATAGTAAGTTTTCCCAGTGCTCTTATCGATCTGAACCTGATTGGCATTATACGCGCGGAACAGGTGTGTCCCCTTGTTGGCCACATAGCCCAAGCTAAGCACCGTGCTCCATCCCAAATCGCGCTCCAGCGTTACATTCCACTGCTGGTTATTGGGTAGTTCCCAGTTACGCACCAGACCGCCCGGCGCGATGCTCGAAGTGCCGGAAGCAGCGAACGGATTTTCCAGTTTGATCGCGGGTTGGCCGTTGGTGATGGCCTGACTGAAATTGAAGGTGGCGGCGAACGGTGGGTCGATAGAAATGACCTGCTCCAGATTCTGGATCGGGTACGGATTGTAGAAAATGCCGTATCCTCCGCGAAGTACAAATTCGCGCGATCCGCCGATGTGATAAGCGAAGCCGAAGCGCGGGCCGAAGTTCTCGTAGTTAGTATCGAGCAGCGTGCGCGCGGGGAAGCCTGCCTGTTTGTCGCTCACGAGCGGAAAAGTCCAGTTGCCGGCCGCGTTGGTGAGCTTGGAGACGATCACGGGCGAATACTGGCTGATGGGCAGCACGCCGTTGTCCGAGGCCACCACGATGGCGCCCGTTGCGGGATCGAACATAGCAAGCCGGTTCTTTGCCTCGTCCGGATCGGGCGCCAGTTCGTAGCGCAATCCCATGCTGAGCGTGAGTCTGCGGAAGACGCGCCAATCGTCCTGGGCGAACCCGGCAAATTCCTGTTGCTTGAGCATAATAGCAGCCATCGGCGGCACCTGCTGGGTGTTATTGGGCAATCCCAGGAGAAAATCCGCGAAGCTGAAGCCAGAGGATGTCGCAGCCGTACTTCCGCTAAAAGCGATCAATCCACTGGAAGCGGGCTGCAACAACGAAGGCAATGCGTTGTGGCGGATGTCGACGCCCAATTTGATGGTGTGGCTACCGCGGGAAAGCGTCAGGCTATCCGAAAAACTGATCGTTTTACTGCCCTGGTTAATCGCCGCCTCCCCCCAATTGAGCGGACCGTAGTTCAGCTGCGTAAATGCGTCATTGCCGGCGAAGGTGATGTGCGGTACGGGCTGCACGCTGGAATTGACGGGCCCAAATCCCAGCATGCCGACCGCTGATGCAGATGGCAGCCCTCCAGGAAGGTAGAGCGTCTGCAAGTGGAAGTCGGAGAATCCCAGGCGCATTTCGTTGATGGTGCTGGGATTTATGGGGACGGTCCAATTCAGATTGGCGTTGTCGTTGGGATTGATCGAGGAGGTGCCGCTCGCGTTCCCAGTCTGGCTGGGCGTGAAGCCGCTCGAGTCGGTTTGAGTAAACCGGAAGGACACGTTTTGGTTGTGTGGCAGCAGGTGATCGATCCTCGTGGTGAACTGGTTCGCGGTGTTCGTGAGGCTGGGATTCACCACCAGGTTATTGGCCACTCCCGGAAGATTTGGAGCGGCGAAGTATTGCCGGAGAGCCAGCGCGGTGGCATCGATGCGCGAGGCTGGAAGAATATCGCCCGGAAAAGGGGCGCGCGTCGAACTGAAAGGATCTTTCACCGTAATATTCCGCGCCAGTAGCGAAGAAAAGTCACCGCCCCAATAACTGTTCAACGGAACGGTGACCAGCAGAGGATTGCCTTGGCTCTGGCGGTTCCCCTCGTAGTTGAAGAAAAAGAAAGTGTGGTTGCGGACGACGGGGCCGCCGAGCGAGCCTCCGAACTGGTTTCGTTGGTAGGGCAGTGGTTTTCCGGGGCTAAAGGTGTTGCTGGCCTGCCAGGTGGTGCCGCGATGGTACTCAAAGATGCTGCCGTGAAAGGCGTTGCCCCCGCTACGCGTGACCAAGGTCACCTGCGTGCCGGCGTGTCCGTACTCTGATGGCGCAACGCCCGAGATGACCTTGAACTCGCGGATGACGTCGACCGATACTGCCGCTGCGGAGGTCAGTTGGAACAGGTTAGTGTTCGGTGTCCCGTCAATCTGGTAATCGTTCCCGTAAGTCCGATTGCCATTCACCGCCACCCCTCCCCAATCATACGCGCCGGTATAGGCATTTTCCACCGCTCCCGGAACCAGCAACACCAGTTGGTTGAAGTCACGCGCATTCAGCGGTAGTGTTTCAATCTGCTCCCGAACGATGGTTCCTTCCACCGACGGTGACTCGGTCACTAACGATGCCGACGCGGCTGAGACTACGATGGGCTCCTGCTTGGTTGCCGCAACTTCCAACCGGATGTCCCGGCTGAGGATCGCTCCCACGTCGATTGGCACGTTCTCGATCCGCTCGCCGCGAAAGCCGGGCATGTCGGCTGTGAGGGTGTAAGTGCCCGGGGGCAACGGGTAAAGCACGAAAGCACCTTCGCTATTGGTGGTCGTACGGTAACCGGCTCCCGTCTCGGTATTGAGAGCGGCGACCTTAGCGTTCGGAATCACTGCTCCGCTGCTATCGATAACTGCTCCCGTAATTCGCCCTGCCGAAGTTTGAGCGCATACGGTTAAACTTGCCAGAAGAAATGTCAACAACAGCTTTGCCCCGAGAGTCGTCATTTTCACCCCCAGGAAATTCTATATCAGATGGTGTCGCTGGCGCAGATGCTACTTCATCTTTAACGGTCACCACATTTGCGATCAGCGTAATCATCACACGGACTGCCCCCGCACTCGCGAGCATGGAGGGATCACCTGATTCACCTGATCGAGGCTGCCGGAAATCGCGGCTGAGCACCGGCGTACAGGATATCGACCGGAAACACTCGTCACCCAAGCCGATCGGCACGATCATAGTTCTTGGCATGAGTGCCGGGAAACTGCACTTGGTTGGGCAGCGGAGTGACAGGCGAACGGGCTCTCGTCGGCGCTACTGGGGCATTCCTCTGTGTCCGAGGACAAATGGGAAGCGGAGGTAACGCCGTTGCCGCTCGATTCGATTATTGAACGAGTTTACGCATATGACTTAAGAGAGTCGTGCTGCGATCGAAACGCTTGAACGCATGGATTTCAGGCGCTTTCGCTAGATCAGGACCTTTTGTAGAAACACCAGACATGCCTGTGGGAGATGGGGCCTTACGTCCATCAACGGGACGATAGATGGGTGCTTCATCACCTATTCCAACATTGGCCGCGAGGCGCCCACAGTCTCGAAGTCGATCAGCGATATTATTCAGAAGGGAGGACTGTGGCCGACGCGGCGAACGCGGCGTTCACCCTGAGCGGAGTACGAGGAACACACGAACATGAAGCCAAAGAACACGATCTGCCTCTGGTTCGACAAGGACGCGCATGAAGCGGCGCGCTTCTACGCCACCACGTTTCCGGATAGCGAGGTGACAGCTGTTCACGAGGCGCCCGGTGATTACCCGGGTGGCAAGAAGGGCGATGTGCTCACGGTAGAGTTCACCGTTCTGGGCATTCCCTGTCTCGGTCTCAACGGCGGACCGGCGTTCAGGCACAGCGAGGCGTTTTCCTTCCAGGTTGCGACGGATAACCAGGACGAGACGGACCGGTACTGGAACGCGATCATCGGCAATGAGGGCAAGGAAAGCCAATGCGGTTGGTGTAAGGATCGCTGGGGCATCTCCTGGCAAATCACTCCGCGCGCCTTAACCGAGGCCCTCGCGGCCGGCGGCGGTGAGGCAAAGCGAACCTTCGAGGCGATGATGTCGATGCAGAAAATCGACGTTGCTACTATCCTGGCAGCGCGGCGCGGCTGATGGAAGCAGTACGAGTACTCTTGTTGATGCTCCCTAATAATGTCACCCCCTAACTGCAACGAAACTCTGTCACCCAGGCAATTTGAATGTGATGGATTTGAGCCAAAGGGCACTACCGCGGGTGACGGTAATTGGGAATTGCAGTTGAGGGCTTTTCGATAGTCGGAGGGCGCGGATTCGGAGGCGCGGCCACAAGTCAACCCCACCTCCGATGGCTGGGATAGACACCTAGCACTGCCAGCCCGTTCCATGAGCTTAGGAATGATGTGCAAGAGGGACAAGGCTTGCACGTTGTGGACCGTACATGGACCTTCCGTCCGGACGCATCCTCGGGCACTCCTCCCCCCCAATAGCCAGGGAAAGAGGCGGGTTGCCTGGGAGGAGTTGGCACGAGACACAACGACACGAGTTAGAACCTCAGATACCCAGCGACGACGATATAGCGCGGAGTTGATTGAGTTCCGGTAATCACGCCGAAGCCATTGTAGTTAGTTGCTCCGCTTGAAGTCGTGGACCAGCAGCAACTCCCGCCGGGATTGGCAAACACTACGGTATTCGTAAGATTATAAGCCTCCCCTTGCAACGTGAAGTTGAGCTTTCCTTCCTTGATAGGAAAGATCCGGGAGATGCTGGCATTCCACTGAAAGAACCCCGGCCCGAATACGCCACCCAGGTAATGTCCGGTCGAGCCCAGCACATTGTTGGGCGGATTGACGAACGACGAGCCGCTGAAGTACGGATCGTTGCCGTCATGGCCCCCCAGGATCTGCACCACGGGATTGCTCTGGCTCGCGCTGTTGGCTTGGCCTCCCGCATTCACGTTGGAAGTGGTACTGACACCAAATGGCAGTCCGCTTTCGCGTGAGAGCGTACCGCTTAACTGCCAGTTGCCGACAACCCAGGATTCCCATCCGTGATTGATCCAGGTGTGGCCCTTGCCGAATGGCAAGTTGTAAACGTAATAAAACTGGAAGTTATGCGGGCGATCAAAACCGGCGATTTGTTTGTCGAGAGCGAATGAAACGGGATAAGCGCGCCATAGCGTACCGTCGCCATTGTCTCCGTTCATGTTGTTAATCGCTTTTGAGAACGTGTAACTGGCGCCGATAATAGATGCTCCGATGCGCTTTCTCACATTCGCTTGCAAGGCATGATAGGTATTGCTGCCGAACGGTTCATACTCATTCATGTCGCTCGTGACATAGGGATAAAGCTGACGTCCGGCGGTGCCTGTGCCAGGAGCCGACCCGTTGATGTTCACACCCATGTCGGTATGAACGCCATGCGTGCCCACATATCCGACTTGTGCCACTAGGGTGGGAGAAAATTCGTGCTGTATGGTGAAGTTCCAGGTCTCGTAATATCCCCGGTTGTAATCGGCGGGGAATGTTACCGTGCTCACGCTGGGTAGATAAGTGGTTGGCGACGATGTCGTCGATGGTTTGATGATCCCAACAGAGATGTTCGGAAATGTCGGCAGCGGAATGCCATCCGCAAGCGACACGCGGGCTGATCCATCGGAATTCGGAACGCCTGCGTAGCTGATGAACTGATAGGTATTAAGGGGTTGGTAAACCTGGTTAACGATCGCCGGATACTGGTTGCGCTGATTGCGCATGTTGTCGGGATCGATAGTGATGCCAAACCCGCTGCGGATGACGGTCTTGTCGGTGAGCCGGTATGCGGCTCCCACGCGCGGAGCAAAATCCTTTTTGCTGGCGGACGCGCCGGCGTCCCACGGCACGCCGCCTTCTCCGCCAACGTAGATGTAATCGGTGGTGGGGTCGAAGCGAACTGCGCCGTAGTGGTCGTGCGAGTAAATCGGATAATATTCCCATCGCAGACCGAAATCGATCGTCAGTTTATTTGTAACCTGGTACAAGTCGCGCGCATACATCGACCACGTCGAGAAGCGTAGGGCGATGGGATCGTTCACCTGGGTCACTTTGCCTGTTTCCGACGGATATCCGAGCAGGAACTGCGCCCACGAGTTTGAGGGCGCCCCAGGCAGCGTGCTGCCAGGTTGCACTGCGTTAATCGCCGCGCCGCCCTTGAGAGCGGTCAGCGAACCGTCGAAGCCGAAAGTGCCCCGCGCGGTCCCGAACGTTCCGCCTTGCGGCTGAAAATGATTCAGCGCGAAGTGGTCATATTCAAAACCGGCACGAATGTTGTGCGCACCTTTGATCTTGGTGACGTTGATGGCGGAAGTGTATTGGTTGTCGCGGAACTGAAATGGGCTGCCGGTATTGGTGTTGCCGATATTCGCGATGCTCGCGATCTGAAATCCCGGAATTCCTTCATAATTCGGCCCAACGCCGTTCGTGCCGGGAATATGCAGAACACTGGTCCCATAGTCTCCGTCCTGCGGATCGCCGTTCGCGCCGATATTCTGCCGCGTATAGCCGACGTTGCCGTCTATCAGCATAGTGGGGGTCAGCGTGTACGTCAGCCCGGCAGCAGTCACCTGAACGCGTCCGCCGGCGTGACCCGGATTGCCGCCGTTAAAAGCGTCGCCGCCGGCTGCCCCCAAGACTAGCGGTGCGTAAATATCCATGGGAGAGATGCTGTAGCGGCCCCAGATCATGGCTTTCTGAGTGGGATTGTAATTCACTTTCCAATCCCAGCGATCCACGCTGTAAGTGGTAGCGCCATAAGCGTCGTAATTGTTATAGAAACTGGTCGGCCGGGTCAACGCCGGAAGAAGCGCCGTAAGGGTGGCCGAAGCGGATGAAATCCGGCTTGCGGGAAGAATGTTACCGGCGAAAGGAGTGCGACCCGTGCCGTCCGCATTGCCAGTTAGGGGATCGTAGATGGTCACGCCGGTTGCGCTGAAGTCGCCCGTGCGCATGGCTGTGGTGGGCAGCGTGAGATTGGGATCGGACGCGAATTGATTTTGTTTGGTGCCCTCATACGACATGAACCAGAAGAACTTGTCCCTGCCGTGAACAAGTTTCGGAATGTAGACGGGACCGCCGATGGAGAATCCGTACTGGTTCTGAATGTTCTTTGCGAGCCGGCCCGGATGGCTGAAGTAGTTATTGACGGCCTGCGTATCGTTGTTGTTATTGCGTTCGAACATGGAACCGTGCAACTGATTCGTTCCCGTTTTCATAATTACGTTCATCGCGAAGCCGCCTGCCGCTCCCTGCTCGGCATCGAAGGCGTTCGCGCTGATGGAAACCGCCTGAATGGCTTCAGGCGAGGGTACGTAAGCGATGTTGACCGGCAGCCACGGATAAGCGTTAAGTGCGCCGTCAAGCCTTGTGTTGTTGGCTTGCGAGGATACACCGTTCTGAAATACGGTAATGGCGCGCTGTGGATTCCCGGCCGCCGAGTTGGCTTCGCCGGTTCCGGCTGTAGTGGCCGTCCCAGGCTGCAACAGCAGCAGGGATTGAAAGTTCTTGCCTTCGGTACCGTTATAGGGGAGTTGCTCGACTTCCGTCTGCGTGATCTCCGAATGGATATCGCTGCGATCGGTTTGTAGCACAACCGAACCGGCGGAGACTTCAATTGTTTCTGTGGCCGTCGCAATTTGCAGCCGCACGTCGACGCGCATGACCGCGTTCGCCTGCACTTGCACGTTGGTTTCTATAAATGTTTTGAACGACGGCGCTGTGACGTCCACCCGGTACGTTCCCGGTTGCAAGTCAGAAAAGCGATAAACACCGCGATCATCGGTTTCTGCCTCGTGCTTGATATTCGTCTCCATGGCCGTGGCGACGACATGAACTTTAGGAACCACGGCATTCGCCGGGTCAGTTACATTTCCTGTCAGAGAGCCGTAAAGGATTTGGGCTTGCGCGGCATTGTACGTGAATGCCAGGGCGAGCAGAGCGACACCGTAGCGAATCGAAATTCGCGTTTGCCGAGTCATAAAGTTTGCCTAACCTCCTTGAGGAACCACTCGGTTCCTAATTCGTTGTCGTATCAAACTATATATACGCTCCCGAAGGTAAAGTCAAGTGGGCGCCGAAAAACTCTGCCAGCGTCGTGACCCTTGCCACCAGTGACAACCGGGGCCCATTCTAGCGGAATCAGCAAATCGGGGCAAAGAAACCCTTGCCTGAATTTGGATACAGGAGTTAAATATAGTTTGACGTTTAAACTAAACTTAACACTGAGCGCTGCCTTGATAGTGGCCGCCGCATCAGCCCAGCAGCCCGCTCTCTACAAGAATGCGTCGGCTCCCATCGAGAGGCGCGTCGACGACTTGCTTTCCCGCATGACGCTCGAGGAGAAAGTCTCTCAGCTGATGAACGATTCCGTAGGAATCGATCGCCTCGGCATTCCTGCCTATAATTGGTGGAACGAATGCCTCCACGGTGTTGCCCGGGCGGGCCGTGCCACCGTCTTTCCCGAGACCATCGGCCTCGCGGCCACATGGGACGCGGACCTCATTTATCGAGTCGCCACGGCGATCTCAGATGAAGCCCGCGCCAAGCACCATGAGTTCGTGCGCCGGGGGAAGCGCAACATCTATCAAGGACTCACCTTTTGGACTCCGAACATCAATCTCTTCCGCGATCCGCGCTGGGGACGCGGCATGGAAACATATGGCGAAGATCCTTATCTCACCGGACGCATGGCGGTGCAATTTATCAAAGGGCTCGAGGGGGACGATCCCAAATATCTGAAAACCGTCGCAACTGCCAAACACTATGCCGTGCATAGTGGCCCGGAATCGGAGCGCCACACATTCGACGCAGTAGTGAGCGAGGAGGATCTCCGGCAAAGCTATCTCCCACAGTTCGAGATGGCCATCAAAGGGGGCGGCGCGTATTCGGTGATGTGCGCCTACAACCGCGTCGACGGATTGCCAGCCTGCGCGAATCCGCGACTGCTCGATCAGATTTTGCGGAAGCAATGGGGCTTCAAGGGGTACGTGGTTTCCGATTGCGGAGCGATCGGCGACATCTATCAACACCACAAGACTTCGCCCGACGCGCAGGCCGGCGTTGTCAGCGCGCTGAAAGCCGGAACGGATCTCGATTGCGGAGTAGAGTACGGCAAACTTGTGCCCGCCGTAAGAGCCGGCCTCGCTGCGGAAGCCGATGTCGACCAGGCCGTCCGGCGTTTACTGTTGGCGCGTTTCAAACTCGGCGAGTTCGACCCGCCGGAGATGGTGAAGTACGCTAACATTCCGTACCGGGTGAATGACAGTGAAGAGCATCGCCGGCTGGCTGTCGAAACGGCTCGTAAGTCTATCGTCCTGCTGAAGAACGAAAACCGTACACTCCCTCTCAGCAAATCGCTCAAAACAATCGCTGTCATAGGCCCGAATGCGGACGATGCGGAAGTGATGGTCGGCAACTACAACGGCGATCCGACCGCTCCGGTGACGCCGCTCGAAGGCATCCGGCGGAAGGTTGGGGCCACGATGAAGGTCCTTTCCTCTCGCGGCAGCGATCTCGCCCTGGGCATGCCAACTTTCGAAACCGTCCCTGCTTCCGCGCTCTCTGATCTCAAAGGCGAATACTTCAACAGCGCCAATTTCGATGGCAGAAACCATCGCCCTCGCGAGCTTACCTATCCTAATTCAGGCCAAAACGTCGGTGCAATTGCGCATGATCTGAAGCCGCTGTTCACCCGAGCCGATACTCAAATCGATTTCCGCTGGTGGGACGGGTCGCCGCGCGCGGACATGAATGACGACGACTTTGGAGTTCGCTGGACGGGTCATCTCTCGGTCTCACTCAACGGAACCTATCAGCTCGGCGCGATCGGAATGAACGCGTTCGAGCTCTTTCTGGATGACAAGCTCATCGCGAGTTTCAACGGCATCCATGAACGCGGCTATCAGTACAAGCCGGTCGACTTACAAGCTGGAAAACAGTACGCGATTCGTCTCGATTATCACGAATTTCTGAATGACGCCGATATCCGGTTGGTATGGTCGCGGCCGCATTCGCCGCAGAGCCCGGACGTTGACGACATTGTCAAACAGGCCGACGCGGTGGTGTTGGTGCTCGGCCTCTCGCCACGTCTCGAAGGCGAGGAAATGCGCGTTCCGGTGGAAGGCTTCAAAGGCGGCGACCGCGTAGATCTCGGCATTCCGCGCGTGCAGGAGGATCTGATGCGGAAGGTAGTGGCGAGCGGTAAACCGGTAGCATTGGTGGTTCTCAACGGGAGTGCCGTTGCCATCAACTGGGCGCGGGATCACGTGCCCGCGATTGTCGAACTCTGGTATCCCGGTCAAGCGGGTGGCACGGCCCTCGCGGATGTTCTGTTCGGCGACTATAACCCCGGGGGACGCCTGCCAATCACCTTCTATAAAACAGCCGATCAACTGCCTCCTTTCACCGATTACAACATGAGAGGCCGCACTTACCGCTACTTTACCGGCGAGCCGCTATTTCCTTTTGGCTACGGCCTGAGCTACACTACCTTTTCGTATCGCACCCTGAAGATCGCACGCGAGAATGCGGTTGAAGTGGAGGTCCAGAACACTGGAAAGATGGCTGGTGACGAGGTGGTTGAGCTCTATGTCAAGCATGCCCATCCATCGGCGTCGGAGCCCCTTCGAAGTTTGGCGGGCTTCACGAGAATCTCGCTGGCGCCCGGCGCAGCAGCCGGCGTGCGGTTTGTCCTCGATCCGCTTAGATTTCCCGGACCGGGTGAGTACGAAATTACAGTCGGAACACTCCACGGAACCTGGGTTCCCAAATAACTTTTGATGCAGGCGATTAAATCCAAGCACACACAGGTAGCCTCTAACGAAGTCGTCCGCGACATCAATCGCCGGATAGTTCTCAATCTTATCCGGACACGGCACCCGATTTCGCGCGCCGACCTCGCGCGAGTCTCCGGCCTGCAGCGCAGCACCGTGTCTTCGATCGTAGAACAACTGATCGAAGAACGCTGGGTCTTATACGGTGCCACCGGGCGGCTTCCGAGGGGTCGGCGTCCGACGTTTTTGCGTCTCAATGACGAACGGGTCATAGTCGGCGTGGACATTCGTCCCACTCAGACAACCGTCGCTTTAGCCGACGCCAACGGACGGTTCATCTCCCAGGAAATGATGCCGACAGCGGCCGATCCCGAAGCCGGCGTCAAGACGTTGGTAGATTCCATCCAGCGAGTCATGAGATCCTGCCAGGGGAAGAAAATCGAGGGCATCGGGATCAGCCTTCCAGGTCGGTTCAGTCCGGCCTCCGAAAGGCTGGTCTTCGCGCCGAATCTGCACTGGGGTGATTTTGATATTCACACGCCGATCGTCAAGGCCACCGGTCTCGAAGTGGAGATGGAAAACGCCGCCAATGCCTGCGTGCTCGCCGCAGTCTGGTTCGACCATATGGAAGAATGCAAGAACTTCGTGGTCGTGACGGTTTCGGAAGGCATCGGGACCGGCCTTCTGGTCAATGGGCGGTTGGTGCAAGGGATGAACGCGATGGCAGGCGAGTTCGGACACGTGCCGCTCGATCCGGAGGGGCCAGTATGTGGATGTGGCAGCCGAGGCTGCTGGGAGGTGTTCGCCTCCAACCGGGCCGGGGTCAGGTATTACGGGGAGTCCGGTCAGGAAGCCGCCGGGCTAAGCTTTCAGGACCTGCTGAGCCGTGCCGACCACGGCGATGTCCTGGCCGCCCAGGCCATCGAAAAAATGGCGCATTATCTCGGCCGGGGAATGCGCATGATCGTGGCAGGCCTCGCTCCGGAACGTATTGTCCTTGTCGGCGATCTCACCCGCAGTTGGCACCGGTTCGGACCGGTGATTGAGACCGAAGTGCAGCATCAGGTTCTACCGGGCGGTTGCGCTCCGAAGCTCGTTCCCGCGCACGAGGATGGACGCGCCCGTCTGCGCGGCACCATCGCCCTGGTGTTACAAAAGCATTTCGGCGTCTTCGATTGAGCGAGCGCGTTCTTTCAAAAGCAACAAACGGATAGCACACGCGACGCGGCTTGCGCCAGAATCGAAGCATGCAGGCCGTTGACAGCATCTGGACGCACGGTTACGCCCGGGTCGGAATGCTCCTTACGCGTGAGGAATGCGAAAGTACACGCGCCCTCTATTCCCAACCAGACCTCTTCCGTACCCGCATCGACATGGCCCGCTACCGTTTCGGACGCGGTGAATACCAATACTTCTCCTATCCCTTGCCGGCGCGCGTGGATGAACTCCGCCGGGAACTCTATGCGCTGCTGGCACCCGTTGCGACCGCCTGGATGGCTGCCCTGCGCCTTCCGTCGGAGTATCCGGATTCGTTGGATGCGTTCCTCGCGCAATGTCATGCGGCGGGACAAATGCGACCCACTCCCCTGCTCCTGCATTACGTCGCGGGCGATTTCAACTGTCTTCATCAGGATCTCTACGGCGAACTGTTCTTCCCGTTTCAAGTAGTCACCTGTCTCAGCCGCCCGGACGAGGAGTTCACAGGAGGCGAACTGCTGCTTGTCGAGCAGCAACCGCGCGCCCAATCGATCGGGCACTCCATCCGTCTCGAACAGGGCGAGGCTGTTGTCATCACTACGCGCTACCGTCCGGCCAAGGGTGCCCGAGGATATTACCGGACCAATTTTCGGCACGGGGTCAGTCCGCTGCTTTCCGGAGAGCGGTTTACCCTCGGCACCATCTTTCACGATGCCGAGTAATAATTGAGTGTATACTCAGTTATGGCCAGGCCGAAGAGCGTGGACAAGCGAGGCGCCATCCTGTCCGCCGCAGTCCGCGTGTTTGCCGAGCATTCCCTCGCGGCCCCCACCTCCGCCATTTCAGGAGCGGCGGGAATCGCCGAAGGCTCTCTGTTCACCTATTTCATCACCAAGGACGATCTTATCAACGCGCTGTATCGGGACATAAAACTGCGGATGGCAGAAGCTTTGATGTCGGGCTTTGAGAGAAAGAAAGACTTTCGCAGCAGGTTGCAGCACATCTGGGATTCCTACGTAAATTGGGGAGTCAAGCACGCCTTGGAAATGAAAGTACTAGCCCAATTGCAGGTGTCCGGAAAGTTGACCGAGGAATCCAAAGCGCTCGGCGCCGCGCCTTTTATCGAAATCGAAGTCATGGCGCGAGACGCCTTGGCCCGCGGCCTCGTGAGGGATCTTCCCATGGAGTTTATCGGCGCGACGCTGCAGGCTCTGGCGGGAACCACTATGGATTTTATGACATCGGATCCCCGGCAGGCAGCCCGGTTCCGCAAATCCGGGTTCGAGATTTTTTGGCATGGCATCGCCAGTGAATCCCGCGTGAGTACTCAGGCATCTAACCGGCCATAGGAGAAGCAGACATGCAGAAGTGGACCGTCGCTGACATCCCGCCGCAGGCCGGCAAGGTCGCCGTGGTCACGGGCACGGGTGGACTGGGCTACGAAACCGCGCTCGGGTTGGCCGGAGCCGGCGCTGAGGTTATCGTTGCCGGGCGGAGCGAAGCCAAAGGGCGCGAGGCAATCAAGCGAATCCTGGCTGCCTTTCCGCGCGCGCAAGTGCGGTTTGACAAGCTCGATCTCGCCGACCTCTGCTCCGTCGCCGAATTCGCTGATCGATTGCTGACGGCAGATCGTGCCATCGACATTCTGGTCAACAACGCCGGAGTCATGACGCCGCCGAAGCGGAAGAGCACAGCGGATGGTTTCGAGTTGCAGTTCGGCACAAACTATCTCGGACACTTTGCGCTGACCGCCCGCCTGCTGCCGCTGCTACGAAAGAGTCGTAGCCCTCGCGTGGTCAACGTGAGCAGCGGCGCGCACCGCATTCAAGCCGCGATTCACTTCGACGACCTGCAGTGGGAACGCACCTACAAACCTTGGCCGGCTTATGCCCAATCGAAGTTGGCGGTACTGATGTTCGCTCTGGAACTGCAACGCCGCAGCGACGCGAACGGCTGGGGCCTGATGAGCAACGCGGCGCATCCCGGATACGCGCGCACCGATCTGATCGCCAACGGTCCCGGTAGCGACGGCTTTCAATCCAGGATGATGCGTTTGCTCCAACCGCTCATGAGCCAGTCTGCCTCCGAGGGCGCGCTACCCACGCTATTCGCAGCCACCTCCCCGGACGCCAGGAACTCAGGTTATTACGGACCTGGTGGATTGTTTGAAATGAAGGGAGCGACGGCGTCGGCCGTCATCTCCTCCCAGGCGCGGGACCGGGATCTAGCGCGCCAGCTGTGGGAGGTTTCGGAAAACCTCACAAATGTGAGCTGGACCACACGCAAGGAATCTCTGACTGCATGAACGTACTTGTCTTTGGCGCGACGGGAATGGTCGGTCAGGGAGTTCTGCGGGAGTGCCTGCTTGCGCGGGACGTGCAACTCGTCGCTACTGTCGGACGGACGGCGACCGGCGTACAAAATACTAAGTTGCGGGAAATCATTCATCAGGATTTATGGAACTATACTGCGGTCGAATCGCAACTCGCCGGCTTCGACGCATGCTTCTTCTGTCTGGGAGTGTCATCTGCGGGCATGCAGGGGGCCGATTATGACCGCGTCACGTTTGGCATCGCCGTCGCGGCCGGCGAAATTCTGGCAAGACTCAATCCGCAAATGACCTTCGTGTATGTCTCGGGCGCAGGTACCGACAGTTCCGAACACGGGCGCGTTATGTGGGCGCGGGTCAAGGGCAAGACTGAAAATCGCTTGCTTGGCCTGCCCTTCAAAGCCGCATATATGTTTCGGCCAGGCATAATCCAACCCTTGCACGGAATCCGCTCCAGAACGACAGTCTACCGGGTCGGCTACGCCATTGCTAAACCGCTATTGCCTCTGCTGCGGCTCATCTTTCCCGGCGCGATTCTCACGACCGAGTCAATCGGCCGCGCCATGCTTGCGGTAGCCAGACACGGCGCGCCAAAACGGATTCTGGAAAGCAAAGATATCAATGCGATCGCGCGAACTCCCTGATAATAACTACCGGGGGACGTCAAGCGGCGCCGCCGCTTCCGCCCCTAGACCGGCGTAAGTCTCTTTCACCTTGACGCACTTGTTACCGTTGAAAGTGACGAAAGTGATCTTGCCCGGCGGGGTACCGTAGATCCAGTCCTCGGATTCCACATCGTCGATCGTTTCACGCATCTTGCGCACCGGTCTGCCCATGGCCATGACAACCTGATCCCGGTCCATACCGGGCTGGGCGCGCTTCTCCGCAATCGCCGCCTTGATTTCCGGCGGGAGCGTCGCCGCGTAAACCTCGGTGGCGGAGTGTTTATCGAAGTCGAAGATTGGCGACAGCATTTTCTTGACATCCGCAGCCTTCATCGGCTCGAGCGGCTTATGAAAAAGGACCTCGATATAAGTCCCCGCGGCAGCGTTCGATTGCCCGTTGGAGACCGGATTGGTTGCGCCGCCCATGCCTACCTGCACGTTGTCATACCAGTGCCGGCCGCTCTTGATTCCGCCATTAATTTCGAGTACGATTTTATCGTTCTCCAGCGTGACCTTGGTGATCTGAATCTGATCGCCGACGCGGGCCGCCGCTCCTAGCTTTTCGCCGGCATTCAGCCACGCCTGCTTGTCCCATGTGCCGTCCGCATTAAATTCTATGGGCTTCTTAGAGCGCGGCAGGTACGTTTTGGCCTTGGCATACTCAGCGCTCAGGCCACGCACCAGTTCAACCTCATCATCGAAGGTGAGTTTACCGGCCGCAAAGAGGCTGCTCCCGATGGAGGCACACACGATCATGGAAACGAACGATTTCATAAGGACGGCTCGCTCTCCAGGGTTTCAGACGATTCGGAGGCAGTTTCCGGCGTGGGGATCAGCCACACGAACAAGAGCATCAGGATCAGCACACCGCTGGTCAGCAGACTGCCCTCCGGACCATACGCACCGCCGCTCCACAAGGGACCTGCATTCCAAGTCATCTCGTAATCCGTTACCCTCATTGTAATGCCGCTAATCTTCACTCCGAAAAACGGCAGTGCGATATTCCATCCAAAATGCATCCCAACCGGCAGCCACAATGAGCGGCTTCGGTACAAAGCGCAGCCGAAGACGATGCCGAAGCCGACCGTATTGAGCGTACTCAACCACCAGGCATCCGGATTGCCCATGTGCAACAGGCCGAAAATAACGCCGACCGGGAAGATCGCCGCGAAGGGTCCCAGACCATTCATCAACGACTGAAACGCGAAGCCGTGAAAAAGCAACTCTTCTCCCGCGGCGCCGCAGAATATCAGGATGGTGACAAATGAGGTGGTATCGAAGCTCCAATGGACCTCCGGAACAGACGTAAAGTGGGCGAGGTGCAGCATCAGTCCCGGAAGGAGCGCAAGAGCAGCCCCGACGATTCCCGCCGCGATGCCCGTCCACAGGTAAAGAACGCCTCGATGATTCAATTCAAGACCCAGATGCGGCAGAGGAGCCTCTTCGTAGATCTTCCAGCAGAGGAATGTTGCGACGACTGACCCGATGAAAGGCGTGACTGTCGTCCTGACCAATTGTCCGCCCACCCAATCGAGCGGCCCTCCCAGCACAGTAACGGCGAGGAGCCAGAACAGCACGAAAACGCCCGTTTGCGAGATGGAGCGGAGAGGGTCGCGTTCCATAAGATCAAAAACTTACATTGGGCCGCGAATGCACACGAACGCAGACGAATGCGAAAAGAACAAATCGGAGTTGTTATTCGTGTGCATTCGTGTGTACTCGTGGCTGAAGGTTTTTGACTTTGACTTTCACGCCGGCGGGCGCGACTTCGCAGGGCAGTACTTGCGCACCTGCCGCGGTGATAGCTGCAGCGACTCGCTCACGGCTGTCTGGTTCGGTGAGGAAGAAAACACAGCCTCCTCCTCCTGCACCGCAAACTTTGGCGCCGAGTGCGCCATGGCGGCGAGTGGTCGCTACCAGGGTGTCGATCAACGGTGACGAAATTCCGGGCGCGTTTTTGCGCCGGTTCGACCATTCTTCGCGAAGCAGCCGGCCCGCGTCGTTCCATTGCTGCTTTTCGATCGCGGCTCGCATCCCTACCGCAATCGCTGTGATCCGGTCGAAGTTCTTATGCACCTTGCGGTCGCCGTCTATATGCGCTTTCATCACTTCCCAGTTGTTGATGCCGGAATTGCGGGGAACTCCGGTATAAGCCAGGACGAACCGGCTGTTGAGTTCCTGCGCGGGCAGGGGCATCCGAATGCCATGGATGCCTTCTTCAGACAGTTCGACGGCCAGGACGCCGCCGTACATCGCGGGATAGTAGTCTTGCGACCCGGTCGGCACCAGGATGATCTGGGCTTCGACATTCTGCGCAATCTCCCGTAGCTTTTCAATCGGCAATTTGCGCCCGGTAAGCCGGTTCAGCGCCGATGCGACGGCGATAATCAGAGTCGATGAGCCCGCGATTCCGGCTCCCGCGGGGGCTTCGGAATCGGTCTCGATCTCGATGCCTCTATCCGGCGCAAAGTATTTGACGAGGTGCGCGAGCAGGGGTAACTTATAGCGGGGCGAGGCCCTCAATTGGTCGAGCGAGTCAAATGACTCAGTAAGCTTCAGATCGCGCGATGAGAAAACGATTCGGGCATCCTGACGAGTCCGGAGTGTGCAACTGGCATAGCGATTCACCGCAAAGTTCACCGTCACTGCGCCTGCGTGGAAAAGATAGAGCGGCCAGATATCCAGCGTACCGCCGGCCATATCGACCCGGCAGGGAGCTTTAGAAGTGATTATCATTGTTGAAGAGAAGCGAATTCTCGACCATAACACAAGTAACCGTGAGCACCCATCGAATCCTGCAACTCGGCGACCCGATGTTGCGTAAAACATCGAGTTTTGTCGACAAAGCGGAGTCCGCAGAAGTGCTGCTTGTCGATCTCCGCGATACGCTGCACGAATTCCAACACGCTCATGGCTTCGGGCGAGGCATCAGCGCTATCCAGATCGGCGTGCCGAAACGCGTCATCTATATCGAGTTTGGGGGTATCGCGTATTCGTTGGTCAATCCGGAACTCGAATGGCTAAGCCCGGAGAAATTCCAGCTATGGGACGACTGCTTTTCGTTTCCCGACCTGATGGTCTGGCTGGAGCGGTCGCAATCGCTCCGGCTACGCTATCTCGACGAAAATGGTGGAACCCAAGTAATCACTACGTCGGGAGCGTTGTCCGAACTGATTCAGCACGAAATGGATCACCTTGACGGCATCCTTGCGGTCGACCGCGCCCTCGGGCCCCACGGCCTCGCCACTCGCGAACAATGGAAAAGGCTGCAAGCGACCACTACGCTGAAACTCTCCGAAGCCAGATCTCTTTCCAAAATAGAAAGCACGAACGGTCACAGTTGAAATTCTTCCCCTGACAGAAAGATGACTCGAGCAGCACTGTATTCCGAATAGTCCGCCGCTGCCTGCTTTCTTCCAGAAAAATGCTTTCGACGCGCTTGTGGACCCGCAATCGCTTACCGATATGAGGCGTCATGTCTTCGGTGAACAAAAGTCCCCGATTCTTCCCGCGAGCATCCAAAGTCGCGCGAATCTCCTCCGCCGACTTCACCTCTACCCACTCGCCGGATTGTAAGCCAAGCGTCTCGTCGGCGCTGAAGGAACGTCCACCTCCCGGCACGACTCTCTTCTTGCTCACCTTTCGCCCGATAAAATCTGCCGCTCGCCTGGCTGTATTACCGAGTCCCCCCTGACGGAACGTCTGGACAACTCGAAGTATAGGAAAGAGCGCCCCCGGCCGAACGAGGCGCGAGAAATGCGGGTCCTCCTGCTGGCACCCCGCGTCCGGCGAAGTCTGGACTGGTTCACGAGTCATGCATGCGCCCTCCATTAAGCGCGACAAGGAGAACATGTCTTTGTTCCCCGTAAAATGTCTGGCCGCCGCTCGGCTGAACGCGGCCGGAATCCGGCTCAAGAGCACCGGCGCCAGCAGCGGGTGGAAGTAGATAGCATGCTTCTGTTCCATCACCGAGTAGCCCATCTGGCGCTTGTACCGGTCCAGACCCTCGTTCGGAGTCAAAGACGAGGTGCCATTCGAAATCATGCGGATTCCCGGGTCGGATGCGGCGTTCGACACGATCCAGAAGTCCAGTGCATGGTTGGTGCAATGGACGAGATCCGCGGTTCGCGAGGCCTTGTACATCAGATGCAGCCAATCGCCATCACAAGCGTGGACGTAGCACCTCTAATCGGCCGTCCATGACACGCGGAGGGATCATGCCGATTCCAAGTCCCCGCCGGGCCGGATTGCCATATTCCAGGTATGCAACAGGCGCCACCACCTTCATATCCGCCACTGCTGTCATTGCTTGCAGGCGGGCACGAACAAAGATCCCCAGATCTTTTTGAAGCGGATGAGGAAAGGTGGAGGCCAAACTCAGAATCTTCAGGGGCGCAGTCTTTGAGGATGTACACTCGGGCGTGATCTGGCAGGGAGCTTGAGTTTTCATCGCTCAACCGGTGCG
Organism: Terriglobia bacterium; assembly: GCA_963777595.1. Classification (GTDB taxonomy): domain Bacteria; phylum Acidobacteriota; class Terriglobia; order Bryobacterales; family Bryobacteraceae; genus CAVVFX01. The sequence continues at coordinate 58,872 of CAVZRE010000090.1, forward strand.
GTCGCCATTGACCTTGATTCCATAACCTCACTGATCAGTGAACCGTATTGCCTCACCAGTCGAGGGCGTTCGAACTGACGCGCCGTATCCGGTTTGCGGCGCAAGCGGCTGTCGCGATTTCGAATGAGTTCGTGAGCATGGGACAGCATTTCGCATATGCTGGCCGGCGAGTTCGGATCGGCGCACCAACCGGCGCCGGTATTTCCGATGATGCTGTCTACTTCGCTGCCGGGAGGCGACACTGCAAGAATAGGCTTCCCTGTCGCGAGGTACTCATAAAATTTACCTGGCATGCTAATGGGATCTGTCATGGTCAGTAGCAGGAAATCGGTATCCTCCATGTAGCGAAGAGCTTCACTTTGAGGCATGAAGCCCAGTACCTGAACAGAAGGCCCCTGCGCTTCCAGAGCTGCGCGCTCACTCTCGACTAAGCGGCCAATGAAGCGAGTTCGAAAAGATTCTCTGATCTGCCTGCGGGAGACGCGACAAAGCGTCGAAATAGAAAGCCGGAGAAGCATTTTTGTAGATGGTTCCCACATGCGTGACAATCGTTTCCGGTCCTTCATGCATCCGCGGTTGGTAATCAGAGAAGACAGCGGGATCGAAGCCGTTGGAGATACAGTGGAATTTCTTAAGAGACTGATCCGGGTAGCGATCGGAAATCGTATCCAGAGAGGAGTCCGTTACAGCGATGACAAGATCTGCCAATTCAATCGTCTGGCGTTCGATCTGAGCCGCACGTTAGCGCGTATGCGCCGTGTTCTGAAAGTCATTGTTGTTGATGTAAAACGTCAGCCACTCATCCCGAAAATCCGCGACATACGTCAGGTCTGGATTTTCTGCTTTCAACGCGTTCCCGATGAGAAAAGCTGAGAAGGGAGGCGCGGTCACTAATACGCAATCGATCCGATGCTCTTTGATGATGCGGCGGGCAGCACGCGTTGCGAAAGGTACCCAGAGGACTTCAGGCTCAGGACAGAGTATCCGTTGCGCGATCCGCATGGCAGCGGCCGCTTACGGAATCACTTGAGGGCTCTCCACGGTGTGGGGCTGCGATTCGTTGGTTTCACCTTCTCCTTTTTGGAGCCCAGCAGAGACCAGAGGCGGTGGCGCAGAGCAAACGGCAATTCGAGAGTCAAAGCGGTATGGACTGTGATCTGTGGCGGAAGATGCCTCAACAGGCCGGGATCATAGACGGGTGCGGCAGCATTGGCAGCCCGGAGCACGTGGACATCAAATCCGCACTCCGGTAGATATTTTGCAAGACTTAGTGCCCGTTGCACCGCAATCCCGCCCATGGGCGGGAACAGATAGGAAATAATCAGAAGCCGGCGTTTCACATGCCCCTCATCCACCAACCGCAAACACTCGTGCGGCAGCCTTAGCCGGCGCCACCATTTCCGGCATTTCACATTTCCCGTTCAGGAAGATCTCGCCCCATATCTGCAGATTCAATAGACGCCAAATGCGGTCAGTGGCATCTTCGAGTCCCTCGCGATGCGCTGTTAAAAGTGAGCCCACCTGTCGGAGGTCAAGGATACTGTCCAGAAGACTGTTCTTTCTGAGCAAGGAATCCAGAACAGGTCTGGATTCAGACTCCTGAAACCATCGCCGCAGCGGCGTAGGGAAGCCCATTTTCTTCCTGTAAATGATCTCTCTTGGGAGCAGTCCTTCCACAGCTCTTTTTCAGAATGAGCTTTCCCTCGCCGCCCGCGAATCTTTAGCCGATCCGGAACGCGCATAGCGAACTCGACAAATGTATGGTCGAGAAAGGGAACCCTGCTCTCAATAGACCAAGCCATACTCATCTGGTCTTGCCGCATCAACAACTCCAGCAGATAAGTCTTCTGATCGGTATAGAGCATACGAAGGAGAGTTGGTGAATGCTCTCGCGCTCTCCAAAACCCAAGAACGTTGTTAAACGGCTCCTGCAGGGAATTGGGACCACGTAACGCGGCTTTTATTTCGGAACGGGAAAAGGCGCTATAGAAGTTTTCCAGTTGAAGCGCTTCGAAGGTGTCCTCACGTCCGACAACCGTATGCCTCAGTTTGCGGCGCAAATCCCCTGACAGAAGCGAGGTATTGTCGATCTTGCTGCGGACAAGTTCCCGCAAAGACTTCGGAACCATGCCATAACCTTTCGCTAACGATCTGTTGAGGCTATAATATCGGTAACGCTCATAGCCGGCGAAGAGTTCGTCGCTCCCTTCTCCGCCCAGCACTACCTTGACATGCTCCGAAGCAAGCTTCGAAACGAAGTAAAGAGGGACGCTGGATGAGAAGACAGCAGGCTCGTCCTCATGCCAGATGACGCGCGGCAGCGAGGAAAAGAACTGATCGCGAGTGATCGTTATCTGGTGATGATGCGTGCCGAGATTTTTCGCGACCGTGTCGGCATAGCCCAGTTCACTGTATGCAGCTTCGTCATATCCCACAGAGAACGTATTGATAGGGTCACCGCTGCATTGCTGCATGATCGCGGCGATCGCGCTGGAATCCAATCCGCCCGAAAGAAACACCCCGAGCGGTACGTCGCTCATCATCCGCATCCGGACTGATTCTTCAAGCCGCCGGCGGCATTCGGCAATGAGTTCCGCTTCCGAATGCCCGGTGTCAGGATTCTGTTCCGGGAGGTCCCAGTAGCGATAGATTCGCGGAGCCGGGACCTCATCTTGCAGATCCAGAGTCAGAATGTGTCCCGGCATCAACTTCCAGATATTCCGGAACATGGTTTTCTCTGAGCTCAGGTATCCGAGAGCGAGGTATTCTGGAATCGCACTAGCCTCAAGCTCAGCGGCAATCTCCGGATGTCGAAGTAACGCCTTGATTTCTGAAGCAAAGGCAAATAGATATCCGTTCCAGAAGTAATAGAACGGTTTGATCCCCATCCGGTCGCGTGCGCAGATACAAACGCCGCTGTTGTGTGTCCCAAATCGGCAAAGCTGAACATTCCGCGGAACCGCTGGACACAAGCTTCCCCATACTCCTCATAAGAGTGAAGGATTGTTTCGGTATCACAATGGCTCTGATAGCGGTGCCCGGATTGTTCCAACTCGGGCCGGAGTTCCGCATGGTTGAAGACTTCGCCGTTGTAAACGATCCTGAGCGTTCCGTCTTCGTTTACCATGGGCTGCCGGCCATTGTTAACGTCAATGATGGATAGCCGCCGGTGCCCTAATACGGCGTACCGGTCGGCATAGGTGCCGGAATCGTCTGGTCCACGGTGTACCATCTCACCCGTCATCTGCTGAATGACGTTGAGAGACGGTTCACAACCTCTTAGCGTTAACATAACCCGCGATTCCACACATTCTTAATGGTCCTTGTTGTCTAGCCAGGGAGCAGATTCACGAGTGACAGCGAACAGCCATTGCTCTTCCTTCTTCAGCAGTTCTGCAATTCGCGCTCGCAATTCGGGCTCGGGCTGCCGAAAGCCGTTCACGATTTTGCTTAAGACTGTTTCGTGTATGTTGAGCATCTGGGCGAATTGGTTTTGACGGATACCAGCCTTAAACAACTGAAGCTTAAGATTTGCGTACACGGCTGCTCCTTCCTGAATGGCGCCTGGACGTTCATCAGGCGTAGTTTGAGTAGTAATAGTCCCGGTTCTTCCACATGAACCAATCGTCAACGCAATTCAGAACGATGCCCAACATCTTGTTCTGAGGGACCGCTTTGATGGCCTCCAGACAAATAGCCCGCCGGGAGTGGTCGGGCCGTACGATAACGATGATCCCGTCCATCGCCGCTTGAATTAAGTCGTAGTCGGCAACGGCGGCAATAGGTGGCGTGTCCACCAGAGTGTATTGAAACTGATCCCGAAACTTCGCGCAGACTGCACCCCAACGCGGTGAATCCAACAACTCCGCCGCGTTCTCCCATCCATTTCCGGCGACTACAACGTAGAGATTCGGAAACTGCTCGGTCCGCACAATAACATCGGCCAGTTCACAGGTTCCGGATAAAACTTCGTTCAATCCCGGGCCAGGGTCTATCCCGAGGACTTTCGCGATTCGAGAGCGCCTGAAATCGGCATCGATGAGCAACACGGGCCCGGAGTTATTCAGCGACAGAGCTGCGGCAATATTTACAGAAGTGATTGTCTTGCCGTCACCGGGACTTGAACTGGATACGGCGATTAAGCGAGGCCTGTGGGGGCTTTGGACAATCCTCGTTCGGATCATGCGGTATTGCTCCGCAGCCCGCGTGTCGGAACCATCGAACGGGAAAACCGGCACACTGCTGGACAGATTCATGTGAACTGTTCTGTAATACCGGTCAGTCTGGGGGGGTGGCGGATGAGGCGGCTTAGCACCCGCTGTAGAATTCATTCTCTTTACGGGGTCTTGTGCGATGCCCTCGGCTTGTAGGATGGCGCGAGCGATCTCGGCAGCTTCGGTGTCACCCTTTTGCACTGCTTCATATATGTTGCTCAAGAGACAATTTCCGCCTTTTTGGCAAAAGCGTTGGAAGAATGAAAGTGTTCTGATGCGTGCGGGCACTTCCGGCACCCGCAAGGGCCCTCGGGGCACTTGGCTAGGTGAGTTCGTTCCCGAAGTGGCTCCGTTGGGAACAGCTACCAATGGAGTTACCACCGGCTCTCCAGGCGGTACTTCCGGAATCTTGTTTTTTACAGTAAGCAACTCTAGTTCGGAGGCAACCTGATCGATCTCCGCGATACCTACACTTTGTGAATTTCGAGAGTATGCCAGCATCAAAGCGTTGTCGCACAAGTGCGTTGACTACTCTCGGAATTCCTTGCGAATACCGGGCAATCCGTGCCATGGCGTCCGCAGAGAACGGATGAGGAGATACGCTGCCCGCTTTCATCCAGCGGTGCTGCAGATAATTGTTAAGTTCCGGTTCCGTCAGAGCGTGGATTTCCACCCTCATAGAGATTCGTTGCTTAAACTGCCGCAGATCCTCACGGTTTAGGAGGTCCCGCAATTCGCTCTGGCCAGCCAGCACGATTTGGATCAGCTTGCTCTCGGGCTTTTCGAAGTTGCTGAGGAGGCGGATCTCCTCCAAAACATCCGGGGGTACCTTGTGTGCCTCGTCTACGATGAGAACGGGAACTTTTCCATTCTTGTCCGCTTCCAGCAAAACTCCGTGTAGAAACTGAAGTCTTTGGGCCTTGCTCTGCGGTACATCGGTAATGCCTAAGGTCAACAGGATGGTCTCTAAGAATTCTGCTGGCGTGAGAGTCGGATTCAAGACAACACTACTCAACACGCGAGTAGAGGATATGGACTGAATCACCTTCGCTATCAGAGTTGTCTTGCCGGTACCCGCTTCCCCGGTGAGAACGACAAAACCCTTACGCCCAAGAATGGCGTAAGTGAGTGCTGCGAGCGCCTCCCGGTGACCGTTGGTTAAGTAGAGAAAGGCCGGATCAGGCGTCATCGAGAAGGGCTGGCGCTGCAGCCGAAAATGTGTCAAATACATTAGAGAAACCTCGTCACGGCATAGACGCTCGCCACAACAAAGAACAGCAAGAGCAATGCTCCCGAGAACACAAGACCGGGTCTCCGCCTCATCCTTTTGCGCGCAGGCGGCGACTGCTCAGACTGTTGTACGGCGCCATTAGTCTCATCTTCGGAATCCGGCCCAGAATGACGACTTCGGGTGGGAGTTCCCATTCACCCAGCAGTACGCTTGATTTAAGCTCTCTCCCCAACGCGAACGCGATTCCCAACGCCAGGCCGATAGCTGTTCCGGCGCTATACAGAATCGGCCGGTTGGGCTGAAACGGCTTACCAGGGATTCGGGCAGGGTCAATGATGGTGAATCGCTCCGCCTTCTGGCGCCGCTCCATCTCGGACGCCATGTCGGCGGCAAGTTTTTTATCGAGGAGCGATTTATAGTTGGCTTTCGAAATCTCGTAATCACGCATCAATGCGGACATTTCCTGCTCGCGTACGGGTAGCTTATCGACTCTCGCTTCTAGTGAGTTGATGTCCCGCCTGATGCGGTCCGCTTGGTTCGTACCACGGGTGATCTCTTCATTGCAAAGTGACAATTGAGCTTTTAGCGAAGCAATGCGGTCATGGTATTGATTCATTTGCGGCGACACTACTGGCGTAGTCGCCACCGCTTTAACGCCGGGGGATACCGGATTCGCATCTGGTTTCTTAGCGTTCTGATTTTCGCGCTCCAGAGCCCGGACCCGTTCGAGTTCAGCGCGCACTCGCTTTACGTCAGGAAAATCTTCGGTGTAGTGGCTACGGAGCGACTCCAGTTGGAGTTCAAGAGCGTGCACACTACCTGGTGGATCCTGTGCGGAGCTTTGACCAGTCTTTGCTCGAGAGCCCGATTCTCCCTCTGTTGCTTTCTCTTGGGCTTCCGTCGCGCGGCGCAGGTTCGTTTCTCCGCTTTCAGCCATCGTGATAGAGGTTTCCAGCATCACTTTGTTCTGCTGGGCCCTGTTGACGGCTTCCTGGCTTCCTTGAAGTTCCATCTGCAGACGCGAAAGAGTGCCGATTAAGGAGTTTTCTTGCTGCGGAAGCTCACCGTTGTGCTGCAGTTTGTATTTGCTCAGGGTCGCTTCAATCTCGTCGAGCTTTCGCTTAGCTTCCTGAAGCTGATTGACAATGAATTCCGATGTCCCTTCCGCTTGTACTTCGCGGGCTCGCAAGTTTTCTTCAACAAACAGATTTGCGATGCGGTTCGCGACGCCGGCCACTACAGTTGGGATCGCCCCGCGATAGCCGACATGGAAGGCGCCGGGCCGGTTCCCCGTCCAGCCTTTCTCCAGTTTGATATCGATATCCTTCCGCATCTTCTCGATGATTTCTTCGTATGCGAGACTCTTACGATCGTCGTGATACAGATCGAAATCATCAATGACCTTCTTTAGCGCAGTGCTACTTAAGATCTGTTGGCTCAGGGTCGCCAGCCGGTCCCCCACTTCCGTGTTCACGGTGGAGGATACGTACTTCTCCGGGATCTTCTGGGAATCCACAAGGATGACTGCTTCCGCCTTATAAATCGCAGGAAGCCGATGGACTACTACAAACGTGATTACCGCGAAGCAGAAGGCAATTAAGAGTGAAGGAATTTTCTGTTTCCATATCATCCTGGCCTACGCCGCCGCCGAAGTGGGTGATGTCTCCCACTGCGCAACGATCTCGCGGCCGATGGCGATCGCCTCGTCCTCATCCGCCGCCGGGTAATCGGAGGTGCCGCTGACGCGGGTGTGCAGGTCCGCACCCCCCAAGCTCATCCGCCGAGACCACTTCACCCGTGGCTGCCTTCACCAGCGGTGGTCCGCCGAGGAAGACCGCACCGGTGCCACGCACGATGACGTTGTAAACGGTAACCAGCGCCGGACGCACGCCCCGCCCGCCGTGCAGTGCCCGAACACCAGGGCCGCAGCTGGGCGATCTCCATCTTGCTGAGCATGCACTGGTTGCGGAATATGCGGCCC